>NZ_CP010407.1:4530000-5730000 GCF_000830005.1 Streptomyces vietnamensis | reverse complement strand
GCTCACGGAAGTTGAAGTGCGAGACACCACGGCGGCCGACGACGTAGATGTCGACCGTGCGGCCCTCGCCCTCCAGCTTCGCGATGAGCTTCTCCGCCGCCTTGATGGCGTTGGAGTTGAAGGCACCGGCCAGACCGCGGTCGCTCGAGAGGAGCAGGACCGCGGCACGGCTCGGGTTCTCCGCCTCGGTGGTCAGCGGGTGCTTGTCGTTCGCACCCGTGGCCACCGCCGTGACCGCGCGCGTGAGCTCGGTCGCGTACGGAGTCGACGCCTGCACCTTGCGCTGCGCCTTGACGACACGCGAGGCGGCGATCATCTCCATCGCCTTGGTGATCTTCTTCGTCGCGGTGACGGATTTGATGCGACGCTTGTAGACCCGGAGCTGCGCTCCCATGAGTCAGGTCCCTTCCGTCGTCACTTCGAGACGTTGACGGCGGGGGCGTCCGCGCCGAGCAGCTTGCCGTCAGACGTCTCGAACTGCTGCTTGAACTCCGCGATGGCGTCGGCGACGGCCGTCAGGGTGTCGTCCGACATCTTCTTGCCCTCACGGATGGAGGTCATGAGACCGGAGTGGTTCTGGCGCAGGTACGCCAGGAGCTCGGCCTCGAAGCGACGGATGTCGGCGACCGGGACGTCGTCCATCTTGCCGGTGGTGCCGGCCCAGACGGAGACGACCTGGTTCTCGGTGGGCATCGGCTGGTACTGAGCCTGCTTGAGCAGCTCGACCATGCGCTGACCACGCTCCAGCTGCGCCTTCGAGGCCGAGTCCAGGTCGGAACCGAAGGCCGCGAAGGCCTCCAGCTCACGGAACTGGGCCAGGTCCACGCGGAGGCGGCCGGCGATCTGCTTCATGGCCGGGTGCTGGGCGGAGCCACCGACTCGGGAGACCGAGATACCGACGTTCAGGGCCGGACGCTGGCCGGCGTTGAACAGGTCGGACTCCAGGAAGCACTGGCCGTCGGTGATGGAGATGACGTTGGTCGGGATGAACGCGGAGACGTCGTTGGCCTTCGTCTCGACGATCGGCAGACCGGTCATCGAACCCGCGCCGAGCTCGTCCGAGAGCTTCGCGCAGCGCTCGAGGAGACGGGAGTGCAGGTAGAAGACGTCACCCGGGTAGGCCTCACGGCCCGGCGGGCGGCGCAGCAGCAGCGACACGGCGCGGTAGGCGTCGGCCTGCTTCGACAGGTCGTCGAAGACGATCAGGACGTGCTTGCCCTGGTACATCCAGTGCTGACCGATGGCGGAACCGGTGTACGGCGCCAGGTACTTGAAGCCGGCCGGGTCGGACGCCGGGGCGGCGACGATCGTCGTGTACTCGAGCGCGCCGGCCTCTTCCAGGGCGGCACGGACCGACGCGATGGTCGAGCCCTTCTGGCCGACGGCGACGTAGATGCAGCGGACCTGCTTGTTCACGTCGCCCGAGCGCCAGTTGTCGCGCTGGTTGATGATCGTGTCGACGCACAGAGCGGTCTTGCCGGTCTGACGGTCACCGATGATCAGCTGACGCTGACCACGGCCGACCGGCGTCATGGCGTCGACGGCCTTGTAGCCGGTCTCCATCGGCTCGTGCACCGACTTACGGGCCATAACGCCCGGGGCCTGCAGCTCGAGGGCACGGCGGCCCTCGGTCGCGATCTCGCCGAGACCGTCGATCGGGTTACCGAGCGGGTCGACGACGCGACCCAGGTAGCCCTCACCGACACCGACGGAGAGGACCTCGCCGGTGCGCTGCACCGACTGACCCTCCTCGATGCCGCTGAACTCGCCGAGGACGATTGCACCGATCTCGCGCTCTTCGAGGTTCAGCGCGAGACCGAGGGTCCCGTCCTCGAACTTCAGCAGCTCGTTCGCCATGGCCGAGGGAAGACCCTCGACCTTCGCGATGCCGTCACCGGCCAGGCTGACCGTGCCGACCTCCTCGCGCGAGGCCGCGTCCGGCTGGTACGACTGGACGAAGGTGTCCAGCGCGTCCCGGATCTCCTCCGGCCGGATCGTGAGCTCCGCCATCTGGGTTCCCTGCTCTCCTTGTTGGGCCCGAAGTTTCTTAAGGGGTCTGGGGGCCGACCCCCAGGAATCTTCTGCAATCTCTGCACGGCCCAACCGGGCCGCTTGTCATGCTGTGTTGCTGTGCTGCTGTGGTCGCTGCCGTCAGCCGGCCAGTCGACGGGTCGCCTCGCCGAGGCGCTCCGCGATGGAACCGTCGATGACCTCGTCGCCGACGCGCACCGTGATCCCGCCGAGGACCGCGGGGTCCACGTCCAGGTTCAGGTGCATCTCGCGGCCGTACAGCTTCGCCAGTACGGCACCGAGGCGCTGCTTCTGCCGGTCCGACAGCGGCACCGCCGAGGTGACGACGGCGACCATCCGGTCCCGGCGCGCCGCGGCGAGCTTGGACAGGGACTCGAGTCCCGCTTCCAGGCTACGTCCCCGGGGCTGGGTCACGAGACGGACGACCAGACGCTCGGTGGTCGCGTGGGCCTTGCCGCCGAGCAGGCTGCGGAGCAGCGTGCCCTTGGCGGTGGCCGTGGCGGCCTTGTCCGTCAGCGCCGAGCGGAGCTCGTTGCTGGAGGACACGATCCGGCCGAACCGGAACAGCTCGTCCTCGACGTCGTCGAGTGCGCCCGCCTTCTGCGCCGCGGTGAGGTCGGCGGTGTTCGCCAGCTCCTCGGTCGCGTCGACCAGGTCGCGCGAGCGCGACCAGCGGGAGCGGACCATGCCCGAGACCAGGTCGACGGTCTCGCCGCCCACCTGACCGCGCAGGAGTCGCTGCGCGAGCTCGGCCTTGGCCTCACCCGACTGCGCGGGGTCGGTCAGGACCCGGCGCAGCGACACCTCGCGGTCGAGCAGCGCGGTGACGGCGGCCAGCTCGTCCGCGAGCTTCGTCGCGTCGACCGGCGTGTTGTCGGTCAGCGCGTCGAGGGACTCACGGGCGGCGGACAGTGCCTCGCGGCTCGCTCCGTTCATCGGACAGCCTCCGCCTTCTCCTCGAGCTCGTCGAGGAAGCGGTCGATGGTGCGGCTCTGGCGGGCGGTGTCCTCGAGGGACTCGCCGACCAGCTTGCCGGCCAGGTCGGTGGCGAGCTTGCCGACGTCCTGACGCAGCGACGCGGAAGCGGCCTTGCGGTCGGCCTCGATCTGCGCGTGGCCGGCCGCGATGATCTCCTCGCGCTGGCGCTGGCCTTCCGCCTTCATCTCCTGGATGATCGCGGTGCCCTGCTCCGTCGCCTCCTGGCGAAGACGCGCGGCCTCGTGGCGGGCCTCGGCGAGCTGGGCCTTGTACTGCTCCAGCACACTCTGAGCCTCGATCTGGGCCGATTCGGCCTTCTCGATGCCACCCTCGATGGCCTCGCGGCGCTCGACCAGAACCTTGTTGATGTTCGGGAGGAGCTTCTTGGCGAGGAAGCCGAAGACGATGACGAAGGCGATCAGGCCGATGACGAGCTCGTCGAGATGCGGGATGAGCGGGGGCTGCTCCTCCGCCGCTTCCGCAAGAAGCAGAGCGTTCACATCAGTGCCTTCCGTAAAAAGAATCGGGCAGTCGGTCCGGCTTACTTGTAGACGAAGCCCATGACGATGCCGATGAGGGCGAGCGCCTCACAGAAGGCGAAACCCATGATCTGGTTGGTGCGGATCAGGCCGGCCGCCTCAGGCTGACGGGCGAGGGCCTGGGTGCCGTTACCGAAGATGATGCCGACGCCGACGCCGGGGCCGATGGCCGCGAGGCCGTAGCCGATGGAGGCGACGTTTCCGTTGACGGCGGCGAGAGTCTCGAGAGCGGACATGCCGGTTCTTCCTTCTCTTTCAAGGACCCGGTGGGGGTTGGCCACCGGACGACTGTTGGTTGGGGGTGTGGTGCTTTGGCTGGCCGGGCCGGCTCAGTGGTGCTCGGAGAGCGCGCCCTGGACGTAGCTGCAGGCCAGGAGGACGAAGACGTACGCCTGGACGGCCTGGATGAAGAGCTCGAAGGCAGTCATGATCAGGACCATCACGAACGAGGCGCCGGCGTAGACGAAGCCCAGGCCGTTCATGAGGTACCAGGTGGCCAGCGAGAACATCACGATGAGCAGGTGACCGGCGAACATGTTCGCGAACAGTCGGACCGCGTGCGTGAAGGGCCGGATGATCAGGTTCGAGAAGAACTCGAGGAGCATGATGAGCGGGAGGATCGCACCCAGGGACTTGTCGTAGCCGAGGATGTTCTTCCAGCCGCCGGCGAAGCCGTGCTTCTTGAAGGTCAGCGCCACCCACATCACGTAGACGATCAGTGCGAGGGCCGCCGGGAAGGCGATCAGCGAGGTGACCGGGAACTGGGCGACCGGAATGATCGACCACAGGTTCATGATCCACACGAAGAAGAACAGCGACACCATGAAGGGGACGTACTTCTCGCCGTCCTTCTTGCCGATGATCTCGTAGACGATGCCGCGGCGCACGAAGTCGTAACCGGCCTCGCCGACCATCTGCATCTTGCCGGGGATCAGCTTGGGCTTGTTGAAGGCGGCCCAGAAGAACCCGACGACCACGAGCGAGCCCAGGACCGCGAGCAGCATGGGCTTCGTCAGCTCGAAGCTTCCCCACGTGGCGATCGGCTCGTACATGAACGTGTGCAGGCCCGGCGCCGGGAAGCCACATCCAGAGAAGATGTGGCAATCCGGGTCGAAGGCAAGCGTCTGGTCAGCACTCACCGCGGGCTCCTTCAGCGTGGCGCATAGGTACGGCAACCTCGTTGTGTCGGCGCGGCGCGCAGCCGCGGGTCGGCACTGGACTGGTCTTACGGATAAGGGGGCGGCGGTTCGGCATCGAGCCTCTCGCTGGGACAGGCGCCGTTTCGGATGCCCGCGTCCGCAGTGCCGCAGTTGGCACCGGACGATAGCAGGAAGCCGAACTCGGCTTTATCCCGGCCCTACCTTTCACGACTTGGACCCCGTGTTTCCGGGGTCGATGTACGCGATCTTGGCCTTCATGTAGGCCCGGGCCTGTGCGGCGACCCACACCACGGTCGTCGCGAGCAGCGTGAAGGCGAAGGCCTTGAAGTCGAACAGCGTCGTGTCCTTCAGCAAGGCCAGGAAGATGAAGAGCACCAGCAGCTGGGCCGTGTAGAGCATCAGCCCCATGGCCTGGAAGAGGTGCGGAAGCGACTTCGCCGTCCGCTGGAGAACCAGCATCCCGATCCCCATGAAGAGGATGACCACCAGGGTGCCGACGACGGCACCGATCGCACCCTTGCCACCGGCGACCACCCCGCTGACGACCGTGGCGATGACGCCGACGGCAGCGGTGGGTACGGCGGTGTGCAGAAGGATGCGTGCGTCGTTCGACGGCATGGCGGTGTCTCCGCTTGCTCTTGGAGGGGGCGATGGTGTCGTCATGGACGAGCGTAAGCCCGGTCCGAGGTGGGTCTCGGGGCCAACAGACCGTCGCACTACGGTCTTTCGGCACTGTCGCCGGGTCTCGTGAACCGTATCACAAACTATTTGAATAGGTCTTTACCCATACGGTGTGCCAACAGTCACACATGAGAGTTACCCCGCGCGTGTGTGCGCGACAGCGGGGTGCCTTGTCTGCTATTGGCCCCGGATGGGGCTTTCGTCAACCGCGCGCCCCGGCCTTACTCCTGTCGGAGAAGCGCGAACGGTGACCGATGGCGGTCGCCCCGTTGACCCCGGCGGGCACGGGCTCCCGCTCCTCCTCGACGGCCTCGGCCGTCTCTTCCGACACAGCGGCCTCGACCGGCACCGCGGCCGGCTTGCGGCGGCGGTAGCGGGGCGGCACGACGGACTGGGCCCAGCGCGGAGCGCGCGGCGTGAAGCGCGGCAGCAGGAGCAGCACCAGGCCGATCGCGCTCAGCGCGACGACCCCGAGGACGATCCACATCGAGGTCGAGTGGACCGAGTAGGCCAGCGTGCCGAAGGCGATGAGCGCCGACCAGAAGTACATGATCAGCACCGCGCGGCTGTGCGAGTGGCCGATCTCCAGGAGCCGGTGGTGCAGGTGCCCGCGGTCGGCCGCGAACGGCGACTGGCCCTTCCACGTACGGCGCACGATCGCGAGGACCAGGTCGGCCATCGGGATCGCGATGATCGTCAGCGGCAGCACGAGCGGGATGAAGACCGGCAGGGCGGCGTGGGTGGCCTCACGGGTCGAGCCCTCGAAGAGCCGCAGCACGTCGGGGTCGACCTGGCCCGTGATCGAGATGGCGGAGGCCGCCAGGATCAGGCCGATCAGCATCGAGCCGGAGTCGCCCATGAAGATCCGCGCCGGGTGCATGTTGTGCGGCAGGAAGCCCAGGCACATGCCCATGAGGATCGCGGCGAAGAGGGTCGCGGGGGCGGCCGCCTCGATCGTGTAGCCGTACCAGAGGCGGTACGCGTACAGGAAGAAGGCCGCGGCGGCGATGCAGACCATGCCGGCGGCGAGGCCGTCGAGGCCGTCGACGAAGTTCACGGCGTTGATGGTGAGGACCACCAGGGCGACCGTCAGGAGCGTGCCCTGCCAGGGCGTGAGGGCGACCGTGCCGACGCCGGGGATCGGCAGCCACAGGATCGTCAGACCCTGCGCGACCATCACGCCCGCCGAGATCATCTGCGCGCCCAGCTTGATGAGCGCGTCCAGCTCGAACTTGTCGTCGAGGACGCCGATCAGCCAGATCAGCGCGGCGCCGGAGAGCAGCGCGCGGGGCTCGTTGGACTGCTCGAAGACGCTGTTCAGGTTCTGCAGGTGGTCGGCGACGAGGAGTCCCGCGCACAGCCCGAAGAACATGGCGATGCCACCGAGCCGCGGAGTCGGTTCTCGGTGTACGTCGCGGGCGCGGATCTCCGGCATCGCCCCGGTCGCGATGGCGAACTTCCGCACCGGACCGGTGAGCAGATAGGTCACCGCGGCCGTGACACAGAGCGTCAGCAGGTAATCACGCACGGGCTGCCCCACAGGAATCGCTGGCCATCTCAGCCCCACACCCTAGCCGTGCCGTCCATGTGCTTGGAGACACCCGTGCCCCCGGAACGGTTGCGCTCGGGCTCCCGTCAGGGCCCATACGGGGGAAATCGGGAGGTCAGCTCCCGTACTTCCGCGCGTACCCGGGCCGTTTCCCCGGCGTCATCGCGCAACGCGACGGTGAACAGTGCGGCAATTCTCGCCATCTCCGGGGCGCCCATCCCCTGCGTGGTGACGGCGGCGGTGCCGAGCCGGATCCCGCGGCCCTCCCCGTAGGGCAGGGCGCAGGTGTCGAGCACCATGCCGGCGGCGGCGAGCCGGGCGCGGGCGGTGCGGCCGTCGACGCCGAGGGGCGCCGGGTCGGCGGTGATGAGGTGCGTGTCCGTCCCGCCGGTGGTCAGCGCGAAGCCCTCGGCGGCGAGCGCGGACGCGAGGACCTGCGCGTGCTCGACCACCTGATGGGCGTACTCGGTGAACGCCGGGGTGGACGCCTCGCCGAAGGCCACCGCCTTCGCCGCGATCGTGTGCATCTGGGCGCCGCCCTGGGTGAACGGGAACACCGCCCGGTCGATCCGCTCCGCGAGCTCCTCGCCGCACAGCACCATTCCGCCGCGCGGCCCGCGCAGCACCTTGTGCGTCGTCGCGCAGACCACGTCGGCATACGGAACGGGGCTGGGGGCCGCTCCCCCGGCGACGAGCCCGATGGGATGGGCGGCGTCGGCGATCAGATACGCCCCGACCTCGTCGGCGATCTCGCGGAAGATCTCGTAGTCGAGGTGGCGGGGGTACGAGATCGACCCGCAGACGATCGCCTTGGGGCGGTGGTGGCGGGCGAGCGCGGCGACCTGCTCGTAGTCGACGAGCCCGGTGTCGGCGTCGACGCCGTAGGGCACGAAGTCGAACCACCGGCCGGAGAAATTGGCGGGCGAACCGTGCGTGAGGTGCCCTCCGTGGTTCAGGCCCATGGCCAGAACCGTGTCACCGGGCCTGAGAAGGGCCGCGTACGCCGCCAGGACGGCCGAGGAGCCGGAGTGTGCCTGTACGTTCGCGTGGTCGGCTCCGAAGAGCGCGGTGGCCCGCTGGACGGCGATCCGCTCGGCGGCGTCGGCGTACTCGCAGCCGCCGTGGTGCCGGGCGCCCGGATACCCCTCGGCGTACTTGTTGGCGAGGGGGGAACCGAGGGCGGCGAGAACGGCGCGCGAGGTGAAGTTCTCGGCCGCGATCAACTGCAGACTGTCGGCCTGCCTCCGCGCCTCGCCGAGCAGCACGTCGGCGATCTCGGGGTCCTGCCGGCGCAGGACGTCGAGTTCCTCATCGGGGGGCGCGGTGACGGACATGGCTGACTCCGGACGTGGAGGGATGTCAGCACCAATGTAGGCAGCCGCACCCCACCCCGCCTGTTGAGCGCCCCGTCCCCGACGCACCCCCTCAGCGGCGCGCCGAGACGCCCGTCAGGGCCGTGACCACGGGATCCAGTGCCTGGTTGAGCCCCTCTTCCCGACGCGCCCCTCGCACCGCTCGGCCCCGAGGGGGCCTCCCGGGCTTCGGGACGCTGCGGCGGCCTCCGACCGCCGGATATGGCCGGGGCCCGCGCGGTCAGCGGCGCGCCGAGACGCCCGTCAAAGCCGTCACCACGGGGTCGAGGGCCTGGTTGATCTCGTCGCCGATCGAGCGGAAGAAGGTGATCGGGGCTCCGTACGGGTCGTTGACCTCGTCGGCGTCCACCGAGGGGGCCAGGAGCCACCCGCGTAGAGCCGCTGCCGCGCGGACCAGGGCCCGGGCGCGTTCCACCATGCCCTCGTCGCGCGGGTCCGGCAGGGTCGCCGGGTCGATCGCGCGGACCAGGCGGGTGAACTCCTTCAGGGTGAAGGTGCGCAGGCCCGCCGAGTGGCCCATCGAGATGACCTGCGCCCGGTGGTCGCGGGTCGCGGTCAGGACGAGGTCGGCGCGGATGACGTGCTCGTCGAGGAGCTCGCGGCCCACGAAGCCGCTGTAGTCCGCGCCGAAGTCGGCGAGGACCAGTTCCGCGTTGGTCTCCATCGGGGCGCCCTCGTGGCCCCAGGTGCCCGCGCTCTCCACGATCAGGCCGCCGCCGAGGGGGTCGCCGAGGCGGACGCTCAGGGCATGGCGGGTCAGCCGCTCGGTGATCGGCGAGCGGCAGACGTTGCCGGTGCTGACGTGGAGGATGCGGAAGGTGTCGCTTTCTTCGTGCCCCGCTATGCCACGCCCCTCAGGGGCGGTCAACTGGCCACCTCGAGGTCGGGTACGACCTTCCGGAGCTCCTCCGGGGAGAGCGCGCCCTCGCGCAGCAGCACCGGCACCTTGCCCGTGACGTCGACGATGGACGAGGGGACGATGCCGGGGGTCGGGCCGCCGTCGAGGTAGACGGAGACGGAGTCGCCGAGCATGCCCTGCGCCGCGTCGCAGTCCTCCGGCGCGGGGTGGCCGATGAGGTTGGCCGAGGAGACGGCCATCGGGCCGACCTCGGTGAGCAGTTCGATCGCGACCGGGTGCAGCGGCATCCGGATGGCGACGGTGCCCCGGCTGTCGCCGAGGTCCCACTGGAGGGACGGCTGGTGCTTGGCGACGAGGGTGAGCGCGCCGGGCCAGAAGGCGTCGACGAGCTCCCAGGCCTGCTCGGAGAAGTCGGTGACCAGGCCGTGGAGGGTGTTCGGGGAGCCGATGAGCACGGGCGTGGGCATGTTGCGGCCGCGGCCCTTGGCGGCGAGCAGGTCGCCGACGGCCTCGCTGCTGAAGGCGTCCGCCCCGATCCCGTACACGGTGTCGGTGGGCAGCACGACCAGCTCGCCCCGGCGGACGGCGGACGCGGCCTCGCGCAGACCGGTCACGCGGTCGGTCGACTCGTTGCAGTCGTATCGCCGTGCCATCAGTTCCGGGCCTCCTCGTACACGTCGTGCTTGGTCATGGCATTGCCTTGCGGGCGGTCGCGAAGCGCGGCCGGTTGTTCAGGTCGGGGTGGTCGGCGGCGTCGACCCAGCCGGCCTCCTCGTTGAAGATCCACGGCACCTGGCCGCCCTGCGTGTCGGCGTGCTCGACGACGACGAGTCCCCCGGGCCGAAGCAACCGGTGTGCCGTGCGCTCCAGGCCGCGGATGAAGTCGAGGCCGTCCTCGCCGGAGAAGAGCGCCATCTCCGGGTCGTGGTCGCGGGCCTCGGGCGCCACGTACTCCCACTCGGTGAGCGGGATGTACGGCGGGTTGGAGACGACCAGGTCGACCTGGCCGTCGAGCTCCGGCAGCGAGGTGAGCGCGTCGCCCTCGTGCAGCGTGACGCGGGAACCCTCGACGTTCTTCCGGGTCCACGCGAGCGCGTCCTCGGACAGCTCGACGGCGTGCACGCGCGAGCGCGGCACCTCCTGGGCGAGCGCGAGGGCGATCGCCCCGGAGCCGGTGCACAGGTCGACGATGAGCGGTTCGACGACGTCCATGGCTCGTACGGCGTCTATGGCCCAGCCGACGACCGACTCGGTCTCCGGGCGGGGCACGAAGACGCCGGGCCCCACCTGGAGCTCCAGGTAGCGGAAGAACGCCCGCCCGGTGATGTGCTGGAGCGGCTCGCGCGCCTCGCGGCGGGCGACGGCCTCCCAGTAGCGGGCGTCGAAGTCCGCGTCCTTGACGTTGTGCAGCTCCCCCCGCTTGACGCCGTGCACGAACGCGGCGAGCTCCTCGGCGTCGAAACGCGGTGAGGGAACGCCGGCGTCGGCCAGCCGCTGGGTGGCCTGGGCCACCTCGGCAAGCAGCAGGTTCACGCTGGTCCTCCGTGGTGCGGGGTGGGGCTTGAGGGGGGCCTTACGCTGCGACGGA
Organism: Streptomyces vietnamensis; assembly: GCF_000830005.1. Lineage (NCBI taxonomy): Bacteria > Bacillati > Actinomycetota > Actinomycetes > Kitasatosporales > Streptomycetaceae > Streptomyces > Streptomyces vietnamensis. Next base: position 5,719,242 of record NZ_CP010407.1, on the reverse strand, counting down.
CTTCGCCCGCCTCACGCGGCGGCGGGTCTCGTCCGCCTTACGCTGCGGCGAGCTTCGCCGCCGAGTCGGCGTCGACGCAGGCCTGGATCATGGCGTCCAGGTCGCCGTCGAGCACCTGGTCCAGGTTGTACGCCTTGAAGCCGACGCGGTGGTCCGAGATCCGGTTCTCCGGGAAGTTGTACGTGCGGATCTTCTCGGAGCGGTCGACGGTGCGGACCTGGCTGCGGCGGGCGTCGGCGGCCTCGGCCTCGGCCTTCTCCTGGGCGGCGGCGAGGAGCCGGGAGCGCAGGATGCGCATGGCCTGCTCCTTGTTCTGGAGCTGGCTCTTCTCGTTCTGGCAGGAGGCGACGATGCCGGTCGGCAGGTGGGTGATGCGGACCGCGGAGTCGGTGGTGTTGACCGACTGGCCGCCGGGGCCGGACGAGCGGTAGACGTCGATGCGCAGGTCGTTGGCGTGGATCTCGACGTCGACCTCCTCGGCCTCGGGCGTGACGAGCACGCCGGCGGCGGAGGTGTGGATGCGGCCGGCGGACTCGGTGGCGGGCACGCGCTGGACGCGGTGCACCCCGCCCTCGTACTTGAGCCGGGCCCAGACGCCCTGGCCGGGCTCGGTCGCGCCGTTGCCGCCCTTGGTCTTCACGGCGACCTGGACGTCCTTGTAGCCGCCGAGCTCGGACTCGGTGGCGTCGATGATCTCGGTCTTCCAACCGACGCGCTCGGCGTACCGCAGGTACATCCGGAGGAGGTCGCCGGCGAAGAGGGCGGACTCGTCGCCGCCCGCGCCCGCCTTGATCTCCAGGATGACGTCCTTGTCGTCGCTGGGGTCGCGCGGAACGAGGAGCAGGCGGAGCTTGTCGGTGAGCTCCTCGCGCTGCTTCTCCAGTTCCTTGACCTCGGCGGCGAAGTCGGGGTCGTCGTGCATCAGCTCGCGCGCCGTCTCGATGTCGTCACCGGTCTGCTTCCAGGAGCGGTAGGTGGCGACGATCGGGGTCAGCTCGGCGTAGCGCTTGTTGAGCTTGCGCGCGTTCGCCTGATCGGCGTGGACCGAAGGGTCCGCGAGCTTGGTCTCAAGGTCGGCGTGCTCGCCGACCAGTTCCTCGACCGCCTCGAACATCGGGGGCTCCTGGGTTTTCGTGGGTTGCTACGGGACGGCAAAGCGCCGGTCCCGGCCACCCCCGCACGGGGGCAGCCGAAGACCGGCGCAGTGGCTCGCTACTTGGCGGAGCCGGCAGCCTTGCCGAAGCGGGCCTCGAAGCGGGCCACGCGGCCGCCGGTGTCGAGGATCTTCTGCTTGCCCGTGTAGAACGGGTGGCACTCGGAGCAGACCTCGGCACGGATGGTGCCCTCGGTCAGGGTGCTACGGGTGGTGAACGACGCGCCACAGGTGCAGCTGACCTGGGTCTCGACGTACTCGGGGTGGATCTCGCGCTTCAAGGTGTCTCCTAGTTTCGGGAGGGCTCCGGGTCGCCGCCGCGGGTTGCGGACAGCGTGAACCGGGGCCGACGTACCAGTCTGCCAGGACCGGCCGCATCTCCCAAAACGGGGGTCGGCCCGGAGGTATTCCCGGGCTCGTCCGCCGGTCGCCCCACGACGTCCGCCGGTCACCGCACGAGGCCGTCGGCCTTGCCGGTGGCGGTGTCCTTCGTGGCCGACGCGGGGATCGGCAGGTCGCCCTTGAGGGCCTTCCAGACCTGTGCGGCCTTGGCTTCGAGGGGGACGACGCGGTTGGGGTCCCGGGGGTCGTACTCGACGGGCAGGGTGACCATGTGGACGTTCCGGGCGCCGATGCCGGAGAGTCCCTTGGCGAAGCCCATCAGCTCCTGCACCGAGTCGAGCTCGGAGTCGGGCGTGATGGCCTTGGTGGCGGCGTCGGCGAGTCCGTACAGCTTCGTCGGGTTCGTGAGCACGCCGACGCCCTTGACCTGCTCGATGAAGGCCTTCATGAAGGCCTGCTGGAGCTGAATGCGGCCGAGGTCGCTGCCGTCGCCGATGCTCTTGCGGGTGCGGACGAGGCCGAGGGACTGCTCGCCGTCGAGGGTGTGCGTGCCCGGTGCGAGGTCGAGGTGGCTCTTGCCGTCCTTGATGGCCTGCGTGGTGGTGATCTCGACGCCGCCGAGCTCGTCGATGAGCTTCTTGAAGCCGGTGAAGTCGACCTCGATGTAGTGGTCCATGCGGATGCCGGACATGGACTCGACGGTCTTGACGGCGCAGGCGGGGCCGCCGACCTCGTAGGCGGTGTTGAACATGGCCCGCCGCTCGCCGGGGACGGCGGTCCCCTTCGCGTCGGTGCAGGAGGGCCGGTCGATGAGGGTGTCGCGGGGTATGGAGACCACGCTCGCCTTCTTGTGGCCCTCGTAGACGTGCACGACCATCGCGGTGTCGGAGCGGGCGCCGCCCTCGTCCTTGCCGTAGGCGCCGTTGTCGCCGGAGCGGGAGTCGGAGCCGAGGACGAGGACGTCGAGGGAGCCGTTGTCGACGTTCTCGGGGCGCTCCTTGCCGAGCTGGGCGTTGATGTCGACGCCCTTGAGGTTGCCGTCGAGCTTGAAGTAGACGTAGCCGAGTCCGGCGCCGCCGAGGACGAGGACCGCGGCGGCCCCCGATATGAGGATCGGCGCCGTGCGCCGCTTGGCGGGCTGCTTGCGGCGCCGGCCGCTGCCCCCGCCGCGTGCGCGGCCGGTCTTGCTCTGCTCGGTCATCGTCTTCCCTCAGCCCTAGGATTCACCTTCTGTGACGGCGAAGCATCCGAAAGGGTTGCATGCGGGCCTGTGAGGTTTGGGTGAGCTTCGCCCGGAAACAGCACTGCGCCCACCGTGCGGAACACGGTGGGCGCAGTGGTTTACGCAGGTCACGACGGGGTTACGGAATCGGAGCCCGGCTCTCGTCGTGTGACGCGGCTCTCGCGTCAGTCCGCGTCAGTCGTTGTTGCCGGCTCCAGGGGTGGTCTTCTGGATCTGGAGCAGGAACTCGCCGTTCGACTTCGTCTGCTTCATCTTGTCGAGCAGCAGCTCGATCGCCTGCTGCTGGTCGAGCGCGTGGAGCACGCGACGCAGCTTCCAGGTGATGGAGAGCTCGTCGCTGCCGAGGAGGATCTCCTCCTTGCGCGTGCCCGAGGCGTCGACGTCGACGGCCGGGAAGATGCGCTTGTCGGCGAGCTTCCGGTCGAGCTTGAGCTCCATGTTGCCGGTGCCCTTGAACTCCTCGAAGATCACCTCGTCCATCCGCGAGCCGGTGTCGACCAGCGCGGTGGCCAGGATGGTCAGCGAGCCGCCGTCCTCGATGTTGCGCGCGGCACCGAAGAAGCGCTTCGGCGGGTAGAGCGCGGTCGAGTCGACACCACCGGACAGGATGCGGCCGGAGGCGGGCGCCGCGAGGTTGTACGCGCGGCCCAGGCGGGTGATCGAGTCGAGCAGGACGACCACGTCATGACCCAGCTCCACGAGGCGCTTGGCGCGCTCGATGGCCAGCTCGGCGACGGTGGTGTGGTCCTCGGCCGGGCGGTCGAAGGTCGAGGAGATGACCTCGCCCTTGACCGACCGCTGCATGTCGGTGACCTCTTCCGGACGCTCGTCGACCAGGACGACCATCAGGTGGCACTCGGGGTTGTTGTGCGTGATCGCGTTGGCGATCGCCTGCATGATCATGGTCTTGCCGGTCTTCGGCGGGGCCACGATCAGACCGCGCTGGCCCTTACCGATGGGCGAGACGAGGTCGATGATGCGGGTGGTGAGCACGCCCGGGTCCGTCTCCAGGCGGAGGCGGTCCTGCGGGTAGAGCGGGGTCAGCTTGTTGAACTCCGGGCGGCCGCGGCCGGAGTCGGCGGCCATGCCGTTCGCGGAGTCCAGGCGGACCAGCGCGTTGAACTTCTCGCGGCGCTCGCCCTCCTTCGGCTGACGCACGGCGCCGGTGACGTGGTCACCCTTGCGCAGGCCGTTCTTGCGGACCTGAGCGAGGGAGACGTACACGTCGTTCGGGCCGGGCAGGTAGCCGGAGGTCCGGATGAACGCGTAGTTGTCGAGGATGTCCAGGATGCCCGCGACGGGGATCAGGACGTCGTCGTCGGCGACCTGCGGCTCGCCGGCCTGGAAGTCGTCACGGCCACGACGGCCACGGCGGTCGCGGTAGCGGCCGCGACGGCCACGACGGCCGCCCTCGAAGTCGTCCTCGTCCTGCGGGCCGGCCTGCTGGCCACCCTGCTGGCCCTGGCCGCCCTGGCCCTGGCCACCCTGGCGCTGGCGCTGGCCGCCCTGGCCACCGCCCTGCTGCTGCTCGTCGCCCTTGCGGTCGCGCTGACGGTCACGGCGGTCACGGCGGTCGCCGCGCTCCCCGCGCTCGCCCCGCTCGCCGCGGTCACGGCGGCCACGGCCCTCGGCGCCGTCGACGGCGGCCTCGGCCTTGGCGTCGGCCTGCGGCTCGGCCTTGACCTCGCGGGTCTCGGTACGGGCCTCGGTCTTGACGACCTGGGCGGCCTCGGCCTTGGCCTCGACCTCCGGGGAACCGGCGGGGGCTGTGGCACGACGACGGCGGCGCTCACCGGCCGGGGCGTCGTCGGCGGCCGGCTGGCCCGGGATGTCGATCTGCTGCTGGGCGACGGCCTTCTCGGCCTTCTCCGCCTTGGGCGCGGCGGCCTCGGCGGTCTCGCCCGTGCGGGCCTTGGAGGTGGCGCGGCGCTTCGGCTTGGTGTCGGCGGCGTCGGCGGTCTTGGCGGGGGCGGCGGAGCCTCCGGCCTGCGCCTCCTTGATGACCTCGATCAGCTGGCTCTTGCGCATCCGCGCGGTGCCCCTGATGCCGAGGCCGGACGCGACCTGCTGCAGCTCGGCCAGGACCATGCCCTCGAGGCCGGTGCCGGAGCGGCGGCGCCGTGCGGTGCCGGTGGCACCTGCGGCGGGCGCGGCGGTGTCGACACTGCTGTCGGCAGTCACGCCCATCAGATCGGTGGTGTCGCTCACGAAGGGTCCTTCCCTGGAGCGGACGTCGGCCATCTGGCTCGGCGACCGGTTGTGCTGTCCGGCAGGGTCCTGGTTCGTGGACCGTGTCCGGGGCGGTGGTCCCGCCGGGTACGGCGGAGAGAGAACGTGCTGTGGGTCCGGCCCGAGCGCCCCCTGCTCGGCCCTCGGCTCGAAAGAAGAGCGAGGGGTGTCGTGCCGGTTCCGGAGCGTGCTCGAAACTGCTCAGGCAGGCTGCTCAGGCAGTTGGGGAGGCTCCCGGAAGAATGGGTGGTCCCTGATGGGGACACTCCGCACCGCTCCACAAAGAGGTCGGGTGCAGACTTGAGGTTAACACTACCGGCTCCAACAAACATTCCCCCTCTCCCTCACCGGCAATCTCCTGTCCGAGGCGCTGCCCGGCGCCCCGGCCGCCACGCGCCTAGGGCGCCAGCGGCAGGACACTCGCTCCGGACGCGTCGAGGTCGAGCCGGTTCGCGGCCCAGCCCTCGCCCGCGAGGCGGGCGACCTTGTCGGCCGTCCCGTGTTCGGCCAGCGCGAGGACCGTGGGGCCCGCGCCGGAGATGACCGCGGGGACGCCGTCCGCGCGCAGCCGGTTCACCAGGGCGATGCTCTCCGGCATCGCGGGGGCCCGGTACTCCTGGTGCAGCCGGTCCTCGGTGGCCGCGAGCAGCAGCTCGGGGCGGCGGGTCAGTGCCTCGACGAGGAGGGCGGCGCGCCCGGCGTTGGCGGCGGCGTCCACGTGCGGGACGGTGCGCGGCAGGAGTCCGCGGGCGGTCTCGGTCAGTACGGGCTTTCCGGGGACGAAAACCACCGGAACGATGGAATCCGAAGGATCCATCCTGATCGCCTTGGCGGCACCGGACTCGGTCCAGGCGAGCGTGAATCCGCCGAGCAGACAGGCGGCGACGTTGTCGGGGTGGCCCTCGATCTCGGTGGCCAGCTCCAGGAGGGCGGCCTCGTCGAGCTTGGCGTCCCCGCCTATGGTCACGGCGCGGGCGGCCACGATGCCGGCGCAGATGGCGGCGGAGGAGGAGCCGAGGCCGCGGCCGTGCGGGATGCGGTTGGCGCAGACGACCTCGAGGCCGCGCGGCTGTCCGCCGAGCAGGTCGAAGGCCGTGCGCAGGGAGCGTACGAGCAGGTGCCTCTCGTCGCGCGGGAGCGTCTCGGCGCCCTCACCGGCGATGTCGACGTGCAGCCCGGAGTCGGCGACCCGGACGACGACGTCGTCGTAGAGCCCCAGCGACAGGCCGAAGGCATCGAAGCCCGGGCCGAGGTTGGCGCTGGTGGCGGGGACGCGCACCCGTACGGCGGCGGCGCGGAACGCTGGACCGGCCATCGCTCGTTGACTCTCCTTGATTGCGAAAACGGTGTTTCGGACAACGGGTATTGCAAGAGAAGTACTCGGGGACCCGGGCCCGGGGGCCGTTTCGGCCGCGGCGGCGACAACGGCAACGACACCGCGCATATGCGTCGGGGCGGGTTCGGTACAGCCTATCGAAGGAAGGTTCTGTGGCGACATAGGGCGCACAGGAGGCGCACGATGCGTGTCGCGAGCCATCCTGTGCGCCTATGTAGGTTCCTGATCGGGTTTCACCCGATCAGGAACCGGCGGGCCTTGCCTGTTTTCAGGCCAGGGCCCGTTTCAGGCCAGGTTCTGCCTTCAGGCCAGGTTCTGCTTTCAGGCCAGACCGAGGCGCTCGGCGGCGGCCGCGGCGTCGACCGGGACGGTGACCGGCTGCGGCGCGCCGGCGACGGCCCAGTCGGGGTCCTTGAGGCCGTTGCCGGTGACGGTGCAGACGATCCGCTGGCCGGGGTCGACCTTGCCCTGCGCGGCGGCCTTCAGGAGGCCGGCGACCGAGGCGGCCGAGGCGGGCTCGACGAAGACGCCCTCCTGAGCGGCCAACAGGCGGTAGGCCTGCAGGATCTCACGGTCCGTCACCTCGTCGATGAAGCCGCCCGACTCGTCGCGCGCGGCGATCGCGTAGTCCCACGAGGCCGGGTTGCCGATGCGGATCGCGGTGGCGATCGTCGACGGGTCCTTGACGACCTCGCCGCGCACGAGCGGGGCGGAGCCGGAGGCCTGGAAGCCCCACATGCGCGGGCGGTGGGTGGCGAGGCCGTCGGTGGCGTACTCGCGGTACCCCTTCCAGTACGCCGTGATGTTGCCGGCGTTGCCGACGGGCAGGACGTGGATGTCGGGGGCGTCGCCCAGCATGTCCACGATCTCGAACGCGGCGGTCTTCTGGCCCTCGATGCGGACCGGGTTGACCGAATTGACCAGCGCCACCGGGTAGTTCTCGGAGAGGCCACGGGCCAGGGTCAGGCAGTCGTCGAAGTTGCCGTCGACCTGGAGGATCTTCGCGCCGTGCACGAGGGCCTGGCCCATCTTGCCGAGCGCGATCTTGCCCTGCGGCACGAGGACGGCGGAGACCATCCCGGCGCGGACCGCGTAGGCGGCGGCGGACGCCGAGGTGTTGCCGGTGGACGCGCAGATGACGGCCTGCGCACCCTCCTCCTTGGCCTTCGAGATGGCCATGGTCATGCCCCGGTCCTTGAAGGAGCCGGTGGGGTTGGCGCCCTCGACCTTGAGGTGCACCTCGCAGCCCGTGCGCTCGGAGAGGACCTGAGCGGGGACGAGCGGCGTGCCGCCCTCACGGAGCGTGACGACCGGCGTCGTGTCCGTGACCGGAAGGCGGTCCCGGTACTCCTCGATGATGCCGCGCCACTGGTGGGTGCCCTTGTGGGTCATGGGTCCTTACTCCCCTTCAACACGCATGATGCTGGCGACACCGCGCACGGTGTCGAGCTTGCGCAGCGCCTCGACGGTCCCGGAGAGGGCGGCGTCGGGCGCGCGGTGGGTGACGACGACGAGGGAGGCCTCGCCGTCCTTGCCCTGCTGGCGCACCGTATCGATGGATACGCCGTGCTCGGCGAAGACCGTCGCGACCTGGGCGAGGACGCCCGGCTTGTCGGCCACGTCGAGGCTGATGTGGTACCGCGTCACCACGTCGCCCATGGGGCTCACGGGCAGCTGGGTGTACGCGGACTCGCCGGGGCCCGTCGCCTCGTTGAGACGGTTGCGGCAGACGGCGACGATGTCGCCGAGCACGGCCGAGGCGGTCGGCGAGCCGCCCGCCCCGGGGCCGTAGAACATGAGCCGCCCGGCGGCCTCCGCCTCGACGAAGACCGCGTTGTACGCCTCGCGGACGGAGGCCAGGGGGTGGCTGAGCGGGATCATCGCGGGATGCACGCGCGCGGTGACGGACTCGCCGTCGGCGGCCCGCTCGCAGATCGCGAGCAGCTTGATGGTGCAGCCCATCTGCTTCGCGGAGGCGAAGTCCGCGGCGGTGACCTCGGTCATGCCCTCGCGGTAGACGTCGTCGAGGCGCACGCGCGTGTGGAAGGCGATCCCGGCGAGGATGGCGGCCTTGGCGGCGGCGTCGAAGGCCTCGACGTCGGCGGTGGGGTCGGCCTCGGCGTACCCGAGCGCGGTGGCCTCGTCGAGGGCCTCGGAGTACCCGGCCCCCGAGGTGTCCATCTTGTCGAGGATGAAGTTGGTGGTGCCGTTGACGATGCCCATCACCCGGTTGATCTTGTCGCCGGCGAGGGACTCGCGCAGCGGCCGGATGAGGGGGATGGCGCCGGCGACGGCGGCCTCGTAGTACAGGTCCTGCCCGTGCTGCTCGGCGGCGGCGTAGAGGCTCGCGCCGTCCTGGGCGAGCAGCGCCTTGTTCGCCGAGACGACGGAGGCGCCGTGCTCGAAGGCGGTGGTGATGAGGGTGCGGGCCGGCTCGATGCCGCCGATGACCTCGACGACGACGTCGATGTCCCCGCGTTTGACGAGGGCGGTCGCGTCGGTGGTGAGCAGCTCGGCGGGGATGCCCGCGCGGACCTTGTCGGGCCGGCGGACGGCGACGCCGGCGAGCTCGACCGGCGCGCCGATGCGCGCGGCGAGGTCGTCGGCGTGCGTCGTCATGATGCGCGCCACCTCTGAGCCGACCACTCCACAGCCCAGCAGCGCCACCTTCAGCGGACGCGTACGCATCATCCGACCTCGTTTCTCGTACTGCTTCGTATCTCTACGGTTGCGTATCTCTACGGAGAACCAGTCTCACTCACCGGACGAGGGATTCCGCCCCTCGTCCGGATTTTGAGACATCTATTTCATCACTCGACTATTTCATCATCCGACGTCGAGACGCAGGAGATCTTCCTCCGTCTCGCGCCGGACGATGACCCGCGCCTCGCCGTCGCGGACGGCGACGACGGGCGGCCGGAGCGCGTGGTTGTAGTTGCTGGCCATGGAGCGGCAGTACGCGCCGGTGGCCGGCACGGCGATGAGGTCGCCGGGCGCCAGGTCCGAGGGCAGGAAGGCGTCCCGTACGACGATGTCGCCGCTCTCGCAGTGCTTGCCGACGACGCGGGAGAGCATCGGCTCGGCCTCGCTGGTCCGCGAGACGAGGCTGACGCTGTACTCGGCGTCGTAGAGGGCGGTGCGGATGTTGTCCGACATGCCGCCGTCGACGCTCACGTACGTCCGCAGCCCTTCGAGGGGCTTGACGGTGCCGACGCGGTAGAGGGTGAAGGCGGTGGGGCCGACGATGGCGCGCCCGGGCTCGACGGAGATACGAGGGGTCCGCAGCCCGGCGGCCTCGCACTCCCTCGTCACGATCTCACTCAGGGCCTTGGCGATCTCGTGCGGCTCGCGGGGGTCGTCCTCGGAGGTGTACGCGATGCCGAGCCCACCCCCGAGATCGATCTCGGGCAGCTCGACCCCGTGCTCGTCGCGCACCTCGGCGAGCAGCTGGACGACGCGCCGGGCGGACACCTCGAACCCGGCCATGTCGAAGATCTGCGACCCGATGTGGGAGTGGATGCCGATGAGCTCGAGCCCGTCGAGCTTGAGCGCCCGCCGCACGGCCTCGGCGGCCTGCCCGCCGGCGAGGGCGATGCCGAACTTCTGGTCCTCGTGGGCGGTGGCGATGAACTCGTGCGTGTGGGCCTCGACGCCGACGGTCACCCGGATCTGCACGCGCTGCCGCTTGCCGAGGGACTGGGCGATGTGGGCGACCCGGACGATCTCCTGGAAGGAGTCGAGCACGATCCGCCCGACCCCGACCTCGACGGCCCGACGAATCTCTTCTTCGCTCTTGTTGTTCCCGTGGAAGGCGATGCGCTCGGCGGGCATCCCGGCGGAGAGCGCGGTGCTCAGCTCCCCTCCGGAGCAGACATCGAGATTGAGCCCCTCCTCCTTGAGCCACCGCACGACGGCCCGTGAGAGGAAGGCCTTGCCGGCGTAGAAGACGTCGGCGTCCTTGCCGAAGGCCTCGGCCCAGGCGCGGCAGCGCGCGCGGAAGTCGGTCTCGTCGAGGAAGTAGGCGGGCGTGCCGAACTCCTCGGCGAGGGCGTCGACACCGAGACCGCCGACGGTGACGACCCCGCGCTCGTCGCGCCCGACGGTCCGGGCCCACACCTTCGGATCGAGGGTGTTGAGGTCGGCGGGCGGAGCGGAGTAGTGCCCCTCGGGAAGAACATCGGCGTGGCGGGGCCCGGCGGGGTGGGCGGAACGGCTCATGGTCTGCGTCTTTCAGATCTGGTCGGGTGCGCTGATGCCGAGCAGGGAGAGGCCACCGGCGAGCACCGTCCCGGCGGCTTCGGCGAGCGCGAGCCGGGAACGGTGGGCGGCCGAGGGTTTCTCGTCGCCGAGCGGCAGAACGGTGTGCTGGAACGCGAGCAGCGCGTCGGCGGTGGCTTCCAGGTGCCGGGCGACCCGGTCGGGGGCGCGGTGGCGGGCGGCGGCGAGGAGGACGAGGGGGTGGTCGCCGAGGACGCCGAGAAGCTCGGGAGCGTGGAGGTCGGTCTCGTACGAGGGGCTGAAGCCGAGCTGCGCCGCGTTGACGAGCAGCCTGCGCACCCGCGCGTGGGCGTACCGGACACGGAAGAGGGAGTTGCGCTCGTGCTGGACGAGGAGGGGCGCCCCGTCGAGGGCCCGGTCCTGGGGCGCGGCGCGCAGGAGGGACCAGCGGGCGGCGTCGACGCCGAGGAGGTGGGGCGCGTACGGGGCGGGCCGTACGTGGATCCGCTCGTCCCCACCGAACCCGGCATCGGCCCCTTGCGTGCGCAGCAACCGGAGAACGACATCGGTGACGACGACGGCACGGGACTCCGTCACCTCGCCGAACCGGACGACGGTCCCGGCGAGGGCGGTGCCGTGCCCGTACGCGGATCCGGCGGCACGGATCGCCCGTACGAGATCACCGCCGGCGTCGCGGCGGAGGGTGAAGTTCAGGAACCCGGGCCCGGTGATGTCGACGGCGAGGATCCCGGGGGCTCCCTGGAGCCGCTCCTTCAGAACCCCGGCGACGTCGAGGGCGCTGCGGCCGGCGGGCCGGGCGAGACTGAGCGCGACGCTGCTGGCGTACTCCCCGGTGCCCCCGGGCCGGGCCCGCTCGACCTTGACGCACGGGGGGACGTCGACCCGCAGCGCACCGTCGTCGACCGCACGGCGCACGGCGTGCTGCACGGTGAGGGAGAGGTCCGCGGGGGTCACGGGACAAGCCTAGGGGAGGAGGGGGGTCAGAACGCGAACCGGTTTCGCCATGCGGGCACCTTGGCGTGCGGGCACTTTGCCGTGCGGGCACCTTTGCGGCGACGCCGAACGCACCGACGCACCGACGCACCGACGCACCGACGCACCGACCTCACATCACCTCACCCCGCACACACTCCCGGCACGCCGGGCGTCCTGCTGCCGGGCGGATCCTGCTGCCGGGCGTCCTGCTCGCGCCGTCCGGGTCCGTCGACTGCGGCCGGCTCCTCTCCCCCGTCCTGCCCGCCCGCGTCCGGACGCTCCCGCCGCTCGCGGTGCATCAACTGCCGGACCACACGCACGAGCTCCGAGGGCTCGAAGGGCTTGGCGAGGAAGGCGTCGACACCGGAGGAGACCCCACCGACCTCGTGCTCACCGCAGGCGCTGATGATCGCCACCGGCAGATGACTGGTCCGCGGGTCGGATCGCAACCGCTCGGCCGTCTTGTATCCCGTCCAAGCGGGGCATGACGACGTCCAGGGTGACGACATCAGGACAGACCTGATGTACGACATCCAGACACTCGGCACCATCGGCCGCGGTCACGACCTCGAACCCCTCGAGTTCGAGATTGACCCTGATCAACTGCCGGATCACCTTGTTGTCATCGACAACGAGCACCCGACCGGACACGCCTGACACACGAACGAGAGTAGGCCGCCCAGAACGGCCGCGTCCGGGTTTTGCCCACTTCTGACCCGTGCGGGGGACCCGCCCCTTGGTGACGCCCCGGAAATACCTGTTCACAGGCACCCCCGGAGAGCTGGTAGGGTTCTACCCGTCGCCGCAGAACGCGGCGGACGCCCCCGTAGCTCAGGGGATAGAGCAACGGCCTCCGGAGCCGTGTGCGCAGGTTCGAATCCTGCCGGGGGCACTTCGCAGAAGTGCCACACAGACCCCGTGATCAGCAGAAACGCTGAGGACGGGGTCTTGTTGTATGTGCAGGCGCGCGCGGCGCCGAGCGGCCGTATGACAGGGTCTGTGGACTATTCATGGACAGGCTCTCGGGGCATCGGCGCAGGTCAGCTTGGGGAACGACGAGGCCTCCTGGGGCGAGCGTCAGTGCCGGCAGATAGCGTCCCTCGCGGATCTCGGCTGGGGAGTGCCATGAGCTGGGACGTTCTTCTGCTGCCGCTACCTGCGGACATCGCGTCGATCGAGGACCTTCCCGCCGATCACGAACCGCCTCCCATCGGCAGCCGGTCCAACATCCACAAGGCACTCAGGTCAGCCGCAGGCGATGTCGACCTGACCGATCCCACATGGGGCGAGTTGCTCGGTCCGACCTGGGTGATCGAAGTCGGTATAGGGGAGCGCGACCCCGTCGAGTCGGTCATGCTCCACGTCCGGGGCGGGGAGACGAGGTGCTCCCCGTAATCTTCCACATTTCCCGAGCCCTTGGCTGCCGCCCCTTCGACTGCTCGGCCGGCGAACTACTCACGGACGGCGCCTCCGCCAACTGGTCCGCCTTCCAAGGCTTTCGGGACAGGGCGATCGCGGCTGACCCGCTGAACGGTCCTAACTAGGCACTCGCCGCACACGGCGCGGTGGGTGCGGCCCGTCGCCCGGGCCTGCGCTCCTGTCTACGCCCCGCTCCAGCCGGCCGCCGGCCGCACGCCTGACAGCTCGGGTTGATGGGCAACCAAAGCAGACCTCCAAGCACGGCAACCGTCACATGGCATGCGTAGCCACGAACGCTGCCGACTGCGGCCGGACGGGCGTCCAAAAAATCGGCTAACAGCGAGGAGAGGGATGGCCTCTTGCCCAGCGTCGGCTGACTGCCGGGCCCGAGTAGGGCCGGGCGACGTACCCCCGCCGCCACGGATGGCAGGAGCGCAAGGCGGCCGCACCACCGGGAATGGGCGGGCGGGGAGCAGCTGCTGCCGCGATGTGGCGAGGGTCTGTGTGGTCGCTCCGCCTCGGTACCGCTATAGAAGTCTGGTCTAGGTTGGGCCTGTGAACCACAACCGTTCCAATGCCGGGGTGCCCCACGAGGCTGACTTGCCGCCTCACCAGGTAGTCCTGGCGGAGACTGATTGGGGTTCGCTCCAGACAGCTTTCGGGAACGGTGAGGATCTTCCCAGGGTCTTGGCGCGGCTGTTGGAGCCCGATCCCAAGGTTCAGGTCACCGCTTTGTCGGAGCTGGGTGAGCTGGTCGGCCACCAGAACACCGTCTACGAAGCCACCGCCCCCGTCGCCATGTATGTCGCCGGCATCCTCACCCACCCGGCGGCCATGACCCTACGGCCCTATCGCAACGTCCCCATCCGCGCGACGCTGCTGAACTGGCTGGCTTACACGGCCTACGACGCCTCCGACGAGATTGCTGGCCGCATCGAGCAGTATTTTCCCGGCTTCCTCACCCACGGCACCGCCGTGGCGGCCTTCCGGGACCTGCGCACCATGCTTTATCGGGCCGTCGCGCCCTTCCTGCAGGACAGCCACGAGGATGTGCGCGAAGCCGCCGTCGTCGCCGCGCTCATCCTCGCCGAGCACCCCGCGCTCACCGAGCACCGCGATCATCTCGCCGTGCACGCGCGCCACATCCTGGACACCAGCAGTAACCGCCGCAACCGGCGCGTTGCCCGGAAGGCACTCAAAGCATGGGGCCACGACGTCCCCGACCCTGAACCTTTCCGGGAGGAGCCCTGGGACTGGGGGCCACACAGCGATGGCCGCGGCGATCTCGAAGCTCCCTTCTGACCGATACGCGCACGGCCCACTGGCGGGCCACTGACCTCGCAAGGGGTGGATGCGCGGCCGGCGCTGGCAGGTGATCTCCTGGCCATCGACGAAGCCCGACCGTCGGTTAGGTCCCGGACGAGTCTCCGGGCCGCCCCCAGACAGGCCGGGGATGCAACCATTCCCTTCAGAGCTGGAACCCCCGGAAGCCGACCGCGCGCTTGCGACCATAGAGGTCGGCACTGACAACGGCCCCACCCGTGAGGGGTCGTTGAGCGGTGAGTGTCTGACCGCGTGACAACGCCGACGAACAGCGGCGGACGAGCGCGAACGTCTGCGCCCCATCAGCGCAGGTGAGAGGCGTAGCAGCCCGAGGGAGCACCTTCACCCGAGTTACTTCGGGACGAAGAAGGCATTACCCAAGGGCATACCACCACGCATCCGCCATCGCGACCCGCTCTGGTCGACGGCACCGGCAGAATGGTTGGGCCATGGGGTGCAATGAGATACAGGGGCATTCAGTCAGTTGGCGAAAACGAGCTCTCTACAGCACCGAAGTGGCTCCGTACCATGCGATCCGCACACATGGGACCGTAGGGCAACTGGAGCAAGAGCTGTGACAGCCGTTCAACTTGCATCTGAAGGCATGAACGTGGCTTTCATCGCTGCCCTTGCTGCTCTGGGTGGCGCCGTTGTGGGAGGCATAGCCACCGTTGCCGCCGCTCGTCTCTCCAGCCGAGGAACCGTGGGTGCTGCCGCGAAATCGGGTGCTGACGCCTACGGCATGTCCGTTCGGCAGACGCGGATGGACGCGTACCAGGAATTCGCCAAAGCGGCTCGCCTGGCGGTGAGTCAGATACAGGACGCTGCCAATTCGGTGGGGATGTACAGCTCAAGCATCGGGGAGGATGAACGGCGTGGCGAGATTCCGTCCCTGCAGGACCTGCTCACTCGGCTCGACCCGCTGGGCGATGCCGCGATTCGTGTCAGGCTCGCCGGCCCGAAGGTCGTGGCCGAGGAAGCGTACGCCGTTCTTGAAACATGCAGTGATGCGCTGGGGAACCTGGAGAGCTACATCGGATTGGTCAGAAGCAGCCCTTTCATGTCGGTAGACAGTGAAGATCTAACGATCATTACGGAGGGACCGCTGATTCGATACCGAGAGGTAGCAGCCACCATCGGAAGTGCGTCAAACACGGTCGCAAAGTTCCTTGATGTGGCACGTGATCATCTCGACGACTGGAACGGAAGTCCCGCGTAGTGCGCTACAGCGTCCGCGAGATCCTTCCGCCGGCAGTAAGCCTCGACTACCTGAGGGATGGGGCATCCGTCTAGGCGGCCAGCAGCCCAGGCGTCACACGGTTGTGGCCCATTCGTGGACAGCGAGGCCCGCCATGGCGGTCAATAACAGGCTGACCTGGTGAAACGCGTGAGACTCACGGGGCCTCCGGGGCCGTGTGCGCAGGTTCGAATCCTGCCGGGGGCACTTCGCAGGAAGTGCCGAAAGACCCCGTGATCAGCGGAAACGCTGAGCGCGGGGTCTTGTTGTTTGTGCGGCCGCCGGGCGGCGGTGTCGTGGGGAACGCGGGAGACCCCGCCCGCAGTGGGAGCACTGTGGGCGGGGTCTTCCTTTTGCTTGCGTGGGCCTGGGGGGTTACTTGACGTTGATCGCCGTCCAGGCCGCGGCGACCGCGTTGTACTGGGTGCTGCCGGTGCCGTAGAGGTCCGCGGCGGCCGAGAGGGTGGCCGTGCGGGCGCCCGAGTAGCCGGTGGTGGAGGTCATGTAGGTGGTGAGGGCCTTGTACCAGATCTTGTACGCGGCCTGGCGGCCGATGCCGGTGACCGTGGAGCCGTTGTAGGTCGGCGAGTTGTAGGTGACGCCGTTGATGGTCTTCGTGCCGCTGCCCTCGGACAGCAGGTAGAAGAAGTGGTTGGCCGGGCCCGAGGAGTAGTGGACGTTCAGGCGGCCGACCGTCTTCGACCAGTAGTCGGCCGAGCTGCCGTCCTTGCTGGGCTTGTCCATGTAACGGAGCGGCGTGCCGTTGCCGTTGATGTCGATCTTCTCGCCGATGAGGTAGTCACCGGTGTCGGAGGCGTTGTTGGCGTACCACTCGACCGAGGTGCCGAGGATGTCGGACGTCGCCTCGTTCAGGCCGCCGGACTCGCCGCTGTAGCGGAGGTTCGCGGTGGAGGCGGTCAGGCCGTGGGACATCTCGTGGCCGGCCACGTCGAGGGACGTGAGCGGGTGGGTGTTGCCGATGCCGTCGCCGTACGTCATGCAGAAGCAGGAGTCGTCCCAGAAGGCGTTGACGTACGCGCTGCCGTAGTGGACGCGGGAGTAGGCGGCGACGCCGTCGCCGCGGATGCCGCTGCGGCCCAGCTCGTTCTTGTAGAAGTCCCACGTCACCGCCGCGCCGTAGTGGGCGTCGGCCGCGGCCGTCTCGCGGTTCGAGGCGAGGCCGTTGCCCCACGTGTCCGTGGAGTTGGTGAAGAGCGTGCCCTGGCCGGACGTGCCGCCGTTCAGGTCGTACGTCTTGTGGCCGCCGCGGGCGGTGTCCGTGAGGCTGTACGAGGGGGCCGTGCCGAGGGTGACCTGGCCGCTGTACATGGTGTTGCCGACGCCGGTCTCGATCGTCTCGACGGAGGAGAGCTCCTTGCCGGTGGTGGCGTCGGTGACGACCTGGCGGCGGCTCGGGGTGCCGTCCTTCTGGACGCCGGTGACGTAGGTCTCCCAGGCGAGGACCGGCTTGCCGGTGGCCGCCCAGATCACCTTGCGGGCGGAGGCGACCTTCTCGTCCGCGTTGGCGGCGGAGGCGAGGGCGGACTTGCCCGCGGCGGCGGAGGAGACGGCGGGCGTCGTGGTGGCCACGGATATACGGGCCGAGGTCGCCTTGGTGGTGGAGCGGGCGCCCGACTTCTTCTGGTGGACGACCAGGTCGCCGCCGATGACCGGAAGGCCCTCGTAGGTGCGCTCGTAGCGCGTGTGGACGGTGCCGTCCGCGTCCTTGACGACGTCCCGGACGACCAGCTTCTCCTGGGCCGGCAGACCGATGGCCTGGGCGGTGGCGGCGGCCTCGCCCTGGGCCTCGTGGATGGCGGCGGCGCGCTGGGTGCCGGTCAGCTTGATCGCCGTGGCACCGGCCTCGCGCTGGGCGTCGGCGTTGGCGGATCCGGTCTGGACGCCGACGACGACCATGGCGGCCGAGGCGATCAGGGCGGCGGCGCGGGCGGTGGTGCGGCGGTGCGAGGACTGCTGGCGGGTCACGCGGGCTCCTTCGCTGAAAAGCGTGGGGATTGTGGGGGTGGGTGTTGCGGGTGTGAGCGTGCCAGCGAAGTCGCCCGTTTGACAGGTCTGCAACAAGGATTTGACCATGTGTTGTCCGAAGGACAGATAACTGTGTTCGCTATGCGGGGAGTTCGGACTGCACCGCGACCCTCTCTGCCCAGATTCGGGCAGCATCAAGCCTCCTGGAGGGATCACCGAGGGGCTTGTCGCGTTTGGGAGATTTGGTGCGCTTTTAGGGGAGTTGGGGCTTCGGGGTGTGCGCTTGCGGGTGATCCCGGACAGCCCCTCCTCCTTATGGGCGACATCGCGCCACGTCTGGAGCGGTACGGAGAGCTCCTGGCGCCGCTCTACGCGGCCGGGCGGGCGGGGGCCGTACCGGGAGCTTCCGTACCCCCTCGAACCGGACCCCCTCGAGCCGGTCGCGTTCCGCGCCCCGGCCTTCTTCCTCGACGGCGGGAAGGTCGCCCTCCGGTCCCGCTCCCGCCGGGGCGGGCGGCCGGGCCTCTCGGGCCTGCTCCGTCCGCATGGCGACCGGGTACGGGTCGGGGTGTCCGTCTTGTACGGCTCCCCGACCGCCTCACCCCGGCCGCCTAGCCGAGGGGGCGGAGTGCGGGCCGTGCGGCGGGTACATCCGCCGCCCCCCGTCGAACCGCGCCGGGTCGCCGGGCGGCCCGGGACGACCGCCTTCGGCCCCGTCGGCGTGTCGCCCGCTCCGACACCGAGCGCAACTGCCTTGCTCCGCACCGTACATGGCGGAAAGAGACCGCAACAGGCGCTCCGCGCGCGGTAGGTGTCGCCGGTTCGGCCTTGTTGTCCGTCATGTGGTGCACACTTGCTGCCTGGCACAGCGCTCACGGGGAAGGCGGCCTGGCAATGCTGACGGGGATCGAGGAGGTCGACTGGGCCTCGCTGGGGCACGCGTACGGCCCCGCGGACGACGTGCCGGAGCTGCTCCGCGGACTCGCCTCCGCCGACCCCGCGGAGCGCGAGACCGCCCTCGACGGCATGTACGGCGCCGTGCACCACCAGGGCGACGTCTACGACTCGACGCTCGCCTGCATCCCCTTCCTCCTCGAACTCGTCGCCGACCCCGACGTCCAGGACCGGGGCTGCATCGTCGAGCTGCTCACCAGCATCGGCGGGATCGAACTCGACGACGACGACGAGGAACTGGACGAACTCGGCTCCGACGACGAGGAGTTCATCCCCGCCGCCAACTACGCGATGGCCGCCGCCGCCATCGCCGCCGGGGCCGACGTCTTCCTCGGGCTCGTCTCGGACCCCGACCCCGAGGTGCGGCTCGCCGCGCCGTGCGCACTCGCCTCGCTGCACCCCGAGCCCGCCCGGGTGCTGAGCCTGCTGCGGGAGCGGCTCACCGTCGAACGGGACACCGAGGTGCGGCTCGCCCTGGTGGCCTCCGTCGGGCGGATCGCCCTGCGGCACGCCTCGCTGCGCACCGAGACCGTCGACTGGCTCGGCTGGCTCGCCCGCGCCGCCCACGACCCCGGGCTCCGGCTCGCGGCGCTCGCCCAGCGGGCGCGCTGCGCGCCCGCCGACATCCCGGACGACGTGGTGCCGTGGGTGACGGGGCTCCTGGAGGAGATCAGGACCTCGGCGAACCGGCCGGCCGCCCCCGGCGCGGAGCGGGCCGCGACGCCGACCCTCATCGGGCAGGTCCGCGAGCTCCTGGAGGAGCACGCCGCCGGCCGGCCCGCCCCGTGGACCGAGGAGCTGCTGCGGACCCTGCACGCCGCGCTCGACGACCGCGTCGACGACCGGATCGCGCTGATCGTCGCGCAGCTGCGCAGCCCGGACTGGGGGCAGCGTTCGGACGCGATCTGGTTGTGCGGCGGTTTGATACGGGTCTGGCGCGGGCGGTACGAGGAGGTCGTCCGGCTCGTCGGCGCGCAGCTCCAGGACCCCGAGCCCCGGCTCCGCGAGGCGGCCACGTCCTTCCTGGAGCGGCTCTTCGAGCTGGGCGCGCCCGCCGCCGACGCGCTCGCGTCCCGGCTCTCCGGGGGGCCGGGTGCCGGGACCCCGGGCATCACCGCAGGACCGGGCGCCGTGGGGCCGGGAGCCGGGTCGGGGCCGGGCGTCGGGTCGGGGCCCGCCTCCGGATCAGACCCCGCAGCCCCGAACCCCGGGCACGCGTTCGTCGGGCGGTCCGGGCGGGACGGGGCGCTGCTCGCGCTCGCCCGCGCCGGGGACACCCGCGCCGTCCCGCTGCTCGCCCGCGCCCTGGAGGAGCCCGAGGTGCGGCGCGAGCTGCTGTACGCCATGGACGGGCTCGGGCCCTCCGCGGCGATGCTCGCCCCGCTGCTCCGGCGCCGGCTCGCCGAGGTCGAGCTCGACGAGTGGCTGTACGACCGGGCGGCGCCGCTGCTGTACGCCCTGGCGGCCGTACGGGGCGGCCAGGCGCTGCCGGAGGTGCTGCGGGTGCTGCGCGGGGCGCCGGCGAACCGGCGCGACTGGGTGCGGGAGGCCGCCCTGCGGACCCTGGCGGCCTTCGGGCCCGCCGCCCGGGAGGCCGTACCGGACATGCGAAGACTCCTGGCCGCCGAGTCGGCCGCCGTCGCCACGACGGCGGCGAAGGCCCTGTGGGCGGCCGAGGGCGACCGGGGGGACGTGCTGCCGGCCCTGGAGCGGTGGCTGCGGCCGGGCGCGTCGGGTTCGGACTGGTGCGCCGCCGCGCAGGCCCTCGGTGAGATCGGCCCGGCGGCGGCCGGGGCGGCCCCGGCCCTCCGGCCCGGTCTGGTCTCGCGGGACCTGTGGGTGCGGGTCCGCAGCGCCGCCGCGCTGTGGCGGGTGTCCGGCGAGGCCTCGGCGTCGCTCCCGGTGCTGCTCGCGGCCTGGGAGGAGAACCGGCACGCGCGCGTGGACATCGCGGAGTGCCTGGCGGAGATGGGTCCCGCGGCCTCGGGCGCACAGCTGGTCATCCTCACGGAGCTGACCCGCAGGCGCCGTCACAACGCCCGCGAGGACGGCTCCGGCAGCCATGACATCCACCTCGACGAGAAGCTGCTGACCCTGTGCCGGGCGGCGCTGGCCCGGATGGAACGGGGGGCGTTCTAGATCCCCCGCTGGAGGGTGACAACCCGATGATGAGACAAAAAGGACTTCACTCCGCATAAGGTCTACAGGGAGCCCGCCCCCTACCGACCGAGGAGCCCTGTGAGACCGCGCGGAGTGCGCAGCGCCGCCGGCGTCGCCCTGTGCGCCCTCGGTCTCGCCCTCGTGCTCACCGGCTGCCACGGCCGCGAGGGCGGGCTCAAGAGTGCCGGACCCACGCCCACCGCCGTGGGACCCGTACGGCTCTGGCCCGATCTGCCGCCCGCCACGAACCCGCCGATCGACTACGGCGAGTCCGACACCCAGCGCGTCCCCGGCATCGAGGCCCCCGACAACGACGTCCACGCCGTCGACGCGGTGGCGGTCGTCCAGGCCGAGGTGCGCGCCCACCCCGACACGCACACCGGCACGGACGGCCTGTACGAGCAGACCGCCCGGGCGATCGAGGCCTGCGGCACGGCGCCGGCCGCCTGTCCGATCCTGCGGCCGTACTACCACGACCTCACCGGCAACGGCCGGGACGAGCTGATCGTCGGGATCCGGATGCCCGACCAGCAGGTCGGCGTGCGGGTCTACCTCGCCGAGAACGGCGGCCTGACCCGGATCATGTCCACCGTCGACCAGGTCATCAGCGTCGAGCTGGCGGGCCGGGACCTGATCCTGCGGGTCGGTTCGGCCGGCATCCCCGGGTACGAGTACCGGACCGCCTGGACCTGGGACGAGCAGCAGGGCAGCATGCTGCCCACCCGCGACGAGATCGTCCGGGTGAAGCCGCCCGGCACCGGCCCCTCGACGGTGCCCGCGCCCCACCTGGTGAGCCCCACGCCGACACCGACCGACGGGCCCGCGCCCGTACCCCCGGAGGCGACACCGTGAGGACCGCACCCCCGGAGGCGACCCCGTGAGGGCGCCGCGGCTGCCCGCCTGGACGGCGACCCTCACCTGGAAGGCCGCCGTCTTCATCGCGGTGATGTGCTGCGCCCTCGCCGCGCTGCTCGGCGTCCTCGTCCACGTCTCGGTGGCCGGGCAGACCGTGAGCGACGCCCGCGACAAGGCCCTGACGCAGCTCACCGAGGTCAGCGTGCTGTACGAGGCGGGCGAGCCGCTCCCCCGGTTCGCCGGTGTGGATCCGCCCGGACTCCCCGCCTCGCTGCGGGCGCTCGCCGCGCGCGGGGAGCGCGGCACGATGGTCGCGGAGTACAAGGGCCGACCGACGATGTGGGCGGCGGGCCCGGCGAACAGTCCTGCGGCCGGCCCGACGGACGGCTCGACCAACGGCCCGACAGACGGCCTGGCAGGCGGCCTGGCAGGCGGCCTGGCAGGCGGCTCGGCCAATGGCCCGACGGACAGCTCGACCAACGGCCCGGCAGACAGCCCGGCCAGCGGCTCGACCGACAGCCCGACCGCCCGCCCCGCCGGCGGCCGTGCCCTCGCCGTACGCCTCGACTACACCCAGAGCGCCGAGACCATCGACGCGCTCGACCGCTCGATCCTCGGCTCCTCCGTGCTCGCCATCGGGGCGACCCTGCTGGTGGGCGTCTTCGCCGTCACCCGGGTCACCCGCCGGCTGCACCTCACCGCGCAGGTGGCCCGCCGGATCAGCGCCGGCGACCTCGACGCGCGCGTGGACGATCCCCGTACGAAGGACCCCTCGCGCCCGCAGGACGAGGTGGCCACGGTCTCCGGGGCGCTCGACACGATGGCCTCCTCGCTCCAGCGCAAGCTGCAGACCGAGCAGCGGTTCACCGCCGATGTGGCGCACGAGCTGCGGACGCCGCTGACGGGCCTCTCGGCCGCGGCCGAACTGCTGCCGGAGGGGCGGCCCGCGGAGCTCGTACGCGATCGCGTGCGGGCGATGCGCGGGCTCACCGAGGACCTCCTGGAGATCTCGCGGCTCGACGCCCGCACCGAGACCGTGGACCTGGCGGTGCACGAGCTCGGGCCGCTCGCCGAGCGGGTGGTGCGCGCCTCGGGCACGGCCACGGAGGTGCGGATCGTCCGGGACGCGACGGTGGAGACGGACCGGCGGCGCGTGGAGCGGGTCCTGGGCAATCTGGTGGCCAACGCGCACAAGCACGGGGCGCCGCCGGTGGTGGTGACGGTGGACGGTCCCGTGGTGTCCGTGCGGGACCACGGGCCGGGCTATCCCGCGTACCTCCTGGAGTCGGGGCCGCAGCGGTTCCGTACCGAGAGCGGGGGCAAGGGGCACGGCCTCGGGCTGACGATCGCGGTGGGGCAGGCGGAGGTGATCGGCGCCGAACTGGTCTTCGCCGCCGCCCCGGACGGGGGCGCCGAGGCCCGGCTGCGGCTGCCGGAGTACGTGCGGTTCGCCTCTTCCGACGCGGAGGAGTGACGGCCCTCCGAATCCCCCTCCGAATCCGAGGACTCACGGCACACCGTCACACAAAAGGGACATAGGGCATACCGCTTGCTACGTTGCGGCCATGACCGCACCACGGCGCCCGGACGCACCCCCGCCCGGCATCCGTGTCCCGAAGCGGCGCGGCGTGGAACTGTCGCTCCTGATCGGCGCGGTCCTGATCTCCGTCCTCGGGTACGCGGAGGTCGGCCTCGCCCGCAGCGGCGCCGTGCCGCCCGACGCCGCCCGCTACGGGGCCGGACTCGGGGGGCTCGCGCTCGTCGCCCACCTCGCGGTCCGCTTCCGCGCCCCGTACGCCGATCCCCTGCTGCTGCCGATCGCGGTCCTGCTCAACGGCCTCGGCCTGGTGCTGATCTACCGCCTCGACCTGGAGACGCCGAAGGACCAGGCGGCGGCGACGCAGTTGGTCTGGTCGACGCTCGGGGTGGCCCTGTTCATCGTGGTCGTCCTGCTCCTGCGCGACCACCGGGCGCTCCAGGGGTACGCGTACGTGTCGGTGGCCGCCGCCCTCGGCCTGATGATCCTGCCGATCTTCTTCCCGGCGGTGAACGGCGCCAAGATCTGGATCAGGATCGGCGGTCTCTCCTTCCAGCCGGGCGAGTTCGCCAAGATCCTGCTCGCGGTCTTCTTCGCGGCGTACCTCGCCGCCAACCGCAACGCGCTCGCGTACACCGGCCGCCGCATCTGGAAGTTCCAGTTCCCGACGGGCCGGGTCCTCGGGCCGATCGTCGCGATCTGGCTGCTGAGCGTCGGCGTCCTCGTCCTGGAACGGGACCTGGGCACCTCGCTGCTCTTCTTCGGCCTCTTCGTGATCATGCTGTACGTGGCGACCGGCCGGACCGGCTGGATCGCGGTCGGTCTCGTCCTGGCCTCCGCGGGCGCCTTCCTCGTCGGCTCGCTCGAACCCCACGTCCACAGCCGGGTGCAGGACTGGCTCGACCCCTTCGCCTCGATCCGCGCGGGCGAGGGGCCGGGGCAGCTCGCCCAGTCGCTGTTCGCCTTCGCCGCCGGCGGGATGCTCGGCACCGGGCTCGGTCTCGGCCATTCCGTCCTCATCGGCTTCGCCACCAAGTCCGACTTCATCCTGGCGACGGCCGGCGAGGAGCTGGGACTCGTCGGCCTCACCGCGCTCTTCCTGCTGTACGCGCTGCTCGTCGCCCGCGGCTACCGCGCCGGCCTCTCGCTGCGCGACCCCTTCGGGCGGCTGCTCGCGATCGGCCTCGCCTCGATCGTGGCCCTCCAGGTCTTCGTGATCGCGGGCGGGGTGATGGGGCTCATCCCGCTGACCGGCATGGCGATGCCGTTCCTCGCGCAGGGAGGTTCGTCCGTGGTGACCAACTGGGTGATCGTCGCGCTCCTCATCCGGGTCAGCGACTCGGCCCGCGCGCCCCAGCCGGACGGCGCGGACACCGGGGAGCTCGCGAAGGTCGGGGGGACGCGGTGACGGGGTCCGACGGCGGGGCGGGAGGCGCACGGTGATCCGGTACATCCGGAGGGCCGCCGCCCTCTGTCTGATCCTTCTCGTCGCGCTGCTCGTCAACGCCGCCCGCGTGATGGTCCTCGAGGCCGAGTCCCTCGACGACAACCCGGCCAACCGGCGGATCGCGATCGACCGGTACGCGAAGCCGCGCGGCGAGATCGTCGTCGACGGGAAGCCGGTGACCGGCTCCCGGGACAGCGGGCAGCAGCTGCGCTGGGAACGGACCTACCGGCAGGGGCCGTTGTACGCGCCGGTGACCGGCTACGCCTCCCAGACGTACGGCACGACGCTCGTCGAGCACGCCGAGGACGACGTCCTCGCCGGCACCGACCCGATGCTGGCGCCGCTGCCCCTCTGGAACGACCTCACCCGGGGCCGGCAGCCCGGCGGCGACGTGGTGACCACCATCCGCGCCTCCATGCAGGAGGCGGCCTTCCGGGGGCTCGACGGGAAGCGGGGCGCGGTCGTGGCGATCGAGCCGTCCAGCGGCCGGATCCTGGCGCTCGTCAGCTCGCCCTCGTACGACCCGGGGGTCCTCTCCGGGACGGGACAGGAGGTCAAGGACGCGTGGCGGCGCCTCAACGCCTCACCGAACCAGCCGATGCTGAACCGGGCGCTGCGGCAGACGTACCCGCCGGGCTCCACCTTCAAGATCGTGACGGCCGCGGCGGCCCTGGACGCGGGGGCGGTGCGGGACGTGGAGGAGCCGACGGACACCCCGGACCCGTACGTGCTGCCCGGCACCCGGCAGGTGCTGCCGAACGAGGCGAGGGGCTGCGGCGGCGCCTCCCTCGCGGCCGCGATCCAGTGGTCCTGCAACACGGTGATGGCCGCACTCGGGGTGAAGGTGGGCCTCACGGGGATGGTCGACGCGGCGGAACGGTTCGGCTTCAACGACACGAGGCTCCGGGTGCCGTCCTGGGTGGCGAAGTCCAACTTCGACCGGCGGATGAGCCCGGACCAGCTGGCCCTTTCGTCGATCGGTCAGTTCGACACGACGGCGACCCCGCTCCAGATGGCGATGGTGGCGGCGGCCGTCGCCAACAACGGGGAGATCGCCCACCCGTACCTCGTCGACCGCACCACCACCTCCGGCGGCACGACCGTGGACCGCACCGGCCGCCGCAGCTACCGGCAGGCGATGAACCCCGCGACGGCGATGCAGCTCCAGCGACTGATGGTGCGGGCCGTGGAGGAGGGCACGGGGACGAACGCGGCGATCCCCGGGGCCCAGGTCGGCGGCAAGACGGGCACCGCCCAGCACGGCTTCGGCAACACGGGCACCCCGTACGCCTGGTTCATCGCCTGGGCCCAGGCCGACGACGCCGCCCAGCCCGCGGTCGCGGTGGCGGTCGTCGTCGAGGACGCGGAGGCCTCCCGTACGGACATCAGCGGGGGCGGCAGCGCGGCGCCGATCGCCAGGGCGGTGATGGAGGAGGCGCTGCGCCTGGAGGCGGAGGCGCGGGGGTAGACGCCCTACCGCTGCGCGCCGTCCGCGATCGCGGACTCCACCTCCGCGACCCGCTCGGCCTCCTCCGCCGCGAAGCGCTCGCGGTCCAGCGCCTCCGCGATCTCCTCGTCCTGGGTCATCAGCAGGTCCAGGTTGGAGTCGCCGAGGTCGAAGACGCCCATGTCGAGGTAGGCCTTCTGGAGGCGTTCGCCCCAGAGGCCGATGTCCTTGACGCAGGGGACGATCCGGCTGAAGAGGAGCTTGCGGAAGAGGTGCAGGAACTCGCTCTGCTCGCTGAGCTCCTCGGCCTCCTTCTTCGGGATGCCGAAGTTCTCCAGGACCTCGACCCCGCGCAGCCGGTCGCGCATCAGATAGCAGCCTTCGATGACGAACTCCTCGCGCTCGCGGAGTTCGGCGTCGGAGAGCTGCTTGTAGTAGTCGCGCAGCGCCATGCGGCCGAAGGCGACGTGCCGGGCCTCGTCCTGCATGACGTACGCGAGGATCTGCTTGGGCAGCGGCTTGTCGGTGGTGTCGCGGATCATGCCGAAGGCGGCGAGGGCGAGGCCTTCGATGAGGACCTGCATGCCGAGGTAGGGCATGTCCCAGCGGGAGTCGCGCAGGGTGTCGTCGAGGAGGCCCTTGAGGTTGTCGTTGATCGGGTAGAGCATGCCGATCTTCTCGTGGAGGAAGCGGCCGTAGATCTCGGCGTGCCGGGCCTCGTCCATGGTCTGGGTGGCCGAGTAGAACTTGGCGTCCAGGTCGGGGACGGACTCGACGATCCGGGCGGCGCAGATCATCGCGCCCTGCTCGCCGTGGAGGAACTGGCTGAACTGCCAGGAGGCGTAGTGCCGGCGCAGCTCGCCCTTGTCCTTCTCGGTCATCTTCGCCCAGTGGCGGGTGCCGTGGAGGGTGAGGACCTCGTCGGGGGTGCCGAGCGGGTCGTACGGGTCGACCTCGATGCCCCAGTCGATGCGGGTGGCGCCGTCCCACTGCTTGTCCTTGCCCTTCTGGTAGAGGGCGAGGAGGCGCTCGCGGCCGTCGTCGTAGTCCCAGGAGAAGCGGGCGGCGCCGGTGGCGGGCACCTGCCAGCCGCGCGCGGCGGGGGCGTTCACGTACAGGTCGTGCGTCGACACCGACGACTCCTTCCGTCCGTTTCCAGCAGGCTCACACGGTGGTAGACGGATCGTCAACAAGTCGTACGGGAGAGATTGGCGGCATCGCCGAAGGGGGCGCCCCGGAGTCGACCCGGCGGGGTCACGTCCTCCGGGACCGTTCACCCGACGGCCCCGCTCCGCGGCTACGCTGCGGTCCATGACGAGCGCCGCCACCCCCGCGTACCGCAGGCTCAGCGTCGAGGAGCGGCGCGGGCAGCTGCTCGGCGTCGCCCTGGAGCTCTTCGCCCACCGGGCGCCCGAGGACGTCTCGCTCGACGACGTCGCCGAGGCGGCCGGCGTCTCGCGGCCCCTCGTCTACCGCTACTTCCCCGGCGGCAAGCAGCAGTTGTACGAGGCCGCCCTGCGCTCCAACGCCGACGCCCTGAACCGCTGCTTCACCGAGCCGCCGGCCGGACCGCCCACCGAGCGGCTCGGCCGGGTGCTCGACCGCTACCTGGCCTTCGTCGACAAGCACGACGCCGGGTTCAGCGCCCTGCTGCGGGGCGGCAGCGTCGCCGAGACCTCCCGGACCTCCGCGATCGTGGACGAGGTGCGGCGGGCCGCCGCCGAGCAGATCCTCGTCCACCTCGGGGTGGAGCGGCCGGGCCCCCGGTTCGGCATGCTCGTCCGGACGTGGATCGCCGCCGTCGAGGCGGCCTCGCTCATCTGGCTCGACGAGGGGAAGCAGCCGCCCGCGCGGGAGCTGCGGGACTGGCTCGTCGACCATCTCGTCGCCCTGCTCGCGGCGACCGCGGCGAGCGACGAGGAGACGGCGGAGGTCGTGAAGCGGCTCCTCGCGCAGGAGACCCCCGAGGGGCCGGTGGCGTCACTGGTCCGCCGGGTGATCCCGGTGGCGGGCGAGGCGGCGCACCTGCTGTGAGGCGGCGGGCCGGGAGAGACTGTGGGGGTGAGAAGCGAGAACACCCCCTTCCGCGGCGGCCCCCTCGACGGACGGGCCCTGCCGATCCTCGTCGGTCCGACCGGCCACCCTCCGAAGTGGTACGAGATCCCGGTCCCGGCGCACGACGGGCACCCGCCGACCCTGCACACGTACCGGCGCGAGCCCTCGGGCTACACGAAGCGGCTCGGGCTCCAGCGCGGCTGGGTGTACGTGTACGCCCCCGAGGGGCGGGAGCGGCGCGAGCTGAAGTGGCCGTGGTCGAAGCCGACACAGAAGCCGAACGGGTGACATGGTGAGGCTCGCCCCGATTCATGCATTAATCAGATGAACTGACCCGTCATCATCCCCTTGGAGGTGGTGACGTGTCGCGAAGGCTGCTGCGCACGGTCTGCACGGGGGCCCTCGCCGCGGCGACGGCGCTCGCGGGGGTGGTCCCGGCGGCGGGCGCCGCCCCGGACCCGCCCGCGGACCCTCCGGCGAAGGCCCCGATCGCCCGGGCGGACCCGGCGGCGGAACCGGTGGACCCGGTGGACCCGGTGGACCCGACCACCGGACCGGGCGATCCGGCGGCCCCGCCGGCAACCCCGTCGGCGGCCGCCGGCCCGGCCGACCCCGCCCTCCCGAAAGCTCCGTCCGCTCCCCCCGTCGAGGACGACGCCGCCGCGCTCCCGCCCCCCGGCGGGGACTCCGTCGGCGCGCTGCTCACCCGGCTGCGGACGCTCTACCAGCAGGCCGAGGAGGCGACCGAGCGGTACAACGCCGCCGAGGAGAAGCTGAAGCTCCAGGCCGCCGACACCAAGAAGGTCACCGCCCGGCTCACCGCCGCCCGGACCGCCCTGGCGCAGGGCCGTGCCGCGGCCGGCCGGATCGCCCGGGACCAGTACCAGGGCAGGGCCGAGCTCTCCCCGTTCCCCTCGTACCTGCGGCTGCTCTTCGCGCCGGACCCCCAGTCGGCCCTGGACGAGGGGCACCTGATGGAACGCGCGGCCCGCGAACGGGCCGACGCCGTCTCCCGGCTCGCGAAGGCCGAGCGGCAGGCCGGCGGTCTCGCGAGCGCCTCCCGCAAGGCCCTGGACCGGCAGCAGGGGCTCGCCGCCGCGCAGCGCAAGCGGCGCGACGAGGTGCGGGCCAAGCTGGCCGAGGTCGAGAAGCTGCTCGCCGCGCTGTCGCCGGACCAGTTGTCCCGGCTGACCGCGCTCGAGCACGTCCAGACCGCCGGCGCGCAGCGCGAGCTGCTCGACTCCGGCACCCTGGCCGGCACGCGCACCCCCTCCCGGGCGGGCGCGGAGGCCCTGCGCTTCGCGGTGGACCAGATCGGCAAGCCGTACGAGTGGGGGGCGGAGGGCCCGGAGGCCTACGACTGCTCGGGGCTCACGCAGCAGGCGTGGGCGGCGGCCGGCCGGGAGCTGCCGAGGACCAGCCAGGAGCAGTGGGCGACCCTGCCCCGGGTGTCGCTCGCCGAGCTCCGCCCCGGCGACCTGGTGGTCTACTTCCCGGGCGCGACCCACGTGGCCCTCTACCTCGGGGACGGCCTGGTGGTGCAGGCCCCGCGCCCCGGCGGGAAGGTGAAGGTCTCGCCGCTCGCGGCGAACCCGCTGCTCGGTGCCGTACGGCCCGATCCGGGAGGGACGGCCCTGAAGGCGTACACCCCGCCCGTGCTGCCGGCGGGGGCGAAGGACGGCTCGGACGAGGGCTACGACAAGAGCTGAACTCCCGCTCCCCGTCTACCCCTTGCCCTCCCGCGTAATATCCCACAAGCTTGAGGGGTCCTTACCGATGGCCGACCGCCGATCCCGGACACGGAGCCCGTCATGCCCAGCCCCGTCATGCCCAGACTCTTACCGGACACCCGCCCCCGGCGCGCGCTCGCCGCCTCGAACTTCGTCAACGCCGTCGGCAGCGGGCTCTTCCTGACCGCCGGCGTCCTGTACTTCACCCAGGCCGTGCGCCTCCCGGCCGCCACCGTGGGACTCGGCCTCGGCATCGCCGGGCTCCTCTCGCTCGCCGTGGGCATCGCCGTCGGCCACCTCGCGGACCGGCGCGGGGCGCGCGGGGTCTACGTGACCACCCTGGCCGTGCAGGCGCTCGCCACGGCGGCCTTCGTGTTCGCCGACAGCTTCTGGCCGTTCGTCCTCGCCGTCTCCACGGCCACCGGCGCCAAGGCGGCCGGTCTCGCCGCCCGGGCGCCGCTCATCCGGCACCACGGAGGGGACAGGCCGCAGGAGTTCCGCGCCTATCTGCGGGCCGTGACCAACGTCGGCATCTCCCTCGGCGCGCTCCTCGCGGGGTGGGCCGTCCAGGTCGGCACCCTCGGCGCGTACCAGGTCCTCGTCGCCGGGAACGCGTGCGCGTTCGCGGCCTCGGCCGCCGTCCTGTTCCTGCTGCCGCCCACCGCCCCCGCGCCCGCCGCCCGCGGCCCCCGGTGGATCGCGCTGCGGGACCGGCCGTACCTGGCGCTCACCGCGCTCGACGGCGTGATGGCGATCCAGTTCAAGGTGCTCACCGTCGCGATCCCGCTCTGGCTCGTGGGATCCACCACCGCCCCGCACTGGCTCGTCTCCGGCACCATGCTCGCCAACACCGTCCTGGTCGTCGGCCTCCAGGTGCGGGCGAGCCGCGGCGTCGACTCGCCCCGGGCCGGCGGCCGCGCCTACCGGCGCGCCGGGGCGGCCTTCCTCGTCTCCTGCGCCCTCGTGTCGCTCTCCGCCGGGACGCCCGTCGTGGTGGCGGTCGTGCTGCTCCTGACCGCCGTGGTCGTCCACACGGTCGGCGAACTGTGGCACGCGGCGGGCGGCTTCGAGGTGTCGTACGCGCTCGCGCCGCCCCACGCCACCGGCCAGTACCTGGGCGTCTTCGGCCTGGGCGCGGGTCTCTCCGAGGCCCTGGGCCCCGGCCTCCTCATCGCGCTCTGCATCGGCTGGGGCCGCCCCGGCTGGTTCGCCGTGGGCGCCCTCTTCGCCCTGACGGGCCTCCTGACCCCGCTCGCCGTCCGACGCGCGGAGGAGGGCCGTCAGTCACTGAAGAGGGAGACGACCCCGAGCACCCGGACGTGTCCGAACACGGCCGGCGGCCAGGTCCGCGTCCACGCGGGCGAGGGTCTGTGACAGGGGCATGCCCCCATGATCGAGCACGGGGGCATGCCACATCGACCGGATTCGGCCTGGTCAGCCGCCCGTGACCTCGGCCAGGTAGGCCGACGTCCTCTCCGGGTCGAAGAAGAAGTTCTCGAAGTCGGCCGGGTCGTCGAAGCCGTTGGCGAAGCGGTCGGCGACGGGCTGGAGCCGGCCGGCCGCGCCGAGCAGGTTCAGGACGTGCTCCGGCGGGGGCGCCAGCATCGCGTTCGTCCACTTGGTGACGTGCTGGGCCGTCTTCCAGTAGCGGTCGAAGGCGCCCTGCATCCACTCCTCGTCGAAGGGCTTGTCGCCCTGCTCGACGATGGCGGCGAGGTACGCGGCGGCGCACTTGGACGCCGAGTTGGAACCCTGGCCGGTGATCGGGTCGTTGGCGACGACGACGTCGGCGACGCCGAGGACCAGGCCGCCGCCGGGGAGCCGGCCGATGGGGTTGCGGACGGTCGGCGCGTACCGGCCGGCGAGGGTGCCGCCCGCGTCGGTCAGCTCGACCTTGGTGGCGCGCGCGTACTCCCAGGGCAGGAACTTCTCCATGAGCTCCAGCGTCAGCGCCAGGTGCTCGGAGGGGTCCTTGACGCCCTGGAAGGCGTCGACGGGACCGCCGGGGACGCCCTCCCAGAAGAGGATGTCGGCGCGGCCGCCGGTGGTGAGGGTCGGCATGACGAAGAGCTCGCCGACGCCGGGCACGATGTTGCAGCGGACCGCGTCGAACTCGGGGTGCTCGGGGCGCGGGCCGAGGCCGTGGACGTACGCGACGGCCAGGGCGCGCTGCGGCTCGCTGTACGGGGAACGGGCGGCGTCCCGGCCGAACATGGAGACCAGCTCGCCCTTTCCGGCCGCGACGAGCACCAGGTCGTAGCTGCGGGAGAAGTAGTCCAGGTCGCCGACGGCCGCGCCGTGGATGACCAGCTGGCCACCGCGCTGGGCGAAGGTGTCCATCCAGCCGGCCATCTTCACGCGCTGGTCGACGGACTGGGCGTAGCCGTCGAGCTTCCCCACCCAGTCGATCAGGCGGGCGGAGTCGGGGCCGGCGACGGAGACGCCGAGGCCCTCGATCTTCGGAGCCTGGGACTCCCAGAAGTTGAGCCCGAGGTCCCGCTCGTGCTGGAGGGCGGTGTCGAACATGCACTGGGTGGACATGACCCGGCCGGTGCGGATCTCGTCCGCCGTCCGGTTCGACATGAGGGTGACCTCGTACCCCTGCGACTGGAGTCCGAGGGCGAGCTGCAGGCCGGACTGGCCGGCGCCGACTATGAGTATCTTCCGCATGGGCGGGGCTCCTGGCGTGACGGGACGAACTGTTCGGGGGGCGGCGGGCTATTCGGGCGTGGCTTCGAGCGCGTGCGCGACCATCGCGAGCAGGGTCTCGACGACGCTGTACCGCTTGCGCGCGTCCATGATCACCACGGGCACGTGCGCGGGCACGGTCAGGGCCTCCCTTATGTCGCCCTCCTCGAACAGCTCCGTGCCCTCGAAGTGGTTGACGGCCACGATGTACGGCAGCCCGCAGCTCTCGAAGTAGTCGAGTGCCGGGAAGCAGTCGGTGAGCCGGCGGGTGTCGGCGAGCACGATCGCCCCGATCGCGCCGCGCACCAGGTCGTCCCACATGAACCAGAAGCGCTGCTGTCCCGGCGTGCCGAAGACGTACAGCACCAGGTCGTTGTCGAGGGTGATCCGGCCGAAGTCCATCGCCACCGTGGTGGTGAGCTTGTCCGGCGTGGCGGTGAGGTCGTCGGTGTCCTCGCTCGCCCGGGTCATCAGCGCCTCGGTCTGGAGCGGGGTGATCTCCGAGACGGCGCGGACGAAGGTGGTCTTGCCGACGCCGAAGCCGCCCGCGACGACGATCTTCGTCGCGATCGGGGCACGGGAGTGGTCGAGCTGCCAGTCCTGCGCGCCCTCTTCGGTATCCGGTTCGCGCGATTCGGCCCCCGGCTGGGCGGGGATGCCGGCGACCACCGGCGTTTCGGAGACGGCGGTGGCGTCAGAGACGACGGAGTCCACTCAGCACCCTTTCGAGGAGCGCGCGGTCGGGCTGGCCGGTGCCGTGACCGGTCCCGTACACACGGATCTTTCCCTGGTCGGCCAGGTCGCTGAGCAGCACCCGGACGACCCCCAACGGCATCTTGAGAAGCGCCGAGATCTCCGCGACCGTCCGCATCCGGCGGCAGATCTCGACGATGGCCCGCATCTCCGGCATCAGCCCGCGGGCGGCCGGTCCGCCGTCCGTCAGGACCTTGCGGGCGGCGGGCGCTTCGAGCGCGGCCACGAAGGTCTCGACGAGCAGGATGTGACCGAAGCGGGTACGGCCACCGGTCAGCGAGTACGGGCGCACGCGCGCGGGGCGGCGTCCCTCTCCGCGTACCGGCAGCTTGAAGGCGTGATGAGCCGAGGACATGGCCGTCACTGGGTGCTCTCCATCGATTTGCGCAGTTCGCTGCGGACTTCGGGGGTGAGTACGTGACCGGCGCGGCCCACGAAGAGCGCCATGTGGTACGCCACGACGCTCATGTCGCAGTCGGGCGTGGCGTGCACGCCGAGCAGCGAACCGTCGCTGATCGACATGACGAAGACGCTGCCCTCGTCCATGGCCACCATCGTCTGCTTGACCCCGCCGCCGTCCATCAGCCGGGCGGCGCCGATGGTGAGGCTGCCGATGCCGGAGACGATGGTGGCCAGGTCGGCGCTGGAGCCGCGCGGCCCGCCGGGACGGCCGGCGTCGGCGGCGGCCGTCGTGGCCTGCTGGGTGGCAGGGTCCGACGAGAGCAGCATCAGGCCGTCGGAGGAGACCACGGCCACCGAGCGGACGCCCGGGACCTCCTCCACCAGGTTCCCCAGCAGCCATTGCAGGTTGCGGGCTTCCGTACTCAGTCCGAACGTTCCCGTCGCAGTCAACTGCGTGCCTCCTCGACTGTGTCCCCCGTCATCTCCTCTGTACGTGCAGTCCTCGCGGCGTCTATGCGCGCCGTGTCCAACTCCGCCTCCACGTCCCGGCGCCCGGCCTTGGCGCCCTGGTGGAAGCCGCCGAGACGGCGGCGCAGGGCCTCCGCGTCCACTCCGCCCCGACGGGGCGTGGTGGGGGCGCCCGCCTGCTTGACCACCTGCGGGGTGCGCTTGGGCAGGCCCTTGTCGGTGACCCGCTCCCACTGCGCGGGGCGCGGTCCGGGGACTTCGGCGGTGGACGTCTCGGCGTGTGCCGTCCCCTCCGCGTCGGCGGCGCGCTCGTGGGTGTCCGGCTCCGGCGGCGGGTCGGGCAGCCGGACCTGGAGCGTGGTCTCGGAGACGGATGCGTACGGGGCCGCTTCGGGCTCGGGCTCGTAGGTCGGTTCCGGCTCGTACGCCGTGTCGGGCGCCGCTTCGTACGACGCTTCCGGCTCGTACGCCTCTGCCGGCTCGGGCGCGGGCTCGGGCTCCGGGGCGTACTCCTGGGCCGGTTCCGGCTCGGGGGCGTACTCCTGAGACGGCTCCGGCTCGGGGGCGTGCTCCGGCTCCTGCGTCTGCGCCGGGCCCGTCTCCGCCGCCAGGAACGCGGCCTCCGCCGCCTCCACGAGCGGGTCGCGGGTCCGGGACGGCAGGGTGTTGGAGTTGGCCTCCGCGGCCGAGCCGGGCAGCTGGATGGCGGGCGCGGCGCCCGCGACCCGTACCGGCTCCGTCACGGCCGTCGGCGGGGCGGTGGGCAGCAGGGGCAGCGGCAGGACCACGACGGCCGCCGTGCCGCCCGGCTTCTGCTCGCGCAGCTCGACGCGCACCCCGTGGCGGGCGGCGAGGAGGGCGATGACCCGCATGCCGAGCCCCTCGCCCTCGAAGGCCTCCGGGTCGGCCTCGGCGAGGCGGGCGTTGAGCTCGGCGAACCGGCCGGCGGTCATGCCGATGCCCGCGTCCTGCACGGAGAGCATCACCTCGCCGCTCTCCAGGAGCCAGCCGGAGAGCTGGACCTCGGCGTCGGGCGGCGAGAAGGAGGTGGCGTTCTCCAGGAGTTCCGCGACCAGGTGGCTCAGGTCGTCCGCGGCGAAGCCGGCGACCTGGGCGTGCGGCGGCAGGGACTGGATGGTGACCCGCTCGTACCGCTCGATCTCGCTGACGGCGGCGCGCAGCACGTCGACGAGCGGGACGGGCCCGGCGTGGCCGTGGACATGCTCGTGGCCGGCGAGGACGAGGAGGTTCTCGCTGTGGCGGCGCATGACGGTCGCCATGTGGTCGAGCTTGAAGAGGGTCGCGAGGCGGTCCGGGTCCTGCTCGCGCTCCTCCAGCTTCTCGATGACGCCGAGCTGCCGCTCGACGAGCCCGAGGCTGCGCAGCGAGAGGTTGACGAAGGTGTGGTGGACGCTGTTCCTGAGCCGTTCGAGCTCGGCGGTGAGGAGGGCGACCCGGCCCTGGAGGTCGGCGCGCTGGGCGGCGAGTTCGGCGCCGACGGCCTCCTTCGCGGCGGTCAGGTCGGCGCGCTCGTCGGTGAGCCGCTCGGTCTGCGCGGCGAGGCCGGCGAGCTTGCCCTGGAGGGCGTTGAGCGAGCGGACGACCTGGGCGAACTCGTCGTTGCGGCCGGTGAAGCGGATCGCTTCCTCGGCGTGCGGTTCGGGGGCGGCGGCGAGCCGGGCGGCGCCGAGGCGGAGCACGGCGAGCGGCCGGGTCAGGGTGCGGGCGACGTAGGTGGAGATGCCGATCGCGACGAGGAGGCAGCCGCCGAGGAAGGCGATGCGCAGTTCGAGGGCCTCGACGTCGTCGTCGCGGAGCGCGGAGAGGCGGTCGACCCGCTCGGTGGCGAGGGCGGACTCGACGCCGCGCATCTGCTCGATGCGGGCGGAGAGGGCGGCCTCCAGGGCGGTCGGGTCCGTGCCGCGCTCGGCCTCGGTCAGCTTGGGCTGGTCGGTGAGGGAGGCGAGCGCGAGTTCGGCGCTCTTGACGTCGGGGCCGGTGACGGTGGCCGCGAGGGAGTCGCGGGCGGTGGCGCCGGCGGCCTGGTCGAAGTCGCCGAGGGCGGCGAGTTCGCGGACGCGGGCCTGCTGGGCGGCGGCGGTGAGGCCGTCGCGGGCCCGGTCGGCCTCGGCGGCGCCCTCGGGCTCGTCGGCGACGTAGGTGTTGGTCTGGGGGTCGTAGTGGACGCCCCCGGTGGGCTCGGGCTGCGGGACGGAGAGCGCGGCGACGAGCAGGCCGCGGGTGACGGAGGCCTGTTCGACGGCGCGGCCGAGGGCGGCGGGGGCGCGGGTGGCCTCGGTCAGGGCGGCGTCGGAGGCGCGGGCCGGGGTCTTGTCGGCGAGTTCGTCGGCGAGGGCCTGGAGCTTGGCGATGACGTCCGAGTACGCCTTGTGGGCCTCCAGGGCCGTGCCCTTGCCGGTGAGGGCGGTGCGGCGGACGGAGGGGACGCCGGCGAGTTCGCGGCGGAGTTCGGCGGGGGCGGCGGGCCGGATCTCGTCGATCTGGCGGTCGACCCGGGTGGAACGCGCGTCGGTGATCTGCCGCTTGTGCTTGGCGTCGCCGCTCTGGCCGTCGCGTCCCGCGGCGATGTACGCGACGACCTCGTCGCGCTCGTCGGCGAGGGAGTGCGCGAGGGTGACGGCCTGCCGGTCGAGTTCGGCGAGGGTGACCAGGCGCTGGGACTCGGTGAGCTCGGCGGAGGCGGCGAGGATCGCGGGGGCTCCGGCGGCGAGGACGGTGACGCCGACGAGGGCGACGCCGGCGACCAGCCGGTTGCGGACGCGCTTGGACCGGCCGGCGGGGGCCTGCGGCTCACCGGGGGTCTGGCTCTGCGTGCCGTTCTTGCTCCGAGGCCGCTTCTTCTGCACCGGTGCTCGCATTCTTGATTCGTCCGCCGATGAAGCAGAGGTGACGACCGGTCGCATGGAGCGCCCCCCACCCCTGGTACGGCTTCCGACCATTCCAGCGCTTCCGGCAAGGGGACGGGCATCGGCCGCTCCGCCACCCGAACGAGTGAACAACACTCAGTAGTTGGCTAACAACTTCCGGCGGCGTTTGCCGGGGGCCCGTGCGGGGCGCCGGTTGGATCTTCCGGGCAGGCTTTGGCAGGATGCGCGCCCGCAGCTCCCCGGAGGTGGCCGTTCCGTCTCTCGCGCCGCTTCTTCCGGGTTGGTACAGGCCATTTCCGGTCATTTGCAGGTCCGGTGAAGGATTTCTCGGGGAATTGCGCGGGGGTGGGCACACTGGATGCCATGCACAGTGGAGTCGCCTCCCTTCCCGGCAGTCCCGAACGCCCCAACGAGGACTGGGTGGCCGCAGCTCTGCCCGCCTCGGGGAGCGGGGGGACGGTCGTCCTGCTCGACGGCGTCACGCCTCCCGCCGGCGATGACGGTTGTGTGCACACGGTCCCGTGGTTCACCGCGCGGCTGGGCGGGGCTTTGACCGAACTGTCCGGTTCCCGCCGGGACATGCCCCTGTCCGAGATCCTGTCGCGGGCAATCCGGCGCACCGCGGACGCCCACCGCGACACCTGTGACCTTTCTCACGTGCGAACGCCCCAGGCGACCGTGGTCCTTGCCCGCTGGGACGAGGCGTCGGTCGAGCATCTCGTCCTCTCCGACTCCGTACTCCTCCTGCAGTCCCCGGACGGGGCGGTACGGGCCGTGCTCGACGACCGGCTCGACCGGGTGCCGGACGAGGTGCTGCGCTCCCTGGAGGCGACGGACCGGCTGCGGAACCGGGAGGGCGGCTTCTTCACGGCGGCGGCGGACCCGGCGGTCGCGGAGCGGGCGGTGACCGGGACGACCCCGCGCGCGGAGGTGCGGGCCCTGGCGGCGCTCACCGACGGGGCGAGCCGCTGGGTGGAGCTGTTCGGCGAGGGCGACTGGGCGGACTGCTTCGGCGTGCTGCGCGAGGAGGGTCCGGCCGGCCTGCTCCGCCGGGTGCGGGTCCTGGAGACGGCCGACTCGCGGGCGGGCGGGGTGCGCCGCTGGAAGCTCCACGACGACGCGACGGCGGTGTACGCGGAGCTGCGGGACCTCTGATCCGGGTCTGCCGCTCAGCCCTCCGAGCGGACGTTGAAGTGGTGCAGGAGGCGGGCGAGTTCGGCGACCTCGGCACGGTCCCAGTCGGCGAGTTTGCGGACGTAGCGTTCGCGCCGGGCGTCGCGGACGCTGCGGAAGCGGCTGCGGCCCTCCTCGGTGAGGCGGACGAGCGAGGCGCGGCCGTCGGCGGGGTCGGGGTCGCGGGCGACGAGCCCGAGGTCCTCCAGGGCGCGGAGCTGGCGGCTCATGGTGGCCTTGCCGACGCCGAAGTACCCGGCGAGCTCGGTGGCCCGCTGGGGTCCGGCCTCGTCGAGGCGCACGAAGAGGCCGTAGGCGGCGGGCTCCAGTTCGGGATGGACCTCGCGGGCCATCTCGCCGGACTGGGCGCGGGCGCGGCGCAGGAAGACCGCCAGCTCCCGTTCGAGGGCGAGGAATTCCTGGTCCACACCACCTCCGGTGGTGGCCCGGCCTTCGTCTCCCGTACTGCTTCCGTGCACGTCAGCACCTCCCGCGCGCTTTCCGGTCGCTGAAAGTTTCTTGCCGGGGCGTCCATCGCCGCAGCTCCTTCAGTATTTCGCAGGCGTAGACCAACGGCGGCAACCAGGCCCCCTTCCGCCGGGCGGGTCTACGTGCGTAGCGTCTTTCCCGGCAGCCCTGAATGACATGTCCATTCCAGGATTTGTCGTGACGCCTGCCGCCACCGCTCCCCCACCGAGCCTTTCGGAGGCACGCAATGCGTGTGCACAGATCCGGAACCACCCTCGCCGGCGCCGCCCTCGCGGCCCTCACCCTCCTCCTCCCCCTCGGCCTCTCCGGCACCGCCACCGCCGCCCAGGACCCCGGCGCGAAGAAGGCGACCCCCGCGCGCGGCTCCGCCTACATGGGCATGGGCGTGATCGCGCACGACGGCCGGGGCCCCGTCACCGGCGGCGCCCCGACCCTGACCGCGGCGACGGAAGGCGTGGACGTCTCCAGCCACAACGGCAACGTGGCCTGGTCCACGCTGTGGAACAGCGGGGTCAAGTGGGCCTACGTCAAGGCGACGGAAGGCACGTACTACAAGAACACCTACTTCACCCAGCAGTACAACGGCTCCTACAACGTCGGCATGATCCGCGGCACGTACCACTTCGCCACCCCGGACACGACGACCGGAGCCGCCCAGGCCGACTACTTCGTCAACAACGGCGGCGGCTGGTCGGCGGACGGGAGGACCCTGCCGGGCGTGCTCGACATCGAGTGGAACCCGTACGGCGCGACCTGCTACGGCAAGACCGCGTCCGGGATGGTCGCGTGGATCCAGGACTTCGTGAGCCGGTACAAGTACCGGACGGGCCGAGACCCGGTGATCTACACGGCCACGAGCTGGTGGAAGCAGTGCACCGGCAACTCCGCGGCCTTCTCCACCACCAACCCGCTGTGGATCGCGCGGTACGCCACCGACGTCGGCGAGCTCCCGGCCGGCTGGCCGTACTACACGATCTGGCAGTACACCTCCTCCGGCCCGACGGTCGGCGACCACAACCACTTCAACGGGGACTACTCGCGCGTGCAGGCGCTCGCGAACGGCTGACCCCTCCTCCGCTCCGCGGCAGCGGCCTCCCGGGTGTGCGGCACCCCGGGGGCCGCTTTTTCCGTCCGCCCCCTTGCCCATTGGTATGGACCAATGCGAGGCTTCCTCCGCCGGTCGCCCGGAAGCCAACTTCCGTGCGCCCAGTGCGCGTTGCTCGTCCCGTACTCCCCCACGCACGAGAGAGAGCCCCCGCATGCCCTCCTACCGCCGCACCGCCGCCGGCGTCGCCGCCCTGTCCGCCGCGGCCGCCCTGGTCGGCCTCGCCCCCGCCACCGCGAGCGCCCACGGAGCCGTCTTCAACCCCGTCAGCCGGGTGGCGGCCTGCTACGCCGAGGGCCCCGAGACGCCCAAGTCGCAGGTGTGCAAGGACCTCGTCGCCGACTCCGGCACCCAGCCGCTCTACGACTGGAACGAGGTCAACATCGCCAACGCCGCCGGGCAGCACCAGGCACTGATCCCGGACGGCAAGCTCTGCTCGGCCAACCGCGAGAAGTACCGGGCCCTGGACTGGGCGCGCACCGACTGGCCGTCGACGGCCGTCGCCGCCGGCCCCTTCGGCTTCAAGGTCCGGGTCACGGCCCCGCACTCGGGCACGATGACCCTCTACATCACCAAGGCGGGCTTCGACCCGACCCGGCCCCTGAAGTGGTCGGACCTGGACCCGACCCCCGTCGCCGTCTACGAGACCACCCGCACCTCGACCGACGGCTACTACAACTTCACGGGCAACCTGCCGGCCCGCACCGGCCGCCACATCGTCTACAAGGTGTGGCAGCGCAGCGACAGCCCCGAGGCCTTCTACAGCTGCTCGGACGTCACCTTCGGCGGTGCGGCCACGACCGCGAAGGCCCAGGCCCCGACGGAGGCGAAGATCGCGGCGGGCGCCTCGCTCTCCACCGTGAGCCACGCGGGCCACGGCGGCGACGAGCAGCCCCCCGCCCTCTCCGCCGAGACCGCCGAGGCCTCCTCCTCGCCGCTCCCGGCGGCCCTCACGGGCGCGGGCGCCCTCGCCGTCTTCGCGGCGGGCAGCCTGCTCCTGGGCCGCCGCCGCAACTCCTCCGCCTCCTAGGAATCCTCCTGGGAGGGGCTTCCCGAGAGGGTTCCGGGAGGATTCCCGGAACCCTTCCTAGGAGCCGGAGGCTCCGGGCGGGAAGAGGGCGGTGAGCCGGGGTATCGCCGACCCCTCCGGACGAGCGCCCCGGGGCCTCGCGTCCTCTTCCCACTCCCCCGCCGCCTCCGCGGCGTCCTCCGCCTCCTCGACGGCGTCGAGGAACTCCTCGCCGTCGTCGCCCTCCTGGCCCGTCAGCTCGTCCCACGCGTCCTGGGCGACGTAGTCGAGCTCCTCCCACTCGGGCCACTCGTCGTCGTCCCAGTCGTCGTGGTGCCGGCCCACGAGCGCGCGCACCCCGGGGACGTCGGCCAGCGCGTCCGGGTCGGCGAGGACCGACTCGTACACCTTCCGTCCCTGGCCGACCAGCCAGAGCGTGAAGTAGTGGAAGCCGTCGTCCGTGCAGTCGCCGCCCTCGATGCGGTTCGCCGCCGTCCACAGCGCGCGCGTGTCGGCGCTCTCGGTCGCCCTCTCCAGACGCACCTGGAACTCCACGCTCTCGGCCGCCGGACGCCGCATCAGCTCCGTCCGCAGCCACTCGAGGCGTTCGTCCCGGTCACCGGGCCGGCGGCTCAACTCGTCGATGAGAGCCCAGAAGGCGTCGTCGTTCATGCGTACGAGCATGCCAGCCCCGTCTGACATCCAGGTAACGAGTTCCGGACGCGCCGGAGCGGGGTGCCCGTCATGGGCACCCCGCTCCGGCGCGTGGGGAGTTACGCGGCCACGTCCACCGGCACCACCGCCGGGGCGAGGGCGATCTCCAGGACCTGACGGACGTCCGTCACCGGGTGGACCTCCAGCTTCTCCAGGATCTCGGCCGGGACGTCGTCCAGGTCGGCCTCGTTCCGCTTGGGGATCACGACCGTCGTGATGCCCGCCCGGTGCGCGGCGAGGAGCTTCTGCTTCAGGCCGCCGATCGGCAGCACCCGGCCGGTGAGGGAGACCTCGCCGGTCATGGCCACGTCCGTACGGACCAGCCGGCCGCTCAGCAGGGAGGCGAGGGCGGTCGTCATGGTGATGCCCGCGCTCGGCCCGTCCTTGGGCACCGCGCCCGCCGGGAAGTGGACGTGCACGCCCCGGTCCTTGAGGCCGGTGACGGGCAGCTCCAGCTCCGCGCCGTGCGAGCGGAGGAAGGAGAGCGCGATCTGCGCCGACTCCTTCATCACGTCGCCCAGCTGACCGGTGAGGGTCAGCCCGGCGGCGCCCGTCTCCGGGTCGGCGAGGGAGGCCTCCACGAAGAGGACGTCACCGCCCGCGCCGGTCACGGCGAGGCCGGTGGCGACACCGGGCACGGCCGTCCGCCGCTCCGCCGGGTCCTGGGCCGACTCCGGGACGTGGTGCGGCCGTCCGATGAGCTCCCGCAGGCCCTCGGGGCCGACGGTGAACGGCAGCTCGCGGTCGCCCAGTTCGTGCTGGGCCGCGACCTTCCGCAGCAGCCGGGCGATCGAGCGCTCCAGGTTGCGGACGCCCGCCTCCCGGGTGTACTCGCCGGCCAGCTTCCGCAGCGCGGACTCCTCCAGGACGACCTCGCCGGCCTCCAGACCGGCCCGCTCCAGCTGGCGCGGGAGCAGGTGGTCGCGGGCGATGACGACCTTCTCGTCCTCCGTGTAGCCGTCGAGTCGCACCAGCTCCATGCGGTCGAGGAGCGCCTCGGGGATGGCTTCGAGGACGTTGGCCGTGGCCAGGAAGACGACGTCGGAGAGGTCGAGTTCGACCTCCAGGTAGTGGTCGCGGAAGGTGTGGTTCTGCGCGGGGTCGAGGACTTCGAGGAGCGCAGCCGCGGGGTCGCCGCGGTAGTCGGAGCCGACCTTGTCGATCTCGTCGAGCAGGACCACCGGGTTCATCGACCCGGCCTCCTTGATCGCGCGGACGATCCGGCCGGGCAGGGCGCCGACGTACGTCCGCCGGTGGCCGCGGATCTCCGCCTCGTCGCGTACGCCGCCGAGGGCGACCCGGACGAACTTCCGGCCCATGGCGTGCGCCACGGATTCGGCGATCGACGTCTTTCCGACGCCCGGAGGGCCGACGAGGGCGAGGACGGCTCCGCCACGGCGGCCGCCGACGACGCCGAGGCCGCGCTCGGCGCGCCGCTTGCGCACGGCCAGGTACTCGGTGATGCGCTCCTTCACGTCCTCCAGGCCCGCGTGCTCGGCGTCCAGGATCGCCTTGGCGCCCAGGATGTCGTACGCGTCCTCGGTCCGCTCGTTCCACGGCAGTTCGAGGACGGTGTCGAGCCAGGTCCGGATCCAGGAGCCCTCGGGCGACTGGTCGCTCGCCCGCTCCAGCTTCTCGACCTCCTTGAGGGCGGCCTCCCGCACCTTCTCGGGCAGGTCGGCGGCCTCCACGCGGGCGCGGTAGTCGTCGGACTCGTCGCCCTCGGTCTCGCCGTTGAGGTCGCGGAGTTCCTTGCGGACGGCTTCGAGCTGGCGGCGGAGCAGGAACTCGCGCTGCTGCTTGTCGACGCCCTCCTGGACGTCCTTGGCGATGGTCTCGGCGACGTCCTGCTCGGCGAGGTGCTCGCGGAGCTGGGCGGTGGCGAGCTTGAGGCGGGCGACCGGGTCGGCGGTCTCCAGGAGTTCGACCTTCTGCTCGACGCTGAGGAAGGGCGAGTAGCCGGAGTTGTCGGCGAGGGCGCCGACGCCGTCGATCTGCTGGACGCGGTCGACGACCTGCCAGGCGCCGCGCTTCTTGAGCCAGCTGGTGGCCAGCGCCTTGTACTCCTTGACCAGTTCGGTCACGGAGCCGGGCAGCGGGTCGGGCAGGGTCTCCTCGACGGTGCTGCCCTCGACCCACAGGGCGGCGCCGGGGCCGGTGGTGCCGGCGCCGATGCGGACACGGCCGAGGCCACGGATGAGGGCGCCGGGGTCGCCGTCGGACAGGCGCCCGACCTGCTCGACGATGCCCAGGACGCCGGTGCCGGCGTAGGTTCCGTCGACCCGCGGCACGAGCAGCACACGGGGCTTGCCCGCTCCGGTGCGGGCGGCGACCTGGGCGGCCTCGACGGCGGCCCGTA
Source organism: Streptomyces vietnamensis (assembly GCF_000830005.1). Lineage (NCBI taxonomy): Bacteria > Bacillati > Actinomycetota > Actinomycetes > Kitasatosporales > Streptomycetaceae > Streptomyces > Streptomyces vietnamensis. The sequence continues at coordinate 5,675,527 of NZ_CP010407.1, read as the reverse complement.
CGTCGTTGTCGGACAGGTCCAGCGGCACCACCATTCCGGGCAGCACGACCTCGTCGTCGAGCGGCAGCACAGGCAGAGTGAGCGGCACAGACGCCATGGACTCAGAAGCCATGATCTCCCCTTCGGCAGTCAAGTTGAGCTATACGCACTCAATGCTTGTGAGCTCGGAGATGTTCCCGGACGTTCGTTCGCTCTGAGCGATCACCCCCACACGCGTCCGCGTGGAGCCGATGTAATCCCTAGATGGATATTGCAGCCATTACATCGGCCTGGGTGGCGGGCTGGACCGTCTCCCGGGGCACCCCGGCCGCCGTCGCCGAACCCTGGGGCCACCGGATCGACGTCGGCCTGCCCCGGCACGTCGTGCGGCACGTCCTGCCCGCCCCCGACGCGGCCTCCGTCGGCGCGCTCTGCACCCGCCTGACCGCGCCGTACAGCTGGCTCAAGGTGATGGCGGGACCCGAGGAGGTGGCGCCGTGGATCACCGAGGGATGGACGATCCCCGACGACCCGGGCTTCATGATGGTCAAGCCGCTGGACCCCGGCGCCCGCCCCGCGCCGCCCGAGGGATACGCCCGGACCACCGAGGTCGAGGACGGCGTCGTCCGGGTCCGAATCCTCGCCCCCGACGGCACCCTCGCCGCGCGCGGCCAGATCGCGCCGACCGGCTCCACCGCCGTCGCCGACCAGATCGAGACCGACCCCGCGCACCGGCGCCGGGGCCTCGGCGCGAACGTCATGCGCACCCTGGAGGCCGCCGCCGCCCAGGCGGGCGCCGGGACCGGAGTCCTCGCCGCGACCACGGACGGCCTCGCGCTGTACGACTCGCTGGGCTGGATCCACCGGGGACCGCTCACCGGAATCGTCCGCACGGGCCCCGAAGGCGACTGAGGTCCCCGCCGGGTGGAATCCCGGCCGTCCGGCTGCGCACGGGGCCCCGGACCGTGCATGCTCGATCCATGGTGCGAGGCGTACGGACGACGTGGACGTGGTGCGGGACCCTGCTGCTCGCGGGGGCCCTGGCGGGCGGCCTGAGCGGCTGCGGCCCCGGCGTGCCGACCGCGCCCGGCGGATCGCCGTCGAGCACGAGCGCACCGGCCCTGCCGAGCCCCACGACGGAGCCCGGCACTCCAGCCTCGAATCCCCAGCCGGGCGAGGTCCTCGTCGAGGTGGTCGTCAACGGCGGCCTCGCCGGCGTCCGCAACCAGCTCGTCGTCCACTACGACGGCAGCTGGACCAGCCGCTCCGGCACCAAGCCGCCCCGGACCGGCAGGCAGACCCCCGCCGAGGCCGCCGAGCTGCGGGCGGCCCTGGAGGACCCCGCGTTCGCCCTCGTCCCGGAGCGCCCGACGGGCAGCCCGATCCCCGACGGCTTCCAGTACTACGTGACCTACCGCCATCGCCTGGTCGTCGCGGACGACGGCGCACGCCCGCCCGCCCTCCAGCGCGTCTTCGCCGCCCTCCCGGAGGGCGGCCCGCCGACGAACCCCTGAGCGCGTGGACCGGGGGACGGCCGCCCGGCGACAGAGAGGGCGTGAGGCCGTTGCGCCCCGCAGCCGACGCCGGACGACCACGGCCCCGACCCGGCCACCGCCCGGCCCTGCATCGACCGGCTGCACGCCAAGTCCCCCGCCGCCCGGCGCGACCACCCGACCCGCTACCTGGCGGCGAGGCCGGACGAGGCGCCGATCCCGTGAGCCCGCTGCGCCTGTACGCGCGTGGTGGCCCCGCCGGCCGGTCCACCTCCTGGCCGCGACCGTACTCGCCACGGCCCTGCTCGCCCTCGCGGTGCCGGGGCGTCCCGAGGAGTTCGGCGCGCCCGCCGCCGTACGCAACACGCTGGGGCTCGTGGGCATGGTGGCCGGGCCCTGAGGGCGGGGCGTGGGCGGTGGCGGCGGTCGCCTTCACGGCCGGTGCGGCGCTGTACGCGTGGCGGGGCGCGCGCCGTACGACCGCCGGGTCCCGACGCGCGAAGCCCCGCGCGCGTACGGCCCGTTAAGTGTTTGTCCCGGCCGTCGCCGCCCCGCGAGGATGGCCGGGACGAACCGTACGCACACGAGCCACGGAGTGATCATGACCAGCCCCGTCACCCTCGACCGCCGCGAAGGGCCGTACGGAGAAGTTGTCCTCCGCCGCCGTGCCGAGCACTACGAGATCATCGCCAACGGCACCTTCCTGATGGACACCTCCGACGGGCGCTCCGAGCGGCTCCTGATCGACGCGGCCCTGGCCGCGCTCCCCGAGGAGTCCCGTCCCGGCGCGTCCGTCCTCATCGGCGGCCTCGGCGTCGGTTTCTCCCTCGCCCACGCCGCCGCCGACCCCCGCTGGGGCCGGATCGTGGTCGCGGAGCGTGAGGAGGCGATCATCGACTGGCATCGCCAGGGGCCCCTCGCCGCGATCTCCGGGGCCGCGCTCGCCGATCCGCGGACCGTGATCCTGCACACGGACCTGGTGGCCTACCTCCGTGCCACCACGGACACCTACGACGCCCTCTGTCTGGACATCGACAACGGCCCGGACTGGACGGTCACCGAGGACAACGAATCCCTGTATTCGGCCGAGGGATTGGCGTCCTGCGCGGCCCGGCTGAACCCCGGCGGGATCCTCGCCGTGTGGTCCGCGCAGCCGTCCGCCGATTTCGAAGAGTCGTTGCGGAATGCCGGATTCAGCGGGGTACGGACGGAAGAGATCCCCGTTGCCCGGGGCGTCCCCGACGTGGTCCACCTCGCCGTCCGTCCCGGGTAGCTCCTGGATAGCCTGGACGCCGCCGGTACCTCTAGGCTGCTGCACCGACATCGGCGACGCGAGGCGGGGCAATGGAGCAGACACACACCACTCACCACGGTGCGGCGGCCACTCCGGGGGCCCAGCGGCGCGTCCTGGTGGTCGAGGACGACGCCACGATCGTGGAGGCGATCTCCGCGCGGCTGCGCGCCGAGGGCTTCCTCGTCCAGACCGCGACCGACGGCCCCGCGGCCGTCGACGCGGCCGAGGCCTGGCAGCCCGACCTGATGGTCCTGGACGTGATGCTGCCCGGTTTCGACGGCCTGGAGGTGTGCCGCAGGGTCCAGGCCCAGCGTCCCGTCCCGGTCCTCATGCTGACCGCCCGCGACGACGAGACCGACATGCTGGTCGGGCTCGGCGTCGGCGCGGACGACTACATGACGAAGCCGTTCTCGATGCGCGAGCTGGCCGCCCGGGTGCACGTGCTGCTGCGCCGGGTGGAGCGGGCCGCGCTCGCGGCGGTCACCCCGCGCAGCGGGATCCTGCGCCTGGGCGAGCTGGAGATCGACCACGCGCAGCGCCGGGTCCGGGTCCGCGCGGAGGACGTGCACCTGACGCCGACCGAGTTCGACCTGCTCGTCTGCCTGGCGAGCACCCCCCGCGCGGTCCTCTCCCGCGAGCAGCTGCTCGCCGAGGTGTGGGACTGGGCGGACGCCTCGGGCACCCGGACCGTGGACAGCCACATCAAGGCGCTGCGCCGGAAGATCGGGGCCGAGCGGATCCGTACGGTCCACGGCGTCGGATACGCGCTGGAGACCCCGGCGCCGTGAACCGGCCGGGGCCCGGGAGGCCGCACGTGGGACAGGAACCGCACCGGCCCCGCCGGATCGTGATCTCGATCAAGACCAAGCTGGGCGCGCTGGTCGTCGGGGCGGTCCTGCTGACCTCCGGCCTGGCCCTGGTGGCGATCCGCACGTCCACGGAGTTCCGGTACATCACGATCTTCGCGATGATCGCGACCCTGCTGATCACCCAGTTCGTGGCGCAGTCCCTGACGGCGCCGCTCGACGAGATGAACACGGTGGCCGGGTCGATCTCGCGCGGGGACTTCAGCCGCCGGGTGCGGGGCGCGGACCGGCGGGACGAGCTGGGCGACCTCGCCCTGACGATCAACCGCATGGCGGACGACCTGGAGGCCGTCGACCGGCACCGCAAGGAGCTGGTGGCCAATGTCTCGCACGAGCTGCGCACGCCGATCGCCGCGCTCCGGGCCGTCCTGGAGAACGTGGTGGACGGGGTGTCCGAGGCCGATCCGGAGACCATGCGCTCGGCGCTGAAGCAGACGGAGCGGCTCGGCCGGCTGGTGGAGACGCTGCTCGACCTGTCACGCCTTGACAACGGTGTCGTCGCGCTCAGGGCGGGCCGTTTCGAGGTCTGGCCGTATCTGTCGGGGGTGCTGCGCGAGGCGAACCTGGCGGCGTCCCAGCGCGGCCTGTCGTCCACCTCGGGCCTTCACCGCCGTACGGACGTGCATCTGCATCTGGACGTGTCGCCGCCCGAGCTGGTCGCGCACGCGGACGCGGAGCGGCTGCACCAGGTGATGGCGAACCTGATCGACAACGCGGTGAAGCACTCCCCGCCGCACGGCCGTGTCACGGTCCGGGCCCGGCGCGGCCCGTATCCGGACTCGCTGGAGCTGGAGGTCGAGGACGAAGGTCCCGGCATCCCGGAGTCGGAACGGCACAAGGTCTTCGAGCGGTTCAACCGGGGCTCGACCCCGGACCGGCCGGGCCCCGGCAGCGACGGCGGCACGGGGCTCGGGCTCGCGATCGCCCGCTGGGCGGTGGATCTGCACGGCGGCGGGATCGGAGTGGCCGAATCGTCACGTGGCTGCCGCATCAGAGTCACTCTTCCGGGCAGCCTTCCCCCGAGAGATTGACGTAGGGTTCGAACCGGAAGCGCACGTTCTGCGTGTACGTGAGCAGGACATGCGTCTACGTGAACGAGACCTGTGTCTACGTGAACGAGACCTGCGTTCACGTGAGCGGGACGCGATCAGGGGTGCGGCCGAACAGGGCCGTGCTCGCGCTTTTCCGTACCCTCACACATGTGGAACCCCGCTTGTTTCCCGCCATTCATGGGGTCGAAACACCCTGTCAAGTGTGACTTGCGCAACGTTGGACTGCCTGGCCTGCACCTCTCGGCCGGACAGGCGTAGCCTTTATTTCCGCTGTCCATCACCTTGCGAAGCGGAAGAGGGCGGTTGCCGCCGTGTCGTCTCAGTCCCCCAGTACCCCGAGCTCCCCGGCCGACCAAGACGGGCAGGGCGTGAGCCCCGCAGCCGCCTTCGGTGCCAATGAGTGGCTCGTCGACGAGATCTACCAGCAGTACCTCCAGGACCCGAATTCGGTCGATCGTGCCTGGTGGGACTTCTTCGCCGACTACAAGCCCGGAGCGTCGGAGACCCCGGCCGCCCCGGCCCCCACCACCACTCAGAGCGCGCCGGTCGCGCCGCAGGCGGGCCCCGCACAGGCCGCGCCTTCGGCTCCCGCGGCCGTTCCGGCCCCCGCGCCCGCCCCGGTCGCGGCCCCGGCTCCTGCTCCGGCTCCCGTGAAGCCGGCCGCGGCCCCCGCGCCGGTCGCCGCGAAGCCGGCCGCCGCCGCTCCGGCCGCCGTCAAGGCCGCCCCGGCCGCCCCGGCGAAGGAGGCCCCCGCCGGCCCCGAGCTGATCACGCTGCGCGGCCCCGCCGCCGCGGTCGCGAAGAACATGAACGCCTCCCTGGAGGTGCCGACGGCCACGTCCGTCCGCGCCGTCCCGGTGAAGCTGCTCTTCGACAACCGGATCGTGATCAACAACCACCTGAAGCGCGCCCGGGGCGGGAAGATCTCCTTCACGCACCTCATCGGCTACGCGATGGTGCAGGCGATCAAGGCCATGCCGTCGATGAACTACTCCTTCGCGGAGAAGGACGGCAAGCCGACCCTGGTCAAGCCGGAGCACGTGAACTTCGGCCTCGCGATCGACCTGGTCAAGCCCAACGGCGACCGCCAGCTCGTCGTCGCGGGCATCAAGAAGGCCGAGACGCTCAACTTCTTCGAGTTCTGGCAGGCCTACGAGGACATCGTCAAGCGCGCCCGCGTGGGCAAGCTGACGATGGAGGACTTCTCCGGCGTCACGGTCTCCCTGACCAACCCCGGCGGCCTCGGCACCGTCCACTCCGTGCCGCGTCTGATGCCCGGTCAGTCCGTCATCATGGGCGTCGGCTCGATGGACTACCCGGCCGAGTTCCAGGGCACCTCCCAGGACACCCTGAACAAGCTGGGCATCTCGAAGGTCATGACCCTGACCTCGACGTACGACCACCGCGTCATCCAGGGCGCCGCCTCCGGCGAGTTCCTGCGCGTCGTCGCCAACTTCCTCCTCGGCGAGGAGGGCTTCTACGACGAGATCTTCAAGGCCCTGCGCATCCCCTACGAGCCGGTCCGCTGGCTCAAGGACATCGACGCCTCGCACGACGACGACGTCACCAAGGCCGCGCGCGTCTTCGAGCTCATCCACTCCTACCGGGTCCGCGGCCACGTCATGGCCGACACCGACCCGCTGGAGTACAAGCAGCGCAAGCACCCCGACCTGGACATCACCGAGCACGGCCTCACCCTGTGGGACCTGGAGCGGGAGTTCGCGGTCGGCGGCTTCGCCGGCAAGTCGATGATGAAGCTCCGCGACATCCTCGGCGTGCTCCGCGACTCGTACTGCCGCACCACCGGCGTCGAGTTCATGCACATCCAGGACCCGAAGCAGCGCAAGTGGATCCAGGACCGCGTCGAGCGCCCGCACTCCCGCGTGGAGCGCGAGGAGCAGCTGCGGATCCTGCGCCGGCTGAACGCGGCGGAGGCCTTCGAGACCTTCCTGCAGACGAAGTATGTCGGCCAGAAGCGCTTCTCCCTTGAGGGCGGCGAGTCCGTCATCCCGCTGCTCGACGCGGTCATCGACTCGGCCGCCGAGTCGCGCCTCGACGAGGTCGTCATCGGCATGGCCCACCGCGGCCGCCTGAACGTCCTGGCGAACATCGTCGGCAAGTCGTACGCGCAGATCTTCCGCGAGTTCGAGGGCAACCTCGACCCGAAGTCGATGCACGGCTCCGGCGACGTCAAGTACCACCTGGGCGCCGAGGGCACCTTCACCGGCCTGGACGGCGAGCAGATCAAGGTCTCGCTCACCGCCAACCCCTCGCACCTGGAGGCGGTCGACCCGGTCCTGGAGGGTGTCGTCCGCGCCAAGCAGGACGTCATCAACAAGGGCGGCACGGACTTCACCGTCCTGCCCGTCGCCCTCCACGGCGACGCGGCCTTCGCCGGCCAGGGCGTCGTCGCCGAGACGCTGAACATGTCGCAGCTGCGGGGCTACCGCACCGGCGGCACGGTCCACATCGTCATCAACAACCAGGTCGGCTTCACCGCCGCCCCGGAGTCCTCGCGTTCCTCGATGTACGCGACCGACGTGGCCCGCATGATCGAGGCGCCGATCTTCCACGTGAACGGCGACGACCCGGAGGCCGTGGTCCGCGTCGCGCGGCTCGCCTTCGAGTTCCGCCAGACGTTCAACAAGGACGTCGTGATCGACCTCATCTGCTACCGCCGCCGCGGTCACAACGAGGGCGACAACCCGCAGTTCACCAACCCGCAGATGTACAACCTGATCGACAAGAAGCGTTCGGTGCGCAAGCTGTACACCGAGTCGCTCATCGGTCGCGGCGACATCACCCTCGAAGAGGCGGAGCAGGCGCTCCAGGACTTCCAGGGCCAGCTGGAGAAGGTGTTCGCGGAGGTCCGCGAGGCCACCGCCGCCCCGGCGTCGGCCACCGTGCCGGACGCGCAGGCCGAGTTCCCGGTCGCCGTCACCACCGCGGTCTCCCAGGAGGTCGTGAAGCGGATCGCCGAGTCGCAGGTCAACGTCCCGGAGCGGATCACGGTCCACCCGCGTCTGATGCCGCAGATGCAGCGCCGCGCCGCCTCCATCGACGACGGCACCATCGACTGGGGCTTCGGCGAGACCCTCGCCATCGGCTCCCTGCTGATGGAGGGCACCCCGGTCCGCCTGTCGGGCCAGGACTCCCGCCGCGGCACCTTCGGCCAGCGCCACGCGGTCCTGGTCGACCAGGAGACCGGCGAGGACTACACCCCGCTGCTCTACCTGACCGAGGACCAGGCCCACTACAACGTCTACGACTCGCTGCTCAGCGAGTACGCGGCGATGGGCTTCGAGTACGGCTACTCGCTGGCCCGCCCGGACTCCCTGGTCATCTGGGAGGCCCAGTTCGGTGACTTCGTCAACGGCGCGCAGACCGTCGTCGACGAGTTCATCTCCTCGGCCGAGCAGAAGTGGGGCCAGACCTCCGGCGTCACGCTGCTCCTGCCGCACGGCTACGAGGGCCAGGGCCCGGACCACTCGTCCGCGCGCCCGGAGCGCTTCCTCCAGATGTGCGCCCAGGACAACATGACGGTCGCCATGCCGACGCTGCCGTCGAACTACTTCCACCTCCTGCGCTGGCAGGTCCACAACCCGCACCACAAGCCGCTCATCGTCTTCACCCCGAAGTCGATGCTGCGTCTGAAGGCCGCGGCGTCCAAGGTGGAGGAGTTCACCACCGGCGGCTTCCGCCCGGTGATCGGCGACACGACGGTCAACCCGGCCGACGTCCGCAAGGTCGTCTTCTGCGCCGGCAAGGTCTACTACGACCTGGAGGCCGAGCGTCAGAAGCGCGGTGACACGGAGACCGCGATCATCCGTCTGGAGCGCCTGTACCCGCTGCCGGGTGCCGAGCTGCAGGCCGAGATCGCCAAGTACCCGAACGCCGCGAAGTACATCTGGGCGCAGGAGGAGCCGGCGAACCAGGGTGCCTGGCCGTTCATCGCGCTCAACCTGATCGACCACCTGGACCTGGCGGTCGGCGCGGACATCCCGGCGGGCGAGCGCCTGCGCCGGATCTCGCGTCCGCACTCCTCCTCCCCGGCGGTCGGCTCGGCCAAGCGCCACCAGGCGGAGCAGCAGCAGCTGGTCAACGAGGTCTTCGACGCCTGATCTCGTACCGCACGAGGAGGCCCGGCACCCCGATGGGGTGCGGGGCCTCCGGCGTGTCCGGGGTCGGTCAGAGGTTGGCCTCGAAGTCCCAGTAGGGGCGGTTGCGCTGACGTGCCGACAGGGTGTGCGGGTGTTGGGCGCCGAGGGTCCGGGTGAGGGTGAGGAGGGCGTCCTCCTCCAGCTTCCCGGCCTCCTCGATCTCGCGGAGGCCGCGCAGGTCGGTGGCGAGCGCGACCTGGCAGGACATGGTCAGGGGGTGCTCGGGGCCCATGACGTGCCGGGCCCGGCGCAGGGTGTCCCGGCTGAGTTCGGCGGCGTCGGACACGCGCCCGTTGAAGTTGCGGGCGGCGGTGGCGTTGAGGGCGCAGCCGAGGACCCAGGGGTGGTCGGGGCCGAGGGCGGCGGTGAGTCCGGCGAGCGCGGATTCCAGCATGGTCATGGCCTCGGTGCGCTCGCCGGCCGCCTGCATGACGAGGGCGGTGTTGGCGAGGACGCCGGTGGAGACGGGGTGGGCGGGTCCGAGCAGGGCGCGGTAGCCGGCCTCGGCCTCGCTGATGAGTTCGCGGGCCCGGTCGAGGTCGCCGTGCTCGCGGAGGTAGTTGGCGTAGTTGGTGACCGCGGAGAGCGTGAGGTAGTGGCCGCGTCCCTGGGCCTGTTCGAGGTGGTCGAGGACCCCGGCCATGACGGCGCCGATGTCGTCCTTGAAGCCGCCTTCGCGGCGTCGGCAGAGGGCGAGCTGGCTGCGTGCGTAGAGGGTCTGGAGGTGCTGTGCGCCGAGGATCTTCACGTGGAGGCGGACGTTGGCCTCCTGGCGGCCGAGCGCCTCGCGGTAGCGGCCGAGCAGCCGGAGGTCCTGGGCGACGGCGTTGTTGGAGTTGAGGGTGGAGGGGTGGTGGGGGCGCAGGATGTTCTCGCAGCGGGAGAGGGTGTCGGCGTCCTGCTCGTACGCCTCCGCGTAGCGGCCGAGCATCCGCAGGACGACGCCGACGTTGTGGCGGGCGGCGAGGGTGAGCTGCTGGGTCTCGCCGAGGAGGTTCTGTGCCTCGGCGAGGACCTCGCGCTGGAGGCGTTCGGATTCCTTGTACTGGCCGAGGAAGCGCAGGTCGCGGGCGATGCAGATCTTGGACTTGAGGTCGCCGAGCTCGTCGGGGTGGTCGGCCGCGGCGAGCAGGGTGCGGCGGGCGAGGTCGAGTTCGTACGCCTCGCGGAAGCCGCCGCTGCGGCGCAGGATGTCGCCTTCCACGGTGGTGAGTTCCTGCATGTGCGGGGAGAGCGGGTCCATGAAGCCGCTCCAGCTGCCGCGGATGCGTTCGGCGAGGCGGGTGCCCGCCTTGTACTCGCCGCTGCGGTCGCAGTAGCGCAGGCAGTTGAGGACGGTGGTCTGGATGCGCGCGTCGGTGCTGCGCAGCGCCCCGGAGGGCTCCAGGTGGGGCAGGAGCTCGGAGTAGCGGGGCCAGTTCCGGCTGTCCGTCGGGTTCCCGGGGTCGGCCTCGGCGAGCAGCGTGCGGACGGCCTTGCGGTGGGCGTCGCGGTGCTCGCCGTCGGTGAGCCGGGAGACGATGTCGTGCACCAGCCGGTGCATGTGGATCGACTCCTGCTGCGGTGCGGCCTCCTCGCTGGTGACGGGGCCGCGGGTCTCCCGGGTGAGCACCGAGTAGTTGACGAGGGTGTCGAGGGCCCGGGTCCAGGCCGGCAGGTCGGTGGCCATCCACCGCAGGTCCTCCGGGAGGGAGGCCTGGGGGTAGGCGCGGACGATGCCGAGGGGGATGCGGCCCGGGGCGAAGGAGGCGCAGAGGCTGAGGATGTCGATGGCCTGGGGCTGGGAGCGTCGGAGCCGGTTGATCAGTATCGACCAGGAGGTGAGGGAGGTGTTGGGCATGCCCTCGCCGGTGCTCGGCTCGTCGACGGTGGAGAGCCGTCCCTCGCGGACCATGCGCAGGTACTCGGAGGCCTCCATGCCGGACTCGCCGAGCCAGGCGGCCGCCTGGACGAGGGGCAGGGGTACGTCTCCGAACTCGGCGGCGACCTCGTCGGCCTCGGCGGCGCTGATGTGCGGGGCCCGGCGCATGAGGTAGCCGGTGGATTCGGCGCGGTCGAAGTTGCGGACGGGGAGTACGTCGGTGTGCTCGCGCCAGCCGAGGTTGCGGGAGGTGATGAGGACGTGTCCGGGTCCCTGCGGGACCATGACGTCGACGTCCCTGATGTCGTCCCAGCCGTCGAAGACGACGAGCCAGCGGCCGTGCGGGGCGCCGCGGCGGAGGGCTTCGCGGACGGCGCGGATGCGTTCGCCCGGCTCGCTGCCGGTGGGCAGTTCGAGGGCGACGGCGAGTTCGCCGAGGCGGTCGCGCTGGACGTTCCGGTCGTCGGAGCTGACCCACCAGATGACGTCGTAGTCGGAGCTGAAGCGGTGGGCGTACTCGGCGGCGATCTGGGTCTTGCCGATGCCGGACATGCCGAGCAGGGTGCAGGCGGCGTTGCCGCGCTCGGCGTCCATGAGCCGTTCCTGGAGCTCGGTGAGGAGGTCGTCGCGGCCGGTGAAGCGCGGGTTGCGGCGGGGTACCTCGCCCCAGATGTCCGGCGGGGTCTCGGGGTAGCGGACGAGGGCGCCCGGCGCGATCCGCCGGACGGGGGAACGGCGCGGTTCGATGCCCAGCCTGCTGAGGAGCCGGGCTTCGGCCTCCTCCTCGCCGACGCCCCAGAGGCTGACCGGTTCGAGGACGGCCGTGGAGGGGAGGAGGGTGCGGTTGGTGAGGTTGACGGCGGCGAAGCGGTCGGCCTGGCTCGCGACGAAGCCGCGCAGGACGTCGTTCCACTCGCCCGCGGGGCGGGGTCCGAGCTCGAAGAACCAGTCGTCGAGGACGAGGAGGACCTGGCCGCGGGCGAGGAGCAGGTCGCCGAGGGAGTCCTCCAGGGGGACTTCGCGGGGCGGGTCCCAGCGCTGCAGGGTGGCGCGGACGCCGTGGGTGTCGAGGCGCTGGTTGATCCAGGCCGCCCACGGCCGGTGGTAGCCGGGGAAGACGACGAGGACGTGTTCGGGGGCGGCTCTGCCACCGTGGTCCGCCGAAGCGCCGCCCGACCGCTGTTCCGCCATGTGTGCATCTCCCGTCCCGCTCACGCGCAACGCAGTGTCATGTGCTCTTGGCACAGTGTTACCCAAGGGCTCGCCGGCCGGAGCCGAGGCTCGCATGGTGCTGCCTCATTTGCCGGACGAACTCCCTTCCCTCGTTGGTCAGTTCATCGGATTCAAGCAGTACCGCAAGGGCTTCGGCCACCTGATCGTGGACATGGTCGAACTGTTGCGCGGACCGTACGCGCCACTGCCCGGGTACGCCGGAGGCGCGGGGGGCCCGGGCGGCCCGGTGCCACAGGTCGGCGAGCGCCAGGTGGGCGTAGGCGCCCTGGAGGACTCCGCCGACCGGCCGGGGGTCCCTGCGCCAGCCGACGCGGTAGGCGGGGGCGGGCCGGTCGGGCGAGTGGGACCGGTGGAGCGGGACCAGCTCGTGGAGCATGGCGAGCTTGCTGTGCTGCAGTTCGTGGACGAGGGTCTCGGCCATGTCCACGGCACCGGCTGCGGGCGTCATGAGGATGGCCCCGGGCGCGGCGCTCAGGGTGACCCCGATGGACCTCGTCCCGCGCGGGACGAGCGGCACGACGACGTCCACCGAGCGGCCCACCTCGACCGCGCGGGCCCGGTCCGTCCCGCGCAGCAGACCGCGGGCCGCGGTCCAGCGGGCGGCCCAGCCGGCGTGGTCGGTGTCGGCGCGGTCGGCCGCGGCCCGGGGCGGCATGCCCATGTCCGGCGGCAGCCGGTACGGGTCGAGGTCCTCCAACCGGGTCGCGCCGCCGGGCAGGGCGCACAGCCCGCGCCAGCCGGGACCGCTGCCCGTCAGCCTCCCCCCGGGGCCGTGCGCGTGGCGGCGGAGCACGGCGCGGGAGCCCGTACCGTCCCCGCCCCCGATCCGCACCGAGCGGGATCGGGCGTCGATCCGGAGCCGCCCCGGGCCGCCCGCCTCGACCCGCCCCACGCCGGGGAGCGGGAGCACCCCGCCGGGGGCCTCGACGACCAGGTCCACCGACAGCCCGGCGCGCAGGGCGGCGGTGACGGCGAGCGGTTCGAGATGGGCGAGGTGGCGGTCGAAGGCGGCTCCGGGCGGTGCGGTGAGCGCGGCGGCGAGCCAGGCCCCGGTGGTCGGGTAGTCCAGGACGGCGCGGACGACGTCCGGGTGGGCGCGCTCGGCCCGTTCGAGCAGGAGCCAGCCCGCCTCGAAGGCGCGCAGCGCCCCAGACGCCACCGTCTCGCGGTGGCGCTGGACCCGCACCAGGAGGGTCTTGAGCAGGAGCAGTCGGCGGGCGTGCAGCCCGGCTCGCAGAAAGGACGCCCCGGCCGGTCCGGGGCGCGTGGTGGCGAGACCTGCGAGAACTGCCGGGTCCGGCGGGGCGGCGATCACCCCCGGCTCCGGACACCCGGGCGGCCGCCGGGCGGACCGGACGAGCGACCGAGACCGAGGGGCGAGCGGCCGAGGGGCGAGCGACCGAGGGGCGAGCGACCGCCGGACGACCGGCCGCCGGACGTGGATACGGCCGAAATCGATCGCCCCGTACGGACGTCTCGCGGGTGAACCCGGCCGTCAGCCGACGAACTCGTCCTCCTGCCAGGACTCGACGAGATCCGAGGGGCGGAGCAGTACTCTCTCCACCGCCGCCCCGAGAGCGGCGTCATCCATGACCCGCAAGGTCCGCAGGTCGACGGCCGCGAGATCGGACAGTCGCGAAGACCTGACGGCGTCCCGGCCGACACCGGTCGCCCACCCCGTGCGCTCGCACACTCTCGGCTCCTCCTCACCGAAGCTGTCCCCCACGGTCGTAGCGGTGCGGCGGTTCTTCCCGACGCCATGAGACCGGAAACCCATTCGATTCAACTGCCCCCATGTACGCCCCCGTTATCCAGCCGTCCAGGGCCACCACGGCGGTGCGACACTGCGGCGCTCGTCGGGCGTGAGCGGCACACCCGCCTGCCCCCTGGCGCTCTCGAGACCGGCGAGCAGCGCCCGGGTCCGTTCGACGTCGCCCCAGTCGACCTCCACCAACTCCCCCGTGAGACGGCGCCACTGCGCGGTCGCGGTGAGCAGCACCGTCCGGGCCCGCCCCGGGCGGCCCATGAGGCAGAGCACCGCTCCCTGGGCGTGCAACGCGCGGGCGCCCGTGACCGTGCCCGGGGTGTCGCCGTGGGCGGTACGGGAGTCCTCGGCGGCGTTCCGGTAGGCGGTGAGGGCGTCGCCGAGTACGCCGTCCCGTGCGGTTTCGGCCAACTCCAGGCGCACCCGTCCCAGTTGCAGCCAGATCTCGGCACGCTCCCCCGGGTCGTCGGTGCCCCTGAGGGCCTGTTCCAGGAGGTGGCGGCTCTCGAAGAGGTCGGGCAGGAAGCCGGCGCGGTGGAAGCGGAGCGCGAGGACGCTGCCGATCAGGGTCCGCGCCGTGGCCCGCTCGGGCGCGCCGGCGGGCAGCCGGGTGAGTGCCTCGCGCAGCACCCCCTCGGCCCGGTCGACGGGGCCGGTGCCGGTGCCGGCTGCGGCACGCCGCAGCAGCGATTCGCCCCAGGTCAGCAGGGTCCGGCCGCGCTGTTCGCTGTCGGCGGGGGCGAGCAGGGTGGCCTCCTCGTAGGCGGCGTCGGCGGCGGTGCCGTCCCCGGCCGCGTCGTAGAGGCGGGCGCGGGCGGTGGTGAAGCGGAGCCGCAGGGCGCGGCCGTCGCCGAGGAGCGGTTCCGCGCGGTCGAGCACGGGCGCGATGCGGTCGGGTCCTGCCTCGGCGAGGTGCAGGGCGTCGGCGAGGTCGAGGAGGGCGGCGGCGCTCTCCTGGAGGGTGAGGGCGGCGGTGAGCTCCCCGGCGGCCGCGGCGCCGTCACCGCGCGCGAGGAGCAGCCGGCCGCGGCGCAGGTGGAGGACGTGGCGGGTGGTCTCGGGCCAGCGGTCGGCGTCCTCGGCGAGGGCGGCGAGGGCCGCGTCGAGGTGTTCGGGCTCGTCGGTGTCGCGCCACAGCGCGTGGTGGACGACGGCGAGTTCGAGCCGTGCCTCGGCCCATGCCTCGTCGCCCGGACGCGCCAGTTCCCCGGCGCGCGCCAGGGTGTCGGCGGCCTCGGCGAGGAGTTCGCGGCGCCGCTCGGAGCGGCGGGCGGCGGCGGTGCCGGCCTCGGCCTGGAGAGCGCGGCCGAGGACGATCCGGGCCTCGACGGGTTCGTCGGCGAGCGCCGCCTCGGCGCGCTCGCGTGCGCCGGCGAGGAGGGCCGGGTCGGACTGGCCGCGGCCCTGTTCGAGGAGGCGGCGGGCCTCGGTGAGCGGGTCGGGGGTGACGAGGTCGGGGTGGTAGAAGCGGAGCACGCGCGCGGGGATGCGCGCGAACAGCTCGGTCTCGGCGCCCTCGGGCCCGAGGGGTTCGTCGGTGTCGTCGGGCGTCCTGGCGCTCCCCGTACCCCGGCCGCCCAGGTCGACGCCCGGGGCCGTGTCGGCTTCCGTACCCGTGTCGGTGCCGGCCAGGCGGGCGGCGGCGAGCGCCGGGAAGTTCCGCATGCCCTGGCCGAAATTGCGCTCCACATAGGCGGAGCAGTGTTTGAGGACGAGGGCGGCGGCGCCGGGGTCGAGCGAGCCGAGGAGGTGCTGCTGGATGCCGGGCGGATAGCTGAAGCAGGGGTACGGGGTGGGGCCCGGCAGCCGCCGCAGGAGCCCGCTGAGCAGGACCTCGGCCAGCTCCATGGGGCCGGTGTCGGGCAGCATCGCGCGCTGGACGAGCTGCATGACGGGCAGGGTCAGCGGGGCCGCCGCGAGGTGGACGGCGAGCCGCAGCGCCCCCGGGGAGGCGCCCGCCCGGAAGGCGCGCAGGAGCTCCTCGTCGCCGCGGGGCGCGCGGGGGGTGCCGGGCGTGCGCGGCCCGGCCGGTTCGGGGTGGAGCCAGGCGGCCCAGCCGCGGACGGTGTTGCCGCCGTGGCCGGTGTGCAGCCGGGACCAGGAGGCGAAGGCCTCGGGGGTGGGGGTGAGCACGGGGACGGCGCGGCGGCCGGAGGCGGGCGCTGCCCAGGGCTCGTCGTCGGAGCGGAAGACGGCGTGGCCGCCGGGGGCGGCGGAGCGCTGGAAGACGCCGGGGGCGGCGGGGAGCGCGGTGCGCGGCCAGAGGCGCGGCGGCAGCGGCTGGACGAGGGCGAGCGGGGAGTGCCGGGGCCACTGGCGCAGGAAGCTCTGGGCGGCGCCGCGCTGCCAGAGGGGGCCGACGCAGTCGCTGACGACGAGGGTGAGCCGGCGTCCGGTGGGGTCGTGGAGCTGGTCGACGGGGCGGAGCCGGGGCCGGCCGTCGGCGCCGGAGGTGGTGGTGACGAGCGGGGGGCCTTCGCCGGTGTCGTACAGCCGGTGCACCTGGACGTCGCGGAAGGCGCCGGACTGCTGGCAGGCCTGGCGGAGCTCCTCGACCATGCGGTCCCAGACGACCATGGCGGGGCCGGTGTCCATGAGGAGCTGGATGTCGGGGTGGCGGCCGGTGACGGGGCGCAGGACGGGCGTCAGGATGCCCGCGGCGGCGCTGCGTTCGGCGGTGGCCTCCTCGTCGAGGGTGCCCTCGCCGGGGCGGGGCGGGGCGAGGGCGTAGTCGCGCAGCGGGCGCAGCGCCTTCTGCAGGCCGAGGAGTCCCGGCAGGGCGTTCGCGCCGGGGGCGCGCACGGGCAGGGTGGCGCCCCGCTCCGTACGCCCCGCGCCGCCGCGTGGTCCGCCGGGTCCGCCCTTCATGTGGAGCGAGACGGACTCGCGGGCCGCGTCCTCGGACGCGGCCGGCCGGCCCGCCCCTCCCCGTGCGGCCTCGTCCTCGGGGCGGGCCGGGTCCCGGCTCTCGGCGGGGCGCGCCTCGGTGTCGGGGGCGTCCCCGGCCGTGTCCGGCGGCGGGTCGGCCCCCGGCCCTTCCAGGGAGGGGCCGGGGAGCCACCGGGACAGCCAGAGGGCGTCCGCGATGTCCTCGGCGGTCGGGTCCTGTCCGCCGGCCCGCAGTCTGCGGGTGAGCTCTTCCAGATGCATCCGGTGCATCCGATCGTCACCTCGGCTGATCGAGAGGTTGCATGAGCATGTCGGCGATGCGTTCCCTGGTCACCCGTTCGGCACGGGAGGCGTGCTGGGTCAGATAGAGGGCGTTGAGGAGCTGGTCGGTGGCGATCACCTCGCCGGGCTCGCGGTTCAGGAAGCGCTGGACGAGGCCCTGTTCGCCGTCGCCCGCGGCGGCGTCGGTCCCGAGGTGGGCCTCGATCATGGCGCCGAGCTGCTCCTCGCCGGGCGGTTCGAGCTCCAGGCGGATGCAGCGGCGCAACAGGGCGGCGGGGAAGTCCCGTTCGCCGTTGGAGGTGAGCACGATGAAGGGGAAGGTGGTGCAGCGGATCCGGCCGCCGTACACCGGCACCTTGCGGCCGTCGTCGCTGAGCACCTCGACGACGGGCTCCCGGTCGGCGAGCCGCTCCAGCTCGGGGATGGCGAACTCGCCCTCCTCCAGGGCGTTCAGGAGGTCGTTGGGCAGGTCGAGGTCGCTCTTGTCGAGCTCGTCGATGAGCAGCACGCGGGGCTGCTCGGAGGGGAGCAGCGCGGTGCCGAGCGGTCCGAGCCGGATGTACGAGCCGATGCCGGCCGGGGCCGCGGCGGCGGGCGCTCCGGCCTGGGCGCGCTCCAGCTGGACGTCCTGGAGGCGGCCGATGGCGTCGTACCGGTAGAGGCCGTCCTGGAGGGTGGAGCGGCTGACGATGGGCCAGCGCAGCACCCGGCCGAGGCGGAGTTCGTGGGCGACGGCGTGCGCGAGGGTGGACTTGCCGGTGCCGGGGTTGCCGGTGACGAGGAGCGGCCGCCGCAGGTACAGGGCGGCATTGACGGCGTCGGTCTCCTCGGGCCGGGGATGGTGGTTCTGGACGAGTCTGCGTTTGACTCCGAGCCGCCGGTCGGAGCCGGCGAGGGTGTCGTCGGCACCGCCCGTCGAGAAGTCCCGCCAGGGCGGCGGGGCGGGCAGGCGCCGTATCTCGTCGTGCGGAAGACCGGCACCACGGTAGATCCGCCAATCGTTCACGATGGACTCCTCCTGGCTGTGGTGTCGGGGTCGGCTCCGTCGACGGTCTCGCTCGGGGGCGGGGCCTGTCGATGGCCTAATCGGACGGATCTCGGGCACGGCGTCCCGGTGGTCGCTCCGGTCACTGGTCCCCCTCCCCCAACAGCGGCGGGGCCTCCAGACGCCCCGCGTGCGGTGGGCGGTCCGGCGGGTCCAGGAGGACGGCGATGGACTCGGCCCAGGCGTAGGCGGCGCGCGCCTCGGGGCCGGCCGCCCGGTCCTGGGCGCGGGTGCGCAGGGAGCGGACCGGGCCGCGTATGTCCCAGGCGGTGACGGCGCCGGCGAGCAGCCGCTCGGCGCGCTCGTGGAACTCCGCGCAGTCGGTGTGGTCGTGGGCGCCGGTCCGCCAGAGGGCCATCGGGTGGCCGGCGGCGAGTGCCGCGTTCATCGCCATGAGGCCGTCGCCGCTGCCGACCGGACCGCAGTAGACGGGGACGGTGCCGCCCTCGGCCTCGCGCAGCCGGTCGTACGTCTCCGCCCAGGTCTCCCGGCGTACGCGCGGGGTGTGGGCGTCCGGGCCCGCGCCGGGCACCTCGGCGCGCAGCGGGGCCGCGTGCAGGGGCCCGCGCTCCCCGGCCTCCCAGCGCTCGCGCCATTCGGGAGCCGGTTCCAGGTCGTGGCGGCGGGCGTCGCGGATGACCACGATCCTGCGCTGGCCGAGGGTGGTCGTCCAGGCGTCGTCGGGGCCGTGGGGCGGTTCGAGCCGCCAGGTGTCGAGGGGTTCGTCGAAGAGCTCGCGCGGCAGCACCGCCTCCACGGCGGCGAGATGGGCTCCGCTGTCGCCGCGCCGCAGGGCGTCCGCGAGCGGCTCGCGCAGGGTCTCCTTGAGCCGGGCCCGCTCGACGCCCCGGTCGTCGCAGTGGAGCGGGGTGACGGTCTGCCCGTCCAGGAGGAGCTTGACCCGCCAGGGGTACCGCCGGTCGTAGCGGGGGGTGTCGATCTCCAGGAGGACGTCGGCACGCGCGCGGGGTTCGCGTACGGAGAGGGACGGGGACCGGCCGGGGGTGACGAGCCGGTCGATCTCGCGCCGGAGGTGGCGGTCGGCGTCGCCCGACTCGTCGACGATCCAGCGGGTGAGGCCGGTGGTGTCCGCCCGCTCGCCGTACCGCCCGGAGACCTGCCGGGCGACGTGCGCCGCGTACAGCAGGAGGGCGTCCCGTTCGAGATCGTGGACGTCCCTGTGGGGCGCGCGCAGTCCGCGGAGGACTCCGGCGCCCTCGCTCCAGGTGCGCGGATCGTCCTCCAGGGCGTCCGGCAGGTCGTCGTCCCTGATCCAGGCCTTGACCTGGTCGATCAGGTCCAGGATCTCGCCGGGCGCGGTGGGCGCGGGCAGTTCGGCGAAGTGCCCGTACAGCTGGGTGCGAAGCCCGGGGCTGACGCCGCTCGCTCCGGGCAGCCGGCCCTGGGCGCGGGTCCAGTCGGGCCGGTCGTCCAGGGAGCGGTAGCGGACGAGGTGGTGGCGGTCGTGGGCGCGCAGCGCCTCGGCCATCTTCTCCCCGCCCGGGAGGTCGTGCAGCCGGCGCAGGGCGGTGACGGGGACGACGGCGCCGCCGTCGCGGCCGCGTCCCTTGTTGATGCCGACGACGGCGCCCTGGTCGCGGTCGACGACCGGGCCGCCGGAGCAGCCCTCGACGGGCATGACGTCGGTGACGAGCGCCTGTCCGTCGCTGCCGTTCATCTCGCCGTGGACGGTGCGCACTCCGAGCTCGCCGGTCTCCCGGGACCAGCCGTGCAGGCTGACGCGGACCGGCCGGGCGGTGGGCCGGACGGTGGGGCGTTCGCTGAGGCGCACGCAGGACGCCTTCCCCGTGCCGGGCACGCTGATGAGCGCGATGTCGGGGAAGGCCCATCGGTCGGGCGGGTCCTCGGGCCGGTCGGGGAGCGGCAGCGCGAGCACGACGGTGCCCGTGGTCTCGCGGGTGGTCTTGCCGTCCTCCCAGGTGATGCCGACGACCGGCTTCCTCTTCCACACCGCGCTTCCCCCCTCGGCCACCACATGGGCGCAGGTCAGCACCCAGCCGGGGGCGATGAAGAAGCCGGTGCCCCAGTACCGGTCGCCGTGCGGGTCATACCCGCAGCCGGGGGCTGCGATGCGTACCAGTGCGGGGCGCACGAGAGCGTCGAAGTCGCTCATGCGACCTCGTCGGCCGCCGGGCGTGCGCTGGGCAGTGGGGGCGCGGGTGCGGGGTCCGGTCCGGCTGTCGGGCCCGGGGCTGTCGCGGGCGCCCGGGTCGCCGTCGGGCCCGGCTCGGCGGCCGGGCTCGACCCGGCGGCCGGGGCGGGGGCCGCCGGGCCCGGTTCGGTCCAGGTGAGGGAGACGTTCACGGAGGCCTTGCCCGCGCCGTCCGCGAGGACGCCGATCACCTTGCCCGACTGCGCCGACAGTTCGATGCCGAAGCTGACGGCGACCTCCACCGGCCCCTGCGGGTCGAGGCCGGCGCGCAGGGAGCCGACGACCCCGCGCACCACGTCCGTGAGCCCGCCGGCCATCGAGACCACCCGGTCCCTGACGCCGGTGTCCTGGAAGCCGCCGCCTCTGTTGAGTTCCTCCGCGTCGCTGACCCGTGCCCAGACGGGCGTGCCGTCGTCCAGTCGAATCCGAGCGATCCCCAGTGCCACAGCGGCCCCCCGCTCCCCGAAGCGATGTTGGATCCAGAAGGCTAATCGGTGGGACTGACGGGCGACAGGGGACGGGAGGGGTACGGCCTATCCTGATCGCATGTACTTCACCGACCGTGGCATCGAGGAACTGGAGAAGCGGCGCGGCGAGGAGGAGGTCACCTTCGAGTGGCTCGCCGAGCAGCTGCGGACGTTCGTCGACCTCAACCCCGACTTCGAGGTGCCGGTCGAGCGCCTCGCGACCTGGCTGGCCCGTCTGGACGACGACGAGGACGACGAGGAGTAGGAACCCCCTCCGGCTGCGGGGTCACCGCTCCCGCAGCCGGTCGTGGGCGAGCCCGAGCGCACCGTGCGCGACGAGCAGCGCCCCGGCCGTCGCCCAGCCGCCGCTGCGCCGGCCGGCGCCCCAGAACAGCAGCGGCACCCCCAGGAGGAGCTGCGCCCCGCCCAGTACGCGCGCGTGGGGGCCGCGCAGGTACGGGCCGAGGGGACCGGCCTCCACCGCATCCAGCTCCGTGCGTACGGCATGCGGCCGACCCGAGCCGTCGACCTGCTCGGCGCCCTGGGCGAGGGCGGCGGAGCGGAGCCGGTCGGCGGTCTCGCCGGGGACGATTCCGGTGGGCAGCGCGAGCCCGGCGCGGGCGAGGACCGCGACGACGCCGAGGAGCCGGGTGCGGGCGTCGGCGTCCGGGTCGGGCTCGGTGAGCGGTTCGAGGGCCTGCACGTCCAGGACGGGATCGAGGGCGAGCCGGTCGGCGAAGGTGCGCATGGCCTCGTCCTCGCCGACGGGGGTGCCGTCCGCGAGCCAGGTGTAGCCGACCGTACGGCGGAAGCCGGCGGCGAGCGTGAGACCGGCCCGGTCGCGGTCCCACCAGAGCGCGACGACGGGCCGTCCCGCGGCCGGGACGGCGAGGGCGGTGGCCCAGCCGGTGACGACCTGTTCGACGGGCTCCCCGCCGTGCAGCCAGGGCTTCCCCTCCGGTACGAGCACGCTCCATTCGGCTCCCGCGGGGGCGAGGAGCAGCCGTTCCCGTAGGAGTTGGGCGGGCGGCCGGACCGCGGAAGGTTCGGCGCGGCAGAGCAGCAGGGCTCCGGCGGAGTGCGGTCCGGATGTCGCGTTCATGGCCCCACGCTAGGCCAATTCGTCCACATACGACCCTTATCACCCCCTCCCTGTCAGGGTCGAGTCGGGGTTGGGTCGGGGTTGACTTCGCAAGACCGCGATATATCGTGTCTATCGAGAAACGCGATATGTTGCGTTGCCGATACGGGAGGTCAGCACCATGACAGAGTGGTCCGTCACCGAGCCGACGAAGCTGGCTCCGGCCGAGCCGGTGACACTTCTGCAGGTCCGCATCGTCAACGGCACGGTGAACGTGGTGGGGACGGACGAGAGTTCCACCCGGCTGGAGATCTCCGAGATCGAGGGTCCGCCGCTGATCGTGACGCAGGACGGCTCCACGCTGACCGTGACCTACGAGGACCTGCACTGGAAGAGCATCCTCAAGTGGTTCGAGCGCAAGGAGTACCGGCGCCGCCGGGCCGTCGTCTCCGTCGCCGTCCCCGCGGGCATCGACGTCGAGGTGGGCGTGGTCGGAGCCGAGGCGGTCGTCAGCGGGATCAGAGGGCGTACGGAGGTGCGCGGCGTCACGGGCGACACCACCCTCCTCGGGCTCTCCGGCCCGGTCCGCGCCGAGAGCGTCTCGGGGAACCTGGAGGCCCAGTCGGTCACCGGCGCGCTGCGCGTCAACTCCGTGACCGGCGACGTGACGGTGATCGAGGGCGCGGGCTCCTCCGTGAAGGCCGACACGGTCAGCGGCGACATGGTCATCGACCTCGACCCGGCCCGGCTCGACGGGCCGCCCGCCGACATCCGGCTCACCAGCGTCTCGGGCGAGGTCGCCATCCGCCTCCCGCACCCGGCCGACGCCCGGGTCGAGGCGAGCACCACGAGCGGCGCCGTGTCGAACGCCTTCGAGGACCTGCGGGTGGGAGGCCAGTGGGGCGCCAAGTCCATCACCGGCACCCTCGGTTCGGGCCGGGGCACGCTCAAGGCGACGACCGTCTCCGGCTCCATCGCCCTGCTCCGCCGCCCCGAGCCCGAGGAGGACGGCGAAGCCGCCTCCTCGTCCGCCGCCTCCTCGTCCACCGCCCCTTCGTCCGCTCCCTCCGCGACCGGAAAGGTGCTCTGACATGCCGCCCGTCTTCGCGCACGGACGCCTCCGCCTGTACCTCCTCAAGCTGCTCGACGAGGCC
The DNA here is from genome assembly GCF_000830005.1 of Streptomyces vietnamensis. NCBI lineage: Bacteria > Bacillati > Actinomycetota > Actinomycetes > Kitasatosporales > Streptomycetaceae > Streptomyces > Streptomyces vietnamensis. Next base: position 5,652,733 of record NZ_CP010407.1, on the reverse strand, counting down.
CCGCGCCACGGGTACGAGGTGATCAGGCTCCTCGAAGAGCGCTTCCAGGGGCTGTACGCACCCTCGGCGGGCACGGTCTACCCGCGCCTCTCCAAGCTGGAGGCCGAGGGTCTCGTCACGCACGCCAGCGAGGGGGGCCGCAAGGTCTACTCGATCACCGACGCCGGCCGCGCCGAGCTGGCCGGGCGCGGCGCCGAACTGGACGACCTGGAGCGGGAGATCCGCGAATCGGTCTCGGAGCTGGCGGCGGAGATCCGCGACGACGTGCGGGGCGCGGCCGGGCGGGTGCGCAGCGAGATGCGCGCGGCCGCGGGACAGAACCGCACGGTGGATCCTTCCTCGTTCGCCGAGGCCAAGGAGGAGATGCGCCGGTTCAAGCAGGAGTGGAAGCAGCAGGCCCGCGAGGCCCGCGAGGAGGCCCGGTCGGCGCGGCGCCAGGCGAAGGAGTTCCAGCGGATCGCCCAGCAGGTGCAGGACGAGGTCCAGGACCGGTTCTCGCGGGGCGACTGGCCCAAGGGGGTCTGGGAGGGGATCTCGGGCATCACGGCCCAGCTCGGTGACCTGGTGGCGGACACGACCCACCCGAAGGCCGCCTCGCAGGAGGCGCCGTTCTCCGCCGAGGCGCCGGAGTGGGCCCGGGACACGGCGGGCACGGGCGACCCGACCCGCGACCTCGACCGGCTCCTCGACCGCTTCCGCGACGAGATCCGCGACGCGGCCCGCGACCACGGGGTGACCCAGGACCAACTGACGGAGACCCGCCACCACTTGTCGACGGCGGCCCTCCGCATCACGGCCCTGCTGGACCCCGAGAGAAAAGCCTGACGGGCCGGACGGCGCAGACCCAGGAGGCGCGAGCACCCGGCGACGCAGACCCAGGAGGCGCGAGCACCCGGCGACGCAGGCCCGGGCGGGCCGCGCCGCCCGAGCCGATGCGCCCGGGCCGGGCGCGAATCCGGCCGAGCCCGGGGCCCGGCCGAGCGCAGGGCCCAAGCCAAGCGCAGACCCCGAACCGAGCACGGGGCCCCGGCCGAGGGCGGGCCCTTGGCCCAGCACAGGCCCCGGGCCAAGCGCAGAGCTCGGCCGAGCGCAGACCCCGGCCAAGCGCAGGCCCCGGCCAAGCGCAGACCCTGGCCAAGCGCAGGCCCCGGCCGGGCTCGGGCCCGGCCCGGTGGGGTCGTCAGCCTCGGGTTGCCGTGATCGTCACCCGGGTGTTCGGGGACGCGAGGATCCAGGCCCTGCCCCGGTCCTTGCGGAGGACCAGTGCGCCGCCGTGGGCGGTCACCCGCCAGTCGCCGGGCGGCAGGGAGAGCTCGGTGACGCGGGAGCCGCGCCGGCCGGCGGAGTCGTACGAGAGGCGGTAGGCCCCGGCCTCCGGGTCGTACGACGCGGAGCGGACCGTGCCCGCGACCGCCTCCGCGTACGGCTCGGCGGTCAGCTCCTTGTTCGCGCGGAAGGCCCCGGTGGCGTCCACGGCGCAGTAGCCGCCGCCGTAGCACCACTCCCAGCCCATCCAGCCGGAGCTGTACCGGCCGAGCGAGGCCATGGCCTCGCGGTAGAAACGGTTCATGTTCGGAAGGGAGTTGTTGAGCGGCCCCCACTCCCCCACCACCACGGGGACCTTGTACTCCTTGGGGTACTGGGTGACCGCCGCCTCGTAGTTCTCGATCCAGCCGGCCGACGGGTCGTAGTCGCCGCCCGCCTCCATCGCGCCGTTGTAGAAGTGCGGGGCATAGACCACCTTCGGGTCGTCGATCCTTCCCAGGCCGGTGGGCACGCCCTCGCCCACGATGGGGGTCGGCTCGACGAAGAGCCACCCGCGCTTGTCGACCGAACGGATCGCGTCCGCGATCCGGTTGTACATCGGGGTGATCTGGTCCCGTTCGATGCGCCGGGCGGCGGTCGCCAGGTCCTCGCCCTCGCGCAGCTCGCCCATCGGCTCGTTGATCGGGTCGTAGCCGAGCACGGCCGGGTGGTCCCCGAAGCGGTCGGCGAGCACCCGCCACATGCGGGCCTGGGCGCGCTGCAGGTCCTCGTCCTCGTACAGGTGGGTGAAGGCGCGCTGGACGGCGGGCTCGAAGTACTCGGAGAACCAGTCGTCGGGGTGCGGGGTGAAGGGCAGCCCGTCGGTCCTGGTGGCCCAGGCGGGCACGCCCCGCGAGCCGAACGCGGGCCCGAAGACGTCCTGGTGGGCGTCGAGGACAACCTTGACGTCGTACTTCGCCGCCCAGTCCAGGACCCGTTCGATCTTGCGGAGGTACGACTGGCTGTACTGGCCGGGGCGGGGCTCCAGGTCGTCCCAGAAGACGAGGAGCCGGGCCGTGTTGTAGCCCTTGGCCCGCATGTCCCGGAAGTGCCTCTCGGTGATCCCGGAGAGGGCGGCGTCGCCGCTGTGCGACTTGTCCGCGAGGTTCCAGCCGCGCAGGGTGAGGACCCGGCCGCGGGAGTCGGTGAGGGCGGGTATCGCGTCACCGCCGGTCTCCGCCCGGGCAGCGGCCTCCGCCCCGGCGGCGGCATCCGCCCCGGCGGCGGGCTCCGCGCTCGCGGCGGTCGGGGCGAGCAGCGAGGCGACGACGACGGTCGCCGCGAGGGTGGTTCGCAACAAGGAGGCCTCCGGCACGGCAAGGTGACACGACAAGGTGAGTGATGTTCACGTTTCGCGTGCCGGAGATCCCATCAGGACAACCGTCCCGTATCAAGAGGTCAGTCAGGAGGTCTTCAGGACGATCTTCCCGAAGAGCTCGCCGGAGGCCATCTTCTCGAAGCCCTCGCGCGCCCGGTCCAGCGGCAGGACCTCGTCGATCACCGGCCGCAGGCCCGTCGCCGCGCAGAACGACAGCAGGTCCTCCAGTTCGTCCTTGGAGCCCATCGTCGAGCCGACGACCTTCAGTTCCAGGAAGAAGATCCGGGTCAGCTCGGCGTGCGAGGGCCGGTCGCCGCTCGTGGCGCCCGAGATGACGAGCGTGCCGCCGGGCCGCAGCGACTTGACCGAGTGCGACCAGGTGGCCGCGCCGACGGTCTCGATGACGGCGTCCACCCGCTGCGGGAGCCGCGCCCCCGGCTCGTACGCCTCGACGGCGCCGAGCTCGACGGCCCGCTTGCGCTTGGCCTCGTCGCGGCTGGTGGCGAAGACCCGCAGGCCGGCCGCCTTGCCGAGGGCGATCGCGGCGGTGGCGACGCCGCCGCCCGCGCCCTGCACGAGCACGGAGTCCCCGGGCCGCACGCCGGCGTTGGTGAAGAGCATGCGGTACGCGGTCAGCCAGGCGGTGGGGAGGCAGGCGGCCTCCTCGAAGGAAAGCTCCTTCGGCTTGGGCAGCACGTTCCAGGAGGGGACGGTGACGCGCTCGGCGAAGGTGCCCTGGTAGCGCTCGGTGAGGATGGAGCGGGGCTCGTTCGGCCCCACGCCGTGACCCGTCTGGCCGATGACGGAGTGCAGGACGACCTCGTTGCCGTCCTCGTCGATGCCGGCGGCGTCGCAGCCGAGGATCATCGGCAGCTTCTCCTCGGGCAGTCCGACCCCGCGCAGCGACCACAGGTCGTGGTGGTTGAGCGAGGCGGCCTTGACGGTGACGGTGGTCCAGCCGGGACGCGCCTCGGGCTCGGGGCGTTCGCCCAATTCGAGGCCGTTCAGGGGCTGGTCGCGGTCGATTCGGGCAGCGTAGGCAGCGAACATGGCCACGACCCTAGGGGCCCGCGGGTGCGTGACGGAACCGCCCCTCACTGTGACGCGCGCCCCACCCCCGTACCACCGCTCCGGTACGCCGAAGGGCCCCGTCCGGTCCTTTCGGACAGGAGCAGGGCCCTTCGGCGTACCGGAAGCGCGTCAGCGGCGCGCGACGCCCTCGGCGCGGGCGGCGGCGGCGACCGCGGCCGCGACGGCCGGGGCGACCCGCTCGTCGAACGGCGACGGGATCACGCAGTCGGCGGCGAGCTGGTCACCGACCACGTCCGCGATGGCGTTGGCCGCGGCGATCTTCATGCCCTCGGTGATCCGGGAGGCCCGGACCTGGAGCGCGCCGGCGAAGATGCCGGGGAACGCGAGGACGTTGTTGATCTGGTTCGGGTAGTCCGAACGGCCGGTCGCCACGACGGCCGCGTACTTGTGCGCGACGTCGGGGTGGACCTCGGGGTTCGGGTTGGCCATGGCGAACACGAAGGCGTTCGGGGCCATCGCGGCGACGGCCGCCTCGGGGACCGTACCGCCGGAGACGCCGATGAAGACGTCCGCGCCGGCCAGGGCGCTCTCCAGGGAGCCGCTGAGGCCCGCCTTGTTGGTGAGCTCGGCGATCTCGCGCTTGACGTCCGTGAGGTCCTCGCGGTCGCGGCTGACGATGCCCTTGCGGTCGGCGACGGCGACGTCGCCGAGGCCGGCCTCCAGGAGGAACTTGGCGATGGCCACACCGGCCGCGCCGGCGCCGGAGATGACACCGCGCAGGTCGCCGAGGGTCCGGCCGGTCAGCTTGGCCGCGTTGCGCAGGGCCGCCAGGGTGACGATGGCGGTGCCGTGCTGGTCGTCGTGGAAGACGGGGATGTCGAGGCGCTCCTGGAGCTTGCGCTCGATCTCGAAGCACCGCGGGGCCGAGATGTCCTCCAGGTTCACTCCGCCGAAGGACGGGGCGAGGCGGACGACGGTCTCGACGATCTCGTCGGTGTCCGTGGTGGCGAGGGCGATCGGGACCGCGTCCACGCCGCCGAACTGCTTGAAGAGGATCGCCTTCCCCTCCATGACCGGGAGGGAGGCCTCCGGGCCGATGTCGCCGAGGCCGAGCACCGCCGTGCCGTCGGTCACGACGGCGACGACCTGGGACTTCCAGGTGTAGTCGTTGACCAGCTCGGGCTGCTCCGCGATCGCGGTGCACACCTTGGCGACGCCGGGCGTGTACGCGAGGGACAGGTCGTCCTTGTTCCGGACGGGAACGGTGGCCTGCACGGCCATCTTGCCGCCCCGGTGAAGGGCGAAGACGGGATCGAAGGGCTCCTCGGGAGCTTCCGTACCGCTGTCGTTGTGAGGATTGACGATTTCCGCTGCCATTGGGTGACCCCTTGAGTCTGCTGCATTTGAGGGTTGGCCGCTCCTGGTGTGGAGCGGTGGGCGGGTCCCGCGGCCGCCGTGTCTGGCAGCCGCGCGGGCGCGCCGCACAACGCGCCCTGAGCCCCGGATGAGGGGTGTAAGGATCCTTCTTACCGGACGGACGGCACCGCAGACGAGTCCATATCCGCTCGGTGACGCGACTCATACCGAGTGCGTCCGGACGCGGACGGAGAACGACACGTCACCCGATGTCCCGATAGATGCTTCGAGCACCCGATTGGCGGCCTTCCACTCGTCCGAATGGCGAGATGAACCGCAGATTTTTCGGCGAGGGGGAAGAGATTCCGCAGAAGATCCGGCCTTGATGTACCGGCCTGTCGCGATTTCGGGGTCACCCGTTATCCGATTTTGACATCGGAGGCCGTCGGTTTGTGGCAGTCCGAATGGCAAGATGCCGTAATCACACGAGGTCGCGACACTCGAAGAGACGTACGCGACACCTGGCAGCTCCCTCACACGCCGGAGGAACCCGACCATGACCGCACGCTCCACGCGCTGTACGACCGCCAAGACCCGCACCTCCCGTCTTGCCGCGGTCGCCGCCATCGCGGTCGCCGGCTCGATGCTGCTGACCGCCTGTGGCGACCAGACCGAGAGCGCGGGCGGCACCAAGGAGACCGGCTCCGCCGCCGCGAGCAAGGCCCCGCTCTTCTCGAAGCTCCCCGCCGACATCCAGAAGTCGGGCGTCATCAAGGTCGGCACGGACGCCTCGTACGCCCCGATGGAGTTCACCGACGGCGGCAAGATCGTCGGCGTCGACCCGGACCTCGGGCAGGCCCTCAGCAAGCAGCTCGGCGTCAAGCTCGAGTTCGTCTCGGGCACCTTCGACGGCCTGATCACCTCGATCTACACCGGCCGCCAGCAGCTGATCATGTCCTCGATGACGGACAACAAGAAGCGCCAGGAGGGCCTGGACGACAACGGGAAGAAGATCGGCAAGGGCATCGACTTCGTCGACTACTTCAGCTCCGGCGTCTCCCTGCTCGTCAAGAAGGGCAACCCGCAGGGCGTCAACTCCCTCGACGACCTCTGCGGCAAGACCGTGGCCGTCCAGCGCGGCACGATCTACGAGGACACCTTCAAGGCGCAGGCCACCAAGTGCGGCGACAAGAAGCTGACCATCCAGGCCTTCGACACCGACGCCGAGGCCCAGACCCGCGTGAAGGCGGGCGGCGCGGTCGCCGACCTGAACGACTACCCGGTCGCCTCGTACATCGCGAAGACCTCGGGCGGCGGCAACGACTTCGAGGTCGTCGGCAACCAGAGCGACGTCGGCCTCTTCGGCATCGGCGTCTCGAAGGACAACACCCAGCTGCGCGACGCCGTCAAGGAGGCGCTCGACGCGATCATCAAGGACGGCTCCTACGCGGAGGTCCTGAAGAAGTGGGACGTCGAGGGCAGCGCGGTCAAGTCGGCCACGATCAACGCCGGCAAGTGACCTCTCCCCGTACCACTGAAGGGCAGTCGTCATGACTGACAAGATCAGCAAGGACCCGGCCGCCGCTCCGGCCGGGCCCACCCCCTCGGGCGTCCCCTACGAGGCGATCAAGGCCATCCCCGTGCGGCACTACGGCCGCTGGGTCAGCGCCGTCGTGGTCGTCGTCCTCCTCGGGTGGCTCGTCTACGCCTTCTCCCAGGGCGATGTCGTCTGGGCGACGGTGTGGGACAAGGTGTTCGACCCGTCCGTGATCAGCGGCATGTGGAACACCATCATCATCAGCATCTCGTCGATGGCCCTCGGCCTCGTCCTCGGCATCGTCTTCGCCGTGATGCGGCTCTCCAAGAACCCGGTGACCGGCGCGGTCGCCTGGCTCTACATCTGGTTCTTCCGCGGCACCCCGGTCTACGTCCAGCTGCTCGTCTGGTTCAACCTGTCGCTGATCTTCCACTACATCAACCTCGGGCCGATCTACAAGAACGAGACCGTGGACGTCATGACGCCGTTCATGGTGGCCCTGCTCGGCCTCGGCCTGAACGAGGGCGCCTACATGGCGGAGATCGTCCGCGCCGGCATCCAGTCGGTCGACGAGGGCCAGACCGAGGCGGCGCACGCGCTGGGCATGTCCTCGACGAAGACCATGGGCCGCATCGTGCTCCCGCAGGCCATGCGGGTCATCGTGCCGCCGACGGGCAACGAGTTCATCAACATGCTGAAGACCTCGTCCCTGGTCTCGGCCGTGCAGTACACCGAACTCCTGCGCGCCTCGTCGAACATCGGCAACACGGCGGGCGCCGTCATGGAGATGCTCTTCGTCGCCTCCATCTGGTACCTGGCGCTGACCAGCGTGTTCAGCATCGGCCAGTACTACCTGGAGCGCCGTTTCGCCCGGGGTGCGACGCGCAACCTGCCGCCCACCCCGTTCCAGCGCGTCAAGAAGAACATCACCACCTTCAAGCGTTCCCCGGAGGGGATGGCATGACCGGTCAGCCCATGGTCAAGGCCGAAGGCGTCCACAAGTCCTACGGCGCGGCCCACATCCTCCGCGGCATCGACCTGGAGGTGCAGAACGGCGAGGTCTTCTGCCTCGTCGGCCCCTCCGGCTCCGGAAAGTCGACCTTCCTGCGCTGCATCAACCACCTGGAGCGCATCGACGGCGGCCGGCTCTCCGTCGACGGCGAGCTGGTGGGCTACAAGCAGAAGGGCGACAAGCTCTACGAGCTGAAGGACAGCGAGGTCGCGGTCCAGCGCCGTGACATCGGCATGGTCTTCCAGCGCTTCAACCTCTTCCCCCACATGACGGCCCTGGCCAACGTCATGGAGGCGCCCATCCAGGTGAAGGGCGAGTCCAAGGCGGTGGCGCGCGAGCGGGCCGAGCGCCTGCTCGACCGGGTCGGCCTCGGCGACAAGATGGGCAACTACCCGTCGCAGCTCTCCGGCGGCCAGCAGCAGCGCGTGGCCATCGCCCGCGCGCTGGCGATGGAGCCGAAGCTGATGCTCTTCGACGAGCCGACCTCGGCGCTCGACCCGGAGCTCGTGGGTGACGTCCTCGACGTCATGCGCGACCTGGCCGAGTCGGGCATGACGATGATCGTCGTCACGCACGAGATGGGCTTCGCCCGGGAGGTCGGCGACTCGCTGGTCTTCATGGACGGCGGCGTGGTGGTCGAGTCGGGCAACCCGCGGGACGTCCTGACGAACCCGCAGCAGGACCGGACGAAGGCGTTCCTTTCGAAGGTGCTGTAAGACGCGAGAAAGGGGCGGTACGGGTCTCCCGTACCGCCCCTTTCCGCTCCCCCGGCTACTTCACCGCGAGGAGGAGCGTGTCGGAGGGGGACGCCCACACGGGCCGGGCCTCGGCGAAGCCGGCGGCGCGGAGGGTGTCGGCGTGCCAGCGGGCGGAGGGCGTGTCGCCGTCGGCGTGCTCGCCGTAGATCTCGAAGCGGCGGGCGGTGGGCCCGGCGAGGACCGGGTCCTTGGCGGCGAGCGCCCACCAGTCGGCCCAGTCGAGGACTCCGGCGGCCTTCTCGCGGTCCATGCGGGCGTGCCGCTGGGCCCGCTCGGCGGCGTTGATGCGGGGCGTGGCCTCGTCGATCATGTGGTCGGCGTTCATGAGGACGCCGCCGTCCCGGACGAGGCCGGCGAGCTGCCCGTAGAGGGCCGTCAGGGGCCCGCTGTGGAGCCAGTGAAGGGCGGTGGCGGTGAGAACGGCGTCGTACGAGCCGTACGGCAGGCTCGCGGCCCACGAGGGGTCCTTGAGGTCGGCGGTCACGAAGGTGACGCGCTCGTCGCCCGCGAAGGAGCCCTCGGCGATGGCGAGGAGGGCCGGATCGAGGTCGACACCGACACTGGTGGCGTCGGGGAACCTCCGAAGCAGCCGGCTCGTGATACTTCCCGTACCGCACGCGAGGTCGAGGACGCGGGGCTTCGGCCCCACCAGCGCCTCGACCATGTCGAGCATCACGCGGAACCGCTCCTCACGGTCCGGCATGTACCACTCCTGCTGACGGTCCCAGCTCTGCTGCCAGCCCGCCCAGTCGGTTCCGGTCATGGTCGTTCCTCCCCGCGTCGGCCCTACCATTCGTAATACCCTCGAAGGGGAAACAGCCGTTACCCCCTCCGACCGAGACACTAGCCCGCCGAAGTAAGGACTACAAGTGGAACTGGCCCATTACTCGGACTTTGCCGTACGTCTGGTCAACACCGAGGAGCCGGCCCGCGGCAAGGACACCCTGACCTCCGTCGAGGTGCTCCGGGACCTCTTCGGCCCCGCCACCCAGATGGCCCGCCGCGTCACGGAGGCGGACCTGCCGCGCTTCCGCACGGTGCGCGCCCGGCTGCGGGCGGTCTTCGCCGCGGCCGACGAGGGCGACCACACGGGCGCGGTCGACCTCCTCAACTCCCTCCTCCTGGAGTTCCCGGTCAGCCCGCAGATCTCCGGCCACGACACCCTCGACGAGGAGGGCCGGCCCCGCTGGCACATGCACCTCGCGGACCACTCCTCGAACGCGACCACGGGCTACGCCGCCATCTCGGCGATGGGCCTCGCCTTCCACCTGACGGAGTTCGGCGCGGACCGGCTCGGCCTCTGCCAGGCGCCGCCCTGCCGCAACGCCTACCTGGACACCTCCACCAACCGCTCCCGCCGCTACTGCTCGGACCGCTGCGCGACCCGCGCCAACGTGGCCGCCTACCGGGCCCGCAAGCGCCTGGAGGCCGAGCGGTCGGACCACACCGGCCTCACGGCGGACACCAGCCAGGAGAGCACCACCCCGGCCGAACGCTGACGCCCCGGCGTCACCGGCCGGTACCGCGCCCGCACCCGCCCGAGAACCAGCTCGGGCGGCACGGCCCCGAAGACCCGGCTGTCCCCCTCGGCGTCCGGATTGTCACCCAGCACCCACCAGCCGCCGTCGCGTCGCTCGATCAGCCGCTTCACGATGAGCAGATCCTGCTGGAGCGGATGCCGCAGCACGGCCACACACCCGGCCCGCAACCGCGCCCCGTACTGCACGAGCAACTGATCGCCGTGCAACAGCGTGGGCACCATCGAGATCCCCGTCACCTCGGCGATCCCGAACGGAGCACCGGCCTCAGCCACCCGCTCCCGCCCCTCTCCCGCCATCCGGCACCTCCCGATCCACTGCCGTGTCGACTCGTCCACTCGTACACGAGTCCCATGGTGACCCTGGACTTTTGACCTAAGCCCCAGGGGGCGCCCGCGAAAACGCCCTTCTCACCGAGTAATGTCCCACCTGAGAAGACGATCACGAGGAAGGACGGCTCAATGCTCTCCCGCCTGTTTGCCCCCAAGGTGAAGGTCAGCGCCCACTGCGACCTCCCGTGCGGCGTGTACGACCCCGCCCAGGCCCGCATCGAGGCCGAGTCCGTCAAGGCTGTCCAGGAGAAGTACCTGGCCAACGAGGACCCGCACTTCCGTGCGCGCGCCACGGTCATCAAGGAGCAGCGCGCGGAGCTCGCCAAGCACCACGTCTCGGTGCTCTGGAGCGACTACTTCAAGGCCCCGCACTTCGAGAAGTACCCCGAGCTCAACCAGCTGGTCAACGACACCCTGAAGGCCCTCTCGGCCGCCAAGGCGTCGACCGACCCGAAGACGGGCGAGAAGGCGCTGGAGCTCATCGCCGAGATCGACCGCATCTTCTGGGAGACCAAGAAGGCCTGACCTTCCCCCGCTCCCTGACCGCACCCGGTCCGCAGGCCGCCGAGCACGGCGTCCATGGCGGGCCGGGTGCGGTCTTTTCCCCGGCCACAGGTGCGCGTAGATCCGCAGCGTGATGACGGCGGACGCGTGCCCGAGGACCGACTGCACCTGCTTGACACTCGCGCCGCCGGCGATGAACGCAGCTCTACTCGTAGACGGTGGCCGCACGGAGGGCTTGGGCCATGAAGGTCCAGTCCCCGTCGGGCGGGATGTGTTCTCCTGCGTGGCGGTACGCGCCTGGAGAGTCGTGCACCCATGCGACGAGCGCCTCAAGGAAGCCGTCCAGCGTGTTGTTCTCCCACTCGTCGCCGCGAGCACGGAACTCCTGGTGCAGGTCCTGGAGGAAGGAGACCAGCTCTTCACGGCTGCGCGGTTCAAGAGACATCACGTCAACGTACCCGGAGTGATTTCATGGGATCCAGGACGGTCACGAGATCAGCGCTGGAGCCTGAGGTTGCCGCCGACTGCCGTCAGCATCTGTCCGAGCAAGTGGAGTGCTCGTGCGCGTGCGGGTGCTCTGCGTGCGGTGCCTGTCCAATAGGCGTCTGTGAGCGTCTCGACTGCGGTGAGGGTGTGCTGGTCGTCGCCGGCGGCCAGGATCAGAACGAATCGCACGTAGTCACCGATGTCGGTGCCTTGAGGGTGCTGCTCGGCAAAGCCTTGAAGCCGTGAGGTCAGCGCGGGCAGTGTGCGGACCGTTGGGAAGACAACGGCGATGCCGGCCAGCGCCAGACGGACTGCGGGGCATTCGATCGCCCATCGGGCAAGCAGGTCCGGGATGCAGAACCGGACGGCGTCACGGGCCCTGCCCTCGCTTTCGGGATCGGCATGTGGCGGGATGTCCGGCCAGCACTGGGCGAGGTGGCGGTCCGCAGCAGTGGCGATCTCGAACAGCAGAACCACAGTCTGGAAGCGGATCTGGGGAGGTACTCGGCCGTCGACGGACAGGGCTGCGAGCAAGGCGACACCCTCTGCGGTGTACGGATGGCAGGTGTCCTGATGAAGGATCTCGTTGTAGAAGTCGCCGAGGAAGAACCCGTCGCTGTCCCAGTGCGGATCCGCCAGGGGCTCGAACAACATCGCTGCCTGCGGTGGCAGCGGATCTGAGAGACGGTCGGCGATGACGTCGCGAAAGGTCCGCCGGATCGGCGGGCCGAAGACTCGACCGGTCCGCCAAGCCTCGCGAAGATCGGTCCCGGATACCCCATCCGGCAAACCCTCGGGGGTGGCTTGCATGCTCATGATCGACGGAGCCTACTGCTCCTGGTCAGGGCCCGGTCCACGCACTGGCAAGGACTCGAACCGAGGCGGCGGGTGTCCGTTAACCTCAGGCCGACGGGCCGGGGCAGGATCGGCCAGAGTGCTGAGGGGGATCGCGTGCGGTTTTGGAAGAAGGCCAAGCAGGGCGGGAGCCGGCCTGAGTCCAAGAATGCGATTGCCGCCGTGCCTACTACTCCCCCGCACGGGGCAGCAGGCACCTCCTCCGAGGCACTGGTTCGCGCTCTGGTGACATCGCTCGCCGACGGCACGACGGCCACGGAAGACGGGCTGCGCGGGCTGTCAGCCAACGAGCTCGACGAAATCGAACGGGACCAGCCCGCTCCGCTGGCTGCGGCCTATGCCTGCTTCCTCCGCCTCGTCGGTGGCGGTGCCGGCCACTTCTTTCAAGGCAGCGACGTCTTCCACCCCCACGTCATCGGCCTCCGGGAAGCAGCGGACGAACTGCTGAGAGAGAACCAAGAGCCCTTTCACCTGCGCAGCTCCGATCGCGTGATCTTCATGCACCAGGGCTACCAATTCGAGTTCCTGCGCGGCGAAGGGCCGGATCCAGAGGTGTGGTCCTACTCCGAGGGTGACACCGAACCCTCTCGGATCTACATCCGCTTCACGGACTGGTTGGAAGCGAACGTCCGTCAGCAAAGGGAAGCGTGGGCCCACCTGGTTCCCTGGTACGAAGCCGAACAGCAAAAGCCCTCGGACGAGCGCCGCGTGTACTTCTACCGCCACCACCCCGACGGCAGTGTGACCGACGAGCTGTAGCGACTCGCCCCGTCACCGGCTGCAGACGAGGATGCCTCCCAGGCATGTGATCTCGTACGCGCCATGGCGGACGATGTGGTCGGCGACGAGGGTGCGGGCCCGGTCGACGGTCGCGTCGAAGGGCACGTCGTGCTGGTCCGACCAGGCGCGATAAGAGGCCATGTGAGCGATGACCGGCTCGGGGTCGCGGACCGTGATGGTCCCCGGCAATTCGGTGATCTCCACCTGTCCGAACTCCTCGCCGAGGAAGGCCGGGGCCTTCTCCAGGGAGAAGCGGGCACTGAGTGAGATGCGGGCAGGGCCTCGTTCGATTCCGAGGACGTCACCGGCGGCCCGCTGCCAGAGGTCGTCGAGTTCGGCCTTGTCCCGGTCGCTGTTGGTGGACACGACTACCAGCCCGTCACGGGCGACGACCCGGGCCAGCTCCCTGACCGCCTGGGGAATGTCGGGCACGTGGTACAGCATGTGGAGCGCAAGAGCGGCGTCGATGCTTCCCGCCGCCAGCGGAAGCCGCGTGGCGTCCGCCACGGCGACCGGGCCGGGGACGCCGGCGAGGATGCCGGGCGCGATGTCGAGGCCGAGCAGGGACAGGTCCGGGCGGTCCTGGCGGAGCCGCTGGATGAACTTGCCGTTGCCGCAGCCGATGTCGACGACGCGCCCCCGTACGCCGCCCAGCCGCTCGGCGACGAGGCCGGGCAAGTCGTACCGAGGTGTCTGCCACTGGTAGAGCGACTGCCGGGCAGCCAGGTCCCGGTCTCCGTTGTAGGCGCTGCCCGCCAGGCGGGCCCGGTCGGTGACGGCGGCGTCGTGGGCGGCGGACAGGTCGGTCACGTCGGCAACTCCGGAGGGTGGGCGGCGGGCAGGGACGCACGGACGGCCGTGTGCTGGAGTCGTTCGCGCAGGTGCACCGCCTGCGCGGCACCACCGTACTGCGGCCCTTCCAACTCCCGTCCGAGAACAGTGAGCCGGCGCACGATACTGGCCGACATGCGCTCCGGCGAGGACTGGAGAACGAAGCCGAGCATCTCCTCAGTGCCGTCCAGATCGCCCAGGAGCAGGTGCCCGCTGGCGAGGTCGAGGTGCGCGGCGAAGAGGTCACCGACCGACTGGTCATCTCCGTCCGCGCTGCGATAGAGGCGGATCGCCGTCTTCGCGCTGACGATGGCCTGGTGGACGTGCTCCTGCCCGCCCACGGCCAAGAGAGTCGTTCCGGCGTAAGCAAACTGCTTGGCCGCAGGGAAGTCGAAGACTCCCAGCGCCTCGTCCCCACCCGAGATCGCCTCGCGCGATCGTTCGGCATCCGACAGGGCAGCGAGCGCACCTGCCGAATCGCCCACTATCGCCAACGCCCGCGCCTCCAGACTCGCCAGCCGTGCGCCGATGCTGCCGCTCGCCCTGTGCCGCCGACCGGCCTGCGCCAACCGGGCCGCCTGCTCGTACCGCCCGGTCCAGTACGCGATCAACGACTCCACGGCCCGTACCCAGGCCAGCATCCCCTCGTGCCCGGCCGCCTCGGCACAGGCGCGTGCGGTACGGGCATGGGTGGCAGCCGACTCGTAGGCGCCAAGGTCAAGGCAGACGTGCGCGGATAGACCGCAGAGGCGAGAGGCAGAGAGGTAGAGGCCGGTGGTCTGCCGGGGGTGCTGGCGCCCGCGCAGCAGCTCGAACACCCCGTCCCGTAACCGCTTGATCTCGACGTACTGTTCCATCAGCGGGTGGCTGACGTACGTACGGGCCAGTCGGCCAACGTCGGCCTCCAGCTGCTCCACGACGAACTCGTCGGCGTTGCGCTGCGCGATGAAGCGGGCGAAGTCCGCCGAACGCGCCGCGTCCTCCGAGAGCGGGTCTCCACGGACGCGAGTGTCTTCGGGCGGCAGCACCGACGGCACGGTCTCGACCTCGGCGGCGTCAGCCCCGTCCCGCTGCCCCTTGCTGATGGCAACGGCTTGGTCGAGCACGGCGACATCGACACCGAAGACCTGCGCCAGGTACTTCCGGGCGTAGGGAACGGGGACTCGCGCTTCGCGCTCGTACCTCCCGATCTCCTTGCCGGTCTTCGCGGAACGCCCCTCCAGGTCGTTGTACTCGTCGGCAACCCTCTGCTGGCTCCAGCCGCGCGCTGTACGCAGCCGAACGAGCAAGGCACCGATCCCGGTGTCGCCCATTCCGTCCCCCAGGAACACGTGACCTCTGGCCCCCATAGTGGCCCCCGTCTTGGCCCCCATGCTGGCTCCCGCCCCAAATGAGTTAAGTCGCTTTGCTGTTGACCATGGCAAGCAGACTCACCAACGAGGCGACCGATACCGCCCCGCATCTCCTTCCGAGCACGGGTCGGCACCGCACCACACTGTTCCCCCGCCGCCGGACCACGCCGCGTACCGCTCGCGACTTCGTCGCCGCCACGCTGACCGAATGGGGTGAGACGAGCCGCCTCGACGACATGCGGCTGTGCACCTCGGAACTCGTCACCAACGCCGTGCTTCACGGAACGCCCGTGGGCCGACTGATCCTGGTACGGGTCGAGTCCCTCGACGAGGAGCTGCGGATCGAGGTCCACGACAGCGGCGAGAACAGGCCGACGCAGCGCGTTCCCGAGGAATCCGCCGTCGACGGCCGCGGTCTGCTGATCGTCGCCGCGACCGCCGACAAGTGGGGCGTGAAGGAGCGGACGGGCCCCGGAAAGCGCGTCTGGGCCGCCTTCAACCGCATCACCGAACCCCAGGGGGCCACCTCGTGACCACGCACCCCGTCTCGCCGAACACCGTTCTCGCCAACGCCCTGCACCACGCCGAGGACGTCCTGACCCCGCGCATCCTGGCTGCCCCGCCCGAGCGGATCGTGTTGGTCGTCGGCACCCAGATCAACGGCGCCCCGCACATCGGCACCTCGCTCGTGCAGTCCCTGGCCTTCGCCATAGCCGCCCGACTACGCGACCGCTTCGGCCTCCCCACCGAGGTGCTCTTCAGCGCCCTCGACAACGCCCCGTACGAGCTCGCCACCGACCCCGCCAGCGGCAACCGCTACCAGCGCGCCTACGCCCAGGCCCTCGGCGAACAGGCCCTGATCGACCTCGTCACCGCCCTTTACCAGCCCCTCTTCACCGCCCTGTCCAGGCGCCTGGGCATCCCGCACCGCATCGAGACGTACACCCAGCAGCAGGCCGGCGAGCACTACCGCCACACCTGGCTCCGGCTCCTCCCCCGCATCGACGCCGCCCGCTGGTGGCTAGCCCCCTCCACCGGCACCCCTCACCTCCGCGTCCCCTGCCCGCACCCCGATTGCGGCTGGGCCGAGAAACACGCCGAACGCACCCGCGCCCACCTCGCCAGCCCCGAATCCGCGCGAGTCTCCGCCGTCTGCCTCCACCACGGCCCGTACGAGACCCCCATCACGTCCACCGCCGGCGGCTACCTCGACCTGGCCACCCTCTACCGCAACCTGGTCAAGGAACTCGCCCTGACCAGCCCCCAGGGCACCCTGCACGTCATGGTCAAGGGCGGCGACTGGGTCTTCGGCTCCCATCTCGTCGACGAGGCCCTCCAGGCCGTGGGCCTCACCCGCGCCCAGCTCCCGGCCCGTCTGTTCTGCCCCCAGGTCGTCACCGACACCGGCGCCAAGCTGTCGAAATCCCTCATCCGAGAAGGCCGTGCCCCCTTGCCCGAGGGAGCCGCCCCCTGGATGCTCGACACCCGGCAGTGGCCCGGCACCGTCATCGAGTACGCCGACCAGCTGCTCGCCATGACCGAGACCCTGCTCTCCGACCCCCGCCACTTCTTCCGCTCGTACTCGGCCGCCGAGATCGACCGCCTGATCACCGCACCGTCCCCCAGGAGCGTTCCCTCCCGATGACCGACCGCACCGCCCGCGTCCGCGAGCTCAACCTCTACCGCCAGTACTTCGAACTCGTCGCCGCGGGCACCAAGACCATCGAGGTGCGGGTCAAATACCCGCACCTCGCGGACCTCGCCGCCGGCGACACCATCCGCTTCCGCATCAAGGACACCGACGAGACCTGCGACGTCGAAGTCCT
Organism: Streptomyces vietnamensis; assembly: GCF_000830005.1. Classification (NCBI taxonomy): domain Bacteria; kingdom Bacillati; phylum Actinomycetota; class Actinomycetes; order Kitasatosporales; family Streptomycetaceae; genus Streptomyces; species Streptomyces vietnamensis. The sequence goes on along the minus strand of NZ_CP010407.1, from coordinate 5,635,911 downwards.
CCGCGTCACCGAGTACCCCGACTTCGAAGCCCTCCTCGACGGCGAAGGCCCGTCCAACGTCAACCCGACCGCCACCCGCGACCAGCAACTCGCCAACATCCGCACGATCTACGGCCCCGAGAAGGAAGCCCTCGGAGCCCTCGCCATCGCAATCAGGAAGCAAGGCACCTGACGTATGCCCCGGTGCGGTTCCACAAGCTGGGCAGCCCAGACGATGGCAGAGAGCAATCGTCAATACCTGTGGATCGGTGGCTTCTCAGTTTCGGGATGACCGGAGCCGGGTGAGTCCGTCGACGGCTGCAAGTTCCGTGCTCAGGGGCTGAGCCTCGGCCGGTGCGGTGACGATGAGGAGGACGGACACGTCGGGGTGGTCGTCCTCAAGAAGGTCGTCTTCGCCGTCGTCTCCGGGAACGGTGTTGGGCTGGACCTTGATGCGGGTCGTGTCGGCGAGTGTGGCGAGGAAATAGAGGCCGAAGTAGTCGCTGTCGCGCTCGGCGAAGGTCGCTGGCAGTCGTTCGGTGAGGAGGTCGGCCAGCTGCTGGGCCGTGTGGGTGTTCGTGCCGTAGGTGTCGGTGACGGTCATCGTGAGATTCTCCTCAGGCTGCGTGGTTCTCGGTGCGTTCGACCAGGTGGCCGTTTTCGAAGCGGGCGCCGGCGCGGACGAGCGGGACCAGGTGGGCGCCGGTGATCGCCCGCCAGCGGGACTGGGCGGACTCGACGAGCTTGAACACCATCGCGAGGGCCGCGGCCGGGCTGCCCGCGCCTCGGGTGACCTTCGTGCGGAGCTTGACCGTGGAGAACGTCGACTCGATCGGATTCGTGGTCCGCAGGTGGATCCAGTGCTCGGCCGGGAAGTCGTAGAACGCCAGCAGCTCGTCCCGGTCGTCGGTGATCTTTGCGGCCGCCTTCGGCCACTTCGTGCCGTAGGCGCGGGCGAATGCCTCGATCGCCTTCTCGGCGTGGGTCCGGTCCTCGGCGTTGTAGATCTCCTGCATGGCCTTCGTGGCCCCGGGCTGTGCGGACTTGGGCAGGCAGTTCGCTACGTTGCGGGCCTTGTGGACCCAGCAGCGCTGGTGGCGGGCGGCAGGGAAGACCTCGGCGAGGGCCTTCCAGAGGCCCATTGCGCCGTCACCTACGACCAGCTCGGGGTCGCGCATGCCGCGTCGGCGGCAATCACGCAGCAGCTCGGCCCACGACTCGGTCGACTCGCGCAGCCCCTCGGCCAGGGCGATGAGCTCTTTGGTGCCGTCCAGGCGCACGCCGAGCAGGACCAGGACGCACGAGTGCGCCTGCCCGAGCCGCACCTTCGGGTGCACGCCATCTGCCCAGACGTAGACGAAGTCGCGGTCGGACAGGTCCCGGGACTGGAAGGCGGCGTGGTCGTCGGCCCACTGCTTGGTCAGCCGGGTGACCGTGGCCGGCGACAGGCCGGCCGCGCCGCCGAGGAAATGCTCCAGCGCGGGCACGAAGTCCCCGGAGGACAGGCCGTGCAGGTAGAGCAGCGGCAGGACCTCGGAGACCTTCGGTGACTTGCGGCACCACGGGGGAAGGATCTTGGAGGAGAACCGCTTCCGCTCGCCGGTCTCATCGTCGATGCGGCGGTCGTTCACCCGTGGCGCGGTGACCTCGACCGGCCCGGCCGCGGTGACGACGGTGCGGGGTCGGTGGTGGCCGTTGCGGACCACCAGGCGCCGTCCCTGCTCGTCGGTCTCGGCTGCCAACTCGGCTATGTACTGGTTGACTTCCGCTTCCAAAGCGGCGGCGAGCATTCGGCGGGCGCCTTCCCGGACGATCTCGTCGATCAGGGAGCCGGACTGTGTGGAGCCGTCGTCGGTGACTACGCTGAGCACGGGCGTGCCTTCCCGACCCGCGCTGCAACGCGGGCCTACTCGGAGACCTTGCGGATCATTCGGGAAGGTACGCCCTCCGCGTCCCCGCCCGAGGCCGATCCACAAGTCCTGAGCATTGCTCGATGGCAGAGCACGAATTCGCCAACGTGCCTCGCTCAGCGCCGTGTAGCGTGACGCGATCGTGTCACGACGATGGGATAGCTTCCACATGACCAACCGCCAAGGCTTCCGCTCGCGCAGCGCGTCCGGTGCCTTAGCCCTTCTGGCAACCGCTTTCCTTCTCTCCGGTTGCAGCTCGGATGTGTCGAGCACAAATCCTGACGCCGCTCCGCCACAAGCATCTGCGCCAAGCGTCCCCCAGGGCACGACGATGGACGCAGCGTTGCTGAAGTCGGCACTGCCCAGGCAGCGGAATGTTCCAAGCACGTTTTCCAGCGAACGCAACATCAAAGCTTGGGACGGTTCCAAGAGCGAATTCTGCTTGAGTGAACGCTGGCCGGAATCCTGGTGCGCCAAGGCCATCTCACTCGGCGTGGCCGCATTCACCGACATGGAAGACGAAGAGCTTGAGATCTACATGATCTCGCTACCGGGAGCCACTGCAGAAGAGCTCTTCACAGGCAAGGGAACCGAAGATGAGGTCGGAAGCAATCCGCCCGGCGATCAGATCGACCGGTTCGAGATCAGCTCCTCTCCCAGTACTGGTATGGATGGTGAAGGAGTAATCGTCCGCCAAGACGGCGTCATCGCGCGCATCGAGTACACGCGGCCCCCGGGCACCCAGACCTCTGATCAGCAGCTGATGGCGATCACGAAGATGGTGGTGACGCGGATCCAGCAGGCCCAGCGCGGTGAGAATCCCACTGCATCAGTCGAGTAGCGGTGGCACCCAGGACGCTTCTGCCAGTCCGCACACAGTCCGCAGGACACCCGGTCAGGACCGTCGCCCCCCATCGCCAGCCATCAGCAAAAGGCCAGGTCAGCGCCCCGCAGGGAAGATCCCCGCAGGTCACCGACCTGGCCGATTACTAGGAGACCAAGAAGGCCTGACCTTCCCCCGCTCCCCGACCGCACCCGGTCCGCAGGCCGCCGAGCACGGCGTCCATGGCGGGCCGGGTGCGGTCTTTCTCCTGCTCTTTTCCGGCTTTTCCGGCTGCAAGGCGGTCAGCGTGCCGGTGGGAGGGTTTCCGGGAGGGCGAAGGCGGTGAGGACGGTGGGGTCCTGGAAGACCGTGTTCCGGGTGATGCGGCCGTCGGCGACGTCGAACACCTGCAGGGTGTGCAGCCGGTACGCGTCCTCGTCCCTGTCGGCGCGGCGCACGTAGGCCGCCAGCGCGGGCCCGCCGTTCGCCGCGGTGGGCAGGACGCGCCAGTCGGTGCCGTTCGCCGCGAACACCCAGGCCATGAAACCGGCGTACCGGTCGCGGCCGGTGAACCAGGTGCGGACCGGCGGCATCTCCAGGATGGCGTCGTGGGCGAGCAGCGCGGTCAGCCCTTCGATGTCCGCCTTCTCGAACGCGGCCGCGTACCGGTCCACCACCAGCCGGTCGGCGGCCTCCTCCGTCACCCGTGTCTCGGCGATGCCGGCGTCGGCGAGCCGCGCCCGGGCGCGCTGGAGCGCGCTGTTGACCGCCGCCGGGGTGGTGTCGAGGAGCGCGGCGGTCTCGGCCGCGGAGCAGTCGAGGACGTCGCGCAGGATCAGCACGGCCCGCTGCCGCGCGGGCAGGTACTGCACGGCGGCCACCCAGGCCAGCCGCAGGGTGTCGCGGGCGGCGACCACCTGGCCCGGGTCCGCGAGCCACGCGTCCGGGACCGGCTGGAGCCACGGCACCTCCGGCGCGTACTCCAGCGGCGTCAGCGGGTCCTCGTCGGGCGCGCCGAGGCCGCTGGGCAGGGGACGGCGCGTGCGGGTGTCCAGTGCCGTGAGGCACGCGTTGGTGGCGATCCGGTACAGCCACGTGCGTACGCTCGCACGCCGGGCGTCGTACCGGTCGAACGCGCGCCAGGCGCGCAGCAGGGTGTCCTGCACGAGGTCTTCGGCGTCGTGCAGGGAGCCGAGCATCCGGTAGCAGTGGGCCAGGAGCTCCCGGCGGTGCGGGGCGGTGCATCGGGCGAACTCGGCGGCCTGGTCGGCAGCCGGGTCGTCGGGGTGTGGGCTCGTGGTGGCCATGCCTGCCTCTCTCGGTGCGGCGACGTACGTACCGGCGCCCGTCCCGAAAGTCATCGGTGATCCGAGCGGCGATGAATTCCGGGCGCGTCGGCGGTAGGTACCGGCGACATCCCGTCGACCTTCCAGGAGGACACCATGGCCACGACGACCGCGCAGGACACCGCAGAGCAGCAGGTGCGGTCCGTGATCGACGCCGTGTACGCCGCATGGGCGGCCAACGACGCCGACGCCTTCGTCGCCGTCTACACCCCGGACGCGACCTCCGCGCTGCCCGGCTCCTTCCGCGACGGCCGCGAGCGGATCCGCGCCGCGATGGCCGCCGGGTTCGAGGGCCCGCTGAAGGGCTCGACCGTCCGCGACGAGATCCACAGCGTGCGGTTCCTCGGCGAGTGCCGCGACTCGGCCGTCGTCGTCGCCCGCAGCGCCGTCGTCCTCGCCGGTGAGACCGACGAGACCGTCGTGCCGGACGGCCGCTGGGTCCGCGCGACCTGGGTGCTGGAGCGCACGGGAGACGACGGTTGGCAGGTGGCCGCCTATCACAACTGCGCCGACTGACCGTCGCCCCGGGCGTTCCTACGCCTCCGTCGGGAGCGTGTAGCGGCGTTTCTCCTTGGAGGTGGCGCCCAGGCGGTCGTAGAAGCGGATCGCGCCCTCGTTCCAGACGGGGGTCTGCCACTGGAGTTCCGGAAGGCCGAGGGTGCGGGCCTCGGCGCGGAGGGCCGCCATCAGAAGGGGGCCGAGGCCGTGGCCGCGGGAGGCCTCCGTGAGGTAGAGGCAGTCCATGTGGAGGTACTCGGTGCCGTCCCAGGTGGAGAGTTCCGGGGCGCAGGTCGCGTAGCCCGCGAGGGTGCCGTCGGGGAGGGCGGCGACGAAGCAGCGGAGGCGGGGCGGTTCGGGGCCGAAGAGGAGGCCGGCGAGACGGTCCGCGAGGCCGGGGGCCGGGGGTGCGGACTTCTCGTACGCGGCGTGCTCGACGATGAGTTCCACGACCCGGGGCAGGTCCTCGGGTCGCGCGTGGCGTACCTCTGCCCGGCCGGGATCTTCCTCGCGTTCGCTCATACGGTCATCATGCACGCTCCCACCGACAGCGTGGCCGGTACGGGGCCGCCCGCGGGGCCCACCTCCCGGCAGGCCGCCGTGAGTTCGGCCTACAGTGCGACCGTCGGCGTCGTCGTCCGCAGTGCCGGCGGCGCCCCGGGTCTCCGTATCCGGATCGACCGGGGCGTCGCGCCGTACCCGGCCTCAGGCCGACTGGAGGAGCCTGCGGCCGAAGTCCGCGCCGGCCGGCAGCTGTTGCCGCACCCGCTCCAGGGCCCCCTCGAAGTCGCCCCCGGCGACGCACGCCTCGAAGGCGGCGCCGCCGTAGTGCAGCGTCAGGCTGAGGTCTGCGCGCTCACCGAGCGTCAGCAGGCAGGCCAGCGTGGCCTGTTGGGCGGCGCCGTCCACGACGACGGGGAGCGGCAGGTCCCACTCCAGGACGCAGCCCGTGAGGGCCCGTCCGTCCTCTTCGGCGGCGGCGAGCGCGGCGAAGCTCTCGCCCGTGTACTCGACCCCCCTGATCCGGGTGGCGACGCGCCGCCCGTCGGCCGTGATGACGATCGCTTCCGCGCCGCTGCGGTCCCGGTACCAGCCGGTCCAGACTTCTGTCGACTCCGATGACATGCGCGGACTGTAGCGGTATGACCGGCTCCGCCGCGCGTCCGGTCACCCCGGGGCCGGACTTCTCCCGATCTCGCCGTTCTTGCCGGTCACGTGCGGGGGAGCGGTTTCCGCCCCCTCCTCGTGGAGCGGGCAATCCGGGTTGCGGCAGGGTTGCACCTCCCACTCCGGCACCCAGGCCCCCAGGACCTTGTGCCGGGTGGCCAGTACGGCGAGCGGTTCGCCGCAGGCCGGGCAGTGGCGCTCGGCCAGGGGGTCCCGCGTCGTGCGAGGCGCCTCGTCACCCATGCGTCCAGGGTAGGCCGCCCCGCGCGAGGCTGCCTGCCGCTGCTATCGCTTCCTGGTGTACGTACGGACCAGTACGCCGTTGTCGAAGGCGCGGACGTCCCCCAGTTCGAAGTCCCGGGGCTCGAAGCCGGCGCCGAACATCGGCATGCCGGTGCCGTAGACCTGCGGGTAGGTCTTGATGATCAGTTCGTCGATCTCCTCGATGAGCTCGCCGGCGATGGTGGAGCCGCCGCAGAGGTAGATGCCCAGCGGGCTGTCCTCGGCCTTGAGCTCGCGGACCCGGCCGACGAGGCCGTCGGCGATCAGCTCGACGTTGGGGTGGGGCGACTCGGTGAGCGAGCGGGTGGCGACGAACTCGCGCAGGTGGTTGTACGGGCTGGTGACGCCGATGTCGAGGGCGAGCTGGTACGACTGCCTGCCCTGGACGAGGGTGTCGAAGTGCCTGTTCTCGGCGTCGACCCCGAACATCTCCCGCGCGTGCGTCGGGACGGTCTCGGGGTACTCGGCGTTCATGGCCGCCATGTACTCGCCGTTCGTGAACTTGAACATCGAGGTGGCGTCGCCCTCGGGGTCGCCGATGAAGCCGTCGATGGTGCAGGCGATGTAGTACGTGAGCTTGCGCAAACCGGTCCTCTTCGTCCTGGGGATGCGGCCGCAATCGCAACCACGACAGTTATAGTGCTTCACCTGTAGTGGTTACGCAAGACCTTTCTTCGAGGGAGTCCGACGTGGTGAGAAACCCGGAACGCCGTACGAGCCTGCTCGACGCCGCGATCGAGGTCCTGGCGGACGAAGGTGCCCGCGGGCTGACCTTCCGAGCGGTCGACGCCCGGGCGGGGGTCCCCACGGGCACCTCGTCCAACTACTTCAGCGACCGGGACCAGTTGCTCTCCCAGGTCGGCGACCGGATCTTCGTCCGGCTGACCCCGGACCCGGACGACGTGGCGGCCGCCCTGCGGCCCGCTCCCAGCCGGGAGCTGGTGCTCGACCTGATGCGCTGGATCGCCCGGCGGCTCGCCGCCGAGCGCACCTGCTACCTCGGGCTCTTCGAACTCCGCCTCGAAGCCGTCCGCCGGCCCGAGCTGAGGACCCAGCTCACCAAGGTGCTCCGCTCCGACCTGGACGCGAACGTCCGGGGGCACCTCGACGCCGGGATGCCCGGGGACGCGGACACTGTCCGGGTGCTCTACTTCGCCCTCACCGGACTGCTCCTCGACCACTTCACCGTCCCCGGGCTCCTCGGCGACCGGGATCTGGACGACATGATCGAGACCGTGGTCACCCGGATCGTCCCGGAGTCGTGATCAGCGCGTACGCCGCGTGACGAACTCCGCGAGGGCCAGCAGGTCCTCCGCGGCCGCCAGGTCCGGCACCGCCTGGGCCAGGTGCTCGACGGCACGGCCCATGCGCTCGGCCGCCTGGGCCTGCGCCCAGTCGCGGCCGCCGGCCCGTTCGACGGCGTCCGCCGCCGCCCGTACCGCCTCCGCGTCGAGGGTCGGACGGGAGTACAGCTCGGCCAGCTCCTCCCCCGCGGGGGTGCCGGAGGTGAGTGCCGCCACCACGGGAAGCGACTTCTTGTGGGCGACGAGGTCGGCTCCGGCCGGCTTGCCGGTGCGCTCCGGGTCGCCCCAGATGCCGATGAGGTCGTCGATCAGCTGGAAGGCGAGGCCCGCCTCCCGGCCGAAGGCGTCCATCGCCGCGACCTCCTCCTCGCCCGCGCCCGCGTAGAGCGCGCCGACGGCGCAGGAGCAGCCGAGCAGGGCGCCGGTCTTGGCGGTGGCCATGGCCAGGCACTCGTCGAGGGAGACCTCGCGCGGGTCGCGCTGCTCGAAGGCGCAGTCGGCCTGCTGGCCGGCGCAGAGCTCGATGATGCAGGCGGCGAGGCGCGCGGCGGCCGCCGCGGAGGCGGGGTGGGGGTCCTCGGCGAGCAGTCGCAGGGCCAGCGCGCTCATCGCGTCACCGGCCATGAGGGCGTCCGGGATGCCGAAGACGGTCCAGGCGGTGGGCCGGTGCCGCCGGGTCGGGTCCTCGTCGACGATGTCGTCGTGGAGCAGGGTGAAGTTGTGCGCGAGCTCCACCGCCGCCGCGGCCTTCACGGCCCGGGTCTCGTCGGCGCCGAGGGCGCGGGCCGCCGCGAGGACCAGGGCGGGCCGGATCGCCTTGCCCGGCTGCCCCGCGTCCGGGGTGCCGTCGGCGCGCTCCCAGCCGAAGTGGTACATCGCCACCCGCCGTATGGAGTCCGGCAGGGACTCGACGGTCGAGCGCAGTTGGGGATTGACGGCGGTACGCGTCCGGTCCAGGAGCGTCACGGCCCCCTGGCCGTCGACGACGGCATCCGTGCTGGTCATGGTCACGGTCGTTTCCTTCGCATCTTTCGCGGTGGTCCGTCGCGGCGGTCCGTCACCGGGGTCCGTCGCGGCGGGCTTGCGCCGGGACGGGCCGGGGAGCGCCCGGGGGCGGGCGGGTTCGGTCCCCGCCCCCGGGTGCCGACGGCTCAGCGCCAGCGACTGACCTCGACGTTCTCCAGGACGCCGAGGGCGTCCGGGACGAGGATCGCCGCCGAGTAGTAGGCCGTGACCAGGTAGGAGATGATCGCCTGCTCGTCGATGCCCATGAAGCGGACGGAGAGGCTGGGCTCGATCTCGTCGGGGAGGCCGGTCTGGTGCAGACCGATCACGCCCTGGTCGGCCTCGCCCGTACGCATGCAGATGATCGAGGTGGTCCGGGCGTCCGAGACCGGGATCTTGTTGCACGGGTAGATCGGGACGCCGCGCCAGGTCGGGATGCGGTTGCCGGCGATCTCGATGGTCTCGGGCACCAGGCCGCGCTTGTTGAGCTCGCGGCCGAAGGCGGCGATGGCGCGCGGGTGGGCCAAGAACATCTTGGAGCCCCGGCGGCGGGAGAGCAGTTCGTCCATGTCGTCCGGGCTGGGGACGCCGTCGTGCGGCTGGAGCCGCTGCCCGTAGTCGCAGTTGGAGAGGAGGCCGAACTCCTTGTTGTTGATGAGCTCGTGCTCCTGGCGCTCGCGGAGCGCCTCGACCGTGAGCCGCAACTGCTGCTCGGTCTGGTTCATCGGCTGGTTGTAGAGGTCGGCGACGCGGCTGTGGACCTTCAGCACGGTCTGGGCGACGCTCAGCTCGTACTCGCGGGGCTTGGCGTCGTAGTCGACGTAGGTGTGCGGGACGACCGCTTCGCCGACGTGGCCGGCGGAGAGGTCGATGGCGGCCTCGCCGTAGGTGTTGGTGCTCCGGTCGGGGGCCGACGCCACGCCCGCGAGGTGGGCGGCGAGCGAGCCGGCCCGGTCCGCGAGGTTCCGTACGTCGTCCCGGGTGAGCTCCAGGACCGTGCAGGCGGTGGCGGCCCGGGCGGTCCAGTCCCAGGTGGCGTCAGCGCTGACCAGGGCGGCCTCGCCGAGATAGGCGCCGTCGGCGAGGACGCCGAGCACGGCCTCGTCGCCGTAGGGGCCCTCGCCGATCTGCTCGATGCGGCCGTGCGCGAGGAGGTACACCCGGTCGGCGGGAGCGCCGGACACGGCGATGATCTCGCCCGCCGCGAACTCCCGCTGGGTGCAGCGGGCCGCGAGCTCGGTCAGTGCGCTCTCGTCCTCGTAACCGCGGAGTGCCGGGAGTTCGCCGAGTTCGGCGGGGATCACCGCGACGCGCTCTCCGGTCTGCACGAAGGTGACGCGGCCGTCACCCACGGAGTAGCTGAGCCTCCGGTTCACCCGGTACGTGCCACCCTGCACCTGGACCCACGGCAGTGTCCGCAGCAGCCACCGAGAGGTGATCTCCTGCATCTGCGGGGCCGACTTGGTGGTCGTGGCGAGGTTCCGCGCGGCGGCGGTCCCGAGACTCTGCTGCGGGGCCTGCTGCTCCGCGCGGACCTCGCCGTCAACCGAACCAACGGACATGGAACTCCCTCTCGTATGACTGAGTTGCGAGAGAAAGCCTTTCAGCACGGAACGTGTCGGCGCCATTACACATTCGGGTGGGACTGTTCGACGATCTTCGGGGCATGTCACGCGATTTCCATCCGAACAGCGCAGCCCCACCCGTCTCCTGACGATCTGTCCGGATCGCATCGCACACCGCCCGAACGGATGGCAGCGGAGCGGCGGACTCCGGTACTCCGGAAGCTCACCCCGTCCTCCGGAAGGAGTCGGTCATGGCCACACCCATGTCCGCGAACAGGTTCCTCGGCGCGCTGCGCGGCGAGGGCCTCGCGGTCGTCGAGGTCGGCGACTGGTCCACCCACAACCGCAACCACAAGGGCCCCTGGGGCCCGGTGAACGGCGTGATGATCCACCACACCGTGACCCGCGGCACCGCCAACACCGTCCGGATCTGCAGGGACGGTTACGAGTCCCTGCCGGGGCCGCTCTGCCACGGCGTGATCGCCAAGGACGGCACGGTCCACCTCGTCGGCTACGGACGCGCCAACCACGCGGGGCTCGGCGACGACGAGGTCCTCCGGGCGGTCATCGCCGAGCGGCGGCTGCCGCCGGACGACGAGGCCACCACGGACGGCAACCGGCACTTCTACGGCTTCGAGTGCGAGAACCTCGGCAACGGCGAGGACCCGTGGCCGAAGGTCCAGCTGGAGGCCATCGCGAAGGCGGCGGCCGCCGTCTGCCGGGCGCACGGCTGGACCCACCGCTCGGTCATCGGGCACCTGGAGTGGCAGCCGGGCAAGGTGGACCCGCGCGGGTTCACGATGGCATCGATGCGGGAGCGGATCGCCGAGCTCCTGCGGTAGCGGGGCGGGGGCCCAAAACGCGGGGGCCAAGGCACGGCAGGCCCCAGGCACGGCAGGCCGCCCGCCCCTCGGGCCCAAGGGCAGCGGGCCCGCGTTCGGCCCGCCGTGGCCGGCGGCCGCGGGCGCCGGTGCGGGCCGTCGCGGGGCCGTGGATCCGGTGGGGCTCACAATGGCCGGGTGAACGCGTTCGACCTCTCCCGCCTGCAGCCCCGGCTCCCCTCCCCCCTGGAGCCGGTGGAGGACGAGCGCTTCGCCCGGCGCGGTCTCACGCTGCTGCTGAAGCGCGAGGACCTCATCCACCCCGACCTGCCGGGCAACAAGTGGCGCAAGCTCTCGCTGAACCTGCGCGAGGCGGCCGGCCGGCCCGTGCTCACCTTCGGCGGCGCGTACTCCAACCACCTGCGGGCGACGGCCGCCGCCGGCCGGCTGCTCGGCTTCCCGACGGTCGGGGTGGTCCGGGGCGACGAGCTGGCCGGGCGCCCGCTGAACCCCTCGCTCGCGCGGTGCACGGCGGACGGGATGCGTCTCGAGTTCGTGGACCGGGCCACGTACCGCGCGAAGAACGACCCGGCCACGCGCGCGTGGCTCCTGGAACGAGCCCCCGCGGGCGCGTACGTGGTCCCGGAGGGCGGCAGCAACGCGCTCGCCGTCCACGGCTGCGTGGAGCTGGGCCGCGAGCTCGCCGGCCTCGCCGACGTCGCCGCGGTCGCCTGCGGCACGGGCGGCACCCTGGCGGGGCTCGCGGCCGGATTCGAAGGCCGGACCCTCGGCGTCCCGGTCCTCAAGGGCGGCTTCCTCGGCGGGGAGGTCCGCGCCCTCCAGGAGGCGGCCTTCGGCGGCCCTCGCGGCGACTGGGCCCTGGACGAGCGCTTCCACGGCGGCGGCTACGCGCGCGTGTCCCCCGCCCTCGATGCGTTCGCACAGGACTTCGAGGCGCGGCACGGACTCGCCATCGAGCGGCTGTATGTCGCCAAAATGCTGTACGGCCTGACGACCCTCGCGGAGGAGGGCGCCTTCCCGGCGGGCACCCGGCTCGCGGCGGTGGTCACGGGCGCGCCGGAGACCGTCTAGCACGAGAAGACGAACCGGGTCCTAGTCGTCGGTCTCGCGGTACGCCGCGGCCTCCTCCAGATCGAGGCGGCGGAGCAGGGTGCGCATCATCTCGTCGTCGATCCGGCGGGCGTCGCGCAGCTGGACGAAGACCGCGCGCTCGGCGTCGATCATCTCGCGCGAGAGGCGGCGGTAGGTGTCGTCGACGGTCTCCCCGGTGATCTCGTTGACCGCGCCGAGGCGTTCCCACACGGAGTTGCGGCGCCGCTCCATGACCGTGCGCAGCCGGTCGGCGAGGGGTTTCGGCAGGGCGTTGCGCTCGTCGGCGAGGAGCACGTCGAGGCGTTCCTCGGCGGCCCGCGAGGCCTCGCTCTGGGCCTGGGCCTCGGCGAGGGTCTCGGCGTACCGGTCGCGTCCGGGGAGCTTCAGGAGCCGGATGAGGGGCGGCAGGGTGAGGCCCTGCACCACGAGGGTGCCGATCACGGTGGTGAAGGTGAGGAAGAGGACGAGGTTGCGGGCCGGGAACTCGACCCCGTCGGTGACGACGGGGATGGAGAAGGCGATGGCCAGGGAGACCACGCCGCGCATGCCGGCCCAGCCGACGACGAGCGGCGCCCGCCAGTCCACCTCGGGTTCCCGCTCGCGGATGCCCGAGGACATCCAGCGGGGCAGGAAGGTCGCCGGGTAGACCCAGACGAACCGGACGACGACCACGGCGACGAAGACCCCGGCCGCGTACCAGGCCGCCTCCCCCATGCCGTACCGGCCGAGTCCCTTGACGACGTACGGCAGCTGGAGGCCGATCAGGGCGAAGACGGAGGACTCCAGGACGAAGGCGACCATCTTCCAGACGGCCTCCTCCTGGAGCCGCGTCGCGAAGTCGACCTTCCAGGCCTTGTGGCCGAGGAAGAGGCCGACCACGACGACCGCGAGGACTCCGGAGGCGCCGACCTCCTCGGCGGCGGCGTACGCGATGAACGGGATGAGCAGGGAGAGGGTGTTCTGGAGCAGGGCCTCGCGCAGATGGGTGCGGAGCCAGTGGATCGGGACCATCAGGACCAGGCCGACGCCGATGCCGCCGACCGCGGCGAGGGCGAACTCCCACAGGCCGCCGGCCCAGCTGACGCCCTCGCCGACGGCGGCCGCGAGGGCGACCTTGTACGCGGTGATCGCGGTGGCGTCGTTCACGAGGGACTCGCCCTGGAGGATCGTGGTGATCCGGTGCGGCAGGCCGAGCCTGCGGGCGATGGCGGTGGCGGCGACCGCGTCCGGCGGGGCGACCACGGCGCCGAGCACGAGCGCGGCGGTGAGCGGCAGGTCAGGCACGAGGACGTACGCGAGCCAGCCCACGGCCACGGTGGCGAAGAGGACGTACCCGACGGAGAGCAGCGCGACGGGCCTGATGTTGGCCCGCAGGTCGAGGTACGAGGAGTCGACGGCGGCCGTGTAGAGGAGCGGGGGCAGGATCAGCGGCAGCACGATGTGCGGATCGAGGGTGTAGTCGGGGACCCCCGGGAGGTACGCGGCGGTGAGGCCGACGGCGACGAGGAGCAGCGGCGCCGGCACCGGGGTCCTGCGGGCGAACCCCGCCACGGCGGCGCTCGCCGCCACCAGTGCCACCAGTTGCAGTGCGTCCATGCTCCCGACCCCGTCCCGTGCCGCAACGTAACCTGGCCATCATGAGTGAGTGCCCGCACGTAGCCGAAATGCCGCGCCCCGAACCGGCGCCGCTCGCCGACACCTGCCCCGAGTGCCTGGCGGACGGCACGCACCCCGTCCAGCTGCGGCTCTGTCTGAGCTGCGGGCACGTGGGCTGCTGCGACTCCTCGGCGGGGCGGCACGCGACGGGGCACTTCTCCTCGACCGGGCATCCGGTCATGCGGACCTTCGAGCCGGGCGAGTCCTGGCGCTGGTGCTTCGTCGACGGTTCGATCGTCTGATGGCTGATATGCCGCTCCGCGGTCGGCTCGGTCACGGACGGTTCGACGGCCCGGACGCTGGGTACGTCACCCCTCCGCGGGTTCTCCGCGGCTGCCGAGGACGGGAGCGAGGGATCACCTGGTCTCCAGGGCTCCCGGCGACACGGCAGGATGGATCGCGATAGCGTCACGGCGGACCGCGCAGGCTCCCTGCGTACCCGCCCGGTTCGGGGGCTCTCCCCCCGAGCCCCGAATGAGCTTGTGCCACCTTGGAGGTGAGGGTGTCCCAGATCGCAGGCGAGCCCGGGACCCAGGACTTCGTGGAAGTCCGGCTGCCCGCTGCGGGTGCCTATCTGTCCGTGCTGCGTACGGCCACGGCCGGCCTCGCGGCGCGCTTGGACTTCACCCTCGACGAGATCGAGGACTTGCGGATCGCGGTCGACGAGGCCTGCGCCATCCTGCTCCAGCAGGCCGTGCCGGGATCCGTCCTCAGCTGTGTCTTCCGGCTGATCGACGACTCCCTCGACGTGACGGTCTCCGCCCCGACGACCGACGGGAGGGCGCCCGAGCGGGACACCTTCGCGTGGACCGTGCTGTCGGCGCTGGCCGGGAAGGTGGAGTCGTCGGTGGCCGATGACCGTACGGTCTCCATCAGCCTGTACAAACAGCGCGGCGCGGGGCCAGGCCCGGCGTGAGGAGCGGGGACGCGACGGCCGGCATCCCTGAGCAGCAGGCGCGGCCGAACAGGGTCGCTACGGAGCAGGCGGACCAGATGAGCGAGCACGAGCAGCACCACGAGGTTCCCGAGACAGCAGGGGTCTCCGAGGCCCCCGCGAGTTCCGAGGGCTCCCCCGAGGCTCCCGAGGCGCGGACCTCCGACGAGGCCGGGACGGCCGACGTGGCCGAGGCAGCCGACGTGGCCGAGGCCGTGGAGAAGGCCGACGACGGTGACGAGGACGACGAGGGCCCGGACGCCCCCGCCGTCCCGGACCCGCACGACCGGAGCGGCGCCCGCGCCCTCTTCGTCCAGCTGCGCGAGCTGCCCGAGGGCTCCCCGGAGAAGGCCGAGCTGCGCAACCGTCTGGTGCGCATGCACCTGCCGCTGGTGGAGCACCTGGCCCGGCGCTTCCGCAACCGCGGCGAGCCGCTGGACGACCTGACGCAGGTGGCGACGATCGGCCTGATCAAGTCGGTCGACCGGTTCGACCCGGAGCGCGGGGTGGAGTTCTCCACGTACGCGACGCCGACGGTCGTCGGCGAGATCAAGCGTCACTTCCGTGACAAGGGGTGGGCGGTCCGGGTGCCGCGCCGGCTCCAGGAGCTGCGGCTCTCGCTGACCACGGCGACGGCGGAGCTCTCGCAGCAGCACGGCCGCTCGCCGACGGTGCACGAGCTGGCGGAGCGGCTCGGGATCTCCGAGGAGGAGGTCCTGGAGGGTCTGGAATCGGCCAACGCCTACTCGACTCTCTCCCTGGACGTCCCGGACACCGACGACGAGTCGCCGGCGGTGGCGGACACGCTGGGCGCGGAGGACGAGGCCCTGGAGGGGGTCGAGTACCGGGAGTCGCTCAAGCCGCTCCTGGAGGACCTGCCGCCCCGGGAGAAGCGGATCCTGCTGCTTCGCTTCTTCGGGAACATGACCCAGTCGCAGATCGCGCAGGAGGTGGGCATCTCTCAGATGCACGTCTCCCGGCTGCTGGCCCGCACCCTGGCGCAGCTGAGGGAGAAGCTCCTCGTGGAGGAGTGATCCGTCAGGCTTCCTGACCGGGGCGCCGGATGCCGAGCGCCTCGGTCGTGGCCGGGTTCACGAGGAGGACGAGGCCGGTCACGGCGAGGGCGGCCAGGACGATGCCGGCCGGGATCACACCGTTCGACTGGAGCATCTGCCAGGCGATGGGCAGGGCCAGGATCTGGGTGATGACGGCCGGGCCCCGGCTCCAGGAGCGGCGCAGCCACAGCCCGCGGGCGGCCGCGAGCGGGATGAGACCGAGGGCGACGAGCGTCACGGCGAGGGTCAGACCGCTCGTGAGGTCACCGCCGTCGGCGAGGCTGCGCACCAGCATGTACACACCGCCGGCGACGAGCCCGAGGCCCTCGATGCCGGCGACGGCCGCCGCCCCGGTGAGGCGCGTGGGCCGGGGCCCCTGCTCCGTACCGCCGCCCTGTTCCGTACTCGTCTGCTCCGTACCGCTCATAGGGGCAGGGTAACGGGGGCGTCCGCCGGTCCACCCGGCAGACCGGACTGCGCCCGGTACCGCCGGGTAGGTACGCTGGCGCTCATGCGCGCACTTCTCGTGGTCAACCCGGCAGCCACCACCACGAGTGCCCGCACCCGGGACGTGCTCATCCACGCGCTGGCCAGCGAGATGAAGCTGGAGGCGGTCACCACCGAGTACCGGGGGCACGCGCGCGACCTGGGCCGGCGGGCCGCCGAGTCGGGCAATGTCGATCTGGTCGTCGCTCTCGGTGGCGACGGCACGGTGAACGAGGTCGTCAACGGGCTGCTGCACGACGGGCCCGATCCGGAGCGGCTGCCGGGCCTCGCGGTCGTCCCCGGCGGCTCGACCAACGTCTTCGCCCGCGCCCTCGGGCTGCCGAACGACGCGGTGGAGGCGACCGGCGCCCTGCTCGACGCGCTGCGTGAGCGGCGGACACGGACGGTGAGCCTCGGGCTCGCGTCCGGGACGCCGGGCACGGAGGACGAGTCGGTGCCCGAACGCTGGTTCACCTTCTGTGCCGGGCTCGGTTTCGACGCGAGCGTCATCGGCCGGGTCGAACAGCAGCGCGAGCGCGGCAAGAGATCGACGCACGCCCTCTATCTGCGCCAGGTGGTGCGCCAGTTCCTGGAGGAGCCGAACCGCCGGCACGGCACGATCACCCTGGAGCGTCCCGGCGCGGAGCCGGTCGAGGACCTGGTCCTCTCCATAATCTGCAACACCTCCCCCTGGACCTACCTGGGCAATCGTCCGGTGTACGCGTCCCCGGAGGCGTCCTTCGAGACCGCGCTCGACGTCCTCGGACTGCGCCGGCTCTCCACCCCGGCGGTGGCCCGTTACGCCACCCAGCTGCTCACCTCGACCCCGGAGCGGGGCCCGCGGGGCAAGCATGCGGTGTCTCTGCACGATCTGACCGACTTCACCTTGCATTCGAAGGTTCCCCTCCCCCTGCAGATGGACGGAGACCACCTCGGACTACGTACGAGCGTGACGTTCACAGGCGTACGCCGTGCACTGCGTGTGATTGTGTGAGTGGAAGGGCCCAAAGTCCTTTCACTCGAACGTTTAGGCGCGCATCCACCCCTAAGAAGTACGGCTGTGACCTAGCCGACACCGAGGAATCAAAAAAAACTTTCCGGAAGGGGTTGTATCCGCCCCTGGGGTTTGGGAGTCTCTTCTTGGCGATCGGGACG
The DNA here is from genome assembly GCF_000830005.1 of Streptomyces vietnamensis. Classification (NCBI taxonomy): domain Bacteria; kingdom Bacillati; phylum Actinomycetota; class Actinomycetes; order Kitasatosporales; family Streptomycetaceae; genus Streptomyces; species Streptomyces vietnamensis. The sequence continues at coordinate 5,618,812 of NZ_CP010407.1, read as the reverse complement.
GCCCGCAAGACCGGCCTCCACTGAGAGCCAGAACCCCACCCCAAGCAACAGGACCACACCAGTTCAACTGGCAGTCGGCCCTTCCCTTGCGGAGGGATTCGTGAAAGCGTTCACATTCACAAGCAACTCGCACGAAACACTGAGAGAGGTAGCAGCCATGGACTGGCGTCACAACGCCGTTTGTCGTGAGGAAGACCCCGAGCTGTTCTTCCCCATCGGCAACACCGGTCCTGCGCTGCTGCAGATCGAGGAAGCCAAGGCCGTCTGCCGCCGCTGCCCCGTCATGGAGCAGTGCCTGCAGTGGGCGCTCGAGTCCGGCCAGGACTCCGGCGTCTGGGGTGGCCTCAGCGAGGACGAGCGCCGCGCGATGAAGCGCCGTGCCGCTCGCAACCGGGCGCGTAACGCCAGCGCCTGAGCCACCTGCACAGCCTGAGGCAAGCGGCGCGTACACCGCGTACGCAATCACCGCCCCGAGCCGCAGCGCGCAGCAGTAACCCACAGCATTCGAGCCCCGGACCGATTCCCTTCGGTCCGGGGCTCGCTGCTGTGAACTCGCTTCGCTCCGCTGAGAGCTCACTTCCGGGGCGAGCTCACTTCTGCCGTGAGCTCGCTTCCGCCGTGAACTCGCTTCTGTTGCGAACGCTCTTCTGTTGCGAACTCGCTTTATTTCTGCGGCCGTACGGGAATGTCGAGGACCACCTTCGTGCCGCGCTCGGCGCCCGGCAGCATGTCGAAGGAACCGCCCAACTCCCCTTCCACCAGGGTCCGTACGATCTGCAGGCCGAGGTTGCCGGCCCGCTGCGGGTCGAAGCCCTCGGGCAGACCGCGGCCGTCGTCCTGGACCGTGATCAGGAGCCGGGCGTCCGCCCGGGTCTCGCCGCGGACGGCGCTGACCTCGACCGTGCCCTGCTCCCCCTGTGTGAAGGCGTGCTCGAGAGCGTTCTGCAGGATCTCGGTGAGGACCATGGAGAGCGGGGTGGCGACCTCGGCGTCCAGGATGCCGAAGCGGCCGTTGCGCCGGCAGGTGACCTTGCCCGGGGAGATCTCGGCGACCATCGCGATGACCCGGTCGGCGATCTCGTCGAACTGCACCCGCTCGTCCAGGTTCTGGGACAGCGTCTCATGGACGATGGCGATCGAACCGACGCGCCGCACGGCCTCGTTGAGGGCCTCGCGGCCGCGGTCGGAGTCCATCCGGCGGGCCTGGAGGCGGAGCAGGGCGGCCACCGTCTGGAGGTTGTTCTTCACCCGGTGATGGATCTCCCGGATGGTGGCGTCCTTGGTGATCAACTCGCGCTCGCGGCGACGCAGTTCGGTGACGTCCCGGAGCAGGACGAGCGAACCGATCCGGGTGCCCTTGGGCTTGAGCGGGATCGCCCGCAGCTGGATCACCCCGCCGTTGCCCTCGACCTCGAACTCGCGGGGCGCGTAGCCGGAGGCCAGCTTGACCAGGGCCTCGTCCACCGGGCCCCGGGAGGGGGCGAGTTCGGCGGTGATCTGGCCGAGGTCCTGACCGACCAGGTCGGCGGCGAGACCGAGCCGGTGGTACGCGGAGAGGGCGTTCGGCGAGGCGTACTGGACGACGCCCTCGGCGTCGAGCCGGACGAGGCCGTCGCCGGCGCGCGGCGAGGAGTCCATGTCGACCTGCTCGCCGGGGAAGGGGAACGTTCCGGCGGCGATCATCTGGGCGAGGTCGGAGGCCGACTGGAGGTAGGTGAGCTCCAGGCGGGAGGGGGTGCGGACGGTCAGCAGGTTGGTGTTGCGGGCGATGACGCCGAGGACCCGGCCCTCGCGGCGCACGGGGATGGACTCGACCCGCACCGGGACCTCCTCGCGCCACTCCGGGTCGCCCTCGCGGACGATCCGGCCCTCGTCGAGGGCGGCGTCGAGCAGCGGGCGGCGACCGCGCGGCACCAGATGGCCGACCATGTCGTCCTGGTAGGAGGTGGGTCCGGTGTTGGGCCGCATCTGGGCGACGGAGACGTACCGCGTGCCGTCGAGGGTCGGGACCCAGAGCACGAGGTCGGCGAAGGAGAGGTCGGAGAGCAGCTGCCACTCCGACACCAGCAGGTGGAGCCACTCGAGGTCGGAGTCGCTCAGGGCGGTGTGCTGGCGGACGAGGTCGTTCATGGAGGGCACGGTGCGAGCGTACCCGCGGAATTACAGGGGCGGTGAACCTGGATCTCCCGGGCTCCGTGTTGGAGGATGGGCCGGGAAAGACCGCGTTCCTGTGGATGGACAGACAAGAATGGTCTAGTCCACAATGAACGCAACAGAGCCTCCATCCTCCCCGCACAGGAGGATGGAACGAGGAACCGGCGCTCTCTGCCCTGACTGCGCCGAGACCTCCCACACGGCCGAGGGACCGCACACCCCCGGCCGGGCAACTCCGGGCTGCGGTGCCAGGCGGGCTGAGGGTCCCGCCGGGCGCCGTAGCCCGCGGGTGTTTCCGGGGGGCTTTTCCGCCACACGGCGAGGGCCTTCCGCGACCGAGCAAGAGCTTTCCACGACCGGGCGAGGGCTTTCCACGGCCCGGTGGGGGCTTTCCACGACCCGGCGGGTGCGTCACTCCCCCGCCGGCCAGGCCCGCATCGCCGCCTCGGCCACCGCCGTCAGCTCCTCCGCCGTCGCCCCGTCGCGGGCCTGCTGGGACATGCCCTGGAGGACGGCGCCGCTGAAGCGGGCGAGCGCGCGGGGGTCGGTGCCGGCCGGCAGCCCGCCCGACTCCACGTCGCGGCGGATGCGGTCCTCGACGGTCGCCAGGTTCGCGTTCCTGTGGTCCCGCAGGGCCCCCTCGACCTCGGGGGTCGAGCAGTTGATCGCGGCGGAGATCATCAGGCAGCCGCGCGGATGCCCCGGTTCGGTGAAGACGTGGGCGGCCTCGCGCAGCATGCGCCCGACGGCGTCGCGGGCCGTCGCCTCCTCGGCGAGGGCCTGGTCCCCATAGGCGCCGTACGACCGCGCGTACGCCTCGACGACCTCCTCGAACAGCGTCTTCTTGTCGCCGAAGGCCGCGTAGAGACTGGGGGCGCTGATGCCCATGACCCGGGTGAGGTCGGAGACGGAGGTCGTCTCGTAGCCGTGCTCCCAGAAGGCCATCGTCGCCTGCTCCAGGGCCGTGAGTCGGTCGAAGGAGCGGGGGCGGCCGCGCGGTCTCGTCACCATGGAGTGAATTCTATAGCGCTCGCTACGAATCGTGGGGTACGGTCTTTACGTAACGACCGCTACAGAAACGAGGGGGGCGTCTCCATGGGCGTGCTCGAAGGAAAGCTGGCCGGGAAGACGGCGCTGGTCACGGGTGGTAGCCGGGGCATCGGGCGGGGGATCGCCGAGCGGCTCGGCCGCGAGGGCGCGCGGGTCGCGGTGCACTACGGGACGAACGAGGAGGCGGCGAAGGACACGGTCGCCGCGATCGAGGCGGCCGGCGGGTCCGCCTTCGCACTGGGCCAGGAGCTGGGGGTGCCGGGGGACGCGGCGGCGCTGTGGCGGGCCTTCGACGCCCATGCGGACGGCCTGGACATCCTGGTGAACAACGCGGGGATCGGGGCGTCGCGGCCGTTCGCGGCGATCGACGACGAGGAGTACGACCGGATCTTCGCGGTCAACACGAAGGCGCCCTTCTTCCTGGCACAGCTGGGCGCGGAGCGACTGCGGGACGGCGGCCGGATCATCAACGTCTCCAGCGGTCTGAGCAGGGCGGCGGCCATGCCGGACCTGATGGCGTACGCGATGACGAAGGGCGCGCTCGACGTCTTCACCCGCTATCTGTCGAAGGTGCTCGGCCCGCGCCGGATCACGGTCAACTCGGTGGCGCCGGGGATCGTGGACACCGACGTCAACGCCGAGTGGCTGCGGGGGGACGAGGAGGCCTGGGCGGGGGCCGCGGCGCTGTCGGCGTTGGGCGCGGTCGGGACACCGCCGGAGATAGCGGACGTGGTGGCCTTCCTGGCCTCCGACGACGCGCGCTGGGTGACGGGCGACTGGATCGACGCGACGGGAGGCTCACTGGCCTGACGCGGGGTGCCGGGACGGGGACCGGGGCGTTCGGGAGCGGGGATCGGAGGCGTCCGGGGACGGGGTCCGGGGCGCCCGGGAGCGGGGATCGGGGGGCGTTCGGGGACGGGGTCCGGGGCGCCCGGGAGCGGGGATCGGGTGGCGCCCGGGGGCGGGTTCAAGTGGCTGGTGCGACAGGGGCGGCCGACGATGGAGGAGGTGCCGTCCGCGGGGCGGAACGGCATGAGGAGAAGGCCTTCCCTCTGCTAGATTTGGGCCTAGATTGGTCTATACCACACGGTCCTTCACCAGCCCCTCCCCAGATCGGCAGGCACAGCGTGGAAGTTGTCATCGTCAAGGACGCCAAGGCCGGCGGCGAGCTCATCGCGGACGGCATCGCCGACCTCCTGCGCCGCAAGCCCGACGCGCTGCTCGGCGTGGCCACGGGCTCGACTCCGATCCCGATCTACGACGCCCTCGTCGCCCAGGTATCCGCCGGCGCCGTGGACGCCTCCCGGGCGCGGATCGCCCAGCTGGACGAGTACGTCGGCCTGCCCGCGGGGCACCCGGAGTCGTACCGCTCCACCGTCCTGCGCCAGGTCGTCGAGCCGCTCGGGCTCTCCCCGGAGGCCTTCATGGGCCCCGACGGCTCCGCCGAGGACGTCCAGGCGGCCTGCGAGGCGTACGACAGGGCGCTGGCCGAGGCCGGCGGCGTCGACCTGCAGATCCTCGGCATCGGCACCGACGGGCACATCGGCTTCAACGAGCCGTGCTCCTCGCTCGCCTCCCGCACCCGGATCAAGACGCTCACCGAGCAGACCCGCGTGGACAACGCCCGGTTCTTTGACAACGACATAGAGCAGGTGCCGCACCACGTCATCACCCAGGGCATCGGCACCATCCTGGAGGCCCGTCACCTGGTGCTCCTCGCCACCGGCGAGGGCAAGGCCGAGGCCGTGGCACAGACCGTCGAGGGCCCGGTGGCGGCGCTCGTGCCGGCCTCCGCGCTCCAGCTGCACCCGCACGCCACGGTCGTCGTGGACGAGGCGGCCGCCTCCAAGCTGAAGCTCGCGGACTACTTCCGCCACACCTACGCGAACAAGCCCTCCTGGCAGGGCATCTAAGACGTACGGGAAAGGGCCCCGCACCTGGTCGGGTGCGGGGCCCTTGCTCGTAGCTCGGGGTCCGGAGCCCGGCGCTCGTAACTCGTGGCTCGGGCTCGTGGCTCGGGGGCCCGGGGCCGGGAGCCGGGGGCCTGGGGCCCGGGGCCGGGAGCCGGGAACCCGTGGCCCGGGAGCCCGGGGCCCGGGGGCCCGGGGCCCGTGTGGAAGGCCCTCAGGTGCCGGTGCCGACCACGGCCTCCGCCGCCGCGCGGCCGCAGACCCGGGCCGCGCCGTGCGTGGCGATGTGCAGGGCCCCGCGGGGCTCCGCCTCGTCGAGGCCCATCTCGACCACGACGGTGTCGGGGCGGGCGGCGAGGAGGCCGTCCAGGGCCTCGGTCATCCACGGGTGCCGGTGGGCGTCCCGTACGACCGCGACGATCCGCCGCTCCCCCGCGGCGGCCAGGACGGCGTCCACGGACGGCTCGTCGTAGGAGCCGGTCTCCGTGCCGGGCAGCAGGCGCTCCAGCTCGGCCGCGATGCCCCAGGGCGTCTCGTCGCCGACCGCGAAGTTCACGACCGGGGTGAAGGAGGCCACGTAGGGAGCGCTGGTCATCGGCGTGTGAGGCCGCTCCCCCCGGGTCACCTTCAGGGCCCTGCGGGCCGCCACGAGTCCGATGTCGGCGCCGGGCGCGGTCCCCTCCTGCACTGCCGCGCCCGGCACCGATCCAGCCCCCCTGGCCCGGTGCGCCTGGGTCCAGGCCGCCAGGGCGCGCACGCGCGCCGCGGCGTCGGCCAGCCGCTCCTCGGGCAGTTCACCGGTCCGTACCGCGTGGACGAGCGCGTCGCGCAACCGCAGCACGGTGTCCTCGTCGCACAGCCCGCCGCCGACACAGATGGCGTCGGCGCCCGCCGCGATCGCGAGGACGGATCCGCGCTCGATGCCGTACGTCGCCGCGACGGCCTGCATCTCCATGCCGTCGGTGACGATCAGCCCCTCGAAGCCCAGCTCCTGGCGCAGCAGACCGGTGAGGATCTGCGGGCTCAGGGTGGCCGGACGGTGAGGGTCGAGCGCGGAGAGCAGAATATGCGCGCTCATGACCGCTTTGGTACCCGCGGCGACGGCCGCGCGGAAAGGTACCAGCTCACGGGCGTGCAGTGTGGCGAGGTCCACATCGATCCGGGGCAGCGCGTCGTGGGAATCCACGTTGGTGTCGCCGTGTCCGGGGAAGTGCTTCGTGCAGGCCGCGACCCCGACGCCCTGGAGGCCGTCGACGTACGCCACGGTGTGCCGGGCGACCAGGTCGGGGTCCGGTCCGAAGGAGCGGACCCCGATGACCGGGTTCTCGGCGTTGGAGTTGACGTCCGCCGAGGGCGCCCAGTTCAGGTCGACGCCGCACTGCACGAGCCGGCGGCCGAGCTCGCGGGCGACGGCCCGGGTGAGCTCGACGTCGTCGACGTGGCCGAGGGCGTAGTTGCCGGGGAAGGACGAGCCCTGGTTGACCTCCAGGCGGGTGACGTCCCCGCCCTCCTCGTCGATGGCGACGAGGACGTCGTCCCGCTCGGCGCGCAGCTGCGCGGTGAGCGCGGCGAGCTGCTCGGGGCCGGCGATGTTCCGGCCGAAGAGGCCGACCGAGGACAGTCCCTCTCCGATGCGGCGGAGCAGCCAGTCGGGGGCGGTGGTGCCTTCGAAGCCGGGCTGGAGGACCGTGAGCGCGTCACGGGTCAGGGTGTCCGAGCCGTGGAGCAGTGTGGTCATGGGAGCCGTTATCCCTTCACCGCGCCGGCGGTCATGCCGCCGACGGCCTTGCGCTGGAGGAAGAGGAAGACGATGAGCACGGGGAGGGCGAAGAGCGTGGAGGCGGCCATGGTGGCGCCCCAGTCGCTGCCGAACGCGGTCTGGAACTGGGTCAGCCAGAGCGTCAGGGTCTGCGACTCCTTTTCCTTGTTCAGCATGAGGATCATGGCGAACTCGTTCCAGGCGGTGATGAAGCCGAAGAGCGAGGTCGACATCAGGCCGGGGGCGAGCAGCGGGAAGATCACCTTGCGGAAGGCCTGGCCGCGGGTGCAGCCGTCGATCTGCGCGGCCTCCTCCAGCTCGACCGGGACGGCGGCGATGAAGCCGCGGAGGGTCCAGATCGTGAAGGGGAGGACCATCACGAAGTAGATCAGCGTGAGCATCGGGATGCTGTTCAGCAGGTCGTTCTCGCGGGAGATCATGTACATCGCGATGACCATGACCTCCCAGGGGGCCATCTGCGCCATCATCACGATGAGGACGATCCCCTTGCGGCCCTTGAACTTGAGGCGGGCGATCGCGAAGCTCGCGGCCAGGGCGACGACGAGGGCGAGCGCCACGGCGCCGATGGTGACCGTGAGGCTGTTGGTGACGTACGTCCAGAACAGGTCGACGCCGGTGGCGGTCCCGTAGTTCTCGAACGTCGGCTTGAAGACGAAGACCGGGTCCTTCGTCATGATCTCGTGCTGCGGCTTCAGCGAGGACGAGAACATCCAGTAGACCGGGAAGATGAACACGACCGCGAGGACGAGGGCGCCGAGGTTCTTGGCGACCGCCGCGACCGTGAGCGGCTTCCGGGTGCGCAGCTTCTGCGGAGTCTGGGTGGTGGCGGCGCTCACAGCTCCTCCTCCTCCTTCAGGATCAGGCGGAAGTAGAAGGACATGACCGCGATGAGCATCACGATCGTCAGGATGGAGATGGCGGCGGCGACGCCGTAGTGGAACTGGCCGACGCCCTCGATGTAGGCGAAGACCGGGAGCGTCTCGGAGCCTCGGTCGGGGCCGCCGAGGTTCATGGCGTAGACCTGGGCGAACGCCTTGAAGATCCAGATGATCTCCAGGAACGTCGTGATCATGAAGAAGGACCGGAGGTTCGGGAAGACCACGGCCCAGAAGGTGCGCCAGCCGCTGGCGCCGTCCATCTTGGCGGCCTCGTACAGCTCGGTGCCGATGGTGGTCAGGCCGGCGTACATGTTGAGGGCGACGAAGGGGACGGAGCCCCAGACGAGCAGGATCAGGACGATGACCAGGGTGGAGAAGCCGGTCTCGAACCAGTTGTGCTGGTCGTAGCCGGAGAAGCCCAGCGTGCGCATCAGCCAGTTGGCGACGCCGAACTGCTCGTCGAAGAGCCAGCGGAAGACCGTGACGGAGGCGACGATCGGCATGGCCCAGGCGAACATCAGGGCCAGCGAGAGGACCAGTCGCATCTTCTTGCCGAGGCGGTTGAGCAGCAGGCCGATGCCCGTGCCGATCGCCATGATCAGCGCGACGTTGACGGCGGTGAAGACGACGCTTCGGACGGCGACGGTCCAGAAGTCCCCGTCACCGAGGAGGTCCGTGTAGTTGTCGAAGCCGGTCCAGACCGTCTCGCGGGTGATGAACTCCTTCCGGTTGAGCTGCTGGAAGGAGAGGATCACATTGCGGATCAGCGGATAGAGCAGCAGCACCGCCATCGACAGCAGGGCCGGCGCGACGAGCAGGTAGGGCAGCACCCCGCTGGGCAGGGAGCGCCTGCCGCGTGGAGGCTGAAGGACTTCCTTCGGGCCCGAAGAGGGTGGCGGAGTCTGAGACTTCCCTGCCGCCCTCCCGGGCGCGTCCTGGGGACCGGCGGTCGCCGTCCCCTGGGAGTCCACGGTCATGGTCTTATTCCTCGCGGTTCTGGGGCTCCCGCGCCCACCGGGGCGCGGCCCGGGAGAGCGGGCCGCTGACTCACTGCATCGCTGCGACGCGCCGGTGGTGCGGCCGGTGCGACACCGGCCGCACCACCGGGGCTACGGATTACTGCTGGTTGATGCGCTCGTTGATGACCTTGTCGGCCGCCTCGCCGGCCTTCTTGACGTCCTCGCCCTTCAGGACCTTGGTCATGTAGTCCTTGATCGGGTTCGGGGCGGTCTCGACGTTCGCCCAGCCCGGGGTGACCGGGGTGACCTTGCCGGAGGCGGAGGAGGCCGCCATGGCCTCGGCGAAGGAGCCGGCGGCCGGCTTGAACTGCGCGGAGTCGGTGTTCGGAAGCAGCGCGCCCTCGGTGGCGGCGGCGTACTTCGTCATGAACTCCTTGCCGGCGGCGAGGGCCAGCCACTCCTTCGCGAGGTCCTTGTTCTGGGAGCGCTCGGCGATGGCGAGGTTGGAGCCGCCGAGGAAGACGGAGCCCGGCTTGTCGGCGGTCTTGCCCGGGATCGGGAAGTAACCGAAGTCCGCCGTCTTGCCGGCCTTCTTCATGGCGTCGATGGCGCCGCCGGCCTCCCAGCCGAGACCGATCCAGGACGCCACGCCGCCCTTGGGGATGATGTCGGTGGACTGCTGCGGGGTCGCCTCGTCCTTGTCCTTCGGAGCGGTGGAGTAGGACGCCAGCTCCTTGTAGAAGTTCATGGCGCTGGCGGCCTCGGGGGAGGACAGGTTGCCCTTCCACTTGTCGCCGTCCTTGACCGCGAGGTCGCTGCCCTCGTCCCAGATGAGACCGGCGAGGACGTACCAGGACTGGCCCGGCAGGTAGATCGCCTGCGACTTCGGGTCGGAGGCCTTGAGCTTCTTCAGGCCCTCGATCCACTCGGCGCGGGTCTTCGGCGGGGTGACGCCGGCCTTCTTGAAGGCGGCCTTGTCGTAGACGACGACGCGGTTGGCGGCGTACCACGGGGCGGAGTAGAGCTTGCCGTCCAGCTCGTTGGAGGCGACCATGCCCTTGTTCCAGGCGTCGTAGCCGAGCTTGGCCTTGTCGCCCGACAGGTCGGCGAGACCGCCGGTGACCGCGTAGCCGGCGGTCTGCGTGTTGCCGAGCTCCAGGACGTCCGGCGGGGTGTCCTCGGAGAGGGCGGTGGTGACCTTCTCCTGGATGCCGTTCCAGATCTGCTTCTCGACCTTGACCTTGACGCCCGGGTGCTTGGCCTCGAAGGTCTTGTTCACCTCGGCCATCCACGCGTCCGGCGCGGAGCCGTCCATGACCCAGACGGTCAGGGTCTTGTCGCCCCCGGCGGCCTTGCCGCCGTCCTTGCCCTTGTCACTGCCGCTGTCGGAACCACACGCAGCGATGGAGACCATCATGCCCGCGACACCGATCGCCGCGATGAGCTTGCGCTTCACGCCACCCTCCTCAGGGATGCCTGCAACCCCCTGCCCACCGCGCGAAGACATACGTCGGGTAATGCTCGTGGGGCTGGGACCTGGTCTTTAATGGTTTAGACCAGTAACCGGGAGCTTGGCCTAGACCTTTTGGGGTGTCAAGGGTGCGCAAGAGGGGTGACGGCGTCCGTTATCGGACCGACACCTCGCCCCGCCGGCCCCCGCGGACGGCCCCCACGGACGGGCGGCCGCACCCCGAGCGATCCACACCTCCCCATCGGAATGGCCTAGACCAACGAGGGATCTCTCGGTGTATAAGAAGGCAGCAGGACGACTCCTCCTCGCCGAACCGGCACATATCGGCAGGAGAAGACGTGATGGCACACGAAGCGTGCCACCATGTGAGCCGCGACATTCGGAGGAGCCGGTGACGGCAGCAGCACAGGAGTCGGGAAGGCAGGCCATGGCCACGGACGCGGGCAGCACGGACACGGAGGGCGGGGTCGCCACCCGCACCGCGCGCGTGCCCAAGTACTACCGACTGAAGCGACACCTGCTCGACATGACGGAGACCCTGCCGCCCGGCACGCCGGTCCCGCCGGAGCGGACGCTCGCCGCCGAGTTCGACACCTCACGCACCACCGTGCGCCAGGCGCTCCAGGAACTGGTCGTCGAGGGCCGCCTCGAACGCATCCAGGGCAAGGGCACCTTCGTGGCCAAGCCCAAGGTCTCGCAGGCCCTGCAGCTCACCTCGTACACCGAGGACATGCGGGCCCAGGGCCTGGAGCCCACCTCGCAGCTCCTCGACATCGGGTACGTCACGGCCGACGACACCCTCGCCGGACTGCTCGACATCTCGACCGGCGGCCGGGTGCTCCGCATCGAGCGCCTGCGCCTCGCGAGCGGCGAGCCGATGGCGATCGAGACCACCCACCTGTCGGCGAAGCGCTTCCCCGCCCTACGCCGCTCGCTCGTGAAGTACACCTCGCTGTACACGGCCCTCGCCGAGGTCTACGACGTGCACCTCGCCGAGGCCGAGGAGACCATCGAGACCTCCCTCGCCACCCCGCGCGAGGCCGGGCTGCTCGGCACGGACGTCGGCCTGCCGATGCTGATGCTCTCCCGCCACTCCCTCGACGCCCAGGGCGAGCCGGTCGAGTGGGTCCGGTCCGTCTACCGCGGCGACCGGTACAAGTTCGTGGCGCGCCTCCAGCGCCCCAACGACTGAGCTTCCCGTACGGAACTTCCGTACGGAACGAACGGCCGCACCCCACCGGTGCGGCCGTTCGGCGTTTCCCTTACGGGACGCCAACTCCGAAGAATCGCTTCCGTTATGCGGACAGGGGTTCCCAGCGACGGAGCAGTCCCCTAGATTTCCCCAGCATTACCGAGGTGATCAGCGAGGGGACGGAATCGCCATGCCAGAAGCGTCAGATGTGACACAAGGGAAACAACCGACCATCACCCCCCTGCGGGTGGTGATCGCGCTCTGCCTGTTCGCTCCGTTCGTGGCGATGCTCTGGGTGAGCTCGTACGCGAAGGTCGAACCGCTCTTCGCCGGCATCCCGTTCTTCTACTGGTACCAGATGCTCTGGGTGCTGATCTCCACGGCCCTCACCATGATCGCGTACAAGCTGTGGCAGCGGGACCAGCGCGCCCGCAAGGGAGGTGACGCGCGATGAAGGACGGCGTGAACGGCGTGAACGGCGTGGCGCTCGGCGTCTTCGTCTTCTTCTTCCTGGCCGTCACGGTCATGGGCTTCCTCGCCGCGCGCTGGCGCAAGGCCGAGAACGAACACAGCCTCGACGAATGGGGCCTGGGCGGCAGATCGTTCGGCACCTGGGTGACCTGGTTCCTGCTCGGCGGCGACCTCTACACGGCGTACACCTTCGTCGCCGTCCCCGCGGCCATCTACGCGGCGGGCGCGGCCGGCTTCTTCGCCGTCCCGTACACGATCCTCGTGTACCCGCTGATCTTCACCTTCCTGCCGCGCCTCTGGTCGGTCTCGCACAAGCACGGGTACGTCACCACCTCGGACTTCGTGCGCGGCCGCTTCGGTTCCAAGGGCCTGTCGCTCGCGGTGGCCGTCACCGGCATCCTCGCCACCATGCCGTACATCGCGCTCCAGCTCGTCGGCATCCAGGCCGTCCTGGACGTGATGGGCGTCGGCGGCGGCGAGAACACCAACTGGTTCGTGAAGGACCTGCCGCTGCTCATCGCCTTCGGCGTCCTGGCCGCGTACACCTACTCGTCCGGCCTGCGCGCCCCCGCGCTCATCGCCTTCGTCAAGGACACCCTGATCTACATCGTCATCGCGGTGGCGATCATCTACATCCCGATCAAGCTGGGCGGCTTCGACGAGATCTTCGGCAAGGCGGCCGAGGCGTACAAGACGATCAACCCGGCCACCGGCAAGCCGAAGGGCGCGCTCGTGCCCGGCGAGGCCGGCCAGTGGACGTACGCGACGCTCGCGCTCGGCTCGGCGCTCGCGCTCTTCATGTACCCGCACTCCATCACGGCGACGCTCTCCTCCAGGAGCCGCAACGTGATCCGCCGCAACACCACGATCCTGCCGCTGTACTCGCTGATGCTGGGCCTGCTCGCGCTGCTCGGCTTCATGGCGATCGCCGCCGGCGTGAAGGTGACCAACGGCCAGCTCGCCATCCCGCAGCTCTTCGAGAACATGTTCCCGGACTGGTTCGCGGGCGTCGCGTTCGCCGCGATCGGCATCGGCGCGCTCGTCCCCGCCGCGATCATGTCGATCGCCGCGGCCAACCTCTTCACCCGCAACATCTACAAGGACTTCATCAAGAAGGACGCCACCCCGGCCCAGGAGACCAAGGTCTCCAAGCTGGTCTCCCTCCTGGTGAAGGTCGGCGCCCTCGTCTTCGTCCTCACCATGGACAAGACGGTCGCGATCAACTTCCAGCTGCTCGGCGGCATCTGGATCCTGCAGACCTTCCCGGCGCTCGTCGGCGGCCTCTTCACCCGCTGGTTCCACCGCTGGGCGCTGCTCGCCGGCTGGGCCGTCGGCATGGTCTACGGCACGGCCGCCGCGTACGGCGTCGCCAGCCCGACCCAGAAGCACTTCGGCGGCTCGGCCGCCGAGATCCCGGGCATCGGCGAGATCGGCTACATCGGTCTCACCTCCTTCGTGCTCAACGTCCTCGTCACGGTCGTCCTGACCTTCGTCCTCAAGGCCGTCAAGGCCCCCGAGGGCGTCGACGAGACCTCCCCCGAGGACTACACGGCGGACGCGGGCGACGCCGGTGTCCGCGACCTCCCGACGGTCGGCGCCGGAGCGCACTGACCCACGGACGCTCGAAAGAGGGGCCCGGGAAATCCCGGGCCCCTTCGCGTGCGCCGGAGGCAGACTGGGGCCCATGGATTTCACGATCAGGGCGGTACGGCCCGAGGAGTACGAGGAGCTCGGCGACCTCACCGGTTTCACCTATCTGAACGACGGGCTGCTGCTGCACGGCGAGGACGACTTCTACCTGGCCGTGCTCCGCGACACGGCCCGGCGGGCGCGCGAGAGCGAGGTGCTCGTCGCCGTCGACGCCGACGGCGGGATCATCGGCGGGGTGACCTTCGCGGAGGGCGGCACCACCTGGGCGGACATCGCCGTCCCCGGCGAGGCCGAGTTCCGGATGCTCGTCGTCGCGCCGAAGGCTCGCGGCAGGGGCGTCGGAGAGGCCCTCGTACGCGCCTGCGTGGACCGGGCGCGAGCCCTCCCCGGCTGTGCGCGCCTGGTGCTCTCCACGGCCGATCTGATGGTCTCCGCGCACCGGATCTACGAGCGGCTCGGCTTCGTCCGCACCCCCGAGCGGGACTGGGAGCCGATCCCCGATCACTCGCTGCGCACGTACGCCCTGGAGTTGTAACTCCCGGGACCGACACAACATGTGGGGGGTGCCATGAGCGGCGCCCCCCACATGTATGCTCGTCCTCGCTGTCGACGCAGGGGAATCCGGCGCGAATCCGGAACTGTCCCGCAACGGTGTGCTTCGTGCGGTTTCGTGCTTCACACGGAGTGAGTCCGAGGACCTGCCGGCAGCGCGCCCGGTCCGTCCGTTCCGGGTGCCACAGACGTCCGGGCCTCGCGGAGTTGGGTCGGTGGATGCGGCGCGCCCGCGCGTACGGGGTGCCCGCCTGCCCGCCTTCCCGCCCGAGGCCCCGAGCCGAGCGAGGGAGAGCCCCCACGTGACCATCGCGCCCGCCGATCCGGCCGCAGCGATCGAGACCGACGGCCCCGGGACCGTACTCCTGCGGACCCTGACCGATCTCACCGCCGACCTCCCGGACACCGACCCCGGCAAGGTCGCCGCCGCCGCCCTCCGCGGCCGCAGCGCCACGTCGGACGAGGCGGAGCTGCGCGAGCTGGCCACCGAGGCGGCCGCCGGCCTGATCGCCGAGGACCCCGCGTACTCCCGGCTCGCCGCCCGGCTCCTCACCATCACCATCGCCGACGAGGCCGCGGGACAGGGCGCCGTCTCCTTCTCGGCCTCCGTCGCCGTCGGTCACCGCGAGGAGCTCATCGCCGACCGCACCGCCGAGTTCGTCGCCCAGCACGCCGAGCGGCTCGACGCGACGATCGACCCGGCCGGCGACGACCGCTTCGGCTACTTCGGTCTGCGCACCCTCTACTCGCGCTACCTGCTTCGCCACCCGATCACCCGCAAGGTGATCGAGACCCCGCAGCACTTCATGCTGCGCGTCGCCTGCGGCCTCGCCGAGGACGACTCGGTCCGCGCGCTCGACGAAGTGGCGGCCCTGTACGGCCTGATGAGCCGCCTGGACTATCTCCCGTCCTCCCCCACGCTCTTCAACTCCGGCACCCGCCACCCGCAGATGTCCTCCTGCTACCTCCTGGACTCCCCGCAGGACGAGCTGGACTCCATCTACGACCGCTACCACCAGGTCGCGCGCCTCTCGAAGCACGCGGGCGGCATCGGCCTCTCGTACTCCCGCATCCGCGCCCGCGGTTCGCTGATCCGCGGCACCAACGGCCACTCCAACGGCATCGTGCCGTTCCTGAAGACCCTCGACGCCTCCGTCGCCGCCGTGAACCAGGGCGGCCGCCGCAAGGGCGCCGCCGCGGTCTACCTGGAGACCTGGCACGCGGACATCGAGGAGTTCCTGGAGCTCCGCGACAACACCGGCGAGGACGCCCGCCGTACGCACAACCTGAACCTGGCGCACTGGATCCCGGACGAGTTCATGCGCCGCGTCAACGCCGACGCCGAATGGTCGCTCTTCTCCCCGTCGGACGTGCCCGAGCTCGTCGACCTGTACGGCGAGGAGTTCGACGCCGCCTACCGCAAGGCCGAGGCGGCGGGCCTGGCCCGCAAGACCATGCCGGCCCGCGACCTGTACGGCCGGATGATGCGGACCCTCGCGCAGACCGGCAACGGCTGGATGACCTTCAAGGACGCCTCCAACCGGACCGCCAACCAGACGGCCGAGCCGGGCACGGTCGTCCACTCCTCCAACCTCTGCACCGAGATCATCGAGGTCACCAACGACGGCGAGACGGCCGTCTGCAACCTCGGCTCGGTCAACCTCGGCGCGTTCGTCGTCGGTTCGGACATCGACTGGGAGCGCCTGGACGAGACCGTCCGCACGGCCGTCACCTTCCTCGACCGGGTCGTCGACATCAACTTCTACCCGACCGAGCAGGCGGGCCGCTCCAACGCCAAGTGGCGCCCGGTCGGCCTGGGCGCCATGGGCCTCCAGGACGTCTTCTTCCAGCTGAAGCTGCCGTTCGACTCGGCCGAGGCGCGCGCCCTGTCGACGAGGATCGCCGAGCGGATCATGCTGGCGGCGTACGAGGCCTCCGCCGACCTCGCCGAGCGCAGCGGCCCGCTCCCCGCCTGGGACAAGACCCGCACCGCGCAGGGCGTCCTGCACCCCGACCACTACGACGTCGAACTGAACTGGCCGGAGCGCTGGGCCGCGCTGCGCGAGCGCATCGCGACGACCGGCATGCGCAACAGCCTCCTCCTCGCCATCGCGCCGACGGCGACCATCGCCTCGATCGCGGGCGTCTACGAGTGCATCGAGCCGCAGGTCTCCAACCTGTTCAAGCGCGAGACGCTCTCCGGCGAGTTCCTCCAGGTCAACTCGTACCTCGTCGACGAGCTGAAGAAGCTCGGCGTGTGGGACGCGCAGACCCGCGAGGCGCTGCGCGACTCCAACGGCTCGGTGGCCGGCTTCACCTGGGTCCCGGCCGAGGTCCGCGAGCTGTACCGCACGGCCTGGGAGATCCCGCAGCGCGGCCTCATCGACATGGCGGCGGCGCGCACCCCGTTCCTGGACCAGTCGCAGTCCCTGAACCTGTTCATGGAGACGCCGACCATCGGCAAGCTGTCGTCGATGTACGCGTACGCCTGGAAGCAGGGCCTGAAGACGACGTACTACCTGCGCTCCCGCCCGGCGACCCGGATCGCCCGCGCCGCCCAGGCCGCCGCCCCGATCCCCGTCCAGCAGGCGACCCCCGACGCGGACGCCATCGCCTGCTCCCTTGAGAACCCCGAGTCCTGCGAGGCCTGCCAGTAATGAGCTCCACCGAGAAGAAGAACCTCCTGGACCCGGGCTTCGAGCTCACGCTCCGCCCCATGCGCTACCCGGACTTCTACGAGCGCTACCGGGACGCCATCAAGAACACCTGGACCGTCGAGGAGGTCGACCTCCACTCGGACGTCGCCGACCTCGCCAAGCTCACCCCCGGCGAGCAGCACATGATCGGCCGTCTGGTCGCGTTCTTCGCGACGGGCGACTCGATCGTGGCGAACAACCTGGTCCTGACGCTCTACAAGCACATCAACTCCCCGGAGGCGCGGCTGTACCTGAGCCGTCAGCTCTTCGAGGAGGCGGTGCACGTCCAGTTCTACCTGACCCTCCTGGACACGTACCTCCCCGACCCGGACGACCGCGCCGCCGCGTTCGCCGCCGTCGAGAACATCCCCTCCATCCGCGAGAAGGCGCAGTTCTGCTTCAAGTGGATGGACTCGGTCGAGAAGATCGAGAAGCTGGAGACGGCCGCCGACCGCCGCCGCTTCCTGCTGAACCTGATCTGCTTCGCGGCCTGCATCGAGGGCCTGTTCTTCTACGGCGCCTTCGCGTACGTGTACTGGTTCCGGTCGCGCGGTCTGCTGCACGGCCTGGCGACGGGCACCAACTGGGTGTTCCGCGACGAGACCATGCACATGAACTTCGCGTTCGAGGTCGTGGACACCGTCCGCAAGGAGGAGCCCGAGCTCTTCGACGACGCGCTGCAGCAGCAGGTCACGGACATGCTGAAGGAGGCCGTCGAGGCGGAGCTGCAGTTCGGCCGTGACCTGTGCGGCGACGGCCTGCCGGGCATGAACACCGAGTCGATGCGCGAGTACCTCCAGTGCGTCGCCGACCAGCGGCTCGTGCGCCTCGGCTTCCCGCCGGTCTTCGGCTCGGAGAACCCGTTCGCGTTCATGGAGCTCCAGGGCGTCCAGGAGCTGACCAACTTCTTCGAGCGCCGCCCGTCCGCCTACCAGGTGGCGGTCGAGGGCTCGGTGGACCTCGACGAGGACTTCTAGCCGGTACGTGGAAGGGCCCCGCACTCCGAGGAGTGCGGGGCCCTTTCGCGTCTCTACGGGAACGTCACTCGTTCGGGACGACCGGGTAGCGCGGCGTGCCCTCTTCCATCTGGCGGAGGGCGTCCTTGCGGTCGCGCTTCGACAGCTTGTCGATGTAGAGGAAGCCGTACAGGTGGTCCGTCTCGTGCTGGAGGCAGCGGGCGAAGTAGCCGGTGCCGCGGACCTTGATCGGGTTGCCCTTCATGTCCTGGCCGGTGACCTCGGCGTAGTCCGGGCGGGCCAGCTCGGCGTACGCGGTCGGGACCGACAGGCAGCCCTCGTTGGACTCGTCGAGGACGCGGAGCTCGGCCGGCAGGTCGACGAGGACCGGGTTGATCACGTGGCCGACGTGGCGCTTGCCCTCGTCGTCCATGCAGTCGTAGACGAAGACCTTGAGGTCGACGCCGATCTGGTTGGCGGCGAGGCCGACGCCCTCGGCGGTGCGCTGGCTGGCGAACATGTCGTCGATCAGCTGCGCGAGCTCGTCGTCGAACTCGGTGACGTCCTTGCACTCCCGGTGCAGGACGGGGTTGCCCACGACCGTGATGGGGCGCGAGGTGCCGCGCTCGCGGTGGGCGGTCTCGCGCTCCTCGGTGTCCTCGGTGTCGACGATGAAGCCCTCGTCGTCCACGGCGTACACGCCCGTCTGCTCCTGATCAGTGCCCTGCTGCGACATGTCCGCCGTACGCCTTCTTCCTCGAACCGGTACACCCCGTGGTAGGTGCGATGTACAGCCTACGGGCAGCGGTCAGCAGACTTCCTCAAGATCCCGCCATTCCCGGCTGTCCGGGCTGTCCGCCACCCAGCCGTCCAGAAGGCCCCGCACCAGGCCCGCCGGGGCCGCGATGCCGCACTCCCGCTCGGGGACCCACAGCTCGCCGGGCGAGCGGTGGCCGAGGGGGCCGGGGTGTCCCGGTTCGCTGTGGTCGTGCGGGTCGGAGTGCTCGCCCTCGCCCTCGGCGCTGGGCATGGTCGACTCGGAGCAGGCGCGGCAGAGCAGCCGTACGGAGGAGGACCAGTCCTCGGCGGCGAATCCGGCCTCTGCGGCGAGCTGCTCCAGGGCGTCCCGGTCGGCCTCGGTGGCGGCCTCCAGG
Source organism: Streptomyces vietnamensis (assembly GCF_000830005.1). Taxonomy (NCBI): domain Bacteria; kingdom Bacillati; phylum Actinomycetota; class Actinomycetes; order Kitasatosporales; family Streptomycetaceae; genus Streptomyces; species Streptomyces vietnamensis. The sequence goes on along the minus strand of NZ_CP010407.1, from coordinate 5,599,939 downwards.
AGGACTACCCAGGTGGGGACGGGGGACGGGGCCCAGAGCTCGATCTCGTCGAAGACCGGGTAGGAGGGGCCTGCGGTGGTGGTCCGCTCGCCGTTCGGGACGCCGTCGTGGAGGACGACCTCGCCCCAGCGGCGGCCGGAGGACGGCAGCGGGATGGAGAGGACCTCGATCCGGGCGGGGTCCAGGCGCCGGCCCCATACGACCTCGGCCTCGCCCTCGGGCGAGAGGCGGACGGCGGCGCTGCCGAGCTCCATGCCGGCGGGCTCGCCGGTGCCCGCGGCGGCGCCGGGGACCTTCAGTCCGTAGGCCTGCCAGGCGCGGCGGGCCAGCGGCCAGTCCTGGAGGGCGGTGGCGGCGATGCCCACGTTCCACCAGTCGGGGGCGCCGGTCTCCTTGTCGAGGAGCGCGACGGCGCGCAGCCCGGCGGCCCGGGCCTGCTCCCAGTCGTGCCGGAACTTGTGCAGCAGCGCCAGGTTGAACCAGGACTCGGAGAGCCAGGGCTCCAGATCCGCCGCGCGCGTCAGGAGTGCGCCCGCGTCCTCGTACCGGCCGTCGCCGATCAGCGTGAACGCGCGGTCGGTGGCCTGCCGCCACGAGGCGGAGGGCCGATGCCGTACCTTCCCGAAGATCTTCACGATTCCCGCCTGCCGGTCGCTTCACCCTCTTGTTCGCATCCAACCATGCCCGGTCGGACGCGCGCTCATTACCCATGGGTTACCCAGGGACGCCCGAGGTCACCCCAGTGGGTCCGCCTCGCGCCAGGACCCTGGCCAGGCTCTCGACGACGTCCGGGTGGTAGTCGCGGGCGGTGCCGAGCCTGAGCCGTTCCAGGGCGTCGAGGGCGGCGCCCGCGCTCTCGCCGGCGAGGTCGTCGTAGGCGTTCACGGCGCGGACGATCCGGGCGGCCGGCGGTTGCTCGCGGTACGGGTCGGCCTGCCGTTCCACGACGACGGCGACGGCCTCGGGGACGCCGGTCCTGCGGACGACCTCGCCGCCCAGGAGGGCGATCCGGCGCTGTTCCTCGGCGGGCAGGAGGGCGGTGGCACCGCCGGCGACCGGGTCGACGAGGGAGAGCTGTCCGATGTCGTGCATGAGCGCCGCGTGCTCCAGGACGGTCAGCTCGGTCCCGGAGAGGCCGAGCTCGCGTCCGACGGCGGCGCTGAGGGCGGCGACGCGGCGGGCGTGCCCGGGCGGGGTGCAGCCGGCGATCTCGGTGGCGCGGGCGAGGGAGGCGATGGTCTGCCGGTTGACGGTGCGGACGGCCGCGTACCGCCGGAAGGAGACCTGGGTGAGCAGGAGGGGTACGGCGAGGACGGGCAGGGCCCAGAGGCCGGCGGCGGCGACGCCGAGGGCCATGACGGTGCCGGTGGCGCAGACGGCGGAGCCGATGCCGAGGAGGGCGCGGAGTTCGTCGCGGAGGAGGGGGCCGTACGGGAATCCGGTGCGGGCGCGGAGCACGAGGGCGGCGAGGACGGCGTCGCACAGGGCGGTCAGGGCGAGCAGGAGGACCAGGAAGAGGGCGTAGGCGGGGCCCTGGCCGAGGTGCTCGGTGACGGTGCCCGAGTTGTAGAGGGGCTGGAAGCAGAGCGCGGCGAAGCCGACGGTGAGGACGCGGCGGGCGAGGTGGTCGGGGTCGGGGCCGTGTCCGCGGGCGGTGTGGGGGACGATCCCGGCGAGGCCCGCGGCGACGACGACGGCGACGGTCTGGAGGACGCCGTGGGTGGTGGCGGTGCCGGCGCTGGTGCCGAGCAGGGCGTACGCGAGGGCTCCGGCGGCGGCGAGCGGTGCGGGTTCGCGTTCGCCGGGTGTGGCGCCCCAGCGGGCGAGTTCGCCGAGGGCGATGAGGGTGCCGAAGGCGAGGGCGTTGCCGGGTTCGTCGATGCCGTGCCAGAGGGTGTGGGCGAAGGCGGCGAGGCCGAGGAGGAGGGCGGCGCCGTGCACGGTGCCGACGGTGAGGGCGCCGGGTCTCACGCGGGCTCCTTGGCGGCCGGTGCGGGGAGGGGTTCGCGCGGTGGTGGGACGGGCTCGGGCCGCGGGGACGCGCCCGTGGTCCCGTCGGCGGTGACGGCGGGCTGCGGGAACGCGCCCGTGGTCCCGTCGGCGGTGACGGCGGGCTGCGGGGACGCGCCCGTGGTCCCGTCGGCGGTGACGGCGGGCTGCGGGGCCGGTTCGTCGGCGGTGACGGCGGGCTGCCAGCCGTGCCGGTCCAGGGCCCGGGTGAGGGCGGTGACCATCCGGGGGTCGAACTGGGTGCCGGCGCAGCGTTCCAGTTCGGCGAGGGCGGTGGGGACGGGGCGGGCACGGCTGTAGGAGCGGGTGGAGGTCATGGCGTCGAAGGCGTCGGCGACGGCCACGACCCGGGCGAACTCGGGGATCTGTTCCCCGTGGAGCCCGTACGGGTAGCCGCTGCCGTCCATGCGTTCGTGGTGGTGGAGGATCGCGGCGCGCGCCTCGCCGAGGAAGCCGATGCCGCGGACCATCTCGTGGCCGTACTCGGGGTGGAGTTCGATGACCTGGCGTTCCTCGGGGGTGAGGGGGCCGTCCTTGGTGAGGACCCGGGTGGGGACGCCGAGTTTGCCGACGTCGTGGAGGATGCCGGCGAAGCGGACGACGTCGAGGCGGTCCTCGGTCATGCCGAGCTCACGGGCGATCAGGACGGAGGCGTGGCCGACGCGTTCGCTGTGGCCGCGGGTGTAGCGGTCCTTGATGTCGACGGCCTGGACGAGGGCGCGGATGGTGGCCTGGTGGGCGGCGCGCTCGCGGTGGTACTGGGCGAAGACCCAGCAGGAGATGTACATGGGGAGGAGGACGAAGAGCGCCGCGACGGGGCCGTACGTGCTGCGCCAGAGGACGGCCATCATGAGTCCGGCGAGGCCGTGGACGGTGTGCGGGGCGAGGGCCCGGCCGAGGAGGCCGCGCCAGGCGGTCCGTAAGGGCAGTCCGCCGGCGGTGGCGCGGATGCCGCCGTCGAGGGCGGTGAGGGCGAGGCAGAAGGCGAGGGCGGCGGCGCCGGCGGGCAGCAGGGCGTACGGCAGGTCGGGGGCGTCCGGGCCGTGGCCGAGGGCGGTGGGGCCGCCGAGGGTGCCGGCGGTCAGGGCGGCGGTCCAGACGGCGAGGGCCGTGGCGGCGGCCCGCCAGGCGCGGCGGGGTGCGGCGGGGGGTTCCTCGACGCGGGCGAGGAGGCTGCCGGGGATCGCGGTGAGCGCGGCGGCGGCGGGCGGCAGGAGCAGTGCGGAGGCGAGGAGTACGGGGAAGAAGGAGCCGGTGCCCATGGGGACGGCGGCGCCGAGGGTGCGGCCGAGGAGCCGGCAGCGGGCGGGCAGCTCGCAGAGCGCGTACAGGGCGGCGAGGAGCGCGGCCGTGCCCCAGGGGACGGGCGCGCCGGGGCGCAGCGCGGGCAGGGCGCAGGCCCCGGCGCCGAGCAGGGCGCAGCCGATGTACACGCGGGCCGCGCGCGGAATGACCTTCACGCCCATCACGCCCGTCACGCTAGCGAGTTGGGCGGGCGGGGGCGGCGCGCTCCCGGTGATTCGCACCATCGGGTGATACAAGCTGATATATGCGCGAGGCCGCCGCGAACGCGTCGCGGCGGCCTGTCGCTCCCCTGATACGGCTGTACGGGAAGGAGTGTTGCTCCTGCGGCTGCCCCTGCCCTCGCTCCTGCGGTTACTCCTGCGGGGCGGGCGTCTGCGGGGCGGCCACCGTGATGTCCTGCTCGGGCACCAGGTGTCCGGCGCGGATCAGGTCGATCCGGCCCATGACCTTGGCGCGCAGGTCGGTGGGGACGTCGTCACTGCCGCAGCAGCGCTTGACGAGCTTCTTCACCGCCTGCTCCAGGCCGTACTTCTCCAGGCACGGGGAGCACTCCTCGAAGTGCACCTCGAACTTGGTGCAGTCACTGTCGGGCATCTCATGGTCGAGGAACTCGTAGAGATGGTCCAGGACCTCTGAGCAATCCGTCTCGTGCGGCTCTCCGCAGCTCATGAGCCCGAGCCTTTCAGATCGTTCGACGACTCTCCGGCGCCCGCGGGAACCAGCCCGCGGTCGCGAGCGTAGTCCTCGAGCATGCCGCGCAGCTGGCGGCGGCCCCGGTGCAGTCGGGACATCACCGTACCGATGGGTGTCCCCATGATGTCCGCGATCTCCTTGTACGCAAAGCCCTCGACATCGGCGAGATAGACGGCGATGCGGAACTCCTCGGGAATCGCCTGGAGCGCTTCCTTCACGTCGGAGTCGGGAAGGTGGTCGAGCGCCTGCGACTCGGCGGAGCGCAGACCGGTCGACATGTGCGACTCGGCGCGGGCGAGCTGCCAGTCCTCGATCTCCTCGGCGGCGCTGCGCTGGGGCTCACGCTGCTTCTTGCGGTAGGAGTTGATGAAGGTGTTGGTGAGGATGCGGTAGAGCCAGGCCTTGAGGTTCGTGCCCTCGCGGAACTGGTGGAAGGATCCGTACGCCTTGGCGTAGGTCTCCTGCACCAGGTCCTCCGCGTCCGCGGGGTTGCGCGTCATGCGGAGCGCGGCCGAGTACATCTGGTCGAGGTAGCCGAGGGCGTCCCGCTCGAAGCGCGCGTTGCGCTCCTCGGTCGTCTCCTCGGGGCCGTCGTCGGTCCCTGTGTCGGTCCCAGTGACCGGACCCACCTCCTCCAGCGCGGCGGCGAGCCCGAGGGCGGACCCGCTCGTTTCGGAGGATAGACGAGGAAGCACTCCGCCCGCCGCCCGAATCGGGGCGCTCCTGGGCGCGGGCAGCACTGTCCAGTCGAGGTCAGCGGCCTGCGCGCGCTCCGGGCAGATGGTCATACCCATACGACGGACTCCCTCTTCCTTGCTCTCACACCGACGTTCTCCACAACAGTGGTCCCTCGCTCAACATTCCCGGGGGCGGGGGGCGTACGTCAGCGGAGGGCGGAGATCCACTCGGTGACGCCGTCGACGAGACCGGCGAGGGCCTCGTCCTGGGTCAGCGGCGCGCGCTTGGCTACGGCGAAGCCGTGGTCCCCGTACGGGACCTCGACGAGGCCGTACGGGCCTTCCGGGAACTCCTCGGGCCGCCCGAAGGGGTCGTTGCCGCCCTGGACGACGAGCGTGGGGAGCCCGGTGCCGAGGAGCTCCTCGGCACGGGTCTTCTCGGGCTTGCCCGGCGGGTGGAGCGGGAAGCTCAGCGCGAGGACGGCGAGCGCGCCGAGCTCCCGGCCGGTGCGGCAGGCGACCCGGGCGCCGGCGCTGCGGCCGCCCGCGATCACCGGGAGGCCGGGCTTCGCGAGGTTCGGCCAGAGGCCGCGCCAGCCGGCGTCGAGGGTCTTCGGCGCGGGCGCGACCTTCTTGCCGGCGACCCGCCAGGGCTGCTCGACGAGGGCGACGGTCACGCCGTGCGCGGGCAGTGCCGCGGCGAGGGCCTGGAGGTCGCGGGCCTCGACGCCGCCGCCGGCGCCGTGCCCGAGGGCGAGGACGGCCCACGGCTTCGTGCCCGCGTACCAGGTGATGCGTGCCTCACCGGCGTCGGTGGAAACGGTTTCGTACTGTGTCACGTCCCCATCCTGCCGCCCCGCGGGCCCGGAGGTCGGAATCCTGCCGCCCGCGGGCCCGAGGGTCGGAATCCTGCCGCCCGCGGGCCCGGGGAGTCAGAAGAGCGTGCCGACTTCCGGGCCGTCGAGCTCGGCCAGGAGCTCGGGGCCGTTGTTGCGGACGTTGCTGACGGCGGTGGCGACCGGGTAGGCCCGCATCAGGCCGCCCGGCGGCGGGGCGAGCAGCCCGCGCAGCTCCTCGGGGTCGGTGCGCGCCGGGTCGAGCCAGGCGTCCCAGCGGTCCTCGGTCAGCATCAGCGGCATCCGGGGGTGGATCTCGGCGAGCGAGCGCGGGCCCTCTGCGGGGGCGACGCCGAGCGGGCCGGTCTCGGCCTCGGTGGTGACCACCGAGCAGGTCACCCACCACGCGGCGGGGTGCTCGGGCGGCAGGGTGCCGTCCCGCCAGAACTCGTAGAGCCCGGCCATCGCGAAGACGGAGCCGTCCGCCGGGGTCACGAAGTACGGCTGCTTGCGGGCCCGCTTCTTCTTCCCCTCGACCTCCAGGTCGCGTTCGGCGGTCCCGGTCACCCACTCGTAGTAGCCGTCGGCGGGCAGGATGCACCGGCGGGACTGGAAGGCGCGCTTGAAGGAGGGCTTCTCGTCGACGGTCTCCGCGCGCGCGTTGATCATCCGGGCGGCGCCCTCGGGCGACTTCGCCCAGGACGGGACGAGCCCCCATCTCAGCGCGCGCAGCTGGCGAACCGGCCGCCGGGATCCGGCGTCTTTCAGAGGACGCTCCAGAACGGCCCAGACCTCCTTGGTCGGGGCCACGTTCCAGTCGGGGGCCAGGGCCTCCTCCGGCTCCCACTTCTCGATCCCGAAGGCCTCGACGAGGTCCTCGGGCCGCCGACTCGATGCAAACCGTCCGCACATGCGTGCCACACTGCCACGTTCCCACCCGTCTCCCGCCCCCACCCCTCAACGATGGTGCGATGCACCAACCCCTTCTGATCACGACCGAGGAGCCGTCCGCGAAATGACCGAGATCCTCGGCACCCAGCCCGCTCCCACCGAGTGGATCGTCTACGCCACGGCCGTCTGCGCGCTGAGCCTGGTCGTGTTCCGGCGGCTCTGGCTCCCGGCCCGCAACGCGATCACCATCGCCCACGAGGGCGGCCACGGGCTCGTCGCCCTCGCCTGCAACCGTCGCCTGGAGGCGATCCGGCTGCACTCGGACACCAGCGGGCTGACCGTGACCCGGGGCCGCCCGACCGGCCTCGGCGTGGTCCTCACCCTCGCCGCCGGCTATCCGGCGGCCCCGCTGCTCGGGCTCGGCGGCGCCGCCCTGCTCGGCACCGGGCACGTCACCCTGCTGCTGTGGATCGCGACCGCCCTGCTGCTCGCGCTGCTCGTGATGGTCCGCAACGCGTACGGGGTCCTCACCGTCGTCCTGACGGGCGCCGCCTTCGTCCTCGTCTCCTGGCTGACCGGCCCCGACGTCCAGTCCGTGTTCGCGTACGCGGTGGTCTGGTTCCTGCTGTTCGGCGGTGTCCGCCCGGCCTTCGAGCTCCAGGCGAAGCGGCGCCACGGCGGCGCGCCCGACTCGGACGCGGACCAGCTCTCGCGGCTCACCCACGTGCCCGCCGGGGTGTGGCTCCTGTTCTTCCACACGGTCGCGATATCCGCCCTGATCGGCGGCGGGCGCTGGCTCCTGGGCATCTGACTCCCCCGTACAGTGAGTCCATGACCGCAGCAGCTTCCGCGCACACCGACCCGCCCACCGACCTCTGGCCCGCCCCGTATGCGAGCGGCGCCGTCGACGCGACCGTCACCGTGCCCGGATCGAAGTCGGTCACCAACCGCGCCCTGGTCCTCGCCGCGATCGCCGCCGAGCCCGGCTGGCTGCGCCGGCCGCTGCGCTCCCGCGACACCCTCCTGATGGCCGAGGGGCTCCGTACCCTCGGCGTGAAGATCGAGGAGGGCGTCGGCCCGGACGGCACCGGCGAGGCCTGGCGGATCATCCCCTCGCCGCTGCGCGGCCCCGCGACCGTCGACGTCGGCAACGCGGGCACGGTCATGCGCTTCCTGCCCCCGGTCGCGGCGCTCGCCGACGGCCCGGTGCGCTTCGACGGCGACCCCCGCTCCCACGAGCGCCCGCTGCACGGCGTGATCGACGCGCTGCGCGCGCTCGGCGCCCGGATCGACGACGAGCGCCGGGGCGCGCTGCCGATGACCGTGCACGGCGCGGGCGGTCTGGACGGCGGCACGGTCGAGATCGACGCCTCCTCGTCCTCCCAGTTCGTCAGCGCCCTGCTGCTCTCCGCGCCCCGCTTCAACCAGGGCGTCGAGGTACGGCACGTGGGCAGCCGGCTCCCCTCGCTCCCGCACATCCGGATGACGGTCGACATGCTGCGCGCGGTCGGCGCCCGGGTCGACGAGCCGGAGCACGGCGGCGAGCCGAACGTGTGGCGGGTGGCGCCCTCCGCGCTGCGCGGCCGGGACCTGGTCGTCGAGCCCGACCTGTCGAACGCGCAGCCGTTCCTGGCGGCGGCCCTGGTGACCGGCGGCCGGGTGACGATCCCGGACTGGCCGGAGCGGACCACCCAGCCGGGCGACGAGCTGCGCCGGATCTTCACCGAGATGGGTGGTTCCTGCGAGCTCACCGACGCGGGCCTGACCTTCACCGGTACGGGCCGGATCCACGGCATCGACGTCGACCTGGGCGAGGTCGGCGAGCTGACCCCCGGCATCGCGGCGGTCGCGGCCCTCGCCGACTCCCCCTCGACCCTGCGCGGGGTCGCCCATCTGCGGCTGCACGAGACGGACCGGCTCGCGGCGCTCACCAAGGAGATCAACGAGCTGGGCGGCGACGTGACCGAGACCGAGGACGGTCTCCACATCCGCCCGCGCCCGCTGCACGGCGGCGTCTTCCACACGTACCACGACCACCGCATGGCGACGGCGGGCGCGATCATCGGTCTCGCCGTCGAGGGCGTGGAGATCGAGGACGTGGCGACGACGGCGAAGACCTTGCCGGACTTCCCGACGATGTGGACCGAAATGCTCGGGGTCTGATCATGCGGCGCTACGGCAAGCACACCGACGAGGACGACATCCGCCAGCGGCCCAACCGCAAGGGCACCCGTCCCCGCACCAGCATCCGTCCCAAGCACGAGGACGCCGTCGAGGGCATGGTCCTCACCGTCGACCGGGGCCGGCTGACCTGCCTGGTCGACGACCGGACCGTGACCGCGATGAAGGCGCGCGAGCTCGGCCGCAAGGCCGCCGTCGTCGGCGACCGGGTCTCCCTCGTCGGCGACCTCTCCGGCGAGAAGGACACGCTGGCCCGGATCGTGCGGATCGGCGAGCGCAGCTCGGTGCTCCGGCGCACGGCCGACGACGACGACCCGTACGAGCGGGTGGTCGTCGCCAATGCCGACCAGCTGGCGATCGTCACCGCGCTCGCCGACCCCGAGCCGCGTCCCCGGCTGATCGACCGCTGTCTGGTGGCGGCGTACGACGGCGGGCTCTCCCCGCTGCTCGTCCTGACCAAGTCGGACCTGGCCTCGCCGGAGCCGCTTCTGGAGATGTACGGCGCGCTCGGCGTGCCGTACGTGGTCACCACGCGCGAGGAGTTCGTCGACGGGGTCGCCGCCGAGCGGGTCCACGAGCACCTCAAGGGCCGGACCACCGCCTTCGTCGGCCACTCCGGCGTCGGCAAGACGACCCTGGTGAACGCCCTGGTCCCGCCGGAGCGGCGACGCACCACGGGTGTGGTCAACGCGGTCACGGGCCGCGGCCGGCACACCACCACCTCGGCGCTCGCGCTGCCGCTGAACGCCAAGGAGGGCGGCTGGGTCATCGACACCCCGGGCGTGCGCTCCTTCGGTCTGCACCACGTCGACCCGTCCCGCGTCATCCACGCCTTCCCCGACCTGGAACCGGGTACGGAGCACTGCCCGCGCGCCTGCAGCCACGACGAGCCGGACTGCGCGCTCGACGCGTGGGTGGCGGAGGGGCACGCCGATCCGGCGCGGCTGATCTCGCTGCGGCGACTGCTCGCCACCCGGGAGCGACGCGAGGGCGACTGAGAGGCGAGGGCTACTGAGGCGCGAGGGCTACTGAGGCGCGAGGGCGCCTGAGCCCTGAGCGACTGCGCCCTTGGCGTTTACGCCCGACTGAGCCCCCTGCGTTTACGCCCGCTCGCTGCCGGTAAGTGCATAATCGCACCAAGTGCGACGAAGCAGTCACCGACGGCGTGGGAGGCACTGACGATGGCGTGGCTGCTGGTGGTGATCGCGGGGATCCTGGAGACGGGGTTCGCGGTCTGCCTGAAGCTCTCGCACGGTTTCACCCGGCTGTGGCCGACGATCGCCTTCGCGGCCTTCGCCCTGGGCAGCTTCGGTCTGCTCACCCTCGCGCTGCGGAAGCTGGACGTGGGTCCGGCGTACGCGGTGTGGACGGGGATCGGCGCGGCCGGGACGGCGATCTACGGCATGGTCTTCCTCGGCGACCTGGTCTCCACGCTCAAGATCGTCTCCATCAGCCTGGTGATCGTGGGGGTCATCGGACTCCAGCTGTCCGGCTCGGCGCACTGAGGGGTCACCGGCAGGGCCGGTGCGACGACGTGGCTGAGGGCGATCCGTACGGCGAGTTCGCAGCCGGCCGCCCACTGCTCCCCCGCGCAGGCCGCGGTCTCCGCCACGAGCTCGCCGGGCGCGGGCGGCCCGGCGTCGGCGCGCCGCTGGGCGGGGACGGGGGCGAGCCGGGCGCCGGGGCGGACCGGCCGGGGCTGGGGCAGCCACTCGTTCCAGGCGCCGGTGAGCAGGGCCCGCAGCATCGGGCGGACGGCGGCGCGGGCGACGATCCACTCGGCGACGGCGACGAGGTTCCGTTCGGGCGGGGCGGGGGCGGCGAGCAGGGTCCGGACGCCCTGGAGGTAGGCGTCGGCCTCCCTCCGTACGAGGGCGCGGGCCAGGCCCTCCTTGGAGCCGAACTCGTTGTAGAGGGTCTGCCGGGAGACCCGGGCGGAGGCGGCGAGGTCGGCCATCCGCACGGCGGACCAGGGGCGGTGCGCGAGCGCGGCGAGCGCGGCGTCGAGCAGGGCCTCGCGGGCGTTCGCCATCCTCACCTCCGGGAGGGAACGGTTCTCCGCTCAGCCTCGGCAGGCGCCCACCCCCTGTCAAGGGGCTCGTACGGACCGTCGCGGGCGGCAGCGGTGGACGGTTCCGCGCGCGCTCTCGGCTCGGGGATAGAGTGCCGACCATGGCCGACTACCACGATGATCTGCGTCTCGCCCACGTCCTCGCGGATGCCGCCGACGCGGCCACCATGGACCGATTCCAGGCGCTCGACCTCAAGGTCGAGACGAAGCCGGACATGACTCCGGTGAGCGAGGCCGACAAGGCGGCGGAGGAGCTGATCCGCGGGCAGCTCCAGCGCGCCAGGCCGCGCGACGCGATCCTCGGCGAGGAGTTCGGCGTGGAGGGCTCGGGCCCGCGCCGCTGGGTGATCGACCCGATCGACGGCACGAAGAACTATGTGCGCGGAGTGCCGGTCTGGGCGACCCTGATCGCACTGATGGAGGCCGGGGAGACCGGGTTCCAGCCGGTGGTGGGCGTGGTGTCCGCCCCGGCGCTCGGCCGGCGCTGGTGGGCGGCGAAGGGCCTCGGCGCGTACACGGGCCGCAGCCTGGCCTCGGCGAGCCGGATCGGCGTGTCGAAGGTCGGCCGCCTGGAGGACGCCTCGTTCGCGTACTCCTCGCTGAGCGGCTGGGAGGAGCGGGGCCGCCTCGACGGTTTCCTCGACCTCACGCGCGCGTGCTGGCGGACCCGGGCGTACGGCGACTTCTGGCCGTACATGATGGTCGCGGAGGGTTCCGTGGACATCTGCGCGGAGCCGGAGCTGTCGCTGTGGGACATGGCCGCGGTCGCGATCGTGGTCCAGGAGGCCGGCGGCACGTACACGGGTCTGGACGGGCGGCACGGCCCGCACAGCGGGAACGCGGCGGCGTCGAACGGTCTGCTCCACGGCGAGCTGCTGAGCTACCTGAACCAGGAGAGCGCACAGGGCTGAGCGCTCTCGTCACTCCCCGGGGGCGCCTCGCGCGCCCCCTTGTCGACCCACCTCCCCGGTGCAACTCTGAGAGTCCCCCCGCTTGTGAACTTGTGAATTGGTTCTCGTTGAAGGCGGGAACGGTTCACCAAGGAGGTGGCTCCGTCCATGCTCGTCCGTGACGCCATGAGCACCGTGATCCTCACCATCGGCCCCGCCCACACCCTCCGGCAGGCGGCCCGGCTGATGGCGGCGCGCCGCGTCGGCGCGGCCGTCGTCCTCGACACCGACGCCGGCGGACTCGGCATCCTCACCGAGCGCGACATCCTCAACTCCCTCGCCCGGGACCAGGACCCCGACCGGGAGACCGCCGGCTCCCACACCACCCGTGACGTCGTCTTCGCCGCACCGTCCTGGACCCTGGCGGAGGCGGCCGAGGCGATGACCCGCGGCGGCTTCCGTCACCTCGTCGTCCTCGACGACCGGGGCCCCGTCGGCATCGTCTCCGTACGCGACATCATCCGCTGCTGGATCCCGGTGCACAGCGTCGCGAGCTGACGCGAGGGCGGGCCGGTCTCCCCCCACGGAAGTCCGGCCCGCCCTCTTCCTACGGCAAGCGCCCTCAGCCGCGAAGGGCCTGGACCGCGGCCTCCAGCCGCTTGCCGAAGTCACCGTCCGCCTTGCGGAAGTTCTCGATCGCCCGCTCGGCGATGTCGTCGCGCGAGACCTTGGCGATGAAGCCGGCCAGGTTCTCGACGAGGCGGCCCTTCTCGGCCTCGGACATCAGGCGGTAGAGGTTGCCCGCCTGCACGAAGTCGTCGTCCTCGGCGTGCGAGGGGGCGGCGTGGTCGCCGGTCGTGCCGGTGACCGCGGAGCCGACCCAGAGCGGCCGGTCCGTCTGGTGCGGGCCGCCGAAGCTGTTCGGCTCGTAGTTCTTCGCGCCCTTGTGCCGGCCGTCGTAGAGGAAGCCGTCCCGCGCGTGGGTGCGTGCCTCGGTGGCGTGCGGGCGGTTCACCGGCAGGTGGTCGGCGTTGATGCCGACGCGGTAGCGGTGGGCGTCGCCGTACGCGAAGAGACGGCCCTGGAGCATCTTGTCCGGGGAGGGGCCGATGCCCGGCACGAAGTGCGCGGGGCTGAAGATCGACTGCTCGACCTCGGCGAAGATGTTCTCCGGGTTGCGGTTGAGCTCCAGCTTGCCGATCTCGATCGGCGGGTAGTCCTCGTGCGGCCACACCTTGGTGAGGTCGAAGGGGTTGAAGCGGTAGTTCGCCGCGTCGGCCGCGGGCATGATCTGGACCTGCACGGTCCAGCTCGGGAAGTCGCCGCGCTCGATGGCCTCGCGCAGGTCGCGCTGGTGGGAGTCGGGGTCCTCGCCGGCGAGGCGGTTGGCCTCGTCCTGGGTGAGGTTCTTGATGCCCTGGTCGGTCTTGAAGTGGTACTTGACCCAGAAGACCTCGCCGGCCTCGTTGTTCCACTGGAACGTGTGCGAGCCGTAGCCGTTCATGTGGCGGTACGAGGCGGGGATGCCGCGGTCGCCGAAGAGCCAGGTGACCTGGTGGGTCGACTCCGGGGAGAGGCCCCAGAAGTCCCAGACGTTGTCCGGCTCCTGCGAGCCCGTGTACGGGTCACGCTTCTGGGTGTGGATGAAGTCGGGGAACTTGATGGCGTCCCTGATGAAGAACACCGGGGTGTTGTTGCCGACGAGGTCGTAGTTGCCCTCCTCGGTGTAGAACTTCAGCGCCCAGCCGCGGGGGTCGCGCACCGCGTCCGCCGCGCCGAGGTTGCCCGCGACGGTGGAGAAGCGCAGGAAGGTCTCGGTCTCCTTGCCGACCTCGGAGAGGAACTTCGCGCGCGTCCACTGCGAGACGTCACGGGTCAGGGTGAAGGTGCCGTAGGCGCCCGCACCGCGCGCGTGGACCACGCGCTCCGGGATGCGCTCGCGGTTGAAGTGGGCGAGCTTCTCCAGGAGGAGCTGGTCCTGGACGAGGACCGGACCGCCGATGCCCGCGGTCTCGCTGTTCTGGTTGTCGGCGACGGGAGCCCCGGCCTCCGTGGTGAGCGGTCCCTGCGTCACGTGCGCCTCCCGGGTCATGTCCAGCGTGTCCTGTCCCCCGGCCGAGCCCCCGCATGGGATCTTGGCCATGGTCGAACTCGATCCTACAATGGACATTGTCTAAGTCAAGCAAGAATCCAAAGTCACACCCGTTCGGGAGCCGACTCCCCGGCTGTTAGGCTGGCCCTCATGAGTGACCTGTTGGAACGACTGCGCGGACGCGGCTGGCGCATGACCGCGCAGCGGCGCGTCGTGGCCGAGGTCCTCGACGGGGACCACGTGCACCTGACCGCAGACGAGGTCCACGCGCGCGCGGTGGCGAAGCTGCCCGAGATCTCGCGCGCGACCGTGTACAACACGCTGGGCGAGATGGTCACCCTCGGCGAGGTCATCGAGGTCGCCACCGACGGACGCGCCAAGCGGTACGACCCCAACGCCCACCGGCCCCACCAACACCTGGTCTGCGGCCGCTGCGGCGCGATCCGCGACGTGCACCCGGCCGGCGACCCGCTGGCGGACCTCCCGGACACCGAGCGCTTCGGCTTCACGATCTCGAACGTCGAGGTCACGTACCGGGGCATCTGCCCGAGCTGCGCCGCGACGGCCTGACGACCCACGGAAGAAGCCCCCGCTCCGGCGGGGGCTTCTTCGTGTCCTGATCACGCCGGTCGTGCATCGCCGCGTATCGTCGTGCATCAACGACGAAGGCCCGGATCCAGAGGATCCGGGCCTTCGTTTGCTACTGAGTAGCGGGGACAGGATTTGAACCTGCGACCTCTGGGTTATGAGCCCAGCGAGCTACCGAGCTGCTCCACCCCGCGTCGGTGAACCTAACCTTACGGGACCCCCGTCACCAGCGCAAATCCGTTAACCCCCGGTGCCCCCGCTACGCCGTCAGCTCCTGGTGCAGCGCCTCGCTCAGCCGGGCCGCCCGCTCGGCGACCTCCGCCGGGCCCAGCTCCACCGCGCGGTCGCACCAGCGACGCCCCTCGGTGAGCTCGCCCCGGCGCGCCGCGAGCAGCGCGAGCCGGAGCGCGGCGCGCCCGTGGCCGGCCCGGGCCGCCCGGGTCCACCAGAGGGCGGCCTCCCGCTCGCTGCCCTCACGGGCGAGGAGCAGCCCGAGGTTGAAGGCGCCGTTGCGGCTGCCCGCCTCGGCGGCCTCGCGGTACCAGCGGTCGGCCTCGGCGAGGTCGCCGCGCCCGGCGGCGAGCATCCCGACCCGCACCTGGGCGCGCCGGTGGCCCTGCTGGGCGGCCCGCTCGTACCACTCCTCGCACTCGGACTTCTCCTCGCGGGGCGCGCCGAGCACGGCGGGGCCGGGCTCGGGGCGGCGGGCGTCGAGCACCGAGGCGAGCCGGAAGGCGGCCTCGGCGCTGCCGCCGCCGGCCGCGCACCGCAGGTGCCGCTCGGCGGTCTGCTCGTCGCCGTCGCGGAGGGCGGCGATGCCGACCTGGAGGGCGGCCTCGGTGTGTCCGGCGGCCGCGGCCCGCTCGTACCAGACGAGGGCCGTGCGGTCGTCGCCGCGGCCCGCGTGGAGGATGCCCAGGTTGAAGGCGGCGTCCACGCTGCCGGCCTCGGCGGCCTTGGAGAACCAGGGCTCGGCACCGTTGGCGTCGCCGGCCTGGAGGAGCAGCACGGCGAGCGCGTTGGCGGCCTCGCGGTGGCCCGCGTAGGCGGCGCGCCGGTACCACTGCTCGGCCTGCGGGATGCGGTCCTGGGCGGCGCAGAGCAGCCCGAGGTTGTAGGCGCCGTTCACGTCGCCGGCGTCCATGGCGGCCCGGTACCAGCGCTCGGCGGTCTGCTGCTCGCCCCGGGCGGCGTGCAGGGCGCCCAGCGCGTTGGCGGCGTTGCCGTCGCCGTCCTGGGCGGCCCGGAGCCACCACACGGCGGCGCTCTCCTCGTCGCCCGCGTCGCGGAGCAGGAAGGCGAGCGCGCAGGCGGCCTTCGCCTCGCCCTCCTTGGCGGAGCTGAGGTACCAGCGGCCGGCCTCCTTGAGCTCGCCGCGGTGCTCCAGGATCGCGCCGAGGTGGAACGCGGCCCGCCGGTGGCCGCGCGCGGCGGCCTGCCGGAACCACTGCTCGGCCTCGGCGGCCGCTCCCGCGGGCTCGCCGCCCGGCTGCGGGGGGACGGCGGTTCCGGTCGCGGCCGCGCCGGAGGGCACGATCGCCCCGGCGCCGGGGACCCGGAGCCGGGTGCCGGTCTCGTGCGGTCCGCGGGTGGTCTCGGTGGCGCGGCGCTCCAGGGCGAGGGCGAGGCGGTAGGCGGCCTCGCGGTGGCCCTGTTCGGCGGCGGCGCGCAGCCAGCGCTCGGCGCCGACGTCGCTGCGGTGCTCCAGGAGGTCGGCGAGGGCGTACGCGCCGAGGGCGTGGCCCTGCTCGGCGGCCTGGCGCAGCCAGTACTCGGCGGCCGGCTCGTCGCCGCGCTCTCGGTGGTGGCGGCCGAGTGCGTGGGCGGCGGGGGCGGAGCCGGCGACGGCGGCGACCCGCCACCAGCCGGCCGCCTCGTCGGCGTACCCCCGCTGGTGGAGCAGGACGCCCAGGTTGTTGGCGGCGGCCCGGTCCCCCTCGGCGGTGGCGCCCCGCAGGTACGGCTCGGCGCCGTCGAGGTCTCCGCGGCGCAGCAGTAGCGCGCCGAGGGCGCTCATCGAGGCGACGTCGCCCCGCTCGGCGGCCCGCCGGTGCCGGGCCTCGGTCTCGGTCTCGTTCTCGGCGTCGGTCTCGGCGGTGGTGTCGACGGCCACATCGACGGCCCCTACCGCTACGGCCTCGATGATCTCGTCTGCGGCGTTTCTGGCGTGCCGCTGCACAAACCGCCCTGTCTCCAACAGAGTTGCCCTGTCCCCCATAAATACCATCGTCGCACCACCCGCAACCCGAGCACACCTGGTATACCGCAGCCAGTGAGGTCACTCAGCGTTTTGTCGACATGCCCACAGAGAGACAAGTCAAACACGACTCACGCCAACTCGCCCCTTCCCTACCGCTCTTCGGCACCCCCCGGCACGTCGACACACGACAAGGGCCCGGATCCTTATGGATCCGGGCCCTTGTCCTGAGTAGCGGGGACAGGATTTGAACCTGCGACCTCTGGGTTATGAGCCCAGCGAGCTACCGAGCTGCTCCACCCCGCGTCGGTGAAACCACAGTATCACGACGCGGAGCGGGGAAATCGGAAAAGCTCAGGTCAGCCGCCTGATCCCGGGGTCTTGAGCTTCGCCTCGGCGTCCGCGGCCCGCTGGAGCGCCGCCTGGAGGTCCTCCTGGGCCTTGCCGTACGCGGTCCAGTCGCCCTTCTGCAGAGCGGCCTGGCCCGCGTCGTACGCCTTCTGGGCGTCGGCGATGGCCTGCTTCAGGGCGGCGTCGTTCGAAGCCGGCGGCTGGGTCGTGCCCGGCGGCTGCGTGGTGCCCGGCGGGGTCGTCGGCGCGGTGGGCGCCTCCACCCCGAAGACCGCGTTGAGCGCCTGGGTGAGGGTGTCCTCGAACACCGTGGTGTCCTTGGTCGTGTCACCGTCCGGCTGGTCCGCGTCCACGTACGACACCGCGACCTTCTTCAGGAGCGGGTAGAGCGCGTTGCGTCCCTGGGCGTAGACCGGCTCCACGTACAGGAACCCGCCGTCGAGCGGCACGGTCAGCAGGTTGCCGTACTGGATGTCCGAGTCGGCGCCCTTCATGTCCCGGACGAAGGTGGCCACGGAGGGCAGGCCGTTGAGCTTGCTCTGCACCTGGGCCGGGCCCGGCACGTCCGAGGTGACCCGCAGCAGTCTCAGCCGGCCGTACTCCTTGCTGGTGGCGTCGGCGTCGACCGCCATGAAGGCGCCCAGGTTGGGCCGCCCGTTCGGCGTGAACGTCGTCGTCAGCGAGAAGCGCTGCGCCGTGTCCCCGGGCATCTTCATGCTCAGGTAGTACGGCGGGACCGCGTTGCCGTCCTTGTTGGTCGGGTCGTCCGGCACCTGCCAGGCGTCCGAGCCGCTGTAGAACTGCGCGGGGTCGGTGACGTGATAGCGGGTCAGCAGCTCGCGCTGGACCTTGAACATGTCCTGCGGGTAGCGCAGGTGCGCGAGCAGGTCGCCCTTGATCTCTGACTTCGGCCTGACCGTGTCGGGGAAGGCCTTCATCCAGGTCTTGAGGACCGGGTCCTGGGTGTCCCACTCGTAGAGCTTCACCGTGCCGTCGTAGGCGTCGACGGTGGCCTTCACCGAGTTGCGGATGTAGTTGACCTGGTTCTGCTGGGCGACGACCGTGCGCTGCTGGTTGCCGACGGTCAGCGAGTCGGCCGTGGTGTCGCCGAGCGTGGTGCGCGAGGCGTACGGGTAGCCGTTGGTCGTCGTGTAGGCGTCGACGATCCACTGGATCCGGCCGTCGACGACCGCCGGATAGGCGTCGCCGTCGATGGTCAGCCAGGGCGCGACCGCCTCGACGCGCTCCTTGGGCGTGCGGTTGTAGAGGATCCGCGAGCCGTCGCCGATGGCTCCCGAGTAGAGGATCTGCGGCTCGCTGAAGGCCACCGCGTACGCGGCCCGGTTGAAGGTGTTGGAGAGGCTGACGCCGCTCTTCTCCTTGTAGCTGGTGGTCTTCTCGCCGTTCTCCTCGTAGTCCAGCTCCTTCTGCGGGCCGCCCACGATCGAGTACTGGTCGGTCTTCTCGCCGTAGTAGATCCGCTGCTGGTACGTGCCGAGGGAGCCGGTCGTCGGCAGTCCGGACTCGGTGAAGACCGGGGAGCCGTTGGCGTCCGTCTGGGTGCCCGAGGCCAGGATCGCGCCGTAGCCGTGGGTGTAGGTGAAGTGGTCGTTGATCCAGTTCCGCTTCGGGATGCCCTTGATGTTGAGCTCGCGCAGACCGACGACGGTGTCCTTGCCCTTGTAGCGGTCCACGTCCAGGGTCGTCGGGAACTGGTAGTACTTCCGCTTCTGCTCCAGCTGCTGGAACGTCGGCGACACGATGTTCGGGTCGAGGAGGCGGTAGCTCGCGGCCGTGTCGGAGTCCGCCCGCAGCTTGTCCTTGGCCTTGACCGTCGACTTGCCCGAGTAGTTCTCGGCCTTCGTCCCGTCGATCGCGTACGCCTTGCGGGTCGCGTCGATGTTCTTCTGGATGTACGGCGCTTCCTTGGCCTGCTCGTTCGGCTGGACCTGGAACTTCTGCACGATGGCCGGGTACAGGCCGCCGATCAGGATCGCGGAGAGGACCATCAGGCCGAAGCCGATCACCGGCAGCTGCCAGGTGCGGCGCCAGATCGTCGCGAAGAACAGCAGCGCGCAGATGACGGCGATGCAGAACAGGATGGTCTTCGCCGGCAGGAACGCGTTGGCGTCGACGTACCGCAGGCCCGTCCAGTTGCCGGTGGCCTTGAAGTCGCTGGACTTCACCGCCAGGCCGTACCGGTCGAGCCAGTACGCGACGGCCTTGAGCGCGACGAAGAGGCCGAGCAGCACCGAGAGGTGGCCGGTGGCCGCGGCGGTGGCACGCGCGCCCGGGCTGGTGATCCGCAGCCCGCCGTACAGGTAGTGCGTGAGCGCGGCGGCGATCAGCGACAGGACGGCGGCGGCGAAGCCGAACGCGAGGAGGAAGCGGTACCAGGGCAGGTCGAAGGCGTAGAACGACACGTCGAGGTCGAACTGCGGGTCCTTCTGACCGAACTTCACCCCGTTGACCCACATGAGCCAGGTGCGCCACTGGCCGGACGCGGAGGCGCCGGCGATCAGGGCCACCAGGGCCGTGACCGCGAGCAGCACCCACTTCTTGAACGGGGCCAGGCCCATCCGGTACCGGTCGAGGCTCTGCTGCTCGAGGGACATCGCGCTGAGCGGCGGCCGCAGCCGGTACGCCAGCCAGATGTTGAAGCCGACGGCGAGCCCCATCAGCAGGCCGAAGACCAGGAAGAGCCCGATCTTGGTCCACAGGGTGGTGGTGAACACGGACGAGTACTCGACCGAGCGGTACCAGAGCCAGTCCGTCCAGAACCCGGCGAACATCACGAACGCCATGGCGAGGACGGCCAGCACCCCGAGTGTCATGAGCAGGGTGCGGGCCCGCCGGGACGGCCGGCCGACTCTCACCCTCGGCCCGGACGGGCCTTGGCCACGGTCCGGCATCTGGAAAGCCAACGTGCGCCCCTCGATGTTGATGCGTCTGAAAGCAGGCCCCGCGATCGTAGAGCCCACTGATGCAACTTACTGAGGCTTTACCTAGTTCCCGACTTCCGGGGAAGAGGAGGCAGGATATTGGTCATGTCCAACCTTTCCCCCTCCGGCCCGGCCATGGCCGCGAGCCCCCTCACCCGCGCGGTGCTCGAGATCGACGAGTACGCCTCGGGCCTCGGCTGGGACCAGCCCGCCCGCCTGTTCGCCCTGGTCGACACCGCGAAGCTGCGCGCCCAGGAGCCCAAGCTCGCCTCCCAGCTCGGCCTGGGCGACGACGCCACCGCCTACACCCCGATCGAGCAGGACAAGCTGCCGCGCGGCAAGGCCCTCGACGAGTTCCTCGGCACGATCGCCTGGCCCGACGCCGTCGCCGGCTGCGCCCTGACCGTGGAGCGGCTCATGCTGCCCCCCTCGGCCGAGGCCCAGGTCCCCCAGGGCCTGAACGAGAAGCAGCTCGCCAAGTGGGTCGCCGGGCACCCGGACCGCCAGGAGGTCCGGATGACCGTGGCGGTGCTGCGGGACGGCAAGCGCGAGGCGGCGATCCGGCTGCGCGAGAAGGACTCCCCGACCGAGGTGCTGACCGGCCCCGACCTGGTGCCGGGCCTCGCCGAGGCACTGGCGGCGACCTTCGAGAGCTGAGAGCCCGTACGTACGGAAATGAGAGCCCGTACGTACGGAAAGGGGCGCCCGGTCGACACGACCCGGCGCCCCTTCGGCGTCTTTCCGTACCCTCAGCTCTTCGAGCAGCTCGGCAGCGCCTTCGTGTCGCCCTTGCGGAGCTTCTCCAGCGACTTCGTGGCGTCGTCGATGGTGTTCACCTTGATCAGGGTGAGCCCGGCGGGCGTGTCCGCGGCGGCCGCCTCGCAGTTGTCGGCCGGGGTGAGGAAGTACTCGGCACCGGCGTTGCGCGCGCCGACCAGCTTCATCTCGATGCCGCCGATCGGGCCGACCTCGCCCTTGTCGTCGATGGTGCCGGTGCCGGCGATGAACCGGCCCTCGGTGAGGCTCTCCGGGGTGAGCTTGTCGACGATGCCGAGGGCGAACATCAGACCGGCGCTGGGGCCGCCGACGTCGGCCAGGTTGATGTCGATCGTGAACGGGAAGACGTGGTCGGTGCCTGCCTGGATGCCGACGACGGCCCGGTCGCCCTCTTCTGAAGTCGTGGTCCTGATGACCACCTTCCGGGTGACGGTGGGCTCCTTGTGGGCCTTCTCGGCGGCGGCCGCCTCCTTGGCGGGGACGATCGTGAACTCGACGTCCTGGCCGGGCTTCCGCTTCGTCACCTGCTTGGCGACGTCGGCCTGCTCCTTGATCGGGACGCCGTCGACGGCCTTGATGACGTCCCCGGCGTGCAGCTTGCCCTCGGCCGGGGCGCCCTTGACGACGGTGCCGACGACGACCCGGGCGACCACCGGGATGCCCAGCTCCCCGAGGGCCGCCACCTTGGCGCTCTCCTGGGACTGGCTGAACTCCTCGGCGTTCTCCTGGCTCGACTCCTCCTCGGTCTTCCCGTCCGGGTAGAGGGTGTCGTGCGGCACCACCACGTTGTCGTGGGCGAGCCATCCGTAGACGGCCTCGACGGCGTTCATCTTGTAGTCCGCGCTGGTGACGCGGACCGTCGTCATGTTGAGGTGACCGTCGGTCGGGTAGGTCTTGTGTCCCGAGATCTGGAGGACGGGTTCTCCCCTGGCCTCGCCGAGGGTGTTGACCGTGGGACCGGGGCTCATCTCCGCGTACGGCACCGGGATCAGGACGCCCGCGATGAGCAGACAGATCAGGACCAGGGTGGAGGCGAGCATCGTCGCGGTGCGGCGTGGCATGGAACGACAGTACGGGACTCGCCTGTGGGTGCACCCCTGGGGCGGTCCGTACGAGGCGGTCCGTACGAGGCGGCCCGCGTCAGCCGGACGGCGAGGTGGTGGCGGTGGCCGTCGCGGCCGGTTCGCGCTCCGGACGAACGGAATCGGCGGTGGTGACGTGGGCCCGCTCCATGGCGTCCCGGAAACGTGCGTAGCCGGCGAGTTCGGCCACGTCACCTATGGTCTTGTTCCTCGAAGCCCAGCTTCCCCATATCGCCGCGCCGACGACTGCGAAAAGCGGAATCAGCAACCAGGCCAGCGCTGCCATCCCGACCTCCCATCCCCAGTGAGTTGATCAGCAGACTGTCATCTGTGATCCCAACGCTCCCGCCTGGGGCCCGGTTACGCAAATCGGGCGTTCGACTACGCCCTGTCGGCGCGTCGCCTTGCCCGCCTCAGCAAGCGCCAACCCATTCCTCGGTGCCGTCCGAGAAGGTCTGGTGCTTCCAGATGGGGACCTCGTGCTTGAGGTCGTCGATGAGCTTGCGGCAGGCCTCGAAGGCCTCGCCGCGGTGGGGGCAGGAGACGGCGACGACGACCGCGAGGTCGCCGACGCGCAGGTCACCGACGCGGTGGACGGCGGCCAGGGCGCGGACCGGGTAGTTCGCGACGACCTTCTCGGCGACCCTGCGCAGCTCCGCCTCGGCGGTCGGGTGGCAGGAGTAGCCCAGCGCGTCGACGTCCGCGCCGCCGTCGTGGTTGCGGACGGTGCCGACGAAGAGGGTGGTGCCGCCGGCGGCGTCGTCTCCGACGGCCCGGAAGACCTCGTCGACCGAGAGCGGGGTGTCACGGATCGCGAGCAGCTTGATCGGGTCGTCCGCGGCCTGCTCGCCGGGGTGGTCGTGCGTCTGCGCCATGCGCCCATGGTGCCGTACGGCTCCGACATCCGGTAAGGGACCTTTCGACCTGTGGACGGGACCCTCCGTAGGAGGGTCCTACAAGCCGTCCCCCACCGCCCCTCCTACAGGCCGCGCCGCTTCCGCATCTGCCGGACCAGGGCCGCCGTGCCGAGCAGCGCCACCGTCGCGCCGGCCGCGCCGGCCGCCGTCGCGTCCTTGCGGCCCAGGCGGCGGCCTGCGACCGTGTGGCGGCCCTCGACCTCCTCCAGGAGCGCGGCGAGGACCTCCTCGTTCGTCCACTTCGGGCGCCAGCCGGCGTCGTGCAGCCGTCCGACGCTCACCACCCAGGGGTGCATGGTGTAGGCGAGGTCGCCCGCCGGGGACGGGGTGAGCCCGATCCGGTGGAGGCGGGCCGCCGTGCCGAGGGCGACCGCGGAGGGCAGCTCCATGCGCCGGATCCCGGAGAGCTCCTCGACCTCCTCCTGCTCCAGCCAGCCCTCGCAGCCGACGGCGAACTCCCCGTCGACCTTCTCCAGGGCCGCGTACTCCAGGGCGCTCACCAGGTCCTCGACGTGGCAGAACTGCCAGGTGGGCCGGGAACCGGCGACGACGAGCAGCCGGGGCGACTCGAAGTATCGGGTCAGCGCCGTGTCCGTACCGCCCACGAGGACGGCGGGGCGGACGACCGTGACGTGGAGGCCGGGGTGGGCGCGGGGGGCGCGGCGGCCGAGGCGCTCGATCTCCAGCATGTCGCCGACGCCAGTGGCCTCCGCCGTCGCCCTGAGCTCGGCGTCCTCGGAGAGCGGGATGTCGTTGTCGGGCAGGGCGCCGTAGACCATCGCGGAGGTGCAGAGCACCACCCGGTGGACCCCGGCCGCCGCGGCGGCGGTCAGGACGGTCTGGGTGCCGCGCACGTTGTAGGCCGTCCGGGCGGCGGGGTCGGTCTCCAGGTCGAGGTCGACGGCGAGGTGCACGACGACGTCCGCGCCGCGCAGCTTCTCGGCGATCGCCGGGTCGCGCACGTCGAGGATGTGCCACTGCGCCTCGGCGACCTCGCCCCGGCGCTCGTCGATGGCGACGACCCGCTTGATCTCCTCGGAGGCGGCGAGGCGCCTGGTCAGCAGGTCACCGACGCCGGAGGCGGCACCGGTGACCGCGACGACGGGGCCGCGCACGGCGGACCGGCTTGAGGGGTTTCGCGCTCCGCGAACCTGTGGATCTGGGGAACTCACCGGGCGTCTCCAGCGGTTGTCTTCAGTACGCACGCGCATGACGCGTACGGACCAGGTGGCGTCCATCCTGCCGCAGGGCACGGCCCGGCGGAGCACCGAGCCCATTTCCGGCCCGGATGTCTACGCTGGTGGTGTGCGGGGCCTGTCTGGACAGGCCCTGGTCGGGCAGTCGCCGTCGGCAGGAGGCCGGCGGCCCTACGAGCCGAGGAAACCTGTGAGTGACACCCCATTCGGATTCGGCCTTCCGCCGGAGGAGC
Source organism: Streptomyces vietnamensis (assembly GCF_000830005.1). Classification (NCBI taxonomy): domain Bacteria; kingdom Bacillati; phylum Actinomycetota; class Actinomycetes; order Kitasatosporales; family Streptomycetaceae; genus Streptomyces; species Streptomyces vietnamensis. Next base: position 5,576,010 of record NZ_CP010407.1, on the reverse strand, counting down.
CGGAGAACGGCGACGAGGGCAAGAAGAAGGACCCCGCCGGAGGTGGCCAGGGGTCCGGCGGCAACCCGTTCGGCGCGAACCCGTTCGGCTTCGGCGGGCTGCCCGGCATGGGCGGTCCCGGTGGCGCGGACAATCCGTTCGCCGCGATGTTCGGCTCCCTGAACCCCAACGATCTGGGCGCGGCCTTCCAGCAGCTCGGGCAGATGCTGAGCTACGAGGGCGGTCCCGTGAACTGGGACATGGCCAAGCAGATCGCCCGCCAGGTGGTGGCCCAGGGCACCGCCGACGGCGTCAAGGACGCCAGCGTGGGCCCGGCCGAGAAGTCGGCGGTCGAGGAGGCCGTGCGCCTCGCCGACCTGTGGCTGGACCAGGTCACCTCGCTGCCCTCGGGTGCGGGCACGGCCGTGGCGTGGAGCCGCGCGGAGTGGGTCGAGGCGACGCTGCCGGCGTGGCAGCAGCTGGTGGACCCGGTCGCCGAGCGGGTCGGTTCGGCGATGGGCGACGTCCTGCCGGAGGAGATGCAGGCCATGGCCGGCCCGCTGATCGGCATGATGCGCTCGATGGGCGGCGCCATGTTCGGCCAGCAGATCGGGCAGGCCGTGGGCGCGCTGGCCGGTGAGGTCGTCGGTTCGACGGACGTCGGTCTGCCGCTGGGCCCGGCCGGGCGTGCCGCGCTGCTGCCGCTGAACATCGAGGCCTTCGGCAAGGACCTGGGCGTGCCCTCGGACGAGGTGCGGCTCTACCTGGCCCTGCGCGAGGCCGCGCACCAGCGTCTCTTCGCGCACGTGCCGTGGCTGCGGGCGCACCTGTTCGGTGCGGTCGAGGGGTACGCGCGCGGGATCAAGGTCGACACCTCGAAGCTGGAGGAGGCGGTGGGTCAGCTCGACCCGACGCATCCGGAGCAGCTGCAGGAGGCGCTCCAGCAGGGCATGTTCCAGCCGGAGGACACCCCGGAGCAGAAGGCGGCCCTGGCCCGTCTGGAGACGGCGCTCGCGCTGGTCGAGGGCTGGGTGGACGCGGTGGTCCACGAGGCCGCCAAGTCTCGTCTGACCTCGGCGGACGCGCTGCGCGAGACGCTGCGCCGGCGCCGGGCCTCGGGCGGTCCGGCCGAGCAGACCTTCGCGACGCTGATCGGTCTGGAGCTGCGTCCGCGGCGGCTGCGGGACGCGGCGCGCCTGTGGGCCTCGCTCACCGACGCGCGCGGGGTCGACGGCCGGGACGGTCTGTGGGAGCACCCGGACATGCTGCCGACGGCGACCGACCTGGACGACCCCGACGGCTTCGTGCACCGCGAGCACCTGGACTTCTCCGAGCTGGACAAGATGCTCGGCGAGGCGGCCAAGGGCGAGAGCGGCGAGAGCCCGGAGGACGGGGACACCCAGAAGTGAGCCTGCACGACGACGCGGTCCTCGTCCTGAAGGGGTACGAGGACCAGCCGGAGCTCCGCGATGTCTACCTGGACCATCTCGCCGAGCACCCGGACGGCATGTACAAGCCCTGCGGGGCCGGGCATCTGACCTCCAGCGCGCTGGTGATCGACCCTTCACGCGGGCGCGTGCTGCTGACCCTGCACAAGAAGCTGGGCATGTGGCTGCAGATGGGCGGCCACTGCGAGCCGGGGGACGCGACGGTGGAGGAGGCGGCGCTGCGCGAGGCGACCGAGGAGTCCGGCATCGCGGGTCTGACGCTGCTGCCGGGCGGCCCGGTGCGCCTCGACCGGCATCCGATCCCGGCGCCGTGCCACTGGCACCTGGACGTGCAGTACGCGGCGCTCGCCCCGGCGGACGCGGTGGCGGAGATCAGCGAGGAGTCGCTGGACCTGCGCTGGTTCGCGTACGAGGACGTGGCGGGTGTGGCCGACACGTCGGTGGTGGAGCTGCTCAAGGGCACGCTGGCGCGGCTGGCCTAGGGCATGGCGGAGGGGGCGGTCGCCGTGGCGGCCGCCCCCTCTCCCGTACTCAGTTCCAGGCGTTGTTCTGGTTCTGGGCGTGGGCGCCGTGCTGGCCGGCGCCGAACTGGGCGGCGATGCCCTGTCCGATGGCGGCGTTCTGCGGGGGCATGACCTCGCTGGGCTGGACGAGGGCGAAGCCCTGTCCGAGGAAGCTGAGCTCCCAGCCCTCGCCCGTGTTGCCGCGGCGGCGCATGACGCTGGAGTTGGTCGTCTGCGCCTGCATCTGGACGCGCAGCCCGGTGGACCAGGCGACGATGGCGTCCGCGTCGACGCTCACGTACTTCTCGGGCGTGACCTGCATCATCAGCGGCTGCCCGGAGGTCATCAGGGCGACCTTGCCGCGGCCGGAGATGTTGAGCTGGTACTTGCCGGTGCCGGAGACGCCGTACTGGCTGTCGACGGCGATGACCTCGGTGTGGAGGGTCGAGTCGAGCGCCAGGACGTAGGCGCTGTCGACGGTCAGGCCGTCCTGCTCGACCTCCACGATGTGGACGTGCTGGGCGAGGTTGGCGAAGTAGACCGTGCCCTGGCCGGAGCAGCGCATCAGGTCCAGGCCCTCACCGGTGCGGGCGCGGGCCCGCCGCTGGTTCGGGGTCTGGTACTCGCCGTCGAAGTCGATGAGTCCCTGGTACGCGACCATGGCGCCCTTGCGGGCGAGGACGTCGTCCTGCCCGGTGAGGCTGACCCGCAGGAGCTGCGGGTTCTGGATGACGTACCGCTCCTGGCTCTGCTGTTCGGCGTGGTTGAAAAGCGGGCTCTGCATGGTGTGTTCTCGCTCCCCCTCAGCCCCGGACCCGCAGGCGGTCGGTGCTGTCCTCGCTCGGCTGTACGACGACGATGCCCTGGCCCGAGAAGGCCATCTGGTAGGCCTCGCCGCTGCCCCGCCCGATGAGGGAGGAGGCCTTGAAGCTGCGCTTGCCCTTGACCTTGAGCGCGGGCGACCAGGCGACGAGCGCGTCGGGGTCGACGTACGTCTCGTCCTCGCCGCGGCCGCAGTCGACGACGATCGGCGTGCCACGCGAGGTGAGCGCGACCCAGCCGGTGCCGGCGATCTCCACGTTGAACAGTCCCTGGCCGGCGAACTTGGCGAGGCCCTTGACCCGCTCGACGCCCCACTGGAGGTGGGCGTCGAAGGCGAGCACGTTGGTGCCGTTGACCGAGATCGAGTCGTTCTGGAGGTTGATGACGACGACGTCGGCGCCGTAGTCGGCGAGGTAGAGCAGTCCGTCGCCGGAGCACTTCATGATGGGCGCGCCCTCGCCGGTGGCCCACTGCTGGGCGACCTGGCGGACGGCGGGCGGGTTGGGCTCGTAGCTGATGAAGCCCTCGTAGGCGACCATCGAGCCGGTCCGGGCGTACAGGTCCTGGCCGGAGGCCATGGCGACCTTGAGCATGGTGCGGCCGTGGTTCTCCATCCGGGCCGCGACGGGGGTCGGGGCGTAGCCCGCGAGTTGCTGGTTCATGACGGGCTCCCTCAGACCTCGTAGGGCTGGACGACGATGAAGTTGCCGGGGGCTCCCCGGAACTGGAGGTTCACGGTCTCCCCGCTGTGGCCCGGGTAGGCGTTGCGGCGCAGCCTGACCTGGCTGGAGAGGATGACCTGGGACGCGGACGACCAGGCGACGACGGCGTTGCAGTCGGCGAAGGTCGTCGGCGTGACGGGCAGGACGACGGGGACGCCGTGGGTCTTCACGACGACGGTGCCGGTGCCCTGGAACTGCATGGTGAACAGGGCGCCGCCGGGGATGCCGTGGCCCTCGATGCGCCGGACCTCGTACTGCAGGGACTCGTCGAACGCGAGGACGTTCTCGGCGGAGACGCAGATGCCGTCGCCCTGGAGCTCGATCGGGTGCAGGTGCGCGCCGTTCTCGGCGAGGAAGACCTGGCCGCGGCCGGTGCAGCGCATGAGCTGCATCTCCTGGCCGGTGGCGTTGCCGACGATCCGGCCGGCGAAGCCCGCGCCCTTGTAGCCGAAGTCGACCTTGCCCTGGTACATGACCATGGAACCCTGCCGGGCGAGGACGGGGACGCCGCCCATGGCGAGGTCGACCCGCATGAGCTGCTGGTTCTGCGGGGTCCAACGGGCGCCGGTGGCGGTCTCCTTGTACGGCGCGAGCGCGGCGGCGAGGCCCGCGCCGGTGGCCGGCACGCCCTGCGGGACGCCGGGCTGCTGCCCGTACGCCGGGGGCTGCTGCCCGTAGGGGGCGGGGGCGGGCTGGCCGTAGGGGGGCGTCTGCTGCGGCTGCCCGTACGGGGCCTGCGGCGGCTGGCCCTGACCGGGGTACTGGCCCGGGACCTGTCCGGGGTACTGGCCGGGCGGCTGTCCCGGGACCTGGCCGTACGAGGGCTGCTGCGGCGGCTGCCCGTAAGGGGCGGGGGCCGGCGCGGGCGGCGGCACGGGGGCCGGGGCCAGGGGCGCGACCATCGTCGGCTGCGTGTGGACCGGCTGCATGGGCGCCGGCGGGACGGGCACGGGCGGGACGGGCGCCTGCGGGGCCGGCGGCGCGCCGAACGCGGGCGCGGGGGCCGGCGCGGGCGCGGGGGCCGGCGCGGGCGCGGCGGGGACGCCGAACGCCGGGGGCGCCGAGGCCTGCGGCGGCGGGGCGAAGCCGGGGGCCGCGGCCTGCTGCGGCGGGGCGGCCGGCTCGTCCTCGGCGACCTCGCCGCCGAAGTTCCGCAGGAGCGCCTCCAGGCCTCCGTCGAAGCCCTGGCCGACGGCGGCGAACCGCCACACGTCCTTGAGGTAGAAGTCGCCGAGCATCACCGCGCGTTCGGTGGAGAACTCGGCGCCCGTGAACGCGTACCGCGCGACCTCCTCGCCGCCCGCCACGATCCGCAGGTGACCGGGGCCGATCTGCGACATCTGGCCGGCGCCGTCGATCGTCGCGGTGAACGACAACTTGTGGATGTTCGCGGGGATGCGGTCGAGGGTGACGCGGAAGGACTCGGTGTCACCGGACTGCGCGCCGAGCAGCTGGATGGACTCCTCGGGCGACTTCGGCTGGTTGAAGAAGACGAAGTAGCGGTCGTCGGAGAGCCGCTCGTCCGCGTCGAGCCCGAAGCAGCTGATGTCGAAAGTCAGTCCGGGCGCCGCGATCTGCACGCCCACGTACAGATCGGTCCCCGCGGTCAGATCACTGATCTTGGCCTTGTGGCCGCGTTGGAATTCCCTGGCCATGCGTAACGACCGTCCCCCATCCCGAATGGCGAATGCTCGCGCCAGGCTAACCGCTGGGCACGACATTGAGACAGGTGAGGTCGTATCCGGTGTCGTATTCGGTACGGAATCAGGAAACCCGAGCACGCGCGCGTGGCGGTGCCGTCAGTCCTCGCGGGCCTCCGGAAGGTGCGGCAGGCGTCCGGCGGCGACCACGCCCTCCAGGTAGCCGCGGGCCCGCTCGGTGCGGGGGTACGCCTCCAGGAGCCGCCAGAACCGCGGACCGTGACCGGGGACCAGGAGGTGGGCCAGTTCGTGCAGGAGGACGTAGTCGACGACGTACTCGGGCATGCCCTGGAGCCGGTGGGAGAGGCGGATGCTGCCCTCGGAGGGGGTGCAGGAGCCCCAGCGGGTGTTCTGGTTGGTCACCCAGCGGACCGAGCCGGGGCGGGCCCGGCCGCCGAAGTACTGCTCCGAGAGGTGCAGCGCCCGCTCGGTGAGCTCACGGTCGCCGAGGACGCTCCGGCTCTCCTGGGCGGCGAGCTTGTCGAGCATGACGCCCACCCAACGGCGCTCCTCCGCCTCCGACATGCGGGCCGGGATGAGCACGATGGTCCGGTCGCCCTCGCGGTAGGCCGAGACGGATTTCCTCCGCCGTGGGCTTCTGCGGACCTCGACCGCACTCGTCCCCGCCCCGCGGGGCGGTTCGCTGGTCACGCTGCGCTGTGGGTCGGCGGGCACGGCCCCGACGTTACCCGCTGCCGGCGGCGGAAGTCCCGCCTCGGGAGTGGTTTCGGGAACGATCCGACCCGACCGCGCACCATTTGAATGACTAATCCCCTGGCCTGTGGACAACTTTCGGCACCGGTCACGGCGACGGGGCATTCTCACTTCGGGCGGCGGAATGTCGCTGTCGATCATGAATGCGGTCACGGGCGAGGACGGACGTCGAGGACGGACATGGGGACGAACGGGGGCGGGGAAATGCATCCGATGGTGAAACCGGCGCTGCGGAGGGCGTGGCGGAATCTGCGGTACGTCCAGTTCGGCGTCGCCCCCGCGCACGCGGTGGTGCTCGGCCCGGTCGGCCAGGAGACGGGGGCGGTGCTCGGGCTGCTCGACGGCACCCGCGGGACCGCGCTGCTGAGGGCCGAGGCACGGGCGCTCGGCCTCCCGGACGGACGGCTGGAGGCGCTCCTCGGCCGGCTCGAGTCGGCCGGGCTCCTCACGGACGCCGCGACCGGGCGGCCCGGGAAGGCGGGCCCGGCCGCCGGCGCGGTGGACGTGGCCCTCGATCCGCTCCGCGCGGACCTGGCCTCCCTCTCCGTGGTCCACCCCGAGCCGGAGCGGGCGTCCCGGACCCTGGCGGCCCGACGGGCCCTGCGCGTCCAGGTCCGCGGCGCGGGGCGGGTGGGGGCGACGGTGGCGGCGCTGCTCGCGGCGGCGGGGGTGGGCTCGGTCGAGGTCCTCGACTCGGGCCGGGTCGAACCCTGGGAGACGGCCCCGGGAGGGCTCCCGACGGAGACGGTCGGCGAACGCCGGGCTACGGCGGCGCGGCGCCTGGTGGGGCGCTGGACCCGGGAGCCCGGCCGCGCGGCTCTCGGTGGTACCGGAGTGCGGGGCGGCCACGGAGCGCCCGGGCGGACCGGCGGATCGCACGGCCCGAGCGGCGGCCCTGGCGGATCGCACGGCCCGGGCGGATCAGGCGGCCCAAGCGGCAGCCCGGGTGGCGGCCCGGGCGGATCGGGTGAAGGTCGGGGTGGGCCCGGGTTGTCACTCGTCGTGGTGACGCCGCGGGACGGGCTCGGCGCGTACGTCCCCGATCCGGTCCCCGCCGAGCCGTGGATCACCACCGGCACCCCTCACCTCTACGCGGGCGTCCTGGAGGCGACGGGGACGGTCGGGCCGCTCGTCCTGCCCGGCGGCACGGCCTGCGCGCGGTGCCTCCAGGAGGAGCGGACGGACCGGGACCCGGTGACGCCCCGTCTCCTCGCCCAGTGGCGCTCCGGCGCCCCGCACCCGCTGCCCGCCTGCGACCTCGGCCTCGCCACGGCGGTGGCGGGACTGGCCGCCGCGCACGCGCTGGCCTTCCTGGACGGGGACCTCCCGGCGAGCACGGGCACCCGTTGGGAGACGTCACTGCCGCTGCTCGAGTGGCGGTCGGAACGGCTGAGACCGCACCCGGCCTGCCCCTGCGGGGCGGCGCGCGGAGCAGAAGGGGAGCGGACCTCGGCGGCCGGCAACGCGCACGACACAATGGCGGGGTAACGGCCCTGCGCGGCACGACACTCTGGGTTTTGGAGGGGCGTATGTCTGATCTTCCCCGGAAGGCGGTCACCCGGACCGCCAAGTTGGCCGCGTTGCCCCTGGGCTTCGCGGGCCGGGCCACCTGGGGTCTGGGCAAGCGGATCGGCGGCAGATCGGCGGAGCTCGTCGCCCGCGAGCTCCAGCAGCGCACGGCGGAGCAGCTGTTCAAGGTGCTCGGCGAGCTCAAGGGCGGGGCCATGAAAATGGGTCAGGCCCTGTCCGTCTTCGAGTCGGCCCTGCCGGAGGAGGTCGCCGGGCCGTACCGGGCGGCGCTGACGAAGCTTCAGGACGCGGCCCCGCCGATGCCGACGCGCACGGTGCACGCGGTCCTGGAGGAGCGCCTCGGCCCCGAGTGGCGGGAGCTGTTCCTGGAGTTCGAGGACAAGCCGGCCGCGGCGGCCTCGATCGGACAGGTGCACCGGGCCGTGTGGCACGACGGGCGCGAGGTCGCGGTGAAGGTGCAGTACCCGGGCGCGGGGGAGGCACTGCTCTCGGACCTGACGCAGCTGAGCCGCTTCGCCCGGCTGCTCGGTCCGCTCATCCCGGGCATGGACATCAAGCCGCTGATCGCCGAGATGCGGGACCGGGTCTCCGAGGAGCTGGACTACGCCCTGGAGGCGGAGGCCCAGCGGATCCACGCGGAGGAGTTCGCGGACGATCCCGACGTGGTGGTGCCCGCGGTGGTGCACCAGTCGGACCAGATCCTCGTGACCGAGTGGATGGACGGGATCCCGCTGGCGGAGGTGATCGCGGACGGCACGCAGGAGCAGCGGGACCGGGCGGGCCAGCTCCTGGCCCGCTTCCTCTTCTCCGGTCCGGCGCGCACGGGTCTGCTGCACGCCGATCCGCACCCGGGGAACTTCCGGCTGCTGCCCGGTGCCGACGAGGACGAGGGGCCGGAGGGCTGGCGTCTTGGCGTCCTCGACTTCGGCACCGTGGACCGGCTGCCGGGCGGCCTGCCGGAGACGATCGGCACCTGTCTGCGGATGGCCGTGACCGGGGAGGCCGAGACGGTCTACGAACTGCTGTGCGCGGAGGGCTTCGTGAAGGAGTCCGTCGCGCTCGACCCGGACGCGGTCCTGGAGTACCTGCTGCCGATCATCGAGCCGGCCGAGGCGGAGGCGTTCGTCTTCACCCGCGGCTGGATGCGCACCCAGGCGGCCCGGATCGCCGACCCCCGCTCCCCCGCCCACCAGTTGGGCAAGCAGCTGAACCTGCCGCCCTCGTACCTGCTGATACACCGTGTGACCTTGAGCACCATCGGGGTGCTGTGCCAGCTGAACGCGACGGTACGCCTGCGGGGCGAACTCGCCGAGTGGCTCCCGGGCTTCGAGGAACCGGATCCCGTCTAGGAGCCGGGGTCGGGCTTGCGCCAGACGAGGGTGTAGCGCCAGAAGAGCCGGCGGCGGATCCGGGCACCGGGGAGGATCCTCCCCGCCACGAGGGCGATCTCGGCCAGGGTCTCCTCGGCGTCGCGGGTCGCCGCGGTCATCGCCACGGGCCGGGGCGCCGGGCGGCCCCGGTTCCGGAGCCAACCGGTGGCGGCGTTGAGGGGGATCGAGAGCAGGCCGAGGAGGTGGTCGCCGGCGGTGTCGGGGCGGGCCAGGCCGAGGACGACCAGGGTTCCGCCGGGGGCCAGCCGGTCCCGGAACCGCGCGAGGGCCGGGGCGAGCGGCAGATGGTGGAGGGTCGCGAGGCAGGTGACGGCGGTGTGGGAGCCGTCGTCCCCGGTGTCGGCGAGGGCGTCCTCGACGGCGAAGGTCACCCGGGTGCCCGGGGCGGTCAGCTCGCGGGCGCGGGCGACGATCGCCGGGTCGGCGTCGACGGCACGGACGGCCGTGGCGCGGGTGGCGAGGAGCCGGGCGAGGTCGCCGCTGCCGCAGCCGACGTCCAGGGCGCGGTCGAGACGGCGCGGCAGCTGCCGCAGGATCCACCGGTGGTAGTGGGCGTTGTGGTCCCAGGGGTGGGCGGCGTTGAACCGTTCGAGTGCGCGCAGGACGCGATCCGTGAGGGCTGCCATGGCGGCAGTCCATCACAGGCGGTGCGGCTCACCACCAGGAGGAGTCGAGGCGGCCCTCGATGGAGCGGATGTTCTCGCGGGCGCACTCCTCGCAGAAGTACTCCCGGCGGCCGTTCTCGACGGAGCAGGTCCAGGTCAGCGGGAGGGTGTCGGCGGTCCTGCCGCAGCGGGCGCAGGTGACGGGCTCCTGGGGGACGCGGGCTTCGTTCACCCTGACGACGATAACTCGGCGTGGGGGCGTGAGGGGGCAACGCGCCGCGGGGGCCGGTCCGTTCGGACCGGCCCCCGCGGAGGGCATCACGGCGATGCTCAGTGCATGACGGCCATGGCGAGCGCGCGGCGGGCGCGCAGCGAGACGCGCTCGGCGCGGCGCTGCATGCGCCGGGCGGCGACCAGGCGCACGGCCTGGCGTTCCGCCTCGGCCTCACGCTGTCGCTCATGCATATGGGCACGGGCCAGGGCTTCTGGGGCGAGTTGCATTTCACGGGTCCTGTTCTGACGCGCGGTGTGCGCGGCGGCGGGGGAGAAGACTGGGGTCGCGGAGCCGGCGGGCTCGCTGGTGGAAGAGGTCATCGGGGCCTGCTTCTGGGGATCGTGCGTGAGGGGGCGGTCGATGGTTCCGGTGGCGCTCATGCCGCGACCGGGTTCTTGCGCGGACGGCCACGGGGCCGCTTGCGGGCGACGACCACGCCCTGGACGAAGAGCTCGCCACCCCAGACGCCCCAGGGCTCGCGGCGCTCCTTGGCGCCCGCCAGGCAGGCCGCCACGAGCGGGCAGGTCTGGCAGAGGGACTTCGCGTACTCGACGTCGGCCGGGGACTCCGCGAAGAAGACCTCGGGGTCGTAGGCGCGACAGGGTACGGGTACGCCGAGGTTCTCGATGGCGTCGTCGAGCGCGGTGAGCGCGGTGAGGGGGGTCAAAGCGGGGTCCTCCGTGAGGCCGGGCAGGGAGTTCGATTCGGAAGGCGGTACGGACGGGGCGTGCGCTTCGAGTTGCACGGTGGTCATTCCTCGTCTGGTCGTTCCGGCCTGTTGGCCGGGGTTTCGGCTGGTACCGGGTTGTTGCTTCCCGAGGCTCCTTCGTGCCGTCGTCCCCGTTCGGGGACAAACAGAAGGGCCGCGGATCCCGGGTGGGGTTCCGCGGCCCTGAAGGCGCCGGTCTGATCATGGATCAGACTGGATCACTCCAGGGTTCGAGCCCACGGAAGGCCCACATCGTGTGGTGGTGCGTCGTCGTCTGCTGCTGGGTTCCGGCACCGGTCGCCGCAAAGCCATAGGCCGTGGCCTTGCCTGCTGCTCCTGCTTCCAGTGCCTTGGTCGGTCGCTCATTGCGCGGAGCCACGGCGGCCGCACCGAGACCGGAAAGACCGGTGACGGGCAGGCCGGCGACGGGCAGACCGGTGCCAATGAGAGCCGAGGCGGAGAGGCCGAGCGAGCAGGCGGAGACGACCGAGCGATCGGTCATTTTGGCCATGCCGACGAAGCGGACGGTGCTGGCGGAGCTGGTCTGAATGATGGTGCTGATCACTGGAATCGCCTCCTCTCGGCGTCTCGGAGGGCTCGGGTGCGAGCCGGACCCTCATGTGTAATTGGACAAGTACAGCACGAAGACAGGGCTTCGAAGAAGCGCTGTTTCCGTGGTTAAGAACCTATGGGGCTTGACGGGGCGGGCGCAAACTATTTTTCCGACGAGTTTTCCTCAGACCTCGTCCTCGCCCGTCCCGCCCTCCTCACCTGCGCAGATGGCCAGGACCTCGGCTCCGAAGCGGTCGAGCTTGCGGACGCCGACGCCGGCGATCGAGGAGAGCTCCCCGTCGGTGGTGGGGACGCGCTCGGCGATCGCCATGAGCGTCTTGTCGGTGAACACGCAATAGGCCGGCTGGCCGAGCTCCCTGGCCTGTTCCGATCGCCAGTCCCTGAGCCGCTCGTACAGGCCCTCGTCCATGTCCGAGGGGCAGTCCTCGCAGCGCATCAGCTTCATCGCGCCCGCCTCGGTGAGGGTGGCGCCGCAGACCCGGCACAGGACGGGGCCCCGCGGCTTGCGCCGGACGGGGCCGCTCCCCCGCTCGACGAAGCCGGCACCGCCGCCGGAGCCGACGGTGCCGAGGGAGCCGGAGCCGGGCCGCAGCCCCTTGAGGAAGCGGCTGGGGCGCCGGTTGGCGCGGCCGCCCGGGGAGCGGGAGAGCGCCCAGGAGAGCGTGAGGTGGACGCGGGCCCGGGTGACGCCCACGTACAGCAGGCGCCGCTCCTCCTCGACCTGCTCGTCGGTCTTGGCGTAGGTGATGGGCATCATGCCCTCGGTGAGGCCGACCAGGAAGACGGCGTCCCATTCGAGGCCCTTGGCCGCGTGCAGGGAGGCGAGGGTGACGCCCTGGACGGTCGGGGCGTGCTGGGCGGCGGCCCGCTCGTCGAGCTCGGCGACCAGGTCGGAGAGGGTGGCGCCGGGCTTGGCGCGGGCGAAGTCCTCGGCGAGCCGGACGAGGGCGGCGAGGGACTCCCAGCGGTCGCGGACGGCGCCGGAGCCGGCGGGCGGCGTGCTGGTCCAGCCCTTGGTGGAGAGGACGGCCCTGACCTGCGCGGGGAGGTCCTCGGCGTCGTCGAGGAGGGAGTCGTTGCCCCCGGCGCGGGCGGCGCCGCGCAGGGCGATGCCCGCCTCCCGCACCTCCTGGCGCTCGAAGAAGCGCTCGGCGCCGCGGAGCTGGTAGGGCACTCCGGCGTCGGCGAGGGCCTGCTCGTAGACCTCGGACTGGGCGTTGATCCGGTAGAGGACGGCGATCTCGCCGGCCGGGACGCCGGCGGCGATGAGGTCGCGGATGCGGCGGGCGGTGCCCTCGGCCTCGGCGGGCTCGTCGGCGTACTCCGTGTAGACCGGCTCGGGGCCCGGGTCGCGCTGGGAGATCAGCTCCAGGCGGTGCTCGGCGGCCCGGCCGCGGGCCTGGCTGAGCAGCCCGTTCGCCAGGTGGACGACCTGCGGGGTGGAGCGGTAGTCGCGGACCAGCTTGACGACCGTGGCGGCCGGGTGGCGGGTGCGGAAGTTCAGCAGGTGGTCGGGGGTGGCGCCGGTGAAGGAGTAGATGGTCTGGCTGGCGTCGCCGACCACGCAGAGGTTGTCGCGGTCGCCGAGCCACAGGTCGAGCAGCCGCTGCTGGAGCGGCGAGACGTCCTGGTACTCGTCCACGACGAAGTGCTGGTACTGGCGGCGGATCTGGTCGGCGATGTCGTACCGGTCTTGGAGGATGCCGACGGTGAGCAGCAGCACGTCCTCGAAGTCGATCACCGAGCGGTCGCGCTTCAGCTGCTCGTACATGGCATAGATCTGGCCGATCTCCGCCGGGTCGCGGGGGGCCTCCCTGACAGACTTGGCGACGGCGGCCGGGTAGTCGGCGGGGACGGTCTGGGTGACCTTGGCCCACTCGATCTCGCTGGTCACGTCCCTGAGCTCGTTCCGGTCGAGCCGGATGCGACAGCGGGCCGCGGCGTCGGCGACCAGCTGGATCTTCCGCTCCAGGAGCCGGGGCAGATCGCCACCGACTGCTTTCGGCCAGAAGAACTGGAGCTGGCGGAGGGCCGCGGAGTGGAACGTACGGGCCTGGACACCGCCCGCGCCGAGCTGCCGCAGCCGGCCGCGCATCTCGCCCGCGGCGCGGTTGGTGAACGTGACGGCCAGCACACTGGAGGGCTGCAGGATGCCCGCCCGCACCCCGTACGCGATGCGGTGGGTGATGGCCCGCGTCTTGCCCGTACCGGCTCCGGCGAGGACGCACACCGGTCCGTTCAGGGCAAGGGCGACCTCGCGCTGCTCGGGGTCGAGCCCGTCGAGCACCGCGTCGGCCGTCTCCGGGACCTGCGGGAAGAGAGTGGAGTGCGTTGCTGCTGTCACCCCGCCATGCTGCCAGGTCGGGCGGGGTCGGTGCGGAGGACTGTCCACAGGCACGTGCCGCCGGTCATACGAATTCCGGGAATGGCCGGGCCGGGGCGTACGTTCTTCCTCTCGGCACCGACACGGACGCCGATACCGACCAGAGGAGCGCCAGGCCATGCAGGGCACTGTGACGATGTACAGCACGACGTGGTGCGGCTACTGCCGCCGGCTGAAGAGCCAGCTGGACCGCGAGGGCATCGCGTACACGGAGATCAACATCGAGCAGGACCCGGACTCGGCCGCGTTCGTCGAGAAGGCCAACGGCGGCAACCAGACCGTCCCGACCGTCCGCGTCGTCCCGACGGCCGGCGGCGACGAGGTCGTCATGACCAACCCGAGCCTGGCCCAGGTCAAGCAGGCCCTCGCCGCCTGACCCGATGACATGGAGAAGCCCCCGCCGCGGCGGGGGCTTCTCCATGTCGGACCACTTCGTCAGACGACGTCGCCCGGCTTCGGGAGGGGCTTGCCGTACCAGCGTTCGATCAGGCGGGAGGCGATCGAGATGCCGTACGGGGGGAGGACCTCGCCGGACTCGAAGGCGGCGGCCAGGTCCTCGCGGGAGAACCAGCGGGCCTCGTGGATCTCCTCGCCGTCCACGTTGATCTCGGAGGACGTGGCCCGGGCGAAGAAGCCCAGCATCAGGCTGGACGGGAACGGCCAGGGCTGGCTGGCGATGTACTCGACCTCGCCGACCGTGACACCGGCCTCCTCGAAGACCTCGCGGGCCACCGACGCCTCGATGGACTCGCCCGGCTCCACGAAGCCGGCGAGGGTCGAGAAGCGGCCCTCCGGCCAGTGCACCTGGCGGCCGAGCAGCGCCCGGTCCTGGTCGTCGGTGACCAGCATGATCACCGCGGGGTCGGTGCGCGGGTAGTGCTCGGCGCCGCAGGCCTGGCAGCGGCGGACGTGACCGGCGGCCGCGACGACCGTCCGCTCGCCGCAGCGCGAGCAGAAGCGGTGGAGGCGCTGCCAGTTCTCCAGGGCGACGGCATGGACCATGAGGCCCGCGTCCCGGTCGGAGAGGAGCAGGCCCGCTTCCCGCAGCCCGGCCGGGCGTGCCGACTGGTCCATGCGGCCGGGCAGGGAGTCCTTCTGGAGCGCGAAGTACGAGACGCCGTCGGCGTCCGTGCCCAGGAAGTAGCGGTGGGTCTCGGTGACCGGGGCCTCGAACGCCGGGGTCATGACCAGTTCGGTCGTGCCGTCGGGGCCGTCGTCGATCAGCACCTGCCCGCCCGAGACCACGAAGACCCGGGTCGTGGGGTGGCTCCAGGCCGCCGCCAGCCACGCCTCGTCGAGGCGGTGGTGGGCGGCGCGGTCGATGCCGCTCGGGGCGGTGAGCGAGATCGGGCGGTCCGCCGGCGCGTGCGTCGGGCTGCTCGACGCGTTCTTCAAGGTGCTCACAGGTGCTTCCAACTCCCCCGGATCGGTGTGTGGGTTCAGCGCGCGGTCTGGAGTGCGGCGGGCAGGTCGCTCCACAGGTGCGCGGTCGTCTCGACGCCCTTCATGAGGAGATCGAGTTCGATCTTCTCGTTGGGGGCGTGCCAGCCGTCGGACGGGACGGAGATGCCGAGGAACAGGACGGGTGCTCCCAGCACGTCCTGGAGGTCGGCGGCCGGTCCGGAGCCGCCCTCGCGGGTGTAGCGGACCTTGGCGCCGTCGAAGGCCCTGCTCATGGCCCCGGCCACCGCCTTGAGGGCGGGGTGGTCGAGGGGGGTGAGGCAGGGGCGGGTCGGGGCGCCGAAGACGATCTCGTACCGGATGCCGGCGGGGACGAGTCCGGCGAGCCAGTCCCGTACCGCGAGCTCGATCTTGGCCGGGTCCTGGCCCGCGACCAGCCGGAACGACAGCTTCAGCTGGGCGGAGGCGGGGACGATCGTCTTGCCGCCGGGGCCCTGGTAGCCGCCGCCGATGCCGTTGACCTCGGCGGTGGGCCGGGCCCACACCCGCTCGAGGGTCGTGAAGCCGGCCTCGCCGAGGGTGCCGTGCGACTTGGCCGTCCGCAGCCAGGCCGCCTCGTCGAAGGGCAGCTCGGCGACGAGGGCCCGCTCGGCCTCGGTGAGTTCCGTCACCCCGTCGTAGAACCCGGGGATCGCCACGTGCTCGTGCTCGTCGTGCAGGGCCGCGACGATCCGGCCGGCGACGGTCGCCGGGTTCGGCACGGCGCCCCCGAAGGAACCGGAGTGGATGTCCTGGTCGGGGCCGTACAGCTCGATCTCGCAGTCGGCGACCCCGCGCATGCCGGTGCACACGGTCGGGGTCGTCTCGGACCACATGCCGGTGTCGGAGACGATCACGGCGTCGGCGGCGAGGCGGTCCGCGTGCGCCTCGACCAGCTCCCGGAAGTGCGGCGAGCCGGACTCCTCCTCGCCCTCGATCAGCAGCTTGAGGTTCACGGCGGGCGCGGTGCGGCCGGTGGCGGCGAGGTGCGCGCGGACGCCGAGCGTGTGGAAGAACACCTGCCCCTTGTCGTCGGCCGCCCCGCGCGCGTACATCCGGCCGTCGACCACCGTCGGCTCGAACGGGTCCGTGTGCCAGCCGTCCTCACGGGCCGCCGGCTGCACGTCGTGGTGGCCGTAGACGAGCACCGTCGGGGCGTCCGGGTCCCCGGCCGGCCACTCGGCGAAGACGGCGGGGGCGCCGTCCGTCTCCCACACCTCGACCGCGGTGAAGCCGGTCTCCGTGAGCTTGGCGGCGAGCCACTCGGCGCTGCGCCGTACGTCCCCGGCCCGGTCCGGCTGGGCCGACACGGAGGGGATGCGCAGCCACTCCGCGAGGTCGCCGAGGAAGGCGTCGCGGTGCTGCTCGATGTACGTGCGTACGGCGTGGACGGCGTTGTCCGGGGTCTCGCTCATGGCTCCGAGCCTATCCGGCGTCCGGGGGTGCCCCACCCAGCAGGATCGCCTCGAGCTCGGCACGGCCGGGCAGGCGGGTCGGCCGGGCGACCTCACCCGTTCGGACGTACACGAAGGCGGCGGCCACCTCCTCGGGCGCGAGGCCGTGCTGCTCGGCCCAGGCGAGCCGGTAGATCGCGAGCTGGAGCGGATCCGCGGAGCGGTCCCGGCTGGTCTTCCAGTCCACGATCTCGTACGCGCCCGAGTCCGGGTCCCGGTAGACGGCGTCGATCCTGCCCCGCACGACCCGGCCCGCGAGGGAGAGGTGCACGGGGACCTCGACGCGGTACGGGGTGCGGTGGGCGTACGGGGTGCGGGCGAAGGCCTCCTTGAGCTCGTCGAGGTCCCGCTCGTCGAGGATCTCCGGTTCCCCCGCGAAGTCCTCGCCGCCGGGCAGCTCCTCCGGGCCGAGGAACGGCAGCGGGAGCTCCTCGAAGCGGGACTCCACCCACGCGTGGAAACGGGTGCCCCGCCGGGCCGCCGGCTGCGGCGCCTTGGGCATCGGCCGGGCCAGCTCCTGGGCGAAGCCGTCGGGGTCGGCGGCGAGGCGCAGGACCTGGGAGGCGGAGAGGTAGGCGGGGAGGAGGACGTCGCGGGTGGTCGCGCGGGCGCGCTTGAGCTCCGTCGTGAGGGCGGTGAGGTCTCGGTCCCAGGACGCGATGGTCTTCGTGTCCTCGGGGGTGAGTTCCCTGTACGGCTCCGAGGGCCGGGGCTCTTCCCGGGGCGCCGGGATCGCGTCCTTGTGGAGGTCCTCCGGGAGTTCCTCCTCGTCCCAGATGGGTTCCTCTTCGTCCGGCCAGAGGTCCTCGGGGTGCGGGTCCTGGGAGTCGGGCGCCGTGCTGGTGGGGTTGTGCCCACCCTCCCCCAAGCTCTCGGCTTCGCTCGAGCAGGGGGCACCCCCCTCGCCCTGCGGAACGTATGCCCACAACCGGTTCGACACGGCCTCCGCCGCCTGCCTGCGGCGCTTGAACGACTCCTCGTCCAGCGGCAGTGGCCAGGCCTGGTCCTTGGCCGCCTCCGTCAGGGACGGGTTCTGTGCGTCCTCCTCCGGTTCCTCCGCCCAGGCCTCGATCTCGCCGTGGCCCGCCTCGCAGTGGGCGTACAGCGCCTGGAGGAAGTCCGAGGGGCCCCGGGGCTTCTTCTGGGCCGGACCCCACCAGTGGGCGGAGCCGAGGAGGAGGGAGCGGGGGCGGGTGAAGGTGACGTAGCCGAGGCGGAGTTCCTCGGTGTGCTGGTGGTCCCGCATCGCGTTCTTGAAGGACGTGAGGGACTTGGCGTCCCAGGTGTCGATGTCCGGCAGGGTGGCCGCGTCGCCGCGCAGGGCGTGCGGGAGGACCTGGGGCTGCGAGGTCCACGACTCGCGGGCGCGTGCACTCGGGAACTGGCCGGTGACCAGGCCGGGGACGGCGACGACGTCCCATTCCAGGCCCTTGGACTTGTGGGCGGTGAGGACCTTCACGGTGTTCTCGCCGCCCGGCAGGGCGTTGTCGAGGCCCTTCTCGAACTGGACGGCCGTGCGCAGGTAGCCGAGGAAGGCGAGGAGGCTGGCCTCGCCGTCGAGGGAGGCGAAGCCGGCGGCGATGTCGAGGAAGTGGCCGAGGGTCTCGCGGCGGCGGGCCGCGAGCGCGTGCGGGGAGGCGGAGAGCTCGACCTCCAGGCCGGTCGCGGCGAGGACCCGGTGCAGCACGTCCATGAGGGGGTCGGCGAGCGAGGTGCGCAGGGCGCGCAGTTCGGTGGCGAGGCGCGCGAAGCGGACCCGGGCCTCGGCGGAGAAGGCCAGGCCGTCGTCGGTGCCGCCGGAGTCGAGGAAGGTGTCGAGCGCGTCGGCGAGGGAGACGACCTCGGCCGGGTCGACGCCCTCGACGGCGGCGGCGAGCCGCTGCTCGGGGTCCGTCTCCTCGCCGCCGCGGTGGACGAGGAGGCGGGCGCGGCGGCCGAGGAGGGCGAGGTCGCGGGGGCCGATGCGCCAGCGGGGGCCGGTGAGGAGGCGGACCAGGGCGGCGTTGGCCCCGGGGTCCTGGAGGACCTCGCAGACGGCGACGAGGTCGGCGATCTCGGGCAGGTGGAGGAGGCCGGAGAGGCCGACGACCTCGACGGGCACGTCACGGGCGACGAGGGCCGCGTGGATGGCGGGGAAGTCGGTGGCGGTGCGGCACAGGACGGCGATCTCGCCGGGCTCGCGGCCGGTGCGTACGAGGTGGGCGAGGGAGTCGGCGAGCCAGTCGATCTCCTCGGCGTGGGTGGGGAGGAGGGCGATGCGGACGGTGCCGTCCTGTTCGGCGCCGGGCGCGGGGCGCAGCGCCTCCACGCCCGCGTGCATGGCGCGCAGGGGGGCGGCGAGGCCGTTGGCGAGGTCGAGGAGGCGGCCGCCGCTGCGCCGGTTCTCGGAGAGGGAGTAGCGGCTCGCGGGGCTGCCGTCGGCGTGCGGGAAGTGCTCGGGGAAGTCGTCGAGGTTGGCGACGGAGGCGCCGCGCCAGCCGTAGATGGCCTGGCAGGGGTCGCCGACGGCGGTCACGGCGTGTCCGGTGCTCCGGCCGGCGGGGCCCTGGCCGAAGAGGCCGGAGAGCAGCAGCCGCTGGGCGACGGAGGTGTCCTGGTACTCGTCGAGGAGGACGACCTTGAACTCCTCGCGGAGGATCGCGCCGACCTCGGGGCGGGTGGTGGCGAGCTCGGCGGAGCGGGCGATCTGGTCGCCGAAGTCGAGCAGGTCGCGGGAGCGCTTGGCGGCGCGGTAGCGGCCGACGAGGTCGAGGAGTTCGCGGCGGGCGGCGGAGGCCTCGGGGACCTTGCGCAGCTCGGCGTTGCTGAGCTTGGCGCCGGCGAGGGCGTCGAGGAGCTCGGAGTCGTACGCGAGGAGCCGCTCGGGCGGTACGAGGTGCTCGGCGAGCTCCGCGTCGAGGGCGAGCAGGTCGGTGATGAGGGTCGGGAAGGAGCGGGTGAGCGCGGGATACGGGCCGGGGGCCTCGCGGAGCACGCGCGCGGCGAGCTGGTAGCGGGTGGCGTCGGCGAGGAGCCGGGAGGTGGGCTCCAGGCCGATGCGGAGGCCGTGGTCGGTCAGGAGCTGCCCGGCGAAGGCGTGGTACGTGGAGATGCGGGGCTCGCCCGGAGGGTTGTCCGGGTCGATGACGTCGGGGTCGGTGACGCCGGCGCGGACGAGGGCGGTGCGGACGCGCTCGGCGAGTTCGCCGGCCGCCTTGTTGGTGAAGGTGAGGCCGAGGACCTGCTCGGGGGCGACCTGGCCCGTGCCGACCAGCCAGACCACCCGGGCGGCCATCACCGTCGTCTTGCCGGAGCCGGCTCCGGCCACGACGACCTGCGGGGCGAGCGGCGCGGTGATGCAGGCCGTCTGCTCCGGGGTGAACGGGATGCCGAGCAGCTCCTTGAGCTGCTCGGGGTCGGTGATGCGCGCGGTCACCGGAAGAGGCTAACGGGGCCCACCGACACTCCGGCCCCGTACGCCTCCGACCTGGGGCGTTACGCGGGCGCGCCGCCGTCCAGCTTGGAGAGGTCCACCGTCTCGTCGGCCGGCGGGGCCTTCACGTGGACCGGCTTGTCGTAGTCGGAGAGCACGATCGCGCCGGGCTCCTTGCCGCCCTTCTTGACCATCTTCAGGATGTACGTCTTGCCCCGCTCGGAGACGGACACGGTGGTCGTCTCGCCTCCCGGCTTCTTCTTCACCAGGGTCGCGACGGGGGTCCCGCCGACCTTGGCGTCCGGGCCCCGGGTCAGTCCCCTGCGCTGTTCCTTGTCCTTGTCCAGGTCGGCGAGGAGCGACTTCAGGTCGCAGACGCCGCCGAGGTCCTCGCTGCCCGCCTGTCCCGGGGCGATCTTCAGCCAGCGGTCCTTGATCAGTTCGAGGGTGGCCGTGATCTGCGGTTCGGGCATGCCCTGGGAGGCCATGGAGGCCCGCCAGAAGTCCTCGTCGCCCTTCATGTAGGTGATGTGGTCGAGCCGGCGCAGTTCGGCGGTGCCGTCCTTGATCTTGATCAGGCCGGTGCACTCGTCCTTGTCGTTGACGGAGAAGTCGATGCCGAGCGGCTGTCCTTCGCTGACGACCTTGCCGGTCATCCGCAGGGAGGTCGCGGACTGTGTGGCGGTCACGGCCCGCTCGCCGATCTCGTCGGGGGTGAGGCCCGCGAACGGGTCCGGGGAGGGGGAGGGTGCGAGGACCGCCGCGCCGGGTGCGAGGGCCGCCGCGCCGGGTGCGAGGGCCGCCGCGCCGGGTGGGACGGCTGCCGCCTGGCCTGCGGTCGCCGCCCGGGCCGCGAGCGGCGCGGGCCCCGTGACGACGACGGCGGCACAGACGACCGCCGCGGCGCGGAGCTTTCGGTGGGACGCCATGCGAGCCTCCTCGCGTTCCCGGACACCCCTGTCCACCAGGGTCGCCCCGCGCGCGCGTGCCCGCTACTCCGCACCCGGCACCGGGAGGGTGTCAGTCGACGACCTGGCGGCCCTCCGGCTGGGCGCTGCACGAGGCCCGGAAGGCGCAGGTCGTGCAGTGCTGGCCGGTGCTCGGGGTGAACCGCTCGTCGAGGACCCGGCCCGCCGCGTTGGCGAGCAGCTCGCCGACCCACTCCCCGGTCAGCGGCTCCTGCGCCTGGACCTTCGGCAGGGCGTCGCCGCCCTCCTTCTTCGGGGCGGCCTGCCTCAGCTGTACGAGCTCGGCGCCGCCGGGCTCCGGGCGGTCGCCGCCGAAGACCTCGTCGAGGGCGCCCTCCCGCACCGCGAGCTGGTAGACGGCGAGCTGCGGGTGGTGGGCGACCTCGTCCTTGGTGGGGGCGGACTTGCCGGTCTTGAAGTCGACGACGTACGCGCGCCCGTGCTCGTCGGTCTCGACCCGGTCCATGGAGCCCCGGATGCGGACCTCGTACTCCCCCGCCTCCAGGGTCACGTCGAAGCCGTGCTCGGAGGCGGCGGGGGTGCGGCCGCCGCGGTCCATGACGTGCCAGCTCAGGAAGCGTTCGAGGGCCACGCGCGCGTGCTGCTTCTCCTGCGCCGACTTCCAGGGCGCGTCGAAGGCGAGGGCGTCCCAGACGGAGTCGAGCCGGGCCATGAGGACGTCGAGGTCGGCCGGGGTGCGCCCGGAGGCGACCTCGTCGGCGAGGACGTGGACGACGTTCCCGAAGCCCTGGGCGGCGGTGGCGGGGGCCGCCGCCTTGACCTCGCGGCCCAGGAACCACTGGAGGGAGCAGGTGGAGACCAGGTTCTCCAGCGCGCTCGGCGACAGCGCCACCGGCCGGTCGCGCTCGCGCAGCGGCGCCGGGCTGCGCGTCGGCTCGAACAGGCCCCACCAGCGGTCCGGGTGCGCGGCCGGGACCAGCGGCTGGCCCTCGTCGTCGGTGAGCGCGGCCAGCCGGGCGAGCCGGTCGGCGGCCGCCTCCCGGAGCTCGGGCGAGGCCTCCGGGTCGACGGTGGTGGCGCGGAGCTCGGCGACGAGCGCGGAGACCGCGAGCGGGCGGCGGGGGCGGCCGGGAACGTCCTTCGGCTCGACGCCGAGCTCGGTGAGGAACCGGGACGGCTGGTCCCCGTCCTCGGCGGCGGCCTTCACGGCGGTGACGACGAGCCGGTCACGCGCGCGCGTGGCGGCGACGTAGAAGAGCCTCCGCTCCTCGGCGAGGAGGGCGCCGGGGGTGAGGGGTTCGGCGAGGCCGTCGCGGCCGATGCGGTCGGCTTCGAGGAGGGAGCCCCGCCTGCGCAGGTCCGGCCAGAGGCCCTCCTGCATGCCGGCGACGACGACGAAGCTCCACTCCAGGCCCTTGGAGCGGTGGGCGGTCATCAGGCGGACGGCGTCCGGGCGGGTGTGCCGGCGGGTGAGGGTGTCGGCGGCGATGTCCTGGGCGTCGAGCTCCTCCAGGAAGTTGAGGACGCCCCGGCCGCCGACGCGCTCCTCGGCGCGGGCGGCGGTCTCGAACAGGGCGCAGACGGCGTCGAGGTCACGGTCGGCGTTGCGCCCGGCGGGACCGCCGCGCAGGGCGGCGCGCTCCAGGCGGCCGGGCCAGGGGGTGCCGCTCCAGAGGACCCAGAGGGCCTCTTCGGCGGTGCCGCCGTTCTTCAGGAGGGTGCGGGTCTCCTGGAGGAGCAGGCCCAGGCGCTGGGCGCCGCGGGCGTAGGCGGGGTCGTGGGCGGCGAGGCGCTCCGGCTGCGCCAGTGCTTGGGCGAGCAGGACGTCCGAAGGTGGCGGGACCTTGTTCCCGCCGGCCCTCTCCTCGTCCCGTAGGGCGCGGCCCAGGCGCCGGAGGTCGGCGGGGTCCACGCCGGCGAGAGGCGATGCGAGCAGTTCGAGGGCCGTCTCGACGGGCAGCCAGACCGCTTCGGTGCCGTCCTGCGCGGGCGCGTCGTCCTGGTGCTCGGGGTCCAGGGCGGGTGCGGCGCCGTCGTCGGTTGTGCCCACCCGTTCCGCCCCTGCGGAACGCCTGCCCACAACCGGGTCCGACTCAGCGGAACGCCTGCCCACAACCGGGTCCGTCCCGGCGGAAGCCGTGCCCACGGCGCCCGCCACTGCCCTCAGCGCGAGCAGCAGTGGTGTCACCGCCGGTTCGTGGCGGAGTGGGGTGTCCGCCGCGTCCGTTTCCACCGGGACTCCCGCCGAGGTGAGGGCGCGGCGGAGGGACGGGAGGGAGGCGGCGGCGCGGGTGAGGACGGCCATGTCCTGCCAGGGCACGCCGTCCTCCAGGTGCGCGCGGCGCAGCAGGTCGGCGATGTTCTCGGCCTCCGCCGAGGCCGTGGGGTACGTGTACGCCTCCGCCCGGCCCCCCTCCCGGGTGGGGGCGAGCTCGCGGTGGGCGCGGACCTTGTCGGCGGGGAGCCGGGGCATCGGCATCCGCTGGGCGAGCAGCCGGGTCGCCCCGAGGAGCTCCGCGCCCGAGCGGCGGGAGGTGCGCAGGACCCGGACGGTCGCGCCGCCGAAGGTGGACGGGAAGTCGAGGATGCCGTTCACGTCGGCGCCGCGGAAGGCGTAGATGGACTGGTCCGGGTCGCCGAAGGCGACGACCGTGCTGCGGCCGCCGCCCGCGAGCGCGTGCAGCAGCCGGACCTGTGCCGGGTCGGTGTCCTGGTACTCGTCGACGTAGATCGCGTCGTACGCGGGCACGCGCGCGTCCCGGGCGAGCGGTACGGCCCGGTGGACGAGCTCCGCGTAGTCGAGGACGCCCTGGAGGTCGAGGACGTCGAGGTACTCGGCGAGGAACCCGGCCGCCGCCTTCCAGTCCGGGCGGCCGACCCGGTCCGCGAAGCGGGCCAGCGCGTCCGGCCCGAGGCCCAGTTCGCGGGAGCGCGCGAGGACGGCCCGTACCTCGTCGGCGAAGCCCCGGGTGGTGAGGCAGGCGCGGAGTTCGTCGGGCCAGCGGACCCCTCCGAGGCCCGCCTTCTCCAGGTCGATCTGGCCGGCGAGCAGTTCGCGGACGGCGAGGTCCTGCTCGGGTCCGGAGAGCAGCCGCAGCGGTTCGGCGAAGAGTTCGGCGTCCTGGTGGGCGCGGATCAGGGCGTAGCAGTACGAGTGGAAGGTCGTCGCCTGTGGCGGGCGGCGGCCGCCGAGCCGGCCGGCCATGCGGTCGCGGAGTTCGACGGCGGCCTTGCGGCTGAAGGTGAGGACGAGGAGGCGTTCGGGGTCGGCGCCGTTCTCCATGCGGGTGGCGACGGCCTCGACGAGGGTGGTCGTCTTGCCGGTGCCGGGTCCGGCGAGGACGAGGAGAGGTCCGTCGGTGTGCTCAACCACTTCCCGCTGGACTGCGTCCAGCTGAGGGGGATCCAGCGGGGCCGGCGTGGTGCGCACCAGTCGGTACGCGCCCGGGGTCCGCTGCCGGCCCGGACCCGGGTACGGCTGTCCCTGGTGCGGCGGCGTACGCCGGGTGGTGGAGGAGGAGCTCACGTGGTTCGCCGGTCCTGGTGGGTGTGGTGGTGCGGGTGAGGCGACCGTGTGCCGTGGCCGCCGCCTCGGGGGAAGCGAACGACGACGTTACGCGAAGCGGCCCGCCGGCGAGCCCCACTCCGTACCGCTTCCACCCCCTCGGGCCCGTCCTTGCCGGGCCGACCGGGGCGGCTCCCTCAGATGTGAGTTCCGGCACCCCCGCCGGCGCCGCCGGCACCCCCGTCGGCACCGTCGGCACCGCCGTCCCAGCGGGCCCGCCGCATGTCGATCCTCGGCACGTGCCCCTCGGCCGCCGGGCCCGCCGCGCGCAGCGGGGTGCCCTCCTCGCGGTAGTGGGCGAGGGCCCGCAGCTCGTGGCCCGGCAGCAGCGTGCCGTCGGCGCGGACCACCCGCCACCAGGGCGCCGAACCGCCGTACAGGGACATGACGCGGCCGACTTGGCGGGGTCCGCCCTCGCCCAGCCACTCGGCCACGTCGCCGTAGGTCATCACGCGGCCGGGAGGGATCGCGTCGGCGACGTCGAGCACCCTCTCCGCGTACTCGGGCAGTTCTCCGGTCGTCCCGAAGGTCCCCCCGCCCGTCCCCCCGTCGGTCTCCCCCATGGGCTCCTCCATGCTCATCCGCCCCATCCTGCCTCACCGCACCGACATGGCCCTGATGCCTCCGCGCGGCAGCTCTTCGTGCCACCATCGTCCGGGCGGTGACTGGTGATACGAGATCAAGAGCGACACGTACAAGAACAAGAACGAGCACAAGAACGACAAGACGCGCATGCAGAGACGGACATGGTGATGGGGCAGGACACGCAGCCTCCCGAGGGGGCGCAGCCCGACGTGCCCGAGCGGGTCTCCGGCGACGAGCCGCTGCTCGCCGCCCGCGTCCACCGGCCCTCCGACCTGATGCGGCTGCTCGTCGGCGTGCTCGCCATCGGGCTCGTCATCGCCGTCGCCGCGTTCGCCCACGCCACGACCTCGGGTCTCGAACAGGACATCAACAAGGGCGCGACCGGCACCCCGGACGTCTTCGTCAAGATCGCCGGTCTCGTCTCGTCCATCGCCGTCCTGCTCGTACCGGTCGCCTTCGCCATCGAGCGGCTGATCAAACGCGACGGGCTGCGGATCGCGGACGGCGTCCTCGCCGCCGTCCTGGCGCACGGCGTCACCCTCGCCACCGACCTCTGGGTCGCCCAGGCCGCGCCCGGCACGATCCAGGACGCGCTGACCCAGCCGCAGTCCGGGGGCGGGCTCACGGACCCGGTGCACAACTACCTCGCGCCGGTGATCGCGTACATGACCGCCGTCGGCATGGCCCGCAGACCCCGCTGGCGGGTGTCGCTCTGGGTGGTGCTGCTGCTCGACGCGTTCACGATGCTGGTGGCCGGCTACACCACCGCCCTCTCGATCATCCTGACCGTACTGATCGGCTGGACCGTCGCGTACGGCACGTTGTACGCCGTCGGCTCGCCGAACGTCCGGCCCACCGGACAGACCCTCCTCGCCGGCCTGCGCCGGGTCGGCTTCCGGCCGGTGACCGCGCTGCGCGCCGAGGGCGTGCCCGACTCGGCGGACAGCGCCGACCGGGGCCGCCGGTACATCGTGACCCTGGAGGACGGGCCGCCGCTCGACGTCACCGTCGTCGACCGCGAGCAGCAGGCGCACGGCTTCTTCTACCGCGCGTGGCGGCGGATCACCCTGCGGACGATCACCACCCGCCGCTCCATCGTCTCGCTGCGCCAGGCCCTGGAGCAGGAGGCGCTCCTCGCGTACGCGGCGATCGCCGCCGGGGCGAACGCGCCGAAGCTGATCGCCACCTCGGAGCTCGGTCCCGACGCCGTGATGCTCGTGTACGAGCACATCGGCGGCCGGAGCCTGGACTCGCTCGACGACTCCGAGATCACCGACGAGCTGGTCCACAGCGCCTGGCGGCAGGTCCGGGCGCTGCAGTCGCGCCGGATCGCCCACCGCCGGCTCACGGGGGACGCGATCCTGGTGGATCGTTCCGGCAGGGTGATCCTCACCGATCTGCGGGGCGGCGAGATCGCGGCCGGCGACCTGGTCCTGCGGATGGACATCGCCCAGCTGCTCACCACCCTCGGTCTGCGGGTCGGGGCGGAGCGGGCGGTCGCCGCGGCCGTCGAGGTGCTCGGCCCGGACAGCGTCGCCGACTGTCTGCCGCTGCTCCAGCCGATCGCGCTGAGCCGCTCCACGCGCGCGACGCTGCGGAAACTGGCACGGGAACGGTCCGCGCGGGAGCGCGAGGCCGTGCTCGCGGCCTCGGAGGCGGCCAAGCACGAGCGGGAGCTCGCCAAGGCCGAGGCGGCGGCCGACAAGAAGGCCGTACGGGTGGAGACGAAGGCCGAGAAGAAGGCGGACAAGAAGGCCGAGAAGCGGGCCCTGGACACCGCCCTCGACGAGGCCCGCGAGGAGGACCTGCTCGCGCAGATCCGGCAGCAGGTGCTGCTGATCCGCCCGCAGGCCCCGGTGGAACCGGTTCGCCTGGAGCGGATCAAGCCGCGGACCCTGGTCAGCCTGATCGCGGGCGCGGTCGCCGCGTACTTCCTGCTCTCGCAGATCGCCCGTACGCCGCTGTCGACGATCAGCGAGGCGGACTGGCGGTGGGTGGCGGCCGCGGTGCTGTTCTCGGCGCTCAGCTATGTGGCGGCGGCGATGAGCCTGCTCGGCTTCGTGCCCGAGCGGGTCGGGTTCTGGCGGACGGTGGTGGCGCAGGTCGCCGGCTCGTTCGTGAAGATCGTCGCCCCGGCGGCGGTCGGCGGTGTCGCCCTGAACACCCGCTTCCTCCAGCGCGCGGGCGTGCGCCCGGGGCTCGCGGTCGCGAGCGTCGGCGCCTCGCAGCTCTTCGGCCTCGGGGCGCACATCCTGCTCCTGCTGTCCTTCGGCTATCTGACGGGCACGGAGAAGTCGCAGTCCTTCACCCCGTCCAGGACGGTCATCGCCGGACTCCTGACGGTCGCGGTGCTCGTCCTGGTGGTGACGGCGATCCCGTTCATGCGCAAGTTCGTGTCGACGCGGCTGCGCTCGCTGTTCGCCGGTGTGGTGCCGCGCATGCTGGACGTGCTCCAGCGGCCCATGAAGCTGGCGACGGGCATCGGCGGGATGCTGCTCCTCACCGGCGTGTTCGTGCTCTGCCTCGACGCCTCCATCCGGGCCTTCGGGCACGGCGGCCAGACGCTCAGCTACGCGAGCGTGGCCGTCGTCTTCCTCGCGGGCAACGCGCTCGGTTCGGCGGCGCCGACGCCGGGCGGTGTCGGCGCGGTCGAGGGCGCGCTCACCTTCGGTCTGGTGGCGGTGGGCCTGCCGCTGGAGGTCGCGACCCCGGCGGTGCTCCTGTACCGCCTGCTCACGCTGTGGATCCCGGTGCTGCCGGGGTGGCTCTGCTTCAACTGGCTGACCAAGCGGGAAGCCCTGTAGGACGCCACCGGTACGCCACCCGCTTGGCCCCCCGTCCCGCGCGGGGCCGGGGGCGGCGGCCCACGATGGGCCTATGCCGATCTCCGCCGCCGCCCAGCGCGCCGCTCTGCTGACCGCCACCGCCGTGCTGCTCGCCGCCGGATGCTCGGACGGGGGAGACAGTACGGCGGCCCCGGTGAAGCCGACCGGCACGGGCGGGCTCTCGGCGCTGACGGCGCAGAAGCTGTCCTGGGCACCGTGCCCGGCGCCGTCCGCCGCCGAGGGTGGCGGGGCCCCGCCCTCCCCGCTGCCCGGGGGCACCGCCTGGGAGTGCTCCTTCCTCCAGGCGCCGCTGGACTGGTCGGTGCCGGAGGGCGAGACCATCGAGCTGGCCCTCATCCGTGCCAAGGCCCGTGACAGCGCGAAGCGGATCGGTTCGCTCGTCTTCAACTTCGGCGGGCCCGGCGGCTCCGGCATCACCGGCCTGCCCGGCTTCGCCTCCGACTACGAGAGCCTGCGCACCCGCTACGACCTGGTCTCCTTCGACCCGCGCGGGGTCGGCCGCAGCGACCCCGTCGAGTGCGCCACCGACAAGGAGCTCGACGCCTACTACGCCCTGGACTTCATGCCCGACGACCCCGCCGAGGAGCGGACGCTGTCCGATGCTCAGAAGCGGTACGCGCAGGGCTGCGAGCGCGACGCGGGCGCGGCCCTGCCGCACGTCGGCACCGAGAACGCGGCCCGGGACCTGGACCTGATGCGCCAGGTCCTCGGCGACGAGAAGCTGCACTACTTCGGCATCTCGTACGGCACGGAACTCGGCGGCGTCTACGCCCACATGTTCCCGAAGAACGTGGGCCGGGCCGTCTTCGACGCGGTCGTCGACCCGGACGCGGGCGTCGAGGACGGCGCCCTCGGCCAGGCGAGGGGCTTCCAGCTCGCGCTGGACAACTTCGCCCGGGACTGTGTGGACCGCGGCGACGAGTGCACCCTGCCCGGCAGCACCGTCGCCGAGATCGAGGCGGGGATCACCAACCTCCTCGCGGCCCTCGACAAGGAGCCTATCGCCGGCGTCGGCGACCGGAAACTCACCCAGACGCAGGCCACCAACGGCATCGCGCAGGCCCTGTACTCGAAGAAGTTCTGGCCGTATCTGGAGCAGGGGCTCGACGCGGCCGACGGCGGCGACGGGGCGCTGCTCCTCACCCTGTCCGACTCGATGAACGGGCGCGGCGAGAACGGCTCGTACAGCAACATCCAGGCGGCGAACGCGGCGATCAACTGCGTGGACTTCAAGGAGCGCTACACCCTGGGGCAGGCGAAGGAGCGGCTCGGCCGGTTCCGCGAGGCCTCCCCCGTCTTCGGCGACTACATGGGCTGGGCGCTCGCGAGCTGCTCGCAGTGGCCGGTGCCCGGGCTCTGGGAGCACCCGGACGTCTCGGCGCCCGGCTCGGCGCCGATCCTCGTCGTCGGCAACACCGGCGACCCGGCGACGCCGTACGAGGGCGCCCGGTCGATGGTGGACGCGCTCGGCAAGGGCGTCGGCGTGGAGGTCACGTACGAGGGCGAGGGCCACGGCGCCTACAACAGCGGCAGCGCGTGCGTGAAGAAGACGGTGGACGAGTACCTCCTGGCGGGCAAGGTCCCTGCCTCGGCCACGGTCTGCAAGTAGCCCGCCGTACGCAAAGGGGAAGGCCGCCGTACGCAAAGGGAAAGGCCCCGGACCTGAGGTCCGGGGCCTTCCGCACACCGTATGAGCGGACCGGCCTCAGTAGATCGGCTTCTCGGGCTCGATCTGGTTAACCCAGCCGATCACGCCGCCGCCGACGTGGACCGCGTCCGCGAAGCCCGCGGACTTGAGCACCGCGAGGACTTCCGCACTGCGGACACCCGTCTTGCAGTGCAGGACGATCCGCTTGTCCTGCGGGAGGTCCTGGAGGGCGTTGCCCATCAGGAACTCGTTCTTCGGGATCAGACGCGCGCCCGGGATCGAGACGATCTCGTACTCGTTGACCTCGCGGACGTCGATGATGTCGATGTTCTCGCCGTCGTCGATCCACTCCTTGAGCTGCTTGGGAGTGATCGTCGAGCCGAGCGCCGCCTCCTGGGCCTCCTCGGACACGACGCCGCAGAAGGCCTCGTAGTCGATGAGCTCGGTGACGGTCGGGTTCTCGCCGCAGACGGCGCAGTTGGGGTCCTTGCGGACCTTGACCTGGCGGTACTGCATCTCCAGGGCGTCGTAGATCATCAGGCGGCCGACCAACGGGTCGCCCACGCCGGCCAGGACCTTGATGGCCTCGGTGACCTGGATGGAGCCGATGGACGCGCAGAGCACGCCCAGGACGCCGCCCTCGGCGCAGGAGGGGACCATGCCCGGCGGCGGGGGCTCCGGGTAGAGGCAGCGGTAGCAGGGGCCGTACTCGGACCAGAACACCGAGGCCTGACCGTCGAAGCGGTAGATCGAACCCCAGACGTACGGCTTGTTGAGCAGCACGCAGGCGTCGTTCACCAGGTAACGGGTGGCGAAGTTGTCGGTGCCGTCGACGATCAGGTCGTACTGGCTGAAGATGTCCATCACGTTGTCGGCCTCGAGCCGCTCCTCGTGAAGGATCACGTTCACGTACGGGTTGATGCCGAGGACCGAGTCCTTCGCGGACTCCGCCTTGGAGCGGCCGATGTCGGCCTGGCTGTGGATGATCTGGCGCTGGAGGTTCGACTCGTCGACCTCGTCGAACTCCACGATGCCGAGCGTGCCCACGCCGGCGGCGGCCAGGTACATCAGGGCCGGGGAACCGAGGCCGCCGGCGCCCACACACAGCACCTTGGCGTTCTTCAGCCGCTTCTGCCCGTCCATCCCGACGTCCGGGATGATCAGGTGGCGGGAGTACCTGCGGACCTCGTCTACGGTGAGCTCGGCAGCCGGCTCGACCAGGGGTGGCAGCGACACGGGGACTCCGGTGGTCGGTATGTCAGTACGGTTGTTCTCCCCGTAACACTGCCACGCCCCTTCTCATTCCGAGACACCCGGTCCAATCCGCGAGACGATTTCGTCCCAGTAGCCGGGCAGGGTATGGAATTGGTCGCTTTGTCCCGGACGGCCGACGCGGTCGGTGAAGAAGATCGTCCCCGCCCCCTGCCAGCGCGCGATCCGCAGGGCCTCGTCGAGGTGGGTGCGCGGGACGCCGTGGACGAGGTGGACGAACTTGGCCTCCGTGTACTCGGCGGTCCACTCCGCCACCTGCGACCAGCGGTAGTCCACCCAGGAGCCGGCGAAGGTCACCAGCTGGTCGGCGGTCTCGGCGTACCCCGGGTGGGGGTGGGTGCCGTGGCCGAGGACGAGGTGGGCCTCGCCGCCGAGCACGGCCTCCAGGGTGGCGGTGAGCCGCCGCGTCCCGGCCAGGTCCGCCCGGTCGGCGGGGGCCCGGTCCAGGTAGAAACCGCCGACCTTGTACCAGTCGAGGAAGCGGTGGGCGTCCGAGACGAGCTCCCCGAAGGGCCGGGAACCGTACGCCAGGTCCAGGTGCCCGAGCACCTTGACCCCGGCGTTGCGTAGCCTCCCCGCCGCCTCCAGACAGTGCGGGTCCGGACGGGTCCCCGGGCCCTCCGCCACATTGAGCACCGCCCAGTGCAGCGGGGTGCCGGGGCGGGTGAGCTCGCCCCACTCGACGGGGGCGAGCAGCGGATGGGCGTAGCCGGGGACGCCGAAGCCGAGCGCCTGGACGGCCCCGGTGGCCGTGGTCGTCGTCAGATGCGACACGCCGCCTCCATCCAGATGTCGGCGAGGGACTCCTCCAGGTTGATCCGGGGCCGCCAGCCGAGCCGGTCGCGGGCGGTGCGGACGTCGGCCTGCTGCCAGGGTCCGCAGCCGTCGGGGTACGGGTACGGGGCGGAGGCCAGCTGCTCGGCGATGGTCCCCTCGGTGCGGGGGGCGCCGATCATCGGGCGCTGCGGGATGCCGTGCGGGGCGTCCAGCTCGTGCAGGTTGCCGGCGTAGCCCGCGACCCGGGCGAGGACGGCGGCGGCGTCCCGGAGCCGGACGGCCCGGCCGGTGCCGATGTTGACGACGCCCTGGGCGGCGGAGAGGGAGGCGGCGTGGACGGCCCGCGCCACGTCCCGTACGTCGACGAAGTCCCGCTGCACGCCGAGGCCGCTGAGCTTGAGCTCGCCGTCCCCGGCCTGCATCGCGCGGCGCATCGCCTCGGCGAGGCGGCCGAGCGGGGAGCCGGCGGGCGTGCCGGGCCCGACCGGGGAGAAGACCCGCAGGACGACGGCGTCGAGCCCGGAGCCGAGGACGAGTTCGGTCGCGGCGAGCTTGGACACGCCGTACGGGCCGCCGGGGCGCGGGATCGCGTCCTCGGCCGTGGAGGAGCCGGGCTGGCTCGGCCCGTACTCGGAGGCGCAGCCGACCTGGACGAGCCGGGCCCCGCAGCCGCTGCGGCGCAGGGCCTCGCAGACGGTGGCGACGGCGACGGTGTTGTGCCGGGTCAGGTCGCGGGCGCCGCCGCGGGTGGCTCCGGCGCAGTTGACGACGACCCCGGGGTGGACGGCGTCCAGGAAGCGGGTGAGCGCGCCGGGGCTGCCGGAGGCGAGGTCGAAGCGCACGTCGGCGTCGTCGCCCCGGCCGAGCGCGGTGAGGTGGACGGCCGGGTCGGCGAGCAGCCGGTCGGCGACGAAGCGTCCGATGAAGCCGTTGGCTCCGAGCAGTAGCACCCTCATCGTGCGGCCCCTGTGTGCCGACCGGCCGGTCCTTGGGTTCGAGGGGTCATGGTCTTCGGTCTCCTTGCGGGTGATGAGAGAGGTGACGGGGCACGCCCGCGGCGTCGGCTCCGCGGGTGAGCAGGGGGTTCACGGGGCGGCGTGGGCCGATGCCCGGGTGAGGGCGGCGGTCGCGTGGGCCAGCAGGCCGAGCGCGGCGGCGCCGCAGACGAGGGTGGGTACGGCCCCGGGGCCCCAGGCCTCGACGAGGGCGCGCACCGGGGTGGCGAGCGCGTCGAAGCCGGGGACGGGGACGCGGGCGGCGAGGACGCTCGCGGGGGCGAGGGCCTCGGCGGCGCAGGCGGCGGCGAGGGCGGCGGCGGCCGTCTCGGGGTGGCCGTGGACGGTGAGGAGCCGGGCGAGCAGCAGGAGCGCGCCGAGGGCGAGGGCGCCGGGGCTGAACCCGGTGAGGGCGAGCAGGGCGGTGAGGGCGAGGAGTTGGAGGGTCACGGTGCCGAGGAGCAGCGGCCGGGTGGCGGCGGCGAAGTCGGCGAGGCCGCGGCTGTCGGCGATCCGGCGGCGGGCCCGGCGGGCGAAGAGGTGGGCGCCCCAGGCGGCGGGGGCGACGGCGAGGGCGAGGCCCAGGAGGGGGGCGGGGGTGAGCTCCCAGGGCCCGTCGGGGCCGCCGCCGAGGACCTCCTCCAGGAGTCCGTCGCCGCCGACCGCGTACGCCAGGAGCCAGAGGGTCCAGAGCCGGGCGGCGGGGACGGTCCCCCCGTCGGGGGCGCGGAAGGGTCCCCGGCGGACGGCGAGGAACAGTGCCCCGCCGAGGGCGAGGGCCCCGGCGGCCCCGACGGCGAGCCGTACGGGCCCGTAGCTGAAGGTGAGCCCGAGGCCCGCGAGCCCGGCGACCCCGCCGGGGGCGAGCGCGGCGAGCGCCCAGGGCGCGCGGGCCGGCTCGGGTTCCGCGACGGGCGCGGGCTTCTCCTGGCCGCGCGGCACGCGCGCGTACAGCTCCTCGGCGAGCGAGAACACGTCCCGGTGGCGGAACCGCGCGGCGGTCCGGTCGGTGAATCCCTGCGCTTCGAGGCCCGCGGCGATCTCCAACGGGTCGACGGCCCGCTCGCAGAGCTCGCGGTGCCGGTGCAGGAGCACCTTCACGGGGTCGGCGTTCCCGCGGCGGGGGCGCGCGGCCGCAGGCGCGGGGCCGGGCGCCGGGGCCGCGGGGGCTCGTCCCTCCGGGCGCGCGGCGGCCTCCGGCACCCCCGCCGGGACTGCGGGGCGGTCGGCGGGCAGGCCCACGGGCCGCCGGTCGGGGCCGGGCTCCGGGAGCACTGCCGCAGTCGCTTCCGACGCGCCGTACGCGCCTGGCCCTGCCGGTGCCGGCGTGTGCGGGGTGCCGCCCGTGGCGGGCCGACTGTGGACTCCGTCCGCCGGGTCCGGGTCCGGCACCGGGCCGGGGGCGGCCTTCCCGGCCGGGCCCGCCGCCGGGTGCGGCTCTGCCGGGCCCGGGCCCGCTTCCCCGGCCGGAATCGACCGGGGCGCAACGCGGTCCGCGTCCGGTGCCGGGCTCGGGACCGCCGGGCCCGCCGGGTCCGGTGCTTGGCGCGGGTCCGACGCGTCCGCGTGCTCCGGCGTCGAGTGCGGGGCCGTCGGGTCCGGGGTCGGATGCGGGGGCCAGGCCGTGCCCGGGCAGGGGAGCGTGGCCTCCCCCGGGGCCGGGGCTATCCCGGAGGGCGCGGCGTCGACGGTGTCCTCGGTGGCGGGCGCGCGCAGGTCGAGCGTGCCGGCCGCCGTCAGGGCGGGGGTGCCGAGGAGGGCTTCGGAGCGGGCGTCCCAGGCTCCGGGGCTCGTCGGGGCGGCGGAGCCGCGCATGGGGGTGCCTCCTTCAGGCATCGGGGGCTCCTGTCCCCGCGGTCACGGCCTTGTGCGCCCAGCTGCCCGGCACATGGGCCTCGGCGGGGTGGGCGAAGGGGACGCCGTCCCCGGGGCGGTGGCGCACCGGCGCGTGGGAGAGGAGTTCGAGGTAGATGCCGCGGAACGCGGCGAGGTTCTGGTCGACCGTGAAGAGTTCCAGCGCGCGGGCGCGGGCCGCGGCGCCGAGCCGGTGGCGGCGGTCGGGGTCGCGGAGCAGCGCGAGGCACGCGTCGGCGAGCGCCCGGGGGTTGCGCGGGGGGACGACGAGGCCGGTGCCGCCGATGATCTCGACGACGGCGCCGACGTCGGTGGAGACGGTGGCCCGTGCGCAGAACATCGCCTCGACGAGGCTGGCGGGGAAGCCCTCGACGAGGCTGGACATGACGACGAGCGCACCGGAGGCGTACGTGTCCTCCAGGGTGGGCGCCTCGGGGCCGCCGAGCTCCTCGAAGGTGACGGGGTTCTCGCCGACGGCGTGCGCCCCGGCGGCCTCGTCGGGGAAGAGCTGGGCGGCGACCCCCTTGCAGTACGTGAGGTAGGTGCAGGCGCCGGGTTCGCGGTCGGGCACGGCGACGATCCGCAGCCGGGCGTCGGGCTGCCGGGCCCGGATCTCGGCGAAGGCGTGGAGGAGGCCGATGAGGTCCTTGGCGGGTTCGACGCGGCCGACCCAGACGAGGGTGGCGGGGTCGCCGCTCTCCTCGTCCTCGCCGACCTCGGCGAAGCGCTCGGCGGCCATGCCGGGGTGGACGGTGCGGATGCGGGCCCGGTCGGCGCCGCACTTCTCCTGCCAGCGGCGGGCGTGGGCGTTGCCGGGGGTGAGGAGGGCGGCCTGCCGGTAGATCTCGCCGACGAGCCGGCCGTGGAGGGCGGCGAGCAGGGCGCGGAGGGGGGCGGAGCGGTCGGCGCCGGCCGCCGAGAGGTAGTGGGCGCGCAGCGGTACGCCGTACTCGGTGACGAGCAGCGGGGTGCCGAAGAAGCGTTTGGCCAACAGCCCGGGGAGGGCGGTGACGCCTCCGGCGGCGGCGTGGCAGAGGTCGGCGGCGCCGAGCGCGTCCTCCTCGTACCAGTCGAGGGAGAGGGGGCGCAGGGCCCGCTCCAGGTGCTCGGCGAAGGCGAGGTGGTCGGGGAGTCCGGCGGCGGCCGCGCCCCGGCGTGCGCCGGGCGCGCGGCAGGCGGACTCCAGGGCGCGGACGGCGTCGTCGGAGCGGAGTGCGCCGGGCAGTCCGCCGCGTTCGCGGGCGAGTTCGGCGAGGGCGTAGAGCCCTTCGGCGAAGGAGGTCGAGCCCTCCTCGGCACGGAGTCCGCCGGCGGAGGAGGTCGCGTCGTCCTCGGCGCAGAGTCCGGTGGCGAGCCGGTGGTAGGCCTCGGTGAAGCGGCGCCGCTCGTGGCGTCCGTAGGCCCGGCGGGAGGCGCGGTGCTCGGCGAGGCCCTTCGCGGCCGGGGCCGGGGCCGTGTCCGGGCCGCCGAGGTCGCCGCCGCGAGCGCCGCGAGTGGCGCGCGCGACGCGGGCGTTCGGCGGCAGGGGCAGCGGGGTGCCGGTCCCGCCGAGGGCGTAGAGGTCGAACTGGTGCTGTCCGAGCCCGCGTACGAGCCGCTCGCACCAGCGTCCGGACTCACCGGTGGCGTACGGGTAGCCACCCTCCGTGAGCAGTCCGATCCGCACGCGCGCACCCCCGATCTCCCTTGACGCCGGTCACCGTCGGCCCGGTGACTCACAGCGGGAAGAACGTAAGCGGAGACACCGGTGGTGCGACGGACGGTTGTCCGTCGCACCACCGGAAGGGGTGAATGCACGTAACTTTCCCACCCCGGTCGCGTTCTGTCGCGGTACGCGGCGGAACGGTCACGGAGGGTCAGGCGACGGCCAGCTCCTGGCGTCGTTCCCGGCGCTCCGCCGCGAGCACCGGGTCGAGCGAGGGGACGGCGGCGAGCAGCTGCCGGGTGTACGGGTCCTGGGGCGCCCCGTACACCTCGCCGACCGAGCCCTGCTCGACGATCCGGCCCCCGCGCATGACGGCGACCCGGTCGCTGACCTGGCGGACGACCGCGAGGTCGTGGGCGATGAAGACGAGCCCGAGGCCGAGTTCGGCCTGGAGCTCGGCGAGCAGCGCGGTCACCTGGGCCTGGGTGGTGACGTCGAGCGCGGAGACGGGTTCGTCGCAGACGATCAGCCGGGGTTCGGCGGCGAGGGCGCGGGCGATGCCGACGCGCTGGCGCTGGCCGCCGCTGAACTCGTGCGGATAGGCCTCGTACCGGTCGGGGTCGAGCCCCACCCGGTCGAGCAGTTCCCGCACCCGGTCCCGGATCCAGGTCTCGTCCCGCTCCCCCGCCACGC
Organism: Streptomyces vietnamensis; assembly: GCF_000830005.1. Taxonomy (NCBI): domain Bacteria; kingdom Bacillati; phylum Actinomycetota; class Actinomycetes; order Kitasatosporales; family Streptomycetaceae; genus Streptomyces; species Streptomyces vietnamensis. Next base: position 5,539,542 of record NZ_CP010407.1, on the reverse strand, counting down.
GCAGCGGGTCGGCGATCGACTCGCCGACGGAGCGGCGCGGGTTGAGGGAGGAGACCGGGTCCTGGAAGACCATCTGGAGCTCGCGGCGGTACGGGCGCAGCTCCCGCTCCGGCAGGGTGCCGATCTCCTCGCCCCCGTACCGGAGTTCGCCGCCGGTCGGGTCGAGGAGCCGTACGAGCATCCGGCCGAGGGTGGTCTTGCCGCTGCCGGACTCCCCGACGACGCCGAGGGTCTCGCCGGCGCGGACGGTGAGGGAGACCCCGTCGACGGCGGTCACGGCGGCCTTGCCCCGGCCGAACTCCCGCCGCAGGTCGACGGCTTCGAGGAGCACCTCGCCCGGCCGGGCGGCGGGGGTCCGGGCCGGCCCGTCGAGCCGGGGCACGGCGGAGAGCAGCGTGCGGGTGTACGGCGCCGAGGGCGCGCCGAGCACCCCGGCGACGGGGCCGCGCTCGACCTCGCGCCCGTCGCGCATGACGAGCACCTCGTCGACGCTCTCGGCGGCCACGCCGACGTCGTGGGTGACGAGGAGCAGCGCGGTGCCGGTCTCGCGCCGCAGTTCGTGCAGCAGGTCGAGGATCTGGGCCTGCACGGTGACGTCGAGGGCGGTGGTGGGTTCGTCGGCGACGATGAGCTTCGGCTCGCAGGCGAGGGCCATCGCGAGGAGGGCCCGCTGCCGCATGCCGCCGCTGAACTCGTGCGGGCGGGACCGGGAGCGGCGGGCGGCGTCGGGGATGCCGACCCGGTCGAGGACCTCGATCGCGCGGGCGCGGGCGGCCTTCTTGGATCCAGGACGATGGATCCAGGATCCAGGCTTATGGATCTTGGATCCAGGCTGCTGGATATCGGATCCAGGACGATGGATCCGATACACCTCCGCGATCTGGTCGCCGACGGAGTAGTACGGATCCAGGGCCGACAGCGGGTCCTGGAAGACCATCGCGGCGACCCCGCCGCGCAGCCGCCGCAGTTCGGCGGGGCCGGCGGTGCCGACGTCGATGCCGTCGACCCGCACGGTGCCGCCGACCCGCGCGCCGGTGCCCCGGTGGAGGCCGAGGAGGGCGCCGGCGACGGTGGACTTGCCGCTGCCGGACTCGCCGACGAGGGCGAGCGCCCGGCCCTCGCCGAGGGTGAAGGAGAGCCCGTCGACGGCCCGCACGGCCCCGGCCTCCCGCTCGAACTCGACGCTGAGGTCCCGGACTTCGACAAGCGGGGTCACGTCAGGACCACCCTTCGGTCGGCGGCCGCGTACAGCAGGTCCGCGAGGACGTTGGCGAGGACGACGGCCGCACCCATCACCATGACGACGCCCACCACCACGGGCAGGTCGATCGTGCGGACCCCGTCGAGGAGGGTCTTGCCGAGCCCGGGGATGCCGAAGAGGGACTCGGTGAGCACGGCCCCGCCGAACATCGAGCCGAGGTCGACGGCGCTGATCGCGATGACCGGCGGCACGGCGCCGCGCAGCGCGTGGCGGGTGACGACGGACCGCTCCCCCACCCCGTACGCGCGGAAGGTGCGGATGTGGTCCTCGGCGAGCGTCTCCAGGGTGGAACTGCGGGTCAGCCGCGCGTACTTGGCGGATTCGAAGAAGCCGAGGGTGAGCCAGGGCAGCAGCATGTTCCAGGCCCACTGCTCGGGGTCGTCGCCGAACGGCACGTACGAGGGGAAGGGCAGCCACTGCAGGTAGGCGCAGACGGCCATGAGGAGCAGCAGCCCGAGGATGAAGACGGGCGTGCCGGTCCCGGCGAGGGTGAGCACGGTCAGGACGCGCTCGGTGATGCCGCCGCGGCGGAGCGCCGAGAGGAGTCCGGTGCCGACGCCGACGAGGAGCCAGACGACCATGGCGCCGAGGGCGAGGGACGCGGTGGCGGGGAGCCGTTCCAGGACGAGCTGGGTGACCTGCTGGTCGTTCTGGTACGAGAGGCCGAGGCAGGGCGCGTCGCAGTGGGTGACGGAGGTGCCGGTGGAGTAGTCGCGGCCGGCGAACACGCCCTGGAGGAAGTGCAGGTACTGTCCGAACACGCTCTCGTTCAGGCCGAGTTGTTCGCGCACCTGGGCGATCTGCTGGGGGTTGCAGCGCTCGCCGCAGGCCAGCCGGGCGGGGTCGCCGGGCGCCAGGTAGAAGAGGGCGTACACGAGGACCGAGAGCGCGAGCAGGACGAGCACGGCACCCGCGAGCCGCTTGAGGACGAAGCGGATCATCAGGAGGCCTCCTTGCGGGTGCCCTTGCGGGACTCCCTACGGGTGCCGACCCGCAGCCGGCTCGCCTCGCGCGGGTCGAGGGCCGTGCGGACGGCGTCGCCGAGGACGGTGAAGGCGAGCACGGTGGCGAAGAGCAGTCCGGCGGGCAGCAGGACGTACGCGGGGTCGGCCCGGAACCAGGTCTGTGCGGTCGACAGCATCTGTCCCCAGGACGGGGTGGGCGGGGTGACGCCCACGCCGAGGAAGGAGAGGGAGGCCTCGACGACGATGTTGGTGGGGAAGGAGATCGCCGCGTAGGTGATGACGGGGGCGGCGAGGGAGGGCAGCAGCTCCCGGCGGGCGGTCCGCCACCGGCCGGAGCCGGTGAGGCGGGAGGCGGCGACGAAGTCGAGGCTCCTGAGGGTGAGCGTCTGGGCGCGCACGATCCGGGAGGTGTAGGCCCAGCCGAGCAGTCCGATGACGAGGATCAGGAGCAGCGGCCGGGGGAAGTCGCGCGGGACGACGGCGGTCAGCGCGAGGGCGAGGACCAGCATCGGGAGCGCGACGAGCACGTCGGTGACGCGGCTGAGGAACCCGTCGAGCCACCGGCTGCCGAGTCCGGCGGCGAGGCCGACGAGGACGCCGATGAGGATCTGGACGGTGGTGGCGCCGACGGCGACGAGGAGGGAGATCCGGGCGCCGTAGAGGAGGCGGACGAACAGGTCGCGGCCGGTGCCGGGTTCGACGCCGAGCCAGTGCTCGGCGCTCGCCCCGCCGAAGGCGCCGTACGGGACGCCGCCGCGGGCCGAGTCGACGAGGTCGTCGTGGTACGTGTGCGGGTCCTGGCCCTCCAGGGCGGCGAGCAGCGGAGCGGCGAGGGCGAGGAGGACGAGCAGGAGGAGGACGGCGGCGGAGACGAGGGCGGCCGGGCGGGTGCGGAGCCGTCGCCACACCTGCCGGGCGGCGCCCGTGGCGGGGAGGCCCGCCACGGGCGCCGGGGCGTCGGTCAGGGTCGTCACTTGACCGCGATCTGCGAGATGTCGAGGACACCGGTCCAGTCGCTGATGACGACGTTCTTGATGTCCTTGCCGACGAGCTGCTTGTAGACCGGGTGGAAGAGGGGCACGTCGAGGGCCTGCTCGCCGATCTTCTTGTCGAGGGCGCCCCAGCGGGCGGCGGCGGCCTCGTGGTCGGTCAGCTTGTTGATCTCGTCGATCTCCTTGTTGACCGCCGGGTCGTTCAGCTGCGCGTGGTTGTAGTTGGAGCCGTTGGTGACGATCTGGCGTCCGTCGAAGATCGGCGCGAGGAACGGGCCGCCGGCCGGCCAGTCGGCACCCCAGCGGGAGAGGAAGAAGCCGGGGGCGTCCTTGACGCTCCAGCGCTTCTCGTTGAAGGAGTTGGGTTCCTGCCCGTCGAGCTTGACGGTGATGCCGGCCTTGCCGAGGGCCTCCTGGACGGCGGTGGCGATCTCGGGGCTCGTCGTGCGGTTCTGGGCGGTGGAGTGCAGCAGGGTGACGGTGAGCCCGTTCGGGTAGCCGGCCTCCTTGAGCAGCGCCTTGGCCTTCTCCGGGTCGCCGGTCTTCCCGGCCGGGAAGTGGTCGTACGGCGTGAAGCCGAAGGCCTTCTGCTCGGGCAGGAAGGTGGTGGCGGCCTCGGCGAGCGCGGAGCCGCCGGCGGCGTTGACGACGCTGGTGCGGTTGACCGCGTACGAGATGGCCTGGCGGACCTTCGGGTTGTCGAAGGGCTTCACCTTCGGGTTGAAGGCGATGTAGTTGGTGAAGCCGAAGTGGCCGGTGCCGACGCGGGCGGCGAGCTCCTTGTCGGAGCCGATCTGGGCGAGCTCGGCGGGGCCGAGGTTGGTGTCGGTGGTGAGGGCGGCGGCGTCGGCGCCGGAGGAGGTGGCGAGGCGCTGGTTGATGACGGCCGCGTCGAGGCCGGACTTGACGTCGATCTTGTCCGGGTAGGCCTTGCGCTCCTCGTCGGTCTTGGGGTCCCAGTGCTCGTTGCGCTCCAGGACGAGGTGCTCGCCGTCGTTGTCGTTCTCGACGACCTTGTACGGGCCGGAGGAGACCGGGTGCTCCTCGTACTTGGCGCCGGTGTCCTTGGCCTTGGGGACGGGGGCGAACTGGGTCTGGGTGGCGAGGAACGGGAACTCGCCCTCGGGCTTCTTCAGCTTGAAGACGATCGTCCGGGCGTCGGGGGTGACGATGGACGCGAGGCCCTTCTTGTCCTTGTACGGACCCTGGTAGGTGTCGCCGCCGACGAGCCAGTCGCGCAGGTAGGGCGCGCCGCCGGAGAGCTCGGCCGCGAAGGAGCGCTCGATGCCGTACTTGATGTCGGCGCTGGTGATGGGCGTGCCGTCCTCGAACTTCAGGCCCTCCTTCAGCGTGTACGTCCACTCGGTGGCGTCCTTGTTGGGGCGGCCGGTGTCGGTGGCGAGGTCGGGGACGACCTGGGTGCCGGCGGCGCCCGCCTCGCGGTTGCGGGTGGTGAGCGTGCGGAAGACGAGGGAGGGGACGTTGCCGCCGCCGGAGGTGTAGAGGCGGGCGGGGTCGAAGTCGGTCTGGGCCTCGCTGTTGAGGACGGTGAGCGTGCCGCCCTTCTGCGGGGCGTCCGCGGCCTTGCCGGAGGTACCGCCCTTGGCGCCGGCGTCCTCGGGACCGCAGGCGGCGGCGCCCGAGGCCAGGACGACACTGACGGCGGCCGCTGCCACGCGGCGCGAGATGACGGACGATGAACGCATCGGAAGGAAACCTCTCGGGGTGAACTGCGGGAAAAGGAAAGGAAATTCCGCAGGCACGGGGAAAAGGCCCGAAAGGGGGGACGGCGCCTGCGGGAATGAAGAACCCGGGCGCGGCGAGAAAAACGAAAGGCCGACGAGCGCTCGGGCTGCGTCAGCTACAGAGAATGTCGGCGACCGTGTGTCCGGTCACGCCGAAGAGCGCCAGCTCAAGGGCGGCGCTATCGGTAACGGCGTGACGGTGCGACATGCCGAGAAATATGGACGAACGCGTGAGCGATGTCAACGCGCAGCCATGCATTCCCGAGACACCCGTCTCGACATACGGACGACGACGGTCCGGACGGCCCGTCAACTCGTGGGGTACACCCAGGGGTTGGGGCGGCACTTGATTCCGTCGATGTCCAGGGACTTCGTCTGCTGCTGCATCACGGGGGCGAGCGCACCCGGTGTGCGGCAGCTCACGTGCCCGTGGCCGAGCCGGTGTCCGACCTCGTGGTTGATGAGCATCTGGCGATAGGCGTACATCGCCTTCGGACCGAAGGTCACCGACCCCTGCGCCCAGCGGAAGGCATTGATCATCACGCGCTCGGTGGAGGCGGAATCGCAGGAGACGTTGTCGACGGTGGTGTCGAGCCCGGACTTCTTGCACCATTCGCCAGTGGTCCCCGGGCTGGCGAGCGTGATCACGAACTCCGGCTCGCCGCTGGAAACGCGCTCGAAGGCCATCTCGCCCCGGCCGGCCCAGCTGCGCTTGTCGTTGAGGGTCTTCTGCACGGCGTCGGCGAAGAGCTTCCCGTCGAGACCGATCCCCTTCTCGACGTCGACCCGGTAGCGGATCAGCCGTCCCTTGCCGGGCGCCTTCGCCAGGCCCGGCACGGCCTCGAACTCCCCGGAGCCCTTCAGCTTCGGGTCGATCGGGAACTGCCGGGTCATCAGCTGCTCGTACGTCGGCGGGGTGACGGCGGGCGCCGGCTTCTCCGGTACGGCCCGGTCGTCGGAACGGGAGGCCGAGGTGTCGTCCGTCGGCCGCTCGGCCGGCCCCTCGGCAGCACGGGCGGGCGGGGTCTCCTCCCGGCCGGTGACCTGCCCGGCGACGACGACGGCGAGGACGGTCGCGACGGCGGCGGCCGCGACGCCGGTGAGGGTGCGGCCGAGACCGCCCCGGCCGGCCGGGGCCTCCGCCTCCGGCTCGTCGCCGACGCTCTCGCGGCGGGGCGCGGGGATGAACGGCGCCTGGGGATCGGCCTGTTCGGGGGCAGCGGTCCGGGGAGCACCACGCCGGGGCCCGACCGGCGCGGGACGCGGGCCGGAGCCCTCGTCGTCCTGCGGGTGACCACCCCGCACGGGCACACCGTGCGCGGGGGTGTCGGAGGCTCCGCCCGGGTAGGCGGGGGTGCCGTGCGCGGGAGTCGCGTGGCGCGGCGTGCCGTACCGGGGAACGCCACGGACCGGAGTGCCGGCCGCCGGGGTCCCGTACTGGGGGGTGCCGTGCGCGGGAGTGCCGTACTGCGGCGTGCCGTGTGCCGGAGTGCCGTGCCGCGGACCGGCCTGCGCCGGGTTTCCCTGCCGCGGAGTGCCCTGCGCCGGGTTTCCCTGCCGTGGAGCGCCCTGCGCCTGAGCCCCGTACTGCGGCGTGCCGTGCGCGGGAGTCCCGTGTCGCGGAGTGCCCTGCGCCGGGTTTCCCTGCCGCGGAGCCCCCTGCGCCTGAGCCCCGTACTGCGGCGTCCCCTGCGCCGGAGTGCCGTACACCGGCGTCCCCTGCGCCGGAGTCCCGTGTCGCGGAGCGGCCTGTGTCGGGTTTCCGTACTGCGGCGTGCCGTGCGCCGGCGTGCCGTACATCGGCGTGCCCTGCGCCGGAGTCCCGTACCCCTGGGTCCAGGTGGTCTCCTGGTCGGCACCTCCCGTGGTCCTGCGGCGGCGTCCCGTCCCGGGCGGTGGTCCCGCCGGGACCGTCCCCGTCCCCGCCCCGGCCGCCGCCTGCTGCCCGGTGTCGGCCACCGAGGGCGCGGCGCCCTTGCGACTATGTCGTCCCACGCCCCGGATCAGCTCCCGCCGTCATCGGCGATCAGGTCCCGGACGGCCTGGGCGACCGTCTCCGGGTACTCCATCATCGCCACGTGCCCCGCCTCGGGGAGGGTCAGCAGGCGCGAGCCGCGGAAGGCGGCGGCCGCCCTGCGGGCCATCCGGTACGAGACGAGCCGGTCGCGCCCGCCGTAGACGAGGAGCGTCGGGGCGAGGACCCGTTCGGCCTGCCGCCAGAGACCGTGCTGCCCGCCGAGGGTGTACGCGTCGACGATGCCGCGCGAGGAGCGGGCCATGGCGTCCCAGAAGTACGGGAGCTCCAGGCGCCGCTCCATCTCCTCGACGGCGTGCCGGAAGCCCTCCTCGGTGACCTGGCCGGGGTCCCCGTAACAGAGCGAGAGGACGCCCTTGACGCGCTGCTCGGCCGTCCAGTCCTTGGTGAGCTTCGCGAAGAACGAGGCGACGCCCGGCACCGCGAGCAGCGCGGTAGGCCAGGCGGTGCGCTGGGCGCGCAGCTCGGGGAGGGCCGGGGAGACGAGGGTGAGGGTGCGGACCAGGTCGGGCCGGACGGCGGCGACGCGGGTGGCGACGGCGCCGCCCATCGAGTTGCCGAGGAGGTGGACCGGTCCACGTCCGCCGGCGTCCAGGAGCCGGATGACGGCGCGGGCGTGTCCGGTGACCGAGTAGTTGCCGTCGTCGGGCGGCGGGGAGTCGCCGAAGCCGGGCAGGTCGACCGCCTCGCCGTCGACGACGTCCGCGAGCAGCGGCATCAGGGCGGACCAGTTCTGCGAGGAGCCGCCGAGGCCGTGGACGTACAGCGCGGGCGGCAGTCCGGGCCGGTTCCCCGGCCGGGCGCGCACCGTGAGGGTGAGTCCGGGCAGCGCGACGGAGCGGAGCTCCTCGCCGTCTGCGACCCGTACGGCGCGGGTCCGCGCCGCGGAGGGCGCGGCGGCGGTCCGTGTTTCCGGCAGCTCGGTCGAAGACATGGCCGCAATATTACGAGACGATCACGCGCCGACGTGTGTGGGTGCCGTCACAGGTGCGTATGCGGCATGGCGCGTTCGCTCCTAGGCTCGTAGAGAGGGCCATCGGGAGCACCGCGACCCGCGTCCCGGGAGGAGCCGCATGACTGCCGATCCGAGCGAGCCGGACACATTCACCGAGGAAGAGGTCGACGTGCTGGACCAGGAAATCCCGGAGGCCGACGCTGCCGAGCAGCACACCGAACTCCAGCAGCGCGAGGACGAGCAGCCCACCCATCTCGAGCGCGACTCGGCGAACGAGGCCGACGCGTCCGAACAGGCGCGGGTGGTCACCCTCGACGAGGACGACTACCGCTGAGCACACGACTCCCGCTGATTTGTTCGGTTTAATTTTGAATCGACTGTCGACCAGGGCGTCCGGTCCGTGAAATTCTGCGTTCGCACCGCGCACAGCCGGGTTACCCAAAAGTACGATGGCGGCGCGGCGCGACAGCGCGCATGGATCGATTTTTGGGAGGCCGCGTGAGCGCCATCGAGCAGACAGAGGCAGCACGCCCTCGGGGCACGCGCCTGCCGCGACGTGCCCGACGGAACCAGCTGCTCGGCGCGGCCCAGGAGGTCTTCGTCGCCCAGGGGTACCACTCCGCCGCCATGGACGACATCGCCGAGCGGGCCGGCGTCAGCAAGCCGGTGCTGTACCAGCACTTCCCGGGGAAGCTGGAGCTCTACCTCGCCCTGCTCGACCAGCACTGCGAGTCCCTCCTGCTCGCCGTGCGCACGGCGCTGGCCTCCACCACGGACAACAAGCTCCGGGTCGCGGCGACGATGGACGCGTACTTCGCGTACGTCGAGGACGAGGGCGGCGCGTTCCGCCTCGTCTTCGAGTCCGATCTGACGAACGAGCCTGCCGTACGCGAGCGCGTGGACCGGGTCAGCCTGCAGTGCGCCGAGGCCATCTCCGACGTCATCGCCGAGGACACCGGCCTGTCGAAGGACGAGTCGATGCTGCTCGCCGTCGGCCTCGGCGGGGTCTCCCAGGTCGTCGCCCGCTACTGGCTGTCGAGCGGATCCGGCATCCCCCGCGACAAGGCGGTCGGACTGCTCACCTCGCTCGCCTGGCGCGGCATCGCGGGCTTCCCGCTGCACCCGGTGGACGGCCAGCTCAGCGCCGAGGGCCACTGAACATTCCCGGAGGCTGTTCGCTCCTGGCGTGCGGCGGCTGACCCGTGCGGGTCCCCTCTCCGGGCTAATGTGTGCAGCGTACGGCGCGGGTGTCCGCGCGAAGGCGACCGTTCGGAGGGACATAGCCGTGGAGGTCAAGATCGGCGTGCAGCACGCACCCCGGGAGATCGTTCTGGAGAGCGGGCAGTCCGCCGAGGAGGTCGAGCGCCTGGTGGCCGACGCGCTGGCCGGCAAGGCGCAGCTGCTCAGCCTCTCTGACGAGAAGGGCCGCAAGGTCCTCGTTCCGGCCGAGAAGATCGCGTACGTGGAGCTCGGCGAGCCCGCCGTGCGCCGCGTGGGTTTCGGCGCGCTCTGAGCCCGGGATCGGACGGGAAAGGCCCGGTGGACCGCTTCGGTCCACCGGGCCTTTCGTATGAGTTGAGTCCGTACAAGCCCGCCGGTGGTCCGCCGGGCCTTCGTATGAGTCCGTACAAGCCCGCCGGCGGCCCCGCCGGGCCTTTCGTATGCCCGTATGACCCGTATGGCCACGTCAGGGGGTGCGGGAGGATTGCGTTCCGGACACCGGGGGTAGGACGCCCTTGACCGCACCACCTGCCCCGCACCCCTCGCGAGGTGATCCGCCGTGTTCCTGGAAGCCCTCGGTTCCGCGCTGCTCGGTTTCGCCCTGGCCTGGGCCGCCGTCCAGCGGCTGGCCGACCGCCTCCCCGCCCGGGGAAGAGTCCTCGCCACCGGAGCGCTCGGCGGGGTGTTCGGTGCGCTCGTCACCCACGGGGCGCTCGGCCCCGGCCACTTCCTCGCCACCCTGATCGGCGCCGTGGCTGTGGCGGCGGTGCTGCTCTCGCTGCTGATCCGCCCGGCCTCGCGCCGACTGCGCCGATCAGCCGTGGTCTGACCGGCGCACCCGTCCGAAGGACCTCAGGCCGCGAGCCCCAGCGCGGCCATGCGCTTGGTGTGCGCCTCGGTGATCCGGGAGAACATCCGGCCGACCTCCGCGAGGTCGAAGCCGTCCGCCACGCCGCCGACGAGCATCGTCGACAGCGCGTCGCGCTCGGCGACCACGCGCTGGGCCTGGGAGAGCGCCTCGCCCATCAGGCGGCGCGCCCAGAGCGCGAGCCGGCCGCCGACGCGCGGGTCGGCCTCGATCGCCGCGCGGACCTTCTCCACCGCGAAGTTGCCGTGGCCGGTGTCGTCGAGCACCGCGAGGACGAGTGCGCGCGTGTCGGAGTCGAGCCGGGCCGCGACCTCCCGGTAGAAGTCGCTGGCGATCGAGTCGCCCACGTACGCCTTGACGAGGCCCTCCAGCCAGTCCGACGGGGCGGTCTGGCGGTGGAAGTCGTCGAGCGCCTTCGCGAAGGGCTCCATGGCCGAGGTCGGCTCGGCGTCGACGGCCGCGAGGCGGTCCCGCAGCCGCTCGAAGTGGGCGAACTCGGCCGAGGCCATCTTCGCCAGCTCCGCCTTGTCCGCGAGGGTCGGCGCCAGCTTGGCGTCCTCGGCGAGCCGCTCGAAGGCCGCGAGCTCGCCGTAGGCGAGGGCGCCGAGGAGGTCGATCACGGCGGCGCGGTACTGCGGCTCGGCGGAAGCCTCCGCCCAGTCCTTGGCGGCGATCCCGGTGGGTGTGGCGTTGTCAGGCGTCTCCATGCAGCGCACAATAGCCCGCTCGCGGGGCCCGGGAAGGCCCTGGTCAGTCAGTGTGACCGTGCCCTCATCACGATTTCTCCCAACACACATGCGCGAATCCGGGGTACAGTGGTAAGGCGCCTGCTGAGTATGCGGACATGCTTTCGCACGTTCGGACGTATTCGGTGGGCCGACTCATGAATGAGGATGCCCGGTCGGTGGCCCGATCGGCTCCGGCCCGACAGCCCTTCCGGCGGACCCGCGGAAGGGTCACCCTCAGCGGTACGACGCTCGAGCGACGGCAGTGGTCCCGTGCCACCCGGCGGCGATCTCCCCTGATCCCCCGGAAGATCCCGGCACGGTGAGACCCCCTTCGTTCGCCTCGCGCCGCGTCTCACAGAAGAGGCAGCACCCTGACTACGACTTTCCGAGAACTCGGAATCCTCCCTGAGACGGCCGAGGCACTTGAGGCCGTCGGCATCGTCACCCCCTTCCCCATCCAGGAGATGACCCTTCCGGTCGCCCTCACCGGCACCGACGTCATCGGCCAGGCCAAGACCGGTACGGGCAAGACCCTCGGTTTCGGCCTCCCCATCCTGGAGCGCGTCACCGTCCCGACGGACGTCGAGGCCGGCCGGGCCAAGCCCGAGGAGCTGACCGACGCCCCGCAGGCGCTCGTCGTCGTCCCCACCCGCGAGCTGTGCCAGCAGGTCACCAACGACCTCCTGACCGCCGGCAAGGTGCGCAACGTCCGCGTGCTCGCGATCTACGGCGGCCGGGCGTACGAGCCGCAGGTCGAGGCGCTCCAGAAGGGCGTCGACGTCGTCGTCGGCACCCCCGGCCGTCTCCTCGACCTGGCCGGCCAGCGCAAGCTCGACCTCTCGCACGTGAAGGTCCTCGTCCTCGACGAGGCCGACGAGATGCTCGACCTGGGCTTCCTGCCCGACGTCGAGAAGATCATGAACATGCTTCCGGCGAAGCGCCAGACCATGCTGTTCTCGGCCACCATGCCGGGCGCGGTCATCGGCCTGGCCCGCCGCTACATGTCGCAGCCCACCCACATCCGGGCCACCTCGCCCGACGGTGAGGGCGCGACCGTCGCCAACATCAAGCAGCACGTCTACCGCGCGCACAACATGGACAAGCCGGAGATGGTCTCCCGCATCCTGCAGGCCAGGGGCCGCGGGCTCGCGATGATCTTCTGCCGCACCAAGCGCACGGCGGCCGACATCGCCGAGCAGCTGGAGCGCCGCGGCTTCGCCTCCGGCGCCGTCCACGGCGACCTCGGCCAGGGCGCCCGCGAGCAGGCGCTGCGCGCCTTCCGCAACGGCAAGGTCGACGTGCTGGTCTGCACCGACGTCGCCGCGCGCGGCATCGACGTCGAGGGCGTCACGCACGTCATCAACTACCAGTCGCCGGAGGACGAGAAGACCTTCCTCCACCGCGTGGGCCGCACCGGCCGCGCGGGTGCGAAGGGTACGGCGGTGACGCTGGTCGACTGGGACGACATCCCGCGCTGGCAGCTCATCAACAAGGCGCTCGGCCTCGACTTCCACGAGCCGGTCGAGACGTACTCCTCGTCCCCGCACCTCTACGAGGAGCTGGACATCCCGGCGGGCACCAAGGGCATCCTGCCCCGCGCCGAGCGGACCCGCGCGGGTCTGGGCGCGGAGGAGCTGGAGGACCTGGGCGAGCCCGGCGGCCGCCGTGGCCGTGGCCCGAAGGCCGCGGAGAAGACCGAGGAGCGCCCGGCCCGTACGCGGACCCCGCGCCAGCGTCGCCGCACCCGCAGCGGCAGCGAGCTCGGTGACGCCCCGGCGTCGGCGGCCCCGGCCGTCGAGACCCCGGCGGACGAGACCCCCGTCGAGTCCGGCCCGCGCACCCCGCGCCGTCGCCGCCGCACCCGCGTGAGCGCACCGATCGCGGCCCAGGCGACCACGACGGCTCCGGTCGCCGAGGCCCCGGCCCGCGCGAAGGCGCCGGTCGCCGAGGCTCCGGCCACCGTCACGGCGCAGGCCGTGAAGACGCCTGCCTTCGAGGCCCCGGCCGCCACCACGGCGCCGGTCGTCGAGGCCGCGGCCGCCACCAGGGCGCGCACCGTGAAGGCGCCCGTCTTCGAGGAGCCGGTCGTCGAGGCGCCCGCCGCCACGGCGCCGGTCGTCGAGGAGCCGAAGGCCCCCCGTCGCCGTACCCGTGCCGCCGCACGGCCCGAGGCCGTGCCGGCCGCCGCTCCGGTCGACCGGGCCCCCGCGGCCCCGGCTCCGGCCCCGCGCCGCCGCCGTGCCCGGGTGGTGCGTCCGGTCGAGGAGACCGTGTCGTTCCAGACGCCCGAGAGCGCCGCGGTGGCCCTGATGGCCCAGCGGGCCGTCGAGGCGCCGGTCGTCGAGGCGGCTCCGGTCGTCGTCGAGGAGCCGAAGGCGGAGGAGCCGAAGAAGGCCCCGCGCCGCCGCACGGTCAAGAAGGCCGTGGCCGAGCCGGTCGCCGAGCCCGTCGTCGAGGCCGTGGCCGCCGCCCCGGTGGCCGAGCCGGTCGTCGAGCCCGTCGCCGCCCCGGTGGTCGAGCCCGTCGCCGAGGCCCCGGTCGCCGAGGTCCCCGCGCCGCGTCGTCGCCGTACCGCCCGTCGGCCCGCCGGTTCGCCGGTGACCGCCGAGGCGCCGGTGGTCGAGGCCCCGGTCGCCGAGCCGGTCGTCGAGCCGGTCGCGGAGGAGCCCGCGCCGCGCCGCCGCCGTACGGCCCGTCGGCCCGCCGGTTCGCCGGTGACCGCCGAGTCCACCGGCGAGGTCATCATCGTGGCCGCTCCGGCCGCCGCCCCGGTCGCCGAGCCGGTCGTGGAGGAGGCGCCGAAGAAGGCCGCGCCTCGCCGCCGTACGACCAAGAAGGCCGTGGCCGAGCCGGTCGCCGAGACCGTCGAGGCACCGGCTGCCGTCGAGGCACCGGCTGCCGAGGAGGCCCCCAAGGCTCCCCGTCGCCGCGCGGCCAAGAAGACGGTCGCCAAGAAGGCGGTCGCGGCGGAGGCGCCCGACGCCTCCGAGCCGAAGACCGAGCCGAAGGCCCCGGCCCGCCGCCGTACGACCAAGAAGGCCGCGGCCGCCGAGGTCGAGGCACCGGCGACGGAGGAGGCCCCGAAGAAGGCCGCGCCGCGCCGCCGCACCACCAAGAAGGCGGCGGCGCAGCCCGAGAGCTGACCGCCACCCGCAGCGCCCGAGCGGCCCGGTCCCTCCCCAGGGACCGGGCCGCTCGGCCGTCTCCCCCGCGCGCCGTTACAGTCCAGATATGAGCAAGCCGCGTTCCCTCGTCCTGCCGCCCCGCGCCCGTGCCCACCGGCTGGAGACCGCGCGCGGGCGGTTCGCCGTGCTCGACGCGGAGCCCGCGGGCGAGTGGCGGGGCACGGTGCTGCTGCTGCCGGGGTACACCGGCAGCAAGGAGGACTTCATCGAACTGCTCGGGCCGCTGAGCGAGGCCGGATACCGGGCGGTGGCCGTGGACGGGCGCGGCCAGAACGAGACGCCGGGCCCCCGGGGCCGGGCCGCCTACCGCCGCAAGGCGCTCGCGCTCGACGCGGTGGCGCAGGCCGCGGCCCTCGGGGACGGCCCCGTGCATCTGGTCGGCCACTCGTTCGGGGGCCTGGTGGCGCGCGCGGCGGCCGTCCTCGCGCCGGACGCCTTCCGCTCGCTCACCCTGCTCTCCTCGGGCCCCGGCCGGGTCGCCCGGCCGCAGCGGATCCGGGTGCGGGTGCTGCGCGCCGCGAACGCGGTGCTGCCGAAGGAGCGGGTGTGGCAGGCGATGTGCTGGCTGGACAGCCGGGGCGAGGAGCCGGCGACGGGTGACACGCCGGAGCTCACGGGCTTCCTGCAGCGGCGCTGGATGCGTACCCGGATCGCCCAACTCGCGGGCGCCGGACGGCTGCTGCTCGACCGTCAGGACGGTACGGAGGAGCTGGCCGCGCTGCGGACGCCGCTGCACTTCGCGTACGGCTCGGACGAGATGGTCTGGGCGCCGGCGGCCCTGGCGGCGGCCGCCGCCCGTACCGGCGCGCACCACACGGTGGTGGCGGGCGCCGGGCACTCCCCGAACGTGTCGCACGCCCAGGAGCTGGCGGACCACCTCACCGGCTTCTGGGAGCGGACGAACACGAAGGTCAGTACTGCGCCTTGAGGTGCTGCCAGAACCCGTCGCGCAGCGCGCGCCGCAGCGCGGCGTGGCCGCGCAGTGAGCGGCTGAGCAGGCGCTCCGCCTCGACGAGCAGGTCCTGGTCGACCGGCCCCGGCAGATAGGGCGCGCCCGGCAGGAGTTCGGCGAGCCGGTCCCGGCCGCGCTCGGCGAGCCAGGTCGCGGCGATCTGGGCGCCGACGAAGCGCACCTCCTCGCGGGAGGGCGGCGGCTCGCCCTCGTTCTCGTACGTGGTGACGGGGCGGCGCGTGACGTACGGGCGGCAGAAGTCGAGCTCGAAGGTGCGCTGGCTGTCGACCTCCCAGAGCAGCGCCTCGGCCTGGTTGCGTCCCTCGGCGGCCTCGATGCCCCAGAGGTGGACGCGGGCCCCGTAGCCCTGGGCGGCCTCGACGGCCGAGACGAGGTCCTCGTCGCCGCCGACGAGGGCGGCGTCGCTGATGGCGCGGTGGCGGGCGAGGGACTCCAGGTCCGTGCGGATGAGGGAGTCGACGCCCTTCTGCTGGTTGTTGGCGTTGAGATTGCCGAGGCGGACCTTGACGTCGGGGAGTTCGGCGATGGCCTGCTGCTCGGGGGTGTGGATCCGGCGGCGGGCCCCGTCGTACCAGTAGACGCGAAGGAGTCTGCTGTCGGCGAAGATCGTGCGGGCCTTGTCGATGAAGGCCTCGATCAGGCCCTCGGCGTCGAGGTCGAAGGAGCGCCGGTCCTCGGTGCCCGCCACCAGCAACCCGGCCGCAGCATGAACGTAACCTGCGTCGACGAAGATGGCATGGGTGGAGGGGGTCTTGGCCACCTCGGCCAGCATCCGCTGCAGGAGCTCATTGGTGCGCTCCAGGCGGGCGCCCAGGGCGTCCAAGGCGTGCAGGCGGGCGTCGGTCTCGGTCTCGTTCACCTGGGCGGTGGTGTGCGTGTCGGTGCTGTCTGCGTCGGTGCTGTCTGCGTCGTTCATACGGGGCTCATTGTCCGCCGCTCGGGACCCGGCCGCCACACCCTCTACCCGCTGGTAGTTAGCCATCCAAAAATTTTCCTTAGCGTAAGGAATGTTTGCGGGATGCACGTCGTTGGACCCGTACGTAACCCAGTTCTCCGCACGGAGGATCAACTCAGACGAAGGGAGAAGCCTGTGCGCTTCGAAATCCTGCGACTCGACGACATCGACGGCACGCCCGTCGACCGGACCGTCGTGGACGCCGCCTCCGTCAATCGGATCGTGCAGCAGGCCGCCGCGATCGGCCAGCGCATCTGGATCCGCCCCGCCGAGACCTCGGCCTCGTAACAGGCCGGGTCCACACCACGCACCGCGCCCCCGCACGGACTTCGCAGCAGCGGAATCCGTACGGGGGCGCAGTGGGTTCTGAAGGGCCTCAGGCGTTGTGGATGACCTGGGTGACGCCGTTGATGATCTGCTGCACCGCGATGGCGGAGAGCATCATGCCGGCGAGCCGGGTCACCAGGACGACGCCGCCGTCCTTGATGACGCGGATGATCAGCAGCGAGTACCGCATGGCCAGCCAGAGCACGACGTGCATGGCGGCGATGGCGGTCCAGACGGAGACCTGCGAGGCCACGCCGTCGGCGTTCTGCACGGCGAGGATGACGGAGACGATCGCACCGGGACCGGCGAGCAGCGGCATGCCGAGCGGGACGAGGGCGACGTTGACGTCCTTGGTCTGCTTGGGCTCGTCGGTCTTGCCGGTGAGCAGGTCGAGCGCGATGAGCAGCAGCAGGAGACCGCCCGCGATCATCAGCGCGGGGACGGAGACGTGCAGGTAGTCCAGGATCTGCTGGCCCAGGATGCCGAAGACGGTGATGACGCCGAAGGCGACGGCGACGGCCTGCCAGGCCATCCGGCGCTGCACCTTGGCCGGGCGGCCGGCGGTGAGGGCGAGGAAGATCGGGGTGATCCCGGGGGGATCCATGATCACGAAGAGGGTGAGGAACAGCGAGCCGAAGACGGCGACGTCGAACACGGTGGGGTGCCTTGCGGGAGAGGTGGAACGGTGGGGTGTGTCCCTACGGGGGCGGAATGCAGGATTCCGGTGGCAGGGCAGGGAGGACGCCGGCCGCGCACGGCACGGAGCCGTACGGGCGGCGCGAGACGGAGTCGGGGGTGGGCGCACACCACTCCGGAGGCGGCGGGCACGACGACCGGCCGCCGTCACGAGGGAGCGGCGGAAAGGGGCCCTGACGGGGCTAGCGCGCTCCGCCGGCGCCCGGCACCGGGAAGGCGCCCGAGGCGCGGCGGGTGATCTCGCCGTAGATCTCGGGATCGGTGGTGTACTCGCCGAGGCGGCAGGTCTTGCGGCTGCCGTGGTAGTCGCTGGAGCCCGTGGTCAGCAGACCGAGCTCCTTCGCGAGTCCGCGCAGCCGGGCCCGCGTCGCCTCGTCGTGGTCCATGTGGTCGACCTCGATGCCGTCGAGTCCGGCCTCGGCGAGCCGGGCCACCGAGGCCTCCGGCAGCACCTGGCCGCGCTTGACGGCGAGCGGGTGCGCGAAGACGGTGACGCCGCCGGCCGCCTTGACGAGGCGGATCGCGTCGACCGGGTCCAGCTCGTGCTTCTCGACGTACGCCCGGCCGCCGTCGGCGAGCCACTCGGGCGTGAACGCTCCGGACACGTCCGGTACGACCCCGAGCTCGACGAGCGCCTCGGCGACGTGCGGGCGGCCGACGGAGCCGTCGCCGGCGATCCGGGCGACCTGCTCCCACGTGACGGGGACGCCGAGCTCCTGCAGCTTGCCGACCATGCCGCGGGCGCGCGGCACCCGGTCGTCGCGGACGAGTTCGCGCTCGGCGAGGAGCGCGGGCTCCGCCGGGTCGAAGAGGTAGGCGAGCATGTGCAGCCCGATGCCGTCCATCCGGCAGGACAGTTCGGCGCCGGTGACGAGGGTCAGCCCCTCGGGGAGGGCCGCGATCGCCTCGGCGTGCCCGCGGGTGGTGTCGTGGTCCGTGAGCGCGACGACGTCGAGACCGGCCGCGGCCGCGTTCCTGACGAGCTCGGCCGGGGAGTCCGTACCGTCGGAGGCCGTGGAGTGGGTGTGCAGATCGATGCGCACGACGCGGTACTCCAGGGGCTCGGGGCGGACGAAGGGACGCTCCAGCATAACGGGCGAATCGAACACGTCCGTACGGAACGTCACCGACCGCACGCCCCGACGAGACCCTCGGGCGCACCCGAAGAACCCCACCCGGCCCACCCGACCCCCCCGGAAGCCCCGCGCGGCGGCACGACCGCCCGACGAGACCCTCGGCCGACCCGAAAAGCCCGCCCTGCCCGCAGCCGCCCGACACACCCCGCCCGACCCGGAAGCCCCGCCCGGCCCGCAGCCGCCCGGCCCACCCCGCCCGACCCGGGAAGCCCCACCCGGCGCGTCGCTAGCCGAGCAGTCTCGGGGTGAGCGCGCCGCAGGGCAGCAGGTCGACCTCGGCGCCCGCGTCGCGCAGGTCCGTGAGGACCAGCTCGTCGTACATCAGGAGGCCGGACTGCTCGGGCCAGACGATGGCCCACAGCCACAGGCCGCGCGCCTCGCCCGCGAAGACCGCGCGGTCCTGCGGGGCGCCGGTGACGTGCCAGAGCGGCGTGGGCCGCCCGGCGGCGAGCACCTTCGCCTGGGGTGGCTTGTCGATGGCCATGCCGGAGCCGGGGTCGAGCCCGTCGATGCCGGCGTACCGCGCACCGAGGCCGACGCCGAGTTCCTCGGCGACCAGGAGCAGCTCGCCGATCCCGCCGAGCGGGCCGGGGCCCGAACAGGCGACGGCCGTCGCGCGTCCGCCGCTGCGGTCGTCCCCGGCGTACGCGACGCCGGTGAAGAGCCAGCCGACGGGCAGGGGCCACGGCATCCACACCGGGACGTGGGACCTGTGCACCACGACCCCGAGGCCCTCGACGCTGGGTGGGATCACGGGCTGGAGCGGGTGCACCGAGCCGTGCACATCACACTGCCAGGAGTCGGCGAAGAGACCGGGCGCCCTGACCCGGCCACCGCACTTCGGACAACTGGGTTCGCCCCTCATAGGGCTCAACGGTCCTAGCTCTTCCGCCCCGCGTCAAGGACGACCGCACACGATCACCCGTCCGGCCCGGACCGTTCACCCGGGGCACCCCTCACATATTAGATGTATCTTGCATTCATTAGTCCGCCTAACTTATTCTGTGTATATCGCAACCATCTCGACGCGAAGGAGTAGTACATGGAGGACGAACCCGGCGGCGGCATCCTGCGCCAACCCCCGGCCGTCTGGGCCACCGCGGGCGCCTCGGTCGTGGCCTTCATGGGCATCGGCCTCGTCGACCCGATCCTGCCGTCGATCGCCCAGGGCCTGCACGCGACCCCCAGCCAGGTGTCCCTGCTCTTCACCTCGTACTTCCTGATCACCGCCGTCGCGATGCTGGTGACCGGCTTCGTCTCCAGCCGCATCGGGGGCCGCAGGACCCTGCTCGCCGGGCTCGCGCTCGTCGTCGTCTTCGCCGCGCTCGCCGGCACCTCCGACACGGTCGGACAGCTCGTCGGCTTCCGGGCCGGCTGGGGCCTGGGCAACGCGCTCTTCGTCTCGACCTCGCTCGCCGTCATCGTCGGCGCGGCGGCCGGCGGCAGCGCGGCGGCGATCCTGCTGTACGAGTCGGCGCTCGGCCTCGGCATGGCCTGCGGGCCGCTGCTCGGCGCCGCCCTCGGCAACGCCAGCTGGCGCTACCCCTTCTTCGGCACGGCCGCGCTGATGGCGATCGGCTTCCTCTGCATCACGGTCTTCCTCAAGGAGCAGCCGAAGCCGGCCCGCAAGGTCTCGCTGCTCGACCCAATCCGGGCGCTGGGCCACGGCGGCCTCGCCTCGGCCGCGGCGGCCGCGTTCTTCTACAACTACGCCTTCTTCACCGTGCTCGCCTTCACCCCGTTCGTGCTGAACATGACGCCGTACAAGTCCGGCGCGGTGTTCTTCGCCTGGGGCGTGCTGCTCGCCGTCTTCTCGGTGCTCGTCGCACCCCGCCTGCAGCGGCGGTTCGGCTCGCTCACGGTGCTCGGCGGCTCGCTGGTGCTGCTCGCGGCGGACGTGGTGGTGCTCGGCTACGGGAGCCACACCACGGCGATCGTCTGCACGGTCCTGTCGGGCGCGTTCATCGGCGTCAACAACACCGTCTTCACCGAGCTGGCCCTCGGCGTCTCGGACGCCCCGCGCCCGGTCGCGAGCGCGGGCTACAACTTCGTCCGCTGGTTCGCCGCGGCGGCCGCCCCGTACCTCGCCCCGAAGATCGAGGAGTGGAGCGACGTCCACGTGCCCTTCGTGGTGGCCGGCGTGGCCGCCGTCATCGGCGCCGTGATCGTCCGGACCCGCCGCACCGCCCTCACGCACGAAGCCGAGGAGCTCGCCCCGCGGCACGCCACGGAGGACGGCGTCGGCGTCTTCGCGAACTGAGGGCCGAAGGGCCTCAGTCCAGGTTCACGGACCTGCGCAGGGGATCGCGCAGGTCCGTCCCCCCTGCCAGCCAGCGCTCCTCCAGGGCCTTCGCCCCGTGCACCCGCTTCCACGCGGCCTCGTTCGAGGTCATCGGGAGGAGCGGCAGGAAGCGGACCGGGTCCATCGGCTCGTCCAGTTCCAGGTCCTCCACCAGGCCGCCCGACTCGGCGACGAGCACCGAGCTGAAGGGGGCGCCGGGCCAGAGCGGGTCGCCGACGTCGAGCGAGGCGCCCGGGGCCACGACCACGCCCTCGACCTGCGGGGTGGCGGCGAGGACCGCGAGCGGGCGCAGCACCTTGTCGGTGTCGGCGAGTCCGCCCCGTACCGTCAGGACGAGCTCCGCGCGCGGGCCCTTCACCGGGTCGGCGAGCGCGGAGGTCGGATCGGCCATCGGCTGCGCGGACATCCCGAGGGTCGCGTACCGCACGAGGTCGCCGTCGACGAAGCGCAGCACCTCGATCCGGTCCGTGCCGAGGAAGGTCACCGCGGCCCGCGCGTCCGGTTCGCCGAGCGCCGACCGCAGCCGGGCCTCGACCAGTGCAAGAACTTCTCCCATGCGGGGAGCATAGATCGCGTATGGAACGGGCAAAGGAAGGGATTGACCCTCTGTCGGCTGATAGTGTTGGCCACTGGTCGGGATTCCCGACTGCTCGTCACACGTCATCCCCCACAGGGGACCGGCCGGAGGAGGTGGGACTGCGATGGACCGAAGTCGATCGGGCAGTACCAGCCGCTCTTCCGCCGCTCCGCACCCCAGCCTGGTGCGCTCCCACCGGTGACGTCCGGGTCCGGCACGGACCCGCCTCCTCCGGCATCTCGCACGACGGAAGAGCATTTTTCGCCTTTCCCTGTCTGTAGCGACCGCCGTCACCGCGACCCCTCGGTGCCGCCCGCTTTGTGGACGACGCACGTCTCCGTCCCCATTCCGGGCTGCGCCACGCTCGCCGACGGCCGATCCGTGAAGGAGCACGCCCATGTCGATGATCCGTGACCTCACCGCCGCCGTCCGCCCGAGCCTGCGGCACAGCCTGCGCAAGACCCCCACCACGTACACCTCGTACGACCCCACCCGCGACCACTCGGCGTCCAGCGCCGTGGTCGACTGCGCCGTCTACCGCGACGGGCGCCGGATCGACGACCGCGAGTGCCTCACGCCGCGCGGCGCGATGCGCCAGGTGCGGGAGAGCGGCGGCTTCGCCTGGATCGGCCTGCACGAGCCGACCGAGGCCGAATTCGCCGGTATCGCCGCCGAGTTCGGGCTGCACCCGCTCGCCGTCGAGGACGCCGTCCACGCCCACCAGCGGCCCAAGCTGGAGCGGTACGACGACACCCTCTTCACCGTCTTCAAGACGATCCACTACGTCGAGCACGCCGAACTCACCGCGACCAGCGAGGTCGTCGAGACCGGCGAGGTCATGTGCTTCACCGGCCCCGACTTCGTCATCACCGTCCGGCACGGCGGCCAGGGCTCCCTGCGCAACCTCCGCCACCGCCTCCAGGGCGAGCCGGAGCTCCTCGCCAAGGGCCCCTCGGCCGTCCTGCACGCCATCGCCGACCACGTCGTCGACGGCTACATCGCGGTCGCCGACGCCGTCGAGCTGGACATCGACCAGCTGGAGATCGACGTCTTCTCGCCGGCCGCGAAGGGCTCCACGCGCGGCACGGACACCGGACGGATCTACCAGCTCAAGCGCGAGGTACTGGAGTTCAAGCGGGCCGTCACGCCGCTGCTCCGCCCGATGCAGCTGCTGTCCGAGCGGCCGATGCGGCTCGTCGACCCCGACATCCAGAAGTACTTCCGGGACGTCGCCGACCACCTCGCCCGCGTCCAGGAGCAGGTCGTCGGCTTCGACGAGCTCCTCAACTCGATCCTCCAGGCCAACCTGGCGCAGGCGACCGTCGCGCAGAACGAGGACATGCGCAAGATCACCTCGTGGGCGGCGATCGTCGCCGTCCCGACGGCGGTCTGCGGCGTGTACGGCATGAACTTCAAGTACATGCCCGAGCTGGAGTGGAAGTACGGCTACCCGATGGTGCTCGGCGCCATCGCCGTCATCTGCTTCACCATCCACCGCACCCTCAAGCGCAACGGCTGGCTGTAGATAGGCTTCGGCCATGACCGATCAGTCGCTCGGGCCCGCCCTCGTCGAGGAGGCCACCAAGAAGTCCGGCCTCGTATGGGTGCGCGGCACCGGGCCCGCCCGTGCGCTCTGGCACGTCTGGCACGACGGCGCCGCGCACCTCGTCGGCGACGGCCCCGGCGAGCAGCCGCTGCCGGGCCTGGTCGACGGCGGTACGGCCGAGGTGACCGTCCGCAGCAAGGACAAGGGCGGCCGGCTCGTCGCCTGGACCGCCGCCGTCCGCGAGCTCTCCCCCGGTACGGAGGAGTGGGACGCGGCGGTCGCCGAGCTGAAGGGCAAGCGGCTCAACGCCCCCGACGGCGAGGCCGTGCCGGAGCGCTGGGCGCGCGAGTGCCGGGTCGTACGGCTCGACCCGAGGTCCTCGACCACGGATCTCCCGGACGGCTCCCTGGCCGCCGTACCGCTGCCGACGGCGGCGAACACCCGCCGGCCGATCCCGGCGGGCCTGCCGAAGCTGCTGTTCCGCAAGAAGAAGCGCTGAGGCCTCACGTACGGGGCAGCTGCTTGCCGTAGTCGAGGGTCTCCTCCTTCGACGGCGCGGCGAGCGGGAAGTCCTTGTTCCACTCGGAGAGCACCACGACGCCCGCTCCCCCGCCCCGCGCGAACTGCACGGGGTAGGGCTCGCCGTCCAGGGACACGTCGAGCGTGCCGCCCTCGCCGTCGGCGCCGCCCTTGACCTTGACCGTGCGGACCCCGCCGATCCGGTCCCGGTCTCCCTTGACCTTCTCGCCGTGCAGGCCGATGAGGCCGTCGAGGAGCGGCCCCATGTCGGTGAAGCCGCGCAGCTGCTTGTACGAGGGGTCGCCCTGCGGGACCTTCACGTACTTGTCGTCGAGCGTGTCGGCGGCCTCGGAGCCCGCCTCCGACGGCGTGTGGCCCTCTTTCTCGTCGTGGGCCCAGAAGCCCGCGTCGGCCTTCAGATAGAGCGCGTCGCCGACCCGCAGCAGCTCGAAGGTGCTGTTCTTCGTCGTCACCGAGCCGCTGGCGCCGTCCTGCTTGAGGCGCATGTTCAGCTTGAAGGTGCCGCCCTTGCTGACGAGGGTGCCGGAGAGGCGCACCGCCTTCGCCGCGTCCGCCGCCGTCTGCGCCTTCTGCTCGATCTCGGGTGCGGAGAGTCTCCCCACCCCGTTCGTCCCCTCGTCCGGGTCGGCGGCGCAGGCCGTGAGTGCCACCGTCAGTCCGGCGCAGAGCGCCAGGGGCGTGACGGCCCTGCGGATACGCGATGACGGGGTACGAACGGTCATCTGCGCTGCCTCTCGTGTCGTGGGGGGAAGCGTCGGGCCTCGGCCCGTACGGGAATGCGGGTGCGGGATCGCCGGTGCGGCCGCGTTCCGGCCGGGCGGAAGGGCCGGGTCCGGTGCCGGGGCCGAATGGGGGGAACGGCAGACCGCAGCGTACCCGGGACAGGTGACTGGCCCCGCAGGCAGCCGTACGGAGGCGCTGCCGGGGCGGGGCGGAACGGCACGGGCTAGCCTGAATCCGGCAAAGCTCTGCAATCCCCGGCAAAGCTCTGCAACCGGATCGACGACCCACACCGACGACTCGCATCGACAGCTCGCATCGACCCATCGACCCATCGACCACTCGCATCGACGACTCGAATCGTGCGGCACAGAGGAGGCGCGTGGCATGGCGGCAGGCGCCCCCCGGATCTTCGTCTCCCATCTCGCCGGAGTCCCCGTCTTCGACCCCGTCGGCGACCAGGTCGGCCGCGTCAGCGACCTCGTGGCCATGCTCCGCGTCGGCCGCAGGCCGCCCCGGCTGCTCGGCATGGTCGTGGAGGTGCTGAGCCGCCGCCGGGTCTTCGTCCCCATGACCCGGATCACCGGCGTCGCCTCCGGCCAGGTCATCACCACCGGCGTCGTCAACATGCGGCGCTTCGAGCAGCGCCCCACCGAGCGGCTCGTCCTCGGCGAGCTCCTCGACCGGCGCGTCACGCTGGTCGAGTCGGGCGAGGAGGTCACCGTCCTCGACATCGCCATCCAGCAGCTGCCCGCCCGCCGCGACTGGGAGATCGACAAGGTCTTCGTCCGCAAGGGGAAGGGCGGGGTGCTGAGCCGCAAGGGCGAGACGCTGACCGTCGAGTGGTCCGCCGTCACCGGCTTCTCCCTGGAGGAGCACGGGCAGGGCGCCGAGAACCTCCTCGCCACCTTCGAGAAGCTGCGTCCCGCCGACCTCGCCAACGCCCTGCACCACCTCTCCCCCAAGCGGCGCGCCGAGGTCGCCGCCGCCCTCGACGACGACCGGCTCGCCGACGTCCTGGAGGAGCTGCCGGAGGACGATCAGGTCGAGATCCTCGGCAAGCTGAAGGAGGAGCGCGCCGCCGACGTCCTGGAGGCGATGGACCCGGACGACGCCGCCGACCTGCTGTCCGAGCTGCCCGAGGAGGACCAGGAGCGGCTGCTGACGCTGATGCAGCCGGACGACGCGGCCGATGTGCGCCGGCTCCTGGCGTACGAGGAGCGCACGGCGGGCGGTCTGATGACGACCGAGCCGATCGTGCTGCGCCCGGACGCCACCGTCGCGGACGCGCTGGCCCGGGTCCGTCAGCAGGACCTGTCGCCGGCGCTCGCCGCGCAGGTGTACGTGTGCCGGCCGCCGGACGAGACGCCGACCGGCAAGTACCTGGGGACGGTGCACTTCCAGCGGCTGCTTCGTGACCCGCCGTTCACGCTCGTCAGCGCGCTCCTGGACAGCGACCTGGCGCCGCTCGCCCCGGACACCCCGCTGCCTGCCGTGACCAGCTACCTGGCCGCGTACAACATGGTCGCCGCGCCCGTGGTCGACGAGAGCGGCTCGCTGCTCGGCGCGGTCACCGTCGACGACGTGCTCGACCACCTGCTGCCGGACGACTGGCGGGAGACCGAGTTCCACGAGGAGGGGGCCGGGCATGGCCGCTGAGCGCACACAGGACCGGGAGCGCGAGCGGGAGCGGTCCGTGCCCCGCATCCGGCTCGACCTGCCGCGCGAGCGGCGGGCCCGGCTCCTTCCGGAGTACGACCCCGAGGCCTTCGGGCGGCTCTCGGAACGGATCGCCCGCTTCCTGGGGACGGGCCGCTTCCTGGTCTGGATGACCCTGACGGTCGTCGTCTGGATCGGGTGGAACGTCTTCGCGCCGGCGTCGCTGAGGTTCGACGAGTACCCCTTCATCTTCCTGACGCTCGCACTGTCCCTGCAGGCCTCGTACGCGGCTCCGCTGATCCTGCTCGCCCAGAACCGGCAGGACGACCGGGACCGGGTCAACCTCGAACAGGACCGGAAGCAGAACGAGCGGTCGATCGCGGACACCGAGTACCTCACCCGGGAGATCGCGGCGCTGCGGATGGGCCTCGGCGAGGTCGCGACCCGCGACTGGATCCGCTCGGAGCTCCAGGACCTGATCAAGGAGCTGGAGGAGCGCCGGGATCTATTCCCGTCGGGCGAGGACCGGGGAAGTGACGTACCCGACCGTTGACAGCCCTTTCATGGGCCCATGGTCCGCGCCGTACCATCGTCGGTATGGCTACGGAAGACGCGGTGCTCGAAGCACTGGCGACGGTGAACGACCCTGAGATCAACAAGCCGATCACTGAGCTCGGCATGGTCAAGTCGGTGGAGATCGGACCGGACGGGAAGGTCGCCGTCACGGTCTATCTGACGGTCTCCGGCTGCCCGATGCGCGAGACCATCACGCAGCGCGTGACCGAGGCCGTCTCCCGGGTCGAGGGCGTCACCGGCGTCGACGTCTCGCTGGACGTGATGAGCGACGAGCAGCGCAAGGAGCTGGCGGCGGCGCTGCGCGGCACGAGCGCCGAGCGCGAGGTCCCCTTCGCGAAGCCGGGCTCGCTGACCCGGGTGTACGCGGTGGCGTCCGGCAAGGGCGGCGTCGGCAAGTCCTCCGTGACCGTGAACCTGGCCGCGGCGATGGCCGCCGACGGTCTGAAGGTCGGTGTCGTCGACGCCGACATCTACGGCCACAGCGTGCCGCGGATGCTGGGCGCGGACGGCCGTCCGACCCAGGTCGAGAACATGATCATGCCGCCGTCGGCGAACGGCGTGAAGGTCATCTCCATCGGCATGTTCACCCCGGGCAACGCCCCGGTGGTGTGGCGCGGCCCGATGCTGCACCGCGCACTCCAGCAGTTCCTCGCGGACGTGTACTGGGGCGACCTGGACGTCCTCCTGCTCGACCTGCCCCCGGGCACCGGCGACATCGCGATCTCGGTCGCGCAGCTCGTGCCGAACGCGGAGATCCTCGTCGTCACCACGCCGCAGCAGGCGGCGGCCGAGGTCGCCGAGCGGGCCGGCTCGATCGCCGTCCAAACCCACCAGAAGATCGTCGGCGTCGTCGAGAACATGGCGGGCCTGCCGTGTCCGCACTGCGACGAGATGGTCGACGTGTTCGGCACGGGCGGCGGCCAGAAGGTCGCGGACGGCCTGACGCAGACCACGGGCGCGACGGTCCCGGTCCTCGGCTCGATCCCGATCGACGTACGGCTCCGCGAGGGCGGCGACGACGGCAAGCCGGTCGTCCTGTCCGACCCGGACTCCCCGGCGGGCGCGGCCCTCCGCGCGATCGCCGGCAAGCTGGGCGGCCGCCAGCGCGGCCTGTCGGGCATGAGCCTGGGCATCACGCCGCGCAACAAGTTCTGATACTGCATGACGAAGGGCGCCTCCGTCGGGGGCGCCCTTCGTCATGTCGTCAGGCGTACGCGATGTCGTCAGGCGTACGCGCCGAGGTCCTTCACCCGCGAGAACCCGAGCCCGTACGCGCTCATCCCCCGCCCGTACGCCCCGATGTGCACGTCCCCGGCGGACCCGGCGAGGACCCACCCGAACTCGGACTCCCGGTAGTGGAACGGCACCGGCACCCCGTCCACCGGCAGCGACAGCGTGGACCACTCAGGACCGTCGAGGTCGTCGGCGAGTTCGAAGGCCGTCTCGGTCTGCTGGTCCAGCCAGTTGTCGCGCAGCGCGTGGTCGAGCGAGGCGGGCCAGGTGTGGGCGAGCAGGCCCGAGCCTGCCAGCCAGGCGGCCGAGGAGACCGTGGTGGCGTCCAGGACGCCGGTGCCGTCTCCGGTGCGGCGCACGGGGTTCGCCGCGACCGTCACGACGACCGCGAAGCGCTCCTTCTCCGCGCCGCCCGCCTCGGACTTTATCGACGGCTCGTCACCGTGGCCCACCGAGCCGTGCTGGACGGTACCGTCCGCCGCCGTGCCGATCTGCATCAGCCGGCGCGGGCCGGTGAACGCCTCGTCGAGCCCGTACCAGGCGAAGGGTGCGCGCAGAAAGCCATCGGCTTCCACCCGACTCGTCGTCTTCATTCCGGCCGCCTCCTCGTTCCGTCAACAGAGGGAGGATAGCCACCGGGGAGGAGCGGGTCGGTGACAGGCCGTCGTCAGGTGGCGTCGGAGTCGTACGGAGGACGCTCGTCGGTGTCCGACTTGTCCTGCTTCTTGAGGAGGTCAGGGGAGCCGTTGACGGCCGCCGGGGCGGCCGTGGGCGCGGGCGTGGTCTCCCGGCCGTGGACGGCGTCGGCGACCTCGTTCATCTCCTTCTTGAGGTCGAACGTGCCGCGCAGCTCCTTGAGCTCCTTGAGGTCCTCGTTGCTCTCCAGCTGCTTGCGGAGGAACGTCTTGGGGTTGAGGTCCTCGAACTCGAAGTCCTTGAACTCCGGGCCCAGCTCGCTGCGGATGTCCTGCTTCGCGCTGTCGGAGAACTCGCGGACCTTGCGGATGAAGCGCGAGACGTCCTGGATCACCTTCGGGAGCTTGTCCGGCCCGAAGACGAGCACGGCGAGGACCACGAGCGTCACCAGCTCGAGTGCGCCTATGTCGCTGAACACCTAGTAGCTCCTTCACGCCGGTCCAGGGCCCGGTCCACGGTACCCGCCGAAACTGTCGGACGGGTACCTCCGGGGGTCCGCCACATGGCGCTCAGGTGCCCTGCGAGGATCCGAGCGTCAACGTCTTTGTCAGCTCTTTGCCGTTCCGGGTCAGGGTGAGCTCCAGCTTGTCGCCGGGGCGGTGGGCGCGGATCTTCACGATGAGCTCCTCGCCGTTGTGCACGCGCTGGCCGTCGACCCTGGTGATGACGTCCCCGGGCCGGAGTCCCGCCTTGGCGGCCGGGCCGCCGGCGGTGACGGAGGCCGTGCCGTCCTTGCCCTTCTCGCCGACGCGGGCGCCGTCGCCCTGGTACTGCATGTCGAGGCTCACACCGATGACGGGGTGGGTGGCCTTGCCGGTGTTGATGAGCTCCTCGGCGACGCGCTTGCCCTGGTTGATCGGTATGGCGAAGCCGAGGCCGATGGAGCCGGGCTGGCTCGCGCCGCCGCCCTCGCCCTCGCCGGAGCCGCCGCCCGCGGCGCGGATCGCGCTGTTGATGCCGATGACCGCGGCCTTGGAGTCGAGCAGCGGGCCGCCGGAGTTGCCGGGGTTGATGGGGGCGTCGGTCTGGAGGGCGTCGACGTAGCTGATGTCGCTGCCGTCGCCCTTCTCGCCGCCGGCGGTGATCGGGCGCTCCTTGGCGCTGATGATGCCGGAGGTGACCGTGTTGGAGAGGTCGAAGGGGGCGCCGATGGCGACGACGGGGTCGCCGACGCGGACGTTGTCGGAGTTGCCGAGCGGGAGCGGCTTGAGGCCGGAGACGCCGGTGACCTGGACGACGGCCAGGTCGTAGCCGGTGTCCTTGCCGATGAGCTTGGCGCGGGCCGTCTCGCCGCTGGAGAAGGTCACCGAGATGTCCTCGGAGGACGCGGCCCCGTCGACGACGTGGTTGTTGGTGAGGATGTGGCCCTTGGTGTCCAGGACGAATCCGGTGCCGGTGCCGGAGGAGCCGTTGCCCCGGACGTGGAGGGTGACCACGCCGGGCAGGGCGCTGGCGGCGATCCCGGCGACGCTGTCGGGGGCGCGGCCGGTGTCCCCGGCCTCGGCCTGCGGCAGCTCGACGGTGGTGAGCCCGCCGTTCCGCTCGACGTACGCGCCGATCCCGCCGCCGATGACGCCGGTGACCAGGGCGAAGACGAGCGCGCCCGCGATCGCGAGCCCCTTCCGGGACTTCTTGGCGGGCTGCGGCGCGCCGCCGGTCCCGGGGGCGCCCCAGGGGTCGTACTGCACCCAGGGCGCGGCCCCGCCCTGCGGCTGCGACTGCGGCTGCGGGTGGGCGTGCGCCTGCGGCTGCGGCTGGGGCTGGTGGTGTGCCTGCGGCGGTACGGGGGCGGGCGGGCGCTGCACGGGCGGCGCGGGCGCCCACGGGCCCGGCTCGCCGTAGGGCGGCGTGCGGTACTCGTCGGGGGCGTGCAGCGGCTGCCGGGCCGGCTCCGCCGGAGGTGCAGGGACGGGCTCGGTGGCGGTCTCCGGCGCGGGGGCCACCGGGGCCTCGGCGGCTGCTTGGGCGGGGACCGTCTGCGGGTCGGCCGCGGCAGCGGGAGCCGTCCGGGCCGGCTCGGCCACGGGCTCCGGCGCGGTCGCCGGATCAGCCACCGGTGCGGGCGCGGACTTCGTCAGCTCGACGGCCACCGGGGGCTCGGCCGCCTGCCCGGGCACCGCCGCCTGCGGCGCGGCCGCCGCCTCCGCGGGAGCCGGCTCGGGAGTCGGCTTCGTCAGTCCTACGGCCGGCGCGGGCGCCTCGGGCTCCGCGGCCCCGGCGGCTGCCGTCGGTGCCGGCTCCTGCCCCGGGGTCGGCCGGGGTGCGGGCAGGGGGAAGTCACCGCCCTCGTCGGCCGGAGGCGGCGTGGGTATGCGCGCCGCCTCCGGTGTGCTCGAAGGCCGGCTCCACCAGTTCGGCTTCCCGTTGTTCATGCTCTCCCCGCAACCGCTGACCCGTCCGCGCCCCCTGGGTCGGGCGCCCCTGTCCCCCTGGATTCAACCAGGTCGCGGGTCAGCGGTGGGAGCCGAGCGGTCCGGTCGTCGGGCTCGCCATCGGGCTGGGCCCGGGGGCGAAGGCCAGCTGGAGGGCCGGACCCGTCGGCCGGATGAACGGCGAGAGCGCGAGCAGCGACTGCGGGGCCTGGTTCCGGAGGCGTACGGCCACGAACGGAGCGGCGGCGGAGCGCACCGCGTCCGGCGGGACGGCGCCCGACGGGACCGTGCCCTGGCCCGTGGCCGCGACGGGCCCCTGCGGGACGGTGGCCGGGGTCACCGCGGCGAGCGGCTCGGCGGCGTCGACGGACTGGGCGCCCGAGCGCTCGCCGGAGCGCGTGCCGCGACCGGTCCCCGTACTCGCGGCCGTGCCGCCGCCGGCCGTGGTGGCCCGCAGCGGGGTGACGGCGCTGCCGGCGCCCTGGCCGCCGCGGGCGCTCGCGCTCACCGAGGTTTCGAGGGGCAGGGTGCCGCCGAGGGCGATCGCCGCGAACGAGACGGCGCCGGCCGCCGCGAAGGCGAAGCGCCGGCCCCGCCCGTGGGTTCCGGAGCGGCGGTAGCCGACCTCGTGGATGCGGAAGCCGGCCCCGGGGGTGTCGGGGTGCGGGGTGACGACGGCGGCGGTGGCGAAGCCGTCGGACTTCACTCCGCCCGCGCCGAGGAGTTCTTCCAGGGGGCCGCGCGGCCCTCCCGGCTCGCCGGGTCCCCCGGGCAGGCCCTGGAGCCGGGCGAGGAAGCCCTCGGAGGGCGGTGGCGGAGCCGCCGAGGCGAAGACGCTCTTCAGCGTGCGCTGGGCGTCGGCCTCGGCCTTGCAGCGGGCGCAGGTCGCGAGGTGGGCGAGGACCCGCTCGCGGGCGTCGTGGCCGAGTTCGCCGTCGACGAGCGCGGCCAGCCGGTCCCCGAGGTGGTGCTCCGCGGGGGTCGGCGACGTGGGACGTGTGCCGCTCACGCTGTTCCTGCCTCCCATCCGACGGAGGCGAGGGCACGCTCCGCCCGGGCCTCGGGCGAGCGGTGCTTGAGCGCCTTGCGCAGGTGGGAGCGGCCGCGGTGGATGCGGCTGCGGACGGTGCCGAGCTTCACGCCGAGGGTCGCGGCGATCTCCTCGTACGAGAGCCCCTCGATGTCGCAGAGGACGACCGCCGCGCGGAACTCGGGCGCGAGGGTGTCGAGGGCCTGCTGCACGTCGGCGTCGAAGTGCGTGTCGTTGAACGCCTGCTGCGGGGAGGGCTCGCGGCTCGGGAGCCGCTCGGCCGCGTCGTCGGCGAGCGCGTCGAAACGGATGCGCTGCTTGCGGCGGACCATGTCGAGGAAGAGGTTGGTGGTGATGCGGTGCAGCCAGCCCTCGAAGGTGCCCGGGGTGTACGTCGACAGCGAGCGGAAGACGCGGACGAAGACCTCCTGGGTCAGGTCCTCGGCGTCGTGCTGGTTGCCCGTCAGGCGGTAGGCGAGGCGGTAGACCCGGCCACTGTGCGTGCTGACGATCTCCTCCCAGGTGGGAGGGGTCCACGCCTGCGATTCCGCATCCGATGCGAAGGTCGCGGTGGTGGGAGCGGAGTCGGTGGTGCGGAAACGGTCAGCGGTGTCGGTCACGGATTTCGGCTCACCCGCCGACCTGAGAAGACGCCGAAGCACTCCTCCCCGATCCACAGGCGCAGCCGCACCTCCCCTGTCGGCTCTGGTGGTGTCCAGTGGAGCCCCTACCATAGCCACCTCGCCCGTTAGCTCCGGATAAGAATCTTTACGCGAATTTGGAACCGGCTCGCCCGGCTGCCTCCTGTCGCGTCCTTCCCCTGGTGAACGCCCGGTCCCATCTGCGGGTTCCCACTGACAGCGGATACAGTCACCGTTGCGTCAACTACGGGGACAGGAGAGGGCCATTACCGCCAACCGGCAGACGAGCTGGTCGTTCGCCGACGCCTTCGTCGCCGAGGACGAAGCCCTGCGCTGGGCCCGGGAGCGGGCCCGGGAGGCAGGGCTGCCCTCGGTGTCCCCGGGCACCGGTGGGGCGCTGCGCCTGCTCGCCGCGACGGCGGACGCCAAGGCGGTGGCGGAGATCGGCACCGGCACGGGCGTGTCGGGCATCTATCTGCTGCTCGGGATGCGGCCGGACGGCGTCCTGACGACGGTGGACCTCCAGCCGGAGCGGCAGCAGCTCGCGAAGACGGCGTTCCGGGCGGCGGGCTTCGCGGGCAACCGGGCCCGTTTCATCCCGGGCCGTGCCCTGGACGTGCTGCCCCGGCTCGCGGACGGCGGGTACGACCTCGTGTTCTGCGACGGCGACCGGCTCGAGTACCTGGACTACCTCGCTGAATCGTTGCGCCTGCTGCGACCGGGGGGTCTCGTCTGCTTCGAGGGGGTCTTCGCCGAGGGCCGCACGGTCGATTCGGGGGCCCAGCCGGCGGAGGTCCAGCGGGTCCGCGAGCTGCTGCGCACGGTGCGGGAGAGCCAGGAGCTCGTCCCCTCGCTGCTGCCGGTGGGCGACGGGCTGCTCTGCGCCGTACGCCGCGGCTGACCGCGCCGGAAGGGCCGCCCGGCCCCGGGCGCACCCGGCCCGGCGGAAGGGCCGCCCGGCCCCGGGCGCACGGCCGTACCGCCGTACCGGCCCCGGAGACACCGCTGCCCCGGGACGGCGGACCGTACCGGGGCAGCGTGGGGAATCGTGGAGAGAGGGTCAGCCGACGACCTTCTTGAGGGCCTCGCCCAGCTCCTCGGCCTCCTGCGGGGTCAGCTCGACGACAAGCCGACCGCCGCCTTCGAGCGGAACGCGCATGACGATGCCCCGCCCCTCCTTGGTCACCTCGAGCGGGCCGTCACCCGTCCGCGGCTTCATGGCCGCCATGCTTGTTCCCCTTCCTGAAACCAGCTCATCGTCAGCCGGGCAGCTCCATGGTGTGGAGCACGCGTCACCGGCTTCGAACACATTGCTTCCAGGTCATTATCCCGCATGGCAGGACCCGATGACCAACATCGATCGGCATCGCTTGCGCAACGCGCTCCCGCAAAACCCCACATTTCGGCGGTCGACCTGCGATACTCCGCCGCTCGACGTCGGACGGACTCCCTCCATGTCCCTCGAATGTCCCTCGAATCTTTGACGCAGCTCACATGGGCGGCACGGGTGATCTCCGCCATGCTGGGCTGGTCAACCACGCAATGAGGCGAAGGGATCCCGATGGCCGACACGGTGCTGTACGAGGTGAGCGACGGGCTCGCCACCATCACGCTCAACCGGCCCGAGGCCATGAACGCGATGAACGTGGCGGCGAAAGTCGCCCTCCGGGACGCCGCGGAGACCGCCGCGGCCGATCCCGCCGTACGGGCGGTGCTGCTCACGGCGGCCGGCGACCGGGCGTTCTGCGTGGGCCAGGACCTGAAGGAGCACGTGGGGCTGCTCATGGCGGACCAGGAGTCCGGCACGAGCGAGACCATGAACACGGTCCGTGACCACTACAACCCGATCGTGCGGGCGCTCACCGGCATGCGGAAGCCGGTCGTCGCGGCGGTGAACGGCGTCGCCGCCGGGGCCGGCTTCGGCTTCGCGCTCGCGGCGGACTACCGGGTGGTCGCGGACACGGCCTCCTTCAACACCTCCTTCGCGGGCGTGGCGCTCACCGCCGACTCGGGCGTGTCGTGGACGCTGCCGCGCCTTGTCGGCGCGAGCCGGGCCTCCGACCTGCTGCTCTTCCCGCGCTCGATCTCCGCGCAGGAGGCGTACGAGCTCGGCATCGTGAACCGCCTGGTCCCGGCCGCCGACCTGGCCGCCGAGGCGGAGAAGGTGGCCCGGAAGCTCGCGGAGGGCCCGACCGTGGCGTACGCGGCCCTGAAGGAGTCCCTCGCCTACGGCGCCGACCACTCCCTCACCGAGGCCCTCGGCAAGGAGGAGGAACTCCAGAACCTGGCGGGCGCATCGGAGGACCACACGATCGCGGTCCGCGCCTTCATCGCCAAGGAGAAGCCGAAGTACCTGGGCAGGTGACGTAGAAGCGGAACCTGTTCGCCGGCCCGGGGGCTACCGGACGCCCCGGGCCACGCACTCCGCCAGATGGTCGTCGACCAGGCCGCACGCCTGCATCAGGGCGTAGGCCGTGGTGGGGCCGATGAAGCGGAGGCCGCGCTTCTTGAGGGCCTTGGAGAGGGCCGTCGACTCGTCGGTGACCGCCGGGACCTCGGCGAGCGTACGGGGAGCGGGGCGGGTAGCCGGGTCGGGGGCGTGGGACCAGATCAGGGCGTCGAGTTCGCCCGGGGACCAGTCGGCGAGCAGCTTCGCGTTGGCCAGGGTCGCGTCGACCTTGGCGCGGTTGCGGATGATGCCCTCGTCGGCGAGGAGCCGCTCGCGGTCGGCGTCGGTGAAGCCGGCCACGTCGGCGATCCGGAAGCCGGAGAACGCCTTCCGGAAGCCCTCGCGGCGGCGCAGGATCGTGATCCACGACAGGCCCGACTGGAAGGCCTCCAGGCAGAGCCGCTCGAAGAGGGCGTCGTCGCCGTGGACCGGGCGGCCCCACTCCTCGTCGTGGTACGCGACGTAGTCCTCGGTCGACAGGCCCCAGGGGCAGCGCAGCCGCCCGTCGGGCCCGGGGATCGCCTCGCCCGTCACTGCTCGCCGCCCTCCGTGCCGGTGCCGCCGGCGGGGCCGGCGCCCGCGAGCGCCTCCTCCAGCTCGGCGATCCGGGCGTCGCGCTCCGCGAGCTCGGCGCCGAGGCGGACGAGGACGTCGTCCACGTCGGCCATCCGGTAGCCGCGGGCGGCGACCGGGAGGCGGAGCGCCTCGACGTCGGCGCGGTCCACCGGTCGGGCGGCCGGAAGCGGGTCGACGAGCTGCTCGGGCGCCACCTCGGGCAGCACCTCGCTGTCGCCGCCGCCGACCACGGCGAGGGTCACCGCGGCCACGACCACGACCATCGTGATGAGCAGAAACCAGAACACCTGCGCGCCTCTCCCCGGAGTGGAAAACGTCCCGTGCCGATCGTGCCATGCGCCACCGACGGTTAGGGTCGCAGGCGAACGGACGCGAGGGAGGACAAAAGGGATGCTGCGCTTGGGACGGCGTGAATTCGGGCCGCACGAACCGGTGATCATGGCGATCGTGAACCGGACCCCGGACTCCTTCTACGACCAGGGCGCGACCTTCCGGGACGAACCCGCGCTCGCCCGGGTCGAGCAGGCCGTGGCGGAGGGGGCGGCGATCATCGACATCGGCGGGGTGAAGGCGGGCCCCGGCGAGGAGGTGACGGCCGAGGAGGAGGCGCGGCGCACGGTCGGTTTCGTCGCCGAGGTCCGCAGGCGTCACCCCGACGTGGTGATCAGCGTCGACACCTGGCGGGCGGACGTCGGCGAGGCGGTCTGCGAGGCCGGGGCGGACGTGCTGAACGACGCGTGGGGCGGGGTCGACCCGCGGCTCGCGGAGGTCGCCGCGAAGTACGGCGCGGGGCTCGTCTGTACGCACGCGGGCGGCGCGGAGCCGCGGACGCGGCCGCACCGGGTGGAGTACGAGGACGTGATGGCCGACATCCTGCGGGTCACCGTGGGGCTCGCGGAGCGGGCGGTCTCGCTCGGTGTGCGGCGGGACGGGATCATGATCGACCCCGGGCACGACTTCGGGAAGAACACGCGGCACAGCCTGGAGGCGACGCGGCGGCTCGGGGAGATGGCGGCGACGGGGTGGCCGGTGTTGGTGTCCCTGTCCAACAAGGACTTCGTGGGCGAGACGCTGGACCGGCCGGTCAAGGAGCGGGTGCTCGGGACCTTGGCCACGACGGCGGTCTCGGCTTGGCTGGGCGCGCAGGTGTACCGGGTGCACGAGGTCGCCGAGACGCGGCAGGTGTTGGACATGGTGGCGTCCATTGCCGGTCACCGGCCTCCGGCGGTCGCCCGGCGCGGGCTGGCGTAGTCGGGCCGCTGCGGGCCGGTGGTCGGTTGTGCCCACCCGTTCCGCCCCGCGGAACGATTGCCCACAACCGACCGGCGCGGTCGGTCTTAGCGCCCGACCTCCTTCGTCACCAGCGCGACCGCCTCCTCCACGTCGTCCGTGACGTGGAAGAGGAGGAGGTCGCGTTCGCTCGCCTTGCCGCCGGCGACGACCGAGTCGCGGAGCCAGTCGACGAGGCCCTTCCAGTACTCCGTGCCGAAGAGCACGATCGGGAAGCGGGTGACCTTGCGGGTCTGGACCAGGGTCAGCGCCTCGAAGAGCTCGTCGAGGGTGCCGAGGCCGCCGGGGAGGACCACGAAGCCCTGCGCGTACTTCACGAACATCGTCTTGCGGACGAAGAAGTAGCGGAAGTTCACGCCGATGTCGACGTGCGGGTTGAGCCCCTGCTCGAAGGGGAGCTCGATGCCGAGGCCCACCGAGACGCCCTTGGCCTCCCTGGCCCCCTTGTTGGCCGCCTCCATGGCGCCCGGGCCGCCGCCCGTGATGACCGCGAACCCGGCCTCGACGAGCGCCCGGCCGATCCGTACGCCCGCCTCGTACTCCGGCGAGTCCGGCTTCGTGCGGGCCGAGCCGAAGACGCTGATCGCGCTCGGCAGTTCGGCGAGGGCGCCGAAGCCCTCGACGAACTCGGACTGGATGCGCATGACCCGCCAGGGGTCGGTGTGCACCCACTCCGAGTCGCCCTCGGTGTCGAGCAGCCGCTGGTCCGTGGTTCCCGGCTGGACCTGGTCCCTGCGCCTGAGCACCGGTCCCAGCCGCTGCTCCTCCGGCTTCGTCTCCCCTTCGGGGATACCCATGGCCTGCTCCCTCCGTCGAACCGACGATCTTCTGGTGGGGTCAGCGTAGGACCACAGAGGTGACGAAATCCGAAATTACGGGAGACGGGCGGTCAGCCAGTCGCGGAGCCGCGCCTCGCAGTGGTGGATCCGGTCGACGTGGACGTGCTCGTCGCGCTTGTGCGCGTACAGAGGGTCACCGGGGCCGTAGTTCACCGCGGGCACGCCGAGGGCGCTGAAGCGGGCGACGTCGGTCCAGCCGAACTTGGGCTGGGCGCTGCCGCCGACGGCCTTCATGAAGGCCTCGGCCGCGGGGTGGGACAGGCCGGGCAGGGCGCCGGGGCTCTCGTCGTCGACGACGAACTCGGCGATGTCGATGCCCTCGAAGAACTCGCGGACGTACGCCAGGGCCTCGGCCGGGGAGCGGTCGGGGGCGTAGCGGTAGTTGACGGTGACGGCGCAGGCGTCGGGGATGACGTTGGTGGCGACCCCGCCCTCGATCCGTACGGCGTTGAGGCCCTCGTGGTACTGGAGGCCGTCGATGACCGGCTTGCGCGGCTCGTAGGCGGCGAGGCGGTCGAGGATCGGGGCGGCGGTGTGGATGGCGTTGGAGCCCATCCACGCGCGCGCGGAGTGGGCGCGCTCACCGGCGGTGTGCAGGATGACGCGCAGGGTGCCCTGGCAGCCGCCCTCGACCTGGCCGTCGGAGGGTTCGAGGAGGACGGCGAAGTCGCCCGCGAGCCACTCCGGGCGGGCGTCGGCGATCTTGCCGAGGCCGTTGAGGTGGGCGGCGACCTCCTCGTTGTCGTAGAAGACGAAGGTGAGGTCGCGGTTGGGCTCGGGGACGGTGGCGGCGATCCGCAGCTGGACGGCGACGCCGGACTTCATGTCGGAGGTGCCGCAGCCCCACAGGATGCCGTCCTCGTCGAGCCGCGAGGGCACGTTGTCGGCGATCGGCACGGTGTCGATGTGGCCGGCGAGGACGACGCGCTCGTCGCGGCCGAGGTTCGTGCGGGCGACGATGTTGTTGCCGAGGCGGTCGACGGTGAGGTGCGGCAGGGCGCGCAGGGCCGCCTCGATGGCGTCGGCGAGCGGCTGCTCGGTCCCGCTGACGGACCGGAAGTCGACGAGGGCGGCGGTGAGCGCGGCCCCGTCCAGGGAGAGGTCGATGGGGCCGTCGAGCGGGGTGATGTCTGCCATGTGCCGACCCTAACTCGGCCTCCAGTACGGTGGGCCCCGTGTCCGAGCCCACCCGCCCCCGCCGTCGCGGCCGCCTCGCCCGTTCCGCGGCCGCCTTCGCCGTGCTCCTCGGCCTCGCCGCGTACGTGGCCGTCCACCAGATGACGGGGAGCACGGGCGCGCCCAGATGCAGCGTGGGCAGCGGGGACAACCGCTACGAGTTCACTCCGGAGCAGGCGTCCAACGCGGCGACGATCGCGGCGGTGGGCACCACCCGGGGGCTTCCGGAGCGGGCCGTGACGATCGCGCTCGCGACCTCGCTGCAGGAGTCGGCGCTGCGGAACATCCAGCACGGCGACCGGGACTCGCTGGGTCTCTTCCAGCAGCGGCCCTCGCAGGGCTGGGGGACGGAGGCGCAGATCATGGACCCGGTGTACTCGGCGGGGAAGTTCTACGAGGGCCTGGAGAAGGTCCCGGGGTACTCGCGGCTGCCGCTGACGGTGGCGGCGCAGAAGGTGCAGCGGAGCGGTTTCCCGCAGGCGTACGCGAAGCACGAGCCGGACGCGGCGCTGCTCTCGGCCGCGCTGACGGGCCGGTCGCCGGCGGCGCTGACCTGTACGACGATCATGGCGAAGGGCCGGCCGGGCGATCCGGAGCAGGTGCGCGAGGAGCTCGTGCGGGCCTTCGGCGAGAAGGCGACGCCGAAGGCGGTGACGGGCGGTCCGAGCGCGGGCCGCTCGGCCGCGGAACCGCCGGTGCTCGTGGTGCCGGTGCGGGCGGCGACGGGCGCGGGGAGCGCGCCGGGGGCCGGTTCGGACGAGCGGCGCGGCTGGGAGCTGGCGCAGTGGGCGGTGGCGCGGGCGGACACGCTGCGCATCGCGGAGGTCGCGTTCGGGGACCGGGTGTGGCGCGCGGGCGAGGCGGACGGCGGCTGGTCGACGTCCTCGGGCGCGGCGGCCGCGGGCGGCGAATCGGTCCGGGTACGACTGGCCCAGTAACCGGGCCCCGGAACCCGTCCGCGCACGACTCACCCGTGACCGGGACCGCGGAGTCCGTCCGCGCGCGGCCCACCCCGTGACCGGGACCGCGAAATCCGTCCGCGCGCGGCCGCCCCGTGCCCGGGAGCGCAGAACCCGTCCGCACGCGCTCGCCCCGTAGCCGGGCCCCGGACCCCGTCCACGCACGACTCACCCCGTGACCGGGACCCCGCAACCCGCCCGCGTACAGCCCGCCCCGCCGCCGTCGGGAGTCGTGCACCCGTGCGGTCCCTCACTCGAGCGTGGCACGGCGTCGGTCGTCGTCGGAAGAAATTCGAGCGGCATTCGGGCGCTTTTTCCGGGCGTCACTCCTCCCCCTCGATCCCCTTGCGCCACAAGGGAAGTGACGGTTCGGCAGGGTCTCGCGCAATGACGCGTTCGTCCGTTTTCCTCCCCACCCGACAATACGACGCATTACCAACTCTTTACCTTCGGCCGCCGCAACCTCCCCCGCCCCAGGGCCGGTTGTCACCGCGTAATCGTCCTCTCCGTCGAAGGAGCACCATGTCCCTCTCCCTGACCCGCCGGATCGCCCGTGCCGCCCTCATCGTCGCGGCCGGAGCAGCCCCCGTGGTCGGTGCGGCCGGCTCCGCGAGCGCCCTGGACCAGGGCCTCGCGCCGACCGGAGCCCTCAACGGCGTGACCGCCCTGGACGCCGCCGGCGCGGGGAGCGCCCTCGACGGCGCCTCGCAGACCGCGACCGGCGTGGTCGGCGAGACCGGCAGCAAGGCCGTCGGCACGGCCGTCCCGGCCGCCGGCAAGACCGTCGGCACGGCCGGCAAGACCGCCACCCCCGCCGCGCAGGAGGTCGTCGGCAAGACGGCCGGCAGCACGGGCGAGGTCGTCGGCCAGACCGCCGGCGCCGCCGCCGAGAGCGCCGAGGGCCCGACCGGCGGCGCCCTGGGCGGTGGCCTGGGCGGCCTGCCGACCGGCCAGACCCTGGGCGGCCTGCCCCTCGGCGGCTGATCCGCACCACGACGCACGGAGGGCCCGGGGAGCACACGCTCCCCGGGCCCTCCGGCGTCCCACGGGCTCAGCCCAGGCGCTTGACCGCGGCCTCGACCCGCTCGTCCGTCGCCGTGAACGCCACCCGCACGAACCGCTCCCCGGCCTCGCCGTAGAAGTCGCCGGGCGCCACCAGGATGCCCTTCTCCGCCAGGTACGCCACGGTCTCCCAGCACGGCTCGTCCCGGGTCGCCCACAGGTACAGGCTCGCCTCGCTGTGCTCGATCCGGAAGCCGTGCGCCTCCAGGGCCGCCCGCAGCGCCGCCCGGCGGGTCGCGTACCGCTCGCGCTGCTCGGCCACGTGCGCGTCGTCGCCGAGCGCCGCGACCGTCGCCGCCTGCACCGGGGCCGCCGTCATCATGCCGCCGTGCTTACGGATCTGGAGCAGCTCGCCCAGGACGGCCGCGTCGCCCGCGATGAACGCGGCCCGGTAGCCGGCCAGGTTGGAGCGCTTGGAGAGGGAGTGGACGGCGACGATGCCCTCGTACGAGCCGCCGGAGACGTCCGGGTGCAGGACCGAGACCGGGTCGGCCTCCCAGCCCAGCTCCAGGTAGCACTCGTCGGAGAAGACGAGGATGCCGTGCTCGCGCGCCCAGGCCACGATCCGGGTCAGCTCGTCCTTGGCGAGGACCTTGCCGGTCGGGTTGGACGGGGAGTTGAGCCAGAGCAGCTTGACGGCGGCCGGGTCCAGGTCCGCCACCGGGTCGTCGTAGACGACCGGGGTCGCGCCGCAGAGCCGCGCGCCGACCTCGTACGTCGGGTAGGCGAGGCGCGGGTAGGCGACCGCGTCACCGGCGCCGAGCCCGAGCTGCGTCGGCAGCCAGGCCACCAGCTCCTTGGAGCCGACCACCGGCAGCACGTTCTCGTGGGCGAAGTCCACCGCGCCCAGACGCCGCTCGCACCAGCCGGTGAGCGCGTCCCGCAGCTCCTTCGTCCCCCACACCGTGGGATAGCCCGGCGAGTCCGCCGCCGCGACCAGGGCCTCCTGGATCAGCGCGGGGACCGGGTCGACGGGCGTGCCGACGGAGAGGTCCACGATTCCGTCCGGGTGCGCCACGGCCGTCTTCTTGTACGGCTCCAGCTTGTCCCAGGGGAAGACGGGCAGGCGCGAAGAG
This sequence comes from Streptomyces vietnamensis, assembly GCF_000830005.1. Lineage (NCBI taxonomy): Bacteria > Bacillati > Actinomycetota > Actinomycetes > Kitasatosporales > Streptomycetaceae > Streptomyces > Streptomyces vietnamensis. Next base: position 5,498,181 of record NZ_CP010407.1, on the reverse strand, counting down.
ACTGCGCTCACGGGTTGGCTCACTTCCTCGTACGTACGGAAAACGCTTCGGTCCCGTACAGCGGCGAGGCCGTACGGGACCGAGGGCGAATGAATCAGCCGTTCTGCGGCGGCAGGGCGGCGATGAAGGGGTGGTCGCGCTCGATCTCGCCGAGCTTGGAGGCACCACCGGGCGAACCGAGCTCGTCGAAGAACTCGACGTTCGCCTTGTAGTAGTCCTTCCACTCCTCCGGGGTGTCGTCCTCGTAGAAGATCGCCTCGACCGGGCAGACCGGCTCACAGGCCCCGCAGTCGACGCATTCGTCCGGGTGGATGTACAAGGACCGCTTGCCCTCGTAGATGCAGTCGACGGGGCACTCCTCGATGCACGCCTTGTCCTTGACGTCGACACAAGGCTGCGCGATGACGTAGGTCACGCTGTCGTTCCTCCTCGATAGGGCTGGTCTGCGCGGGAGCGCGGCGTCGTCGATGCCCGCACCTAGTATCTCCGTTCTTGAGGGCGATCCGAACAGGAGGGGCGGAGAAGCTGTGGAAATCACCGGCGGAGGGCGCCTTGAAGTGCGAATTACCAGCGCTGACGTGGGAAAACGTGTCTCCGTTCGGTACGTGACGGACTCGGCGGAACCGGGCGAGAAGTTCACCGACGCGGTCGGCGTTCTCACATCATGGGACGCCGGTGTGCTGCTGATCACACGAAAGAGCGGCGAGAGCGTCCGGATCGCGGAATCCGCGCTGGCCGCGGGGAAGGTCGTCCCGGCCGCCCCGGCCCGCCGGCGGGGCCCCTCGGCCACCTTCCCGGAGCTCGCCCGCGCCACCGCGCGCGCGTGGCAGCCGGTCGAGAGCGAGGCCCTGGGCGAGTGGACCCTGCGGGCCGCCGACGGATTTACCCGGCGCGCCAATTCCGTCCTGCCGCTCGGTGATCCCGGGATGCCGGTCGCCGAGGCCCTCACGCACGTGCGCGCGTGGTACGCGGCCCGGAAGCTGCCCCCGTACGTCCAGGCCGCCACCGGCGCCGAGGGCACCCAGGAGCTGCTGTGCGCCGCCCTCGACCGGCACGGCTGGCGGCGCGAGGTCTCCGCCGAGGTGCGGATCGCGGCACTCGCCCCGATCGGCGACCTGGACGCCGACGTCTCCGCCGTACGCCTGTCCCGGACGGTCGACGAGGCCTGGCTGCGCCGCTACCAGCGCTTCGAGGAGGCGAGCCCGGCGGTCAGGTCCGTCCTCTCCTCCGGTCCGAGTGTGTGGTTCGCGTCCGTCGCGGGCACGGGAGGGATACCGGCGGCGATCGGACGCTGTGTGGTCGACGGCCGCTGGGCCGGCTTCATGGCGGTCGAGGTCGACCCCGACCAGCGGCGCCGGGGCCTGGCGACGTCCGTCATGACGGCGCTCGCCCGGCAGGCGCTCGACGAGGGCGCGTCGGCGGCCTGGCTCCAGGTGGAGACGGACAACGACGGCGCCCGGGCGCTGTACGACGGGATGGGCTTCGCGCCCCACCACCACTACCACCACTACCGATGGGCCGAGGCGTGACGGAGGACGTACCACCACCGGACGGACCGGACGGACCGGACGGGCCGGGAGGCGCATCGGGCGAGGCGGATCGGGGCGACTGGCGGCGGGAGTTCGCCGAGGAGGCGCGCGCCGAGCGGCCCGACCTCGCCCGGCTCTGCCTGCTGATCGGCGCGGTGGCCGACCCGTCCGTCACCCGGCGCGACCTCGACGAGGCCGAGATCGAACTCGACCGGCTCGCCGGGCTCGTCCCGTACGCGACCCGGATCACCGGCGACTGGGCCGCCGAGCTCGCCGCGCTCCTCGGCCGCCACGAGGGCTTCGAGGGCGTGCCCGCCGACTACCAGCGCCTGGAGTCCTCGCTGCTGCACGAGGTGCTCCGGCGCCGCCGGGGCCTGCCCATCCTGCTCTCCGTCGTGTGGATGGAGGTCGCCCGCCGGGCCGGCGCCCCCGTGTACGGGCTCGGGCTGCCCGGCCACTTCGTCGTGGGCTTCGGCGACCCGGCCGACCTGGACCTCGCCGACCCGTTCGCGGGCGGGCGGGCCATGACGGGCGAGGACGCCGAGCTGCTGGTGGCGAGCGCGACGGGCGAGGCGCTCGACCGCTCGATGCTCCGCCCCGCCGAGCCGGGCGCGATCGCCCTCCGGATCCTCAACAACATCCGCGCCTGGGCGGCCCCCCGCCCCGAGCGCGCCGACGTGGCCCTGTGGGCGGTGGAGCTCGCCCTGCTGCTCCCCTCCCACCCGGCGAGACTCCGCTACGAGCGGGCCGAACTGCTCGTCCAGCGCGGGGAGTTCCTCACGGGCGCGATCGAGATGGAGGCGTACGCGCAGGTCATGGACGCGGTGGACCCGGACTCGGCGACGACGATCCGCCGGCGGGCGCAGGCGGCGAGGGCCATGCTCAACTGACCGCGGCGGCCACGTTCACGGGGGAAGGGGACGAGACGCAGCCACGCGGGCCGGACGACCCCGGGCAGGTGGGGCCGTTCCAGGTGATCGGCGTGCTCGGGCAGGGCGGCATGGGCCGGGTCCTGCTCGGCACGGGGGCGAACGGCCAGTCCGTCGCCATCAAGCAGATCCACGCCGATCTGGCCGCCGACGAGGGCTTCCGGGCCCGGTTCCGGCGCGAGGTCGAGGCCTCGCGCAAGGTGTCCGGGGCCTGCACGGCGGCCGTGCTCGCCGCCGACGCCGACGCGCCGATGCCCTGGCTCGCCTCTGTCTTCGTCGCGGGACCCTCCCTCGGGGCGGCCGTCGAACGGTCCGGCACCCTGCCCACCGAGACCGTGCGGCGGCTCGCCGTGCAGCTGGCGACGGCCCTCGACGAGATCCACCGGACGGGACTGATCCACCGCGACCTGAAGCCCGAGAACGCGCTGCCCAGGCGCTGTACAACGTCGTCCACACCGAGCCCGTCCTCGGCGCCGTACCGGAGGAGCTGCGCGGCCTGGTCGCGTGGTGCCTGGCGAAGGACCCGGCGGGCCGCCCGACGCCCGCGCAGCTCCTCGGCGCGCTCGGCCCGAAGGCGCCGTGGCCCGGTCGCCGTCGCCGCCGCCGTCGCGCTCTGCGTGCTCGGCGCGGGCGCCTGGTGGACGCTGCGGGACGAGGGCCCGGCGGACCGGCCGCCGGACCTGTACGTGACGATGCCGGTCTGCGCGGACGTCGCGGGCCGGCTGCCGCTGCCGGCGGCGGAGCGCAGGACCGACCGGGACAGCTACACCGAGTACTCGGAGCGCGCCGACTCCGGTTGCGCCTGGTTCCCCCGGGACGAGACCTCGGGAGACGGCTGGGGCTCCTACGCCCACGCCGCGGTCAGCTGGAACCTGCGCCGCAGCGCGGGCACCGACGAGAACGCGACGGAGGCCCAGAAGGCGGCGGTCGCGGTGATGTCGCGGGCCTGAGGAGAGGAAGAAGGGGGCGGGGCGACCGGATTCGAACCGGCGTCCTCCGAGATGCCATCGCGGCGCATTACCTCTGTGCTACGACCCCGCCCTTGCGAGGGACCCTAGACGACGGCCCGTCAGGACGGCGAGTCCTTTTCCGCGTCGCTGTCGAAGAGCAGCCCCACCGCCACGTCGCGGTAGTGGCGGATGTGGCGGAGCGAGATGTCGGCCGCCGCGTCGGCGTCGCCCGCGGCGATCGCCTCGTACAGCGTGCGGTGCTCCGCCCAGAGGGAGCCCGGGTCGTCGATCTGCTGGAAGAGCCAGCGGAGCCGGCCTTCCAGGGACCCCAGGGCCGAGGCGAGCATGTCGTTGCCCGCGAGTTCCACGATGTGGTGGTGGAAGGCGGCGTTGGCGCGCGAGACGCGCTCCGGCCGGCCGGCCAGGGTCACCTTGCGCGCCTCTTCCAACAGGGCGCGTAGTTCGCCGAGTTGGGCCTCGGTGCGGCGTTCGGCGGCCCGGCGCGCGGCCAGTACCTCCAGGGCCTCGCGCAGGTCGAAGAGGTTCTCCACGTCCTGCCCGGAGAGCTCCCGGACCACGATCCGGCGCGGCGAGAGGGCGTGCAGGAAGCCCTCGCCGAGCAGGATGCGAATGGCCTCCCGGACGGGGACGCGGGAGACGCCGAACTCCTCGGCCACGTCTCGCTCGACGAGCCGGTCCCCCGGTCGCAGCCTGCCGTCGATGATGCGGTCCCGCAAGGCCTCGCACACCTGGTCACGGAGCCATCCCCCGCCGTTCGTGGGTGTGACGGCGGATTCGGTCTCGGTCATGCGCCCTCCCCGTATCGATGCGATCACGGTATACCAAACGCTTGACGCCCTCCCAGTGCACTGCTTTGGTATACCGAAACGCGGCTCGGGGCCCCGCCGCGCTTCGACGTCTCACCCTGTGCGATCTGTGAATCGAGGGTTTGTCCGTGAGTACCCCACCGGTCCCCGAGACCGTCCCCCAGGCGAAGGCCGCCACCCCCTTCGGCGGCCGTCCCAGCCGGGTCCGCTGGAAGATGTTCGTCCTGCTGCTCGGTGTCGTCGCGCTCAACTACATCGACCGCGGCTCCGTCTCCGTCGCCCTGCCCCTGATCACCGAGGACCTGGGGCTCTCCAAGGAGACCACCGGCTTCGTCCTCAGCGCGTTCTTCTGGACGTACGCGCTGATGCAGATCCCCGGCGGCTGGCTCGCCGACCGCTTCGGCCCCCGCAGGATGGTCTCCGGCGCCTGTGTCGGCTGGGGCGTGGCCCAGGCCCTCACCGCCGCCGCCACCGGCGCGGGATCCCTGCTCGGCTACCGCCTGCTCCTCGGCGCCGTCGAGGCCCCCGTCATGCCCGCGGGCGGCAAGCTCAACGCCCAGTGGCTGCCCGCGAAGGAGCGCGGCCGCGGCGCCGTGCTCCTCGACGGCGGCGCCCCGCTCGGCGCCGCGCTCGGCGGCATCCTCATCTCCGCGCTCATCGCCTGGACCGGCAGCTGGCGGACCAGCTTCGTCATCGCGGGCGTGCTGACCGTCCTCATCGGCCTGTTCGCCGCCTGGTACGTCCGCGACACCCCGCGCGAACACCCGGGCGTGAACGACGCCGAGGCCACGTACATCGAGAGCGCGCACGCCGAGGAGGACGCGGCCGGCCCGGCCGACGGGCGCACGGGCCTGCGCCCGTACCTCAGGCACCGCTCGTTCTGGGCGATGTGCCTGGGCTGGATGGGCTTCAACGGCGTCTTCTACGGACTGCTCACCTGGGGCCCGCTCTACCTGTCCGAGACCAAGGGCTTCGACATCAAGACCATCGGCTGGTCGACCCTGGTCATCTTCGGCGCGGGCTTCGTCGGCGAGCTCACCGGCGGCTGGATCTCCGACCGGCGCAAGGCCGCCGGCGCGGGCGCCAACGCCGTGATGCGCACGATGATGGGGGTCGCCGGCGTGGCCGTCGTCGCCGGACTGCTCGGCGTGGTCCTCGTACCGGACCCGATCACCGCCGTCACCCTGCTCTCCGTCGTCATGTTCTTCCTGCGCTGGGCCGGCCTCTACTGGTCCCTCCCGTCGATCCTGGCCGGCCGGGCCAACGCCGGCGTCGTCGGCGGCGCCATGAACCTCGCCGGCAACATCGCCGGCATCGTCACCCCGATCGCGGTCGGCTACATCGTCGGCGGCACCGGCTCGTACACCTGGGCGCTGCTCTACTTCGTCGGCGCGGGTGTCCTCTTCACCGTCTCGTCCCTCGTCATCGACTACAGCAGGAGGCTCGCCGTCCGATGATCCGTATCGGCATGCTCACCCCGTCCTCCAACACCTGTCTGGAGCCGGTCACCTACCGCCTCCTCGACGGTGCCCGGGACCTCGCGAGCGCCCACTTCGCGCGCGTACCCGTCACCCGGATCGCCCTCGACGGCGGCTCCGACGCCCAGTTCGCCTTCGAGCCGATGCTCGCCGCCGCGCGGCAGCTCGCCGACGCGCGGGTCGACGTCATCGCCTGGAACGGCACCTCCGGCTCCTGGCTCGGCGTCGACCACGACCGGCGGCTCGCCGCCGCGATCACCGCGGAGACCGGCATCCCGGCGACCACCTCCACGCTCGCGCTGCTCGACGCCTGCGCCGCGTACGGCGTGACCCGGCTCGGCCTGGCCGTCCCCTACACCCGGGACGTCGCCGAGCGGATCGTCACCACGTACGCCGCCGAGGGCCTGGACTGCTCGCTCGCCGAGCCGTTCGGGATCCACGACAACGAGGCCTTCGCCCGGATCCCCGAGCCCGAGGTGGCCCGGCAGATCGAGCAGGCCGGCGCCGATGACGCGCACGCGGTCGCCGTCGTCTGCACCAATGTGTACGGGGCGGGCGCCGCCCCCGGGCTCGAAGCCGCGCTCGGCATACCGGTCTTCGACAGCGTCTCCGCGACGCTCTGGAAGGCGCTCGACCTGGCCGGCGCGCACCCCGCCCTCGAAGGCCACGGCGACCTGCTGCGCTCCGGCGGTCTGCGGGCCGGCTTCCAGCGGGCGCTCGCCGACCTGCGCGAGGCGATCGGCGCCGACCGCACCACGCTGCGGCTCGACCTGCCGGCGTACGGACTGCACGTGGACCTCACGGCGGGCGAGGCGCTCGGCCCGGGCGTCCGCTCCATCCGCCGCGACGCCGGTCTCGACCAGCGCCGGCTCAACACGGTCGAGTGGCTGGAGCGGCACCGCGTCCCGCTCGTCCAGCCGCACTTCCAGGACGACCCGAAGCCGCCACAGGCCCTGATCGACGTCTACGGCGTGCGCGCGCAGCTGCTCTCCCCCGTCGTCCGGGGCGCGGACATGACGGGCTGGATCTCCGCCCACAGCCTCACCGGGCGGGAGTGGGACGCGGCCGACCAGGCCGTGACGGCCGCCGCCGTCGACCGCGTGCACCACCTGCTCGACACGTACGGAAAGGCTCACTCCGCATGACCGCGAAGGACATCAGGATCGCCCTGGGCGTCGACGTCGACGCCGTGGCCGGCTGGCTCGGCAGCTACGGCGGCGAGGACTCCCCCAACGACATCCAGCGCGGTGTCTTCGCGGGAGAGGTCGGCACCCCGCGCATGCTCAAGCTGTTCGAGCGGTACGGGATCCGCACCAGCTGGTTCATCCCGGGCCACTCCATCGAGACGTTCCCCGAGCAGACCCGGATGGTCGTGGAGGCGGGCCACGAGGTCGGCGCGCACGGCTACTCGCACGAGAACCCGATCGCGATGAGCCCGCAGCAGGAGGAGGACGTCCTCGCCCGCTCGGTCGAGCTGATCGAGGAGTACACCGGCCGCAAGCCGCGCGGCTACGTGGCGCCCTGGTGGGAGATGTCGGCGCACACGGCCGCCCTGCTCCACAAGTACGGCTTCTCGTACGACCACAGCCAGAACTACCGCGACTTCACGCCGTTCTACGCGCGCGTGGGCGACAGCTGGACGAAGATCGACTACTCGAAGGAGGCCAAGGACTGGATGAAGCCGCTGGTCCACGGCCACGAGGTCGACCTGGTGGAGTTCTGCGGCAACTGGTACGTCGACGACCTGCCGCCCATGATGTTCAACAAGCACGCCCACAACAGCCACGGCTACGTCAGCCCCCGGGCCCTGGAGCAGGACTGGCGCGACCAGTTCGACTGGGTGTACCGGGAGCTGGACTACGCGGTCATCCCCGTGACCCTGCACCCCGACGTCAGCGGCCGGCCGCAGGTGCTGCTGATGCTGGAACGGTTCATCGAGTACGTGTCGGGGCACGCCGGCGTCAGCTTCTGCACCCTGGAGGACGCCGCCGACGACTTCCGCCGCCGCTTCCCCTTCGAGGGCACGGCCCGCCCGGCCGACATGCGCTGACGGTCCCGTAGTACGCGCGAGCCCCCGTCCCCGGTGAGGGACGGGGGCTCGGCCGTGCGGTGGGGACCGTCAGCCCTCGCCGCTGAGGTCGATCGTCTTCGTGCGCTCCGCGAGGGTCTTGCCCATCAGGGCGTCGCGCATCGCGAAGGCCACGTCGTCGGCGGAGACCTCGTGCTTCGTGCCGTCGCCCTTGGTGATCATGACGCCCTTGAAGGCGCCGTCGAGGAGCCGCTCGATCGCCTTCTTGTCGTAGACCTCGACCAGCCGGCCGTCGACGGCCTTCATGGAGAGGATCTGCGGCAGCGACCGCGCCGGACCGAAGTCGATGTGCTTGCCGCCCGCCTGGATCCTGATCAGACCGGACATGGCGGGCGTCGCGAACTCCTTCATCGCCCGGTCCAGCTCGGCCTTGGTGACCTTCGGCCGCATGGTGGTGACCGGCAGCTCGACCAGCTTGCCCTGGCCCGTCTCGACCTGGGCGCGGAAGGCGTCCTGCACGGAGATCATCGAGCGCTGGACGTCCAGGCCCTGTCCGGCCTTGCCCTCGACCGGGGTCACCTTGTTCGGGGCGAACAGGATCGTGCCCTCGGTCGCCGAGGCGGACGAGCCGGCCAGGTCGGTCAGGGCGACGGCGAGCTTCTCCCGGTCGACCGGGAAGACCGGCTTGGCGACCCGCTCGCCGCCGAAGAGGGAGCCGATGACCGAGACCGGGTTGTAGTCGCTGCCCGCCGCGGCGCGGACGGTCTCCTGGCTGTCGAGCGCCAGGCCCGCCTTGTCCGGGGCCAGCTCGACCTTCTTGCCGCCGACACTGAGCCGGAGCGGGGCGGTGGCCCGCTTGCCGAGCGCCGTGTCCAGCTTCTCGACGGCCTCCTCCTTCGTACCGCCGCCGATGTCCACGCCGAGCACCGTGGTGCCCTTGGGGACGTCGGAGTGGTTGAGGAGCAGTCCGGCGCCGTAGGCGACTCCGGCGAGGCCGACGACTCCGACGGCGGCGAGGACCAGCTTGGAGCGGCCCTTCTTCGCCGGGGCGCGGTCGGCCGGCGGCGCCTGGCGCGGCGCGGGCGCGGGGGCCGGGCTCGCGTGGTCCTCGATGCGCGGGGTCAGGTTCGGGCGGGCCGCCGTCGGCGGGACCACGGGGATGCCGCTGGTGAGGGTGTCCCCGGAGACGTGGGCGCCGTTGTCGGCCGCCGCGCCCGGTCCGGACCTCGGCGCCGGGGCGGGCTGCTGCGGCGTCAGGATCGCGGTGTCGTCGGACATGCGGGGCGCGCCGCCGCCGGCGAACGGGGAGCCCGCGCCCGGGCCGCCGCCGAAGGGGCGGGGGGCGGTGGCGGTGCCGCCGAGGGAGGCGGTGCCGGTGACCGGGCCCGTGGTGGGGCCGGTGGGCGCCGCCGGGCCGCCCTGCGTACGGGGGCCACCCGGGCCGCCCTGTGTGCGGGGGCCGCCCGGGCCGCGGTACGCGGGCGTGCCGGCGGCCGGGGTGCCGTCGTACATGGGGGTGCCGCCCGACGGGGTGCCGTCGTACATGGGGGTGCCGCCCGACGGGGTCCCGTCGTACATCGGGGTGCCGCCCGACGGAGTCCCGTCGTACATCGGGGTACCGCCCGCCGGCGTTCCGCTCTCGTACAGCGGGTTGCCCGGCGGGGTCTGGGCGGCCGCGGTGACCGGGCGGCTCGACGGAGTGGTGCCGACCGTCGGGACGCCGGAGGTCGCCGAGCCCGCGAAGCCCGTGCCCGGGGCGTCCGGGCCGGTGGGCGCGGGCTTGGCGGGGGCCGGGGTCGGGGCCGGGGCGGGGGACGGTGCGGGCGCGGGGGCCGGGCTGGGGGCCGCCGCCTTGCGGGGGGCGAACCAGTCGCTCGTCTCCTTCGCCTTCGGCGGCTCCGGAACGGCGGCCACCGGCTCCGGGGCCACGGCCACCGGCTCGGGCTCCGGTTCCGGCTCCACGGCGGGCTCGGGGTCCGGGGCGGACGCCTCGTTGACCGTCTTGCGGACCACGACCGGCGGAATCGGACGCGAACCCGGGATGTTGATCCGGATCCGGGTCGTCAGGGTCGTCTCGGTCTTGGGCTCCTCCGGCAGCGCGGGCGCGGCGGCGGTCTCCTCCGGCGCGTCCTGCGTGGGGTGGAGCGACGGATACTGGCGGGATCCGTACGGCGGGGTACCCGAGGGGTAGGCGGCTCCACCGCGCCCCTGGGCGCCGGAGGACGAACTGTCAGTCTCTCGACCAGTTTCACGACTCAAAGCAGGATCTCCCGGTTGGCTCCACCGCCCGCTCTTGCTGATGCTCGTGTTGACCCGGGCGGTTCGGCGGCGCGCACCACCATACTGAACGCCGCCGACTCATACCCGACCCCCGGGCCACTGACGACGGGCAATCCGGCCGAAGTCGGGGCGTCCCCGGTCTCAAGTCGTCCTGTTCACGGGGCCGGTCGCGACAACCGGGGCAGAGTGACGCACATCACAGCGAGCGCCATGCCTCCGAAGAGGAAGAGCAGCTCGCCGACGCCTCCGCCGAACAACCCGTCGCCCTCGGGGCGTCCGAGGCTGAGCAGCATGACGGCGACGAGCCAGCCGCCGCCGCCGGCGGCGACGCCGACCTGGGTGCCGGTGGCGCGCAGCCCTCCGTAGAAGAGGCCCCCGGCGGCGAGGAGCGCGAGGAGCAGGCCGGCGGGGAGCCAGGCGGCCTGGACGAGGGACCCGGCGGTGCCGACGAGGAGGCCGAGGACGAACAGGGCGCCGTACCAGGCGTACCGGACGCCCGGGGAGACCGCGGGGTCGCTCATGCCGTCACCCCCGCGAAGAGGTCCGTCTCGCGCTCGCCCGCCGGGGCGCCGGAGACGCCCTGGACCAGCTCGTAGTACTCGGTGGTGAAGATCGGCTGGCCGAGGTCGTTGGAGAGGGCGAAGAAGGGACCGTCGACGGCGACTTGGGTGGCGTGCGCGGCCATCGCGGCGCTCTTGCGGGCCGCGTACGCGGGGTCGGCGGCGATCTCGGTGGTGATCCGGTCCTCGTCGACGACGCCGGGGACGTCGTCGATCTCGGCGATCGCCGGGAAGACGGAGCCCTCGGCGCGGAGCCGGGCGAATCCGGCCTCGGCGACGGGGCGCGGGACGCGGTTCCAGTAGATCTTGGCGATCGTGTGGGCCGGTCCGAGGTCGGGGCGGTAGTCCGGGTCGGCGGCGAGTTCGGCGGCGCGGGTGGCGACCCGGTGGGCCTGGATGTGGTCGGGGTGGCCGTAGCCGCCGTCGGGGTCGTAGGTGATCAGGACCTGCGGGCGGGTCTCGCGGATCACCTCGACGAGGTGCGGCGCGGCGGTGTCGACGTCGGTGTTCCAGAAGGCGTTGGCGCGCTTGTTCTGCTCGGCGCCCATCATTCCGGAGTCGCGGAAGCGCCCGGGGCCGCCGAGGAAGCGGTGGTCGGTGACGCCCAGCTCGGCCATCGCGGCGGCGAGTTCGCCGACGCGGTGCGGGCCGAGCCGGTCCTCCCGGTCGGGGGCCAGGCGGGCGAGGTCGGGCGGGATGACCTCGCCCTCCTCGCCGAGCGTGCAGGTGACGAGGGTGACGAGGGCGCCCTCGGCCGCGTACCTGGCCATGGTGGCGCCGTTGTTGATCGACTCGTCGTCCGGGTGCGCGTGCACGAGCAGCAGACGGCGGGCGGGGAGATCGGACATGCCCCCCACCCTACGAGGTCAGGCCGGGTGCGAGGTCAGAACTTGAGGCCGCCGATCATGCCCGCCACGTTCGTGGTGAGGGTGCTGATGGACGGGGCGATGGACGAGCTCGCCAGGTAGAAGCCCAGGAGCGCGCAGACCGCCGCATGTCCAGCCTTCAGCCCGGATTTCCGGATCAGCAGGAAGACGACGATCGCCAGCAGCACCACCACGGAGATCGAGAGTGCCACGGCGGTTCACCTCCACCTTCGGTCGGATATTCGAGCGGTTCGGTCGATCAGCATGTGCCAGAGGGCATGCCAGTCCGATGCATACCCACCTAGTGCTACGGATCATAACTATCCGTGCGGCCGCATCGATCGGCGGACGGAGGCACGAGGGGGGCGCACGGCGCTAGTTTCAGCCGCATGACCTTGTCTTCGCAGCAGTCGGCCACACCCTCGGCCGAGCTCTCCTTCCCCCGTCAGCACGCCCGGACCCAGCGGTTCACCCTGGGGGTCCCGCGTGGTTTCTCGGTCTCCCCGGACGGGGAGCGCGTGGTGTTCGTCAGATCCGGTTCGGGGACGGACCGTTCGCACCGGCTCTGGGTGCTCGACCTGCCCCGGGACGGCGAGCCCGCCGAGCGGACGGTCGCCGACCCGGTGGCGCTGCTCGCGGGCGCGGAGGAGGAGTTGTCGCCGCAGGAGCGGGCGCGCCGGGAGCGGAGCCGGGAGGGCTCGGCGGGGATCGTGGCGTACGCGGTGGACGGGGCCGTGGAGTCGGCGGCGTTCGCGCTGTCGGGGCGGCTGTTCACGGCGGACCTGCGGGCGGGGACGGCGCGGGAGCTTCCGGTGCCGGGGCCGGTGCTCGACCCGCGTCCCTCTCCGGACGGGCGGTTCGTCGCGTACGTGGCGGAGGGCGCCCTGCGGGTGGTGGGCGCGGACGGTACGGGCGACCGCGCGCTGGCCGTCCCGGAGGGCGAGCACGTCTCCTACGGATTGGCCGAATTCATCGCCTCGGAGGAGATGGGCCGGGAGCGCGGCCACTGGTGGTCGCCCGCCTCGGACCGGCTGCTCGTGGCGCGGGCGGACGACCGGGAGGTGCGGCGCTGGTGGATCGCGGACCCGGCGCACCCGGAGCGGGAGCCGCAGCGGGTGGGGTACCCGGCGGCGGGCACGGCCAACGCGGAGGTGCGGCTGTTCCTTGTGGCCCTCGACGGGTCCCGTACGGAGGTGGTGTGGGACCGGGAGCGGTATCCGTACCTGGCGCGGGTGCACTGGTCGGCGGCCGGGGCGCCGCTGCTGCTCGTGCAGGCGCGGGACCAGCGGGAGCAGCTGTTCCTGGCGGTGGACCCGGAGTCGGGGAAGACCTCGACCGTACGGGCGGAGGCGGACCCGGCGTGGCTGGAGCTGCACCAGGGGGTGCCGGCGTGGGGGCCGGGCGGCGGGCTCGTACGGGTCACGGACGAGGGCGGGGCGCGGGTGCTGGCCGTCGGGGACGAGGCGTGGACGGGTCCGGAGCTGCACGTCCGTTCGGTGCTCGACATCGGGGCGGACGACGTCCTCGTGTCGGCCTCGGCGGGTGAGGCGGCGGCGGAGCCGGAGACCGGCGAGATCCATGTGTACCGGGTGACCGGGCGGGGCGCGGAGCGTCTTTCCGAGGGCGCGGGCGTGCACGGCTCGGTGCGCTCGGGCGCGGTGACGGTCCTGGTGTCGGCGCGGCCCGAGGCGCCGGGGAGCGTGGCGCGGGTGCTGCGGGACGGCGAGCAGGCCGCGGTGGTGGCCTCGTACGCCCAGCGGCCGGTGATCTCCGCGCGCGTGCGGCTCACGGAGGCGGGGACGCGGCGGATCCCGTGCGCGGTGCTGCTGCCCCAGGGGTACGCGGAGGGGGACGGGCCGCTGCCGGTCCTGATGGATCCGTACGGCGGTCCGCACGGGCAGCGGGTGCTCGCCGCGCACAATCCGCACCTGACCTCGCAGTGGTTCGCCGACCAGGGCTTCGCGGTGGTCGTGGCGGACGGGCGGGGCATGCCGGGCCGCTCCCCCGCCTGGGAGAAGTCGGTCCTGCGGGACCTCTCGGTGACGCTCGACGACCAGGTGGCGGCGCTCCGGGGGCTCGCCGACCGGTTCCCGCTCGATCTGGGCCGGGTGGCGATCCGCGGCTGGTCGTACGGCGGCTATCTGGCGGCCCGGGCGGTGCTCCAGCGGCCCGACGTCTTCCACGCGGCCGTGGTCGGGGCGCCGGTGACGGACTGGCGGCTGTACGACACGCACTACACGGAGCGGTACCTCGGCACCCCGCAGGACGACCCCGAGGTGTACGCGGCGCAGTCGCTGCTGACCGACGACGGCCTGTCGGCGCCGGAGGAGCCGGCCCGGCCGATGATGGTCGTGCACGGCCTCGCGGACGACAACGTGGTGGTGGGGCACGCGCTGCGGCTCTCGTCGGCGCTGCTCGCGGCGGGCCGGCCGCACGAGGTGCTGCCGCTGTCCGGGGTGACGCACATGACGCCCCAGGAGCAGGTGGCGGAGAACCTGCTGCTGCTCCAGGTGGAGTTCCTGAAGCGGTCGCTCGGCCTCACGCGCTGAGTCACCAGCCGGGCGGTGTCGGGTGGGGCGGGGCCGGGGGCCGCACCCCGGCCGGCGGGTACGGTCCGGGCGCGGCGGCGGGGGCGCCGCGCCCGGCGAGCAGCACGAGCACCACGACCCCGGCGAGCAGTTCGAAGACGGAGGTGAGGACGTCCGCCGCGTCGAGGGTGATGAGGTCGCCGAGGTGGACGAGGGTCTCGTAGCGGACGGCGCGGGCGACCCCGCCGAGGCCGCCCGCCGTCAGCAACACGGCGGCGAGCAGCCCGAAGGCCCGGCTGTGACGGGCCCGTACGAGACAGGAGACGGCGGCCGTGCCGTACAGCCCGGCGGCGATCGCCGAGAGCCAGCCGGGCGGGGGCGCGAGGGCGGGTTTGACGACGGAGCGGCCGCCGGTGAACCGGTCGACGGTGACCTCCAGGGGCAGTTCGCCGGCCCAGTACAGCTCCCACAGGGTCGTGAAGAGCGCGGCGAGCGCGAGGAGGATCCCGGCGGTGACGGCGGGGCCGGTACGGGGGCGGGTGGGCCGCTCCTCGTACGGGACCTCGACGGGGCGGCGGAGCGGGGCGGCGGGCTCGTACGGGCCGTCCGCCGGGCGGCGGCCGACGGCGGCGGTGAGGACGAGCCCGGCGCCGAGGGCCAGTTCGAGGAGGGCGGTGACGAGGGCGCCGCTCCCGGGCGCCCAGAGCCCGGGGAGGCGCAGGGCGAGGGTGACCGTGCCGGCGGCGGCGAGCGCGGAAGCCGCGTGCCGTGAGCGGAGGGCCGCGACGACGGTGGCGGCGTAGGCGGCGAGGAGGACGGGGTCGATCAGGGAGGTGGTGGACCGTCCCCGGATCAGGAAGTGGTGGTCCCCGGCCCAGTACCACGCGAGGTCGGCGGGCGAGCCGAGCGCGGCGAGGTCCTGGAGGATCCACACGGCGGCGATGAGGGCGAGCGCGGCGCAGAGCGCGGCGCCGGTGAGACGTGCGGGCCGTGTCACAGTCACGGCCCCGATACTCACGGTCGCGGGGCGGCGAAACAAGCCGTTCCGCATGAACGGCGTGTGGCAGCCGGCCGGGAGCGACATGGCACGCTCCCGGCCGGCTCACGGCACCCGCACGGCCGCACGGTGTCCAATATCCAATGTCCGTATATCGGATCCAATTCCGCCGAGTTGCCCGCGCGTTACGGCCCTTCAGGTCCCTGGGGCTCTTGTGGCTCCTGAGGCTCCTGGGGCTTCTGAAGCTCCTGCGGCTCCTGCGGTTCCTGGGGCTTCTGGAGCTCCTGCGGCTCCTCCGGCGGCACCACCTGCTTCTCCTCCGCGAAGTGACAGGCCGAGTCGTGCTTCGCGGGGCTGTCCGTGAGACGGAAGACGGCCGGGACGGCGAGCAGCGGGACTTCGAGGGCGCAGCGCTCCTGGGCCTTCCAGCAGCGGGTGCGGAAGCGGCAGCCGGAGGGGATGTTCGCCGGGGACGGCACGTCGCCGGCGAGGAGGATCCGCTCGCGGTGCTCGCGCGCCTCCGGGTCGGGGACGGGGACGGCGGAGAGCAGCGCCTGCGTGTAGGGGTGGGTGGGGTGGTCGTAGATCTCGGCGTCGGTGCCGATCTCGACGATCCGGCCGAGGTACATGACGCCGACGCGGTCGGAGATGTGCCGGACGATCGAGAGGTCGTGGGCGATGAAGACGTACGACAGGGAGAACTCGGACTGGAGGCTGTCGAGGAGGTTGATCACCTGCGCCTGGACGGAGACGTCGAGCGCGGAGACCGGCTCGTCCGCGACGATGATCTCGGGCTGGAGGGCGAGGCCGCGGGCGATGCCGATGCGCTGGCGCTGGCCGCCGGAGAACTGGTGCGGATAGCGGTTGATGTACTCGGGGTTGAGGCCGACGACGTCCAGGAGGTCCTGGACCTTGCGGCGCCGGTCGCCCTTGGGGGCGACCTCGGGGTGGATCTCGTACGGCTCGCCGATGATGTCGCCGACCGTCATGCGGGGGTTGAGCGAGGTGTACGGGTCCTGGAAGACCATCTGGATGTTGCGGCGGACGGCCTTCAGCGCCCGGGGGGACAGCTTGGTGAGGTCGTCGCCCTTGTAGCGGATGGTCCCGGAGGTCGGCCGTTCCAGGTTGACCAGCATCTTCGCGACCGTCGACTTGCCGCAGCCGGACTCGCCGACGATGCCGAGGGTCTCGCCGGCGGCGAGGTCGAAGTCGACGCCGTCGACGGCCTTGACGGCGCCGACCTGCTTCTTGAAGAGGATGCCCTGGGTCAGCGGGTAGTGCTTGTGGAGGTCCCGGACTTCGAGAATCGCCTCAGCCATGGAGGCACTCCTTCCAGAAGTGGCAGGCGCTGGCGCGCGGCACCGGGGACTCGGTCACGTCGTACAGCGGGGGTTCGTCGACGCGGCAGCGTTCCCGGGCGAGCGGGCAGCGCGGGTTGAAGGAGCAGCCGGACGGGATGGCGAGCAGGTTGGGCGGGAGGCCCTTGATCGCGTAGAGCTCCTGGCCCTTCTGGTCGAGGCGCGGGATCGAGTCGAGCAGGCCCCGGGTGTAGGGGTGGGCGGGGGCCTTGTAGATCTCGTGGACGGGCGCCTGTTCGACGATCTTCCCCGCGTACATGACGGCGATCTTGTCGGCGACGTCGGCGACGACGCCGAGGTCGTGGGTGATGAGGATGAGGCCCATGTTGAGCTCGCGCTGGAGCTCGGCGAGGAGGTCCATGACCTGGGCCTGGACGGTGACGTCGAGGGCGGTGGTCGGCTCGTCGGCGATGATCAGCTCGGGTTCGAGGGCGAGCGCCATCGCGATCATGATGCGCTGGCGCATGCCGCCGGAGAACTGGTGGGGGTACTGGCCGACGCGTTCCTTGGCTGCGGGGATGCGGACCCGGTCCATGAGTTCGACGGCCTTGGCCCGGGAGTCCTTGCGGGACATCCCCTTGTGGACCTGGAACATCTCGCCGAGCTGGTCGCCGACGCTGATGACGGGGTTGAGGGAGGACAGCGCGTCCTGGAAGATCATCGCCATCTTGGCGCCGCGGACCTTGCGCCGCTCGTCCTCCTTGAGCTTCAGGAGGTCCTGGCCCTGGAAGATGATCTCGCCGCCGCTGATCTTCCCCGGCGGGATGTCGAGGATGCCCATGACGGCCTGGGCGGTGACGGACTTGCCGGAGCCGGACTCGCCGAGCACGGCGAGGGTCTCTCCCGCGTCGACGGAGTAGTTGACCCCGTTGACCGCCTTGGCCACCCCGTCCCGGGTGTGGAACTCGACGTGCAGGTCCTTCACTTCGAGCAGCATGGGCGACTACCTCAGCTTCGGGTCGAGGGCGTCGCGCACCGCGTCGCCGAGCATGATGAAGGCGAGCACGGTGATCGCGAGCGCGCCGGCCGGCCAGAGCAGCATGTGGGGCGCGTTGCGGATGTACTGCGACGCCGAGGAGATGTCGATGCCCCAGGAGACGGTCGGCGGCTTCAGTCCGACGCCGAGGTACGACAGGGTCGCTTCGAGCGCGATGTACGTGCCGAGGGCGATGGTGGCGACGACGATCACGGGGGCGACGGCGTTCGGCGTGATGTGCCGGAGCAGCATCCGGGAGTTGGAGGCGCCGAGCGCGCGGGCGGCCTGGACGTAGTCGTTCTGTTTGGCGGTGATGACGGAGCCGCGGGCGATGCGGGAGACCTGCGGCCAGCCGAGGAGCACCATGAAGCCGATGACGGGCCAGACGGTGGCGCTGGTGACCACGGACAGCAGGACCAGGCCGCCGAGGACGACGGGGATGGCGAAGAAGACGTCGGTGATGCGGGAGAGGAGGCCGTCCCAGGCTCCGCCGAAGAAGCCGGCCAGGCCGCCGAGGACGCTGCCGAGGATCGCGACGCCGAGGGTGGCGAGGACGCCGACGGTCACGGACGTCCGGGCGCCGTAGACGACCCGGGTGTAGACGTCGCAGCCCTGGCCGTTGAAGCCGAAGGGGTGGCCGGGCTGGGAGCCCTCCTGGGCCTTGGCCAGGTCGCAGTCGAGGGGGTCTCCGGAGGCGATCAGCGAGGGCCAGATGGAGATGATCACCAGGAAGAGGATGACGAGCGCGGAGATGATGAAGATCGGGTTGCGGCGCAGGTCGTGCCAGGCGTCGGACCAGAGGGAGCGGGGCTTCTTGTCGGCGCCGGTTCCTTCGGGTCCGCCCGGGGCCCGTCCGCCGGAGGCGGCTGATGGATGCTGCTCCAGGGTCTCGGCCTCTTGGGTGCCGAGGTCGGAAGCGCCCCCCGCGCCGGTGGAGGCGATGGCGCGCCCTTCCTCTCCGTACGACTCAAGCGGCTCAAACGGCTCAGGCATAGCGAATCCTCGGGTCAAGGACGGCGTACAGGAGGTCGACCAGAAGGTTGGCCAGCAGGAACACCAGGACGAGGATGGTCACGAAGCCGACGACCGTCTGGGTGTTCTGGCGGACGATGCCCTGGTAGAGCTGGAAGCCGACGCCGTGGATGTTGAAGATCCGTTCGGTGACGATGGCGCCGCCCATGAGCGCGCCGACGTCGGCGCCGATGAAGGTCACCACCGGGATAAGGCTGTTGCGCAGCAGATGGCGGCTGATGACCCGGCGGCGGGGCAGGCCCTTGGCGACGGCGGTGCGGACGTAGTCGGCGCGCTTGTTCTCGGCGATCGAGGTCCGGGTGAGCCGGGTGACGTACGCGAGTGAGACGGACGCGAGGACGAGGCCGGGGACGATCAGTTCGTTGAAGGGCGCCTCGGGCGAGACGGCCGGATTGATCCAGCCCCATTCGACACCCAGGAGGTACTGGATGAGCAGGCCGGTGACGAAGGTGGGGACGGACAGGACGACCAGGGTCAGCAGCAGGACGCTGGTGTCGACGGGGTGGCCGCGCTTGAGGCCGGTGAGGACGCCCAGGGTGATGCCGATGACGATCTCGAAGAGGATCGCCACGATGGTGAGACGGATGGTGACCGGGAAGGCGTCGGCCATCAGCTCGGTGACGGGCTGGCCGTTGAAGGCGGTGCCGAAGTCGCCGGTGAAGACGTTGCCCATGTAGGTCAGGTATTGCTGCCAGACCGGCTTGTCGAGGCCGTACTCCTTCTGCAGCTGGGCGGCGGTCGCCGGGTCGCAGGCGCGGTCGCCGCAGAGGCCGGCGATGGGGTCGCCCATCACGTTCACCATCAGGAAGATCAACAGCGTGGCGCCGAAGAAGACCGGGATCATCTGCAGCAGCCGCCGGATCACGTATCGACCCACGGGAGGCCTCCAGGGTGGGGTGCGGGACGGCGTACGGCCCGGCGCGGGGATCCGCGGCCCGGGCCGTACGCCGCCGGACTGCTACGGCGTCACTTGAGCTTGATCTGGTCGTAGACCGGGACGCTGAAGGGGTTCAGGGTCACGTTGGTGACCCGGTCCGAGTAGCCGGCGCTGCCGTTCTGGTACCAGAGCGGGATGGCACCCATGTCGTCGCGGAGGACGCCCTCGGCCTGCTGGAAGAGCCCGACGGCCTTGCCGATGTCGGACTCGGCGTTGGCCTGGTTGACCAGCTTGTCGAACTCGGGGTTGGAGTACTTGCCGTCGTTGGACGAGGCGTCGGTGTAGTACAGCGGCTGGAGGAAGTTCTGGATGAGCGGGTAGTCCATCTGCCAGCCGGCCCGGAACGGGCCCTTCAGCTTCTGGGTGCTGGCCTGGCTGCGGAAGTCGGCGAAGGTGCCGATCGGGTTGCCGACGCAGGCCTTGTTGTTGCCGAGTGCGTTGTTGATGGAGTTGCAGACGGCGTCCACCCACTCCTTGTGGGAGCCGGTGTCGGCGTTGTACGAGATCGTCATCGTGCCGCCGGGGATGCCGCCGCCCTCGGCGACCAGCTTCTTCGCCTGGGCCGCGTCGTACTTGCAGAAGTCGCCGCAGACGTCCTTGAAGCCGCCCTCCTTGCCTAGCACCGGGGAGGTCCAGTCGACGGCGGGGGTGCGGGTCTTCTGGAAGATCGTCTCGGTGATCTGCTGGCGGTTGATCGCCATGGAGAGGCCCTGCCGGAGCTTCTCCTGGCCCGGCTTGTTCCACGCGGGGTCGTAGAACGGGAAGGAGAGGGTCTGGATGATGCCGGCGGGAACGTTGAGGTACCGGCCGCCGAGGTCGGCCTGGACGTTCTTGAGCTGGGAGGCGGGCACGTCGTCGACGAGGTCGAGGTTGCCGGCCGTCAGGTCCGTGTAGGCGGTGTTGTTGTCGGTGTAGACCTTGAGGTCGATGCCGCCGTTCTGGGCCTTGTCGGGGCCGGGGTAGGCGTCCCACTTCCTCAGGGACATCTGGGAGCCCTTGGAGTAGGAGTCGATGGTGTACGGGCCGTTGCCGACGGGCTTCGAGAGCCAGCCGGCGTGGTCGCTGTAGAAGACCTGGGGAAGCGGCGAGAAGGCCGCGTAGCCGAGGGTGACGGGCCAGGTGGAGAACTTCTGGGTGAGCTTCACCGTGAAGGTCTGGGGGCCGGTCACCTTGAGGCCGGACATGGTCTCGGCGGTGGGCTCGCCCTTGTCGGGGTGGACCTTGTCGTAGCCCTCGATCTGGCCGAAGAAGAACGCGTTCTTCTGGTTGTTCTTCAGACTGGCGCCGTAGTTCCAGGCGTCGACGAAGGACTTCGCGGTGACCTTCTCGCCGTTGGAGAAGGTCCAGCCGGACTTGACCGTGATGGTGAAGTTCTGCGAGTCCGTGGTCTCGATCTTCTCGGCGAGCATGTCCTTGGCCGCGCCGGTCTTCGGGTCGTACTGCTTGAGCCCGCGGAAGATCATGGAGAGGACCTTGCCGCCCTGGACCTCGTTGGTGTTGGCGGGCTCCAGCGGGTTCTGCGGGTCGCCCCACGAGGAACTCACGATGCCGTCGGCCCCTCCACCACCGCCGCCGCTGTCGCCGCCACCACAGGCCGTCGCCGCGAGGGCGACGGCGGTGGCCAGTGCGGCCCACTTGGCGTGCGTGGCTCCGCGCATGGAGTGCCTCCCGTATGTCCTGGGTCTTACTTAGGCCCCAATATCACCCGATATTGACGTAGGTGCACTTTTACGGCGCCCGGACGGACGCCCACCGGCCGGCGGCACGCAGAAGGGCGCCCCCGTTCCGTACGTACGGAACGGGGGCGCCCTTCTGCGTTCGGTGCGCGCTCGGTGCGTCAGTGCACCGGGACGACCTGCTTCTCCTCGGCGAAGTGGCACGCCGAGGAGTGCGCGGCCGGGGTGTCCTCACCCTGGAAGCGCTGCGGGATCGCGAGGACCGGCACCTCCTGGGAGCACTTCTCCTGCGCCTTCCAGCAGCGGGTGCGGAAGCTGCAGCCCGACGGCGGGTTGGCCGGCGAGGGGACGTCACCGGTGAGGATGATCCGCTCGCGGTGCGCGCGGGCCTCCGGGTCCGGCACCGGCACCGCGGAGAGCAGCGCCTGGGTGTACGGGTGCGTCGGGTGCTCGTAGATCTGCTCGTCCGTACCGATCTCGGCCATCTTGCCGAGGTACATGACGCCGACGCGGTCCGAGATGTGCCGGACGATCGACAGGTCGTGCGCGATGAAGATGTAGGAGAGGTTGAACTCGTCCTGCAGCTTCCCCATCAGGTTGATGACCTGCGCCTGGACGGAGACGTCCAGGGCCGAGACCGGCTCGTCGCAGATGATGATCTCCGGGTTGAGCGCGAGGCCGCGGGCGATGCCGATGCGCTGGCGCTGACCGCCGGAGAACTGGTGCGGGTACCGGTTGATGTACTCCGGGTTCAGACCGACGACGTCGAGCAGCTCCTGCACCTTGCGGCGCCGGTCGCCCTTCGGGGCCACCTCGGGGTGGATGTCGAAGGGCTCGCCGATGATGTCGCCGACCGTCATGCGCGGGTTCAGCGAGGTGTACGGGTCCTGGAAGACCATCTGGATGTTGCGGCGGACGGCCTTCAGCGCGCGCCCGGACAGCTTGGTGATGTCCTGGCCCTTGTAGAAGACCTCGCCGGCGGTGGCCCGCTCCAGGTTCATCAGGAGCTTGGCGACCGTGGACTTGCCACAGCCGGACTCGCCCACGATGCCGAGGGTCTCGCCCTGGAAGAGGTCGAAGGAGACCCCGTCCACGGCCTTGACCGCGCCGACCTGCTTCTTGAAGAGGATGCCCTGCGTCAGCGGGAAGTGCTTCTGCAGGTTGCGCACCTGGAGGATCGGCTCGCCGCGGCCCACGGGGGCCTCGATGGCGGCGGCCACGGCCTCGTCGTTGTTGCTGAGGTCAGCCATGGATCGTCTCCTTCCAGAAGTGGCAGGCGCTCTTGCGGCCCGGGAGGTCCGCGCCGTTCTGCTCGGTGACCGGCACCAGGGCCGGGATCTCCGTACGGCAGATGTCGTCGGCCTTGGGGCAGCGCGGGTTGAAGGCGCAGCCGGTGGGCACCTTGAGCAGGTTGGGCGGCAGGCCCTTGATCGCGAAGAGCTCCTGGCCCTTCTGGTCCAGGCGCGGGATCGAGTCCAGGAGGCCGCGGGTGTACGGGTGGGCCGGGCGCTTGTACAGCTCGTGCACCGGCGCCTGCTCGACGATCCGGCCGGCGTACATCACGGCGATCTTGTCCGCGACGTCGGCGACGACGCCGAGGTCGTGGGTGATCAGGATCAGGCCCATGTTGTATTCCTGCTGGAGCTCCGCGAGGAGGTCCATGACCTGGGCCTGGACGGTCACGTCGAGAGCCGTGGTGGGCTCGTCGGCGATGATCAGGTCCGGCTCCAGGGCGAGCGCCATGGCGATCATGATGCGCTGGCGCATGCCGCCGGAGAACTGGTGGGGGTAGTCGTCGACCCGGGCCTTGGCGGCGGGGATCTTGACCTTGTCCATCAGCTCGATGGCCTTGACCTTGGCGTCCTTCTTGGACATGCCGTGGTGCACCCGGAACATCTCGCCGAGCTGGTAGCCGACGTTGAGGACCGGGTTGAGGGAGGACAGCGCGTCCTGGAAGATCATGGCGATCTTCCGGCCGCGGATCTTCCGGCGCTCCTCCTCGGACATCTTCAGCATGTCCTCGCCGCGGAACAGGATCTCGCCCTGCGGGATCTTGCCGGGCGGCATGTCGAGGATGCCCATGATGGCCTGGGCGGTGACGGACTTGCCGGAGCCGGACTCGCCGAGGACGGCGAGGGTCTCGCCGGCGTTCACCGAGTAGTTGACGCCGTTGACCGCCTTGGCCACACCGTCACGGGTGTGGAACTCGACGTGCAGGTCCTTGACTTCGAGCAGCGGACCGGTGTGGTCGCCGCCGCGCGGCGCGGGGACGGCCGCGGTCTTGTCGATGATGCTCATCTGTTACGCCCTCCTCAGCGCAGCTTGGGGTCGAGGGCGTTGCGGACGGCTTCGCCGAGCATGATGAACGCCAGAACGGTGAGGCTCAGCATGATCGAGGGCCAGAGCAGGATGTGCGGGGCCACTCGGATCTGGGCGACACCGGCGGAGATGTCGACGCCCCAGGAGACGGTCGGGGCGGCGAGGCCCAGTCCCAGGAAGGACAGGGTGGCCTCGGCCGAGATGTAGCCGCCGAGCGCGATGGTCGCGACGACGATCACGGGGGCCATGGCGTTCGGCAGGATGTGCTTGAACAGGATCCGGGTGGTGCCGGCGCCCAGGGCCTTGGCCGCGTGGACGTAGTCGGCCTGCTTGATGGTGATCACGGCACCGCGCATGACGCGGGTGATCTGGGTCCAGCCGAGGAACGCGAGGGCGAAGACGACGACCCAGACGGTCCGCTCGACGAACGACTGCAGGACGACCATGGCGCCGAGCAGGAACGGGATGCCGAAGAAGATGTCCGTGATCCGGGAGAGGATCGTGTCGACGATGCCGCCGAAGTAGCCGGCGATCATGCCCATGAAGCCGCCGACGATGGTGACGATCGCGGTGACCGCGATGCCGACGGTGACGGAGGCGCGGGTGCCGTGGATCAGGCGGGCGTAGACGGAGCGGCCCTGGCCGTCGTAGCCCAGCCACTCCGGCGAACCGACCTTGCTCAGCTCGGGCTTGCTCAGGAAGTGGTGGACCAGGTCACCGGCGGTCGGGGACGCGCTGGTGAAGAGGCCCGGCCACGCCGAGACGAGGAGCAGCAGCGCGATCAGGATCGACGAGACGATGAAGTACGGGTTGCGGCGCAGGTCGGCCCAGGCGTCGCCCCAGAGGCTGCGGGCCTTCTCCTGCTTCGCGGCCGGTGCGGGCGCGTCCACCGAGGGGGTGGCGACGGCGTCCTCGACGGCGGTAGCGGTCTTGGTCACGTCAGGCATACCGGATCCTCGGGTCCAGGACCGCGTACAGCAGGTCGATGAGCAGGCTGGTGACGAGGTAGACGATCACCAGGATGGTGACGAGGCCCACCAGGGTCGAACCTTCGCGCCGGGAGATCGACTCGGCGATGACGCCGCCGATGCCGTGGATGTTGAAGATGAACTCGGTGACGACCGCACCGCCCATGATGGCGCCGATGTCGGTGCCGAGGAAGGTGACCACGGGGATCATCGAGTTGCGCATGAGGTGGACGCCGATGACGCGGCGGCGCGGCAGGCCCTTGGCGACGGCCGTGCGCATGTAGTCGGCGCGCAGGTTCTCCGCCATGGAGGTACGGGTCAGTCGGGCCACATACGCGAGGGAGAGACCGCCGAGCACGACGGCGGGAGCGATCAGCTGGCTCCACTCGGGCTCCGTGGCGACGTTCGGCTCGATCCAGCCCAGGTTGAAGGCGAAGACCATCTTGATGATGTAGCCGAGGACGAAGACCGGGATCGAGATGATCAGCAGGGTGAAGATCAGGATCAGGTTGTCGGCCAGGCGGCCGGCACGCAGACCACCGACGATGCCCAGGCCGATGCCGAAGACGAGCTCGATGGCGAAGGCCAGGACGCCAAGCTGGAGGGTGATGGGGAACGCGTCGCCCAGCACCTCGGTGACCGGCCGTCCGTTACGGATCTGGCTACCGAAGTCCAGGTGCAGGATCATGTCCCGCATGTAGAAGAAGTACTGCTGCCATGTGGGCTTGTCGAGCCCCAGCTCGTGGCGCTTCGCGGCGAGCGTCGCCGGGTCGGCGCCCTTGTCGCCGAACATCGCCAGCACGGGGTCACCGGGCAGCGCGTGCACCATGGCAAAGATCAGCAGGGTCGTCCCGAGGAAAACCGGGATCATCTGGAGCAGTCGTCGTGCGACATAACGCCCCATCATGCCTCCGTTGAGATGTGACAGCGCAACCGACGGGCCCTCCCCCGACAGCATGCCCGGATCCGGGCACGCTGATGTCGTGGAAGGGCCCCCCAGCCGCTGCGTAAGGCACCGAGACGGGACTGACGATCCGTCAGTCCCGTGACGGCGTGCGGACTACGCTCGGGTGATTACTTCTTGACCTCGACGCCGGTCAGGATCGGGTCGCCGTCCTGGCCGTAGGCGACACCCGAGACCTTCTCGGAGAAGCCCGCGTTGACCTTGTAGTACCAGAGCGGGATGGACGGCATGTAGTTCTTGAGGTCCTTCTCGATCGCCTGGTAGGCCTTGACGGACTCGTCAAGGGTCTTGGCGGAGTCGGCCTTCGCGATCTTGGCGTCCAGCTCCTTGTTGGAGAAGTCGCCCTGGTTGCCGCCGGCACCCGTACGGAACAGGTCCGAGATGAAGTTGGCGTTCACCGGGTAGTCGAGCACCCAGCCGGAACGGTAGAGCGACTTGACCTGCTTGGTCTTACGAGCGGTCAGGTCGGCCTGGAAGTCCGGCTTGCCGTCGCCGACGCACTGGACGCTGGTGGCCTGCTGGATGGAGTTGCAGACAGCGTCCACCCACTCCTTGTGGCCGCCGTCGGCGTTGTACTGGATGGAGATCTTGTTGCCGGGGACGCCGCCGCCGGCCTTGATGAGCTCCTTGGCCTTGGCCGGGTCGTACTTGGTGACGCCGTTGCCGCCGTCCTCCTGGAAGCCCAGGACGCCCTTGGCGACCCAGCCGGTCGCGGGCTCACGCGTGCCGTTCAGCACCGTCTTGGTGATGGTGGCGCGGTCGATCGCCATGGACAGACCCTGGATGACGCGCGGGTCGACCTGCTTCGGCTTCTTCCACTGGTCGGCGTAGAAGGCGACGGCGATGGTCTGGATCGCGGAGTACGCCTGGTCCACGGCGCGGTCGCCGAGGTCCTGACGGTAGACCGGGAGGTCCTTCGGCGCGATCTGACGCAGGACGTCGACGTTGCCGGACTTCAGGTCCTCGTACGCGGCCTCGAGGGTGGTGTAGTTCTTGAAGACCACACCGCCGTTCTTCGCCTTGTTCGGGCCCTTGTAGCCGTCGTACCGGGTGATCTCGATCTTCTTCTTGTGGTCCCAGCTCTTGAACTTGTAGGGACCGTTGCCGACCGGGGCCTGGCCGCGGGTCTTGGCGTCCAGCTTGTAGAACGAGTCCGGGAGCGGCGCGAAGACGATGTACGCGAGCTTGTGGCCGAAGTACGGGACGGACTTCGTGAGCTCGATCGTGAAGGTGTTCTCGTCGACGACCTTCAGACCCTCGAGCTTGTCGGCGGTCTGCTTGGCACCCTCGGCGTCGGGGTGGACCTTGTCGTAGCCCTTGATGTCCGCGAACCAGGACGCGAGGCCCTGGGCGTTCTTCAGGCTGGCGTTCCAGTTCCACGCGTCCACGTAGGACTTGGAGGTGACGGGGGTGCCGTCGTGGAAGGTCCAGCCCGGCTTGAGCTTGACGGTCCAGGTCTTCGAGTCCGTCGTGGTGACCGACTCGGCGTTGACCATCGTCAGCGAACCGTCGGCCTTGTAGTCGACCAGGGTCGAGAACAGGCCGGCCATGACGGCGGAGCCGTTGGACTCCATCGTGTCGCCGGTGAGCAGGGGCTTCTCGGGCTCACCCAGCTCGATGGAGAAGATTCCGTTCGGGTCAACAGCCTTGGCGTCGCTGCCGCTGTCGCCGCTCTTACCCCCGCCACAGGCGGTCGCAGCAAGGGCGACGATGATCGCGCCCGTTACCCACTTGGCGCTCTTGGCACCGCGCATGGGTTCCTCCTCATGAGTCCACTTTGTCACTACAAGAGGGGCACTTCGAGTTTCGCCGACACCCCTGACGGCTTTGGACTCAAGTGCCCCGAGTGTGCTCGTGAGTCGGCACTCCCCACAGTGCGTGACCCATTGACCCGAGCTCAATGGAGCCAACTATTAAGTACGTCCGGGCTGTAAACCACACTTAAGCGGTCTCGTTTTGACAACATCACCGGGGCCTCAGCGACCGAAATCCGGACAAACTGAGCACAGACAGACACGCCCGAAACGGACTGTTAACACACGTACCGGAGAGCGATCGCCGATATGCGGACACTCGCCCTCCGAAATGGAGTTGACGAAACGTTGACCCGACTTGACGAAAAGCCCGGCCCCCCACAGTGCCTGTGGGGGTCCGGGCTCCGGTGCTGACGTCGTGTCAACCGCGAGCGGCGAAGATCACAGAAGCATGATCTACCCCGCCGTCAGCGGCCGTATGCGACCTTACTCAGCCGTTCTTGGCGCGGGAAGCGGAACGACCGCGCTCCTTCTGGTCCAGGACGACCTTGCGGATGCGCACGGCCTCCGGGGTGACCTCGACGCACTCGTCGTCGCGGCAGAACTCCAGGGACTGCTCCAGGGAGAGCTTCCGCGGCGGGACGATCGCCTCGAAGGAGTCGGCGGAGGAGGAGCGCATGTTGGTGAGCTTCTTCTCCTTGGTGATGTTCACGTCCATGTCGTCGGAGCGGGAGTTCTCGCCGACGATCATGCCCTCGTACACCTCGGTGCCGGGGTCGGTGAACAGGACGCCGCGCTCCTGCAGGTTGGTCATCGCGAAGGCGGTGACGGCACCCGCGCGGTCGGCGACCAGCGAGCCGTTGTTACGGGTGACCAGCGGGCCGAACCACGGCTCGTGGCCCTCGTGGATCGAGTGGGCGATGCCCGTACCGCGGGTCTGGGTCAGGAACTCCGTACGGAAGCCGATGAGGCCACGGGACGGAACGACGAACTCCATGCGGACCCAGCCGGAGCCGTGGTTCGACATGTTGTCCATGCGGCCCTTGCGGACGCCCATGAGCTGCGTGACCGCGCCCATGTGCTCCTCGGGGACGTCGACCGTGAGGCGCTCGACGGGCTCGTGGATCTTGCCGTCGACCTCCTTGGTGACGACCTGCGGCTTGCCGATGGTGAGCTCGAAGCCCTCGCGGCGCATCTGCTCGACCAGGATGGCGAGCGCGAGCTCACCACGGCCCTGGACCTCCCAGGCGTCCGGGCGCTCGGTCTCGAGGACGCGGAGCGAGACGTTGCCGATGAGCTCGCGGTCCAGGCGGTCCTTGACCTGGCGGGCGGTGACCTTGCGGTCCTTCACGGCGGTCTTGGCGTCCGCGCCCTTGCCGGTGCCACCGCGGCCGACGAGCGGCGAGGTGTTGGTGCCGATGGTCATGGAGATGGCCGGCTGGTCGACCGTGATCAGCGGGAGCGCGATCGGGTTCTCCGGGTCGGCCAGGGTCTCGCCGATCATGATGTCGGGGATGCCGGCGACGGCGCAGATGTCACCGGGGCCGGCGACCTCGGCCGGCTTGCGGGTGAGCGCCTCGGTCATCATCAGCTCGGTGATGCGGACGTTGGAGATCGTGCCGTCCCGCTTGATCCACGCGACCGTCTGGCCCTTGCGCAGCTCGCCCTGCTCGACGCGGAGCAGCGCGATGCGGCCGAGGAAGTTGTCGGCGTCCAGGTTGGTGACGTGGGCCTGGAGGGGGGCCTCCTCGTCGTACGACGGGGCCGGGACGTGCTCCAGGATGGTGGAGAAGAACGGCTCCAGGTTCTCGGAGTCCTGCGGGACCGTGCCGTCCTCCGGCTTGGTCAGCGAGGCGATGCCGTCGCGGCCGCAGGCGTAGACGATCGGGAACTCGATCTGGTCCTCGTCGGCGTCCAGGTCGAGGAACAGGTCGTAGGTCTCGTTGACGACCTCGTCGATCCGGGAGTCCGGGCGGTCCGTCTTGTTGATGCAGAGGATGACGGGCTTGCGCTGCTGGAGCGCCTTGCGCAGCACGAAGCGGGTCTGCGGGAGCGGACCCTCGGAGGCGTCCACCAGGAGGACGACCGCGTCGACCATCGACAGACCGCGCTCGACCTCGCCACCGAAGTCGGCGTGGCCGGGGGTGTCGATGATGTTGATCGTGATCGGGGCCCCGCCGTCCTTGGGGTGATACTTCACCGCCGTGTTCTTGGCGAGGATCGTGATGCCCTTCTCACGCTCCAGGTCGTTCGAGTCCATCATGCGGTCGTCGAGCTGCTGGTGGGCGGCGAAGGCACCGGCCTGCTTGAGCATGGCGTCGACGATGGTCGTCTTGCCATGGTCGACGTGGGCGACGATGGCGACGTTACGGATGTCGTGGCGCGTGGGCATGGGTGCTTGCGCTTCTCTCGGATCGTGGGATGCGGCGTCAGTTCCTCGTACGCCCGCCGGGCGGACGCGCCACGGCTATGTCCTATGGTACGGGGCTGCCGTGCAAGGGGCTTCCCCGGAGGGATCCGAGAGGGTCTACTGGGAGGTTTCAGGGTGTGGGGAAAGTCATGCGGGCCGGGTCAAGGGGCCGACGTGATCCTGCCCGCCGGGGTCTCCGGCGGGCAAGGAAATTGAGCTGCTTCTGAGGTTGTGACCTGCGGTTTCAGTGGTTCCGCTCGGTACCCTTGGTCGTTTCGGGCTTCTTGAACCCGATGTCCTGGTAGCGGGGGGCGGCGAGGCCCCAGGCCCCGGCGTTCACAAGATCGGCCTTGGCGGCGACGAGCTGCGGGCGCTGGTAGAGGGGGATGGAGCCGGCCGCGGCCCAGATCCGGGCGTCGGCCTGGCGGACCAGCTCGCGGGCCTCCTCCTCGTCGAGCGTCCCCGCCGCCTGGTCGAACAGCTGGTCGATGCGGTCGGTGCCGACCCGGGAGTAGTTCTGCTCGACCAGGAGCGAGCCGTCCGAGGCCGGCTCGGGCTTGGCGAAGATCGGCCGGGCGTCGGTCGCCGGGAAGGCGGAGGCCGGCCAGGAGTAGAGGGCCAGGTCGTAGTCGCCGGAGGCGATGTGGTCCTTGAAGAAGCTGTCGTCGGAGACCTTGGTGACCTCGGTGCGGATCCCGACCGCGTCGAGCATCCGGACGATCCGGTCCCCGACCGCCCGCAGCGACTCGGAGCCCGGCCCGGACGGCAGGACGAAGCGGAGGCTGAGCGCCTTGCCGTCCTTGCCGAGGGCCTTGGCGTCCCTGGCGGCCTGGGCGGCGTCGGGGGCCGTCACGGGGGCGGCGGTGCCGCGCGGGGCGTAGGCCCCGGCCATCCCGTGGTCCGGCTTGGCGACCGACTGGGCGGCGCGGGCGGCGCCGGAGCCGGTGTCGAGGGCCTCGGCGCGGGCGAGGAGCGCGGCGCTCTGGCGGGCCGCGGCGGCGCCCGGGGCGAGGGCGTCGGTGCCGTTGCCGGTGCCGTTCTCGGGGCCGTTCGCGCCGATGACGGGGGCGGGGGCGGCGCGGCGGTCGCCGGGCTTGTCGTCGCCGACGATGTAGAGGCCCTCGTCGGACGCGGTGTCGCTCCGCTTCTTGGCGTCGGTGGAGCCCGTGGACTTCTTCGCCTTCTCCGCGGCCTTCTTCTCCGCCTCCTTCTTCTCCGCCTCGCTGCCCGCCTTGGTGCCGGCGGGCTTGTGGAGCGCGCCGCCGGGGACCCAGCCCGCGTCGGCGAGGAGCGCCTGCGCCTCCTTGGTGTCCTGGCCGCCGAGCGCGTCGCTGCTGTCCGCGTAGGCCGCCTGGCCGGCGAGGGCGAGGTGGCTGCCGGGGGGCTTCGCGGGGAGGCCGAGCGGCTTGAGGACGGATTCGGCGAGCTCCTGGCGGTTGATGGCGCGGGCCACCGCGCGGCGTACCCGCTCGTCGGCCAGCGGGCCGGACTCGCCGTTCAGCGAGAGCTGGGTGTAGGCGGGCTCCAGGGACTTGCGGACGACGTACTTCGCCAGGGTGTCCTGGGCGCTCGCGTACCGGGCCATGGCCTCCTGGTTCTTCTTGCGGGCGGCCGTGGCCTCCGCCGCCTTGTCGTCGTCGGAGCCGTGGGCGAGGGCCCAGGACTTCAGGGCCTTGGCGGGGGTGATCGCGGAGCCGGGGCCGTGGGCGAGGGCGGCCTGCGCGCCGCTCCGGCCGGCGTGGGCGTCGCGGAGGGCGAGGGAGATCCGCTCGGCCGTGGACCGGTCGATCTCGGCCAGGTCGAGGTCGCCGGCGGCGAGCGCGGCCGCCCGGTCGGCCCGGGGGACGGCCTTGAGGACGATGCTGTCGAGCTTGGCGACCTGCCCCCACCAGCGGGGGTTGCGGGCGAGGGTGACGTCGCCGCCCTTCCGGTCGACCGCCTTCAGCAGGAACGGTCCTGCGGTGGCCTTGAGGGCGGTGCGCGCCCCGTCGTTGAAGGCGCTCGGGGAGCCCATCACCTGCTTCGGGTAGAGGGGCGTGAAGAGGGACCGCCAGTCGGCGTAGGGCTTGGCGAAGGTGACCCGGACCTCCAGGTCGTCCTTGCCCCGCTCGATCTTCTCGATCCGCTCGTAGCCGGAGTTGCGGGCGGTCCAGTACGCGGTGTCGCGGCCGCTCAGCGCGCGCCACTGGGCCACGAAGTCGGCGGCCCCGATCTCGCGCCCGTCGCTCCACACCGCCTGCTGGTTGAGCTTGTAGAGGACGACCTGCCGGGGCTCGGTCTCGACGACCTGCGCGGACTCCAGGTAGTCGGGGTTCAGCTGGGGCCGGCCCCGCGCGTCGAGCGTGTAGAGGGAGGGGAGCACGGCTCCGGCGATGCGCGAGGTGGCGCCGTCGGCGTCGGCCTGGAAGCTGTTGAGCGTGGTGGGCAGCGCGTCGACGGCCCAGCGGACGGTGCCCCCGTCGGCGACCCGGTCGCGTGCCGCGGGCGCGTTGTCCTGCGCCGCGGCCGGGGTCTCGTCGGCCTCGTCGCCGGAGCTGCAGCCGGCGAGGACGGTGACGGCGAGGACCGCGCTGGTGAGGGTGGCGACGGAGCGGAGCGTGCGGGAGCGGGGGCTCCTGGAGCATGTCCTCCCGCGAGGGGCGCCCATCTGGGACATGACTTGTACCCCTTCGTCCAGATTTATTCCATTTGGAGATGATCAGACCTATTGCTCATACACTGAAAAGGACGGTGCGGATCCGGCCACGGCGACACGGCGACATGGCCGGAAAACCCCACTCGTGCGGCCCAACCGCCCGTGCACACGACTTCCCAAGTGGGATGTGACGCGCGACACTCACGAAGGTGAGGGCAACCATGTCCGTTCAGGACGATCTGGCGGCCGTCAAGCGCCGCTTGCAGGACCTGGAGCACACGGTCGAAGAACTGGAACGCCGCGTCGGGACGGAGCGGGGCGCGCCTCCCCGGCCCACCACCGGCCGTGCGGAAAGCATGGTGACCATCCCCGACGCCCCGTACGACGCCGGGAAGTGGACCGACGTCGACGACGAGGGCCTGGGAGCACGCGACCACCACGCGCCATAGAGAGCCGGTAGAGCCGTAGAGCCGTAGAGCCGTAGAGCCGTAGAGCCGAGGAGGCCCTGTTGGCCACAGGTACGGAACCCCCCGAGGCGGCGACGGGGGTGCGCTCCCCGGGGCGCGCCTCCATCGCCGCCCGCCATCTGCGCACCGACCGCTGGTGGCTCTCCCCCGCCGCCACCGCGGCCGGACTGCTCGCCTTCGTCGCGTACTCGACGTGGCGGGCCTTCGCGAACGCCGACTACTACGCCGCCCCCTACGTCTCCCCGTTCTACTCGCCCTGCCTCGCGGACAACTGCGTCCCCATGCGGGGCGGGCCGAACTGGGCGCTCTTCGGCAGCTGGTGGGGGCTCTCCCCCGCCCTGCTGATTCTGGTCTTCCCGCTGGGCTTCCGGCTGACCTGCTACTACTACCGCAAGGCGTACTACCGGGGCTTCTGGGCCGCTCCCCCGGCCTGCGCGGTCGCCGAGCCCCACCGCACGTACACCGGCGAGACCCGCTTCCCGCTGCTCCTGCAGAACCTCCACCGGTACTTCTTCTACGCGGCGGTGCCGGTCGCCGGGATCCTCACGTACGACACCGCGCTGACCTTCCGGAACCACGACTACGCCTGGGGCCACGCCGGGCTCGGGACGCTGATCTTCCTCGTCAACATCGTCCTCATCTGGGCGTACACCCTCTCCTGCCACTCCTGTCGGCACATCGTCGGCGGCCGTCTGAAGCACTTCTCGAAGCACCCCGTCCGCTACCGGCTGTGGACCTGGGTGGGGCGCCTGAACCGGCGTCACATGCAACTCGCCTGGGCGTCGCTGATCAGCGTCGCCGTCTGCGACCTGTACGTGTACCTGCTCGCCACCGGCGCCTTCGACGACCCGAGGTTCTTCTGACATGAGTCCTGTGGAACGGCAGCAGTGGGACGTGATCGTGGTCGGTGCCGGGGGCGCCGGGCTGCGGGCGGCGATCGAGGCACGGCAGCAGGGCGCCCGTACGGCCGTGATCTGCAAGTCCCTGTTCGGCAAGGCCCACACCGTGATGGCGGAGGGTGGCATCGCCGCCTCGATGGCCAACGCCAATCCGCACGACGACTGGAAGACGCACTTCCGGGACACCATGCGCGGCGGGAAGTTCCTCAACCAGTGGCGGATGGCCGAGCTGCACGCCCAGGAGGCGCCCGAGCGGGTCTGGGAGCTGGAGACCTGGGGCGCGCTCTTCGACCGGACGGCGGACGGCCGGATCTCCCAGCGCAACTTCGGCGGCCACGAGTACCCGCGGCTCGCGCACGTCGGCGACCGCACCGGTCTCGAACTGCTGCGGACCCTCCAGCAGAAGGTGGTCGGACTCCAGCAGGAGGACCACCGCGAGACCGGCGACCACGAGGCGCGCCTGAAGGTCTTCCAGGAGTTCACCGTCACCCGGATCCTCAAGGACGGTGAGGGCCGGGTCGCGGGGGTCTTCTGTTACGAGCGGGAGAGCGGGCGCTTCCTCGTCCTGGAGGCGCCCGCGGTCGTCCTCGCGACCGGCGGCATCGGCAAGTCCTTCAAGGTGACCTCGAACTCCTGGGAGTACACGGGCGACGGCCACGCCCTCGCCCTGCTCGCCGGGGCGCCGCTGGTGAACATGGAGTTCGTGCAGTTCCACCCGACCGGCATGGTCTGGCCGCCGTCGGTGAAGGGGATCCTCGTCACCGAGTCCGTACGCGGCGACGGCGGGGTGCTGCGGAACTCCGAGGGCAAGCGGTTCATGTTCGACTACGTCCCCGACGTCTTCAAGGAGAAGTACGCGGAGTCGGAGGAGGAGGGCGACCGCTGGTACGAGGACCCGGAGAACAACCGGCGTCCGCCCGAGCTGCTGCCGCGCGACGAGGTGGCGCGGGCCATCAACGCGGAGGTGAAGGAGGGGCGGGGCTCCCCGCACGGCGGGGTGTTCCTGGACGTGTCGACCCGGATGCCGGCGGAGACGATCCGGCGCCGGCTGCCCTCGATGTACCACCAGTTCAAGGAGCTGGCGGACGTCGACATCACGGCCGAGGCGATGGAGGTCGGGCCGACCTGCCACTACGTGATGGGCGGTGTCGCCGTCGACTCGGAGACGGCCGCCACGGTCGGGGTGCCCGGGCTCTTCGCGGCCGGCGAGGTCGCGGGCGGCATGCACGGCTCCAACCGGCTCGGCGGGAACTCCCTCTCCGACCTGCTGGTCTTCGGGCGGCGGGCCGGGCTGCACGCGGCGGAGTACGCGATGTCGGGGGCCGGCGGCGGGGTCGCCGAGGACGACGTGGCCGCGGCGCGGGCGGAGGCACTGGCCCCGTTCCGGGACGGCGCCGCGGAGAATCCGTACACCCTCCACCAGGAGCTCCAGCAGACGATGAACGACCTCGTCGGGATCATCCGGCGGGAGGGCGAGATGGCCGAGGCCCTGGAGCGGATCGCCGCCCTGCGGGAGCGGGCCGGGCGGATCTCGGTCGAGGGGCACCGGCAGTTCAACCCCGGCTGGCACCTCGCCCTCGACCTGCGGAACATGCTCCTGGTCAGCGAGTGCGTGGCCCGGGCCGCCCTGGAGCGCACCGAGTCCCGGGGCGGGCACACCCGCGAGGACCGTCCGTCGATGGAGCGGTCGTGGCGGCCGGTGAACCTGCTGTGCCGGCTCACGGACGGCGAGGGCGGGATGGGGGCCGGGATCGGGGCCGGGATCGGGGCCGGGATCGGGGGCGGGATCGCCCTGGAGCGGGTGCGGACCGAACCGATCCGGCCCGATCTGCTGGCCCTCTTCGACAAGGAGGAGCTGGCGAAGTACCTGGCGGAGGAGGAGCTGGACGCATGAGCACGTATCAGGCCCACTTCCGGATCTGGCGGGGCGACGCCGACGGCGGGGAGCTGACCGACTACACCGTCGAGGTGCACGACGGCGAGGTGGTCCTCGACATCGTGCACCGGCTCCAGGCCACCCAGACCCCCGACCTGGCCGTGCGCTGGAACTGCAAGGCCGGCAAGTGCGGGTCGTGCTCGGCCGAGATCAACGGCCGGCCCCGGCTGATGTGCATGACCCGGATGTCGGTCTTCGCGCGGGACGAGGTCGTCACGGTGACGCCCATGCGGGCCTTCCCCGTCGTCCGGGACCTGGTCACGGACGTCTCCTTCAACTACACGAAGGCCCGGGAGATCCCGGCCTTCGTCCCGCCCGCCGGGCTCGGCCCCGGCGAGTACCGGATGAAGCAGGAGGACGTGGACCGCTCGCAGGAGTTCCGGAAGTGCATCGAGTGCTTCCTGTGCCAGGACACCTGCCACGTGGTGCGCGACCACGAGGAGAACAAGGAGGCCTTCGCCGGGCCCCGCTTCCTCATGCGGGTCGCGGAGCTCGACATGCACCCCCTGGACGCGGCGGAAGAGGTCGGACTCGACCGGCGGCGGACCGCGCAGGAGGAGCACGGCCTCGGCTACTGCAACATCACCAAGTGCTGCACCGAGGTCTGCCCGGAGTCCATCCGGATCACCGACAACGCCCTGATCCCGCTGAAGGAGCGGGTCG
Organism: Streptomyces vietnamensis; assembly: GCF_000830005.1. Lineage (NCBI taxonomy): Bacteria > Bacillati > Actinomycetota > Actinomycetes > Kitasatosporales > Streptomycetaceae > Streptomyces > Streptomyces vietnamensis. The sequence goes on along the minus strand of NZ_CP010407.1, from coordinate 5,462,214 downwards.
TGGACCGGAAGTACGACCCGCTGGTCTGGCTCGGGAAGACGATCGGGCGACGGAAGGCGTGAACCCCGCCGGCGGCCCGCTCCGGGCCGTCGGCACCACCCTCTCCCCGTCAGAGCCAGCCCTCGCGGTAGGCCGCCCAGTCCCCCTCCTCCGCCGCGAAGTCGACGTACAGCGCGAGGCCGAACCGCTTGCGGCCCGGGTCCGTGCGGCCCAGCCCGAGTCTCGCGCCCTTGACGGCCGCGGCGACCGTCTCCGCGTCCTCGTGGTGACCGAGGTCGTCCTCGTGGAAGAAGGGGAGGCCGATGAGCAGGTCGGTGGTCTCGGGGGTCGCTTCGAGGGCGAGGGCCGTCTGCTGGGCGACGTACCCGCCGTACAGGCTCTCCAGCGGCATCCAGGTGTCGTACGACATGACGGCGATCTGGTCGACGCGCCGGGCGACCTCGCCGAAGAACTCCTGCGACCACCACTTCTCGCTGCCGTTCGAACTGACCGCGCCCAGCACCGAGTGCGCGCCCGGCAGCGGGTCGATCTGGTGGGCGGCCACCGAGAGCGGGACCTTGCGGGCCCGGGTCAGCTTCCCAAAATCATCGAGGAGGGAGAGGTAGTCCCGGTCGTCGGAGTGCAGCGGCTCCAGGTCGAAGTGGACCCCGTCGAAGCCGGCGTCGAGGATCCGGCGGGCCGAACCCACCACGGCCCGGCGGGATCCGGCGTCCTCCAGGCGCAGCCCCACGGGCCCCTCCGTGGCCAGGACGTCGCCCAGCCAGGCCTGGACCCGTATCCCCGGCATCGTGCGGTGCACCCCGTCGATCAGCCACCGGGCGCGGGGGTACTTCGCCGCCGACAGGGTGCCGTCGTGCTCCAGGGGCCCCGCGTGCACGTACAGATCGCGTATCCCGCTGCCCTTGAGGCGCCCGGCGAGGGCCTTGAGGTCGGCGTCCTTCTTCCGTCCGTCGACCCAGGCGTGCCCGATCCAGAAGGCGTCCTTGCCGCGGGTCCTCGCGTCGTCCGTCAGGTCGCCCGTGTAACTGACGCGCAGGGCCAGGGCGCCGAAGAGCGGGGGCACGACGAGGAGGAGGACGAGGCCGAGGACCCACCAGCGTCCCCGCCTCCACACACGCCTCAGCCGTCCGTCCACCCGAGCCCCCCAAGAGCCGTCGCGTCACTGGAGACCACCGTAGCGGCGGCTACTGACAGTGACGCTCGGGCGAGGGGAACGGTTTCAGGCTGCACAGGCCCGGTCGCGAGCGGGCATACGCGGACATAACCTCCCCCTTGTGACGCGAATAGCCACCCGAGCCCTTCTCGCGGTGCTGGTGGCGGCGTGGTGGCTCCTCGTGCCCGCCGTACACGGTGCCCACGCCGACGGCCCCGTCGTCCTGTCCCGGGACGGGCAGATCACCGACCGGGTGGGCGCCCTCGGCGACCGCCGCGCCTCCGTGGTCCAGGCCCTCGACCGGCTCTACGACGACCGGCGCGTCCAGCTCTTCGTCGTCTACGTACGGGACTTCTCCGGGCGCTCGGGCCAGGACTGGGCCGACGCCACCGCGGAACGCAACGCGCTCGGCCTCGACGACGTCCTGCTCGCCGTCGCCACCCACGACCGGCGGTACGGCTACTCGGCCGACCCCGGCTCCCGCTTCACCCAGGCCCAGCTCGACGAGGTCGCCCGGACCGCGATCGAACCGGCCCTGCGGCAGAACGACTGGGCCGGCGCCGCCATCGGCGCGGCGAACGGCTACGACGCCGTCCTCGCCGGCCGGCCCGTCCCCACCCCGACGCTCACCCCCGGGCCCGCCGACCCCGGCGCCCCGCCCGACGGCACCTCGGCGTCCGACCTGATCCTGCCCCTGGTGCTCGTCGGCGGCGCGGGGGCCGTGGCGGCCTACGCGTACACCAAACGGCGGCGCCGGACCGAGACCCGCACCACGCCCCGGGGCGGGCAGGGCTGGGGCCCGCCGAAGGAGACCGCCCCGCCGTCCCTCGACGAGCTCGACGGGGAGGCCCGCCGGACGCTGGTCGCCACCGACGACGCCGTCCGCACCAGCCAGGAGGAACTCGGCTTCGCGTCCGCCCAGTTCGGCGAGGAGGCGGTGCGCCCCTTCACCGAGGCGGTCGACTTCGCGAAGGAGCAGCTGACGGCCTCGTTCCGGCTGCGGCAGAAGCTCGACGACTCCTTCCCCGAGGACGACCCGACCCGCCGGAGCATGCTGGACGAGATCCTCCGCCGCTGCGCCGAGGCGAACGCGCGTCTCGACGCCGAGACGGAGGACTTCGACCGGCTCCGGGCCCTGGAGCGCACGGCCCCGGAGGCGCTCGCCGCGGTGGAGGCGGCCTTCCGGGAGCAGACCGGTCGGATCGGGACGGCCGAGGCGGCGCTGACCGCGATGCGCGAGCGGTACGCCGAGTCGGCGGCCGCGCCCGTCGCCGGCGACGTCGAGCAGGCGAAGGACCGGCTCGTCTTCGCGACGACCCACGTCAACCAGGCCCGCCAGCAGATCGACTCGGGTGACAGCGGCGGGGCCGCCGTCCACATCCGCGCCGCCGAGGGCGCCGTGGACCAGGCGGCCCGGCTGATCGAGGCGGTGGACCGGCGGGCGCAGGAGCTGGACGAGGCCGTGGGGAAGCTGACGGGCGCCCTCGCGGAGACGGACGCGGACCTGGCGGAGGCCCGCGGTCTTCTGAAGGGGACCGCCGAGGGGGTGTCCACGGCCGACCTCCAGGGCCGGATCGCCCGCGCCGAGTCGGTGATCGCCGAGGTCCGGCGCGGGGTGGACGCCGGGCGGTACGACCCGATCGACGCCCTGCGCCGGGTCGAGGAGGCCGACGCGGTGCTCGACGAGACGCTGGAGGGCGCGCGGGAGCGCGAGTCGGGTGTGCGGCGCGCCCGCGCGCTCCTCGACCAGGTGATGCTGACGGCCCGTTCGGCGATCGGGGCGGCCTCCGACTACGTCACCACGCACCGGGGCGCGGTGGGCAGCGAGGCCCGTACGCGCCTGGCCGAGGCCCAGCGCCGCTGGGAGAAGGCCCGGTCGCTGGCCGCCGACGGCGACCCGCAGACGGCCCTGGTGGAGGCGCAGCAGGCGGACGCGCTGGCCCGGCGCGCCCAGGACCTCGCCGAGCAGGACGTCCGCACGTACGGGAACCCCAACGGCCTGGGCGGTGTGACGGGGGTGGGCGGAAGCGGTGGCGGCGGGCTCGGCGGTGCGGTGCTCGGCGGCATCATCCTCGGCGGACTGTTCGGCGGGGGCTCCGGCGGAGGAGGGGGCGGACGCGGGGGCGGTTTCGGGGGCGGAGGCTTCGGCGGCGGGCCCGGCAGCTTCGGCGGCAGCGGCACGCGCGGCCGGCTGGGCGGCGGAGGCCGTTTCTGAGTTCCACCGGATCCCCAAGGAGCAGTGCGATGAGCAGCAAGCAGACGATTCTCGGCCGGGTCACCCAGCTGGCGAAGGCGAACATCAACGCCCTCCTCGACCAGGCGGAGGATCCGCAGAAGATGCTGGACCAGCTGATCCGCGACTACGCGAACAACATCGCGGAGGCGGAGGAGGCGGTGGCGGCGACCATCGGGAACCTGCGGCTGATGGAGCAGGACCACCAGGAGGACGTGGACGCGGCGAAGGAGTGGGGCGGCAAGGCGCTCGCCGCGAGCCGGAAGGCGGACGAGCTGCGGGCCGGCGGGCAGACGGTGGAGGCGGACCGCTTCGACAACCTGGCGAAGGTGGCGCTCGGCCGCCAGCTGCAGTCGGAGAAGGAGGCGAAGACCGCCGAACCGACGATCGCCGCCCAGACCGAGGTCGTACAGAAGCTCAAGACCGGCCTCGACCAGATGAAGGCCAAGCTCGGCGAGCTGCGGGCCAAGCGCGACGAGCTGGTCGCCCGGGTCAAGTCCGCGCAGGCGCAGAACACCATGATGGACGCGGTGAAGAACATCGACGTGCTCGATCCGACGAGCGAGCTGAGCCGCTTCGAGGACAAGGTGCGCCGGGAGGAGGCGAAGGCCCTGGGCAAGCAGGAGCTCGCCGCCTCCTCGCTCGACGCCCAGTTCGAGCAGTTGGACGCGCTCGGCGACAGCGCCGAGATCGAGGCCCGGCTGGCCGCGCTCAAGGCCTGATCTCGTACGCGAACGCCTCGGAACACGCCTCGGAACACGCCTCGGAACACGCCTCGGAACACGCCTCGGAACATGCCTCAGAACATGCTGAGGAGCTGCTCCACCGTGGGCTCCGCCGTCCCCTCCCCGTCCGGCAGGGCCAGTTCGAACCAGACGGTCTTGCCGCGCGGGGTGCGGCGCGAGCCCCAGGAGGAGGAGAGCAGCCCGACGAGCTGGAGGCCGCGGCCGCCCTCGTCGGTGTCCCGGGCCCTGCGGCGCCGTGGCTGGACCAGGCCGGCGTCCCAGACCTCGCAGACGAGGGTGCGGTCGCGGAGCAGGCGCAGCCGGATCTCCCCCTCGCCGTAGCGCAGGGCGTTGGTGACGAGTTCGCTGACGAGGAGTTCGACGGTGTCGACGAGCGGTTCGAGGTCCCAGGCCGCGAGCTGGGCGCGGGCGAGTTCGCGGGCCCGGCCGACGGAGCGGGGTTCCCTGGGCAGCCGCCAGTCGCCGACGGCCTCGCTGGGCAGCCCCTGGATCCTGGCCATGAGGAGGGCGATGTCGTCCTCGCCGTGCCCGGTGTTCAGGCTGTTCAGGACCCGGTCGCAGACGTCCTCCAGGGGGCGGGCCGGGTCGGTGAGGGCGCGCCGGAAGGCCTGGAGGCCCTCGTCGAGCGGGTGGTCGCGGGATTCGACGAGCCCGTCGGTGTAGAGGGCGAGGAGGGCGCCCTCGGGCAGTTCGACCTCGACCTCCTCGAAGGGTTCCCCGCCGACGCCGAGCGGCATTCCGGGGGGTACGTCGAGGAGCAGGGCCTCTTCGCCGGGTTCGACGAGCACCGGCGGGAGGTGCCCGGCGTTGGCGAAGGTGCAGCGGCGGGTGACCGGGTCGTAGACGGCGTAGACGCAGGTGGCGAGGTAGACCTCGGAGAGTTCGGGGCCCCGGTTCTTGTGGTTGCGGGACTGCTGGGCGCCGATGGGGGCGCCCAGGCCGCGGGCGATCTCGTCGAGGTGGGAGAGGACTTCGGCGGGCTCCAGGTCGAGCTGGGCGAGGGTGCGGACGGCGGTGCGGAGTTCGCCCATGGCGACGGCGGCGCGCAGGCCGCGGCCCATGACGTCGCCGATGACGAGGGCGGTGCGGTGGCCGGGGAGTTCGATGACGTCGAACCAGTCGCCGCCGACCTCGGTGGCGGCGGTGCCGGGGAGGTAGCGGCAGGCGATGTCGAGTCCGGCGGCCTCGGGGTCGCCGGGCGGGAGCAGGCTGCGCTGGAGGATCAGGGCCCGCTCGTGCTCGCGGCGGTAGAGGCGCGCGTTGTCGATGCAGACGGCGGCGCGGGCGGCGAGCTCGACGGCGAGGGCCCGGTCGCGCTCCCCGAAGGGCTCGCTGCCCTTCGTACGGGAGAACTGGACGAGGCCGACGACGGTGTCGTGGGCGACCATCGGGACGACCAGGGTGGACTGGACGAGGTCTCCGTCGGAGCCGGGGACCGTCCGGATGCGTCCGGTGCGCAGGGCTCCGGCGCAGGGCGAGTTGAAGGGGTAGCGGTGGACGGCGCCGACCTCGATGGGCACGGGTCCGCAACAGCCGCTGCCCGGGCCGTGGCCCTCGTCGGTTCTGAGGGGGGTGTCGGAGACCGCGCTGGCGAAGGCGACCCTGCGGAGTTCGGCGCTGCCCGCCCCGTAGCCGACGTCGTGGGAGTTCCCCCAGCGGCCCGGCGGTGCCTCGTCGCCGGTGAGGAGCCCCTGGTAGAGGTCGACGGAGGCGAGGTCGCAGAAGCCGGGGACGGCGACGTCGAGGAGCTCGCGGGCGGTGGCCTCCAGGTCGAGGGAGTTGCCGATGCGGGCGCCGGCCTCGTTGAGGAGGGCGAGGTTGCGGCGGGCGCTGGCGGCTTCCCTGGCGGCGTTGTGGCGGCGGGTGACGTCGATGCCGAGTCCGGCGACGCCGATCGGGCGGCCGGAGCCGCTGTGCACGCGGTAGAGGTTGATGGACCAGTGGCGGCGGTCCCTGGCGCCGGGTGCGGCGCCGACGATCTCGAAGTCGGTGACGGCCTCGCCGGTCTCCAGGACCCGCCGGAGGGCGGTGGTCATCCGGTCGGCCTCGGCGTGATTGAGGTAGTCGTGGACGGTACGGCCCCGGTGGTCGTCGGCCGAGCCGCCGAAGACGGTGGCGAAGCGCCGGTTGGCCCGCTTCACGGTGAGGTCGGTCCCGAAGAGGAGGAACCCGAAGGGGGATTGGCCGAATATCGCCTGGGAGGCGGCGAGGTCGGTCTCGATGCGGCGCAGGGCGCGCACGTCGACGACGATGCACAGCGCGGCCCGTTCCCCGGTCTGGGTCTCGCTCGGCATGACGTACATCTCGGCGATGCCCCGGGGCCGGTCCTCGCCGGGCATGCGGAACGGGACGAGGCCCGTCCACTCCTTGCCGTCGAGGATCTCCTTGACCCGTCGGTGGCCGCGCTCGCGCAGGTCGGCGGGCATGAAGGCCTCGACGGGGTCCTTGCCCCTGGCCTCCTCGGCGGTGACCCCGAAGAGGTCCACGGCCCGTCGGCTCCACTGCTCGACGAGGCCGTCGGGCCCGATCGAGAAGGACGCCACCCGGATGTAGTCATAGATGGAGCCGGGCGGGCTGCTCTGCCACACGACGCCGCCGCTCGCCGTCTCAGGTATCTCGCTCACGCGACCGTCCCCTCCAGCTCACCGCACCGGACCGGCCATGCCCGCAGTATTCAATACGGCAGGCCCCGACGGCACGACGTTCACGATCACAGGGTGGTCTCGTTCGTCCCTGACCGAGTACCGGTGATCGTTGTCCCACCCTGTTTACTCACCAGGGAGAGCCAGCTCGAACCATACGGTTTTGCCGGTCCTTCCTCTACGGGTTCCCCAGCGGCGAGCAGTACAGGCCACCAGACCGAGGCCGCGGCCCCCTTCGTCCTCGGGTCCCGGGGCCCGCTCGGTGGGTGGATCCGGAAGCGGATCGGAAACCTCCACCAGGAGCGCCGGCGGATGCGCCGGGTCGGCGCCGACGGGGCGGGGACGGACGAGCCGGACCCCGATGGGGCCGGAGGCGTACCGCAGGGAGTTGGTCACCAGCTCGCTGACCAGCAGGACGGTCACGTCCCCGACGGCTCGGTCGAGCTCCCAGGCGCGCAGGGTCTCGCGCACCGCGTGGCGGGCCGTGCGCACGGCGTTCGCCTCTGCCGGGAAGTTCCACTCCGCGCGGTCGCCGTCGGCGTCGCTCACACCCGATCACTTCCCCAGCCGTGCGTCAGCAGGAAGGTCCAAGCCCTCTCCCGAGGGGACATTCTGGACATACCCCATATTGAGGACGGGGTATCCCGCCGGGAGCGTCAGCAGGCGCACGGTGGCACGAACGGCGTAGGAAGTCAGCCGCGCGCTCCGTCGACCGGGGCGACCGGCAGTTTGCGCGCGGCCTCGGCGACGACGGGGGCGGTCGAGAGCCTCAGTGCGGCGACGGCGGGGCGACCGGCAGTCTCAGCGCGGCCTCGGCGACGGCGGGGCGGTCCTGGTCGAGCCAGTCGACCGAGTCCAGCTCGTGCCGGGCGAGCCAGCGGAGCTCGTCGTGGTCCTCCAGGGGGCGCGGTTCGCCGGAGAGCAACCGGGCGGTCCACACCCGCAGGACGTACCCGGGCTTCAGCGGCCACTCGCCGGGGATGCGCTCGCCCGGCTCGACCTCCACGCCGAGCTCCTCCCGGAGCTCACGGACCAGGGTCTCTTCCGGGCCCTCGCCCGGTTCGAGCTTGCCGCCGGGCAGCTCCCAGCGGCCGGCGAGCTCGACGGGGGCGCTGCGGCGCGCGGCGAGCAGTCGCCCCCGGTCGTACAGGGCGCCCGCGACGACGACCACGACGCCGGGTCCCTGATCGGGACCGGCGTCACGGTGGGACTCGTGGGGCGCGGCGGGATCGGTGGTGCGTTCCGTCATGGGCGCGAGCGTAGCCCGGCCCGGTCCGCACCCGCCGGGGTCAGGGGGCGGGACCGCCCCGCCAGGGCCGGGGGCGGGCCGCCCCGCCGGGGTCAGAGGGCGGGGCTGCCGACGCGCTCGACCCAGTAGAGCTGCTTGTGGCCGCGGTCGTCGAGGCTGTCCGCGATCTTCTGGGCTTCGTCCTTGGTCGCGTACCGCCCCACCCGGTAGCGGTTGCCGTTGTCGTCCTGCCGTATGACGAGCCAGGAAAGGACGGGGCTGCTGTCGGCCATCAGACTTCTCCCTCCGCCGGTCCGGGCGCCTTTGAGGACCTCCGGGAAACCGCAATCCGCATATGCCGGAGCTTACGCCTGACCTTCACACAGCGGATACGGGTTTTCACAAAGAGGCACGGATCGGCCGGGAACCGACGGAGGGAGGCCGAAGGTCACGCCCCGGGCACCGCCGCGGGGACGGTCGGCACCGGCATCAGGACGGGGCCGCCCGCGGCCCCGGGGTCCTTGCGGCAGACGTCCCCGCACGTGGCGTCGAGCGAGCAGCAGAGGGAGCAGACGGGGCCGGACCGCACCGGGCAGTCGGCGATGTCCGGCAGCTCGTAGGCCGTCTCGCACTCCGCGCAGAGGTGGGTCGCCCGCTCGTCGGCGACCTCGGCGCCGGGGCCGTTCACCGTGTTGGGGCGGGCGAGGTAGTAGCGGCCCTTGGTCGCCCAGGCGATGAGCGGGCAGAGGACGACGGCGAGACCGGCGGCGATGAAGGTGGAGAACGCCTCGGCGTAGCTGCCGAAGAGACCGAAGAAGGCGAGGATCGAGACGACGGAGGCGATGACCATGGCCCCGAAGCCGGCCGGGTTCACGGCGTACAGGTAGGCGCGCTTGAACTCGATGTACGGGGGGCTCCAGCCGGCCCGCTTGTTGATGACGAGGTCGGCGGCGACGGCCGCGATCCAGGCGATGCCGACGTTGGAGTAGAACCCGAGCAGCTTGTTCAGGGCGGCGAACATGTTCATCTCCATCAGCGTCAGCGCGATGGCGAGGTTGAGGAAGATGTACCAGACGCGCCCGGGGTGGCGGTGAGTGACGCGGGAGAAGAAGTTCGACCAGGACAGCGAGCCGCTGTAGGCGTTGGTGACGTTGATCTTGATCTGGGAGACGATCACGAACAGCGCGGCGGCGGGCAGCGCGAACGAGCCGAGCCAGGGCCTGAGCGCCTCGATCTGCGGGGCAATCGGCTCCAGGGCGTGGGTCTTGCCGACGGCCTCCAGGGCGACGAAGGCGAGGAAGGCGCCGCCGAGCTGCTTGGCCGCGCCGATGACCACCCAGCCGGGGCCCGCGGCGAGCACGGCGAGGTTCCACCGGCGCTTGTTCGCCTCGGTCTTCGCCGGCATGAAGCGCAGGTAGTCGGCCTGCTCGCCGATCTGGGCGATCAGGGAGAGCGCGACGCCCGTGCCGAGACCGAAGCCGATCCACGAGAAGCCCGCGCCGGCGCCCTCCGTACCGCCGAAGTCCGCGAAGGCACCCCAGGCGTCGGGGGCTTCGAAGGCGAGCACCACGAAGGGCAGCACCAGGCCGACGAGCCAGATCGGCTGGGTCCAGGCCTGCACCTTGGCGAGGGCGCCCATGCCGCGGAAGACGATCGGGATGACGATCAGGGTCGTGACGAGGTAGCCGACCTCCACCGGCAGACCGACGGCCTGGTGCATGGCCTGGGCCATGATCGAGCCTTCGAGGGCGAAGAAGATGAAGGTGAAGGAGGCGTAGATGAGCGAGGTCAGCGTGGAGCCGAAGTAGCCGAAGCCGGCGCCGCGGGTGATGAGGTCCATGTCCAGGCCGTACTTCGCGCAGGCCCGGGCGATGGGGATGCCGGTGAGGAAGATGAGCACGGCGGCGGTGAGGATCGAGGCGAGGCCGCTGCCGAAGCCGTAGGTGAAGACGATCGAGGCGCCGATCGCGAAGTCGGCGAGGTAGGCGATGCCGCCGAGCGCGGTGCCGGCGACGGTCCCGGGCGACCAGCGCCGGAAGGAGTGCGGGGCGTACCGCAGGGAGTAGTCCTCGCGGCTCTCGTCCGCGGCCAACTTGGCGTAGCTGCGGCGGGGTCCGGCGGGCGGCGGCGGGGCCGCGCCCTGGTCCGGGGTGGGTGGGGTGACCGTGTCCGTCATGGGGGTTCCTGTCGTCCGACCGGGTCGCGGGTACGGACGGAAGGTAGGAGCCGCGCGTGACGGCGACGAACGGCGCGCGGTTGCCGGGCCGTTACGCGGATTGACGACCCGTTAACTTCTGGTCACACCTCCCGGACGCCCGATCCCGCTGAACGGTCACCGGACGCCGCGCGCCACCCGGCACCCCGGCACCCCGGCACCCCGGCACCCCGGCACCAGCGTCCCGCTCGGGCCTCCTCGGCGACGCCCCGGCCGCCCCTCGCCCTCGCCGCCGGAGGTTCCCCTCACCGCCGGAGGCCTCATCACTGCCGGAGGCTCACCGCACCGGCAGGTGGTACGCAATGCGGTAACGGTCCGCCGGGACGACGACGTCGGCCGTCTCCACGGCGCGGCCCGAGGCGTAGTACGTCCGCTCCACGACCATGACCACGTGCCCCGGCACCCCGCCGAGGGCCAGGAGTTCCTCGGCGAGGCCGGGCCGGGCCCCCACCTCCTCCACCACGTTGTCCACGACCACGTCGATGGCCGCCATGCGCTCGACGACGCCGCAACCGCCCAGCGGGCCCTCCTCGGGCAGCATGACCGGCGTCCTGCCGGTGACGGCGAGGGGCTCCCAGGAGGTGGAGACCATCATGGGCTCGCCCCCGTCCCGGTACACGTACCGCGTGCGCATCACCCGCTCCCCCGGCTCGATGCCGAGCCGCTCGGCCACTTCGGCGCTCGCCGGCTCCTGCTCGCTGCGCGACTCCCAGGTGCCGCGGGCCCCTTCGGCGGCCTGCTCCTGCCGGAAGGGGCTGGCGCCGGACGCGGGACGGTAGCCGGAGCGGGCGATCCGCCGCGGCACGGGGCGCTCGCGCACATAGGTCCCCGAACCCGAGCGCCCCTCCACGAGCCCCTCGGCCATGAGCACCTTGCGGGCCTCCAGCGCGACGGTGTCCGACACCCCGTACTCCTCGCGGATGCGTGCCTGCGAGGGGAGGCGGGTATGCGGCGGAAGCGAGCCGTTGGCGATCTTCTCCCGCAGATCGCTCGCCACGCGCAGGTAGGCGGGCTGCTCACCGAACGTCACTGGACACTCCCCTCAGGTTGACTTACAGCTACAGCCTGACAACCGACGGTCGCGATCCGCAAGCATGGGCCAAAGTTTCACTCGAAGTGATGAACGCGCCGGTTACCCACGGTCACCTCGCGAGGTGACCGGCTCGGACCGGCTCAGCCCCTCAGACCCCCCTCAGACCGAGGTGCCCTCCCCCTCCGGCAGCGTGTCCGTCAGGCCGAGCGCGGTCCGCGCGTCCGCGCCCAGGTCCTCGGGGAGGGCGTCCCAGGCGGCGTCGTACGCCTCCCAGTACGCGTCCGCGTCGGGCGCCTCGGCCAGCTCGCCCCAGCGCTTCGAGGCGGTGGCGAGCTCCTTGCGGAGCGCCTCGACCGGGGCCGTGGACTCGCCCGGCCAGTAGTGCCGCCCCAGGCCCTCGCGGGCCGCGTCGATCGCCGCCAGGAGCTCCCCGGCCCAGACCTTGTTGGCGGTGAAGTCCTCGTCCGGGTCGTCCTCCGGCTCCTGGTAGGTGATCCTCTCGATCGGGTTCACGGTGGTCAGGAAGTGGCTCTGGTCCCCGTTCAGGGTGGTGCTGTCGGAGCGCACCGAGCCCGAGAACCTCGTCGTCTTCTTCTGACCGGAGAACGCGCAGGTCACGGCCCGGTCGCCGAGCCGCCAGCTCTGGCTGCTGGGCGGGTAGTAGGCGATCCAGACGTCCCGCGGGATCGCCCAGGTGTCCATCGCGTACGCCGCGTTGATCGTCTCGCAGCGCTCCTCCGCGAGTTCGTCGATCGCGTCCTCGCCGGGCCACTTGTCGAAGCCGGTGAGCTGGAAGCCGCCGCTGACCTCGCCGCTGTGCGGGCGGGCGCAGTCGACGACCCTGATGTCCGTCGCGTACTCCGTCCCCTTGCTGCTGTCGGTGAAGCACTGTCCCTTGCGCAGCGAGAACGCCGACTGCGAGCGGGCGGCCTCGTCCATGCCCTTCTTGAAGTCGTGCCACGCCGAGCCGATGCCGCCGGTCGCGAGCCCGATGACGAGCAGAAGGGAGCTGAGGGCGGAGAGCACGATGCCTGCGATCGCGAGTCCCTTGCCGTTCTGGTCCTTCTTCTTGATCTGCGGGAGGGCGACGAGGCCGAGGACCAGTCCGAGGGGCGGGAGGCAGCAGACGATGCCGGAGACCAGGGAGCCGATGGCGAGGCCGTTGGTGGTGCGCCGCGGCGGCTGCCCGTACGGGGCGGCGCCGGGCACGCCGGGCTGACCGTACGGGGTGTACGGCATCCCCGGGGAGGTGTACGGGCCCGGGGCGGGCCATCCTCCGGGCTGCGGGCCGCTTGCGGGCGGCGGGGTCGGCTGGCTCGGCTGGATCGGATCCACGGGTGCGGGGCTCCTGTTGCGGCGGTCGACGCGAACAAACGATCGGTCGCGCATCGTACGTAAGGGGCGGCCGCCCGCAGGCGACCGCCCCCCGCTTTCAGGCGCAGACGTGGATCAGACGTGGATCAAGGAGCGGATCAGGAGCGGATCAGACACGGATCAGACGTGGATCAGGCGCGGATCAGAACTGCAGGGCCCAGGAGTCGATCTTCCCGGTGTCCAAGGCCGCGTTGTCGGTGACCCGCAGCTTCCACGTGCCGTTGGCGACCTCCGAGGAGGCGTTCACGGTGTACGTGGTGTTGATGTTGTCCGCGCTGCCGCCGGTACCGAAGGCCTTCAGCGTGTACGCCGAGCCGTCGGGGGCGATCAGCTGGACCTGGAGGTCACCGATGTAGGTGTGAACGATGTTCACGGGCACCTGGAGCGCGGCCGGGGCGTTGCCCGTGACGCCGCTGACGGTGACCGGGGACTCGACGGTCGCGTTGTCGTTGATCGCGTAGTCCGTGGTGTTCTCGAACTTCGGGCCGGTGGGCGGCGGGGTGGTGCCGCCGCCGACGTACAGCAGCTTGTTCGGGGAGCCGGTGCCGGGGCTGGTGACGACGTTCGGGGTCGCGGCGTTCACGAGGGCCGTGGAGACCTGCGCCGGGGTCGCCGTCGGGTTGTCCGCCAGGTAGAGGGCGGCGGCGCCGGCGACGTGCGGGGTCGCCATCGACGTACCGGAGATGGTGTTGGTGGCGGTGTCGCCGGTGCCCCAGGACGAGGTGATGGAGGAGCCCGGGGCGAAGAGGTCGAGGCCGCTGCCGTAGTTGGAGTAGCTCGCCTTGGCGTCGCTCGACGTGGTGGCGCCGACGGTGATGGCCTCGGCCACGCGCGCGGGTGAGTGGTTGGCGGCGTTGTCGGTCTCGTTGCCGGCGGCGACCGCGTAGGTGACGCCGGAGGCGATCGAGTTGCGGACGGCGTCGTCGAGGACGGAGTCGACGCCGCCGCCGAGGCTCATGTTGGCGACGGCCGGCTTGACGGCGTTGCGCGTCACCCAGTCGATGCCCGCCACGACCTGCTCGGTCGTGCCGGAGCCGGAGTTGTCGAGCACGCGGACGCCGACGATCTTCGCCTTCTTGGCGACGCCGTACGTGGAGCCCGCGACGGTGCCGGCGACGTGGGTGCCGTGGCCGTGGCCGTCCTGGGCGGTGTTGTCGTTGTCGATGGCGTCGTAGCCGTAGGAGGCGCGGCCGCCGAAGTCGGTGTGGGTGATGCGTACGCCGGTGTCGATGATGTACGCGGTGACGCCCTGGCCCGCGGAGTCCGGGTAGGTGTAGCTCTGGTTCAGCGGAAGGGCCTTCTGGTCGATCCGGTCCAGGCCCCAGGAGGGCGGGGAGGGCTGGGTGCCGTCGATGTGGAAGACGCGGTTCTGGACGACGGACTTCACGGCCGGGTCGGCCGCGAGCTTCCGCGCCTGCGCCTCGGAGAGCTCGACGGAGTAGCCGTTGATCGCCGAGGTGTACGTCCGCTTGATCTTCGCGCCGAACTTGGCGGCGACGGCCCGGCCCTTGGCGGTCTCCGCCTGCGCGGACTCGTCGAGGGTGACGATGTAGCTGCCCGGGACGGTGCCCTCGGCCCCGGCGTTCTCGATGACGCCCGTGGGGGCGGCCTGCGCGGCGGCCGCCGGGAGGGCGGAGAGGGAGCCGAGAGCGAGCGCGGCGACGGCGATGGCCGCGGCGGTGGCTGTCCGGCGACGCGGTGCACGCATCACTGACATGTGGGGGGTCCTCCTCGTGGGGTAAGGCAGGAGCACGATTGTTATGGCGTGAACATGTCAACACGACACGGGAGGCCCGCGCCGTCTCGAACGTCCGGCTGCCGAGCGAAAGGTTGGCTGATCCATAGGAATCCCACAAGGGCCCGCGCAACTCCGCAACACCCGTGCCACACCGCTGACATGCTGGCGTTCATGACCGCCTACGAGTGCCCCCGCTGCCGGATCCAGTCCCCCGTCTCCGCCCTCACCTGGTGTTGTCCGGAGTGCCGCGGCCCCTGGGACCTCGTCTTCGCGAGCGCGCCGGTCTCCCTCCCGTCACTCGCGTCACGTGTGAATTCATTGTGGCGTTACGAGGAGGCGCTCCCTCCGCTCCCGTACGGGCCCGAGGTGAGCCTCGGCGAGGGCCGCACGCCGCTGGTCCGCCTCACCGAAACGGGAGCCGAATCGGCCACCGACTCGGCCACCGGCTCGGCCACCGGCTCCGTTTCGGCCAAACTCGACTTCCTCATGCCGACCCTGTCCTTCAAGGACCGCGGCGCCGTGATGCTCGCCGCGCACGCCCGCCGCCTCCGGCCCCGTACGGTCCTCGCCGACAGCAGCGGCAACGCGGGCACGGCGATCGCCGCGTACGGCGCGCGGGCCGGGCTCGACTGCGTCGTGTACGTGCCCGAGGGCACGTCCCCCAAGAAGCTGGAGCAGATCCGGGCGCACGGGGCCCGGATCGTCGAGGTGCCCGGCGACCGCGAGGCGACCGCCCGGGCGGCGCGCGAGGCCGCCGACGAGCCGGGCGTCTTCTACGCCTCGCACGTCTACAACCCGTACTTCCTGCACGGCACCAAGACCTACGTGTACGAGCTGTGGGAGGAGCTCGGCGGGCGCCTCCCGGACACGATCGTCGTCCCCGTCGGCAACGGCACCCTGCTCCTGGGCGCCGCCCTCGCCGTCGAGGAGCTGTACGGCCACGGGCTCGTCGAGCACCGGCCCGCGCTCGTCGCCGTCCAGGCGGAGGCCGTGTCCCCGCTGGCCGCCGCCTTCCACGCGGGCGCGGAGGACCTGACGGAACCGGCCGTCGCGCGCCCCACCCTCGCCGAGGGCATCGCCATCCCGGCCCCGCCCCGCGCCCGCCAGATCCTGCGGGCGGTCCGCGCGACGGGCGGCACGTTCCTGACGGTGACGGAGGACCAGATCCGCACCGCCCAGCGGGACCTGGCCCGCCGGGGCCTCTTCGTGGAGGCGACCGGCGTGGCCTGCTGGGCGGCGGTGAACGCGGCCCCGCCCCGCCCCGGCCTCACGGTGGTGCCGCTGTGCGGCGCGGGCGCGAAGACGGGGCTGGTGACCTGAACCGCGTACGGCTCGGAGCTCCGGCCGCCTGAGCCCCGCACGGGTCGGAGCTCGTACGGACCGGAGCCCGTACGGACTAGAACTCGTCGGCGCCGTTGCGGAGCTCGTACGTCCAGTAGCCCGTCTTCGCGGCGGCCTCGTCGACGGCGAGGCCGCCGGCGGGGGCCTTGACGACGATGCTGCCCTCGGCCGGGCCCTCGGGGGCGAAGAGGTTCACGTTGAACTCCTTCACGACCTTGTTGTCCTCGTGGACGCCGCCGAGCGCGATCCGCACGTTGGCGTAGGCGGGCTGGCCGGCCTTCAGGACGATCGGTGCGGCCGGCTTGCTCTTCGCGACGGCCGGGATGTCCTTGGCGGTCTGGATCGGGCCGAAGGCGATGAGCGGGTACTCGAGCAGGGTGCACGAGCGGCCGGAGGTGTTGGTGGCGGTGAGGGTGATGTGCTCGGTCGGGACCTCGTCCGCCTTCGCCGCCGTGACCTTGATGTCGCCGTAGGCGCAGGCGGGGGCCTTGGCGGAGCTCTTGCCGCCGGTGGAGCCGGTGGAGCCGGTCGAGCCGGTCGAGCCGGTCGAGCCCGTGGAACCGGCCTTGGAGCCGCCCGTGGTCGTCGAGCCACCGGTGGTCGAGCCGCTCTTCGTGGCGGTCTGGTCCGCCGTGCCGCCGCCGGTCGTGCCGTTGTCGCCCGCACCGGTGGCGGACTGGGTGGCGGCGCTCGCGCTGCCCGCGTCCTTGGCGCCCGCGGCGTCCCCGCCGCCGCAGGCGGTCAGGCCCAGCGAGAGGGCGGCGATGGCGGCGGCGGCCAGGACGGTGTGCTTGCGGTGGTTGCGCATGGTGGTTCTCCCCCGTTGACGCGGTCGGTCGGCGCGCGTGGTCCACGTGCGCCGCTGCACCTCACTCGGTGCTGTATCCAGCTTCCCGGCCCGCGCTGCCGTCCCGCTTGCGTACCGCTAACGATCCGCTGACAGCCGCGAAAGGTGCGCCGCCGCCCGCGCCGAACCCTCCGTGAAACCGGCCGCGTCGGCCGCGACGATCGCCCGTTCCAGCTGGTCAGCGGCCTCTTCGAGACGGCCGATACCGGCCAGTGCCTCGCCCCGGGTGATCTGCAGCGAGGCCCGGACGACCACCGCGTCGGGCGCGACCAGTTCCCCGGCGCGAAGGGTGTGCGCGAGCGCCGCCTCGTACTCCTCCGCCTTCAGGCAGTGGCCGGCCAGGTGCTGGAGGGTCAGCACCTGGGTGGAGGGGTGGCCGGTGCGGTCGGCGAGGTCGACGGCGTGCAGCATGAGCAGACCGGCCCGCTCGTGCTCGCCGGTCGCGTCGAGGACGGCGGCGTAGTTGACGTACGCGATGGCCTCGCTGATCGGGTCGCCGACCCGGGCGGCCAGGCCGGGCGCCTTCTCCAGGTGGACCAGGGCCTCGGTGCTCCGGCCCTCCTCGTGCAGGATCCAGCCGAGCAGGGCACGCGCGCGTGACTGTGCGTCGAGGTCGCCGATCGCCTCGGCCGAGGCGAGCCCGGTCTCCAGGAGCGGGGTCCAGCCGTCCCCGATCCGCCGGAGCATCAGCGGCCACGGCATGAGCGCGAGCCGCCAGGCCCGGTCGTGCATCCCGAGGGCGGCCGCGGCGGCGACCGCGCCCTCCAGGGCGGGGCGCTCGGCCGCGTACCAGTCGAGCGCCGCCGTACGGTCCTCGAACTCCCTCGTGGCGGCGGGCCGTCGGGCGTCGGCGGGCAGCGTGTAGCAGGGCTGCGAGCCCGGCTCGGCGGCGGCGTCGGCGGCGAGGCCCGTGTACAGGTAGTGGTCGAGGAGCCGGGGCAGGCCCTCGGGGTCGGCCTGCGGGGCGAGATGGCGGGCGTAGAGGCGCACCAGGTCGTGCGGCGTCCAGCGGCCGGGGACGGCCTCGGTGAGCAGGTGCGCGGCGGTGAGCCGGTCCAGGTCGGCGGAGGCCTGCCCGGGGGTCGTCCCGGCGAGCGCGCCCGCCGCGAACCGGTCCAGATCGGATCCCGTGTGCAGGCCGATCGCGCGGAACATCCGGGCGGCGGACTCGGGCAGCTGCTGCACGGTCAGCCGGAGGGCGGCGGAGACGCCCCGGTCCTCCACGTCGAGGAGCGCCAACCGCCCCTGTTCGTCGGCGAGTTCGCCGACCATCGCGTCGAGGGTCCACTGCGGCCGCTCGGCCAGGCGGGCCGCCGTCACGCGGAGGGCGAGCGGCAGGCCGTCGCAGAGCCGGGCGAGCCGGGTGGCGGCGGCGGGTTCGGCGGCGACCCGTTCCTCGCCGAGCACGGTGGTGAGCAGGGCGGTCGAGGCGGCGGGCTGCAGGTGTCCGAGCGGTACGGGGCGGGCGGCGTCGGAGGCGACGAGGCCGCCGAGCCGGTCGCGACTGGTGACGAGGGTGGCGCAGTGGTCGCCGCCGGGCAGCAGGGGCCGGACCTGTTCGGAGGAGCGGGCGTTGTCGAGGACGACGAGCAGCCGGCGTCCGCCGGTGAGGGAGCGGAACAGCGCCCCGCGCGCGTCGACGGTCTCGGGGACCTTCAGCGGCGGGACGCCGAGGGCGAGCAGGAACTCCCGCAGGACGGCGGCCGTCTCGGGCGCGGGGGTGTCGCTGAAGCCGCGCAGGTCGGCGAAGAGCCGCCCGTCGGGGAAGTCGGCGCGGCGCTCGTAGGCCCAGTGCACGGCGAAGGCGGTCTTGCCGACGCCGGCGGGCCCGGTGACGAGGCAGACGGGGCCGTCCCCGGCGCGGACCGCCCGATCGAGCGCGGCGAGTTCGGCGCCGCGCCCGGTGAAGCCGCGCGGGGCGCGCGGCAGGCCCTCGGGCGCGGGGGCCTTGACCTCGGCGGCGGGGCGGGGCACGGAGACGGGCTCGGCGGAACGGAGCAGCGTCGCGTACGCCTCGCTCAGCGTCTCGCCGGGGTCGACGCCCAGCTCCTCGGCGAGCAGCCGCCGGGTCCGGTGGTACCAGTCGATGGCGTCGGACTGGCGGCCGGAGCGGGCGAGGGCCAGCATCAGCGCGGCGGCCAGGGACTCGCGCAGCGGATGCGCGACGGCCTCGGTACGCAGCACGGCGGCGGCCCTGCCGTGCTCGCCGAGCTGCCCGTACGCCTCCGCAAGGGCTTCCACCGACGCGAGGCGCATCTCCTCCAGGCCCCCGGCGGCGGCCTCCAGCGGCCGACTGTGCACGGTCCCGGTGAGCGCGGGCCCCTGCCAGTACGACAGCGCCTCCCGCAGCATCCGTACCGCGTCGGCGGGCCGGCGCTGCACCCCGGCGAGCCCGACGAGCTCCTCGAACCGATGGGCGTCCACCAACGACTCGGGCATCCGCAGCACATAGGCGGACCCCTGCGTGGCGAGCTCGACCCCGTACGCCTCGGCGCCGTGCTCGGCGAGCAGCGCCCGCAGCCGCGAGACGTGCCCCTGGAGGACGGTCTTGGCGTGGGTGGGCGGCTCCTCCTCCCACAGGGCGTCGATCAACTGCCCCACGTTCACCGCACTGTTGGGGCGCAGCAGAAGCATGGCGAGCAGACTGGACCGCTTGGCGGGCCCCAGGGCTACGTCTCCGTCCTCCGTCACCAGCGCGACGGAGCCGAGCAGCCGGAACTCCACCTGTATACCTCCGCGATCCCTCTCCCCCGTTTCCCCAGCAGTCGAGGATACGTGGAACGGGGGGCCCACCTGCGCGGAGGCGGTCCGTCCGCCCCCGGGAGCGGACGCGATCGAGCCAACTCCGGCGGACGCCTCCGCCCCCTCCGTGTCACCTGACTGCCCCGCCCACGTTGCCGGTCGTCCGCCCCGGCCATCGGATGGAGCGGGGGAACACAAGCCCGCACGAGGCCACCGGAAGGCAGGAATGGGCGCTATGTACGTTCGCAGCATCTACGCAACGGGTGATCCGGCCGCGCTCGACGGGGTCGCCGAGGCGCTCCGGACCGAGGGGCGCGAGCTGCTGTCGGCGCAGCCGGGCTACCGCGGGATGGGGCTGTTCGTCGACCGCGAGCTCGGCAAGCTCCTGGTGGGTTCGTGGTGGGAGGACGAGGCCTCCCGGGAGGCCAGCTTCGAGAAGCTGAGCAAGCGGCGGGACGAGCTGCTGTCGCCGTTCGCGCAGACGGCGGCGATCGACAACTGGGAGGCGGCGGTCGCCCGGCGCGCGGAGGACCTCGGGCCCGGCGCGGCGTTCCGCCTGCTCCGGATGGACGTCGAGCCGTCCGACGTCGACCTGCTGGTGAACACGTTCCGCGACAGCGCACTGCCCAGGATCCAGCAGATCCCCGGGCTGTCCGGCATCTCCCTCCTCGTCGACCGCGACCACGGCAGAGCCGCCGTCGGCGCCCTCTACACCGACCGCGCCGCCCTCGCGGCCTCCCGCGGCCCCATCGCGGCGGTCCGCGGAGAATCCACGACGAAGGCCCGCGCGACCACCCGCAGCCTCGAGGAATTCGACGTGGTCCTCGCCACGGCGGTCCCCCACGCCTGACCCCGCGGCTCCGCACCGACACGGGAACGCGGAAGGGGCCGGACTCTTCCGAGTCCGGCCCCTTCCGACCTGTTACGACTAGACGTTGAAGCGGAACCTGTAGTGCAGAGCTCCCACCTGCGAAAACACGGTTCTAGCAGTGGGCATCCCAGCACCATCCCAGCACGGGCGTTCTACCCCAGCACCACGCAGACCAGCCAGCCCTGGTGCGCCTACACAGCTTGGTTGCCGAGGCTCGAGCTCGCCTCCTCTCACGGCAGGGACGTCACATCCGGGGGCAGTGGCCGCATGGAGCGCTGCAAGATCTCCCGGCAGCGCTCCCACGCACTGGGCAGCAGATGACCGTAGATATCGACCGTCGTCTTGACCGAACGGTGGCCGAGCCAGCGTGACACCTCGTGGATCGGCACACCGTTGGCCAGGGCGGTGGAGGCGAAGAAGTGCCGCAGGCTGCGAGGCGTGTACTTGACCTTGCCGTCCAGATCGACCAGGCCGGCCAGAAGGCACGCCTTCTTGAATTGGTAACCGTAGGACGCGATGGACGGCATAACCCCGGCGCCAGGCTGACGCGGCGCAAAGAAGGTCTCGAGTCGAACCCGCTTGCCCTTTTGCCCGGCAAAACCACGGGCACCGGCTTCCACCTGCGGAGATGAGCAGCGATCTCCTGCTCGACGAACAGGGCGGTGGGGATGTCTCGGTACTCCTTCTCCAGCCGATGTTTCAGGGGGACAAAGAGTGCCGGGCAGTCCTCGTGATGCGCCTTGGCACTCACCTGCCATCGGACTCTTACGAAGCCAGACCGCCCGCACTCGGTGGAGAAAGCCAGGGCCTCGCTTGGCCGCTGACCTGTACCGGACTGAAGGTAGACGGCAAGGCGAAACTGTGGCGCGATGTGCGCAGCGATCAGATCCACCTCGGCTGGTGTCGGCACTGCGTCCTCGTCCACCGCCACAGCATCCCTACGGGATATCCGGATGCCTCGGGCAAGGTTCTCCGTGATTCGCTTGTCGACGACGGCCGCCTCCATGAGGGCGGCCACCATGACCATCCGGCCATTGACCGTGGAGACCGCCAACCCCTCACCGGAGGCATGCAGGTCCTTGGCGAACTCCTCGAAGTCGCGTCGCGCCAGCCCGGCCAGCGTCTTCCGTCCCAGGCGCGGCCCGAGATGGTTACGGATGAACCCTTCGTAGTTGCGGCGCGTGGACTCGCCTACGACCTGTCGCTCCAGCCACTGCTGAGCCCAGGCTCGCAACGCCACAAGCCCTTGCCCGGGATCAAAGCGAATGCCGGCCTTCTTGTCGTTCTCACCTTGTCGGCGAAAGCGTCCGCTCCATCCGCGCCCACACGACGGGGAAACGACCTCTCCCGCTGACGCCCGCACCTACCGCCCGGCTCCCGGTACCGCACCGTCCACCCATGCCGACACCGCGGACGATCACAGGGAAAGTTCCGGTCCTGGACGTCCTTCTTGCACTTCTGAAAGACGCTCGCCACCTCAAGCCCCCGCGTTCCTCCGCCCGACCCGTGTTCGAAACCGTGCACCGACACCTCCCGGAGACGGGCAAGGGCTTCACCGGCAAACCCCTCTTTCCGCCGAATGCGGCCCAAGCTCCTCACGGTCCCGCGAGCCATCGGGTCGGCGAGACCCTCCTCGCTGGATGCGCTCACGCCCTCCACGCTTGTCGGCACGTGATCTGTGCACCAGCACCGAAGGCCATACCGCGCTATGGTTGATGTATGGCTACCAAGAAGGTGACTATCACTCTCGACGAAGCCCTGGTCGAAGCCCTGGCCGGAGCAGCCAAGGAAGAAGGCATCCCACTTTCCCGCCTCGTCGCCGGAGCAGCCGAACGCGAGCTGCGCCTGCGGGCCGGCCGGGCCGTCATCCAGGAGTGGCAGGCAGAACACGGTGCCTTCACCCCGGAAGAACTCGCCGCCGCCCGCGCGGACCTCGCCGCCGCCGACGCCGAATACGTCAGCGGCCCGGGAGCCTCGGCCGCGTGAACATCCCCTACCTGTACGACGCCGGGGCGCTCATCGCCATCGACAACGACGACCGACGCATGTGGGCCCGCCACAGCCTGGCCCTCGACGACGGCCGGGACATCCACGTCCCGTCCGTCGTCGTCAGCCAGGCATGGCGGGACTCCCGCCGCCAGGTCAGACTCGGCAAGTTCCTCGCCGGGTGCCACGTCGTACCCGTCGGCATCGAAACCGCCAAAGCCGCAGGCATCCTCTGCGGCAAGGCCGGCACCTCCGACATCGTCGACGCCACCGTCGCGACCATGGCAGCCAGCCTCGGCGCCATCATCTGGACCTCGGACCCAAACGACATCCGCACCCTCATCGACGCCCAAGACATCAAACCCGCCCCTGTCATCCGCACCGTCTAGCAACTGATGTGCCCCGGGTCCGATGGAGTCGGGGCACATCAAACTCCACGAAACCGGGGTCAGCTCAGGAATCCGGCATTAGTCGGTGCCAACCAGCCCCTACACCTCAAGGTTTGTCAGGAGGCGTTCGGCGAGTTCGGCAAGGGTTTCGCCATCCTGGGTCATCCAGCGGGCGGTGCCCTGGTTGGAAACCGGTCGTCCCTCCCAGCCGGCTAGTTCCCACATGCGGGAAACCAGGCCGCTGGGCGAGTAGCGCTGGCGGTCGTACTCCCAGATGAGGGCCTTGCCGGTCTCCCCTGTCCACGAGGCACGCGAGCGGCTCTCATCTGCTGCGAGCCAAGTGTCCAGTGCTTCTTGCTCGGCTGGTACGTAGAGGTTTAGGCGAAGGGGTGCGCCTTCCGGGAGTGCCCCTTGGTTCACGATGACGTGGACCGAGTTGGGGCGGCGCGGCTTGCGGGGCCGCTCTTCCTTGCGGAGGTACGGGGACACGTCCTGTGTCTGGCCTCCTGCGGACAGCACGTCCAGGACATCGCTCACGAGCGCTGCGCACTCCGCGTCGTCGATGCACACTCGCTTGAGGTCCGAGCGGGTTCCGTGCCGGGAGTCCAGTACGCCGAGCATCACGGGTACGGTGCGCTCCAACAGTTCGGGGATCCGGTCGCTTGCCTTGACGAACCAGGTGGCGGTGGGGTCTGCGGGGTCAGGCTCGCCCATGCCCGCGTCTTCTGCGAGCAGTTGGCGGAAGACGAGGTGGGTGAGGAGGAAAGCTCCGTCGTCGATGATGGCGGCTCCCCTCTTCTCGTACTCGTCGCGCACGATACGTAGGGCTTTGCGGGTCTCGCGGAGGACGCGTACGGCGTTCCAGACCTCGAAGACTCCAGGTACGGAACGGAACAGCGGGTCGTAGATGGATCCGCTGCCTCGCTGCCATATCACGTCGGTGGAGTCGGCCGCCACCAGCCGGGCCGTGAAGCGGCTGGCGAAGTGTGCGCAGGCCAGAGCACACGCGGCCTCGACGACGGAGCAACCCTCGTCCCCCTGGGGCTCCAGTTCGCCTCGACGGACGCTGTACACCAGGTCCAGTTCGGCCCGGAACTCCTCGATCAGGACGGCCTGCACGGGGTCCAGGGCGATGCGGTCGCGGTCGGTGATGTGGTTCTGCCGGTTGGTGGCCTGGGTGGTGCGCTGGGCGAAGTCGGTGTCCCCGCCCGTGACGATGATGCGGACCCCGACCTCGGCCGACTCCGCCTGCTCCTCCTCTTTCGCCGCGTCTATGACGGCCCGTACGGTCTGCGCCCCGTTCACCACGCTCGCACCGTGCGCGGTGAGGCGGAGCGGGAGACGTTCCGGCTGCTTCTTGGATCCCTTCTCGATCTCCAAGGAGTCGCACAGAATGGTGATGCCGTTATTGAAGTACCAGAAGTTGGCGGGCTCTTCGATGAGCGTCTCCACCAGCTCGCTGTTGATGGGTGTCAGTCCGAGCGGGTTGCGGATGTTGTGGTCGAAGAGTCGGTTGCCGTACTCCGCCCATTCCACGATCTGCTCGGCCTGCACCACGCCTTGGTAGGCCTGTTGGTCGGAGGGCGAGCATGCGAACCATGGAGACATCGTCACTTCGAGGGTGATCGGCTCAGGCCTCTGATCGTCACGGGCTCGCGCGTAGATCTCCGGCGAGTGGATCACACGGTGGAAGATGTGAGTTCCGTCATGGTTGAAGTCCTTCTCCCCGTTCTCGATGGCCTGGCGTACCCCTGGGGCGAGTTCCTTCGTGCCCATGAGGACGATCACCTGGGTCACCTTGGTCAGGTCCGAGCCCAGCAGCGACTTGGCCTGCTCGGCCAGGACGCGGCCGCGCGGATTGAACTGGCGGGATTCCCCCGCGTCAATCAGGGTCAGTCCCGAGAACAGTTTGAGGACTGCGGTTTCATCGGCTTTGGCAGTGCCGGTCTCGCTCCACTTGGACTGGACTAGGTAGATGTGCGCGGCGTCCTGGTCAACGGCGATCGCGTCGATTCCTTGGTCGTTGCCGCCGTCGATGACGCAGGCCGCCGCCTCGGCGGGCGTCCAGTCGGTCACCATGCGCACGGCATGCGCGGCGAGGGCACGGGATCGCCGCGCGATGACGAGGTCGTCCGGCCTGCGGTTGCCGAAGTCGCTCATGTCGAGGAGGCCGCCGTACGTCGCGTCGAGGAAGTTAGCGACTTGGCGGACCTGGGTGGGAACCTCGGGGCGGCGCGGAGGGGTGCTCATGGTTCTCCCGTGCGGGGCTGTCAAGAGTATGGGGCGTGGGGAACTCGGAGGGTGCGTGTCACTGGCCGGGGGCGAGTGAGTCCACGACGGCCTGGAAGCTGCTGCTCGCGTTGTTCAGTTCGGCGACGATGGAGGCCGCGATGTCGCGTGGGGAACCAAGGTCCTGCTGGTCTTCGGTGAGGTTGGCCCAGAGCTCCAGGCTGGTGCTGGGGCGGGCCAGAAGATCGGCTACGGGGTACTGCTTGAACTGGCGTGACGGGATACGGCTGCTGTGGTCGGGGTCGTCCGGGCGGTAGGCGGCGAGGAAGTCGGACAGGTCGTCCTCGGTGAGCGGGTTGCCGGTGTCCGTGCGGTGGTTGCCGGTGCGGGCGTCGTAGACCCACAGGGCGCGCGTGGCGGGCTCGCCGCTGGGGCGAGGGGCGGACTTGGTGAAAAAGAGGATGTTCGCCTTGGAGTTGGTGCCCCGGAAGATGCCGGTGGGCAGACGCAGCAGAGTGTGCACGTCGCAGTTGAGGAGCAGATTGCGGCGTACGGTGGCCGCGGCGCCCTTACCGAATAGCACGCTGTCGGGGGCGAAGACGGCGGCTCGCGCACCTTGCGGCAAGGTGATGGCGATGTGCTGGAGGAAGTTGGTGGGAAGGTCCGCCTTGGGCGCCCAGAAGTCGTCGCGGTGGGTGGTGTCAACAGCCGCGTCGGTGCTCTTGAAGGGTGGGTTGCACAGAGCCACGGTCGCGGCGACATCCCGATCCTGCCGCTGAATGGCCCTTGCCCTGCGGGAGAGGGAGTCCGAACGCTGTATCGGGGGAATCCCCGCGAACAGCCGGCGGGTGTTGAGGAGCACATTCATGGTGGCGAGACGGCACATCTGGGGATCGATGTCGGCTCCCGCGATGGCGGAGTCGTCCACCTTGGTGCCGTGGCCCTCCATTTCCCGATGGGCGGCGATCAGCGTGCTGCCAATGCCGCAGGCCGGGTCGATGATCCGGTCGTCCGGGGTGAGGGCGAGGGCCTTGGCGACCACGGCGAGGAGCGGCGGTGGGGTCAGGAACTGCCCAGTCTCGCGCTTCTTGAGCATGTCGTCGTAGCAGTCGGAGAGAAGTTGGGCGAAGGCCCGTCCGAGCTCGCCGTCGGGGACCTGGGCCCAACGGTACGGGTTGATCTCCTCGGTGATGAGCTGCCGCAGCTCGCTCATCCGGTCGATGTTCCACGGCTGTGCGTCATGGAAGAGGACACTGGCGGTGGTGCGACGCTGGTTGTCCGGGGTTGGCGTGCCGAGCGTGCGCATGGTGCGGGCCAGGTAGCTGTGGAGGTCTTCGCCGCCGCGTTCGACCAGGTGCGGCCAGGTGTCGATCGATGGCGCGACCGGACGGGAGGCGAACTTGCCGGGCCGGTTTGCGCGTTCGTGGTCGAGCTTGAGGAAGAGCAGGTAGGCGATGTGCTCAGCGAACTCGATCTTTGTCAGGGCCCGGGTGCTGGTCTTGTCGTTGTAGAACGCCCACCAGCGGCGGACGATCGATTCGGCGGTCCAGTGCCTCTCAAGCTGCCCACTCTGCGGCGGAATCCCCGACATCCCACTCATGCTTCCGGACCCAGTACTGCCCCGCCCCGTACCCATACCGTTCTGCTTCCCTCCGCTGTCACCCGAGTTCGGGCCACGGCCGGTTGCCTCCCGGCCCGAACTCGGGTGGCGGAAGGACGGGCCTACCCCGCGCGGGCTTCCCCTGCTTCATCGCTGTCGTCGTCGGTGGTGCTGGTCGCTCCCGTTCCCGTGCCCCTCTCCGGGGCTGCCTCCTTCTTCAGGGCCTGGGCAACGAGGGTGAACTCGGCCAAAGCGGCCTCCAGTTCACCCACGATCTCCTGGGCGATCACGTCAGGCGACGCGAGGGCCGTATGTGTGGAGTCCGTTCCCGCTCGGAGGACGGTCAGGTCGAGATTCACCTTGTCACGAGTGATCAGTTCTTCGTAATCGTAAGCCTGGAAGCGATCAGTGGGCTTGCGAGCGGAGAAATCGGTGCCGCCCGAGTGGAAGGCGGCGACGAAGTCGTCCAGGTGCTCGCGGCGCAGCTGCCGCTGCTTGAGGGTGAACCGCTGGTCGGTGCGGAAGTCGTAGACCCACAGCTGCCTGGTGCCGGGGCGGCCTCCGGTGCGCTGGCCGGTCTTGTCGAAGAACAGGACATTGGCCTTGACACCGTTGGCGTAGAAGATGCCGGTGGGCAGGCGCAGCAGCGTGTGCACATCGCACAGGTTCAGCAGGTTGCGGCGGATCGTCTCGCCGGCACCTGACTCGAAGAGCACGTTGTCGGGGAGGACGACGGCTGCCCGGCCGTTGGTCTTCAGCAAGTTGTAGATGTGCTGGACGAAGTTGAGCTGTTTGTTGGTGGTCTGGGTCCAGAAGTCCTTGCGGGCGGTGTACGCCTCCCCCGTCACTGAGCCAACGCCGAAGGGCGGGTTGGCGAAGACGATGTCGTAGAACCGCGAGGGAGACTTCGCCAGGGAGTCCTGCACGGTGATCAGTGGCTTGGCCTCGGATGTGCCGATGTTGTGCAGCAGCATGTTCATCAGCGCCAGACGGGCGGTCTCCCGGACCAGCTCGTAGCCAGTGATCGCGCCGGTTTGCAGCTTGCGGCCCTCATCACCGTAGAGCTGTTCCTGGTAGTGCTGATTGAGGTGGGCATGGGCGGCGATGAGAAAGCCGCCCGTTCCGCAGGCTGGGTCGGTGATGGTCTCGCCGACCTGGGGCCGGACACAGTCGACCATGGCGTCGATGACAGGGCGGGGAGTGAAGTACTGGCCGGCGCCGGTCTTGCGGTCCTCGGCGCCGCGCTGCAGCAGGCCCTCGTACGCGTCGCCCTTCAGGTCCTGGTCCTCGGTGGTCCAGCGGTACGGGTTGATCAGATCCTTGATCAGCCGCTCCAGGACGGCCGGTTCGTGGATCTTGTTGCTTGACTTCGCGAAGACTTCGCCGAGCATGGTGCCGCCGCGCGAACCGAGGTCCTTGAGGACGAACTCGTAGTGATCGAGCAACGCGTCACCTGAGCGCGTGGTCAGGCTTGCCCAGTCCCAGCCCGGAGGAACGAGAGGCTCCTCCGGCAAGTTGCGGCAGAACTTGGCCGGGCGGTTGGCCCGCTCGTCCGCCATCTTCAGGAAGAGGAGGTACGTGAGCTGCTCGACGTAATCGAGAGTGGAGACCCCGGAGTGGCGCAGGAGCTCGCAGTACGACCAGAGTCGGTTGACAAGAGTGCTGGTCGACTCGACCGCGGTCGCCCTGGACGTGGTCTGAGGCCCCAGGGGAACGGTTCCCTGGGGCGACTCCTGTGCCGAGGTGGTGACGGGCTTGTCGGTGCTCATGGTGCTCACAGGGGTAGTTCTCCCTGACCGGGATTGCCGGTCGACTTGCTGGTGCGCGGGGCGCGGCGGCGCGTGCTCCTCGTGCTGGCGGCGGAGCGCTGAGCGCGGATGCGGTCGAGCAGTACGGAAGCGGGCTCGTCGGTGGGGTCCTGGGGGACAAGGGTGCCAGTGAAGGCGGCGTGCAGGAGAGCGGCTCTTAGGTCGGCAACCTGTGCAAGGGACGCCTTCGCTGTCTGCCGAAAGACTTCGGCTTGTTCCACGTAGTTCTCGATGAGCTGGACCAGATCGTCTTGCTCATCACGTGGAGGAACAGGGACAGGGAGCAGCTTTATCTTGCGAAGGCTGATCGACGCGAGGTTCACTGTCTGCTTGCCATTGCGGTCGCACCAGGACTTCCCGAAACTGTTCGCATGCCATGCGAGGAGTAGAGGTGAAAGAACATCACCAATTACACGGGCTCGGAAGACATGATTCTGGTGAATGCAGTCATCGATTTGCGCCTCCCAGATCCATCCCCGGCCGAGCTTGTCACGGTCTCCTCCCTCGTTGAGGAGTACGTCTCCCGGGACCAGCCGGAGAGATTCGGCCTTAGCAGGGGGTACCCGGATAGTTTCTACTCTGTCCAGTATGAGCCGACCGCGTTGCACATTAGCTACGCGAAGATAGGGGACTTCGACGTAGTCCGGATCGCCCTGTTTCTTGCTGTCCTTGGTGATTCCACCGACGACGGCTGCGATCTCACCAAGTCGCCTCCAAGTCCATCCGACAGGAAGATCAGGGAGTTCGCCGTCGTCTGAGTCTGCAGGTGAAATATCGGTAGGGAATCGATCAGTGTGACTCAGGCCACCGCTGGTTCCCAGGGCGAGGATCTGTTCCATGAAGAGGTCGCACTTACTTAGGGCTGCCTGAACGGAGCGCTCACCGGCCTTGACGCGAGTCAGCTGCTCGTCCAGTTTTGCGACGATGCGGCGCTGCTCGGCGAGCGGCGGAACAAGGATTTCGAACGCTTGCAGCCACGGAACTTCGAGGGAAGCGACGGTTGTTCCCTGCTTTCGGCACTGGGTGAGAATTCGATGCTCGCTCGCCTTGATCGCTGCCGCCAGCCAACGTGCGTCGATTCCATCGTGTGGCGCGATCGCCTTCATGTCCTGGTTGAGGGTCACTTCGAAGGGGACGTAAGCGACTGGGACTTTGCGTTCGAGAATTCCAGAACGGACGACGAAGGTAACCGAACCGGCCGGGATTAGCTTGAGGTTGGTTTCTTTGATGGCTGATTCGTGAATAAAATCTTGCGTGCCGGAGAGGACTGCCTCCCCCATGTCCTTGGGGGATAGCCAGGGGATCGTCCCATCTGACCAGTAGTGCGGGTTCCGCTTCGACGGAGTGCTTCCGCCGAACCATTCGCCAAGTTCACCGAGCGTCGCGCGAGCCCAACCATTAGGAAGGTCCGACTCGCCTCCGCCGCCCACCATTCCGGAATTCCCGCCGCCGGAGGCCACGCCCCCGATTTCCCTAATTTCCGCGACGTCCACGGCGGTCCCCGTCACGCGCTCAGCTCCCTGTCGAGTTCGTCGATGATGTGTTCTGCCTGCCGTTCGCCGAATTCGGCGAGGAAGCCGTCCGTACCGTTACGGGCGGCAAACGGGGCATAGTCGAGGTCGGCGGTGTCGAAGCGTACACGTTCGATCGTGGCGGCTGCGATGTGGTCGAGCCACCAGCGCTGACGGTCGCTGAAACGGACGCCTGCCTGATGTTGGCGGGTGAGCCAGGCCGCGTAGCGTTCGCGGACGCGTTCCTCGTGCGGAATCGGTTGGGGGGCGCCGCGTTCGGCTCCGCCGGCGAGTTCGTAGCGGAGCAGAGCGAGGAGGTCGGCCGCGGTCCGGCGCGTCTGAGCACCACGTAGTGCGGCCTCGCCGACCTGCTCGTAGGCGGTCCACAGGCGGTCCGGGGTCCAGGCGCGTGGGGGACGGGCGATGGCACGGGCCACGTTCTGCAAGTGTCGCAGGGCGTCAGCCGGTGGGGTGTCGGAGCCGGCGTTGAAGGCGATGGCGAGGGCGGCGATTTCGTCGCGGTTGGCATCGATGTACTGCCGCCAGCTGGTGACGACATCCCGGGAGGCCGCCTCGTTCTCCACCACCGCACCTGCGGTGACCAGCTCGTCTCGGCTGGTCTCGTCGTAGAGGATGTCCTTTGCGCGACGCATCTCGAGTAGCCGGGCACGCAGCTTCGGGGCAGCAGCGAGGGGCTGGACGGCGTGGTCGATGAGCGCCCGCACCTCCCGCTCGGGGTCGCGGCCGGTCAGGTGGGCGGCGTCCCGTACCTTCTGCTGGTCGTCGGCCGAGACCGCGCGGACCATGCCGTGAATGATCCCCTTGAGGGGGCGGCCGCCGGTAAGCTGCTCGATCTCGCCGCGCTCCTCAGGGGTCATCTGGATGTCGAGCTTGGCAAGGCGGGCGGCGAGGGTGGAGACCTCTTCCTCCTCGATGGTGCCGGCCCCGGCCTTCCGCAGCAGCTTCTCCAAACTGACCTGCTTCTCGGTGTGGCGCTCCAGAGGGGCCGCGTCGACCTTCTTCTTCTGCGTGACGCCCACCGCGTCGACGATGACGAAGCGGGTCTTTGGGCCGACGCCGGGCGTCACCTTCTCGAACTCGGTGAGGGAGAGGGTGCGGGCGCCGCGGCCCTTCATCTGCTCGAAGTATGCCCAGCTCTTCACGTCACGCAGGAAGAGCAGGCATTCCAAGGGCTTGACGTCGGTACCGGTGGCGATCATGTCGACGGTGACGGCGATCCGCAGCTGAGGCAGGTTACGGAAGTCCGCCAGGCGCTCATCAGCCTTCTTCGCCGCGTGGGTGATCTTGGCGCAGAAGTCGTTGCCCTTGCCGAAGACGTCACGGACGACTTCGACGATCTCTTCGGCATGGTTGTCGTTCTTCGCGAAGATCAGGGTCTTGGGGACGTACATCTCGTCCCACAGCAGCTCACCATTGGAACCGTCGCGCTTGCCGCGCTCGGGGAAGATCTCGGTGAAGAGCCGCTCTCGGAAGGTGCGGATCACGGTGCGCAGCTGGTCCTTGCTGATGACGCCCACACCGACTTGGTTCGCGCCGTACTCGACGTCCTCGTCGAGGTCCTCGTAGCGCTGGCGTCGGGTGCGCCGGTCTCGGACCGGGATGGTGCCCTGGGCGATGACACCGCCCTCGGCCGTTATACGGGTGCCGATCTCGTACACGGAGAAGTCGACGTTGACACCGTCGGCGACGGCCTCCTGGTAGGTGTACTCGCTGACCAGGTTGCCGTTGAAATAGCCGAAGGTCTGCGCGACCGGAGTGGCGGTGAGGCCCACGATAGGCGCGTCGAAGTACTCCAGGACCGAGCGCCACTTGCCGTAGATGGAGCGGTGGCACTCGTCGACCACGATCAGGTCGAAGGACTCCGGCGGGATGTCCGGGTTGTAGCCAACCTCGACCGGGCCGGGAATATCGTAGGCCCGTTCTCCCTCGGCGTCTTCCACGAGGGCGCCCGTCGGGCGTTCGCCGGTCAGTTCCATGTACAGGCGTTGGACGGTGGACACGACCACCTTGGACGACGGCTTCATGCCTTCGGCGCCGAGCCGCTGGACGTGGTAGAGGTCGGCGAACTTGCGGGCACCGTCGGGGGTGATGAAGTTCTCGAACTCGGCGACTGCCTGGTCGCCCAGGTTGTTGCGGTCGACGAGGAAGAGGACTCGCTCGGCGCGCGCATGCTTCAGCATCCGGTACGAGAAGGTCACCGCAGTGAAGGTCTTGCCAGCGCCGGTGGCCATCTGCACCAGAGAACGGGATTGACCCATGCCCTGCTGGCCCCGGCCGAGGGCTACCGAGTCCTCGACCCCGCGGACAGCGGAGATCTGCGCAGGGCGCAGCGGGCGCTCGTCCAGTTCGGGCATGCGCCAGCGGAGACGGGCGCGGTAGCTCGGGGCCTGTGGGTCTTCGTCGGCCTGGCGGATCCAGCGGGCCAGGGTGCGTGGCTGGTGGAAGGAGAAGAGCCGGCGGGTACGGGAGTCGGGGTCGAGGGTGCTGCGGAAGCGGGTCTCACCGCCGTCGCTCACGTAACGGAACGGCAGGGGTTCCTCTCGCCTCCAAGCGAGCATGCGCTGCTGGGCGTCGGTGGGGTGGTCGGCGTACCGGTCGGCCTGAGCCTCGGCAGCGGACAGGTCGGCTCCTTCGCGCTTGGCCTCGATGACACCGACCAGCTTGCGGTCCACGTACAGCGCGTAGTCGGCCCGGCCGCGTGCTGTCGTGGTCTCGCGGACGGCGACGCCGTTGCCCCGGTGGTCGCCCTGATGCCAAAGGTTCTGCTCCGCGATGTCCTGGACCTGCCAGCCCGCCTCGGTGAGCATCTGGTCGAGGCGGGCGCGAACCTGTACCTCGGTGAGGGGCTCGCGGGCGGCCGCTTCGGCGTTGTCGAGGAGGCGGGCGCGCTCCGCGACGGCGGCGGAGGCCGCCGAGCTGTCGGTGGCTTCGGCCCGGCGCTGCCGTGCGTAGTCGGCCTCCTGGGCCGCTTCGACGTGCTTCAGCTGCTCCTGGAGCGCAGCGATCGAACGGGCGAGACCCTCTTGTTCGGCGCGAGCCGCGGAGAGCTCACGTTCGGCGGCGGCCCGAGCCGCCTGTTCGGCCTCCGCCTTGGACGCCTGGTCCTGGTAAGTGAGTCGGGCCTCTTCGAGGGCCTTGCGGGCCTGGGCCACCTCATCGCGCAGACGTTGGTTGCGTGCGGCCGGCGTACGGGCCGGGTCCGGGGGTACGAATGCGATCTGCTCGCGCGAGCCAGTCAGCAGGCGGTGGTACCAGACTCCGAGCCTGAAGCAGGATCGCAGGGCCCGGAATGCGTCGTCGGAGTTGTCGTGGTCACCATGGTTGGCGTCGTTGCCGAAGGCGCGGACCTCGTGGAAGGCGGCCCCGACGTTTCCGTGCAGGTACCCCTCCGTGTCGAGGGCCTTCAGCCGCTCGAACTGTGTGGTGCCCGCGTTCCTGATCCGCGCCCTGCGGACCAGGTCCGCCGCGAGCGTCTCACCGAACTGCCTCGACTTGATCAAGGAAGTATTGGGGTCGCTGAAGACGTAACTCTCGGCTGCTGCCCCGTAGGCCACGAGCAGGGGAGTATGCGGCAGCAGAAAACCGAAGTTCCGCGACTGCTGGGCCAGCCTGGCCAGTTTGGCGTCCTGGGTGCCGGGCGAGCCGACCGCACTCATACTGTGTCACCACTTTCTGGGGCGGGTGAGCCGCGTCGCGCGACTTGATCGCCGTACGACCCTACTTTGGGATGTTCGAAGTCGGATCGGTTTTTGCGTGTACCGAAGCGCGGACTTTCCGGGGTCTGGAGACGGACGTGGGTACGTTGAGGACTGACACCTACGTATGCTCGTAGTGACGCCAGGCGGTCAAGCCGCACATGTCCGTCACTGCCCCCCTTCGGCTCGCACCGTCGAACAAATCCGCAGTTCAGAGCCGCACATGTGGCCAGCTGCGGTATGTCGCCGCTGTCCAGAAGTCGAATCTATGGCCAACTGCGTGACCACTTCACAGGCGGTGCCCACGACGCCACGGCCGACGACAGTGCTGCGGATGCCCCCGCCGTTCCTGCGGACCTACAACGCCTTGTCCTCGGTGAGCGACGCTGTCGGTCAGGTCCCCAACGTGATGAGTCTGGTCCACTCCATAAGCTACTCAGGCCCCGAGCTGCTGCCAGGCACCTCTGAGGGCGGGTTGAAAGACTGACGGGGCTAAGGAACATTCGTCCCAGCCCCGTCAGCCACTTGTACCTTTGAACTGAACTCCACCACATAACCGACGTGGTGGAGTTCAGACGTTGAAGCGGAACTCCACGACGTCGCCGTCCTGCATGACGTACTCCTTGCCCTCCATGCGGGCCTTGCCGGCGGCGCGGGCGTCGGCGACCGAGCCCGTTTCGACGAGGTCGGCGAAGGAGATGACCTCGGCCTTGATGAAGCCCTTCTGGAAGTCGGTGTGGATGACACCGGCCGCCTCGGGGGCCGTCGCGCCCTGCTTGATCGTCCAGGCGCGGGATTCCTTCGGGCCGGCCGTCAGGTAGGTCTGGAGGCCGAGGGTGGCGAAGCCGACGCGGGCGAGGGTGGCGAGGCCGGGCTCCTCGGCGCCGACGGACTGGAGGAGCTCCATGGCGTCCTCCTCGTCGAGCTCGGCGAGGTCCGCCTCCAGCTTGGCGTTGAGGAAGATCGCCTCGGCCGGGGCGACCAGGGCGCTCTGCTCGGCCTTGAAGGCCTCGTCCGTCAGCTCGTCCTCGTCCACGTTGAAGACGTACAGGAACGGCTTCGTGGTGAGGAGGTGGAGGTCGTGCAGGAGCTCCGCCTTCTCCGAGCCCTGGACGATGCCCTGCGAGAAGAGGGTGTCGCCCTTCTCCAGGATCGCCTGGGCGGCCTCGACGGCGGCGACCTTGGGCGCCGTGTCCTTCTTGATCCGCATCTCCTTCTGGAGGCGCGGCAGGACCTTCTCGATCGTCTGGAGGTCCGCGAGGATCAGCTCCGTGTTGATCGTCTCGATGTCGTCCTTCGGCGAGACCTTGCCGTCGACGTGGACGACGTTCTCGTCCTTGAAGGCACGGATGACCTGGCAGATCGCGTCCGACTCGCGGATGTTCGCGAGGAACTTGTTGCCCAGGCCCTCGCCCTCGCTCGCGCCGCGCACGATGCCCGCGATGTCGACGAAGTCGACCGTCGCCGGGAGGATGCGCTGGGAGCCGAAGATCTCCGCGAGCTTGGTCAGGCGGGGGTCGGGGACACCGACGACGCCGACGTTGGGCTCGATCGTGGCGAACGGGTAGTTGGCCGCCAGCACGTCGTTCTTGGTCAGGGCGTTGAACAGGGTCGACTTGCCGACATTCGGCAGACCGACGATTCCGATCGTGAGCGACACGGTGGCGACTTCCTGAAGGTGTGGATGGTGGGCCGATCCCCCAGTTTACGGGCGGGCCGAACCGGCCAGCGACGCCGACCTTCGGTCGATCTCGGGGGCAAGGTCACCCAAAGGGCGTGTCCCGGACCCGGTTCCCGCCCTCTTCCGACCTACGTTGGTCGGGTGGAGCAGCACAGGACAAGTCAGCCGCAAGGCCGCCGAAGGCCGCAGACCCCCGCCACGCCGCCGGTCGCACCGCCCGGCGCGCTCGTGGAGGGCGCGGCCGTCTACCGCGTGACCGGCCGGTCCGGGCGCGCCCCCGGTCGCGCCCGCGTGGAGCGGGCCGGGGCGGCGGCCGCCCCCGGAGCCCCGGCCGGTCGCCCGTCCGGGCGGCCCGCCGGGCGCCGGCCCGTGCCGCCCGTCGTCCTCGCCCTGCGCCGGCTCCCCTCGCCCCGCCTCACCGGGCTCGGCGCCGGGCTCTTCGCCTCCGCCGTCATGCTCGCCCTCGGCCTGCTCGACCAGCTGCTCCTCGACGGCTCCCCCGTCGTCTACGGTCTGCTGTTCCTGCCGGTCAGCGCCCTGACCGCGCTCTGGGTCCGCACCGCCGACCTCGTCACCGCCCCGATCGGCGTCCCCATCGCCTTCGCCGTCGGCGTCGTCCCCGTCGCGGGCGGCACGGGCGGCTTCGGCGGCCAGGCCATGGCCGTCGTGACCGCCCTCGCCGTGCACGCCGGGTGGCTGTACGGCGGAACCCTCGTCGCCGGCCTCATCGCGAGCGTCCGCAAGGTGCGGGACATGGGGCGCCGGCATCAGCGCACCGCGCCCCGTCCGGGGGCGGGCGAGGGCTCGGGCGGGCGGGCGCCCGCCGCAGGACGCCGGCCCGTCGTGTAAGCCGGATCCTCAGGCCGTCGCCGCCGCCATCCCCGCCCCCACGATCCCCGCGTTGTTCTGGAGTTCCGCCGGGACGATCTCCGCGCGGATGCCCTCGATCAGCGGCAGGAACTTGTCCGCCTTGCGGCTCACGCCGCCGCCGATGATGAACAGCTGCGGCGAGAAGAGCATCTCCACGTGCGCGAGGTACTTGCGCAGCCGCCGGGTCGCCCAGTGCTCCCAGGTGAGGTCCTCGTCCTCCTTGGCCTTCGTCGAGGCGCGGGTCTCCGCGTCGTGGCCCTTGAGCTCCAGGTGGCCCAGCTCGGTGTTGGGGACGAGCCGGCCGTCGACGAAGAGGGCCGAGCCGATGCCCGTGCCGAGGGTCAGCAGGATCACCGTGCCCTTGCGGCCCCGGCCCGCGCCGAAGGTCACCTCCGCTACCCCGGCCGCGTCCGCGTCGTTCAGGACGGTCACCGGGAGCCCGCCGAGGCGGTCGCTCAGCAGGGTGCCGGCGTCGACGCCGATCCAGGACTTGTCGACGTTGGCGGCCGTACGAATGGTGGAGCCGGTCACGACGCCCGGGAAGGTGACCCCCACCGGTCCCGTCCAGCCGAAGTGCTCCACGACCTCCGCGACGCGGCCCGCCACACCGTCGGGTGTGGCGGGCTGCGGGGTCAGTACCTTGTGGCGCTCCTCGGCGAGCGTGCCGCGCTCCAGGTCCACGGGGGCGCCCTTGATGCCCGAGCCGCCGATGTCCACTCCGAAGACGTTCATGGACCCAACGTTACGGGCCGGGGCGCTGCGTCACTCGTTTTCGAGCAGGGCCGCCGCCTCGGCCCGCAGGTCCTTGTTGCGGAGCTCCTTGGGCAGCGAGAAGGTCAGGGACTCGTCCGCCGTCTTGACGATCTCCACGTCCGCGTAGCCGCGCTCGGCGAGCCACTCCAGGACCTCCTGCACCAGGACGTCCGGGACGGAGGCGCCGGAGGAGAGGCCGACGCTGGTGACGCCCTCCAGCCAGGCCTCGTCGATCTCGCTGGCGAAGTCGACCAGGTACGCGGCGGGGACGCCGGCCTGCTTGGCGACCTCGACCATGCGGATCGAGTTGGAGGAGTTCTTCGAGCCGACGACGATCACCAGCTCGGCCTGGCCGGCGAGCTCCTTGATGGCGGTCTGGCGGTTCTGCGTGGCGTAGCAGATGTCGTCGGACGGCGGGGAGATCAGCTGCGGGAACTTCTCCTTGAGCGCGTCGACCGTCTCCATCGTCTCGTCGACCGAGAGCGTGGTCTGGGAGAGCCAGACGACCCGGGAGGGGTCGCGGACCTCGACCTTGGCCACGTCCTCCGGGCCGTCGACCAGCTGGATGTGGTCGGGGGCCTCGCCGGAGGTGCCGATGACCTCCTCGTGGCCCTCGTGGCCGATGAGGAGGATGTCGAAGTCGTCCTTGGCGAAGCGGACGGCTTCCTTGTGGACCTTGGTGACCAGCGGGCAGGTGGCGTCGATGGTCGCGAGCCGGCCCACGCGGGCCTCCTCGTGGACGGTCGGGGCGACGCCGTGCGCGGAGAACATCACGATGTTGCCCGGCGGCACCTCGGTCGCCTGGTCGACGAAGATCGCGCCCTTCCGCTCCAGCGTCTGGACCACGTACTTGTTGTGGACGATCTCGTGCCGGACGTAGATCGGGGCCCCGTACTGCTCCAGGGCCTTCTCCACGGCGATCACGGCACGGTCCACGCCCGCGCAGTATCCGCGGGGGGCGGCGAGCAGGACACGCTTCGGGCGGTTCGTCGCGGAGGCGGAATCGGGCGTCGGCGCGGGCGTTGCAGTCATGCGTCCCATCGTAAGGCCGCGTCGGTGAGCGGTTGGAGCGGCGCCGTGGCCGAAACTGGCGCCATGGCTGAGCAGACGCAGGTGGCGGAGCACGAGGGACTGCGTCGGAATCTCGGATTCCGCGACCTTGTCGTGTACGGACTGCTGTTCATCGCCCCCATGGCGCCGGTCGGCGTCTTCGGCACGCTCGACGCGAAGTCGCACGGGGCCGTCGCACTGGTGTACGTCGTGGCCACCGTCGCCATGGCGTTCACGGCGTTCAGCTACGCCCAGATGGTGCGGGTCGCGCCGCAGGCCGGTTCCGTCTTCACGTACGCGCGCAAGGGCCTCGGCGAAGGGCCCGGTTTCATCGCCGGGTGGATGGCGATGCTCGACTACCTGCTGATCCCGGCCGTCGCCTACCTCTTCGCGGGCATCGCGATGGAGGCGCTGGTCCCCGAGGTGGACCGGTGGGTGTGGACCGGGATCGCCGTGGTGGTCACCACCCTGCTGAACCTGTGGGGCGTACGGGCGGCGGCCCGGGTCGGCTTCGCGGTGCTCGCGATGGAGATCGTCGTCCTGCTGGTCTTCGTCGGCTCGGCGGTGGTCGTGCTCGTACGGGACGGGGCGCAGCGCGACTGGTGGTCGCCGCTCGCCGGCGACGTCTCGTTCTCGCTCGGCGCGGTGGTGGGGGCCGTGTCGGTGGCCGTCCTGTCGTACCTGGGCTTCGACGCGATCGCCTCCTTCGCGGAGGAAGTGACGGGCGGCTCGCGGAAGGTGGCGCGGGCGGTGCTGTTCTGCCTGGCGCTCGCGGGCGTCCTGTTCGTGGCCCAGACCTGGCTGGTGGCCCTCCTCCAACCGGTCTCCTCGGCCGAGCTCGCCGCCGACCCGGCCAAGCAGGGCTCGGCCTTCTACGACGCCGTGGAGGCGTCGGTCGGCACCTGGCTGCACGACCTGGTGGCCGTCTCGAAGGCGATCGGCGCGGCCTTCGCGGCGCTCGCCGGGCAGGCGGCGGGCGGCAGGCTGCTGTTCGCGATGGGCCGCGACCGGCGCCTGCCGCACCTGCTCGCCCGCACCGACGGCGGCGTCCCGCGGGTGGCGCTGCTCGTGGCGGCGACCGTGACGATGATCGCCGCCCTGTGGGCGGCGCGCCGGGACGACGGCCTCGACCACCTGGTCTCGGTGGTCGACGTCGGCGCGCTCACCGCCTTCGTCCTGCTGCACGCGAGCGTGGTGGGCTGGTTCGCCGTACGGCGGGCGGAGGGGCCGCCGCACTGGCTGAAGCACGTCGTCCTGCCGGTGGTCGGCGCGGCGATCCTGATCGCGGTGATCGTCGAGGCCTCGGCCGCCGCGCAGGTGGTGGGCGTGGTGTGGCTGGGGGTGGGCCTCGTCGTCCTCGCGGTCCAGGGCGCGGCGCGGACGTCGCCGCCGTCCCCGCGCGCGTGAGCGCGGTACGGGCCTCCACGCGCGCGTGACGCCACGCGGCGGGCGCGGTACCGGTCGCCGCACGGCGCGCGGTACGGGGTCGATGCACGGCGCGGTACGGGCCGATGCACGGCGCGGTACCGGCCGGCGCACGGCGCGGTACGGGTCGACGCGCGGGCCCGGCGCCGTACGTCCCGGGCCGCCGCGCACCGTCCGCGCGCCCCTGACGTTGTCGTACCGCGCGGTTACGCTCGGTCCATGGGTCTGACTACGTCCGCAGAAGCACCGCTTCCCGTCGGTGAGGTCTCCCGGATGATCGGGGGGTGGATCGACCGGCTCGGGGCGATCTGGGTCGAGGGGCAGATCACGCAGCTGTCGCGGCGCCCCGGCGCCGGGGTCGTCTTCCTGACGCTGCGGGATCCCTCGTACGACATCTCCATCAGCGTCACCTGCTACCGCCAGGTCTTCGACGCGGTCGCGGACGTCGTCTCCGAGGGCGCCCGGGTCGTCGTGCACGCCAAGCCCGAGTGGTACGCGCCGCGCGGGCAGCTGTCGCTGCGGGCGGCGGAGATCAAGCCGGTCGGGATCGGCGAGCTGCTCGCCCGGCTCGAACAGCTGAAGCGGAGCCTGGCCTCCGAGGGGCTTTTCGCGCTCGACCGGAAGAAGCCGCTGCCGTTCCTGCCGCGCCTCGTCGGCCTGGTCTGCGGCCGCGCCTCGGCGGCCGAGCGGGACGTCCTGGAGAACGCGCGCCGTCGCTGGCCCGCCGTCCGCTTCGAGGTGCGGAACGTCGCGGTGCAGGGCGTGAAGGCGGTCCCGCAGGTCGTCCAGGCGGTCAAGGAGCTGGACGCGCACGAGGACGTGGACGTGATCATCGTGGCCCGGGGCGGCGGCAGCGTCGAGGACCTGCTGCCGTTCTCGGACGAGCAGCTGGTCCGGGCGGTGGCCGAGTGCCGTACGCCCGTGGTGTCCGCGATCGGGCACGAGCCGGACTCGCCGCTGCTCGACCTGGTGGCCGATCTGCGCGCCTCGACGCCGACGGACGCGGCCAAGAAGGTCGTCCCGGACGTCGGCGAGGAGCTGGACCGGGTGCGCGGGCTGCGGGACCGGGCACTGCGGACCGTGCGCGGCCTCCTGGAGCGGGAGGAGCGCGGCCTTGCGCACGCGCTCGCGCGGCCCGTCATGGAGCATCCGCACCGCATGATCGAGGTCCGCGAGGACGAGCTCGCGGCGCTCCTCGCGCGGAGCCGGCGGGTCCTCGGGCACCTTCTGGACCGGGCGGACTCGGAGCTCTCGCACACGCGGGCGCGTGTCCGGGCGCTGTCGCCCGCCGCGACGCTGGAGCGGGGGTACGCGGTGCTCCAGCGGCCGGACGGGGCGGTGGTCCGCTCCCCCGAGGAGGTCGCGGAGGGCGAGGAGCTGCGGGCCAGGGTGGCCGAGGGCGAGTTCACGGTGCGGCGCGTGGCCGACCCGGCCTGAGCGTTCAGCAGAGACCGATACGTACGAAGGATGGAGCGGGAGATGGCAGCGGGTACGGACACGGGCGCGGAAGAGGCGGCCCTCGGGTACGAGCAGGCGCGGGACGAGCTGATCGAGGTCGTCCGGCGCCTCGAAGCGGGCGGGACCTCCCTGGAGGAGTCCCTCGCGCTCTGGGAGCGCGGCGAGGAGCTGGCAAAGGTGTGCCGCCTCCGCCTGGAGGGCGCGCGGGCCCGGCTCGACGCCTCACTGGCGGCGGAGCGCACGGCCGAGGCGGAGGACGAGGACGAGTAGCGCTCCGGCGCGGGCGGACCCCGGCATGAGCGGCACCCGGCGCGGGCGGATCCGGGCACGGATGGAGCCCGGCGCGGGCGGATCCGGGCACGGATGGAGCCCGGCACGGGCGGCCCCCGCCTGGACCGCGCCCCGCATGGACGGCCCCCGCCTGGACCGCGCCCCGCACGGGCAGCACCCCCTGGACGGATCCCCGCCCCGGCCACGCCCCGGCATGTAGACTCCGAGTGAAGCGGATCACTATCCGGATGGATTAGTTGAAATTTCACCAATCCTGGGCGTACTGTCGAGACATCGCTTGAACCCCGTACGAGCGACCCCCCTTTGCAGTCCGGAAGGTACGCAGCATGTCTCTCGCCCTTGACGCCGTCGCCCAGGACCTCCTCTTCCGTGAGGCCCGCACCGCCAACACGTTCACCGACGAGCCGGTGACCGACGAGCAGATCCAGGCGATCTACGACCTGGTGAAGTTCGGCCCGACCGCCTTCAACCAGTCCCCGCTGCGCGTCACCCTGGTCCGCTCCCCCGAGGCCCGCGAGCGCCTGGTGAAGCACATGGCCGAGGGCAACCAGGCCAAGACCGCCGCCGCCCCGCTGGTCGCGATCCTCTCCGCCGACAACGAGTTCCACGAGGAGCTCCCGGCCCTGCTCCCGCACTTCCCGCAGGCCAAGGACATGTTCTTCTCGGAGCGCCCGGTCCGCGAGGGCTCCGCGCTGCTGAACGCCGCCCTCCAGGCCGCGTACTTCATCGTGGGCGTCCGCGCCGCCGGCCTGGCCGCCGGCCCGATGACCGGCCTGGACTTCGCCGGCGTCCAGAAGGAGTTCCTGGACGACGACCACACCCCGCTGATGGTCGTCAACATCGGCAAGCCGGGCGAGGACGCCTGGTTCCCGCGCTCCCCGCGCCTCTCCTTCGACGAGGTCGTCACCACCGTCTGAGCCTGACGGCACACGCGAAAGGGCCCCGCACTCCACGAGTGCGGGGCCCTTCCCGTATGCCTGGAAACCCGGCTCAGGCCTTCTTCGCCTGGAGCGAGCCGGCCATCTCCGCCAGCCGCTCGAAGGAGGCCGTGCCGGCCACCACGGTCGTCGCGCCGTTCTCCGTACGGACGAGCGCGTCGTACTTCGGGCCCTCCCAGCGCTGCCAGACCCGGCCGGCCACGGTCTCGGTCTTCCCGGTGTTCTTCGCCTTGTGGGTCACCTCGGGCACGAACTTCCCCGGCTCGGCCGTCGACTGGTTCACGGCCACGTACTGGGTGTCCGGGGAGAGGAAACCGAGCTGCCAGGCGTCGGCCTTCTCCCGCTTGTACGAGACCACCGTCGCCTTCCAGCCCTCGCCGAGGCCCTCGGGGGCCAGCACCGGATACGGCGCCACCCGCTGGGCCGTGAGGAGCTCGACCCGGTAGTCCTTCGCCTGGATCGGAGCCGCGTCCTCGTCGTGCGGGATGAAGAGATACATCACGCCCGCGGCGATCATGATCACCCCGAGGGACTGGAACATCCCGCGTACCGTCTGCCTGCCTCGCATACCTGCCACGCCCACCATGGTCGCATCATGGTGCTGTGCTCATACGTGGGCCCCTCTGCTCATTTTGTCGACGTACCGATAGAGTCGCACCACCCTCTTTTTTCCGGCCGTCGCCGTACAGAAAGGTGCGTTCCGATGACCGAGCACCACCACCTTCCGCCCGAGCTTGTCGTTTCTCCCGAGGCCCCCGACCGCAACCTCGCCCTGGAGCTGGTCCGCGTCACCGAGGCCGCAGCCATGGCCGCCGGCCGCTGGGTCGGCCGAGGCGACAAGATCGGCGCGGACGGGGCGGCGGTCAACGCCATGCGGACCCTGATCTCCACCGTCTCGATGAACGGCGTCGTCGTCATCGGTGAGGGCGAGAAGGACGAAGCCCCGATGCTCTTCAACGGCGAGCGGGTCGGCGACGGCACCGGCGCCGAGGTCGACATCGCCGTCGACCCGATCGACGGCACCACGCTCAACGCCAAGGGCATGCCGAACGCGATCGCCGTCCTGGCCGCCGCCGACCGTGGCACCATGTTCGACCCGTCCGCGGTCTTCTACATGGACAAGCTGGTCACCGGCCCCGAGGCCGCCGACTTCGTCGACATCAACGCCCCCGTCTCGGTCAACATCCGCCGGGTCGCCAAGGCCAAGAACTCCTCGCCCGAGGACATCACGGTCGTCATCCTGGACCGCCCCCGTCACGAGGGCATCGTCAAGGAGATCCGCGAGACCGGCGCCCGCATCAAGTTCATCTCGGACGGCGACGTCGCCGGTTCGATCATGGCCGTCCGCGAGGGCACCGGCGTCGACATGCTCATGGGCATCGGCGGCACGCCCGAGGGCATCATCTCCGCCTGCGCCATCAAGTGCCTCGGCGGCGTGATCCAGGGCAAGCTGTGGCCGAAGGACGACGCCGAGCGCCAGAAGGCGCTGGACGCGGGCCACGACCTGGACCGCGTTCTCTCCACGAACGACCTGGTCAGCGGCGACAACGTGTTCTTCGTCGCGACCGGCATCACCGACGGCGAGCTGCTGCGCGGGGTGCGCTACCGCGCCGAGACGGCGACCACGCAGTCGCTGGTCATGCGCTCGAAGTCCGGCACGATCCGCCAGATCGACTCGACGCACCGGCTCTCGAAGCTGCGCGCGTACAGCCAGATCGACTTCGACCGCGCGAAGTAACGCTTCAGCACGACGGTACGAAGAGGGGCGCCCCCATGTGCGGTGGGGGCGCCCCTTCTCGTACGGGCGGCGGGAAGCTCTCCGCGGTCCCGTCAGCCCGCCTGGGCGATCCGCTCGGTCGCGGCCGCCTTCCGCAGCTCCACCTCACGCCGCCGGCGCCGGGCGAGGACGACGCGGCGCTCGGCCGCCGTGAGCCCGCCCCACACCCCGTACGGCTCGGGCTGGAGCAGCGCGTGCTCCCGGCACTCGACCATCACCGGACAGCGTGCGCAGACCCGCTTCGCCGCCTCCTCGCGGGCGAGTCGCGCGGCGGTCGGCT
The DNA here is from genome assembly GCF_000830005.1 of Streptomyces vietnamensis. Taxonomy (NCBI): domain Bacteria; kingdom Bacillati; phylum Actinomycetota; class Actinomycetes; order Kitasatosporales; family Streptomycetaceae; genus Streptomyces; species Streptomyces vietnamensis. The sequence goes on along the minus strand of NZ_CP010407.1, from coordinate 5,418,289 downwards.
CCTTGGAGGGAGCGAAGAAGAGCCCGGCTTCGTCCCGGCGGCACACCGCCTCCGCGTGCCAAGGACCGGCCTCGTCCTCCCGGGCAGGGGCGCGCTGAGAGGGTACGGCGGCGACCTGGAGGGGCTGATGCGGCAGTTGCAGCACGGTCTACTCCTGACGACGGCTTCGCGAGCGAGCGGCGATGCACCAGCCCTACCCGCTGTGCGCGCGCCTATGCACTGCGTGCCCTGCCGTTCCGCACTGCGGATACCCGACGGCGAATTCCGGTCACCGCCGAACGGCCACCGTTGAACGGCCGCCCGGGGCGGCCGTCCCGGGCGGTCACCCGGGGCCGTCACCTCCGGACGGTCGCCCCCCGGAGCGGCGTCAGTGGCCGGGGTTCTTCTTCAGCTTGCCCTGGAGGTCGGTGATCCACTTGCCGCGCTTGGGCTTGGCCTCGACGTTCCCGAAGACCGAGTAGCCGTTGACGACGACGACCGGGGCCTGCGGGTCGACCCCTTCCAGGGTCACGACCTCGAAGTTCCCGAAGACGCCGCTGCCGCTGCCGCGCAGGCTGATGTTCTCCGGGACGCGCACCTCGACGTTCCCGAAGATGGAGGTGGCGTTGATCGTGGTCAGCCGCTGGGCGAAGATCGCCTCGGTCAGGTCGATCTCGACGTTCCCGAAGAGCGCGAAGGCGTTCGTCCGGCGGCTCACCCGCCAGCGGCCCTTGCGGGTCGTGCTGGAGAAGATCGCGACGAGGTTGTCCGCGGGCCCCTCGGGGTCGTCGGAGCCCCAGGCGAAGGCCGGTTCGGGCGCTCGGGCGGTCCGGGCGCCCGGCAGGTCGCGGACGATCGGCTCCAACTCCCCGACGGTCTTGGCCCGGTAGACCGCGTCGATCCGGTCCGAGTGCTCCTCGGCGTCGAGCCGTCCCTCGGCCAGGGCGTCCCTGAGGATGTCCGCGATCCGGTCCCGGTCCGCGTCCGAGGCCCGCAGCGAGCCCTGCGGATCGGCGAAGGCGGGCCCGGCGAGAGCGGGCTCGGCGGGGGCGACCGGACGCTGCGGCCGCGGCTGCTTCTCGGGTTCGGGCTGCTTTTCGAGGTCCACGGACTCAGCCTAGCGAAACGCGATAGATCGCGACCAGGGGGAGATCCCCGGTCCTGTCCCCTAGGGGACACGTAGGGGATGCGCAGGGGGTGCCCCCGCCGTGGGCCGACCCGTACCGCCCGACGGCCACGGTCGCGTAGCCGACCCGTACCGCCCGCCCGACCGCCACGGTCTCGTGGCGAAACACTCCACAGAGGCGCGGTCCCGGTCCCCAGTGAGCCTTACCTCACAGGATCGGGATCGCGCCCTCGTCATACGCTGGAGGGCGCGCCCGCCAACGGAGGCGGCGCGCTGCTGTCTGCCGAGTGAGGAATGGCCGCCGTCATGCCTGAGTTTGCGTACTCCGATCTGCTCCCCCTGGGAGAGGACACCACGCCCTACCGCCTGGTGACCTCCGAAGGCGTCTCCACCTTCGAGGCCGACGGCCGTACGTTCCTCAAGGTCGAGCCGGAGGCGCTGCGCAAGCTGGCCGCCGAGGCCATCCACGACATCCAGCACTTCCTGCGCCCGGCCCACCTGGCCCAGCTGCGCCGGATCATCGACGACCCGGAGGCGTCGAGCAACGACAAGTTCGTCGCGCTCGACCTCCTGAAGAACGCGAACATCGCCGCCGCCGGCGTGCTCCCCATGTGCCAGGACACCGGCACCGCGATCGTCATGGGCAAGCGCGGCCAGAACGTGCTGACCTCCGGCCGCGACGAGGAGGCCCTGTCCAAGGGCATCTACGACGCGTACACCAAGCTGAACCTCCGCTACTCGCAGATGGCCCCGGTCACCATGTGGGAGGAGAAGAACACCGGCTCGAACCTGCCCGCGCAGATCGAGCTGTACGCGACCGACGGCGGCGCGTACAAGTTCCTCTTCATGGCCAAGGGCGGCGGCTCGGCCAACAAGTCCTTCCTCTACCAGGAGACCAAGGCGGTCCTGAACGAGGCCTCCATGATGAAGTTCCTGGAGGAGAAGATCCGTTCGCTCGGCACGGCCGCCTGCCCGCCGTACCACCTGGCGATCGTCGTCGGCGGCACGAGCGCCGAGTTCGCGCTCAAGACCGCGAAGTACGCCTCCGCGCACTACCTGGACGAGCTGCCCACCGAGGGCGACGCCGCCACCGGCCACGGCTTCCGCGACAAGGAGCTGGAGGAGAAGGTCTTCGAGCTGACGCAGAAGATCGGCATCGGCGCGCAGTTCGGCGGCAAGTACTTCTGCCACGACGTCCGCGTCGTCCGCCTCCCCCGCCACGGCGCCTCGCTGCCCGTCGCGATCGCCGTCTCCTGCTCGGCCGACCGCCAGGCCGTCGCGAAGATCACCGCCGAGGGCGTCTTCCTGGAGCAGCTGGAGACCGACCCGGCGCGCTTCCTGCCGGAGACCGAGGACTCCCACCTGGACGAGGCGGGTGACGTCGTCAAGATCGACCTCAACCAGCCGATGGACGAGATCCTCGCCGAGCTGACCAAGTACCCGGTCAAGACCCGCCTCTCCCTCAGCGGCCCGCTGGTCGTGGCGCGCGACATCGCGCACGCCAAGATCAAGGAGCGCCTGGACGCGGGCGAGGAGATGCCGCAGTACCTGAAGGACCACCCGGTCTACTACGCGGGCCCCGCGAAGACCCCCGAGGGCTACGCCTCCGGCTCCTTCGGCCCGACGACGGCCGGCCGCATGGACTCGTACGTGGAGCAGTTCCAGGCCGCGGGCGGCTCGAAGGTCATGCTGGCCAAGGGCAACCGCTCCCAGCAGGTCACGGACGCGTGCGGCGCGCACGGCGGCTTCTACCTGGGCTCGATCGGCGGCCCGGCGGCGCGTCTCGCGCAGGACTGCATCAAGAAGGTCGAGGTCGTCGAGTACGAGGAGCTCGGCATGGAGGCGGTCTGGAAGATCGAGGTCGAGGACTTCCCCGCGTTCATCGTCGTCGACGACAAGGGCAACGACTTCTTCCAGAACCCGGCCCCGGAGCCGACCTTCACGCACATCCCGGTGCGCGGCCCCGGTCTCGCCTGATCCCGTAGGGCCCCCTAGAGCTCTCACGACCAGAGCTCTCACGACGCCCCCGGCCCGGAAGGGCCGGGGGCGTCGTCGATCTTCGCTCAGAAAGTCGCTACCGACCGGTAGCCCTCTCGTCACCTACTGGCCAGTATGGGTCGCGAGCATGTCAATCACTGAGCCGGTTCGACCCACTCGGGAGCCCCCCATGCCCTCCGCCAAGACCACCGCCGCGGCCCTCGGCCTCACCGCCGTCCTCGTCGTCGGCGCCGCGCCCGCCGCCTCCGCCGCCGACCCGGACACCCACGTCGCGTCGACCGCCGCCCTCGCCGGCGTGGACTACGACACCTGGCGCCACGACGTGGCGGCCGTCGTCGCCGAGGCCCGCCCGTACATCGAGGCGCGCGCCGAGAACGCCGGCCGCGAGAAGCAGGCCATCGTCCTCGACATCGACAACAGCTCCCTGGAGACGGACTTCCACCCGTTCTGGGAGCTGCCGACCCCCGCCATCGCGGACGTGCGGGCGCTCGTCCGCGACGCCCACGCGCGCGGGGTGGCCGTCTTCTTCGTCACCGCCCGGCCCGGGATCATCTACTCCCTGACGGACTGGAACCTGAAGAAGGCCGGATACCCGGTCGACGGTCTTTACGTGCGCTCGCTGCCCGACCTGTTCGCCGAGGTCAGCGCGTACAAGACCGAGAAGCGCGCCGAGATCGAGGCCAAGGGCTACACGATCATCGCGAACATCGGCAACAACACGACCGATCTCGTCGGCGGCCACGCCGAACGCGCCTTCAAGCTCCCGGACTACGGCGGCAAGCTGTCGTAACGGGCTCACCGCTTGGTGATGTGGAAGTCCATCCGGTCGTAGTCCCCGTCGGGGGTCACACGGATGTAGCCGCGCGCGCTCTTGAAGTCGCCCGTGCCGCCGGTGACGGCGAGGTCGAAGGCGGACGGCGTGTCGTTCGAGGTGTCGAACGTGGTGAGGGCCTGGGCGGCGATCTGTCCGCCGGGTCCGCCGTTGAGGAGGATGGTGCCGACGCAGTTCATGTCGACCTGGTCGCCGGAGACGCGCACCACGGCGCAGGCCACGCCGTCGCGGCCGACCGTGTCGCCGCCCTTGGTCTTGTAGAGGTCGTCGGCGAAGACGGGGTGGTCCCCGACCTTGGGCGGCGGACTGCTCTCGTTCGTCCCGGGGGGCGGGACCTGCTTGGCGTAGAGCGTGAACTCGAAGCCTTCTCCGTCGTCGGCGAAGGCGGAGAAGGGGGCGGCGGCGAAGGCGACGGCCGCGATGGCCGCCGCCGTACAGACGCCGAGCGTACCGGTCCTCAAGCTGCGGATCATGTCCTGCCTCCCGTGGGATGGGGGTCCCCCTCGGCACGCTTCACATTGTCCGGTGCTCGGCGCGACTTCGCCCGTTCGGGTGAGGCCCGGCCGCTCCGGGCATGGCCGTGGCCCCCGTCCCGCACCGGACGGAGGCCACGGCGTTCCTGGGGTTGCCCCTTACACGAACTTCTGGTTCGCGGAGCCGTCGCAGTTCTGGAGCCGGATCGGCTCCTTCGCCGCGCCCTGGGTGAGGCAGAGTCCGGTCGCGGCGGCGGGCCGGACGGTGGCGCCGTCACGGACGAACTTCTGGTTGGCGGCGCCGCTGCAGTTCCAGATGATGAGCGCCTTGCCGGTCTGGTAGACGGCGCCCGGGACGTCCAGGCAGCGGTCCTGGGTGAGCTGGGTGTGGACGGTCTGCCGGGCGGAGTCGTACCACCAGTTCTGGTTGCGGCCGCCGTGGCAGTCCCAGCCGAGGACGGCGGTGCCGTTGGCCGACTCGGAGGCGTTGACGTCGAGGCAGTTGCCGGTCGCCTGGTTCTTCAGCGGCTGGTACGCGTCGTCCCAGGCGAGCGGGAAGAGCGTCGGGGTGCCGGAGGAGTTGACGTCGGCGCAGCTCGCCTCGCGCAGGCCCGAGTTGTAGATCTGGGTGAGGCAGGACGCGAAGGCGCCGTGGCCGCTCCTGTTGGGGTGGAAGGACTGGCGTACGGAGTTCTCGTCGAGGCCGCCGGGCTTGGAGAGGTCGATGTAGAGGCCCCGGGCCCAGGTGTCCTCCATGCAGACCTCGTGGCCGTTGAAGAGGCGCGAGTTGTCGAGGTAGGTGGCCCCGGTGTCGGCCGCGACCTTGCGCATGCCGCGCTCGAAGGCGGGAACGGCGCTGTTGCGGCCCCACTTGGTGTCGGAGTCGTAGCCCATGCCGCCGCAGGCGAGCTTGCCGGGGAAGTTCGGGTTGTCGTAGAAGTCGGGGCCGATCGGGCTGGGGTAGCCCATGACGACGAGCTTGTAGTCGCCGTCGGCGTATCCGGCGTCCCGCATGACGGTCTTGAGGTCGCGGACCGTCTGCTCGACCTTGGGGACGAGCCCGTCGACGCGGGCCTGCCAGCCGGGGGCGTACTTGGGCTCGCAGGTGCCCTGGCTGAGCACGAACCGCTGGACGCAGTCGGTCATGACGGGCCCGAACTGCAGGTCGTCGTTGGCGCCGGCGACGAGCAGGACCATCTTGATGCGGGTGTTGCGGGCCTTGACCGCGAGGTTGTCGCTCTGGACGAGCTCGTCGGCGTACTGCTTGGAGCCGCCGATCCTGATGTTGCCGGTGTACGCACCGGAGCAGGCGACGTTGAAGGTGAGGTCCGCGGGGATCCCGGTGCGGTGGATGGCGGCGTCCGGGGAGCGGTGGCACCAGTTGGTGGGCCCGTTGGTGGGGGACTCGTACGTGCCGACGCCCTCGCCGGAGATCTCGCTGTCGCCCAGCGAGATCAGGCCGGTCTTGCGCTGGGCGAGCGGGCGCTCCTCGGGGCTGCCGTAGATCTTGGTGGCCTCGGCCGCCCGGATCGCCTCCAGCTCGGGGGAGAGCGGTACGGAGGTGATTCCGGCCGCGGTGCTCGTGTCGGCCGCGCCGGCGGGGGCGGCGGCGGTCATGCTGCCGAGGGCCGCCGCGGCTGCGGCGACGGCCGCGACGGGCCAGCGGAGTCTGTACCTGGTGCGCTTCATTGCGCCTCCTGGAAGTGGGGTTACCCACGGTTTTTACTGGCCGGTACGCCCCTTGGGAATACATCGAACAAGAGAAGTGCTCATCTTTTTCAGGAGGTTGACTCACCATGAGCAATGACGACGGCTACCGCATCGAGCACGACTCCATGGGCGAGGTGCGGGTCCCCGCGCACGCCAAGTGGCGGGCCCAGACCCAGCGGGCCGTGGAGAACTTCCCGATCTCCGGTCAGCGCCTGGAGCGCGCCCACATCGAGGCCCTGGCCCGGATCAAGGCCGCCGCCGCCGAGGTCAACGCCGAGCTCGGGGTGATCGAGAAGGACCGCGCGGAGGCCATCGTCTCGGCGGCCGGGGAGGTCGCCGAGGGGCGCTGGGACGAGCACTTCCCCGTGGACGTCTTCCAGACCGGCTCGGGCACCTCGTCCAACATGAACACCAACGAGGTGATCGCCACCCTCGCCACCGAGCGGCTCCCCGAGGGCCGCGAGGTCCACCCCAACGACCACGTCAACGCCTCGCAGTCCTCGAACGACGTCTTCCCCTCCTCCATCCACATCGCGGCCACCGCCGCCGTCACCCGCGACCTGATCCCCGCGCTCGACCACCTGGCCGCCTCCCTGGAGCGAAAATCAGCCGAATTCGCGACGGTGGTGAAGTCCGGCCGTACGCATCTGATGGATGCCACCCCGGTCACCCTGGGCCAGGAGTTCGGCGGCTACGCGGCACAGGTCCGGTACGGCGCCGAACGGCTCCGCGCCGCACTCCCCCGCCTCGCCGAACTCCCCCTCGGCGGTACGGCGGTGGGCACCGGGATCAACACCCCGGCCGGCTTCTCCGCGGCCGTCATCGCCGAGGTCGCCCGCGCCACCGGACTGCCGCTGACCGAGGCCCGCGACCACTTCGAGGCCCAGGGCGCCCGCGACGCCCTGGTGGAGACGTCCGGGCAGCTCAGGACCATCGCCGTCTCCCTCACCAAGATCGCCAACGATCTGCGCTGGATGGCCAGCGGCCCGCGCACCGGCCTCGCCGAGATCAACCTCCCCGACCTCCAGCCCGGCTCCTCGATCATGCCGGGCAAGGTCAACCCGGTGATCCCCGAGGCGGTCCTCATGGTCGCCGCACAAGTGACCGGAAACGACACCACGGTGGCGGTGGCGGGCGCGGCCGGGAACTTCGAGCTCAACGTGATGCTGCCGGTGATGGCGAAGAACCTCCTGGAGTCCGTACGGCTGCTCGCCAACGCCTCCCGGCTGCTCGCCGACCGCACGGTCGACGGGATCACGGCGAACGTGGACCGCGCCCGCGAGTACGCCGAGTCCTCGCCGTCCGTGGTCACCCCGCTGAACAAGTACATCGGCTACGAGGAGGCCGCGAAGGTCGCCAAGAAGTCCCTCGCCGAGCGGAAGACCATCCGCGAGGTGGTCCTCGAATCCGGCTACGTCGAGCGGGGCGACCTCACGGTCGAGCAGCTGGACGAGGCGCTGGACGTGCTGCGGATGACGCACCCGTAGCGGAGGTGCCCCGCAGGTGACCGGCCGGTAGCGACCGGCCGGTAGCCGATTCGTACGTGACCGGTAGCAGACTCCTTCGTGATCTGTGCCGCAGCGGTCGTGGGAGCGCGCCCCTAAGATCTGCGCATGACAGGATCGGGCGGCTCTCAGCACTGGGCGCCGGGGGATCACATCCTCTGGCGCTACCGCGGCAACGGCACCGGCGCGGTGCACATCTGCCGGCCGGTGACGGTCGTGCAGGACACGCCCGAGCTGCTCGCGGTCTGGATGGCGCCCGACACCGAGTGCGTCCGGCCCGTGCTCGCCGACGGCACGCCCGTCCACGACGAGCCGCTCGCCACCCGCTACACCGCCCCGCGCACCACCGAGCGCGCGCGCTGGTCCGGCAGCGGGGTGCTGAAGCTGGCGCGGCCCGGGGAGCCGTGGTCGGTCTGGCTGTTCTGGGAGCGCGGCTGGCGCTTCCGCAGCTGGTACGTGAATCTGGAGGAGCCCCGGGTCCGGTGGTCCGGCGGTCTCGACTCCGAGGACCACTTCCTCGACATCTCCGTCTACCCCGACCGCAGCTGGCTGTGGCGGGACGAGGACGAGTTCGCGCAGGCCCAGCGGTCCGGCCTCATGGGCCCGGAGCAGGCCGCCCGGGTGCGGGCGGCCGGGGAGCGGGCGGTGGAGCGGATCAAGTCGTGGGGGACGCCGTTCGCGGACGGCTGGGAGGACTGGCGGCCCGATCCGGGATGGCGGGTTCCGGAACTGCCGGCGGACTGGGATCGCACTCCGGCGCACACGGCGCCGTGAGACCCTTGATGCGCCCCAGGGGTTCAAACGTAGGATCGTCCTCCGCACGGCAGAGACCGATCCGACACCACGTCAGACCGACCGAACAGCACGTCAACGACTCAGCACAGCGCAGGACCTGACCAGAAGTCATCCACGAGGGGGAGAGCAGTGCCGGACGTGTGCCCGGGTGTTCCGACCCCTGCCGTTGCCGCAGCTCGCGGAACGTCCAGATCCGCTGCATACGAGGGGTTTACCCCCGCCGAAGGCGCGGCATCGGCGAGAAGAGCGAGTGCATCGCACCACCGGCCCGGACGGACGGAATCCCACGCGTGACGGAGCATCCCACCTCCCACGAAGGCCGGCAGCCCCTGGCTGCCCGGCCGCAGGAACGCGCGCGCCCTCGCCAGGAGGCGGCGGCCGCCGGCCTGCCCTCCGACCTGCCCGCTCAGCCGGGCGGCCCGGTGGCCCCCGCGGCCCCGGGCCCGGAACTGCCCGCGCAGCCGACGGGCCCGACCCCGCCGGCCGGCACGGACCACCCGAGCACCCCGGCCGGTGCGGAACACCCCGACGCCTCCGGCGGTACGGCACACCCCGGCTCCCCCGCCGGCATCGACCACCCCGACACGACGGCCGGTACGGGCCGTCCGAGCCCCGCCGACGACACCGGACACCCAGGCGCTCCCGGCGGTACGGGACACCCCGGCTCCCCCGACACGACGGGCGGTACGGGACACCCCGGCGCCCCCGGTGCCGTGGCCGTCGCCGTGTCCCCGCAGCGTCCCGGCGGCGGGGCCCGCGGCGGGGACGGCGTCGCGCGGCGGGAGGGCGAGCGGCTGCGGTTCGTCGGGGCCGCGACCCGGCGCATCGCGCGCGGCATCGACCTGGACGAGATCGTCCTCGGCCTGTGCCGGGCCACCGTGCCGACCTTCTCCGACGAGATCCTGGTCTACCTCCGCGACCCGCTCCCGGTGGGAGACGAGCGCCCGGTGGCGCCGTTCGTGCTGCGCCTGCGCCGCACGGACCGGCTGCGGTTAAGCGATCTGGAGGGCGAGGAGCTCGTCCTCGTACCCGATCCGGACCCGACCCCCGCAGCCGAACTCTGCGAGGTGCGGAACGGCGGGGCGCTCGCCGAGGTGCTGCGCGGGGTGCGGCCGGTCTTCGGCGACTCCGCGGCCGCCAAGACGGCCCTGACCGAGCTGCTCGGCCCCGAACACCCGCTGCCCGGCGGGCTGCGCGCGATACTGGCTCCGCTGCGCGGCCGGCGCCGGGTGATCGGCGCGGCCGTGTTCCTGCGCCGCCCCGAGCGGGCCGGCTTCGAGCCGAACGACCTGCTCGTCGCGGCCCAGTTGGCGACGCACACCGCGCTCGGCATCGACAAGGCCGTCCTGTACGGCCGCGAGGCGTACATCGCGGACGAGCTCCAGCGGACGATGCTGCCGGACTCGCTGCCGCAGCCGACCGGCGTCAAGCTGGCCTCGCGCTATCTGCCGGCGGCCGAGACGGCCCGCGTGGGCGGTGACTGGTACGACGCGATCCCGCTGCCCGGCAGCAGGGTCGCCCTGGTCGTCGGCGACGTCATGGGCCACTCCATGACCTCGGCGGCGATCATGGGCCAGCTGCGCACCACGGCGCAGACCCTGGCCGGTCTCGACCTGCCCCCGCAGGAGGTCCTGCACCACCTGGACGAGCAGGCGCAGCGGCTCGGCCAGGACCGGATGGCGACGTGCATGTACGCGGTGTACGACCCGGTCTCGCACCGGATCACCGTGGCCAACGCGGGCCATCCGCCGCCGATACTGCTCCACCTGGGCGGCCGCGCCGAGGTGCTGCGGGTGCCGCCCGGCGCCCCGATCGGGGTCGGCGGGGTGGACTTCGAGGCGGTCGAGCTGGACGCCCCGGCCGGCGCCACGCTGCTGCTCTACACGGACGGTCTCGTCGAGTCCCGGCTGCGGGACGTGTGGACGGGGATCGAGCAGCTGCGGGAGCGCCTGGCGGCGACCGCGCAGCTGACGGGCCCGGACCACTCGCCGCCCCTGGAGGCGCTCTGCGACGACGTCCTGGACATGCTGGGCCCGGGCGACCGGGACGACGACATCGCGCTGCTCGCGGCCCGGTTCGACGGGATCGCGCCGAGCGACGTGGCGTACTGGTTCCTGGAGCCGGAGGACGCGGCCCCGGGGCGGGCCCGGCGGCTCGCCCGGCGGGCGCTCGCCCGCTGGGACCTGGAGGAGCTGACGGACTCGGTGGAGCTGTTGATCAGCGAGGTCGTGACGAACGCCGTGCGGTACGCGGAGCGGCCGGTGACCCTGCGGCTGCTCCGTACGGACGTGCTGCGCTGCGAGGTCGGCGACGACTCCCCGCAGCTGCCCCGGCAGCGGCGGGCGCGCGACACGGACGAGGGCGGGCGCGGACTGTTCCTGGTGAACCGTCTTGCCCGGCGGTGGGGGGCGACCCGGCTCTCGGGCGGCAAGGTGGTCTGGTTCGAGCTGGCGACCCGCACCTGAGCCCGTACACCTGTGAGAACAGCCCGTACACCTGTGAGAACGGCGAAGGCCGGACCCCGTGCGGGTCCGGCCTTCACTCATGTCGTCAGCGCGGCGGGCGGGTGGTGCTGTTCGCCACGGGGTCGCCGGCGTCCGGCGGCTGGATCGACGTCGGCGGGGCCGTCGGCTCCTGGGTCGCCGTCGGCTCCTGGGTGGGCTCCGGCGGCGTGGTGACGGGGTCTCTCGTCGGCTGCGGCGGCGTGGTGGTCGTCGAGGTCGCCGGGGCCGTCGGGGCCGTGGTGGCCGTGGTCGGCTCCTCGGTCGGCTCCTCGGTCGCCGGGGCCTCGGTGGTCCTGGTGGGCTCCGGGAGCGTGCCGTCCGGGGCGGCGCCGTCGGTCTCCAGGTCGAAGGAGGCGTCCGAGCCGCCGTTCAGGGCGCGTTCGGTGTAGTCGCCCCAGATCTGGGCGGGCGTGCGTCCACCGTTGGCGCGGCCGGGGTTGATGGTGTCGGTGAGGGTGACCTGGTTGCCCTGGGCGTCCTCGCCGAAGAGGGCGACGGCGGTGACGAGTTCGGGGGTGTAGCCCACGAACCAGGCGGAGCGGTTGTTCTCGGAGGTGCCGGTCTTGCCGGCGGCCTCGTAGTCACCGGCGGCGCGGAAGCCGGAGCCGCTCTGCACGACGCCCGTCATGGCCTGGGTGGCGGTGTCGGCGGCCTCGCGGCTGATGACCTGCTCGCCGATCGGCTGGGCGCCCTTGACGGTGCGGTCCTTGTGCTCGGCGGTCTTCACCAGGGTCGGGGTGACCTTCTTGCCGTGGTTGTCGAGCGTGGCGTAGGCGCCGGCCATGTCCATGGTCGAGGCGCCCATGGTGCCGAGGGAGATGGCGGGGGTCTCGGGGAAACCCGCGCCGTCCTTCATGCCGAGGGCGAGTGCGGTCTTCTTGGCCTTGGCCGGGGTGACGTCGACGATCATCTGGGCGAAGACCGAGTTGATCGAGCTGTTGGTGGCCTTCTGGACGGTGACGGGGCCGTAGCTCTCGTCGTCCTCGTTCTCCGGCGCGAACGCGATGGGGCTGCCGACGACCGGCCGCTGGCTGGTGCCGTCGTAGATCGTGCCGAGGCCGATCTGCCGGCCGTCCTGGGTGACCGCGTGGTTGTCCACGGCGGAGGCGAGGACGATCGGCTTGAAGGTGGAGGCGGGCTGGTAGTCGCGGCGGGTGGCGTTGGACATCCAGTGCTCGGTGGCGCCGACGCCGCCGTACATCGCGACGACCGCGCCGGTCTTCGGATCGACGGAGGTGGCGCCGGCCTGGACGGTGGCCTGCTTCTTGTCGCCCTTGCGGTCGAGCTTGGCCTCCAGCTGCTTGTCGACCGCCTTGACGAGGTCCTTCTGCTTCTTCTCGTCGATGTTGAGGGTGATCGTCCAGCCGCCGGCCTTGATGTCCTCCTCGCTGACGCCCTGGCGCATCAGCTCCTGGTTGGCGGCCTCGACGATGTAGCCGGTCTGGCCCTCCATGCCGGGGAGGGGCTTGGGCTTCTGCGGGACGGGGAACTTCATGCCGGCGCGCTCGGAGGCGCTGAGCCAGCCCTCGCCGACCATGTTGTCGAGGACGTAGTTCCAGCGGTCCTCGACGAGCTTGCGGCCGGTGGCGCTGGCGGAGGTCCAGTCGTACTGGTTGGGCGCCTGGAGCAGCGAGGCGAGGTAGGCGCCCTGGGCGGTGGTGAGCTTGGTGGCGTCGACGCCGTAGTACGAGCGGGCGGCGGCCTGGATGCCGTAGGCGCTGCGCCCGTAGTAGCTGGTGTTGATGTACCCGGCGAGGATGTCGCTCTTGCTCATCCTCTGGTCCACCTTGATGGCGATGACCATTTCCTTGAGCTTGCGCGTGGCCGTCTGGTCCTGGCTCAGGTAGAAGTTCTTGACGTACTGCTGGGTGATGGTCGAGCCGCCCTGCTTGCCCTTGCCGGTGACGGTGTTCCAGGCGGCGCGGGTGGTGCCCTTGATGTCGACGCCGTTGTCCTTGTAGAAGGTCTTGTTCTCGGCGGCGACGAACGCCTTCTGGACCGGGAGCGGGATCTTCTCCAGGCCGACGATCTCGCGGTTTATCTTGCCGGTGCGGGCGAGGATCTTGCCGTCGGAGTACTTGTAGATGTTGCTCTGCATCGTCGCCTCGGCGTTGGCCGACGGCACCGGGACCAGCAGGTAGACGACGTAGAGGGCGCCCATGCCGAGCAGGCAGAACACGAAGAAGGTGCCCAGGAGCTTCTTCCAGGTGAAGAGGCGGCGTATGCCGCGCTTCTTCGCCTTGCCCTTGTCCGGTCGGCCCATGTGTCCAGTCGCTCCGCTCGTCGTGTGTCCGGCGCCCTCGGTGCTGAGCCCGTCCGCGCCGGATCAGCTCAGACAGCTAACACCGACGAGGCGGACAAAGGACAACCGATCACGTCTTTTCCGGACGTGAGAATCAGCACCCACGCCCAGAGGAACCGACGCTCGAGCGGACCGGATGGTTGCGTGAAGGGTCGATTCCGTTTAGTGACCGATACGGCGGCGCTTCGGCGACCGACGCGGCGACACCCGGCTATACATCGTGCGTATACACCCGATGTACAGTGGTCGACATGTCCATCGGTCACACCCTCCTCGGACTCCTGGAGTCCGGACCGCGCCACGGCTACGACCTCAAGCGCGCCTTCGACGAGAAGTTCGGCCAGGACCGGCCGCTCCACTACGGCCAGGTCTACTCGACCATGTCCCGGCTCCTGAAGAACGGCCTGGTCGTCGTCGACGGTATCGAGGCCGGCGGCGGCCCCGAGCGGAAGCGGTACGCGATCACCGAGGCCGGCATCACCGATGTCGCCCAGTGGCTCGCCACCCCCGAGAAGCCGGAGCCGTACCTCCAGTCCACGCTCTACACCAAGGTCGTCCTGGCCCTGCTCACCGGCCGCGGCGCCGCCGAGCTCCTCGACGTCCAGCGCGCCGAGCACCTGCGCCTGATGCGCGAGCTCACCCGGCGCAAGCGGGACGGCGACCTCGCCGACCAGCTCATCTGCGACCACGCCCTCTTCCACCTGGAGGCTGACCTGCGCTGGCTGGAGCTGACCGCCGCCCGCCTCGACGCGCTCGCCGAGGAGGTCCGTCGATGAGCTCCACGCCGCTGCTCCGCGCCACCGGCCTGGACAAGGCCTACGGCCCGACCCCGGCGCTCGCGGGCGCCGACTTCTCCCTCCGGGCCGGCGAGGTCGTCGCCGTCATGGGCCCCTCCGGCTCCGGCAAGTCGACGCTCCTCCACTGCCTGGCCGGCATCGTCCGCCCCGACGCCGGCACCATCACCTACGACGGACGCGAGCTCACCGCGCTCTCCGACGGCGATCGCAGCTCCCTGCGCCGTACCGACTTCGGCTTCGTCTTCCAGTTCGGCCAGCTCGTCCCCGAGCTGACCTGCGTCGAGAACGTCGCCCTCCCGCTCCGCCTCAACGGCGAGAAGCGGAAGGCGGCCGAGGCCAGGGCCGCCGAGTGGCTCGCCCGCCTGGAGGTCGACGCCGTCGCGGGCAAGCGCCCCGGCGAGATATCCGGCGGCCAGGGCCAGCGCGTCGCCGTCGCCCGCGCCCTCGTCACCGCCCCGCGCGTGATCTTCGCCGACGAGCCGACCGGCGCGCTCGACTCCCTCAACGGCGAGCGGGTCATGCGGCTCCTCACCGACGCCTCCCGGGACACCGGCGCCGCCGTCGTCCTCGTCACCCACGAGGCCCGGGTCGCCGCCTGGTCCGACCGCGAGGTCGTCGTACGGGACGGCTCGGTACGGGACTCGGAGTGGGCCGCATGAGCCTCGGCACCTGGGCCCGCGACCTGACGCTCGGCGCCCGGTTCGCGGTCACCGGCGGTCGCTCCGGACTGCTCCGCACCCTGCTGACCGCGACCGGCGTCGGCTTCGGCGTGGCCCTGCTGCTGCTCGCCGCCTCCTTCCCGAACATGCTCTTCCAGCGGGAGGTACGGGAGGCGGTCCGCGCCGTCGACGGCAGCGAAGAGGTCACCTCGCCCCGCCCCGACTCCTTTCTCCACCTCGGCCGGACCACCGTCTACCGGGACGACGTCATCAGCGGCCTGCTGCTGCGCCCCGAGGGCGACGCGCCCCCGCTCCCGCCGGGTGCCGCGAAGTTCCCCGGGACCGGCGAGATGCTGGTCTCCCCCGCGCTCGGCGAGCTGCTCGACTCCCCCGAGGGCGCCCTCCTCAAGAAGCGGCTCCCCTACGAGGTCGTCGGCACGATCGGCCCGGCCGGACTCATCGGCCCGGCCGAACTGCGGTACGTCGCCCACGTCGACTTCCTCGATGCCGACAACCTCGACGGGCGCGGCACGCGCTACGGCTGGTCGGTGCCCGGGGAGCCGATGAACGCGTTCCTGATCCTCCTCGTCGTCGTCGCCTGCGTCGTCCTGCTCCTGCCGGTGCTCGTCTTCATCGCGACCGCCGTCCGGTTCGGCGGCGAGCAGCGCGACCGGCGGCTCGCGGCGCTGCGCCTCGTCGGCGCGGACACCGCCATGACCCGGCGGATCGCGGCCGGCGAGTCCCTCGCCGGCGCGCTCCTCGGCCTGCTCGCGGGCCTCGGACTCTTCGCCCTGGGACGGCAGTTCGCGGGGACCTTCACCATCTGGGACGTCAACGCGTACCCCTCCGACGTCGTACCGATGACCGCGCTCGCCGTGCTCGTCCTCGCCGTCGTCCCGGTCGCCTCCGTCGTGGTCACCCTCTTCGCGCTGCGCGGAGTGGCGATCGAGCCGCTCGGCGTCGTCCGGACCGCCACCCCGCGCCGCCGCCGGCTGTGGTGGCGGCTGCTGATCCTCGCGGCCGGCGCGGCCTTCCTCGTACCCCTCATCGGCGACATCCAGGTGTCCCAGACCAGCATCGACACCGTGGGCGTCGTGACCGGCACGACGCTCGCCCTGATCGGCCTCACCACGCTCCTGCCGTGGCTCGTCGAAGCGGTGGTGAAGCGGCTGCACGCCGGTCCGGTGGCCTGGCAGCTCGCCGTCCGCAGGCTCCAGTTGAGCAGCGGAACGGCGGCCCGCGCGGTCAGCGGCATCGTCGTCGCGGCGACCGGGGCGATCGCGCTCCAGATGCTGTTCCATGCGATGGAGAACGACTTCACGCAGGTCAGCGGCGAGGACACCTCCCGCGCCCAGATCGCGATCGGCATCGACGCGAAGAACGCCGGGGAGGCCCGCGGAATCATCGACCGCGTCGGGCGGACCGAGGGCGTCAGCGGGGTGATCGGCATCGTCGAGTCGCGTGCGTGGCGGCCCGGACCGCTCAAGCAGGGTGAGGAGTTCGCCCCGGGCGTCTCGCTCCGGGTCGGTGACTGCGCCTCCCTCCGGGAGTTCGCCACCCTGCCCTCCTGTACGGACGGCGACGTCTTCGTCTTCCTCGCGCACGGCGCCCAGGGCAACCCGGACGACTCCTTCGTCACCAGGGCGGCCCGGCCCGGCGCCACGGTCGCACTGCGCGACCCGCATCCGCACCCGGGCGCGCCGAAGCGCCCGAAGGGGCCGCTGCCGCAGTGGCGCATCCCCGCCACGGCCAAGGTCGTGGACTCCCGCCCGGACCCGACGGGCATGTACCAGTACGGCGTCCTCGCCACCCCGTCGGCGATCGGCACCCTCCCGCTCGACGAGCCCGACGCGCAGGTCATGGTCCGGCTCGACCCGGCCGTGCCCGACGCCGCCGATCTCGTACGGAACGCGGCGGACGCCATCGATCCGACGTCCTGGGTGCGCACCCTGAAGGACACCGAGCGCGACGCGGCGTTCTCCAGCGTCCGCACCGGCATCCTCGTCGGCTCCACCCTGACGATGCTCCTGGTGGCGGCCTCGCTCCTGGTCACGACCCTGGAGCAACTGCGGGACCGCAAGCGGCTGCTGTCCTCGCTCGTCGCCTTCGGCACCCGGCGCTCGACGCTGAGCTGGTCGGTGCTCTGGCAGACGGCGGTGCCGATCCTCCTCGGGCTCGGCCTCTCCGTGGCCGGCGGCCTCGGCCTCGGAGTCGTCCTGCTGAAGACGGGCGGCCAGCCGGTCGACGACTGGTGGGGCTTCCTGCCCGTCGTCGGGATCGGCCTCGGGCTGATCCTGGCGGTGACGCTGCTGAGCATGCCGGTGCTGTGGCGGCTGATGCGGGCGGACGGGCTGCGCACGGAGTAACCCGTCGTTCGCATGTACGAGGGAGGGGCGGCGGTTCCTGGCACCGGGGGGTGTCAGGAACCGCCGCCCCTCGCTCGTACGGGGATACGGGTCGGGCCCCGGCACCCCTCACTCGCCGGGGGTCACCCGTACGGGAAGCTCCCTCATCGCCCCGCGCAGGGCCTCCGCCAGCTCCTCGAACTCGGCGCCCCGGGCCGCGCCCGTCCGCATCGCGAGGGCGATCCGCCGCGAGGGCGCCGGTTCGGCGAACCTCCCGGTCCACAGGGCGGTGTTGCGGGCGGTCTCGACGGTCACGGCGGTGCGCGGCAGCAGGGTCACCCCGAGGCCGCCGGCGACGAGCTGGACCAGCGTGGCGAGCCCGGCGGCGGTCGTGGTGACCTCGGCGCCTTCGGTGCGCCCGGCCTCCCGGCAGATGTCGAGGGCCTGGTCGCGCAGGCAGTGCCCCTCGTCGAGGAGCAGCAGCCGGAGCTCCTTGAGGGCCTCGCGCGGGATGTCGTCCCGCCCGGCCAGCGGGTGCCCCTCAGGGGTCACCAGGACGAAGTCCTCGTCGAAGAGCGGGAGTTCGGTGACGCCGGGCACGCCGAGCGGCACGGCGAGCAGCAGCAGGTCGAGCCGCCCTGCGGCGAGTCCCTCCAGGAGCGAGGAGGTCTGTTCCTCGTGGACCTGGAGGTCGAGCTCGGGGTAGCGGCGGTGGACGAGCCGCAGGACGGTGGGCAGCAGGTACGGCGCCACGGTGGGGATCACGCCGAGCCGGAGGACCCCGGTGAAGGGGGCCTGGGCGGCCTCCGCCTCCTCCATCAGCTCCGCCACCGCGTCGAGGACGGTCCGCGCCCGGACCGCGAGCCGCTCCCCGGCGGGCGAGAGCAGCACTTTTCTCGTCGTACGCTCGAGGAGCTGGACACCGAGTGCCTCTTCGAGGGCCGAAACCGCGCCCGAGAGGGCGGGCTGGCTCATGCCGATGGCGGCCGCCGCGTCGCGGAAGTGCAGATGCTCGGCGACCGCCACGAAGGCCCTGAGCTGCGAAAGGCTCGGCTGCTTGCCTCGGTGCGGGCCGTGCGGGGTGCTGTACGGGGACGCCACTGATAACCACCTTCGATCAACACGACCCACTCTAGCTATTTCACTGATCAATGCACCCCGTGCCATGCTGTGGGCCGTCCAACCCCTCACGGAAGACCCCAAAAGGGCACCTTCCACCCTGCAAGGAGAGCGCGTGCTCACTGTCGGTGACAAGTTCCCCACCTACGACCTGACCGCCTGCGTGTCGCTGGAGAGCGGCAAGGAGTTCGCGCAGATCGACCACAAGGCCTACGAGGGCAAGTGGCGCGTGGTGTTCTTCTGGCCGAAGGACTTCACCTTCGTCTGCCCGACCGAGATCGCCGCGTTCGGCAAGCTGAACGACGAGTTCGCCGACCGCGACGCCCAGATCCTCGGTGTCTCCGGTGACTCCGAGTTCGTCCACCACGCCTGGCGCAAGGACCACGCCGACCTGCGTGACCTGCCCTTCCCGATGCTGGCCGACTCGAAGCACGAGCTCATGAGCGACTGCGGCGTCCGCGGCGAGGACGGCTTCGCCCAGCGCGCCGTCTTCATCGTCGACCCGAACAACGAGATCCAGTTCACGATGGTGACCGCCGGTTCCGTGGGCCGTAACCCCAAGGAGGTCCTGCGGGTCCTCGACGCCCTGCAGACCGACGAGCTGTGCCCGTGCAACTGGAACAAGGGCGAGAGCACCCTCGACGCGGCCGCGCTCCTCGCCGGCGAGTAAGGGCGGATCCGACATGGCTCTCGACGAACTGAAGTCCGCCATACCGGACTTCGCCAAGGACCTGAAGCTGAACCTCGGTTCGGTCATCGGCAACAGCGACCTCCCGCAGCAGCAGCTGTGGGGCACCGTCCTCGCCTGCGCGATCGCCTCGCGCTCGCCGAAGGTGCTCAAGGAGCTGGAGCCCGAGGCCCAGGCCAACCTGAAGCCCGAGGCGTACCAGGCCGCCAAGTCCGCCGCCGCGATCATGGCGATGAACAACGTCTTCTACCGGACCCGGCACCTGCTGTCGGACCCCGAGTACGGGACGATGCGCGCCGGCCTGCGGATGAACGTCATCGGCAACCCGGGCGTCGAGAAGGTCGACTTCGAGCTGTGGTCGCTGGCCGTCTCCGCGATCAACGGCTGCGGCCAGTGCCTGGACTCGCACGAGCAGGTCCTGCGCCAGGCCGGTGTCGACCGCGCCACGATCCAGGAGGCCGTGAAGATCGCCGCGGTGATCCAGGCGGTCGGCGTCACGCTCGACGCGGAGGCCGTCCTCTCCGAGTAGGGCATCGCTGTACGAGAAGGGCCCCGGGGTTCTGTACCCCGGGGCCCTTCCGTCACTTCTTGAGCGCCTCCATCAGCGCCAGCACGTCCTGGGTCATCGGGACGTCGATCCCGGAGAGGTCGGTGGGCTCGGCCTTCCCGAGCGGGTTCCCGTTCTCGTCGGTGTTGACGTACCGGTAGAGGCGGAGCTGGATCTCGACCTGGCCGTCGAGGACCCGGAGCTCTCCGCCCTCGCCGCCCACGTCGTTGAAGAAGGCCCGCTCCCCGAGACCGCCGATCGGCGTGGTGATCTCGGCGTTCTTCGCCCGCGCCGCGAACTCGGACTCCGGGTCCGTCACCTTGTGCAGGGTGTACATGAGGTCGGCGCTGTACCCGACGTCCGGACCGCCGAAGGTCATCGAGCAGGACGCCTCGTACACGGCCGGATCGTCGATCTCGGGCCCGTAGCCGTCCTCGCTCCGCTTGCCGAGGATCCCGCCGAGCGCCTTCAGCTTCGCCGTCTTGCAGAGCGCGCCCTCGTCCGCCAGCGTCCGGTACCCGCCCAGGTCCGGGCCCGGGTCCTTCCGCTGCCCGTACGCGTACAGCCCGCCGCCCCACACCGCCGAGGCGAGCACCGCGCCGCCCAGCGCCCACAGCCAGGGGCGGCGGTCCCGGGGCGGCCGCGGTGGCGGGGCGTCGGTGAGCACCTCGGGGTCGTCGAACTCCGCGCCGCCCACGAGCTCCGGCTCCGATATCACGCGCGCTCCCCCTCGACGGTGCCCGGCGCCGGGACCGGTGCCACGGCGAAGGCCGTCGCCCCGCGCGGCTCCGGGGTGCTGCGGAGGGCCTGTTCGGTGCTGTACGCGCGCAGGTAGCCGACGACCGTGTTGAGGACGGCGACCAGGGGCACGGCGACGACGGCGCCGCCGATGCCCGCGGTGAGGCCGCCGGCGGCGACGGCGAGGACGACGGCGAGCGGGTGGACGCGGACGGCCCGGCCGAGGATGAACGGCTGGAGGACGTGGCCTTCGATCTGCTGCACGGCGAGGACGACGACGAGCACCATGAGGGCGGTGAACACGCCGTTGGTGACGAGGGCGACGACGCAGGCGAGGGCGCCGGAGATGACCGCGCCGACCAGCGGGATGAAGGCGAACAGGAAGATGAAGACGGCCAGCGGCACCGCCATCGGCACGTCGAGGAACCAGAGTCCGAGGCCGATGAAGACGGCGTCGATGAGGGCGACGAGGACCGTGCCGCGGACGTAGGCGGTGAGGGTGCGCCAGGCGCGCGGTCCCGCGCCGGCGACGCCCGGCCGGGCCTGGGCGGGCACCAGCTTGAGCGTCCACTCCCAGACCTTCTTCCCGTCGTAGAGCAGGAAGAGGGTGCAGAACATCGCGAGGAGTATGCCGGTCATGGCCTCCACGATGACGGTGACGCCCTGGAGTCCGGCGGAGGTGATCTGTTCGGCGTTGGCGCCGATGGCCTCGCTGAGGTTCTTGGCGATGTCGTTGATCTGCTGCTCGGTGACGTGGAACGGGCTGTCGAGCAGCCAGTGCTTGAGTTCCTCGATGCCGTCCTTGACGCGGTCGGACAGGTTGTCGACGTTGTCCATGACCTGCCAGACCACGAACCAGCCGACCAGCCCCATGACGACGAAGCCGGAGACGGCGGTGACGGCGGTGGCGAGCCCGCGGGGCAGGCCCTTGCGGCGCAGCATGGCCACGGTGGGCTGGAGCAGGGCGGTGACGAGGAGCGCGGCGACGAAGGCGAGGACGACCAGCTGCACGGAGCTGATCACCTTCATCAGCACCCAGACCGTGCCGGCGAGGACGAGCAGCCGCCAACTCGCCTCGGCGGCCACGCGCATGCCCCAGGGGATGGCGGCGACGGGGTCGGGGCGGGCGGCGACGGCCGGTGCGTACGAGGGGGGTGCGGGGACGGTGTCCGGGAGGGGCCCGGCGGTGTCCGGGTCGACGTCCGGCCGTGCGGAGGCGGCCGCGCTCGCGGGCGCGGCCTCGTACGGGACGTCGAGGGCGACCTCGTACGGCGGCCCGAGCGGATCCTCCCGTTCCGCCTCGGCCCGGCGCTCGTCGAGGCGTTCACCCATGCGGCTCAGGCTCGCGCCCAGCCGTCCCAGCCACCCTGGCACTCCGGACATCTCTTCCTTCTTCCCCCCACCGACTCGTCCCCGCGAACCTACACGCAGGAAGCCCCTCACCGTAGGACGGTGAGGGGCTTCCCGAGGTTGAGAGCGCGGTACTAGTACCAGCGGTTGGCCTGCCAGAAGGACCAGGCGCCGCACGGGCTGCCGTAGCGGCCGTCCATGTAGCTGAGGCCCCACTTGATCTGGGTGGCGGGGTTGGTCTGCCAGTCGGCACCGGCCGAGGCCATCTTGGAGCCCGGGAGGGCCTGCACGAGGCCGTAGGCACCCGAGGACGGGTTGGAGGCGCGGTAGTTCCAGCCGGACTCGTGGTCCACGATGTTGCTGAAGCACTGGAACTGGTCGGAGCCCATCATCTGCCGGGCCATCGACTTGACCTCGGAGATGCTGTACGAGCCCTGCGCGGAGAAGGACGTGATGTCGCGGGCCGCGGAGCGGCTGGCGCGCTCCTGCGCCTCCTGCTCCTTGCGCTCCTTCTCGGCCTTGGCCTCGGCGGCGGCCTTGTCGGCGGCCTCCTTCTTCGCCTCGGCGTCCTTGGCGGCGCGGATGCGGGCCGCTTCCTCCGCGGTCTTCTTCGCGGCGGCGTCGGCGGCGGCGGCCTGGACGTCGGCCTGCTCCGAGAGGGACGAGACCTGTACCTGGGCCTGCTCGCCCGCGGGGATGTCCGCGAGCAGCGTGGTGCCGGCCGCGGTGGCCTCGAAGTTGTCGTCCGAGGGCTGCGCGGCGTTGCCCGTGGCAACACCGGCGATGGCGCCGACAGTGGTGACCGCAGTGGCCGAAGCCACCGCGAATCCCCGGACCGAGATCCGGCTCACACGGTTTCCTTCCAGCACGCCCGCACAGGTGACCACGCGGGCGAAATCTTGCCCCTGGCACTGGTCTCCGACGTACGGGGTCACAGAAGACACGGGCCCGTGGTGCTGTGGGCGGCATACGGCGACGGCTGTGGAGTTGTGTGGTGCGGTGCGCACCCTTGAGGGTGCACGTGTGCCGTATGCGGGGCCTGACGGAAGCAAGACTTTGCCGGACGGCGACGCCGCAAGGCAATTCCGTGTTGCGTGTGAAAGCTCACACCTGGGTGGACGCAAGGGATTTGATGGATACGGGAGACAGCAGGACGCCGCCCGGCTAAGCTCCTGCGCTTTGCCGAGCGGCGCCAACTCCCGTACCCCTACAGAAGGGTACGAACCGGTCAGATCGAGACGTCCTCCAGCATCTCCGTCACGAGCGCGGCGATCGGGGAGCGCTCGGAGCGGGTGAGGGTGACGTGGGCGAAGAGCGGATGCCCCTTCAGCTTCTCGACCACGGCGACGACTCCGTCGTACCGGCCGACCCGGAGGTTGTCGCGCTGGGCGACGTCGTGGGTCAGCACGACCCGCGAATTCGCCCCGATACGGGACAGAACGGTCAACAGGACGTTCCGCTCCAGGGACTGGGCCTCGTCCACGATGACGAAGGCGTCGTGGAGGGAGCGACCCCGGATGTGGGTGAGCGGCAGGACCTCCAGCATCCCGCGGCCCAGCACCTCCTCGATGACCTCGCGGCTCGCGACCGAGGACAGCGTGTCGAAGACGGCCTGCGCCCACGGGCTCATCTTCTCGGACTCGCTGCCCGGCAGGTATCCGAGCTCCTGGCCGCCGACCGCGTACAGCGGACGGAAGACCATCACCTTCTGGTGCTGCCGGCGCTCCAGGACCGCCTCCAGGCCCGCGCAGAGCGCGAGCGCGGACTTGCCGGTGCCGGCCCGGCCGCCCATGGAGATGATGCCGACGTCCGGGTCGAGGAGCAGGTCGAGCGCGATCCGCTGCTCGGCGCTGCGGCCGCGGAGCCCGAAGGCCTCCCGGTCGCCGCGGACGAGCCGTACGTTCCCCTCGGCCGTGACCCGGCCGAGGGCCTTGCCTCGCTCGGACTGGAGCACCAGGCCCGTGTGGACGGGAAGCTCGGCGGCCTCCGGCACGTACAGCGAGTCCTGGTCGTAGAGCAGGTCGATCTGCTCCCCGGAGAGCGCCAGCTCGGACATCCCGGTCCAGCCGTTGGCGTCTGTGATGGCGAGCTCGGCGCGGTACTCCTCGGCGAGGAGGCCGACCGAGGAGGCCTTGATGCGCAGCGGCAGGTCCTTGGAGACGACGGTGACGTCGTACCCCTCCGCCTGGAGGTTGCGCGCGACCGCGAGGATCCGTGAGTCGTTGTCCCCCAACCTGTAGCCGGCGGGCAGGACGCCGGGGTCGGAATGGTTGAGTTCGACACGCAGGGTGCCGCCCAGGTCCCCGATGGGGAGCGGGGCGTCCAGGCGCCCGTACCGGACCCGGAAGTCGTCGAGCAGGCGCAGGGCCTGCCGGGCGAAGTAGCCGAGTTCGGGGTGGTGCCGCTTGGCCTCCAGCTCCGTCACGACGACGATCGGGAGCACCACCTCGTGCTCCTCGAAGCGCGAGACGGCTTTGGGGTCGGCCAGCAGGACGCTGGTGTCGAGAACATAGGTGCGCCGGTCGGAAAGGCGGCGCTTCGTGCTGGTCACCACGGAAGGACAGACCCCCTCGGAAGACCCCTGTGAGGTCGGGGTGCGACGGAACCGGTGTCGCTGCGGAATGGGACCGGGCTCAGGCCGCGATGCGCGGGCCGAACCACGGCCCTCCGCTTCTCCCGTGCTTGTCCCGCACGGTCGTCCTGGTGCAAGGGGCCTCCCGGGTGGCGGTCTCCGTGCCGCTCACTTCACTTGGGATATGCCCTCGAACACCCTCTGCCATGCCATGGCATATGACGACGTGTTCATGAACACCAGATGATCGGTTCCGACCGGGGGTGACCGGTGGGCCTCAGGTCCCGTAGCGCCGGTGCCGGGCCGCGTAGTCGCGCAGCGCCCGCAGGAAGTCGACCTTCCGGAAGGCCGGCCAGTGGACCTCGCAGAAGTAGTACTCGGAGTGGGCGCTCTGCCACAGCATGAAGCCCGACAGGCGCTGCTCGCCGCTGGTGCGGATCACCAGGTCCGGGTCGGGCTGGCCGCGCGTGTACAGGTGCTCCGAGATGTGCTCGACGTCGACGATCTCGGCGAGCTCCTCGAAGCTCGTCCCCCGCTCCGCGTGCTCCAGGAGCAGCGAGCGGACCGCGTCCGCGATCTCCTGCCGGCCGCCGTAACCCACGGCGACGTTCACGAGTATCCCGGTGTTGGTGCGGGTGGCCTCCTCGGCCTCCTTCAGCACCGACTGCGTACGGGCGGGCAGCAGGTCCATCGTGCCGACGTGGTGGACCCGCCAGCGGCCGTCGGCGGCCAGCGAGCGCACGGCGTTCTCGATGATGCCGAGCAGCGGGACGAGCTGTTCCTCGGGGCGGTTCAGGTTGTCAGTGGAGAGCATCCAGAGCGTGACGACCTCGACGTCCGTCTCGGCGCACCAGCCGAGCAGCTCCGTGATCTTGTCCGCACCGGCCTTGTGTCCCTGCTCGGGGGTCCCGCCGGAGGCCTTCGCCCAGCGACGGTTCCCGTCGAGGATGACCCCGATGTGCTTGGGCACCTGGGTATGGTCGAGGCGGCCTTCCACCCGGCGTGCGTAGAGCCCGTACACCAGGTCGCGCAGGTTCACTGTTCTTTACCCCTCCATGCAGTGTCGGCCCCCCGAAGCCGCCACATTACTGCGGATGGGTAAACGGCTCACAGGCCGGGACTGTCACAAGTCCGTGATAAGCAGAGATACGTGACTGATTCCCCCCTCTACCGCGCCTCCGCGGACCGCTACGACTCCATGGAGTACCGCCGGACGGGCCGCAGCGGCCTCAAGCTCCCGGCGATCTCGCTCGGCCTCTGGCACAACTTCGGCGACGACAAGGCCCTCGACACCCAGCGCGCGATCCTCCGCCGCGCCTTCGACCTCGGCGTCACCCACTTCGACCTGGCCAACAACTACGGCCCGCCGCCCGGCTCCGCCGAGCTCAACTTCGGCAAGCTCTTCGCCCAGGACTTCGCGCCCTACCGCGACGAGCTGATCATCTCGACCAAGGCCGGTTACGAGATGCACCCGGGCCCGTACGGCGAGTGGGGCTCCCGCAAGTACCTGATGTCCTCGCTCGACGCCTCCCTGAAGCGGATGGGCCTCGACTACGTCGACATCTTCTACTCGCACCGCTTCGACCCGCACACCCCGCTGGAGGAGACGATGGGGGCCCTCGCCTCCGCCGTCCAGCAGGGCAAGGCGCTGTACGTCGGCGTCTCCTCGTACAACAGCGAGCAGACCGCCGAGGCCGCCCGGATCCTCACGGATATGGGCGTCCGCCCGCTCATCCACCAGCCCTCGTACTCCATGATCAACCGGTGGACCGAGGAGGACGCCCTCCTCGACACCCTGGAGGCGGCCGGCATGGGCTGCATCTCCTTCGTGCCGCTGGCGCAGGGGCTGCTCACCAACAAGTACCTGAAGGGCATCCCGGAGGGCTCGCGGGCCACCCAGGGCAAGTCCCTCGACCCGAACCTGCTCTCCGACGAGGTGCTGCGGCGCCTGCGCGGCCTCGCGGACATCGCCGAGCGGCGCGGGCAGTCCCTCGCCCAGCTGGCGCTGAAGTGGGTACTGCGGGACGAGCGGATGACCTCGGCGCTGATCGGCGCGTCCAGCGTCGCCCAGCTGGAGGAGAACGTGGCGGCCCTGCACGGGGCGCCGCTGTCGGAGGAGGAGCTGAAGGAGATCGACTCCTTCGCCGTCGACACCGAGGGCACCAACATCTGGGCCGGCCGGGGCTGACCCGTTCTTCGTGAGACCGGAGCCGACCCGGCCCCGGGGGAACCGGAGCCGACCCGGCCTCCGTGAAACCGGAGCCGAGCCGGTCCCGGGGAAAGAAAACGGGCCGGTCCGTGGGGGGGATACGGACCGGCCCGAGGGGGGGTTTCCACCATAACCCTTCGATAGTCGTGTTGCGCGCCACGTGCGCCGAACGAACCGCCTCGAATTCGCCGGAGCCCAAGCGGCACAAGGGCTCCGAGGCCCTGTGGCGGGTTTGCGCCCCGGCGTGGCGGCGGGGTTCCGTCCCTCCGAAGAGGGACCGGCCCGCAGGGGTACGACGTTGACGGAAGAGGGCGTTTCCCGCTGGTCAGCCGCCGGTCCTCCGACTCAGCAGCGTGATGCCGTCACGCCGGGCGACGACCTCGTAGCCGTACGTCCGGGTCGCGGCCTCCAGCTCGGCCCGCTGCCGCTCGATCGGATAGGGCCAGTGGCCCGAGGGGTACGGCCAGGCCTCGGGCGCCCGCTCGTCGTGGACGATCCACGCGGCGGTCGGCGCCGGGATGCGCGGGACGTCGTAGCGGTAGAGCTCGCCGCCCACCGGGAACGTCGGGAAGAGGACGACCGTGCAGCGCGCGGTGAGCTGCGGCGCGAGCCGGTTGGAGGCGGCGACGGTGGCGCCGTCGGGGATGCGGGCGAGCAGCGCGCGGGCCGCCTCGATGTGCGGCGTGGTGCGCCAGGTGGCCCGCTGGGCGAGCTGGGCCAGCGGGAAGGACGGGATCAGGACGGCGGTCACGGCGAGGACGGTCGCGAGGACGGCCCGCAGCTCGCGCCGGGACTTGTCCCCGAGCGCGTCCACGAGGCCGGCGAAGACGACCGGCATGAGGATCGCGCTGTAGTGGAAGGACGTGCCCCAGTGGAAGCCGTTCTCGGAGAGCAGCCGCCAGCCGAGGGTGGGGGTGGCGATCAGGGCGAGCGGTGAGCGGAGCGCGAGCAGCGCGGACGGGGCGAAGACCAGGATCAGGGTGACCGCCTTGGCCTCGGGACGGAGCACGTCGAGCGGGGCGTGGGCGAGGGTGGAGAGCAGGGAGCCCTGGGCGGCGGCGAGGTTGCCGCCGTGGGCGTAGCCGCCGCCGGGGTTGAAGGCCGGCAGCAGGACCTTCACCTCCAGGAGCGAGCCGAGGACGCCGACGGCGGCGGTGCCGAGCCCGAGGCGGCGGGGGCCTTTGATCGCGATGTACGCGCCGACGGCGGCGAGCGTGAACCCCAGGTCCTCCTTGACGAGCAGCAGCGGCGCCGCCCAGGCGACGGCCTGCCGCCAGCGCCGCCGGGCGAGCGCTTCGAGGGAGAAGGAGAGCAGCGGGACGGCGAGCGCGACCTCGTGGAAGTCGAAGGCGGCGGCGGAGGCGATGCCCCAGCTCAGCCCGTACCCGACGGCGACGGTGTGCGCGGCCGCCGGGCCGAGGACGTCACCGGCCCGGCGGGCGAGGGGGACGACGGCGAGGGCCAGCAGCGCGGACTGGGCGAGGAGCAGGCAGAGCGGGGAGGGCCAGAGCCGGTAGAGGGGGGCGAGGACGGCGAGCAGGGGGTGGAAGTGGTCGCCGAGGAGGTTGAAGCCCTCGCCGCGCAAGGGGGCGACGGGCGCCCGGAGTTCGGCGTAGGCGCGGACGGCCTGCTCGAAGATGCCGAGGTCGTAGCCGGTGGTGCGCAGGAGCTGGTGGCGGCGCACGGCGACGGTCGCGTAGAGGAGGAAGAGCCCGGCGGCCCAGACCCAGGGAACGGGGGGCCGGCGGGTCGGGGGCGCGGACGCCGTGCCCTTTACGGGTGCTTCGCTCGCAATTGTCAGCATGTGCGGCGATGCTAGGGGCGGGCTTTCAGGGAATCGCGGTGAACGCGCCGAGGAGGAGGCCGAGCAGGGCGCCCCCGAGCATGAAGGGGCCGAAGGGGATCGCCGAGGAGCGGCCGGCCCGGCGCAGCAGGACGAGGCCGAGGCCGTAGACCGCGCCGAGGAGGAAGCCCGCGAAGGCCCCGGCGAAGAGCACGCCCCAGCCGTACCAGCCGAGCGCGGCGCCCAGCGGGACCGCCAGCTTCACGTCGCCGAGGCCGAGCCCGCTCGGGTTGATCAGGAACAGCACCAGATAGGCCCCGCCGAGGGCGAGCCCGCCGAGCAGCGCGTGGATCCAGGATCCGGCGTCGTACGGGAGGAGTTCGGCGCCGCCGAGGAGCAGCGGGACGGCGACGGCGAGCGGCAGGGTCAGGCCGTCCGGAAGCCGGTGCACGCGCGCGTCCACACAGGCGAGGAGGACGGCGAAGGGCGCGCCGAGCAGCCAGACCGCGAGCTCGGGCCGGGGCCCGCCGGTGGCCGCGGCGAGCGCGGCGCAGACGAGGGCGGTGAGCAGCGGCGCGAGGAACGGACTCGCGGTGGTCGCGCAGGCCTGCCGCCCGGGCCCGCCGAGCCAGCCGCGCCCGGGCCCGACGAGGACGTGCCCGGCGGGGCAGCGGTCCCGCCACGGCTCCTCGGGCTCGACGGAGAGCCGGTACGCGGCCCGGGGCACGAGCAGCCCGACGGCGGCCCCCCACAGGGCGGCGACGACGATCACGGTGACGTCCACGCACGAGACCCTAGGGCGCTGGGCCGCTACGGTCTGGCGCATGGGGAAATGGGTGGACGGGACGGGGACGTTGACGGTGGCCGCTCTGGAGGTGCCGCTGGAGGTGGCGGCCTCGTACCGGGCACGTCGACGGGGACTCCTCGGCCGGGACGGCATCGCGGGGGCCATGCTGATCGTCCGGACGAACAGCGTGCACACCTTCGGCATGCGGTTCCCGATCGACGTGGCCTATCTGGACGGCTCGTTCACGGTCCGGTCCGTGGTCACGATGCGCCCGGGACGGCTCGGGATGATCCGGCCGCGCGGCCGGCACGTCCTGGAGGCGGAGGCGGGGGCGATGGAAGGGTGGGGGCTGAGGAAGGGGGTACGCGTGCGCGTGGACCTCACAGGCGACTGACACCCGGGGCACGCGTGCGCGTGTCCTACGGACAGGTCACGGGGGCCCCGAACCGAGCAGGGTGAACGCCCCGTACACACCGGAGGCGAGGGCGAGCCCGGCGAGGACGGGCACGGCGGTACGGGTCCGCACGCGCGCGAGGGCCACGGCGGGCGGAAGGAGCAGCCCGAAGGCGGGCATCATCAGGCGCGGCCGGGAGCCGAAGTAGGCGGCGCCGACGAGCGAGACGAACACGACGCCGATCGTGTAGACGAGCAGTGGCAGCGGCTGGCGCTGCCGCACGCACAGCGCGATCAGCCAGCCGAGCAGCGCGAGCGCCGCGCAGAGCCCGAGGGCGGCGGGCCACGGCAGGCCCGCGATGAACGTGGCGAGGGCGACCCCGAAGTCGATGGAGTTCCCCCAGGCGGCCTGGACCTCGAAGTAGGCGGTCGGGCTCCCTTGGCGAACGCCCACATAAGCGACATACGCGAGCCAGCCCAGCGGGGCGATGAGCACCCCGGCCACCGTCCGCAGGGACAGCCGCCGTTCCCGTACGAGGGTGGCGAGGGCCGTGATGCCGAGGGCGGCGATCAGCGCGGCGGCCGTCGGCCGGGTGAGCCCGGCGGCCGCGCACAGGACACCGGCGAGGACCCAGCGCCCGCGGAGCACCGCGTACAGCGACCAGGCGGCGAGGGCGGTGAACAGCGTCTCGGTGTAGGCCATGGACTGCACGAAGGCGGTCGGGTACACGCCCCAGAGAACGGCGAGGAGCACGCCCGCGCGTGGCCCGGCGACATGGGCGCCGCACTTCGCGATGCCCCAGGCGGCGGCGAGGCCGGCGGTCCAGGAGACGAGGAGCCCGGCGGTGGCGGCGTCGACGGGGAGGACGGCGGAGAGGCCGCGCTCCAGGGCGGGAAGGAGCGGGAAGAAGGCGAGGTCGGAGTGGACGTCACCGTTCGGCAGGGTGACCTGGTACCCGTATCCGTGCTCGGCGATCCGCACGTACCAGACGGAGTCCCAGCGCCCGTCGAGCCGGTGCAGCCCGTCCTTCCCGGTGGCGCCGGCCGCGATGGCGAGGACGATGAGCCCGACGAGCCGGGTGGCGGCGTACCCGCCGAGGGCGGCGAGGGTGGGGCGGTGGGGTCGGTCGGTCCGGTCGGGTCGGTCGGTCCGGTCGGTTCGGTCGGGACGGTCGGGCCTGGTCAGGGGCATGCGCCCGATTATCCCGAGGAGCCCTTTGCGATCACCCGAGGGGCCTTATGCGGACGAACTTCGCGGCCATGACGGGACCGAGCTGCTCGACGATGGCGTGCCCGGGCTCCTGCGGCGAGGGCAGGTCGCCGAGGAAGGAGGTGACGATGACCTCGTCGATGCCGAGGACGCCACGCGCGCTCTGCTCCTCCAGGAAGTCGAGCGTGCGGCGCCAGTCGGCGGCGTCGGGGGCTTCCCCCAGGAAGGACCGGACGGTGTCCTGGACGACGTCCCAGAAGAAGACGTGCGGCAGGACGCCGCCCTGATGGAAGACGTGGGTCTCGTACGTCCTCCGGAACTCGGGGATCCGGGTGACGAGGTCACTGACCAGTTGCACGCTGGGGGCCGGGTGGGGAGTCGCGCTCGGGCTCGCCGTCATCTGTCCAGAATGCTCCTGCCGAAGGGGGTTGTCCCGCCGGATTTACGCTTTCCTGGCGACGTCTTTCGCCTGGTTTTCCACAGGGGGTGCGAAGTGTCCCTCTTTCGTGAATCGTTGGGCGTATGTACGAGTTGGCGATCCTCGCCAGGGGCGGGGTCCTCCTGACGGTCTGGGCGGTCGCGGCGGGCTGGGCGCCGGGCCGGCTGGCCGGACGGCTGCGCCGCGACGGCTGGCAGCGGATCTGCCGGGGCGCGTGGGCGGCCCCGGGGAGGGAGGTGGACTGGCGGCTGAGGGCGACGGCCCTCCAGTTCCTGCGCCCGGAACTGGTGTGCAGCCACGGGACGGCGGCGCGACTGCATCGCATCGAGCGACTGGGAGCGGCGGACGCGGACAGCCGACTGGATTTCACGGCCCCGGCACCGACCCGCTCGGCGCTCGGCCTGCACCTACGGATCCACGGCACGACGTTCCTGACGTCCCGGGACTGGTCGAACCGACGCGGGCTGCGGACGACGACCCCGGCGCGGACGGTCGGCGACCTGATACGGACTTCGGCGACCCGGGAGGAGGCGGTGGTCGTCGCGGACTCGGCACTCGCGCGCCGGGCGGTCGGGGGCGTGCGGCGGGAAGCCGTCGTCCGGTACGAGGAGCTGGTCGCCGAACTCGCCGCACCCCGACCGGGCGGGCCCCGCGCCCGCACCTGGCTGCGCCTGACGGAACCGGCGTCGGGCTCCCCGGCGGAGACGGTGGCCCGGCTGCGGATGGGCGACACGGGCCTGGTCCCCGAATGCCAACCGACCCTCCTCACGGCGAACGGCCGGCCCCTGCGCCCGGACTTCCTGTTCCGGGCGGCGGGCCTGGCGGTGGAGATCGAGGGCTACGCCTTCCACGGCACCCGCCGCGCCCACGAACGCGACGTCGCCCGCTTCAACGCCCTCCAGTCCTGCCCGGAGGTCCGCCGCGTCCTGCGCTTCACGGCGAGGGAGATCTTCCACCACCCGGACCGGATGACGGGGACGATCCTGGCGGCGCTGAGCCTGTGAACGTCGTGTCACCGGGGTGCCGTTGTCAGAGTCTGTTGACTCGCCAGGCGATCATGCCCGTTGCCCCTGCCCTTCCTGTCACATTGACGAGCAGGTCGGGTGAGCCCGGGAAGCGCACATACGCCATGGACTGATCGCAAGGAATGACCTTGGATGCCGTGCCTGCAGGAGGCATGAAGGAGACTTCCACCTCTCCGCTTCCCGCACACACAACGACAAGCTTGTATTCGGTCTCCTTGTGCAACCCGGCCCGCGTGTGGACTCCGTCCTGGACGCGCTCCTCCCCCGATGCGACAAAGCCCATACTGCCAGCAGGCCGGATAGTGGGCCCGAGAGGGTAACTACGCCTTGTCCGCGCGGAGTTCGGCGTGCCGGTGCCGCCGTGTTCCCCGGCGGGACCGGACGGCGGGCATGCCGCGGATGAGCGGTTTGAGGGCGAGGCTGTCGTGCAGGTTCGCGCCGGACACGACGACGGCGGCTGCGGCCCTTGCCGAGGCGAACCGCCCCTCCTGCGGCGAGGGCGCGAACGTCAGGGTGAGGGGACGGCCACGCCGCTCGCGTCGACGGTGAACCGGCCGTTCTGCGCGACCGTGGCGTTCCAGCCGTAGCTGGAGAAGGTCGGCGCACGGCTGACGCCGGTCGGGTTCGCGCGGTCCCCTCCCCACGTGCTGCCGAGGCGGTCCTCCTCCATCAGCTGCGTCCACAACTGGTCCCGGCTGCCCGGGACCACGTGGCCGGTGCAGACGGCGTCCCGTTCCGGGGCCATCGCCCAGGTCGCGTCGCCGTCCGACCGGGTGCTGAAGCCCGCCGACGGTGTCGTCTCCTCCGTCGGCGTGCCGAAGATCGACTCCGCGAACACGGCCCGGTTCACCTTCGCGATGACGGCGGCGCTGTCGGGAAGCACCGGGTTCGCCGCGTACAGCGTCCGGCCGACGTGCTGCCCGTCGAGCGGATTGTTCAGCAGGAGCGTCCCCTGCTGGTCGAGGCGGAAGAAGGGGAGGTGACTGCGGTCGCAGCCCTCGGGGTACGGGCAGGAGCCGTCCGGGAGGTACGGCCTGAGGCTCGCGTTGCCCGGGTCGTCGAGTCCGTTCCGGAACCGCGTCGAGTGGCCGTAGCCGAGCAGGCTCGGAGCGAAGGTGTCGATCCCCGCCCGGGCGAGGGTCCGCTGCATGCTGAGCGTCCCGCCTTCCGGGGCGCCGATCCGCCGCGCCGCCCGGAGAGGGAGGCTCCGGCCGCCCGCACGCCGAGACCGCGCAGCGACCACGTCCGGTTCGCACGCCCGCCGGCCGCGGGCTCATGTCGGTCGGGACGGCAGGGCATCACGTCTCCCGCGAGTTGATGCGTGTCGGTCCGGCACGGACGGCCTCCGCCATAGTGGCCGTCACGTGCGCTTCCGCCGCGACCGACACATCCGGGTCCGCACGGACGGCCCAATGAGGTCCTGGTCGGCCGCCGGCACCACGGGGACGAGAACGGCGGCGCCACGGGGACGAGAACGGCCGGACCTCGTACCAGTACGCCAGGATCGCCGGCTGACAGACCTGCCGACGCACCCGGCCCGAACGGGCCTCCGCTCCGGCCCGACCGGACCCCTCGCCGGGTCCACCGGCAGCTCAGCGACAGCGGCACCTTCCGCACCACGCCCCGCCCTACGGCAGCCACCGGCGGGGCGCGTCGTCCCTGCTTCGGGAGCCGGTGGCGCGGTGACGCTCTCGGAGCCGACCGCACTGCCGACGTGTGTCGGCAATGCCTCCCGCCCCAGCCACACAGCCGTTTTCTCCGACTTGCGGACTATTCATCCGGGTATGACGCGGCGGTGTGTCCGCATGCCCGGCGCCGGTCTGATGTGGCTTGATCGTCGGGCGGTCCCAGGCGGGGACCACATATCCCTCCCAGTCGGCATCCCTGGTCAAGGAGTCCCGAGCGTGAGACTGACCAAGCAATACGCGGTATCCCCACGACGTGGCGCCCAACGGCTGCGGCAGCCGGTCCGGCGCAGCGCCGTCATGCTCGCCGCGGCGGCACTGCCGGCGGCCTTGGTGGTACCCCTGGCCACGCCCGCCGAGGCAGCGCCCGTGAGCGTCACCTTCACCCCCGGCGCCAACCAGCCTTTCACCGTCCCGTCCGGCATCACCCAACTGACCATCACCGCCACCGGCGCCGCAGGGCAGAACGGTCAGTACGGAGGAGTGGGCGGTGCGGGCTCCACCGTCACCGGCACCGTCAACGTGCCGTCGGGCACCACCACCCTCTACGTCAACGTCGACACGGGCGGAGGCGCATCGGGCAGCTCCTTCCATGAGGGCGGCGCCGGTGGCGGAGCCAGCGACGTGCGTACCTGCGACTCCACCAGCCCCAGCTGTTTCCTCACCGGCGTCAGCTCCACCGACCCCCGGCTGATCGTCGCGGGCGGCGGAGGAGGCGGAGGGGCCGGCGTCGACTTGTACCCCACCCCCGAGGAGACCGGCGGGAACGCGGGAGTCACCGGTCAGACCGGTGGCAGCAGGCCCAACGGCGGCGGAGGGGGAGGCGGGGGAACCCAGACGGCCCCCGGCGCGGGTGGAGCCGCGTGCGCCAACGTCGGCCCCGTGACCAGCACACCCGGGACTCCCGGCGCCGGCGGTACCGGCGGCAACGGCGGCGGCCCCTTCTCCGGCGGAGGCGGCGGAGCCGGCTGGTTCGGTGGCGGCGGTGGCGGCGGCTGCAACTTGATCCAGGCCGATGGGACCTACGGGCCCGGTGGCGGCGGTGGCGGCTCCAACCGCGTCCCGGCGGGCGGTACCTCCGGACCCGCCACCGGCCCGGCCTCGGTGACCATCACCTACGAACAGGCCGGCGGGAACAACGGCGGAGGCAACGGGTCGGGGTCGATCCTGCCCATCAACCTCAGCGGCATCCTCCCGATGTTCAACAACATCAGCATCAACAACAACCTCAAGAGCCCCGGAGCCACCAACACCACCACGCAGAACCTCGGCCTGAACACGCCCTGAGGGCGTTGCTTCGTACCGTGCGGTGAGGTGAGCGGGGCGGTCCGGGCGTATGCCGCCCGGACCGCCCCGGTTCCGCCGGTACGTGTCACGGCTCGAAGCACTACCGGTCGGCGAGACGCCGGCCTGGAGCGCAACGCCGATCCGTACGCCCGCACGTACGCCACCGGCGCGGTGGTCGCCACCGCGGCCCTCGGATCATTCCCACGTCGCAGGAGGCCGGTCCGCGAGGAAGTCGCGGACCGGCCTCCTGTGCCCGCGCCCCGCCCTCAGTGCGTGGTGCGGGGGAAGGAGATCTCGACGCGCCGGTTCTTCTTCCGGCCCTCCTCGGTGCCGTTGTCGGCGATCGGGTAGTCCTCGCTGTACCCACGGATGTCGAACGTCGTCCCCGGGTCGAGGGCCCGCGCCAACACCTGCTGCACGGCCACGGCCCGCTCCTTGGACAGCTTGAGCCCGTGCTCGTACGTCCCGAGGTTGTCCGTGAACCCGAAGACCCGGACGCGTCCGGACCCCATCTTGTTGATCTCGGCGGCGATGGCGGCGATACGGGCGTTGGCGGCGGGCGAGAGTTTGGCGCTGTTCTTCGGGAACAGCACCTCGGCCTGCAGCGCGAACGTCACGTCCACGTTGGTGTCCTGGCGCCGTTGTTGCCCGCCCTCCTCCTCGACGATCTGCTTGATGTCGAGGACCTTGGCGGGGGCGAGGGTGGCGCCGTCGGGGAGCATCAGCCCCGGGGAGTTCGGGTCGATGACGGGTGCGGGCGAGGAGGTGCCGGCGGGCCCGGGCGCGTCATCGGCGTACGCAACGGGCACGGCGAGCGGCCCCAGGGCCACGCACACGAGCACGAGGGCGGCGAGGCGGCGGTTTGTCGTCGTCGTCATGGCGTCGCCTCAGGAGAGCTTGAGGGTGGCGGGTTCGAAGGTGGGGAGTTGGAACGAGACCTCGGTGGTGGAGGCGGGGGGTGCGGGGAATTGCATGAAGACGTCGGTGGACTTGCCGGGCCCGATACTGTCGAGCCCCGTGGTGGTCAAGGGCCGTCCGTCTGTGTCACGCAGCACGTAGTACCGCTTCTTACCCACAGAGTCGACGAGAGTTGCTCCGCCCAATGTCAAGCCATGCTTGATGACTTCCGTCTCGTCCCCTCTCATCTCCACGGGCAGGAGGACCGAAGAGTCAGAGGAATTCGTCAGCTGTCCCTTGATTGTGAGGAAGCCACCCGCATCACGCTCAGCAGAATGGATCGAAAGCTCCACGCCCTTCTGTCCCTTAACGACAGCCAGCGTCTCTGTCGGCTCCTCAGCCTCTTGCGAGCCCTGGGTGGCTGGTGCTCCCTGCCGCGGCGCGGCACTCGTTGAGGC
Source organism: Streptomyces vietnamensis (assembly GCF_000830005.1). Classification (NCBI taxonomy): domain Bacteria; kingdom Bacillati; phylum Actinomycetota; class Actinomycetes; order Kitasatosporales; family Streptomycetaceae; genus Streptomyces; species Streptomyces vietnamensis. Next base: position 5,382,077 of record NZ_CP010407.1, on the reverse strand, counting down.
CGGCTTGTTCTCGCTGGGCTTCTCCTCGGCGCCGCACCCGGTCGCGAAGAGTGCCACGGACGCGATCGCGACGGCGACCACCCCTCTGCGGGTCTTCCTTGTGTAGCGCGCGTTCATGAAGCGGGCTTCCTTTGCTCGTCGCGGGTCAGTTCGACAGTCGGACTCTGAAGAGATCTGCGGCACTGGGGAGGAGGCTCGTGCTTTCAGGATCGATCACCCACGACTTTCCACCACACACGAGGTCAACGACAGGTGGCTCGTCGTCAGGCTCTCCTTCACCCTCATCGGGGCTCGTGGGCGTCGGATCCGGGGTGGGCTCCGACGGATCTGGGGTGGGCTTCGGCGGGTCGAAGGTGCAACGCGGCTCGAGTACAGCTTCAGCAGACGCAGTCGCCTCTCGACCCGTCGTACGTACAGTCACCCTGAAGCCGCGGTCCTCGGTAGCAAGAGACACGCATCCGAGGTTTGTGACCACAGCCTCATTTCGCGCCGCAAACTCCTCTGCCTGCTGACACGCCGAGCCTTCGTCGGGGTCCGCCACGCCCTGAAGGAACCTGTTCCACTGCCCCGGATCGAGGATCACTTCAATCCAGCCGTCTCGCAGCTGCTCTCGGGCATCCTGAGCCGCTGCGAGAGCTGCTGCGTCTGCAGCGGTCTGGGCGCTGTTCCGCGTTAGAGCAGCCTGCCCCACCAAGAAGTAGGCGAACGCCAGAAACAGGAGCCCAGCAATGACCGCGATGTAGACGGGGAACGCCTGCCCCGCTTCGCCCTGACCTCGAAGCGTGCCTACGAGCCACCTGTGAGGTCGGAGATCTTCTGGCGAATCGCGTTCATGATCGATGTACCGATGTCCGTGCCGGTGATCGCCACCACAATCGCCACCACCACCACGATGATCCCCAGGTACTCCACCGCCGTCTGGCCGCGGTCCCCGCGGCTCATGCGGGTCGCCAGTGCGACCTTGGTCTTGGTCAGGGCCTTCAGCATCGCGTCGTTCATCGTGGTCCCCTCCGCGTTCAGACGCCTGCGCATGGGCACGGTACGCCGACGGGCGGGTCGGCGGACAGGGCCCGTGGGCCCCGGTACGGGCCCCGGTCATCGGGTGGGCCTGGTGCCCAGCAAGGAGGCTATGTCCTCGGCGTATGTGTGGGGGTGGAGTTCGGCGAAGGCGCGGCCGATGTGGCGCTTGGCCGGCTTCTCGGCGATGGGACAAGTCGCGGCGACCTGCCGGTTGTTCAGGCCCGTGTCGATCAGGTCCATCACACCCACCCCTCTCACACTCGGTCCGCACTCTGTCACATGCGGTTGCGCGCGCGAAGCAGGATCCTCAACCTGAGGTGAGATTGAGACAGTTGCCGCCATCCCCGCGGGGCGGAGTGGACGCCCGTACGTCAGTCGCCGGCCTCGGGCAGCTGCTCGGTGACGAAGGAGCCCCTCGCGCGCACCGTCACGATCAGCTCCCGCTCGCGCAGGATGTCGAGGGCTCGACGGACGGTGTTGGAGCCGACTCCGTACTCCTGCGAAAGGATCAACTCGCCGGGCAGGCGCGTCCCCGCCGGGAACTCCCCGCTCCTGATCTTGCCCTCAAGAATCTTTGCGAGCTGTTCGTAGTGGTAGGCGGCGGCACCGGGATTGATCTGCTCTGTCACGCAATCGAACATAAGCGTCCGACAACGTTCGCGCATCGTCGACAACTGTCAACCACTGCCGTCCACTGTCGGCCGCTTTCGACATCGGCTACGCTGCGCACACGAAAGACCCCGGCGAGTGCGGTAACACTCCCGGGGCACGGCCAACCTGAAGGAAGCAGGTCGACATGACAGACCTTATCCGCGCCCTCTTCTTGTGGGTGAGGCTGGTGTTCGGTACGCGGCGCGGCGGCCGGCATCGGGCCCGTACCCCGCAGTGGGCAACCCACCAACCATCGCTCCGCCCGGCCCCAGCTCCGGCACCCGCCCCCGCGCCACCCGCCCCGCGTTCGCCGTACGGGAGCGACGTCCCCCTCGACGGCCACGCGTCAGCCCTCGTCCGGCCCTACCTGCTCGCGGACGAGCAGCGGCAGGAGCGGGCCCGGCAGCGGCAGCGGCGGCTCGCGATGGTGCTCGCGGCGGACTTCGGCATCGACCTCGACATCCGGGACCTGTACGGGCTGGGGGTGGCGTGATGACTGCCGGTTCGGAGCCGTGCGGGGCTCGGCCTCCCGGGCCTGGGTCTCACCGTCCGCCGTGCGTGCTTCCCGCCGGGCACGAGGGCGAGCACCGTGACCCGTTCACCGTGACGGAGGCGCGGCGGCCCGTGCGGATGTGTGTGCGCTGTGGCGTGATCACCAGGGACCCCGTCGTCGTCTCCGAGGTGCACCAGAGTTCCGGACCCGGTTTCAACGTCTACGCCTGCCCGGAGTGCGCCTCGTACTACCCGCCCGTGCCGGACGTGCTCGATCTGTTCAACGACCGGGACCGACGCCGGTGATGCCGTAGGGGTGCCGCGGACAACGGCGGTCCTGAGCCGTCGTCGTCCGTGGCCTCAGGCCCTCACTCGCCGCCCGTCACCACCCCGAAGTCCGTCCCCGTGCCCAGGAACAGGCCCGCGCCCAGCAGGATCATCGTCGCCGGGACCATCAGCGTCGTGATCACCATCGTCGCCTTCGGGACCGCCTTCGCCGCCTTCCGGCGGGCGTTCTGGGCGTCTGTCCGCCGCATGTCGTTGGCGATCTGTATCAGCGTGTCCACGATCGGGGCTCCCAGCTCCTCCCCCTGCTGAAGGGCCGTGACGAACTGCGCCACCTGCTCCGAGTCGTTGCGGCGCCGCAGTTCGTCGAAGGCCTGCCTCCTGCTCACGCCCATGTCCATCTGCCTCAGCGTGATGCGGAGTTCGTCGGCCCAGGGGCCCTCGTACTTCTCCGCCACCCGTTCCAGGGCCTGCCGGAAGCCCAGGCCCGCGCTGACCACGACCGCCAGGACGTCCAGGAAGTCCGGGAGGGTCCGCTCGATCTGGTCCTTGCGGATGCGGACCGCCGACCAGATCCCGACCTCCGTCCAGAACGCCCCGAAGGCAAGCAGCAGCAGCGCCGTCACGTACGAGCCCTTGCTGATCATCACCAGGCCGCCGAGGCCGCCCAGGAAGCCGTACACCGCCCTTCTCGCCCCGTACCGGTCGATCGTCAGGCCGCCCGGGTTGCCCGCCAGGTCGATGCGGCGGCGGACGGCGTTGACGCGCTTCGGGCCCATCAGGCGGAGGACGGCCGGCGACCAGCGCATGCCCAGGCGGTCCACCGCCGAGTCGACCGCTCCCGTACGGGTCGCGCCGACCTCCAGGGCCAGTTTGAGGTCGTCCGGGAGCTTCGCGTCGGCGCGGTACAGGCGCAGGCCGTACGCCATGCCCGCGACTGCCAGGCCTGCCAGGAGGGCTAGGAGGAGGTCCACTTCGGCTTTCGTCCCTACACGTCGATCTTCGAGAAGCGGCGGATGACGGCGAAGCCCACCACGTACAGGGCGAACGCAGCGATGACAGCGAACTGTCCGATGCCCGAGCTGGTCATGCGGTCGAGGGCGCCCGGCTGCATGTTGTCGATGAGCAGGAGCGAGCCGACGCCGATGACCGGGACGGAGTACGCCGTCATGCTCACCTGCGAGAGCTGGGTGCGGACCTCGCGCCGGGTCTCCTTGCGCTCCTCCAGGGTCTCGGTGAGGTTCCGCAGGGAGGAGACGACGGTGCCGCCGGCCCGGTTGGCGAGGACGAGGGTCGTGACGAGGACGACGAGTTCGCGGGAGGGGAGGCGTTCGGCGAGCTCCCCGAGGGCGTCGTCGAGGGAGGTGCCGACCGCCAACTGCTGTGCCACCTTCTCCAGTTCGTCTCCCGCCGGGGCCTCCAGCTCGTCGGCCGCCAGGCTCAGGGCCATGCGGAGGGCCAGGCCGGCCTGGGTGGCGTTTGCCAGGATGCGGGAGAGTTCCGGGAGTTGGTTGATGAACCGCTCGATGCGCTTCTGACGCTGCCAGTTGAGGAAGCCGACCGCGACCCAGATGCCGAGGAGTCCGCAGATCGGACCGAAGAACGGCGACAGCGCCGCCTGCCCCACGACCCAGAGGACCGCCACGGTCGCCGCGAGCGCCACCGTGAACTCGCCGGGCGTGATGTCGAGGCCCGTCGCCGCGATCCGCAGCTCCAGCTTCCGGCCCAGGGCCGTCTTCCGTACGCGGCGGTCCACGCCCCGGAAGCGGCGCCTGCGGCGGCCGGTCACGGCCTCCGGATCACCTCTCTCGTCGAGGCGGGCGACGAGCGCGGCGTGGCGGCGGGCCCCGCTCGCGTACGTCTGGACGCCGACGACGCCGAGCACACAGGCGAGCAGCGTCACGCCGGCCGTCAGCCAGAAGGGGTCCGTCATCATCGCCGCGCCTCGCGTCGCCGGGTGGTGGGGGCGTGGGGCGTCATCACCGCTCCCCCGGTCGCCAGGTCGGGTCGGTCGAGCCGTCGGCCGTCATCGCTCCGCTTCCCGGTCGCCACGTGGGGTCGCCGGTCATCGCCGTACAGCCGCCGGTCATCGCCGTGCGGCCGCCGGTCATCGCCGTGCGGTCGTCGGTCGTCGCTGTGCGCGCGTCGGTCATCATTCCGCCTCTCGGGTGGCCAGGTGGGCGTCCGTCGCCGCCACGCCGAACGCCTGCGGGATCGGCTGCCCCGCCAGGTAGAGGCGTTCGGCGACGCGCCGGGGCAGCGGGTGGTACGTGAACCGCCCGTACACCCGCCCGTCGGCCGCGATCGGCTGCGCCTCGAAGCGGCAGACCGTGGCCAGCAGGAACCTTTCCCGGCCGTGCGAGGCGAGGACGGAGATCTCGGTGATGCGGCGGGTGCCGTCCGGGTGCCGGGTGAGCTGGACGAGTACGTCCACCGCGCTGTTGATCTGGTCCCTCAGCGCCTCGAACGGCACCTTCACCTCCGACATGGAGGCGAGGGTCTGGAGGCGCATCAGGGCGTCCTCGGCCGAGTTCGCGTGGACGGTCGCGAGGGACCCGTCGTGGCCGGTGGACATGGCCTGGAGCATGTCGAGCGTCTCGCCGCCGCGGACCTCGCCGACGATGATGCGGTCGGGGCGCATGCGCAGGGAGTTGCGGACGAGGTCGCGGATGGAGATGGCCCCGCGGCCCTCGATGTTCGGCGGGCGGGCCTCCAGGCGGATCACGTGGGACTGCTGGAGCTGGAGTTCGGCCGAGTCCTCGATGGTGATGATCCGCTCGCCGTCCGGGACGAGACCCGAGAGGGCGTTGAGGAGGGTCGTCTTCCCGGTGCCCGTGGCGCCGGAGACGATCAGGTTGAACTTGGCTTGAACCAGCCCTGAGAGCAGGAGCAGCATCTGCTCGTCGAGCGAGCCGAGGCCGATCATCTCGTGGAGCGTGTACGCGCGGGGGAAGCGGCGGATGGTGAGGGTCGCCCCGGTGAGCGAGAGCGGCGGGATGATGACGTTGACGCGCTCGCCGGAGGGGAGCCGGGCGTCGACCATCGGATTCGACTCGTCCACGCGCCGGTTGACCGTCGACACGATCCGCTCGATCGTCTGCATCAGCTGCTCGTGGGAGGCGAAACGGAGCGGGAGCAGTTCGACGCGGCCGCCGCGCTCGATGAAGATCTGGTCGGGGCCGTTGACCATGATCTCCGTAATGGAGGCGTCTTCGAGGAGCGGTTCGAGTACGCCGAGCCCGAGGGCCTCGTCGACGACCCGGCGGATCAGCTGGGACCGCTCGGCGGTGGAGAGGACCGGGCCCTCGCGGCTGATGATGTGGCCGAGGACGCGCTCCAGACGGGCCCGCCGCTCCGCCGCCGCGAGCGCGGACATCTCGGTGAGATCGATCTCCTCCAGGAGCTTGGCCCGGAAGGCGGCGACGAGGTGGCCGTCCTCCCTGGCGGCCGCGCTGCCGCCCTTGTCCTCGGGGGCGTTGATCCGGGCGCGCAGGCTCATGGCAGGTCCTCCTCGTCGGGCGTCTCGGGCATCGGCATGGTGGCGGTCTTCTTGATGTCGTCGAAGCTCCAGAAGGGGACGACCTGGGGAATGCGTACGGTGACGGTGGCGACGACCTCGTCCCCGCTGGGGATGACGTTGACATCGGTGGCCCAGCTGGCGGCCGCGTAGCCGGCCGCCGTGGCGTCGGGCGCGTCCTCCGCGTCGCTGCTCGCCGCCCGAGCGGCCGCCCGCGCCGCCGTGCCCGCCTGCTGGGCGGCGTACGCGGCGACGCCGAGCTGAAGGCCGGCGAGTCCGACGATGAGCAGGAGGGGGAGGAAACCGAGGTACTCGATGGCGGCCTGCCCCCGGTCGCGCCGCCGCCTCCGCCGGTCGTTTCTCATGGCGTGGCGCCCTTCTCATCCACGGCGGCCGCCTTGCCGTCCACCCGGAAGAGACCTCCCACACCGGGGACCAGGGCCGGTACCTGGAGACTGACCACCGCGGTCACCATCCCGTCGCCCGGTGGGCAGCTCACCTCGGCCCCGTCCCGCCAGGCCCCGTCCACGTGCCGCAGCCCGGCCTCCTGACAGTCGTCACCCACAGCCGCCGCCCGCGCCGCCTCATCCGCCGCGTTCCCCGCAAGCGTGTACGTGTACCCCACCAGAACGACCTGCCACAGCAGCGCCAGCGTCAGCAGGATCAGCGGCACCATGCCCAGGAACTCCACCGCCACCTGCCCCCTGTCGTCGTCCCGGTACGTCCGCATGCCTCAGCGCACTCCCCCGCGCCGCCGCAGTCCGAGCGAGCCCCGGTCCGCCGCGCGGGCGAGCTCCTTGCCGGGCTGGCCGGCGGCCTGGACCAGGCCCAGTTCCCCCGCCAGCGACCACAGCGCCTGCTTCACCGTCGACTTGGCGTCGAGTTCGTGGAGGCGGCCGGCGTCGACGACCGCCGCGAGTTCCTTGAAGTTGGCCGGGACGGCGACGCCCGCCATCCGCGTGCCGGTGATCTTCTGGACGAGGGGCGGCTGGATCTCGCTGGTGCGGTGGTGGCGGTTGACGAGGGTGACGGTCTCCTCGGCCTTGCGGACCTGGAGCCGTTCCCACATCCGTACGGTCCGTTTGGCGGCGCGGACCGCGACCACGTCCGGGGTGGTGACGAGGAGCGCCGTGTCGGCCATCTCGATCGCGGCGGCGTTGGCGCTGTCGAGCCGGGAGCCGCAGTCGAGGACGACGACCTCGTGGCGGCCGCGCAGGGCGCTGACGACCTGCCGGGCGGCGCGGTCGGTGACCTCCTCGCCGCGTTCGCCCTCCGCCGGGGCGAGGAGCAGCGAGAGGCCGGTCTCGTGGACGTACACGGCGTCCTGGAGGACGCGCGGCGAGATGTCAGCGATCGACGCGAGGTCGGCGACGGAGCGGCGGAACTGGACGTCGAGGTACGAGGCGATGTCGCCGCTCTGGAGGTCCATGTCGACGAGGGCGACGCTGCGTCCGGAGGCGCGGGCGGCGAGGGCGAGGTGGACGGCGGTGACGGTGGTGCCGACGCCGCCCTTGGCGCCGCTGACGGTGACGACGGTGCCGCCGGGGCCGGTGGCGAACTGCTCGGCTCCCGCGCCGAGGTGGCGGCGGACGCCCAGGGACCACTGGGCGGCGGCCTGGACGCGGCTGGCGAGTTCCTCGTAGCCGAGGGGGAGGGTGACGAGGCCCCGGGCGCCGGAGTCCATGGCGGCGGAGAAGAGGACGGGGCTGGCGTCGGCGGTGATGAGGACGACGCCGACGGCGGGGAAGCGGAGGGCGACCTCGCGGACGAGTTCGAGCGCAGGAACGGGCCCGATGCGCTCGTGGACGAGGACGACCTCGGGGAGTTCGTCGAGGGAGGCGGCGGCGAGCCGCGCGAGGGTGTCGACGAGCTGGGTGGAGTCGGTGACCGGCTGGGCGGGTTCGGCGTCGGGGAGCTGGCTGAGCAGCGTACTGACGGACCGGGCCGCATCGGGGTCGCCGACGGCCGGCAGGATCCTGGTGGTCATCCGGCCTCACTTGTCCTTGTCGAGCGTGTAGGTGCGGTCGCCGCCCGGGGTGGCCGGGGAGCCGGCCGTGGACGGGGCGACGAGGGCGAGGCGTACGTGCTCGGCGAAGGACTCGGCGTACGCGACGCGCTGGGTGTCGAGGGTGGAGAGCGCGAAGGTGATGGGGACGGCGGAGGTGGCGCGGTCCCCGCGGTCGGAGCGGGCGGAGACCGGGGTGAGCTGGCCGACGTCGAGGACGCGGGCGCCGGTGACGATCAGCCGGGACTGGTCGGGGTCGCCCTTCTTCTCGCCGGCGAAGGTCGCGTAGATGTTGACGGTGGCGCCGGGGTTGATCTTGCCGGCGACGCCGGCGGCGGCGTCGACCATGATCGCGATCTCCTGCTCTCCCGGACGGAGCTGGGGGCGCTCGACGATCATGTCGGTCTGGAGGAGGGAGCCGGCCTTGAGTCTGTTGACGGCGATCCTGCCCTCGATCTGGCGGAGGTCGGTGACGGCGGTCTCGGAGAGCCAGCGTTTCGGCATGGAGATCTTCTCGAACTGGTTCGCGCTCAAGGCCTTGTAGGGCGCCACGTCCTCCTTGACCCGGTACGCGGTGGTCTCCGGGCCGACCTTGGAGTTCACGTCGCTGATGACGGCGAGGACACCGGCGAACGCGCCGAGGGCGCACAGGACGGAGAGCAGCAGCAGGATCACGCCGCGGCGCTGGCGGGAGTTCATGGCCGTACTTCCTCGGTCGGAGACGTGGGGCGGTGGCAGGAGCAGTGGCGGTGCGCGGGACCGCTCACGGCAGTGCGGCGCGGGCCGAGCGGACGCCGGGGCCGAGGGCGCGGGCGTGCGCGCCCGCCTGCGCGCCGGGCCCGAGCGCGCGGGTCCCCGGGTCCGGAGGGGCTGGTGGGGCCAGTGGGGCGGCGCAGAAGCCGCAGCGGTCGCCGATGAGTTCCATCCCGCACCAGTGGCAGGTCTCGCGGCGTACCGAGGCGACGAGCTGGTAGAGGACGGGCAGGTCGGGCAGGTACGCGGCGAACTCGACGAGCTTGCCGGTGCCCCACCAGCCGGGCGAGGACGCGGGCAGCGGCGCCTCGTGCACGGGTCCGGGGATCCGCCACCGGGGTACGAGGGTGCTGGTCGGCCAGTCGGTCTGGAGCTGGCCGCGGGCGAGGAGGAGTTCGGTGGCGAACTCCGGTCCGGAAAGGTGCCCTTCCCCTCCACCGAGCCGCACGATCTGCGGCGTCGGTCCGGCGAGGACGGCGAAGTGGGCGCCGGGGAGCCAGCCCTTGAGGTGGGAGCCGAGGCTGACGGGGACGCGGTCGAGCCGGGAGACGGAGCCGAGGACGGCGCCGGCGTAGATGTAGTGGGCGAGCAGCCGGGCGGCGGAGGCGAGGACTCCGGGGCTGAAGTCGCAGCCGGCGAGCTGCCGCAGCTGGCGGACGAGGACGGCCGCGCCGAGGGGCGGCAGGTCGGTCCTGACCAGGGCGATCCGGTCGCTCTCCAGGAGGGCGCGGACGGCGTGCAGGCGGTGTTCGACGGCGGCCGGTGCGGCGGTGGGGCAGACGACGACCACGTGTCCGTACCGGGCGAGGAGTTGCTGCATGTCGGCGAGGGAGGCGTCGAGCGACCGGCTCTCGGGGGGCGGGAGCAGGGCGGCCTGCGGGGTCCCGGGGTCGGTCGGTGGCAGCACCAGGTCGGCGCTGGTGACGGCGATCGCTGTCGACACGTCGGACCCCCCGTCCCCTCCGGCCTCCGGTGCCCCGGGGGCCGCGGATCACCTACCGCGTTCGCGGCGTCACCGCAGGGTGTCGCCGTCTCTGCACCTTATCCACGTCCCGTGGGGTGGTGAACACACAATCCGCCAAGCTGCCGCCATTTATCGCGACCTCCGCCGTCGCAGTGCCCGGGGTCCGGCCGAACGCCGTTCGGTGCCAGGGGTATTGACAACGCGATTGGTCTGGACCAACTTGTTGCGACAGCGGTGGCCACCGTCCGCACCACCTCCCCACCCCCTCCGTACGACGACGTACGGCACCTCCACATCCCCAACTCCCCCACCGGAGGATGCACGTGGACCGCACCACCACCCGTCCGCACGGACGCCGCACGGACGGACGCCGTCTGCTCGGCGGAGCCCTCGCGCTCGCCGTCGGCTCCGGGCTCGTCCTCGTCGGCGGAGCCGGCACCGCACAGGCGGCCGACGTCAACGTCGCCAAGAACGCCGGGTTCGAGAACGGCCTCACCAACTGGTCCTGTTCCGCCGGGAGCGGCGCCGCCGTCTCCTCGCCCGTCCACACCGGGACCGGCGCGCTCAAGGCCACCCCGGCCGGTCTCGACTACGCCCAGTGCGCGCAGACCGTGGCCGTGAAACCCAACTCGACGTACACGCTGAGCGCCTGGGTCCAGGGCGGCTACGCCTACCTCGGCGCCACCGGCACCGGAACCACCGACGTCTCCACCTGGACTCCCGACAGCCCCTCCTGGAAGCAGCTCACCACCACCTTCACCACCGGCGCGTCCACCACGTCCGTGCAGATCTGGACCCACGGCTGGTACGGCACCTCCCCCTACCTCGTCGACGACGTGAGCGTCTTCGGGCCCGACGGGGGCGGCGGCCAGGACCCCGCCCCGACCGCCCCGGCCACCCCGGCCGGCCTCGCCGCCGGCACGGTCACCAGCAGCTCCGTCGCCCTCAGCTGGGGCGCGGTCAGCGGCGCCACCGCCTACAAGGTGTACCGGGACGGCGCCAACCCGCAGACGGTCACCGGCACGTCGACCACCGTCACCGGGCTCACCGCCGACACCGCGTACCAGTTCCAGGTCTCCGCGACGAACTCCGCGGGCGAGTCCGCGAAGTCCGCCGCCGTGTCCGCCCGTACGGCCAAGGCCACCGACCCGGGCCCCGGCCCGGCCGTGCCCAAGCACGCCGTCACCGGCTACTGGCAGAACTTCGACAACGGCGCCGCGAAGCAGAAGCTGCGGGACGTCCAGGCCGCGTACGACATCATCGCCGTCTCGTTCGCCGACTCGACGGCCACGCCCGGCCAGATCGCCTTCAACCTCGACCCGGCCGTCGGCTACGCCTCCACCGCCGACTTCAAGGCCGACGTCGCGGCCAAGAAGGCCGCCGGGAAGTCCGTGATCCTCTCGGTCGGCGGCGAGAAGGGCAACGTCACCATCAACAGTGACGCCACCGCCACCGCCTTCGCCGACAGCGCGTACGCCCTGATGCAGGAGTACGGCTTCAACGGGATCGACATCGACCTGGAGCACGGCGTCAACGCCACGTACCTCACCAAGGCGCTGCGCCAGCTCTCCGCCAAGGCGGGCTCCTCCCTGGTCCTGACGATGGCCCCGCAGACCATCGACATGCAGAACACGAGCTCGGAGTACTTCAAAACCGCGCTCGCCGTGAAGGACATCCTCACGGTGGTCAACACCCAGTACTACAACAGCGGTTCGATGCTCGGCTGCGACGGCAAGGTCTACAGCCAGGGCTCGGTGGACTTCCTCACCGCGCTCGCCTGCATCCAGCTCCAGGGCGGCCTCGACCCGTCGCAGGTCGGCCTGGGCGTCCCCGCCTCCACGCGGGGCGCGGGCAGCGGCTACGTCGACCCGCAGGTCGTGAACAACGCGCTCGACTGCCTCACCAAGGGCACCGGCTGCGGCACCTTCAAGCCGGCCCAGACCTGGCCGTCGCTGCGCGGCGCCATGACCTGGTCGACCAACTGGGACGCGACGGCCGGCAACGCCTGGTCGAACGCGGTGGGCCCGAAGGTGCACGGCCTGCCGTAGCGGCACCCCGGAGGCCCGCGCAGCGCCGCCGCTCCCCCGGCGGCGCTGCGCCGTTCCCCCGGGCGGGCCTCAGACGGGCCTCACGCGGGCAGGTAGTGGCGCAGCACCGGGTCGAGCAGACGGATCCAGTCGTCGACCCGGGCGGCCCGGCGGCCGTCGACCTCGCAGTCGTAGGACGAGCCGTCGTAGAGGGTGACGGCGACGCGCAGCACCCGGCCGCGCCGGATGCGCTCGTACCGTACGGCCCCGACCTCGGCCCAGAGGAAGTCGGCCTCCTCGCCGAAGAAGTGCAGGGACACCCCGCTGCCGTCGACGGCGATGCCGGAGTTCCGGTCGGCGGCGGCGAACTCCGGCGCGGGCGGCGGCGGGGCGAAGGGCGGCGGGGGTACGTAGAGGGTGGCGGGATGCTGCGGTACGGGATGCGGTACGGGGACGGGTACCGGTACGGGGGCGGGTACGGCGTCCTGGACACCGGCGGTCCGCGCGGGCAGCGCGTGGGCGGGCGGGGACGGCACTGCGGCGGCGGGCGCGGGCATGGGTACGGGTACGGGCCTGGCGTCAGCGGGCGCGGGCGCGGCGTCAGCGGGCGCGGGTACGGCGTCAGCGGGCACGGACGCGGCGTCAGCGGGCGCGGGCGCAGGCGCAGGCACCGCGTCGACGGGCACCGGGACCGCGTCGGCAGGGGTCGCTTCAGGCACCTGGGCAGGCGGGACCGGCGGGCCCGCCGGAGCCACCCGGGGGTCCGGCACCGCCGTCGGCGTCCCCGCCAGTTCGTCCATGATGGCGTCCGGCGTGGGCCGTTCGGCCGGGTCCTTGGCGAGGCAGCGCCCCACGAGCCCGCGCAGCGCCTCCGGTACGGCGCCGAGGTCGGGGGCCTCGTGCACCGACCGGTACATGAGCCCCATCGGCGTCCCCTCCCCGAAGGGCTTCCCGCCGGCCGCGGCGACGAGGACGGCGCCGAGCGCGAAGACGTCGGCGGCGCCGGTGACCTCCTCGCCGAGGGCCTGTTCGGGGGCGAGGTAGCCGGGGGTGCCGAAGGCGTTGCCGGTGGCGGTGAGCCGGGTGGACTCCAGGGCGCGGGCGATCCCGAAGTCGAGGACGCGCGGCCCGTCGGAGGCCATGACGATGTTGCCGGGCTTGAGGTCGCGGTGGACGAGCCCGCAGGCGTGGATCGCCTCCAGGGCCTCGGCGAGCGCGGCGCCGAGCGAGCGGAGCCGGGCCTCGTCCATGGGGCCCTGGGCGGTGAGGAGTCCGGAGAGGGTGGGCCCGGGGATGTAGGCGGTGGCGAGCCAGGGGGCCTCCGCCTCGGGGTCGGCGTCGACGACCTGGGCGGTGTGGAATCCGCCGACCTGCCGGGCCGCGGCGACCTCGGCGCGGAAGCGGGCGCGGAAGGACGGGTCGGAGGCGAGTTCCGGCCGGGCGACCTTGACGGCGACGGCGCGCCCGCCGCGCGATCGGGCCAGATAGACGGTGCCCATGCCGCCTTCGCCTAGCTTGTGCTCGATGACGTATCTACCGATGACAGTCCCCACGCGGGACAGTATGGCCGAACTCCCCATCTTGACCGGTCCATGACATAGCCGGACCATGTGGCCGAACAGTCACACGCCCGGGAAGCAGCAGCTGTCAGGCAGTCACACACCCGGGCATCCGCACGACTCGGCACGGTCGCACTCCCCCACACTCCCCACCCAGGAGACAGCATGCGACGTCCCACCCGCGGCAGAAGGTCCGCCACCCTCGCGGCCCTCGTGGCGTTCGCCCTCGCGGCGCCCCTCTCCGCCCTCACCACGCCCGCCGGGGCCGACCCGGCGCCGACCGCCGCCCGCATCGCGTCCGGGGCCGAAGAGGTGATCCGGCAGTACGAGATCGCCGGACCGGCCACCCCGGCCGCCCGCACCGCGCTGACCGCCACCGGCGTCTCGATCGACGAGGTCGACGCCCGCACGGTCGTCGTCAGCGCCAACACCGAACAGCTGGCCCGCCTCAAGGCCCTCGGCTACGCGCCGATCGCCCTGCCCGCCCCGCCGAACCGCAGCATCGAGGGCGACAAGACGACCGGCCCGCTCGACTTCCCCTCCGCCGACGCGAAGTACCACAACTACGCCGAGACGAACGCGGAGATCGACCAGCGCCTCGCCGCCTACCCCTCGATCATGCGCAAGCAGGTCATCGGAAAGACGTACCAGGGCCGGGACATCGTCGCCATCAAGGTCAGCGACAACGTCGCCACCGACGAGAACGAGCCCGAGGTCCTCTTCACCCACCACCAGCACGCCCGCGAGCACCTCACCGTCGAGATGGCGCTCTACCTGCTGCGCGAACTCGGCGCGGGCTACGGCACGGACTCGCGGATCACCAACATGGTGAACAGCCGCGAGATCTGGATCGTCCCGGATCTCAACCCGGACGGCGGCGAGTACGACATCGCGAGCGGCTCGTACCGCAGCTGGCGCAAGAACCGCCAGCCCAACTCCGGCTCCTCCTACATCGGCACGGACCTCAACCGGAACTGGGACTTCAAGTGGGCCTGCTGCGGCGGCTCCTCCGGTACGAAGAGCTCCGAGACCTACCGGGGCGCGGCTCCCGAGTCGGCCCCCGAGGTGAAGGTCGTCGCCGACTTCGTACGCTCCCGGGTGGTCGGCGGGAAGCAGCAGATCACGGCGGCCATCGACTTCCACACGTACAGCGAGCTGGTCCTCTGGCCCTTCGGCTGGACCACGTCCGACACCACCACCGGCATGACCCAGGACGACCGCGACGCCTTCGCGACCGTCGGCCGGTCGATGGCGGCGAGCAACGGCTACACGCCCGAGCAGTCCAGCGACCTGTACATCACGGACGGCTCGATCGACGACTACCTGTGGGGCACGCAGAAGATCTTCGCGTACACCTTCGAGATGTACCCGACGTCGTCCTTCGACGGCGGCTTCTACCCGCCCGACGAGGTCATCGAGCGCGAGACGAGCCGCAACCGCGACGCGGTCCTCCAGCTCCTGGAGAACGCGGACTGCATGTACCGCTCGATCGGCAAGCAGGCGCAGTACTGCGCGGCCTGACGGCCCGTGGGTGAAGGGGTGCCCCGGCCGCGCCACGGCCGGGGCACCTCTTCGTCCGGTCTCAGCCGAGGACCGCGAGCGCGTCGATCTCGATGAGGAGGCCGGCGGGGAGGCCGACGTAGACGGTGGTGCGGGCGGAGGCGGGGGCCTTGAGGTCCTGCTCCTCGAAGTACTGGTTGTAGATCTCGTTCATCTCGGCGAAGTGGTCCACGTCCGTCAGGTAGACGCGCATCATCATCACGTCGTCCCAGCTCGCGCCGCCCTCCTCCAGGATCGCCTTGACGTTGGCGAAGGTCTGGAGGGTCTGCTCGCGCAGGGTCGGGCCCGCGACCGTCGGGGCCTGGCCCTCGACGGCGGGCAGGAAGCCGACCTGGCCGGCGACCTGGAGGATGTTGCCCTTCCGCACGCCGTGCGAGAACTTCGCGGGCGGGGCGGTGTGGGTGGCGGGGGTGATCGCGGTCTTCTCGCTCATGCGCTGTCCTTCGTAGCGGGTTCGCCGGAGTACTCGCGGCTGATGGCGTCCGCGGTGCTGCGCACCTGCGGGAGGAGGGTGAGGAGTTCCTCGGCGGTGACGACCACGTTCGGCGCCGAGACCGACATCGCGGCGACGACCCGCCCGTCGGCCCCGCGGATGGGCGCGCCGACGCAGTTGATGGACTCCTCGTGGCCGCCGAGGTCGGTGGCCCAGCCCTGTTCGCGCACGGTCGCCAGCTCCTTGAGGAAGGCGGCGGCGTTCGGCGTCGAACGGGGCGTGTACGGGGGGTAGTCGAGCTTCGCGGCGATCGCGCGGCGCTCCGCCTCGGGCAGGTCGGCGAGGAGCAGCTTGGCGACGGCGGCGACGGTGATCGCGACGGGCTTGCCGATGCGCGAGTACATGCGGACCGGGTAGCGGGACTCGACCTTGTCGATGTAGACGACCTCGCCCTCCTCGTACACCGCGAGGTGGACCGTGTGCCCGGTCCGCTCGTTGAGGGCGACGAGGTAGGGGTGGGCGATCTCGCGGACGTCGAGGTTCTCGACGGCCTCCTGCGCGAGCGCGAACAGCCGGGCGCCCAGGCGGTAGCGCTGGTCCTGCTGCCGGTGGACGAGCCCGTGCTCGTGGAGCGTGCGCAGCAGCCGCAGGGCCGTGGACTTGTGCACGCCGAGCCGCTCGGCGACCTGCCCGAGGTCGGCGGGTCCCTGGGCGAGCAGCGGCAGGATGCTGAGCGCCCGGTCGACGGTCTGGCTCATGGCGTACGTACCTCCTGGTCGTCCCCCGTCCAGCCGGGGCCGAGGTGAAGTGTGCCCCAGGCGGCGGCGTCGAGCGCCGCGAGGCGGTCGGCGTGGCCGCGGCGGGGCGGGACGGCGAAGTCCCCGGGGACGGTGAGCGCGGCGGCGGCCGCGAGGTGCCCGTGCCGGAGCCGGGTCCTCATGTCGAGACCGCGGAGGGTCGCGGAGAGGAACCCGGCGGCGAAGGCGTCGCCGGCGCCGACGGAGGAGACGACGTCGACGCGGGGCGGGCGTTCGAGGTGGCCCACGCCATCGGCGTCCTCGATGTCCGCGAAGGACTCGGGACGGCGGTCGGCGACATAGGCTCCGCCCTTGCCGAGCTTGACGACGAGGACCTCGGGCCCGTCGATGAGGTCGGAGACGGCCCCGGTGCCCTTCAGGCCCCACAGCGCCTTCGCCTCGTCCGCGCCCACGAAGACGACGTCCGCCCGCCGCGCGAGTTCGAGGAGCACCTCGGGGGCGTTGCCGTCGCGCCACAGCCCCGGCCGGTGGTTCACGTCGAACGACACGAGCGGCCGTCCGGGGCGCGGGGCCGTGAGGTCCCGCAGAAGGGCCAGGCAGTCCGGCGAGAGCGCGGCGGTGATGCCGGTGACGTGGAGGATCCGGGCGTCGGCGACGGAGGCGTACGGGACGGTCGCGGGCGACATCGCGGAGGCGGCGGAACCGGCCCGGTAGTAGACGACCTCGTGCGCGTCGGTCGCCCGGTCCTCGTCGGTACGGAAGTAGACGCCGGTCGGCCGGTGCGGGTCGCGTCCGACGGCCCCGACGTCGACGCCGTGCGCCGCGATCGTCTCGACGAGGTGGTCGCCGAAGCCGTCGCACCCGACGCGCCCGACCCACCGGACCCGGTGCCCGGCCGCGGCGAGGGCGCAGGCGACGTTGGACTCGGCGCCGCCGATCGCGCGGGTGAAGGAGGGGACGTCGGCGAGGCGGCCCGGCCGGGTGGGCAGGAAGGTCACCATGGACTCGCCGAGGCAGACGACGTCCGGGGCCGCGACGACGGGCGCCGGTCCGCTCACGATCGCGCTCCCTCGCACTCGTACGGGTCCATTGACCCGGCCTTGGCCCGGATGTTAGACAGCCATCAGCACCATGCGCAATGAGCGTTGCACATCCCGCAACGCCCACGATGAGGAGGCCTCATGCCCGACCTGGCGAACGAGCGCGTCGACCACCGCTTCAAGGCCCTGCCCCCGGACGCCGAGGGCCTGACCGTCGGCGAACTCTCCGCCCAGCGGCGCAACCTCTTCACCGGCGGCTACACGACCCCGGTCCTCGCCCTCTCCGCCGAGTCCGTCGAGCACAACCTCCGCCTCCTGGAGACGTACGCCGAGCGCCACGGCCTCGCGTTCGCCCCGCACGGCAAGACCTCCATGGCCCCCCAGCTCTTCGACCGGCAGCTGGAGCACGGCGCCTGGGGCATCACCGCCGCCGTCCCCCACCAGGCCCGCGTCTACCGCGCCCACGGCGTCGCCCGGATCTTCCTGGCCAACGAGGTCGTCGACCCGGTCGCGCTGCGCTGGCTCGCCGCCGAACTCGACGCCGACCCCGCCTTCCACCTCATCTGTTACGTCGACTCCGTGCGCGGCGTCGAGCTGATGGACGAGGCCCTGCGCGCGGCGGGCGCGTCCCGCCCCGTGGACGTCGTCGTCGAGCTGGCCGCCGGCGCGACCGGACGGACCGGCGTACGGACCGAGGCGGAGTGCGCGGCCGTCGCCGACGCCGTCGCGGCCACCGACACCCTGCGGCTCGTCGGCGTCGCCGGGTACGAGGGCACGATGCCCGGCGCCGACGCCGACAGCGTCCGGGAGTGGCTGCGGCGGCTCGTCTCGCTCGCCGCCGACTTCGACAAGGCCGGCCGCTTCGACCCCGCCATCGGCGAGATCGTCGTCAGCGCGGGCGGCAGCGAGTGGTTCGACACGGTCGCCGAGGTCTTCGCGGAGATCCCCGACCTCTCCCTCCCGGTCCTCAAGTTGCTGCGCTCCGGCGCGTACGTCTCCCACGACGACGGCCAGTACCGCAACCGCACCCCCTTCAACCGGATCCCCGAGGAGGGCGCGCTCCAGCCCGCGTTCCGGCTCTGGTCGCAGGTCGTCTCCCGGCCCACCGACGGGCAGGCCTTCACCAACGCGGGCAAGCGGGACGCCGCCCACGACCTGCACCTCCCGGAGGCGCAGGTCGTCCGCGACGCCCGCACGGGCGAGATCCGCGCCGCGGAGGGCATCACCGTCACGGGCCTCTCCGACCAGCACACCTGGCTCGCCACCGAACCGGGCGCGGATCTGGAGGTCGGCGACTGGGTGGGGATGGGCCTGTCCCACCCCTGCACGATCTTCGACAAGTGGCAGCTGATCCCGGTCGTCGAGGCGGACGGCACGGTGGTCGACCACATCCGCACGTTCTTCTGATCGGCGGAGGGGGCCGGAGCGATGGATCTCGTCTTCCGTGACGCGGAGGTCGTCGACGGCAGCGGCGGCGACTCCTACCGGGCCGACGTCGGCATCGAGGACGGCCGGATCGTCTCCATCGTCAAGGAGGCCGCGGCGGCCGGCTGCCAGCGCCCGACCGCCCGCCGCGTCCTGGACGCCGAGGGCCTCGCCCTGGCCCCCGGTTTCATCGACATGCACGCCCACAGCGACCTCGCGCTGCTCCGCGACCCGGACCACAGCGCGAAGGCCGCGCAGGGCGTGACCCTGGAGGTCCTGGGCCAGGACGGACTGTCGTACGCCCCCGTCGACGACCGCACGCTCGACGAGGTCCGCCGGGCGATCACCGGCTGGAACGGCGACGGTGCGGACGTCGACTTCGACTGGCGCACGGTCGGCGGGTACCTGGACCGGCTCGACCGGGGGATCGCGGTCAACGCCGCGTACCTGGTCCCCCAGGGCACGGTCCGCATGTACGCGATGGGCTGGGAGGACCGACCGGCGACGGAACCCGAGCTCGACCGCATGCGGCAGCTGGTCGCCGAAGGCCTGGAGCAGGGCGCGGTCGGCATGTCCTCCGGCCTCACCTACACCCCCGGCATGTACGCGCCGGACTCCGAGCTCACCGCGCTGTGTCGGGTCGTCGCCGAGCACGGCGGCTACTACTGCCCGCACCACCGCTCGTACGGGGCGGGGGCGCTGCGCGCGTACGCGGAGATGGTGGCGCTCACCCGGGAGGCGGGCTGCGCCCTGCACCTGGCCCACGCCACCATGAACTTCGACGTCAACGAGGGCAGGGCCCCGGAGCTCCTGGCCCTCCTCGACGAGGCCCTCGACGGCGGCGCCGACATCAGCCTCGACACGTACCCGTACACCCCGGGCAGTACGACCCTGCTCGCGCTGCTCCCGAGCTGGGCGAGCGAGGGCGGCCCGGAGGCGGCCCTGTCCCGCCTCCGGGACGACGCGACGGCCGAACGCATCCGGCACCACCTGGAGGAACTCGGCTCGGACGGCTGCCACGGGGTGCCGGTCGACTGGACGACGATCGAGGTCTCGGGCGTCACGGACCCGGCCCTGACGGACCACGTGGGCCGCCGCGTGGACGGCTGGTCCACGGCCCGCCGGCTCCTCCTCGACGACCGTCTCGGCACGACGATCCTCCAGCACGTGGGCCACGAGGAGAACGTCCGGACGATCATGCGGCACCGGGTGCACACGGGCGGCTCGGACGGCATCCTCCAGGGCCGCAAGCCGCACCCGCGCGCGTACGGCACGTTCCCGGAGTACCTGGGGCGGTACGTGCGCGAGCTCGGCGTCCTCTCCCTGGAGGAGTGCGTCGCCCACCTCACCTCCCGCCCGGCGTCCCGCCTCCGCCTCCCGGACCGGGGTCTGGTGAAGGAGGGGTACGTGGCGGACCTGGTCCTCTTCGACCCGACGACGGTCGCGTCGGGAGCGACGTACGAGAACCCGCGCACCCTCCCGGTGGGCATCCCGCACGTCCTGGTCGACGGAAGGTTCGTCATGGAGGACGGACGGAGGACGGACGTACTGGCGGGCCGCTCAGTCCGAAGAACCGAGCTCCGCTGAGTCGGGAACCACCGCGGGGCGTGGACCGCTCGTGCGCTGGGGCGGGACGGCGCCTTCTCCGACATCCCCGGCTCCGGGGGGCCACGGCTCCCGCCGCACCCACACGAGCCCGACCACCAGCACCGCACCCGCAAGCACGAACCCGTACCACGGCGTGTGCCCCGACGGCTGCGTCTCGTACACGAGCGCCGCCGACAGCACGGCAAGGACCTGCCCCGCCCGCCCCCGCCACGCGACCGCCGCGGCGACGACCGTCCCCCACAGCAGGTACCACGGCTGCACCATCGGCGAGAGCGCCACGAGCGCGACCAGCGAGAGCCCGAGCCCGAGGACGGGGTCGAGACGGCCCCGGTACGCCCGCCAGGCGAGTGCCGCGATGACCGCGAGGGCCGCGAGCAGCCCCACCTTCTGCACGAGGGCCTTGACCGGGTCCGGGTCGTCGGCGACGAGCAGCCCCAGGCCGAGGCCCACGTCACTGGTGAGGGACAACGGCGTATGGATGGCCGCGGCCACGCTCTGCGTCCGCAGCCACCCGAACCCCGTCCCGGCCAGTACCGACGCCCCCGCCGCCACCGCCCCCGCGACGGCCCCGGGCAGGACGAGTCCCTTCAGCAGACCCCGTACGCCTCCGCCGCGCGCGAGGAGCACGCCGATGAAGAGCAGGGCGACCGCCGCCGGTGACTTGATCATCATCGCGAAGCCGACGAGGACGCTGCCGAGCACCCACCGCCCGCGCGTGGCGAGCAGGACGCCGCCGAGCATGAGGCCGATCATGAGCCCGTCGTTGTGCATGCCGCCGACGACGTGGACGAGGAGCAGCGGGTTGAGGGCGGCGAGCCAGAGCGCACCTCCGCCGCCGCCGAATCCCCGTACCGCCCAGACGATGAGGGCGAGCGCGCCGAGGGCGACGAGCCGCAGGCCGAGGACGGCGGGCACGACCGCCCCGCCGGTCAGCTTCACGACCCCCGCGGCGAGGAGCAGGAAGGCGGGCCCGTACGGGGCGGGGGTGTGGGTCCAGTTCCCGCCGACGCTCGCCGCCGCGTCGGCCCCGAGGTCGCCGGGGCCGAGAACCGACGGCCCGGCCCCGTACACGTCGTGGCCTTCGAGGACCATCGCGCCCTGGGCGATGTAGCTGTAGACGTCGGCGCTGTGCAGCGGCGGGGCGAGGAGCAGCGGTGCGGTCCAGCAGGCGAGGGTCGCGAGGACCCCGTCCCGCAGGCCGCGGGCGAGGAGGACGCCGTACCGCCACCAGGCGGCGACGAGCAGGGTCAGGCCGAGGGTCGCGAGGACCGCGCCGGCCACCTCGACCGCCGACCCGCGCGGCTCCCAGAGCCCCCAGCCGCCGCGTACCGGCAGCGTTCCGGCGGCCCAGCCGCCCACGGCGACGGCGAGCGCCCCGCCCGCACCGAGCCACCGACATCCGGAAGCACTGAAAACCCACATGACGGGCCAACCTATCCCGACACCCGGAAGCCCTCCCACACCCCGTTGTGGGCATGCGTTCCGCCGGGGCGGAACGGGTGGGCACAACGGACGGCGCCCTTGCCGGCGCCAGAGGCTCCCGCGCCCGAACCCGCACCACGTCGTGCGGCGCCGCTGGGGTGCGGGCCCAGGCGCGGAACGCGTAGGCGCCGCTGAAGGGCGCCGTGCAAGGCGGCGCGGCCCGGCGCCCGCTACCTCGGCCGCTTGCTCGCGCCCCGCCCCTTCCCCGGCTTGGTCGGGCGGCCGCCGTCCGGGACGGTGGCGGTGGCGGACGGGCCGGCCGTCGGCGAGGCGGCCGAGGAGGCCGGGGCGGCGGTCGCGGTCCCGGACGGAGCAACGGTGGCCGTGGTCTTCGCGAGGGGCGACGCGGACGGATGCGTACCGCCGGGCACGGACGTGGCGCCGCCGCCCGAGGAGGTCGAAGAGTCCGAGCCGCCCGACGTCCCGTCGGACGGGTCGGCCTGGATCATCGCGGGCGGCCCGTCCGCCCCGCCCTCGACGGAGGGCCGCGGGCCGCCGCCCTTGCCGAGGCCGCCGGCGAGCAGCGCGGCGGCCAGGCCGAGGACGGTGACGCCGCCACCGGCGAGCAGCCACACCGCTCCGCGGCCCCGGCGTGCGGGGGCGTGGCGGCGGCGGGCGCGCCGGGGTCCGGCGGCGCCGGGGTCGTGGTGGCTCATGGCCCGGATTGTAAGGAGCACGACACCGTCGATGCGATCCGGGTCACACCTCGCCCCGCCCGTCCCGCTGTCCGACGTGTCCCAAAACACCCCGCGTCGCGGCCGAGGTCGCCGTAAGCTCTCGTCATGCAGGTGATCCAGTCCACGAAGCTCGCCAACGTCTGTTACGAAATCCGGGGTCCGGTGCTCGAAGAGGCGATGCGGCTCGAAGCCGCGGGTCATCGCATCCTCAAGCTGAACACGGGCAATCCGGCCGCCTTCGGCTTCGAGTGTCCGCCCGCCATCCTGGAGGACGTGCTCCGCAACCTCTCCGAGGCGCACGGTTACGGGGACGCGAAGGGGCTGCTCTCGGCCCGTCGGGCGGTGATGAGCCACTACGAGACGAAGGGCATTCCGCTCTCCGTCGAGGACATCTACCTCGGCAACGGCGTCTCGGAGCTGATCCAGATGTCGATGCAGGCGCTGCTCGACGACGGCGACGAGGTCCTCGTCCCGGCCCCGGACTATCCGCTGTGGACGGCCTCGGTCTCGCTCGCGGGCGGTACGGCCGTGCACTACCGCTGCGACGAGCAGGCGGACTGGATGCCGGACCTCGCGGACATCGAGCGGAAGATCACCGACCGCACCAAGGCGATCGTGATCATCAACCCGAACAACCCGACGGGTGCCGTCTACGACGACGAGATGCTGCGCTCGCTGACGGAGATCGCCCGCCGTCACAACCTGGTCGTCTGCTCGGACGAGATCTACGACAAGATCCTCTACGACGGCACGACGCACACCCCGACCGCCGCGATCGCCCCCGATCTCCTCGTCCTCACCTTCAACGGGATGAGCAAGAACTACCGGGTGGCCGGTTTCCGCTCCGGCTGGCTCGCGGTCTGCGGCCCGAAGCACCACGCGTCCTCGTACATCGAGGGCCTCACGATCCTCGCCAACATGCGCCTCTGCGCGAACATGCCGGCGCAGCACGCGGTGGCGGCCGCGCTCCAGGGCCGGCAGTCGATCGAGGACCTGGTGCTGCCGGGCGGGCGGCTGCTCGAGCAGCGGGACACGGCGTACGAGCTGCTCACGCAGATCCCGGGCGTGACGTGCGTGAAGCCGAAGGGCGCGCTGTACCTCTTCCCGCGCCTCGATCCGAACGTCTACAAGATCAAGGACGACCGGCAGATGGTCCTGGACCTGCTGCGGGCCGAGAAGATCATGGTCGTGCACGGGACGGGCTTCAACTGGCACGAGCCCGACCACTTCCGGATCGTCACACTGCCGGCGGCCGCGGACCTGGCGGACGCGGTGACCCGGATCGGCCGGTTCCTGGACGGCTACAGCCAGCCGTAGCCCACCACTCCGGACGACTCCGGACGATGCTCAACTTTAGACCGAATCTAAGCTAGGATGGCCCCAGAGCAACCGCTGGAGGCCATCCCCATGTACGAACCGATCCGCACCAAGTCGGTCCACCGGATGGCCGACGACGCCCAGGACGCGTACCCGCACCGCTCCCGCGAGGAGGAGCTGGACATCCAGCTCGCAGGACACCTCGCCGCCCTGCTCGCCGTCACCGACGAGCTGGGCGACACGGAGGCCGGCGAGCTCATCGCCCGGCAGGTGGCGCGGCTGCGCGGCGCACCCCCCGCGCGGCACGCCGGTCTGACCGGCTCGTCCGCGCAGGACCTGCACCGCAGGGCGCACGCCCTCGCGGGCCGCGCACTGGTCGTCGCCGCCTCCCGGGCCGACACGGCCGCCGCGATCCTCGCCGCCGGGCGCATGGACGCGCACACCGCGGCGCTGGCCGCCGGGGACACCACCCTGGTCGCCGCCCCCTGACGGCCCCGGTCCGCGCGGCACGAACCGCGCGGACCGGGCGCCACCCAACAGGGCGGCGCCGCACACCCCCCGGTACACCCCGCTCCGGTTCGGTAACGGGATCGCTCCTTCACCCCCCGTACACCCAACTCCCCCTGGAATGTGGGTTTCCGCGAGCACGCTGCCCGCGTGAGACGCATCCTGGGAATCGTCCTGGCCGTCCTGCTCCTCGGCGGCGTGGCCGCCGTCCTCGTGACGGGCGGCGACAAGGACACGGGCACGGCAACGAAGACCGTGCGAGGAGTCATCGGATCGGAGAAGGCCGAGTTCTTCGCCGATCCGCAGGTGGTGAAGGCCCTGGCCGACAAGGGCTTCACCGTGAACACCGAGACCTCCGGGTCCTGGGACATGGAGGAACTCCCCCTCGACGGCTACGACTTCGCCTTCCCGTCCTCCAAGGGGCCGGCCGACGAACTCCGCGCCAAGGCGCAGGCGAAGACGAAGGACAAGGCGGCCTCCGCCCCGCTGCGGCCCTTCTACTCGCCGCTCGTCGTCGTCGCGCACAGCGCCGCCGCCCAGGTCCTCGCCGGCAACGGCCTGGCGACCCTGGGCCCGCGCGGGACGAGCGGCACCCTGAAGATGGACGCCTACCTCGCGGCGGCCCGCGCCGACCGGACCTGGCAGCAGCTGAAGGGCTCGGGCGGACACGCCGAGCTGAGCGGCACCCTCTTCATCACCTCCACCGACCCGGTCGCCTCCAACTCCGGCGCCCTCTACCTCGCCGCCGCGAGCTACGTCGCCGACGGCGGGCGGGTCGCGGGAGACAAGGCCGCCGTCACCCGCACGGCCCCGCTGATGCGCAAGCTGGTGCAGGTGCAGGGCGCCCAGCAGTCCGGCTCGGACGCGCCCTTCCGGGACTTCGTCAGCGGCGTCGGCAACCCGCTCGTCCTCGTGTACGAGTCGCAGGTCGCCGCCCAGCTGCTCGCCGGCCGGCCCATGGGCGACCTGGTCGTCCTCTACCCGGACACCACGGTCAACAGCGACCACACCCTCGTACCGCTCACCGAGAACGGCCGGAAGCTCGGTGAACTCCTCTCCACCGACCCCGAGTTGCGCAAGCTCGCGGTCCGCCACGGCTTCCGCCCGCAGGGCGCGGCGAGCGAGTTCACCGCCGCGACCGACGGCCACACCGAGTACCTCAACCAGACGCTGACCGGAGTCCGCCAGGCGCCCGTGCCCACCAGCAAGGTGCTGCACGAGATGGCGCTGCGGGCCCGCGACCAGGGGGACACCGCATGACCACGCCCGGAGATCCGAGAAGAACGATGGCCCTGACACCGCCCGAGCAGGACACCCCGCTCGTCCTGACCCCGCCCGAGCCCGTCCCCGCCGTCCGCGCCGAGCAGGCCTCGGGCCTGGTGCCGCTGGACGAGTCGGTCCGTACGGAGATGTCCCGCCGGGCCGTCGAGTACGTCGGCTCGCTGTCCGGACTCGACCCGCGCTCCCCCGAGTTCGCCGGCCGCATCGGCGAGATCACGGCGCTCGGCGCGGGCGAGATGCGCTCCGCCGCCCAGCAGTCGAACCGGATGCTGGACCGCACGATCCGCTCCCTCGGCGAAGGCACGGGCGGCGACGCGCAGGCCCGGGTCGGCTCCTCCCTCGTCGAACTCCGGCGCACGGTCGAGGACCTGGCCCCCCAGGACACCCCCGGCAAGGGCTTCAAGGGCCTGCTCTCGAAGCTGCCCGGCGGGAACAAGCTGCGCGACCACGTCGCCAAGTACGCCTCCTCGCAGGCCACGCTGAACCGGATCGTCGACGCGCTGCGCAACGGCCGGGACGAACTGCGCCGGGACAACGCCGCGTTGCAGACCGAGCGGGCCCGGCTCTGGGAGACCATGGGCAAGCTCCAGGAGTACGCGGTGCTCACCGACGCCCTCGACGCGGCCGTGGAGGAGCGCATCGCCCTCACGCCCGACCCGGGCCAGGCGGACGCGCTCCGCGCCGACGTCCTCTTCCCGGTCCGGCAGAAGCACCAGGACCTGCTGACCCAGCTCGCCGTCTGCGCCCAGGGCTACCTGGCGATGGACGTGGTCCGCCGGAACAACGACGAGCTGATCAAGGGCGTGGAGCGGGCGGCGACGACGACCGTGTCGGCGCTGAAGATCGCGGTGATGCTCGCCTCCGCGCTCGAGAACCAGCGGAAGGTCACCGAGCAGGTGAAGGCGCTGCGCTCGACGACCGAGGACATCATCCGGCGCAACGCCGAGGCGCTCGAAGGCCAGGCGGGCGAGATCCAGCAGATCGCGGCGGACCCGGCGGTGGGCGCGGAGACGCTCCGCATCGCCTTCCAGCAGATCTACCGGACGCTCGACGCCATCGACACGTACAAGGTGCAGGCGACGGAGTCGATGGCGGCGACGGTCGAGTCGCTGACGGCCGAACTCCAGGAGGCGAGCGCCCACCTGGCACGCAGCCGCCGCACCGGCTCCCTGGAGGGCGGCCCCGCATGAGAACCCGCACCCTGGCCCGCGCGGTCGCGGGCCTGGCCCTCACCGTCCTCGCCACCGCCTGCTCCGGCGGCGGCGAGGAGGGCGAGCGTCCCGAAGCGCAGAACACGGAGTACAGGACCGGAACCCTCCGGGTCCTCGCCTCCTCCGAGCTCGCCGACATGGCCCCCGTCCTCGACGAGGCCGCCAAGGCGACCGGGGTCACCGTCCGCCCCACCTACGCAGGCACCCTCGACGCCGTCGAGCGCATCGCGTCCGGCGAGGCGGACAAGACGTACGACGCGGTCTGGCTCTCCTCGAACGACTACCTCCGGCTCCGCCCGGACACGGCGAAGAAGATCACCAACGAGACGCCGATCATGACCTCGCCGGTGGCGCTCGGCGTGCGGCCCGCCGCCGTCGCCCGGCTCGGCTGGAACCCGGCGAAGGTGACCTGGTCGCAGCTGCACCGGGCCGTCGCCGACGGAAAGCTGACGTACGGCATGACGGATCCGAAGCGCTCCAACTCCGGCTTCTCCGCGCTCGTCTCGGTCGCCTCCGGCCTGTCCGGCGCCCAGTCGGCCCTCACCGAGCAGGACGTCGCCAAGGCCACCCCGAAGCTCAAGGAGTTCTTCACCGGCCAGAAGCTGACCTCGGGCTCCTCCGGCTGGCTCGCCACCGCCTACGCCCGCCGCACCGACGTCGACGCGCTCGTGAACTACGAGTCCGTGCTGCTGTCCGCGCCCGAGAAACTGACCGTGATCCGCCCGTCCGACGGGGTCGTGACCGCCGACTACCCGCTCACCCTGCTCACCTCCGCCCGCCCCGAGGCGAAGGAGGCGGCGGGCCGGCTCACCACCTGGCTGCGCACCCCCGACGCCCAGCGGCGGATCACCGAGACGACCCTGCGCCGCCCGGTGGCCGTCGGCGTCCGCCCGGCCTCGGCGCTCGCCCGGGACGCGCGCCGCGAGCTGCCGTTCCCGGGCAGCCGGGCCGTCGCCGACGGTCTGCTCGACGCATACGACAACACCCTGCGCAGGCCCTCCCGCACGGTGTACGTGCTCGACACCTCGGGCTCCATGGGCGGTGAGCGGCTCGACCGGCTGAAGTCGGCGCTCGCCGAGCTGACCGGCGACTTCCGGGACCGGGAGGAGGTGACCCTGATGCCCTTCGGCTCCTCGGTGAAGCAGGACGAGGTCCGTACGCACACGGTCGACCCGGCCTCCCCGAAGGCGGCGCTCGACGCGATCCGCGCCGACGCCGGGAAGCTCTCGGCCTCCGGCGGCACCGCGATCTACTCCAGCCTCCAGGAGGCGTACAAGTACCTGGGCAAGACGCCGTCCGACACCTTCACCTCGGTCGTCCTGATGACGGACGGGGAGAACACCGACGGCGATCCGGCGGCCGCCTTCGACACCTTCTACCGCTCCCTCCCGGCCGGGCAGCAGCACACGCCGGTCTTCCCGATCCTCTTCGGGGACTCCGACCGGGGCGAGCTCGACCACATCGCGAGCCTGACCGGCGGAAAGCTCTTCGACGCCACGAAGGGTTCGCTCGACGGCGCCTTCGAGGAGATCCGTGGCTACCAGTGACCGCCTCCTCCGGTACGCCGAGTCCCGCAAGAACCTGCCCGGCAGCGTCCTCGGCCTGGTCGGCGTCGGAATCACCCTCACCGGCGCAGCCGGCGGCCTGTGGCCGCTGGTGGTCGGCGGTCTGTACGCGGCGGGGGCCCTCATCGCCCCGCCCGAGCGTCCCGACACCCCGCACTTCCCGGACGCGGACGAGCAACTCGACGCCCTGCGGGTCGACTTCGCGACCCTCCTCGACTACCTGGTCGAGGTGGAGCTGCCACCGGCCACCCGCGAGAAGCTCAGCGCACTCGACACCCTGATCGAGGCCCTGCTCGAACCGGGCTGGGTGAGCGACCCGGACCACCTCCACGTCCTGGCCCGCGCGGTGCGGCAGGACATCCCGGAGGCCGTCGACACCTTCGTACGGACACGGTGGTGGTCGCGGTTCACGCCGGGCGCCGAGCCCCCGGAGCAGCACCTTGAGCGTCAGCTGTCGGTGCTGCACGAGGAGATGTCCGGCATCGCCGACGCGCTCCGGCAGGCGGAGGCGATCCGCCAGGAGATCCACACCCGGTACCTGGAGGAGCGCGGACCGTGATCAGTTATGTTCCGCGCATGACATTCTCCGAGCGCACCACATCCCGCCGCACGGTCCTCACCGCGCTGGCCGCCGCCGCCACGGCGGGCGCCCCGCTCGTCGGCCAGCTCGCCGGTGCCGCACCGGCGTACGCCACCAGCGAGAACGACCAGTACGTCAGCAACACGGATCTCTACACCAGCACGGAACGCCCCGTCGTCGAGGGCACCGACTACGGCCGCCGCTTCCGGCGCCACGAACAGTTCGACGGCTATCTGTCCAAGGTGGGCGCCTACACCGCGAAGACGGCGATCCTGGCCATCCACGGCGGCCAGATCGAGCGGGGCACCTCCGAACTCTGTCTGGCGATCGCCGGATACGACCCGTCCGACGCGAACAAGACCGCGCTGCTCCCGACGGTCCACGACTACTGGATGTTCGAGGGCATGCGCTCGTTTAACAACAGCGAGCTGCACGTCACCTCGGTGAACTGCGACGACCACGTCGCGAGGGCGCTGGCCGCGAGCCACCTGAACACGCTGAGCCTGCACGGCTGCCAGTACAACAAGCTCGGCATTCCGGAGACCATGATCTGGCCCTCGCAGTCGGACCCGAAGCTGGTCGTCGTCGGCGGTCTCGACAAGACCTTCCGGGAGGCACTGGCGTACGAGCTGAACAACGCCGGGTTCCCCGCGCTCGACGCCCTCTCCGACGAGTGGCGGGGCCGTTACAACCTGCCGGACTTCGACGGTGCGACCACGAACAACATCTGCAACCGGACGATGACCGGTGCGGGCGCCCAGCTGGAGATCACCGAGGACATGCGTCGGTCCCTCTTCGGCCCCCTGCCGACGGACTTCGACAACAAGAGCGGCCGGATCGCGACCTGGAACAACCCTCGCTTCCTCGGCTTCCGTGACGCCTGCCGCCGGGCCATCGCCACCGCCGAGGCCGGCCAGAAGATCCTCTGATCCTCCGGGACATGCGCCGGCCCCCGGGGCCTGAGGGGGCTCCGGGGGCCGGTTGCGTCGTGATGGACCGTCGTGACCCCACTGGTCAGGGCGGTGTTTCGGGGCAGCCCACCACGAGTTCGGGAGGGACTAGCCGAGGCGCTCCACGAGCGCGTTGTACTGGTCCCACAGCTCCTTCGGCGTGTGGTCGCCGAAGGTGTTCAGGTGGTCGGGGACGAGGGCGGCCTCTTCGCGCCACACGTCACGGTCCACCTTGAGGAGGAACTCCAGGTCCTCGGCCGGCAGGTCCAGGCCCTCGGTGTCCAGGGACTCCGGGGTCGGCAGGATGCCGATCGGGGTCTCGACGCCCTCGGCCTTGCCGTCGAGGCGCTCGACGATCCACTTCAGGACGCGGCTGTTCTCGCCGAAGCCGGGCCAGACGAACTTGCCGGCGTCGTTCTTGCGGAACCAGTTGACGTAGTAGATCTTCGGGAGCTTCGACGCGTCGGCGTCCTTGCCCACCTTGATCCAGTGCGCCATGTAGTCGCCCATGTTGTAGCCGCAGAACGGCAGCATGGCGAAGGGGTCGCGGCGCAGCTCGCCGACCTTGCCCTCGGCGGCGGCGGTCTTCTCGGAGGCGACGTTCGCACCGAGGAAGACGCCGTGGTTCCAGTCGAAGGACTCGGTGACCAGCGGGACGGCGGAGGCGCGGCGGCCGCCGAAGAGGATCGCCGAGATCGGCACGCCCTTCGGGTCCTCCCACTCCGGCGCGATGATCGGGCACTGCCCGGCCGGGACGGTGAAGCGGGCGTTCGGGTGGGCGGCCGGGGTCTCCGAGTCCGGAGTCCAGTCGTTGCCCTTCCAGTCGATGAGGTGCTTGGGCGCCTCTTCGGTCATGCCCTCCCACCACACGTCGCCGTCGTCGGTGAGCGCGACGTTCGTGAAGACGGAGTTGCCCCACATGGTCTTCATGGCGTTGGCGTTGGTGTGCTCCCCGGTGCCGGGCGCGACGCCGAAGAAGCCGGCCTCGGGGTTGATCGCGTAGAGGCGGCCGTCCTCGCCGAAGCGCATCCAGGCGATGTCGTCACCGATGGTCTCGACCGTCCAGCCGGAGATCGTGGGCTCCAGCATCGCGAGGTTGGTCTTGCCACAGGCCGACGGGAACGCGGCGGCGACGTACTTCGCCTCGCCCTGCGGCGGGGTGAGCTTGAGGATCAGCATGTGCTCGGCGAGCCAGCCCTCGTCACGCGCCATGACGGAGGCGATACGGAGCGCGTAGCACTTCTTGCCGAGCAGGGCGTTGCCGCCGTAGCCCGAGCCGTACGACCAGATCTCGCGGGTCTCGGGGAAGTGCGAGATGTACTTGGTGGTGTTGCAGGGCCACGGCACGTCGGCCTCGCCCTCGGCGAGCGGCGCGCCGAGGGTGTGGACGGCCTTGACGAAGAAGCCGTCGGTGCCGAGCTCGTCGAGGACGGCCTGTCCCATGCGGGTCATGGTGCGCATGGAGACGGCGACGTACGCGGAGTCGGTGATCTCGACGCCGATGGCGGAAAGCGGGGAGCCGACCGGGCCCATGCAGAAGGGCACGACGTACATGGTGCGGCCGCGCATGGAGCCGCGGAAGATGCCCTTCTCGCCGGCGAAGATGTCCTTCATCTCCGCGGGGGCCTTCCAGTGGTTGGTCGGGCCCGCGTCCTCCTCCTTCTCGGAGCAGATGAAGGTCCGGTCCTCGACGCGCGCGACGTCGGACGGGTCGGAGGCGGCGTAGTACGAGTTCGGGCGCTTGACCGGGTCGAGCTTCTTGAAGGTCCCCTTGGCGACGAGCTCCTCGCACAGGCGCTCGTACTCGGCCTCGGATCCGTCGCACCAGACGATGTTGTCCGGCTGAGTGATCTCGGCGATCTCGGTCACCCAGGAGATGAGCTCCTGGTGCTGGGTGGGAAGGGGAGCCGCGTTGTCGCGCGCCACGATTGCTCCTTGTTGAGGGGTTTTTTAGATGTCTGCCCCGTGGGGGCTGCGACCCGGATGCGTCGTAGCTGCTCATCCGGTGCCGACCGCACTCATTTGATCATCCGACGGATTCGCCCATATGTCCAGGGGGGTGCACACGTGAGCATCGCCACTCATATCCGGTACCTACGGAGCCGTAGCTAGGATTCCGTCCCATGACTGCAGCCACGCCGGAAGTGACCCCGATCGAGCGCCCCGTGCCGCTCCCGACGAAGCCCCGGCTCAGAGGATGGCTGCACGCGGGCATGTTCCCCGCCGTGATCGTCGCGGGCCTCACCCTCGTCGCCCTCTCCGACTCGCCCCGCGCCCGCATCGCCTGCGGGATCTACGTCCTCACCGCCTGCCTGCTCTTCGGCATCAGCGCGCTCTACCACCGCGGCAACTGGGGCCCGCGCGGCGAGGCCGTGCTCCGGCGCCTCGACCACGCCAACATCTTCCTGATCATCGCGGGCACCTACACCCCGCTCACCCTGCTCCTCCTCCCCGACTCCACGGCGAAGCCGCTCATGTGGGCGGTCTGGGTCGCGGCCGCCGCCGGCATCGCCTTCCGCGTCTTCTGGGTCGGCGCCCCTCGCTGGCTGTACACGCCCTGC
Source organism: Streptomyces vietnamensis (assembly GCF_000830005.1). Classification (NCBI taxonomy): domain Bacteria; kingdom Bacillati; phylum Actinomycetota; class Actinomycetes; order Kitasatosporales; family Streptomycetaceae; genus Streptomyces; species Streptomyces vietnamensis. The sequence goes on along the minus strand of NZ_CP010407.1, from coordinate 5,349,849 downwards.
TACATCGCGATGGGCTGGGCCGCCGTCTTCTTCCTGCCCGACTTCATGCGCGCGGGCGGCATCGCCGTCCTCGTCCTCGTCGTCGTCGGCGGACTGCTCTACAGCGCGGGCGGCGTCATCTACGGCATCAAGCGCCCGAACCCCTCCCCGCGCTGGTTCGGTTTCCACGAGGTCTTCCACTCGCTGACCCTCGCGGCCTTCATCGTCCACTACGTCGGCATCTCGCTCGTGGCGTACCAGCACGCCTGACCTGGGAGCATGAAGGGCATGAACGACCGCCCCGGCCTCCGCGAACGCAAGAAGGCGAAGACCCGCGCGGCGATCCGGAAGGCCACCTACCGGCTCGTCGCCGAGCAGGGCTGGGACGCCGCCACCACCGACCGCATCGCCGAGGCCGCCGAGGTCTCCCCCTCCACCGTCGTGCGCTACTTCCCTGTCCGGGAGGACATCCTCCTCACCGACGAGAACGACGAACTCCTCGAAGCCCGGCTGCGTGCCCGCCCCGCCGCGGAGGAACCGCTCGAATCGCTCCGGGCGGTCGTCCTCGAAGCCGTCCGCGCCGCCCTCGACGAGGAGCCCGAGGAGACCCGGCTGCGCGCCCGGCTCATGGTGGAGATCCCCGCCGTGCGCGCCCGGCTCACCGAGACCACCGCCACGACCGGCCGCCGGCTCGCCCGCGCGATCGCCGACCGCACCGGCCGGGACGCGGACGGCCTGGAGGTACGGATCTTCACGGCGGCGGTCCTCGGCGCGCTCCGCGAGGCGACCGTCCACTGGGCCGAACACGGCCGCACCGACGACCTCGTCGCCCTCCTGGACCGCACGGTCGACACCCTCAAGACCGGCCTGACGCCCTCACCGCCGGCCTGAGGCCCCCAGCGCGCCCCTGACGATCCGCGCCGAATCCGGATTGTCCGCGCACTCCCACACCCCGTGCGGGCAGTAGTCGGTGACGGTCTGGTAGACGGGCCGGTGCGCCGCGAACCAGCCCAACATCCCCCGCACGTACGCCGGGTCGTCCCCGTTCCTGAAGAGCCCCCACTCCGGGTACGAGACGGGCTTGCCGTGCGCCGCCGCGAAGCGCACCTGGTGCGCGAGCCCGTACTCCTCGTCCACCTGCTCCTCGAAGGAGAGCCCGGCGGGCTGGTCGTAGGCGTCCATCCCAATGATGTCGACGACGTCGTCGCCCGGGTAGCAGTGCGGCCAGGGGATGGCGTCGAGACCCCGGCTCGGCGTGAAGTCGAAACGGAACCGCTGCCCCGGCACCTCCCGCAGCACCCCCACCACCCGTCGCCAGTACGCCTTCCAGGCCGTCGGGTCCGGGCGGCAGCGATGGCTGTACGTGGTGCCGTTCATCTCCCAGCCGAGCACCAGGACCGCGTCGCCGAGCCCCTGCGCCACGAGCCGCTCCCCCAGGGTCCGGAAGTGCCCGTCGTACGCGCCGTCCGCGCCCCGCCGCAGCCCCGCCCGCACCTCGGCGTCCGGCAGCCCGGCCTCGTTCCGGTCGAGCAGCGGCACGTTGAGCACGAAGAGGCGCCCGGGCCGCTCGGCCTTCCAGCGCGCCCAGGGCCCGAACAGCGCCGGATGCCCCTCGATGTTGGACCAGCGGTCGCCCGGCAGATAGGTGTGGCCGACGGTCAGGGAGTCGCCGCCGAGCCAGTCCTGCACCTGCGCGATCCGCCGCACCCCGGCCTCGTCGGAGCCGGTGAAGAACCCCGAGGGGACCCCCGTCAGCGGCTCCGGATCCGTCTCGGGCGCGGTCCGCGTCCCGGTCCGGTCGGACAGGAGCGCGCACAGGAAGACGACAACGGCCGCGAGCAGCACGGTCAGTGCGGCCCGCGGCCAGGTGAACCAGGAGAGCCAGGAAGGCCAGGAGGAGAGCCGCCTCACGTCAGCTGGTCCAGAAGTCCCACCAACGGGTCAGGATCAGCATCCCGATGATCCCGATGTGCAGGACGGGCAGGGCGAAGGTGAACTCGCCGAGGAAGGTCCGCAGCCCCGCCGGGGCGGGCAGGACGCGCTCCCGGACGTTGTGCGCGGTGACGTACCAGAACATGGTGATCGTGGCGACCCAGGCCAGACAGCACCACAGGCAGAGCGCGTTGATCTCGTACAGCGACTGGTACATCAGCCAGGTGCAGAAACCGACCCCGAAGAGCATCCCCGCGTTGAGGCCGAGCCAGAACCAGCCCCGGTAGCGGGCCCCGGCGAGCAGCCCGGCACCGACGGCGACGACGACGGCGTACGTGACGAGCCCGAGCATCGGGTTCGGGAAGCCGAACACCGCCGCCTGCTCGCTCTTCATGACGCTGCCGCAGGACACGACCGGGTTCAGACTGCACCCGGGCTGGAAACCGGGGTCCTCCAGGAGCTTGAACTTGTCGAGCGTGATCACCCAGCCGGCGAGGACGCCCGCCGCGCCGGTGACGAGCAGCAACCAGGCGAGCGCCCGGCCCGCGCCGATCGGGCCGCCGGTCTCCCCGGCGGCCTCCTCCTGCCGCTGGCCCGGCACCCCGTCCCGTACGTTCACCGTCGCCATGGCGCGACCCCTTCCCGCTCAGCCCTGGATGCGGCGGACCGGCAGCAGGACGTGGGCGCTGTCGGCGAGCATCGCCTCGTCCGAGACGAAGGCCTTGAGCCGCTCCTCGTCGACGGGCTGTCCGGGCACGCCCTCGGCCCAGGGCCGTACGGAGCAGATGAAGTAGACCTTGCCCTGCTCGCGCGCCGCCGCCTGCCACTCCTCCGGCACCGGGCACTGCACCTTCAGGAAGGGCAGGGTGAGCACGGCCGAACCGGCCTCGACGATCAGCGAGGCGTTGATCCCGGCGTCCTTCTCCAGATCGAAGAGCCGGTCGCCGACCGAGAGGTTCATCGCCTCCAGGGCCGCGCGCATCGCCTGCTGACCGGCCTCAGGACCGTCCCGGCCGTCGCCGAGCGAATACGCCATCAGGAACGGCGTCCCCGCCGATTCGGCGGAGGGCTCGCTGGACCACGGAATCACCGTGAGAGTTCCCAGCGGAGAGGCGCTGCGCGCCGAGGAAACGACGTTGGAAGTGGTCATGAATCGGATGCTAATGCTCCAACCACCCTTTCCCCGCGCCGAATTCACTCGAACGGCCGACATTCACGCCGCTGCCATGTCCGCCGCAACGAACCCGGGTTTTCATCGTTGTGCCCTGAGGGCATAAGCCGACCACCAGGAGATCACTGATGATCGTCCCGCGCCGCGTCGCATTGCGGTCCCTGTTCGCCCTGGCCGTCACCGCCTTCACGGGTGGTGCGCTCGGCCGTATCGCGACCCGACCGGAATCGGGGGTCGAACATGATCCGCACGCCTTCGACGAGATGTACCGGGGCCGTCGCCTCCTGGGCTTCTCCGGACCCGGGGGCGAACCGACGGCCCTCGTCGACGGCCGGCCGCTGCATCTGATGCGCTGCGCCGACGGCGGCTACGTCACCCCGATCGACCACTACGAGTCCTGCCCGACGCCCCTGGCGGCCACCCGCGCGGCCGTGGACGAGCTGGGCGCGGCCCGGCTCTCCCCGCTCGCGGGCGCCCACGGCGTCCCCACCGACCCGACGGGAGGGAGCCCGCGTGGTGTACACGCGTAAGAACCAGCGCGATCTGACCGGCGCCGAGCGCCGCAAGTTCGTCGCTGCCGTCCTGGAGCTCAAGCGCACCGGTGCGTACGACCGCTTCGTCCGCACCCACATCGACCACTACACGGCCGACGGGGAGGGCCGGCTGCGGATCGCCCACATGACGCCGAGCTTCCTGCCCTGGCACCGCAAGTTCCTGCTCGAGTTCGAGACGGCCCTGCGCCGGATCGACCCGACGGTCTCCGTCCCGTACTGGGACTGGACCCGGGACAACTCCCCGGCCTCCTCGATCTGGCGCGAGGACTTCATGGGCGGCAACGGCCGCCGGGCCGACCTCCAGGTGATGACGGGCCCCTTCGCGGCCTCCGCCGGGCGGTGGACGATCACCGAGTCGATGACCGACGTCCGGTATCTGACCAGGGACTTCGGCCGCCCCCGCGACCCGATCACGCTGCCCACCCCGGCCCAGCTCGACGAGGTGATGCGCGAGCGGGTGTACGACGCGGCGCCCTGGAACTCGACGAGCTCCACCGGCTTCCGCAACGCCCTGGAGGGCTGGGCGCCGGGCCGCGGCAACGAGCGGTTCCGCATCCACAACCGGGTGCACCGCTGGGTCGGCGGCCTGATGCTCGGCGGCGGCTCCGTGAACGACCCGGTCTTCTGGCTGCACCACTCCTTCGTCGACCTGCTCTGGTCGCGCTGGCAGCAGCGGAACCCCGGGGCCGCCTACCTGCCGGCCGAGCCGCCGCCCCTGGGGGACGCGCAGTACCGCAAGGTCGCCGCCCGGCACGAGCCGATGGCTCCCTGGGGCGTGACCCCGGCGTCGATGTTCGACCACAGCCGGATCTACCGGTACGCCTGAGCCCCACACATGAATGTCCCCCCGGCCGACGGCCGGGGGGACATTCATGTGAAGCGGGGGGATCAGCCGCCGTAGCCGCCGTCGCCGTGCCCGTGGCCACCGTCGGCGTTGATGCAGGTGTTGCCGAACGCCGGGTTCAGCAGACCGATGACGTTGACGGTGTTGCCGCAGAGGTTGACCGGGACGTGGACCGGAACCTGGACGACGTTGCCGGAGGCGACACCGGGCGAGTGGGCGGCGACGGCCTCGGCGCCCGAGTCGGCGACGGCCAGGCCGGCTCCGCTGAGGGCAACGGCACCCGTGCCTGCGAGAACAGCGGCAGCCTTCGCGATGCGAGACATCAAGAACTCCTTGGACGTATGAAAGCGACCGCAGGAATCACGGCCGTCACTTCCGTTCAACGCCGATCGCCGGATCGGGTCACGGGCATTGAGCCGAACGGGACGAGGGAAAACCGAAAAAATGGCCCGCGGACCCGATCTCGTCCGCCGCCGGATACGACGGGACGCTTCCGGTCCGCGGGCCGCGGCCATGCGACAAGCCTTCTCTTGCAACGACCGAAACACCTTGGGGTGGCGGGGAAGAATCGTGTCTTCACCCGCCCGGTCAACAGTCGTACGAATGAACGGGGGCGCGGTCGCGTCAGCCCGCGTCCGGCGCCAGCCCGAGCTGGGGGTCGAGGGCTCCGCTGAGCACCGGGGTGAGGAGACCGAGCTGAGGCTTCGCCAGGTGCGGGATCCCGGCGAGCCCGTTGCCGCGCGGGGCCTCCACCGGGGTGCCGAGGACGGCGCCGGGGGTGGCCGCCTGCATCTCCGAGTGCGGGCTGCTCAGCAGGGCGCTGCCGGGCTCGCTGCCCTTGAGGAGCTGGGGCAGCGGCGCGTCGACGACGGTCTCCGGCAGGGTGCCGGTGAGCGGCACGCTCGGCAGGGTGACGTCGGGGAGCGCGCCGACGCCCTTCTGGAAGCCGGTGGGCGCGCCGGGCATCGGGACGGGAACGCCGGTCGCGATGGTCGGCGCGTCCATCGGCAGGACCGGCTCCAGGCCCTGGAGCGGGACGATCACCGGCGCCTCGACGGCGGCGGCGGGAGAGACCAGGGCGGCGGAGGCAAATGCGGTCATGAGGAGTCCCATGCCCGCGTGAGAACGCAGATTCATATGAGGAGAACGAGCCCCTTGGCCGAAACGTCGCGGGACTAACCCATGTGCAGCAACGCGCAGGGCCCTCACCGGTGACGGCGAGGGCCCTGGTTGACGCGGGATCAGTGCCGGCGGGCGATCCGTCCGCCGCGGAGGTAGACGACGGTGCCGCCGATGATCAGCGCGGCGCTGACCGCGGCCGCGCCCATGAGCATGGGCTCGCTACCGGTGTCGGGCAGCTCCCCACACCCGTGCGGCCACTCACCGGGCGCGGGCTTCTCACAGGTGGGCTTGCCGGTGGGGTGGTCGGTCGGGTGATCGGTGGGGTACCCGGTGGGGTGGTCGGTCGGGTAGCCCGTCGGGTGACCGGTGGGGTGGCCGGTGGGGTGACCCGTGGGATGCCCGGTCGGGTGACCCGTCGGGTGCCCGGTGGGGTGTCCCGTCGGGTGCCCGGTGGGGTGTCCCGTCGGGTGCCCGGTGGGGTGTCCCGTCGGGTGCCCGGTGGGGTGACCGGTCGGGTGGCCCGTGGGATAGCCGGTGGGGTGACCGGTCGGGTGCCCAGTGGGGTGCCCCGTGGGATGGCCAGTCGGGTGACCCGTGGGGTGCCCAGTGGGGTGGCCCGTGGGATGGCCAGTCGGGTGGCCGGTGGGGTGGCCCGTGGGATGGCCAGTCGGGTGGCCGGTGGGGTGGCCCGTGGGATGGCCGGTCGGGTGACCGGTGGGGTGGCCCGTGGGATGCCCGGTCGGGTGCCCGGTGGGGTGCCCCGTCGGATGACCCGTCGGGTGGCCCGTGGGATGCCCGGTCGGATGACCCGTCGGGTGGCCCGTGGGATGGCCGGTCGGGTGACCGGTGGGGTGGCCCGTGGGATGCCCCGTCGGGTGACTCGTCGGGTAACCCGTCGGGCCACCGCCGTGATCGTGATCGTGGTCGTCGCCGTAGCCGCCTTGATCGTCGTCGCCGTAGCCACCGTGATCGTCGTCGCCGTAGCCGTCGGGGTACTCCGACGGCTGGGCGCAGAGGTCGCCGAGTCCCGTGCTCTTGCCGCAGGCGTCGGCCGGCGGTCGTGCCTGGACATGGCCGGCCGTGGCGGAGCCCGGACCGTCGCCCGTACCGGAGTGGGAGTTCGCGGCCAGGGCGAATCCCCCACTCAGCGACAGGATGCCGGTCGCTGCCGCCGCGGTGAGTACTTTCCTGCTGATGATGGACCGCATACCGCTCTTCCTCTGGAGAAAGGGAGAGACCGGCGAGGATCCCCCCTCGCTCCGACCGGCCTGATCCGCACCGACGTTCCAGTGGGATCGGCCAAAAGGTATGGGTCGACGCCCGGCGTGAAGCCGGGGCCACACGGCAGCTGATCAGAAAATCATTCGATCAGCCGACCGTGAGGAACAGCGGCACGGAGGGCCGCCGTAAGTGCCCGTGGGGACAGGTGTACTGAGGTGGTGTCAGCCGGCCAGACCGCCGGGGACCGGGAGGCCACCGAGCAGCTGGGCGCCCTTGGTGGCGGTGTTCAGCTGCTCCGCCGCCTTCGTCACGGTCTGGACCGGGGAGCCGTCCGTGGTGCTGCTCAGCATGTCGCTCTTCAGTCCGTGGGCGGCGATCGCTTCGAGGCCACCGTTCAGGCTGGTGGGGGTCAGCGCCTCCGTGGCCATGGCGGGCGCGGCGGCACCCAGGGCCATCATCGAACCGGCGACGACCGCGGCAACCTTGGTGGGCTTCATGGAGTGAATCCTTCCTCTGTGCTTTCAAGTCACGTTCCGTACAGGGTTCTTGGCCGAATCCTGTACATCGTTCTGCTTCTGTAACGAGGAGTGAGCGCCCCGGAAACTCCGGGAGGAAGGATTTCTCCGTACTGCACCCGATCGATGCGGGCCGGTGCTATTTGCCGATCGCACACACCCGTACCGGCCCGACGGACGTCGGGCCGGTACGGGTGTGCGGGGTGCTACCGGACGGGCAGCGGGGGCTTGACCGGCAGCTCGGGCGCGGCGACCGGCGGGTCGACGGGCAGCTCGGGCGCGGTGACCGGGAGCGCCGGGAGCGTGGGCAGATCGGGCAGGTCCGGAGCGGGCAGTCCGCTACCGAGCAGGGTGGCGGTGACCAGGTTGACCAGCGAGGTCAGCGTGGAGGTGACCTGCGGTACGACTCCGCCGGCGTCGCCGGAGGTGACGGCGGCGAGCAGGCCGGCGACGGCCTTCTGGATCGAGGCGAGGGCGTCGGACACGACGTCCGCCGGGGCGGCCTTCGCGTCGGCCACGACGGGCAGGGTCACGGGCGGCTTCGCCGGGAGCTCGGCGGCGGGCGGCGTGACGGGGAGGTCCGCGGCGGGCGGCTTCGCCGGGAGCTCGGCCGCCGGGGGCGTGGCCGGGAGCTCGGCGGCGGGCGGGGTCACGGGGAGTTCGGCCGCCGGGGGCTTCACCGGGAGGTCCGCGGCCGGCGGGGTCACCGGGGTCTCCGGTGCGGGGGCGTCCGGGAGCGGGGCCGGGGCGGTGGCCTTCGCCTCGTCGACCGCCGCGGCGATCTTGCTCTTGAAGGCCTCGACGTCGGCCGCGGGCAGCTGCCCGGAGTCGGCCTTGAGCGCGGCCGTGACGAGTTCGGTCACGGGGGTCGTCACCGAGCCGAGCTCGCCGAGTGCTTCGGCCTGGGCCAGGAGGGCGGTGGTGTCCGGGAGGGGCTCGTGGGCGGCCCGGCCGACCGCGGGGGACGGGTGGTGTTCGCCGGCGAAGGCGGTTCCCGCCGTGCCGAGGGTGATGGCGGCGGATATCGCCAGGGCGGTGAGACGGCGTGTAGCCAGGGGACGCATATGTGTTCCTTTTCCTTATGCGTCGGACAACTGCTCTCTCACGGTGCCTGCGGGTATAGCGCTCCGCAACCGGTGAACTACTGAGCGCCACGCCTCCGTTCGAGTGAATCCGCCCCCGCGACCTGCCCCCCGAAGGGGCGTACGCCGTTGCACCGAACGGCGCACGAAGGTGCGGCCGAACGAGTACCGGACCAGTGACCGCAAGGGAAAAGCCGGTGCGCCCACCCCGGCGGGGTGGGCGCACCGGCTCCGGAAGGACCGATCAGACGTGCGTTGTCAGGCGTTGACGCAGGTGTTGCCGAAGGCCGGGTTCAGCGCGCCGATGACGCTGACGGTGTTGCCGCAGAGGTTGACCGGGATGTGGATCGGGACCTGGACGACGTTGCCGGAGATGACACCCGGGGACTTCACGGCCGCGGCCTCGGCGCCGGCGTCGGCGGAGGCGGCACCGGCGGCGCCGGCGACGGCGGCGGCGGCACCGACGGTCAGGACTACGGCCTTGGCGATACGGGACATGGAGAGGCGCTCCTCGATCGAATTCATCCAACTCGGACTGCGCGGACTGTTCGGCCCGGCTCTCTCAACAACGCCCCGGGTTTTCATCGGTTGCTCTCCCGAACGGGTGACGTTCAACCGATCTTTGGGCCATAGGAGGGCCATTCGAGCGACTGGGCGTGGAATGGCGCAACACGCTCAACGAGGAACCGGCCGCGCGGATACGGGAGTTAGCGTTTCCGGGCATCTAATGCGTACTATCGCCCCGCATCGGGGTTATAACGTTCCCGAACGTTGCTTCCGGGCCCGCCGCGCGTTCACCCATTTCGTGCGGACGACACCTTCCCCTCCCCCGGCCTTCTCGGGTCTTCCCTCCCTTCTCTCATCAAAGCGGAGATCCTGTATGCGGAATTCAGCGGTTCTTGCTGTGGGTCGCGGCGTGGTGTGCGCCTTGTCGTGTGCGGTCCTGTCCGCCGCGCTGCCCGGCGCCTCCGCCGCCGCACCCCGGCCGCGGGAGGCGACCCGCGTCCCCTTCGCCGCGCGTCACCAGGTCGTGCAGCACGGTGGGATCGTGCGCGCCGCCAACACCTCGGCGAAGGGCGCGAAGGGCACCGAGTCGGTCAACGACGGCGCCACGATCAGGTACGTCGACGTGGACCGCGACCCCAACACGTACAACTCCAGCCGTGCCGAACTCCCGGTGCCGGCCGGGGCCCGGGTGACCTGGGCCCGGCTGTACTGGGGCGGGAACCTGCGGGTGGGCGAGCAGAAGCCGCCGAAGGACGACGGCCGCGTCCTGATCGCCGAGCCGGGCGGACGGTACAAGGCGCTGCTCGCCGACTCCGTGATCGGCCACCGCACGGCCGACGGCGCCGACGCCTTCCAGGCCTCCGCCGACGTCACCGAGCTGGTCCGCCGCTCGCACCCGGGGCTGTGGACCGTCGCCCAGATCAATGTGGCCGGGGGCCGTTCCGCGATGGGCGGATGGGGCGGCTGGACGCTCGTCGCCGCGTACGAGAAGGCCTCGGAACCGCTGCGCAGGATCAGTGTCTGGGACGGTTTCGAAACGGTCGGTCCGCGCGCCGGGGAGCTGCGCGTGCCGGTCGACGGAAACCGTTTTCCCAAGGGCGTCTCCGGGCGTCTCGGGTTGATCGCCTATGACGGTGACCGCGGCACTTCCGGGGATTACCTGACGGTGGAAACGAGCCGTTCGAAGAGCACCCGCCTCTCCGATTCCGCCAATTCCGCGGACGACGTACTGAACTCCACCATCACCGAATTCGGCACCGGTCGGACCGTACGACGGCCCGATCGTACGAACACCCTCGGATACGACTCCGACGTGTTCGACCTGCGGGGAGCACTGCGCGCGGGGGGCGACCGGGTCCACGTCCGGGTCGGCAGCCGGAAGGACACCGTCTGGCTCGGCGCGGTCTTCCTCCAGGCGGACGTCCGGCGCTGACGTGCGGTCACCACTCTCCACGGACCCCGGGTCCGTCACCGTCCTGCACGCGGTCCAGCCCGGCGACGGCGGGGTCGCCCGTGTCGTCGTCGACCTGGTCCGCTTCCAGCGCGCCGCCGGCCTGCGGGTCGCGGTCGCCTGCCCGCCCGGCACCGGGCTCTCCGCCGCCGTCCGCGCCGAGGGCGCCGAGACCCACGACTGGCGGGCCGGCCGCGACCCCGGTCCCGCCGTCCTCCGCGAGACGCGGGAACTGGCCCGGCTGATCCGTACGGTCCGGCCCGGACTCGTCCATGCGCACAGCGCCAAGGCCGGCCTGTGCGCCCGACTCGCCGTGCGGGGACGGATTCCGACGGTGTATCAGCCGCACGCCTGGTCCTTCGAGGCGGTCGAGGGGACGACCGCCGCGCTCGCCCGGCGCTGGGAGCGGTTCGGCGCCCGGTGGGCGGACCGGATCCTCTGCGTGAGCGAGGCCGAGCGGCACACCGGCGAGGCGGCCAGGGTCGCGGCGGCCTGGTCGGTCGTCCACAACGGCGTGGACACGGCCCGGTTCGCGACCGACGGACCGCCCGGCAATCCGGCGCCCACCATCGTCTGCGTGGGCCGGCTCTGCCGCCAGAAGGGGCAGGACGTCCTGCTCGCCGCCTGGCCCGCCGTCCTCGCGGAGGTGCCCGCGGCCCGGCTCGTCCTGGTCGGCGACGGCCCGGACGAGGAGGCCCTGCGGGCCGCCGCCGGTCCTTCGGTGCGGTTCACCGGGGCCGTCGAGGACACCGTGCCCTGGTACCGGGCCGCCGACGTGGTCGTCCTGCCGTCCCGCTGGGAGGGCATGGCCCTCGCGCCCCTGGAGGCCATGGCCGCCGGCCGGCCGGTCGTCGTCAGCGACGTGGACGGGGCGCGCGAGAGCCTGCCGCCCGCCCACGCGCCCGAGTGTCTGGTCCCGCCCGAGGACCCGGCCGCGCTCGCCACCGCTCTGGGCCGCCTCCTCGGGAGGCCGGAGCTCCGGCACCGCCTGGGCCGCGAGGCCCACGAGCACGTCCTCAGCAGATTCGATGTCCGGCGCACCGGCGCGGCCGTCGCGGACGTCTACCGCGAACTGGCCGGAGTGCGGGGGGCCGAGCACAGAGAGCCGATTGCGCAGTGACCACGGAAAGTACCAGCGTTCCCCCCTCGCCGGGCCCCTGGCCCACGGCGGGCCAGGGCTTCGGCCTCGCCTCCCTCGCGCCGCGCCGCGGTACGCCCGGCCGGCTCGCGCTGCCGCGCCACCGCCGGGTGCGTCAGCGGTCCGGCGTGGCGGCCCTCGTGGTGGTCGACGCCCTGGCCGTCCTCGCCGCCGCGTCGGTGCTGAGCGCGGCCCACCACGACCTCCGGCTCGTGCTGCCGATCCTCGTGCTCGTCCTCGTCCTCGACGGGCAGGCGGGGCTCTACCGGCCGGCCGCGCACACCCGGGCCCTCGACGAGCTGCCCGCGCTCGGCTCCCGCGCCGGGTTCGCCTGGTGCCTGGCGGCGGCCTCGGTCGCCGCGTACTCCCCCGCCCTGGCGATCGGGCCGCTGCGGCTCTGCGCCGCGTACGGCACGCACGTCGCCCTGGTGTGCCTGGTCCGCGCCGTGCTGCTCGGGCGGCGGCGCCGGATCGCCCGCGAGCGGCCCCGTTCGGCGCTCGTCATCGGCGGGACGGGGGCCGCGCGCCGGTTCGCCGCGGCGGCCGCCCAGCACCCCGAGTACGGGATGCGGCCGGTCGGGATCGTCGGCGTCCCCGAGCAGGGCGGCCCTTCCCGGGCGGCCGCGGAGGGCGGGCTCCCGGTGCTCACCACGACCGAGGAGATCCAGCGCGCGGTCATCCAGAACGCCGTGCGCGACGCGGTGTTCCTCGACGACGACCCAGGCCTGGTGGCGCTCTTCCAGCAGTACGGCTGCGCCACCTGGCGGGTCGGCGGCCGGCCGCAGGACGGGCCGATGGGCGCGCACATGTGGGGGTACGCCTGGCAGCGGATCGTCCCGCTGGGCGAACGGCGCGGACGGGCCTCCAAGCGGGCCCTCGACATCGTGCTCGCCGCCCCCGCGCTCGCGCTCGCGCTGCCGGTGCTGCTGCTGTGCGCGCTGGCGGTGCGGCTCTCGGACGGTCCCGGGGTGCTCTTCCGGCAGGAGCGGGTGGGCCAGCACGGGCGCCACTTCACGCTGCTCAAGTTCCGTACGCTGCGCCCCTCCGACGACACCGAGTCGGCGACCCGGTGGAACGTGGCGGGCGACCGGCGGATGAGCGCGGCCGGGAACTTCCTGCGGAAGTCCTCGCTCGACGAGCTTCCGCAGCTGTGGAACGTGCTGCGCGGGGACATGAGCCTGGTCGGGCCCCGGCCCGAACGCCCGTACTTCGTCGCCCAGTTCAGCAAGATCCACGCCGGGTACGCGGCCCGGCACCGGATGCCGGTGGGGCTCACGGGTCTGGCGCAGGTGCACGGGCTGCGCGGCGACACCTCGATCGAGGACCGCTGCCGCTTCGACAACCACTACATCGACCACTGGTCGCTCTGGCAGGACGTCTGCATCCTGCTGCGCACGGCGGCCGGGCTCGTCCGACCCACGGGGAGCTGAGGATGGCCACGGTCGTGACGGCGCCGGCGGTGCCTTCCGCCCCGGACTCCGGTGCCGACGTACGGACCCTGGCCCGCCGGGCCGGGGCGCTGTCCCCGGTCCTCGCCGTGATCGCGCTGCTGCTCGTCCCGGGCGGCGGCGGGGCGCAGGGCGGCACCGGCGGCACGGGGACGGTCGCCGACGCGGCCTCCGGGCTCCTCGTCCTGATCTGCCTGGTGCGGGTGCTGCGCGGCGGGACCCGGCCGCTGACCCGAGCGGCGGCCGTCGTCCTCGGCCTGCCGGTGCTCGGGATCTGTCTGGCCGCGATCACCTCGCACGACCCGGCGGCGAGCCTGCCGGGCGTCGCCCGTTACCTGCAGATCTTCGTCCTCGTCCCGGCGGCCGTGCTCCTGACGATCCGTGACCGGCGGGACTTCGCCGTGATCGCCTGGGGTCTCGTCGCGTTCGCGCTGCTCCAGGGCGCGGTCGGCGTCGTCCAGTACCTGACGGGCACGGGCGCCTCGTACCAGGGCGAGGACGTCCGGGCCGTCGGCACCTTCGGCGCCACCGACGTGATGGGCATGGCGACGGTCGTGGCGTACGGGCTGATCGTCGCCGCCGGGATCGCGCTCGGCAGCGGCCCCGGCCGGGGCCGCACGGCCGCGCTGGTCTGCGCGGGGCTGCTCTTCGTCCCGCTGGTGCTGTCGTTCAGCCGGGGCGCGTGGATCGCGACCGTGCTGGCCTGCGCGATCCAGCTGCTGCTCGCCGGGGTACGGCGGGCGGCCCGGGTGGCGCTCGTGGCGGCCGCGCTCGGGGTGGTCCTCGTCGGCGGCCTCGGGATCGGTTCGGAGATGGTGGAGGAGCGGGTCGCCAGCATCACGCAGGTGGCGGCCGCGCCGGACCAGTCGGTGACCGACCGGTACACGATGTGGGCGGCGGCGGGGCGGATGTGGCGCGCGGAGCCGGTCACGGGCGTCGGCCTCAAGGGCTTCCCCCAGTACCGCGACTCGAACGCCTCGCTCGCGCTGTCCTCCGGCAGCGACACGGCCGGCGCGGGCGCCGCGTTCGCGCGCCAGCCGTTGCTGTCCCCGCACAACATGTACCTGCTCGTGTTGAGCGAGCAGGGCCTGGTGGGGCTGCTCGCCCTGGCGGGCAGCTGGGTGGCGCTGCTCGTCGGCGCGCTGCGGCGGCAGCGGCTCGGCGCGGACTGCGCGCTCGTCGCGACGGGCCTGCTCGTCTGGCAGCTCATCGACTTCTTCTACGCGGACATCGGCGGCCCGTCGACGGTGCTGATGTCCGTCGTGTTCGGTCTGGCGGCCTGGTGGTCGCTGGCGGAGGTGAGGCGTGCGTGACCCGTGGGCCGGGGAACCGGAGCCCACGGACGCGCCGTGGGCCGACGGGCCGCCCCCCTCGCCCCGGCCGCCCTGCGGCACCCCGCTGACCGACCCCTGGCCGACCTCGCCTCCGGGCTCCACGGACTCCCCGTGGCCCCCGGGGGCCGTCGTGCTGCCGGGGGCGGGACCCTCCGGGGGCTACGGGGCGTACGGGGCGGGGGTCGACGGAATCGCCAGGGCCGCCGGGGCGGGTGCCGGGGCAGGCAGGGCCTGCGCGGCCGCCGAGCTGATCGCCGGGGCCCGGTGGGTGACGCGTCACCCCGCCGGGGCTCCGGCGGCTCCGCCCGTGGCCGCCGCGCCTCCCGTGGCCGCCTCGCCGCGCGGGCCCGTGGCTCCGCCCGCCGGGCGCCGGGCGCACGCACGCGCGCGCGTGTCCCGTACCGGGGCGTCCGGGGGCGGCGGGTTCCTGGCGAAGGCGGCGGCCGTGACGGCGGGGCTCACCGCGGCCGGGGCGGTGCTCGGGCTCCTGCGGGACCAGATCATGGCCGGGTACTTCGGGGCCGGGGCCGGGACCGACGCGTTCCTGGTGGCGTGGACGGTGCCCGAGTTCGCCTCGACGCTGCTCATCGAGGACGCGATGGCGCTGATCCTGGTGCCCGCCTTCTCCCGTGCCCTGGCCCGCCGTTCGGCCGGCCTGTCCGACGACCCGGTGCGCGCCCTCGTGCGCGGGACGCTGCCCCGGATCGTCCTCGCCCTCGGTGTCGCCGCCGTCGTCCTGATCGTCGCGGCGCCGCTGCTCGTGGCCGCGCTCGCGCCGGGTCTTCCCGACCCGGCGCTCGCCGTGGACTGCACGCGGCTCACCGGGACCTGCGTGCTGTCCTTCGCCCTGGTCGGGTACTGCTCGGCAGCGCTGCGCGCGCACGGCCGGTTCCTGCCACCTGCGGCGATCTACGTCGCGTACAACGTGGGGATCATCGGCACCGTCCTGGTGCTGCGCGGGCCGTGGGGGGTGCGGTCCGCCGCCGCCGGGGTCGCCGTCGGCGGGGTCCTGATGGTCCTCGTCCAGGCCCCCGCGCTCCTGCGCGAACTGCGGACGCCGCAGCGGCAGATGCCGGCCGCGCCCGCCGCCGGCGGCGGCAGCGGCGAGGGCCGCATCCTGGTCCTCGGGCTCATCGCGCCCGTCGTCGCGTTCTCACTGTGCCGCCAGTCCCAGACCCTGATCGAGCGGTTCCTCGCCGCGCCGCTGCCCTCCGGCGCCATCTCGCATCTGAACTACGCGCAGAAGGTCGCGCAGATGCCGATGATCCTCTCCCTGATGCTGTGCACGGTCAGCTTCCCGGTGGTCGCCCGCGCGCTCGCGGCGGGCGACCCGGAGGCGGCCCGCCGCCGGGTCGAGCGGGATCTGCTGCTCGCCGCCGTCGTCGTGCTCGTCGGCTCCTCGACGGTGATCGCCGCCGCCCCCCGGATCGTCGAACTGCTCTTCGAAAGGGGGGAGTTCACCGGCGCCGACACCAGCGCCACCGCCGCCGTCATGCGGGTGTACGCGCTCGGCCTGCTCGGCCAGACGATGGTCGGCGCCCTCGTCCGCTGCTACTTCTCCGCCGCCCGCCCCCTCTGGTACCCGGCCGCCGCCATGGCCGCGGGCCTCGCCACGACCGCCGCCGCCGGCGTCCCCGGCGCCCACCACTGGGGCGCGGTCGGCATCGCCGCCGCCAACGCCCTCGGCATCACCCTCACCGCCGTCCTGCTGCTGCGGGGCGCACACCGCCAGGCCGTCCCGATCCACGTCGGCCGCCTCGGCGAGGGGCTGCTCCGGCTCGCCACCGCGAGCGCCTGGGCCACCGGCGCCGGCTGGCTCTGCCAGCTGGCGATCGGCTCCGCCGTCCTCGCCGTCGCCGTCGCGGGCCTCGTCGTCGTCGGCGTCTTCCTGCTCTTCATCGCCTGCGCCGCCAAGGCGCCCGAGATCCCGCCCCTGCCCCGCTCCGCCTTCCGGAGGACCTCCCATGCCCGCCGCCACCGCGCTGCGCCGTCTGCTGCCGAAGCCGCCCCTGTGGAAGCCGCCCCTGTGGGTGGCGATGTACCACTCGATCACGGACGCCGCTGACGATCCGTACAAGGTGACCGTCTCCCCCGTGCGCTTCGCCCGGCAGCTGCACTGGCTCGGCGACCGGGGTCTGCGCGGGGTCTCGGTGCGGGAGCTGCTCGCCGCCACCGCCGAGGGGCGCGCCAAGGGGCTCGTGGGCCTGACCTTCGACGACGGGTACGCGGACTTCCTCGACTCGGCGCTGCCGCTGCTGCGCCGGCACGGCTTCACGGCGACGGTGTACGTCCTGCCGGGCCGTCTCGGCGGCGAGAACGGCTGGGACTCGGACGGACCGCGCAAGCCGCTGCTCGACGAGCACGGCATCCGGCGGATCGCCGAGGCGGGCATGGAGATCGGCTCGCACGGCCTGCGGCACGTCCCCCTCACCGAGGCCGACGACGCGGCGCTCGCCGCCGAGACCCGGACGAGCCGGGAGCTCCTGGAGGAGATGACGGGCCGCCCGGTGGAGGGCTTCTGCTACCCGTACGGGCGGGTCGACCCGCGCGCGATCCACGCCGTGCGCAAGGCCGGCTACCGGTACGCCTGCGCGATCGACCCGGGCGAGCACACCGGCACGTACGCCCTGCCCCGCATCCACATCGGCGAGAACGACACCCCGTGGCGGCTCACCGCCAAGCGCGTCCTGCACCCGCTGCGCCGCCGCCACCCCGGCGACCCGTCCCCCGCCCCGTACGGCCCGGCCACGGTCGGTGCGCCGTGAAGGTCCTGCACGTCATCACCGGCCTCGGCATCGGCGGCGCCGAGCAGCAGCTGCGGCTCCTGCTCCGCCACCTGCCGACGCGCAGCGAGGTGGTCACGCTCGCCAACCCGGGCGCGGTGGCCCTGGGCATCGAGGCCGACGGCACGCCCGTCACCCACCTCGGCATGACCGGGAACCGCGACCTGGGGGCGCTGCCCCGGCTCGCCCGGATCGTCCGGCAGGGCCGCTACGACCTCGTCCACACGCACCTCTACCGGGCGTGCGTGTACGGCAGGACGGCGGCCCGGCTCGCCGGGGTGCGCCGGGTCATCGCCACCGAGCACTCCCTCGGCGAGACGCAGATCGAGGGCCGGCCGCTCTCGGCGGGCACCCGCGCGCTCTATCTGGCGTCCGAGCGGCTCGGCACCTCCACGGTCGCCGTCTCGCCCAGCGTCGCCCGCCGGCTCACGGACTGGGGAGTGCCCCCGGACCGCATCCGGATCGTGCCGAACGGCATCGAGACCGGCCGGTTCGCCTTCGACGCGCGCGCCCGGCGCCTCACCCGGGGCGTCCTCGGCATCCCCGAGGACGCGTACGTCGTCGGCGGCGTCGGCCGGCTCGCCCCCGGGAAGCGGTTCGACCGGCTCGTCCGGGCGGTGGCCTCGGTGCCGGAGGCCCGGCTGCTCCTCGTCGGCGAGGGCGAGCACCGCGCGGAACTCCTCCGGATCGCCCGGGAGTGCGGGGCCGCCGACCGGATCCTGCTCTTCGGGGCCTGCGAGGACCCGCCGGCCGTCGCCCCGCTGGGGCCCACGCTGCCCGAACTCCTCTCCGCCATGGACGTCTTCGTGTCCACCTCCCCCGACGAGGCCTTCGGGCTCGCGATCGTCGAGGCGCTCGCCGCGGGCCTCCCCGTGCTGTACGTGGCCTGCCCGGCGATCGACGACCTGCCCCCGGACGCGGCACCGGGCGCACGCCGGATCGGCGAGTCCGTACCCGAGCTGATCTCCGCGCTGCGCGGCATCCAGGGCGCCCGGCTCGCCCGGCTCCCGCTGCCGGAGGCCGCCCGCCGCTACGACATCGCGCACAGCGCACGGCAGTTGATGTCCCTCTACGACCAGGCCGTCCACGGCACCCCCTCCTCCGCGAAGTGAGAGAACCCGTCCCATGAACACCACCCCACCCCGCGCCCTCCTCCCCGCCGGCCTGCGTTCCCCGGGCCGCTGGGCGGTGCTGCCCGCCGCCGTCCTCGCCGGGGCGGTGCTCGGCGGCGGCTACGGAGCCCTGAAGACCCCGGAGTACGCGGCGACCAGTTACGTCATCGTCGTACCGGCCGAGAAGTCCGACGCCTCGGCGGCGCTCGGCTTCGCCCAGGCGTACGGGCGGGTCGCCACCGACATCGCGGTGACCGGCGACGCCCAGGTGTGGGCCGGGGTCACCGCCGACACCCTGCGGAAGAACGTGCAGGCCGCGACCTCCCCGGACGCGCCGATGATCTCGATCACCGCACGGTCGGCGAAGCCCGCCCAGGCGGTCTCCATGGCCGACGGGGTGGCCCGCGCGCTCGTCCTCGACAGCGCGCACGTCGCCGGCAACACCGGGGTGAAGGTCGTCCAGTTCTCCCGCGCCACCAAGCCCCTCACCCCCGTCTCCCCCTCCGCGCCGCTCTCCGCGCTCGTCGGCGGCTGCGCGGGCGGCCTCCTCGGCGGCCTGGTCCTGCTGATCCGCCCGAAGCGCGCCGCCACGCGCGACGGCGCCCGGCACTCCCGGCAGGCGACCGCCCCGGCCGCGACCGCCGCGGTGCCCGCCCCGGCGGTCGCCACGCACAAGGCGGAGGCGGTGTGAGCCCGAGAACCCTGCGCGCCGAGGTCTGCCGTGACGAGGAGGAGTTCGGGCGGCTTTCGGCCGAGTGGACGGCGCTGTACGGGCGCTGTTCCTCCGCCACCCCCTTCCAGTCCCACTCCTGGCTGCACTCCTGGTGGCTCTCGTACGGCAGGCCCGGTGCGCTGCGGGTGGTGCTCGTACGACGCGAGGGCGGCGAACTCGTCGCCGCCGCGCCCCTGATGCGGGCCCGCGGACCGCTGCCCGTCCTCACCCCGCTCGGCGGCGCCATCACCGACTTCACGGACGTCCTCCTCGACGACTCCTGCCCCGAGGCGGCGCCCGCGCTCGCCGGGGCCCTCGCCCGGGCCGCCCGGGGTGCGGTCCTCGACCTGCGGGAGGTCCGGCCCGGGGCGGCCAGCGAACACGTCTTCGCCCACTGGCGCGGGCCGCGCCGCCGGCTGCCCGACTCGCTCTGCCTGGAGCTGCCCGCCGTCCCCATGGAGGGGCTCCTCGAACGGATCCCGTCCGGGAAGGCCCAGCGGGTCCGCGCCAAGCTGCGGAAGCTCGACGCGCTCGGCATCGACGCGCGCGTGGTGACCGGCGAGGAGGTCCCCGCCGCCCTCGACCGGCTCCTCAGGCTCCATCAGCTCCAGTGGCAGGGCCGGGGCGTGACCGCCGAGCACACCAGCGAGCGGTTCGCCCAGCACCTCACCCGGGCCGTGCGGCCCATGGTCGAGCGCGGCGACGCGATGGTCACCGAGTTCCGGCTCGCCGGGGACGTCGTCGCCGCCGACCTGACCCTGATGTCCCCGCGGCTCGCGGGCGGCTACCTGTACGGCGCCGACCCGGCGCTGCGCGCCCGCAAGGTCGACGTGGCGACGATGCTGCTCCGGCACGGGGCGCGCGAGACCAGCGCGGGCGGGCGGGCCACGCTGAGCATGCTGCGGGGCAGCGAGTCGTACAAGCAGCACTGGCGGCCCGAACCGGTCCGCAACCGGCGTCTCCTCCTCGCCGGACGGGGTACGGCCCCGCTCCTCTGGCTGCGCGCGGGCGCGGCCGACGCCCGGCGCTGGGCCGCCAGGCAGGCACGGGAACGGGCCTGGGTCGGGCGGGCGCTCGGGCGTGGCGGCGGCGGTGGCGGATGAGCTCCGCCACCGCCGCCCGTGAGGAGCGTCAGAAGGGCCAGGCCTCCTGCAAGTCGTCCTGCCAGTCGTCCTTCCAGTCGAGGTCGGGCTCGTCCTTCCACTCGTCCTTCGGGACGCAGACGGACCCGCCGAGCCAGTGCTCCACCCACGAACCGAGGTCCACGGTCCAGCAGTCGGGCTCGGGCTTCGGTTCCGGCTTGGGCTCGGGCTTGGGTTCCGGCTTCGGCTCGGGCTTCGGCTCGGGCTTGGGTTCCGGCTTCGGCTCGGGCTTCGGCTCGGGCTTCGGCTCGGGCTTCGGCTCGGGCTTCGGCTCGGGCTTGGGTTCCGGCTTCGGCTCAGGCTTCGGCTCGGGCTTGGGTTCCGGCTTCGGCTCAGGCTTCGGCTCAGGAACCGTCGGGAGCTCCGGTTCCGTGCCGTACAGCATCTGCCGGAAGACCAGCGACGACTGCGGATTGTCGTCGCACTGCCAGACGCCGTGCGGACAGTAGTCGGTGATCGTGTGGTACAGCGGCTTGTGCTGCCTCATCCAGTCCAGCATGCGCCGCATGTATTCCGGGTTGTCGCCGTTCCGGAAGAGCCCCCATTCGGGATAGGAGATCTGCTTTCCGTGCTCGGCGGCGAAATCGACCTGCTTCTGGAGCCCGTACGGTTCGCTGACGTGCCGGTCGAAACTGCTCCCCGCCGGCTGGTCGTACGAATCCATGCCGATGATGTCGACGACGTCGTCGCCCGGGTAGCACTGGGTCCACGGAATCGCGTCGAGGCCACGGCTCGGGTTGAAGTCGAAACGGAACTTCTGGCCCGGCACGGAACGCATCGCGGTGACGATCCGGTTCCAGTACTTCTTCCACGCGGTGGGATCGGGGGCGCACCGGTGGGTGTAGGTGGTGCCGTTCATCTCCCAGCCGAGGACGATGACGGTGTCCCTGGCCCCCTCCTCGACGAGGCGTTCGGCGAGGGTCGTGAAGTGGTGGTCGTAGTACCCGGCGGCGCCGAGCTGGAGCTGGCGGCGGACCTCGCGGTCGGAGACGCGGGCCTCGTTGCGCTCCAGCATGGGCACGTTGAGGACGAGCATCCGGTGGATCCGCTCGTTGCGCCAGTCGGCCCAGGCCTCGAGGAAGCCGGGGGTCCCCTCGATGTTCGACCAGAGGTCGCCCGGGAGGTAGGTGTGACCGACGCGGAGTTCGTGGCCGCCGAGCCACCGTTCGAGCTGCCCGATGCGGGCGACCCCGCGTCGGCCCGAGTCGAGGAAGGCTCCCATGGCGGTGGCGAGGGCCGGATCGGGGTCGGCCGTCCTCACGGACGCGGCGGCGTGCGCGGGGGACGAGAGCACGGCTGAGCCCGTGACGAGGAGACCGGCGGTGAACACCCCCAGCCACTTTCTCGAGGTTCTCCGGTATGCAGCTCCCATGGCCACTCCTTCGCGGTGTACGCCAATTGATGATCTGTCAATCCGATGTTCCGAAAGTATTCCTAATAAGCCGATCGTGAGCTCGGCTTCCCTCTGATCCGTAGTCCATTAGAGGATTTCATCGCCCAGTTGGGGCACCGAGATGAAGGGCCTGCCGTGCTGCGCCGTCAGCGTTTCGACACCAGCGTCCCCACCGTCCTCGTACGGCTCGACCGGAACCCCTTCCATCACGGCACGCTCGGTGCCACGCGTTCGCTGGGACGGGCCGGAATCCCGGTCCACGCCGTCATCGAATCGAGCACCAGTCCGGTCGCCCGTTCCCGCTTCCTCCGCTCGGTCCGGGTGCGCCCCGGGACGGACTCCTCCGCCGAGCTCTCCGCCCTCCTGGCCCGCATCGCGGACGAGGTCACCGACGACCCGTCACATCCCGTGCTCGCCGTGCCGCTGGACGACGTCAGCGCCCTCGCCCTGGCCCGCCGCCGCACCGCACTCACCCCGCGCTTCCTGCTGCCCGAACAGACCGAGGAGCAGCTCCTCCGGGTCGCGGACAAGGCGGAGCTCGCCGAGACCTGCGCGGGCCTGGGCCTGCCCCATCCCCGTACCGAACTCCCCGGGGGCGCCGACGAGGCCGCCGCCATGGCGTGGTCGCTCGGCCTCCCGGTGGTCGCCAAGTGGAGCAGGCCCTGGCTGCTCCCGGCCGGCGGCGGGCTGCGGAGCACCACGATCGTGCGCTCCCTGGCCGAGGTGCGGGAGCTGTACGCCCGCACCCCGGAGGCCGGCAGCCGGCTGCTGCTCCAGGAACTGCTCCCGGCAGGCCACGACCTCGACTGGTTCTTCCACGGGTACGTGGACTCCGCGGGCCGCTGCTCGACCGGGGGGACCGGGCGCAAGGAGCGGTCCTGGCCGGACGGCGCCGGGCTCACCGCCTCCGGCCGCTGGACGGCGAACCCGGTCGTCGACCGGACGGCCCGCGAGCTCCTCGACGCGCTGGACTACCGGGGCGTGTGCGACCTGGACTTCCGGCTGAACAGGGCGACCGGCGCGTACCACCTGCTGGACTTCAACCCCCGGCCCGGCGCGCAGTTCCGGCTCTTCACCGACCCGGACGGCCTGGACGTGGTCCGGGCGCTGCACCTGGACCTCACCGGCCGCCCCGTACCGCCGCACTCCCCCGCGTACGGCCGCCGGTTCCTGGTCGAGAACTACGCGGCGCTCTCCCTGCTCGCCTCCCCGCGCCGCCGGTACGCGCCCGAGCCCGGCGGCACGCGGGGGCGGACCGAGTGCGCCTGGTCCGCCGCCGACGACCCGCTGCCCGCGCTCGCCATGGGCTGCGCCTGGCTCGCGCACCTGCTGCGCAAGGCGCTGACCGCGCTGCACCGGGCGCTCCCGGCCCGCCGGACGGACCCGGCCGCCGCCCCCGCGGCGCCCCCGGCCCGTACCTCCACCGACCAGCTCACCCCCCGATGAACGCGGAAGGCACGATGTCGAAGTCGATGTACGACCTGGTGGTCGTCGGCGCCGGACCCTACGGCCTGTCCGTGGCCGCCCACGCCGCGGCCCGCGGTCTCGGCCTCCGCGTCTTCGGCCGTTCGATGGAGTCCTGGCACGCCATGCCCTCCGGCATGTTCCTGAAGTCGGAGCCCTGGGCCTCCCACCTCTCCGACCCGGCGGGGGCGTACGGCCTCGACGCCTACGCCGCGACCAGGGGCGTCCGCACCGAGCACGGGGCGCCGCTCCCGGTGGACTTCTTCGCCGCGTACGGCGACTGGTTCGCCCGGCAGACCGTGCCCGCGCTCGACGGGCGGCTCATCGGCTCGGTCGCGCCCGCCCCCGGGGGCTTCGAGCTGCGCACGGAGGACGGCGAGACCCTGCGCGCCCGGACGGTGGCCCTCGCCGTCGGCGTCCTGCCCTTCCTGGAGATCCCCGGGCCCCTGCGCGGCCTGCCCCGGCGGTACGTCACCCACTCCAGCCACCACGGCGAGCTCGACGGCTTCGCCGGCCGGGACGTCACCGTCGTCGGGGCCGGCCAGGCGGCCCTGGAGACCGCCGCGCTCCTCACCGAGCGGGGCGCCGGAACCGTACGGATCGTCGCCCGGGCCGGCCGGCTCCGGTGGAACACCCTGCCGCCGGCCCTCGACCGCGGGCTCTGGCCCTCGGTGCGCGCCCCGCACACGGGCCTCGGCTGCGGCTGGCGGAACAAGCTGTACGCGGACACCCCCGGGATCTTCCGACGGTTACCGGCCGCCACCCGCGAGCGGATCTTCGACTCGGCGCTCGGCCCGGCCGGCGCCTGGTGGCTCCGCGAGCGGTTCACGGCGGTCGGCGACGTACGGCTCGGGGCGCGGATCACCACGGCGAGGGTGACCGGGGACGAGCGGCTCCGGCTGGATGTGGCCGGGCCCGACGGGACGACGGTCCTGGAGACCGACCACGTCATCGCGGCCACCGGCTTCACCCCGGGTCTGGACCGGGCCGGGGTCCTCTCCCCCGTGCTGCGCGGGGCGCTGCGCCGGGTCGGTGCCGGCGGCGCCCCGGAGGTCGGCGGCCTCTTCGAGTCCTCCTGGCCGGGCCTGTTCCTCGCGGGTCTGCTCACGGCCCCTTCGTACGGGCCGTCGATGCGGTTCGTCCTCGGCGCCGAGTACACGGCGGGGCGCCTGGTGAAGGGGGTCCGGCAGCGGCTGCGGGCGGGCGCCGCGGTGGGCCTGCCGCGTACCGGGAGGAAGGCGCCGGTCACGGCATGACGGAGGGCCGGCCCCCGGGAAGCGGATGCTCTCCTGGACCGGCCCTCCGTGCCCGCGGGCGCCGGGACTCAGGCGTTGACGCAGGTGTTGAAGCCGGCCGGGTTCAGCAGGCCGATGATGTTCACGCTGTTGCCGCAGACGTTGATCGGGACGTGGATCGGGACCTGCACGACGTTCCCGGAGAGGACGCCCGGCGAACCGATGGCGTAACCGTCCGCGTCCGCGTCCGCGAAGGCGGGCGACGCCACGCCCATGGCCATGACGATTCCGGCGACGACGGCCGCGACCTTCTTACAGTTCATTTCGGCTGGATCCTTTCCTAGGCGGAATACATTTCCGCTGCACACAACACAACGAACATCCCGCACAAAGGAAACCGAAATAACACCGACGCCTTCTCTTTCACCCCATTGCCCGCATGGAACGGGGCCGGAAGGAACATCCCCGTCCCCGCCGGCCCCGCGGTCCGCGAAGCGGATCAGCCGTTGTAGGCGCCGTTCCCGGAGAGGACCGGGATGTCCTCGACGAGGTGCGACAGCGGCTCGTCGCCCTTGGCCTGGGTGGAGTTCTCGGCGCACTGCTGGTTCTGCGGGGAGGACAGGACGTTGACGTCCTGGACGGCGACCGGAACGAGGACACCGACGACCGAGCCGACGTTGCCCTTGACCGGGACACCGAGGCAGAGCTTGTTCAGCGAGCCCTGGACGGCGGAGAGCTGCGGGCTCATGTCGCCGTGGGTCTTGGAGTTGCCGAACTCCTGGTGCGAGTTGTTGCCCGACAGCGAGGTGGTGCCGCCGTCGTCGGCGATGGCGAGCGCCGGGGAAGCCGCTGCGGCGGAGGCGCCGACAACGGAGGCCGTCACAGCCGCAGCCGCCATAATCTTCTTGATCACGGTGATTCCGTTCCTGTTCCCACCAATCGACCTGATTGATGCGACGGGCTCAACTGCGGTGGCGGGCTTTGGTTCCGGCACTTCACTCGTTCGACTGCGTCCGCCTTTCGCGCTGCCGCGCACGCTCCGCCAAGAGGGTGACACAGCGGAACCCCCGCGTCCGACGGCCTGTTGATCAGGTCGCTCCCTGCACGGAGCCGGTTCTAGAAGGGAACTCCCGTGATCAAGAAGGTTATGGCCACCGCGGCCGCAGCCGTCTCCATCGTCGGCGCCACCGCCGCCGTGGCCTCCCCCGCCCTCGCCATCGCCGACGACGGTGGCACCACGTCGCTCTCCGGCAACAACGCGCACCAGGAGTTCGGCAACTCCGCCACCTACGGCAACATGAGCCCGCAGATGGCGCTCATCCAGGGCTCCCTGAACAAGCCCTGCATCGGTCTGCCGGCCAAGGTCAACGCCGGTTCGATCGTCGGCGCCATCCCGATCGCCGTCCAGGACATCAACGTCCTGTCGTCCCCGCAGAACCAGCAGTGCACCGAGAACTCCACCCAGGCCAAGGGCGACGAGGCTCTCTCGCACATCCTGGACGACATCCCGATCCTGTCGGGCAACGGCGTCGGCAACCACTGACGTTCCGCCTGAGCACGACGACGTTCACACGTCAGGGGCCGCCCTCCGGGCGGCCCCTTTCGTCGTCTACCAGGTGGGCCAGACCGGCGTCGCCATCAGACGCTCCCACTCCCGGTCGGGCATCCCCGGCACCGTCCGCCCCGCCTGCACCCACTGGGTGACCAATGCGGAATAGACGGGGAAGGGGGTGCTGTCCGCCGGGGGCGGGTCACTCACATATCGGCTCTTCGGAATGAAGGCCATCCGTTCCCATTTTCCGGGATCCGGCGCCATTTTCGCTCCTTCCGCTGCGATTCCCGCATCATTACACAGGCGCCGCAGGAGAGTGATTCGTCCTGTTCACGTCGCGTCGCGTACCTGTGTGCGAGCGGGTCGAAATTACGGTGCGGACATGAAATTCCCGCGTCTACGGACCGCCCGGCGTCCACTGCTCGCCGCGGCGGCCTTCGCCGCCCTCGCCGCCCTCGCTCCCGGCGCCCTCGCCGTCGCCCCCACCGGTCTCCCGGCCCCCGAGAAGGGGCTGAACCTCCTGGTCGTCGGCCTCGACACCCGCAAGGGACTCACCCCGGACGAGAAGAACCGTTTCCACCTGGGTGAGTACGAGTGCGGCTGCACGGACGTGATGATGCTCGTGCACGTCTCGGCGGCGAACGACCGGGTCGACGTCGTGAGCATGCCGCGCGACTCCCTCGCCTCCTTCCCGGAGGGGCACCGCGACCGGCGCACCGGGCAGGTGCACCCCGCCCACCCGGCGAAGATCAACAGCGCCTGGGCGGAGGGCGGCCCCTCGTTCGCGGTGGAGACCGTCGAGTCGATGACCGGGCTGCCCGTCCACCGCTACCTGGAGATCGACTTCCGGCGCTTCATGGACACCGTGGACCGCGTCGACGGCGGCGTACCGATCTGTACGGCGCAGCCGCTCAAGGACCCGTCCACCGGCCTCGACCTCCAGCCCGGGACCAAGTGGGTCGCGGGCGGCGAGGCCCTCCAGTACGTGCGGTCCCGGAAGGCCGACGGGCAGATGGACTTCGGCCGCATCCAGAAGCAGCAGAAGTTCGTCGTGAACACCCTGCGCCGGCTCCACGACGGCATCCTCGACGACCCCGAGCAGCTGAGGGCCTTCGCGGCGAGCCTGCGCGGGACGGCGGCGGCCGAGCGGGGGATCTCCACGGCCGAGCTGCTGACGCTCGCCGCCCGCCTGCGGGACCTGCCCCCGGAGCACATGGAGCTCGCGACCGTCCCCATCCGGGGCTTCAACCCGGACATCGAAGACGTCGGGTCCACGCTCGCCTGGGACCAGGAAGGCGCCGCGGAGGTCTTCGGACGCCTGGCCGAGGACCAGCCGCTGCCGGCCGCCGAGGCCGTCGCGCCGAGCGAGATCCCGGTGGGCACGTACCGGCCCGCGAAGGGGTCTTCGCTCATCTGCCCGTAGTCCGTCCGGTGGACTTCCCGGAACTTCCGACCCTCCGACCAGTTGATCAGCACGGCTCGGCACTCAGCTGGCCAGTATCCGAAAGGCCTGAACAATGAAGAAGCTCTTGGCGACGGCCGCTGTGGCCGCGTCCGTCCTCGGTGCGACGGCGGCGGGTGCCGGTCAGGCGCTCGCGATCGCCGACGACGGCGGCACCACGTCGCTCTCCGGCAACGGCGCCCACCAGGAGTTCGGCAACTCCAAGACCTACGGCGACATGAGCCCGCAGCTCGCGCTCGTCCAGGGCTCCCTGAACAAGCCCTGCGTCGGCCTGCCGGCCAAGGTCAACGCCGGTTCGATCGTCGGCCTCATCCCGATCGCCGTCCAGGACATCAACGTCCTGTCCTCCCCGCAGAACCAGCAGTGCACCGAGAACTCCACCCAGGCCAAGGGCGACGAGCCGCTGTCGCACATCCTGGACGACATCCCGGTCCTCTCGGGCAACGGCGCCGGCAACCACTGAGCGACGCCGTCCGGCCACGGTGCGGCCCCGCCGCCCCTCCTCCGAGGGGTGGCGGGGCCGTCCCCGTTCCGGGGCCGCCTCAGAGCTTCCGGCGCAGCTCGGCCGGGTCGGTGACCGGGGCGTCGCAGGTGAAGTGACGGCAGACGTACGCGGCGGCCGACCCGGCCACGAGCGGCCGGTCCTTCAGGAGCGGGAACTCCTCGCTGTCGGGGACTCCGGTGGCGATCACCGCTCCGGGGGTGGTCGCCGCCAGGGCCGTACGACGCAGCTCCCGGAACGCCGGGTCGGCGGGGTCCCCGACGACGGCGATCTCGCGGGGCCCGTCGAGGAGGGCCTCCGCGACGGCCAGGCCCCAGCCGATGAAGCGGGGCGCGCGCGGGCCGAGAGCCTTGACCACGCCGAGGGCCCCTTCGGCGGCGGCGCGGTGGGCCTCCGAGCCGGTGTGCGCCGCGTACGAGAGGAGCGCCCCGGCGGCGGCGGTCCAGCCCGACGGGGTGGCGTTGTCGGTGGGGTCCTGGGGGCGCCGGATGAGGGTCTCGGCGTCGTGGGCCGTGTCGTACAGCGCCCCGCCCTCGGCGGTGAAGCGGTCGAGGACGAGGTCCAGGAGGAAGCCGGCGAACTCCAGCCAGGCGCCCTCGCCGGTGACGGCGGCGAGGGCGAGGAAGCCCTCGGCGACGTCGGCGTAGTCCTCCAGGACCCCCGCGTTCGTCCCGGCCCGGCCGTCCTTGGAGGTACGGGTGAGGCGGGCGGACTCGTCCATGTGGACGCGGACGAGGAGGTCGGCGGCCTCGGTGGCGCGCTCGACCAGGTCGGGGCGGTCGAAGAGGGCGCCGGTCTCGGCGAGGGCGGCGATCGCGAGGCCGTTCCAGGCCGCGACGACCTTGTCGTCACGGCCGGGGCGCTCGCGCTCCTCGCGGGCGGCGAGGAGCCGGGCCGCGATCGACGCGATCCGCCCGGCGTCGGCCGGGCCCGCCTCCTGCGGGAGCTGGAGGACCGAGCTGCCGTGCTCGAAGGTGCCGTCCTCGGTGACGCCGTAGTGGGCGGCGGCGAGGGCGGCGTCCTCCGCGCCGAGGACCTCGGTCAGCTGCGCGGGCGTCCACACGTAGTAGGCGCCCTCGACGTGCCTGCCGCTGCCGTCGTCGGAGTCGGCGTCGAGCGCGGAGGCGAAACCGCCCTCGGGGGTGCGGAGTTCACGGACCATGAAGTCGGCGGTCTCCAGGGCGACCCGGCGGGCCAGGTCGCTGCCGGTGGCCTTCCACAGGTGTGCGTACACCCGGCAGAGCAGGGCGTTGTCGTACAGCATCTTCTCGAAGTGCGGGACCACCCACGCCCGGTCGACGGCGTAGCGGGCGAAGCCGCCGCCGAGCTGGTCGTAGATGCCGCCGCGGGCCATCGCCTCGCAGGTGTCGGCGGCCATCTGGAGGGCGCCCTCGGAGCCCGTGCGGGCGTGGTGGCGGAGCAGGAACTCCAGGGCCATCGACGGCGGGAACTTGGGGGCGCCGCCGAAGCCGCCGCGGGTCGCGTCGTACTCGCGGGTGAGGGCGAGGAGGGCCCCCGCGAGCTCCTCCTCGCCGGGGACGCCGTCGCCGCCGTAGGCGAGGGAGCGGCCCGCCAGGTCCTTCACGATGCGGTCCGCGACCTCGTCGACCTCGCCGCGACGGTCGGCCCAGGCGGCCCTGACGCCCTCCAGGACCTCCGGGAAGGACGGCATGCCGTGGCGGGGCTCGGGCGGGAAGTACGTACCGAAGTAGAAGGGGGCGGCGTCCGGGGTGAGGAAGACGGTCATCGGCCAGCCGCCGTGGCCGGTCGCGGCCTGCACGGCCTCCATGTAGACGGCGTCGACGTCGGGGCGCTCCTCGCGGTCGACCTTCACGGCGACGAAGTTGTCGTTGACCAGGGCCGCGGTGGTGTCGTCCTCGAAGGATTCGTGCGCCATGACATGGCACCAGTGACAGCTTGAATACCCGACGCTGAGCAGCACGGGGACGTCGCGGCGCCGGGCCTCCTCGAAGGCCTCGGCCGACCACGGCCACCAGTCGACCGGGTTGTCGGCGTGCTGCAGGAGGTACGGGGAGGTCTCATGGGCCAGTCGGTTCGGCATGTCCCCATCCTGCCGCAGCGGTCTCCTCCTTTCTCCGCTCTCTCGCGCCGACGCGCGCGACGCAGGACACTGGGCCGGATTCGTCGGGCACGCGCGGAGGGGGAACGCAGATGCGGGAGAGTCACCGGGCCGAGGCCGAGCGGCTGTTGGAACGGGCCGTGGCGGAGGAGGCACGGGCCTCCGGCCTCGCCCCGGACGAGGCGGACGCGCTCCTTGCACGGGGCCGGGCGGGGCTGGACGCGATGGCGGCGGGGGCGGGCGGGGAGTACGCGGCGTACGTGAGGGCGGAGGCGCTGGCGGGGGCGGAGGCGCTGGCGGGGGCGGAGGCCCTGGCGGGAGCGGCGGGCGGAACGGGGGGCGGGGCTGGGGCGACCGGGGCTGATGCCGGAGCCGGGGTCGGTCCCGGAGCGGGGGCCGGGGTCGGGCGGGCGCGTCTGGCGGACCGTTTCAGCGGCTCGGCGATCGGGGGGCCCGCGCTGGTCACGGGTGTCGCCGCGGCCGCGGCCTTCGGTGCCGACCTGGCGCTCGGTACGGCGACGGGGACGGCGCTCGGCGCGGGCGCGGCGGTCGCCGTGGCCGGCGCGGCGGCGACCGTCCTCCGCGCGACGGCCGGCCACCGCGGGGCGGCCGACCATCGCGGGGCGGCCGGTGCGCCGGAGCGGGCCGACGGGGTCGAGCAGCTCCGGGTGGGGTGGCTGACGGCCCTGGAGGTCCGGGGGGTACGGCCGTTCCTGGAGGAGGAGCGGGAGCGGAGGCGGGGGGTGGGCGCGGCGGGGGGGGGGGGGGGGGGGGGGCGGGGGGGGCGGCCGGGCGGAGGCCGGGGAGGCTGAGGCCGGGCCCGGGCGGGTGGACGCGGCCGGGCCCGGGCGGGTGGACGCGGCCGGGCCCGGGCGGGCGGACGCGGCCGGGGCCTCGGGGGTCGGAGCCCAGCGGGGCGAGGCGGGGGTTTCGGCGGCGGGGGTCGGGGCCGGGGGGCGGGGGGTGCGTGGGGGTGATCGGAGTGCGGCCGCGCGGAAGCGGGCCGTGCTCGAGCGGTCCTTCGGGCATCTGCCCGATGCCGGTGGGGTGTTCGCCGGGCGGCGGGAGGAGTTGGCGTCCATCACCCGGTGGGTGCAGGCCGGGCGGGCCTCGGCCGTCACCCGGCCGACCGTCGTGCTGCTGCACGGCGCGCCCGGCTCCGGCCGTACCGCGCTCGCCGTGCGGGCCGCCCACACGCTGCGCGACCAGTTCCGCGGGGCCTGCGTGGTGGACCTGCGGGGCGGCGTCGCCGGCGCGGGCAAGGCCGGCTGGGCCGAGCGGCCCGTCGCGACCCGGGACGCGCTGCTGCACCTCCTCAACCGGCTCGGCGCCCCGCGCGACCGGCTCCTCTTCCGCGAGGGCGCCTCGGCCGGGCAACAGGTGCAGCGGCTCTCGGAGTTGTACCAGCGGCAGTTGAGCGGAGTGCCCGTGGTGCTCATCCTCGACGATGCCGCCGACGCCG
This sequence comes from Streptomyces vietnamensis, assembly GCF_000830005.1. Classification (NCBI taxonomy): domain Bacteria; kingdom Bacillati; phylum Actinomycetota; class Actinomycetes; order Kitasatosporales; family Streptomycetaceae; genus Streptomyces; species Streptomyces vietnamensis. The sequence continues at coordinate 5,318,653 of NZ_CP010407.1, read as the reverse complement.
CCCAGGTGCGGGCCCTGCTGCCGGAGCGTTCCGACAGCCTCGTCCTCGTGACCTGCCGGGAGCCGCTCGACCTCGGCGGAGACGTACCGGCCGAGGTGCACGCCCTGCCCGTCGCCGCGCTCGATGCGGCCGGTGCCGAGGAGTTGCTGCGCGCGACGGCCGGTGCGCCCGACCCCGACCCGTACGACGCGGAGGCGTTCGAGCGGATACGGGAGCTGTGCGGCGGCCTGCCGCTGGCGCTGCGGGTCGTGGGCTCCCTGCTCGGGCGCCGCTCCATGGACGAGGTGGGCCATGTCCTCGCCCGGCCCGGCTGGGGCACCGATCCCGTCGAACGCGCCCTGTCCGTACGGTACTTCCTCGACTTCGACGAGGACGCCCGGCAGCTGCTCCGGCGGCTCGCGCTGGCCGGGCGGGCCTCGCTCGGCGCGGCGGCGGCCGCCGCCCTGCTCGGCGGGAGCGGGCCCGAGGCGGCCCGGCGGCTGCGGGAGCTGTCCGGGGCCGGGCTGCTCGACCACGTGCGCGGGGAGCGGTACCGGCTGCACGACGTGGTGCGCGGCTTCGCGGCCGTACGGCTCCTCGACGAGGAGGACGCGGCCGAGATCGCGGCGGCGCAGGAGCGGCTCATCCGCAACCACGCGGAGCTCGCCGACGCGGTGATCCGGATGGTCGACGGCAAGATGTCGACCCGCGCCGACCGCTTCGACGGGCACGGCTTCGGCTCCCTGGAGGCGGCGCTCGGCTGGCTCGACGAGGAGTCCAGCTTCATCACGGCGGCCCTGCGGCACGCGGAGGGCGTCGACCAGGAGACCGTGCTCGGCCTGCTCAGCGCGCTCTGCGACTACTGCCTGCTGCGCGGCGACCTCTACCGGCTCGGCGAGATCAACGAGCTGGCCGAGTCCGTCGGACAGGGTCTCCTCACGCGCTCGGTGCGGTGGCGGACCGGTATCGCGGCCCGGCAGCTCGGCGAGCTCGACAAGGCCCGCACGACGCTGACCTCGGTCGTCTCCCAGTACCAGGAGGCCCACCAGGACGCGGGCGCTGCGCTCGCGCTCTGCTCGCTCGGGATCACCCTGCACCACCAGGGACGGCTCACGGAGGCCGCGGCACGCCTTCGGGAGGCGCTCGCACTCCAGGAGCCGGAGTCCCTGGCCGCCGACCGGGGCTGGACGCTGCACGCGCTCGCCGCCGTGGAACGGGACCGGGGCGATCTGGCCGAGGCGACGGCACTGCTTGATCGTTCGCTCGCCCTGCACCGGGAGCACGAGTCGCTGCACGGCGAGGCCTGGGCGCACTTCCAGCGCGGGCAGGTGCTGCTGCTCCGGGGCGACACGGCGGGCGCCGAGGGTGAGCTGCGGCGCGCCCTGGAGACGTACGGCCGCGTCCACGACGGGCGCGGCGAGGCCTGGGCGCTGACCCAGCTGGCCCGGGCGCGGCTGGCCGCCGGGGAGGCGGAGCCTGCGGTGGAGGAGCTGCGCGGGGCGCTCGCGCGGCACCGGGAGCAGGAGGACGCGCGCGGCGAGGCGTGGACGCTGTACTACCTGGGGCAGGCCCTGGAGGAGCGCGGCGACCGGGACGCGGCGATACGGGAGCTGGGGCGGGCGCGGTCGATGTTCTCGCGGATGCGGGACCTGTACGGGCTCGCCTGCGCCCGGCACCACCTGGGGCGGGTCACCCGGGACCAGCAGGGGGCGCGGGCCGGCAACCTGCGCAACTCGGGCTTCGCCCGGCAGCTGCTCGTGGACGCGCGGGCGGACTTCCGCCGGATCGGGGTCGCGCACGGGGAGGCCTGGGCCGGTCTGGAGCTCGCCATCGTCGACGCCGGCAACGGGCGGGTCCCGCAGGCGCTCGCGCTGTGCGAGGAGGCGCGCGGGCTCTTCGAGGCGTACGGGGACCGGCGGGGCGCGGACTGGGCCCGCCTGCTGCGCTGCGGGCTGCTCCCGCACGCGGCGCCGGGCACTCCGGAGCCGGGGGCGGCGTCGGCGCGCGAGGAGCTCGCGGCGCTCGTCGCGGAGCGGCACCCGGGCCGCGACCCGCGGGTCGACGACTGCGCCGAGGCCTACGGGCTGCTCCTGGACCGGGGCATCGCCCCGGCGGCCCCCTGGCAGGCCTGGGACCTGGGCCTGGTCCCGTCCCGCCCGGCCCGGGAGGTCCTCGGCGTACCGGCCGCGGGCTGAACGAGCCGACCCCGTTGTGGGCCTGCGCCCGCCGTTGTGGGCAATCGTTCCGCTGGGGCGGAACGGGTGGGCACAACGGACCCGCGCCCTTGCCGGCGCCCGAGGCTTACGCGCCCTGACCCGCACCCCGTCGTGCGGCGCCGCTGGGGTGCGGGTCCAGGCCCGGAACGCGGAGGCGCCGCTGAAGGGCGCCGTCCCGTGTGCCCACCCGTCCCGCCCCAGCGGGACGATTGCCCACACGGCAGCGGGTGCGGGCCCCGCACGGCGGCGGGCACCGTCCAGCACGGGTGCGGGCGCGCGCGTCGGGCGCCGGCCGGTGCGGGCGCGGTCCGGGGCGAGGGCCGGGAGGGCGAGGTCCGGGAGCCTGGACGGCCCGGCTTCCTGGAGGGAGGCCGGGCCGTTCGGGGGCTACTTGCCGGGGGCGGCCGCCGGGGCGTCCGGGGTCGCCTTCGGGTCCGGGGCCTCCTCGAAGGAGATCTTGCCCATGTGGCGGCTCATCGACTTCATCAGCATCCAGACCGCGAGGGCCAGGGCCGCGAAGACGACGAAGCCGAGGACGCCGGGGGTCACCTTGTTCTTGTCCAGCTCTTCGGCGGCGAAGGGGACAAGCTGGGTCAGTGCCAGGTGTGCGCTCATGTCAGGCATTGTCGCGGATGCCCGCGAAGAGATCTTCCTCGGGGAGGGAGGTGGGGACCAGCGCCTTGCTGAGCTCGTACTCCTCCGTCGGCCAGACCTCCTTCTGGATCTCCATCGGGACCCGGAACCAGCCGCCGTCGGGGTCGATCTGGGTGCGGTGGGCGATCAGGGCCTTGTCGCGGGTCTCGAAGAAGTCCGCGCAGGGGACGTGCGTGGTGAGGTTGCGCGCCTTGCCGCCGAACTCGTCCCAGCGCTTCAGCCAGTCCCCGTACGGCGACTCCAGGCCGCGCGCCAGGAGGGCCTCGTGCAGGGCCTCGGTGCGGGGGCGGTTGAAGCCCTGGTTGTAGTACAGCTTCAGCGGCTGCCAGACCGGGCCGAACTCGGCCTCCGGGTACTTCTCGGCGTCGGCCGCGCCGTCGAAGGCCACCATCGTGATCTTGTGGGTCATGATGTGGTCGGGGTGCGGGTACCCGCCGTTCTCGTCGTAGGTCGTGACGACCTGCGGACGGAAGGAGCGGATCTTGCGGACCAGGGCCCCGGCCGCCGTGTCCACGTCCTCCAGGGCGAAGCAGCCCTCGGGAAGCGGCGGCAGCGGGTCGCCCTCGGGCAGGCCCGAGTCGACGAAGCCGAGCCATTCCTGCGAGACGCCGAGGATCTCGCGGGCCTCGTCCATCTCCTTGCGGCGCACCTCGTGGATGTTCGCCTCGATGTAGGGGTCGCCCTGAAGCTTGGGGTTCAGGACCGAGCCGCGCTCGCCGCCCGTGCACGTCACGACCAGGACGTCCACCCCCTCGGACACGTACTTGGCCATCGTGGCCGCACCCTTGCTCGACTCGTCGTCGGGGTGGGCGTGAACGGCCATCAGTCGCAGCTGCTCAGTCAAGACTCGATCCTCAGTGATTCGACGCGGAGGGTGGTCTCTATAGTGACGGAATCGGGGGAGTGAAAATTCCGCACACCCCGGCTTCGAGAGGATCCCCCATGAGCGCGGTGCGAGAGCAGCTGCCCGAGGGGCGCTACGGGCGCTCCGCGGACGAGCGGGCCGACCGCAAGCTCAGGATCACCGGAGCGGTGCTCGGGGTCCTCTTCCTCGGCGTGATGGGCTGGTTCGGCTGGCACTACGTCGTCGACAACAAGATCAGCGCCGAGATGATCAAGTTCGACGTGGTGAGCGCCGACGAGGTCCAGGTCCACCTGGAGATCCGCAAGGACGAGGGCGCCAAGGGCGTCTGCACGCTGCGCTCCCGCTCCGAGGACGGCACCGAGGTCGCCCGCAAGGACGTGCGGATCGACGACGCCGCCACCCGGGTCGACCGCGTCTTCACGCTGCGTACGACCGCGCGTGCGACGAGTGCCGAGCTCATCGGGTGTACGGCGCGGTAGCGGTGGGTAGGGACGGGATGTCGAGTCCCGGCGAGTCACCGCGGTGACCTGGAGAGACGCCATCTTTATGGTTTATGTCCTCCCGCTTTTCGCCACTCATTGTTAGGCTCGTGGTTTCGCCCATTCGGAAAGCGCATGCTGTCCGTGTCAGGGCGATGCTTTGTATTCCCAGTACCTACGAGGAGCACCCGTGACCCAGACCAGCGACAACGTCACCTGGCTCACCCAGGAGGCGTACACCAAGCTCAAGGACGAGCTTGAGTACCTGACTGGTCCCGCGCGTACCGAGATCGCGGCCAAGATCGCCGCGGCGCGCGAAGAGGGGGACCTGCGCGAGAACGGCGGGTACCACGCGGCCAAGGAGGAGCAGGGCAAGCAGGAGCTCCGGGTCCGCCAGCTCACCCAGCTCCTGGAGCACGCCAAGGTCGGCGAGGCCCCGGCGGAAGAGGGCGTCGTCGCGCCCGGCATGGTCGTCACGATCGCCTTCGACGGCGACGAGGACGACACGATGACCTTCCTGCTCGCCTCCCGCGAGTACGCGAGCGGTGACATCGAGACCTACTCGCCGCAGTCGCCGCTCGGCGTCGGCGTCAACGGCAAGAAGGTCGGCGAGGACGCCGAGTACGAGCTGCCGAACGGCAAGAAGGCCACGGTGAAGATCCTCAGCGCGAAGCCGTACACCGGCTGATCCACACTCCTTGAGCGAAGGGCCGACCCCGGTGGGGGCCGGCCCTTCGTCCTGCATGCACATGCAATGATGCGAGGCTGACGACGCGTCACGCATGTCTCCAGGGGGGAGGACGAGGTGCTGGGACCACTGCGCGAAGGCGCACCGCGCCGGATCGGGCCGTACGAGGTGCTCGCCCGGCTCGGTGCCGGCGGCATGGGCGAGGTGTTCCTCGCGCGGGCCGCCGGGGACACCGTGAGCGACTCCTTCGTCGCCGTGAAGACCGTGCGCCGCGACGTCGCCGGTGATCCGGCCTTCCGGGACCGGTTCCGGCGCGAGATCAAGGTCGCCTCGCTCGTCGACAGCGCCTACGCCGCCGCGCCCGTCGGCGGCGACGCCGACGCCGAGACGCCCTGGCTGGCCACCGCGTACGTCCCCGGGCCCAGCCTCTCGCAGGCCGTGCGGCGCGGCGGCCCGCTGCCCGTCGCCGCCGTCCGGGCGCTCGGCGCGGACGTCGCCCGGGCCCTCGCCGACCTGCACGGGGCCGGGGTCCTGCACCGGGACCTCAAGCCCGGCAACGTCATGCTCTCCGTCGACGGCCCCCGGCTCATCGACTTCGGCATCGCCCGCAGCAACACCGCCACCACCATGACCGCGACCGGCATGATGGTCGGCACCCCCTCCTTCATGTCCCCCGAGCACGTGGCCGGTGCCCGCCGGGTCACGGCCGCCTCCGACGTCTTCTGCCTCGGCTCGCTGCTCTGCTACGCGGCGACCGGCGAGGACCCCTTCGGCGACGGGCCCCTCGCGGCCGTCCTGTACCGCGTCTCCCAGGCCGAGGCCGACCTGAGCCGGGTCCCCGAGGAGCTGCGCGGGCCCCTTGCCGCCTGCCTGGCCCTGGACCCGGCGGACCGGCCCACGCCGGAGGCGCTCGTCGGGCTGCTCGGCACCGGGGCCGCGAAGGTCTTCCCGTGGCCGGAGGGCGTACGGGACCACATCGGCGAGTACGGCGGGGAGCTCGCCCAGCTCGTCGCCTCGGGCGGACCCCTCCTGGAAGCCCCGGCCCCCGCCGCGGCCGGTCCCGTGGTCGCCCCGGCCGTCCCCGGCCTGCACTCCGTACCGACGCTCGCGCCGGTGTCCGCGCCCACCGTGCCCGCCGGACCCGTCGCCGGGGAGCCCCGGAAGCGGCGGAGGCGGCTGCTCGCCGCCGTCCTCGCGCTCGCGGTCGTCGCCGGCGGCCTCGGCACCTATCTGCTGTGGCCCGAGCCCGCGCCGCCGAAGGACCCCGCGAAGGCCGCCCCGCCCGCCGGGCCCCGCGTCCCCGGCGTGGACGGCCGGGGCACCGCCGACGCCTCGGGGGTCGTCGCGCAGAACGCCGCCCAGCGCCCGGCCGGCTGGAAGCCCTGGCGGGCGAAGCTGACCGCCCCCGCCTTCGGCTGCTCGGCCGGCGAGAAGGCGCTGGTGTGCCGGACGACGGACGGGCGGTACGAGGCGCTCGACCCGGCGGACGGGAAGCCGCTGTGGAGCGCCGACCTGGTGGCGGACCCCCGGGACGGTTCGAGCACCATCGGGCCTACCGGCGGCATCTTCGTCGCGGGCAGCACGAACGTCCCCGCCGTCCACGGCGACTCCGTCGTCCTGCTCTCCGGCAAGCGCCTCCAGGTCCGGGACGCCCGCAGCGGCGCCGTGCGCTGGGAGCAGGAGGACCCCGCGCAGGCCAAGCTGGACACCCAGCCGATCGTGGGCGACGGCACGGTCTTCGTCCGGTCCGGCGAGGAGAGCGACCAGGTGACGGCCTTCGCCCTGGCGGACGGCCGCCGGCTGTGGTCCGCCTCGCTCACCAACAACGACCCCTCACGGGCCGAATTCCGCGACTTCGAGCCCGTCGCCTACGCGAACGGCCTCGTGTACGCGCTGAGCGACGGCGGTTTCGTCGCGCTCGACGCGAAGACCGGACAGCAGCGCGGCCAGGTGCCGGCGGAGGCCAAGAGCTGCGACGGCCTCGGCGTCCAGGGCCGGTACGCCTACTGCGCACCGCTCGACGCGACGGCCGCGGCCCCGCTCTCGCTGTACCGCCTGGACGCCACGACACTCGCCCCGGTGGGCACCGGCAGGCTCCCGCTGCCCGCCGACGTCACGAAGTCGGGCGCCCGGCCGGCCGCCCTGTCCGCCCGTACGGCCGTCGTCGTCGACCAGGGCCCGCTGCCCTGGGCCGACTGGGGCAACACCGGAAAGCCCGACGGCGTGTTCGTCCTCGACCCGGCCACCGGCAGGACCCTCGGCCACTACCCGATCCCCCCGCTCACCGGCGCCGACGGCAGGAAGCAGTACGTCTCCAGCCCGCTGATCGCCGGGGACACCCTGCTCTACGCCGACTTCTCGGCCCTGCACCTGGTGCCGCTCGGCCGGAACGGCACCCCCGGCAAGGAGCGCGTCGTGCCCGTGCCCGGCGCTCCCGGGCCGCGCGCCAAGGAGCCGTACGAGCGGGTGAACGGCACCGACATCGGCCGGGAGATCCGCCCGCCGGAGGTGCTGCCGCTCGGCGGTGTCGCCCACGTCGTGTACGACACCGGGGTCGTCGCCTCCGTCGCCCTGCCCAAGGAGTAAGTCCCTTGCTGGAAGCCCTGCCGCCGGGACAGGCCCCGCGGCTCCTCGGCCCCTACCGGCTGCTCGCCCGCCTCGGCGCCGGAGGCATGGGCGAGGTTCACCTCGCCTGCCGGACGGACGCGCCGACGGCCGATCCGTACCGGATGGTCGCCGTGAAGACCGTACGGGAGGACCTGGAGGTCGACGGGGACTTCCGGACCCGCTTCCGGCGGGAGATCGCGGCCGCGCGGACCGTGGACGGGCCGGGCGTCGCGCGGCTCGTGGACGCGGACGCCGACGCGCCCTCGCCGTGGCTGGCGACCGAGTACGTGCCGGGGCCCTCGCTCGCGGAGGCGGTCGTACGGTCCGGGGCGCTGCCCATCGGGACCGTACGGGCCCTCGGGACCGCCCTCGCGCGGGCCCTCGCGGGCGTGCACGCGGTGAAGGTGCTGCACCGGGACCTCAAACCGGCGAACGTCCTGCTCGCCGCCGCCGGGCCCAAGCTCATCGACTTCGGCATCGCGCAGGCCTTCGAGGCGACCGCGCTGACCTCGACCGGTCTGGTGGTGGGCTCCCCCGGCTTCATGTCGCCGGAGCACCTGGTGGGCAGCCGGGCGGTGGTGCCCGCCTCGGACGTGTTCTGCCTGGGCGCGGTCCTCGCGTTCGCGGCGAGCGGCCGGGGGCCGTTCCACGACGACGAGATGGCGGCCGTGATCTACCGGATCAGCCGGGCCGAGGCCGACCTCGACGGCGTCCCGGAGGAGCTGCGGCCGGTCGTGGAGCGCTGCCTGCTGCTCGACCCGGACCTGCGGCCGTCGGCGGCGGAGCTGGCGGAGCTGCTCGGCGGCGGTTTCGCGTCCGAGGTGTTCCCGTGGCCCGGCCCGGTGCTCTCGCTGCTCGCCGAGTACGGGGAGGCCGCCAGGAGCGCCGGGGAGGCGGCGGCCTCCGGCGCGGGCGTGGCCGACCTCCCGACGCTCGGCCCGGTCGTGCCGTACTCCCCCACGGCCATGACGACCCGGCCGGTGCTCCCCGAGGCCCCCGTGGAGCGGCGCCGCCGCCCGTGGGGCGCGATCGTCGCGGGCGCGGTGGCGGTGGCCCTGGTTGCGACGGTCGGCGTGGTGCTCCTGAACCGGGGCGGCGGGCAGGGCGGTACGGCCGCGGGCGGGGTCGCGGGCCCGACGAACGGCGGCCCCTCGGCCTCCACCACGGCGCCGGTCACCGCGCTGAGCCAGGTCGTCCTGCCGTACGGCGGCGAGGGCCACGGCAACGACTTCGGCGCGGCCGCCACGGACCACGCCCACCGTCCGGCGGGCTGGGCGCCCTGGACCGCCGAGGTCGAGCAGGGCACCGGCAGCTGCGCGCTCTCCCCGAAGGTGCTGGTCTGCCCCGGGTCCGGCGGCGCGGTCACCGGGCTGGGCGCGGCGGACGGCAAGGAGCGGTGGAAGGTGCCGGGCCGGGGCGAGGGGCTGCGCAGCGGACCCCAGTACCCGGCGGTCGTCGGCGACACGGCGTACGTGACGGGGCCGGACGGGGTCGTCGCGTACGGGGTCGAGGACGGCAGGGAGCGCGGGCGGATCCCGGGGCCCGGGACCGACTGGGCCGTGAAGGGCACCGACCTGCGGGACGGCGTCCTCTACTCGACGTACGTGAACGTGCGCGACGAGCGGACGGGCCTGGCGACGGCCGTGCGCCTCGCCGACGGCAAGCAGCTGTGGCGGACGCCGCTCGACGCCCTGCCGGAGGAACCGGTCGCGGCGGCGGGCCGGGTCCTGGTGCCGCTGGGGGTCGTACCGGTGGCGCTCGACGCCCGTACCGGCAAGGAGGTGGCGCGCGGGGCGGCGGACTGCCAGCGGTTCGTGGTGCACGAGAAGAGCGGCAGCGTGCTGTGCACGGGCTCCTCGGCCGGGTCCGTGACGGTCCTCGACGGCACGACGCTGAAGCGGAAGCGGTCCTTCGGCGCCGGGGTGACCGCGGGTCCCGCCGTGAACGCGGACGGCCTGGTGGCGGTGGCGAACGGCACGCTCCTGAGCGTCTACGACCTGGCGAGCGGCGAGCGGCGCTGGTCCTTCCCGGCCACCCTGACCGAGGGCGCCGCGCAGGAGGTGTACTTCGCGGGGAACCGGGTCCTCATCGCCGCCAAGAACGAGATGGTGTCCGTCGCGGTGGCGGGTCCCGCCTCCAAGTACGACTACAAGCAGTTCGAGGCGAAGCTTCCCGACGGCTTCACGCTGCAGGCCGGCGGGAAGCCGCTGGCCTCCGGAGGGGCGGCCTTCGTCTCGTTCCCCGGCGGGCTCGTCTTCTCCGCCTACCTGCCCTGAGGCCCGGAGCGGGCGTCACGCCGTCGCCGAGCGGTACTTCCGTACCGACAGCGTCCGGAAGACCACGATGATCAGGACCGACCAGAGGAGCGACGCCCACACCGGGTGCTGCATCGGCCAGGCGTCGGAGGTGGAGACGCCCGGGTTGCCGAAGAGCACGCGGCAGGCCTGGACGGTCGCGCTGAACGGGTTCCACTCGGCGATGGGCTGCAGCCAGGAGGGCAGATTGCTGGAGTCCACGAAGGCGTTCGAGATGAACGTGACCGGGAAGAGCCAGATCAGCCCGCCCGAGGTCGCCGCCTCCGGGGTGCGGACCGACAGGCCGATCAGGGCCCCGATCCAGGAGAAGGCGTAGCCGAGGAGGAGCAGGAGGGCGAAGGCGCCGAGCGCCTTGGGGACGCCCTCGTGGATGCGCCAGCCGACGAGCAGGGCGACGATCGCCAGGACGACGAGGGTGAGCGTCGTCTGGACGAGGTCGGCGAGGGTGCGGCCGGTGAGGACCGCGCCGCGGGCCATCGGCAGGGAGCGGAAGCGGTCGATCAGGCCCTTGTGCATGTCGTCGGCGATGCCCGCGCCCGCTCCGGCGGTGGCGAAGGTGACGGTCTGGGCGAAGATGCCGGCCATCAGGAACTCGCGGTAGACCTCCGGGGAGGTGGAGTTCCCGATCTGCATCGAGCCGCCGAAGACGTAGCTGAACAGCACCACGAACATGATCGGCTGGATGAGCCCGAAGACGATCACCTCGGGGATCCGCGACATCTTGATCAGGTTGCGGCGTGCGATCACGAGCGAGTCGTGGACGGACTGGACGATCCGCCCGCGCGGGCGCGGGGCGGTCAGCCGGTCCGCCGACCCCAGGACGGTGGTCACTTCACGGCCTCCTTCCGGCTCTCCCTCTCCCCGGTCGCCCTCGCGTCCTCCTCCTCGCCCCGGTCGGCCACGTGGCCGGTGAGGGAGAGGAAGACGTCGTCGAGGGTCGGGCGCCGCAGGCCGATGTCGTCGATCTCGACGCCGACGGCGTCCAGGTCGCGGATGACCTCGGCGAGCAGCTTGGCGCCGCCGGTGACGGGGACGGTGAGCTTGCGGGTGTGCTCCTCGACGGAGACCTCGCCGTGGCCGATCCCCGCGACGCCGTAGCGGGCGAGGACGTCCCGGGCGTCGGCAATCGTCTCCGGTTCGTGGACGACGACCTCGACGCGCTCGCCGCCCGTCTGGGCCTTGAGCTGGTCGGAGGTGCCGCGGGCGATGACCCTGCCGTGGTCGACGACGCAGATGTCGTGGGCGAGGTGGTCGGCCTCCTCCAGGTACTGGGTGGTGAGGAGCAGGGTCGTACCGCCGGAGACGAGCTCCTTGATGACGCCCCAGAGCTCCTGCCGGTTGCGCGGGTCGAGGCCGGTGGTCGGCTCGTCCATGAACATGACCGGCGGGGAGACGACGAGGGCCGCCGCGAGGTCGAGGCGGCGGCGCATGCCGCCGGAGTACGTCTTGGTGGGCCGGTCGGCGGCGTCGGCGAGGTGGAACCGTTCGAGCAGCTCACCGGCCCGCTCCTTCGCGGCCTTCGCCTTCATCTGGTAGAGCTGCCCGACCATCTGGAGGTTCTCGCGGCCGGTGAGGTACTCGTCGACGGCCGCGAACTGGCCGGAGAGGCCGATCGAGCGGCGGACCTCGTCGGGGTGCCTGAGGACGTCGATCCCGGCGACGACGGCCCGTCCGCTGTCGGGTCTGATGAGGGTCGTCAGGACGCGCACGGTGGTCGTCTTCCCCGCGCCGTTCGGGCCGAGCAGGCCCAGGACGGTGCCCTCGGGCACATCGAGGTCCACCCCGTCCAGAGCTCGTACGTCGCCGAAGGTCTTCACCAGGCCCTCGGCGTATATCGCGCCTGGCATATGGATTCTCCCAGGGAGATTCGGGCGTTTCCTACCGATCCTAGGATTTCGGGGCGTCTCGTGCCCGGTGAATCCGTACATACGTCCACCGTCCCGGGCGTCCCGGGCGGGGTCCCGGGACGGTCGTTGGCGTGCTGTTGGCGGGCCGTTGGTGCCGGGGACGAAGCTGGGGTCCTGGCACGGAGCACGACGAGGACGGGGAGTACGGGATGGGCAGGGTCGACGGTACGAGTGGGGCGAGCAGGACGGGCGGGACGAGCAGAACGGACGGGACAGGCGGGACGGGCGGGACGAGTGCGGTCGGTGAGCGGGGGTGTTCCGGTTGCGTCGGGTGTGACGCGACGACGCCCTGGGCCGAGCTGGCCGCCGAGATGCGCCGCATCAAGGGCGCCACCGAGCTGAGCTACGGCAAGCTCGCGCAGCGCACCCACTACAGCCGCTCCTCGTGGGAACGGTTCCTGAACCAGAAGCAGTTGCCGACCCGGGTCGCCGTCGAGGAGTTCGCCGCGGCCGCCGGGACGGACCCGGGCCCCCTCCTGCTCCGCCTGGAGCGCTCCCTCGCGCACGAGACGGCCGCCCGCGACGCGGCGCGGGAAGCCGCACGGAGCGAAAAGCCGGCGCTCACCCCCGCTCCCCCGGCCGCCCGGCGCGCCCGGCGGGAGTCCGGGCTGCCGGGGCTCGGCCGGCCCCTGGGCCTGCTCGCGGCGGGCGCCCTGGTCGGCGGCGGGCTGGTGGCCGTACTCGGTCGGGCGGCCCGGCTCCGTAAGGGCAGGTAGGACGAGGAGGGGCGTACGCGACAGGTCAGCCGAGCACCGTGTACCCGGCGTCCCGCAGCGCCTCCTCCACCTCCCGGCAGTGCTCCGGGCCCTTCGTCTCCAGGTGCAGCTCGACCTCCGCCTCCGTCAGGCCGAGGCGCGGATCGGTCCGCACGTGGCTCACGTCCAGGACGTTCGCGTCGACCACCGTCAGGACCGCGAGCAGCGTCGCGAGCGCCCCCGGCCGGTCCGTGACCCGCAGCCGCAGGCTCAGGTAGCGGCCCCCGGCGGCCATGCCGTGCCGCAGGATCCGCTGGAGGAGCAGCGGGTCGACGTTCCCGCCGGAGAGGACCGCCACCACCGGGCCCCGGAAGGACGTCGGGTCGGCGAGGAGCGCCGCGACCGGGCTCGCACCGGCCGGTTCGACCACGAGTTTCGCCCGCTCCAGGCAGAGGAGGAGGGCGGAGGAGAGGTCGTCCTCGGAGACCGTGCGGACCTCGTCGACGTACTCCCGGACCAGGGCGAACGGCACGTCGCCCGGGCGTCCGACCTTGATCCCGTCCGCCATCGTCACCGGCGAGTCGATCACCACGGGGTGTCCGGCGGCCAGCGAGGGCGGGTAGGCGGCCGCGCCCTCCGCCTGGACGCCGATGACCTTCACGTCCGGGCGCAGCGACTTCACCGCGAGTCCGATGCCGGCCGCGAGCCCGCCGCCGCCGATGCCGACGAGGATCGTCCGGACCTCGGGGCACTGCTCCAGGATCTCCAGGCCGACCGTGCCCTGTCCGGCGATGACGTCGGGGTGGTCGAAGGGGTGGATGAAGACCGCGCCGGTCTCGTGGGCGTACTCCTCCGCCGCCGCGAGCGTCTCGTCGACGACATGGCCGTGCAGCCGGACGTCCGCGCCGTAGTCGCGGGTCGCGGCGACCTTCGGCAGCGGGGCGCCGACCGGCATGAAGACGGTGGCGTGCACCCCGAGCAGTTTCGAGGCGAGCGCGACGCCCTGCGCGTGGTTGCCGGCGGAGGCCGCGACCACACCGGCCGCCTTCTCCTCGGGCCGCAGCCCGGAGATCCGTACGTACGCCCCGCGAAGCTTGAAGGAACCGGTCCTCTGGAGGTTCTCGCACTTGAGGTGGACGGGGGCTCCCACCAGCGAGGACAGATGGCGGCTGCCCTCCATCGCCGTCGTCCTGGCCACCCCGGCCAGCATCTTCTGCGCCCCGCGGACATCGTCGAGCATCAAGCGGTGCAAGGGGTGTGGCGTACGGAAGCTCATGACAGCAAGTCTCGCAGCTCACGACCCTCGTGGCCGCCCGGCGGGCGGGTGGCCGGACGGGTTTGCGCAGCGCCGGTACGGACCCCGGCGGGGCCGCGTACTCTGTCCCCCACCGACCGACCACCCCCGCACGAGAGAGACCCACAGCCATGCCCAATTCTCAGGACATGACGACTGCGCTCGACCCCGGTCTCCTCGATGCCCTCCAGCACCAGGTGGCCGTCTTCGCCCGCCGGGCCGAGCAGACCCGCCTCGGCGGCACCGGCCAGCTCCGCAACTCCATGGACCGCGCGGCCTACCTCCTCCTCAACCGCCTCGACCAGGAAGGCCCGATGGGGGTGAAGGCGCTCGCGGCGGGCATGGGGATCGACTCGTCCACGGTGACCCGTCAGGTCGCCCCGCTCGTCGACACCGGCCTGGTGAAGCGGACCTCGCACCCGGAGGACGGGCGGGCGGTCGTGCTCCAGCTGTCGCCGCGCGGTCTCGCGCGTCTCGACGAGGTCCGGTCCTCGCGCCGCCAGCTGATGGTCGAGGTCACGGAGGGCTGGACGCCGGAGGAGCGGGAGTCCTTCTGCACGCTGCTCACCCGCTTCAACACCGCCCTGTCCGCACGGCAGTCGGCACACGCGGGCCACGCCCCGGCCGGGACGGAGCCCGGGACCACCGCGTGACGTGGCGCCCCTCATGACCGGGACCACCGCCTGACGTGGCACCCCGCGCGACCGGGACCACCGCCTGAGGCGCCGCCCCTCGTGACCGGGGCGACCGCCTGACGTGCCCCCCTCGTGACCGGGGCGACCGCCCGCGGCGCCGCCCCGCACGTCCGGGACCACCGCCCGACCTGCCGCCCCGTCCGACCGGGACCAAGTCCGCGCAGACCTCTTGACCCGGCACCCGCACTGTCCTCAGATGAGGAGGTGCGAGAGCAGCAGCGTGGGCGGAGTGCCGAACGCGCCCGCCGCAACCGGGAGTTCGAGGCGTTCGTGGCCGGGGCGGCGGGCCGGCTGCTGCATGCCGCGACGCTGCTCACCGCCGAGACCCGCGCCCGCAACCCGTACGCCCAGGCCCTGCTGACCGCCGCGCTCGCACACACGTACGCGGTGTGGGACCGGCTGCGCGACGAGGACCCGTACGACCTCGCGCGGCGCGACCTCGCCGCCCGCTTCGCACGCACCGCCTGGCGGCACCACGGCGGCCAGGGGGGCGGGGTGCTCGCCGTGCTCTCCCCGCAGGAACGGCTCGTCGTCGTCCTGCGGCTGTACGAGGGGGTTGCGGAGGAGCAGGTCGCGGCGCTGCTCGGCCTGTCGGAGGCCCGCGTCCGCGCCGTGTGCGCCCGCTCGGTCGCGACGCTGAGGGCGGCGGCGCGGGGCGCGGCGGAGGCCCGGGGCGGCGCGGGGGCCGCCTCCCGGCCGGACACCGGGGCCGCCGCGTGAGCCGGCGCACGGCCGCCGTGCGGAGCCGACCGGAGGCCGCCGCATGAGCCGGTACGAGGACAAGGAGGCGGCGGTCCGGCGGCTGCTCGACACCCCGCACCCACCGGTCCCCCGCGACCTCGCGCTGCGGGCCGCCGAGCGCGGGGCCCGGCTGCGCCACCACGCCCGACGGGTGCGGCGCGTGCTGTGGGCCCTGGGCGCGGTCGCCGTGCTCGCCTTCGTGGTGTGGGCGTCGATGACGCACCCGTGGGAGGTCCCGCCGGCGGAGACGACACCACCGCTCGAAGGCCTGTGACGACGGCCGGGGCCCCGGCCGTCGTCACGGGCGGGTCCTGCTAGCCCAGCGCCTGGCGCAGGTCGGCGAGCAGGTCCTCGACGTTCTCGATGCCCACCGAGATGCGGACCAGGTCGGCCGGGACCTCCAGGGCGGAGCCCGCGACGGAGGCGTGGGTCATCCGGCCCGGGTGCTCGATGAGGGACTCGACGCCGCCCAGCGACTCACCGAGGGTGAAGAGCTGCGCGCGGTTGCAGACCTCGACGGCCGCTTCCTCGCCGCCCTGCACGCGGAAGGAGATCATGCCGCCGAAGGAGCGCATCTGCTTGGCCGCGATCTCGTGGCCCGGGTGCTCCGGGAGGCCCGGGTAGAGGACCTGGGTGACCTTCGGGTGCTGGGTGAGCATCTCGGCGATCTTCGTCGCGTTCTCGCTGTGCCGGTCCATGCGCACGGCGAGGGTCTTGATGCCGCGCAGCACGATCCACGAGTCGAAGGGACCGGCGACCGCGCCCATCGCGTTCTGGTGGTAGGCGAGTTCCTCGCCGAGCGCCTCGTCGGCGGTGACGAGCGCGCCGCCGACGACGTCGGAGTGGCCGCCCATGTACTTGGTGAGGGAGTGCACGACGACGTCCGCGCCGAGCGCCAGCGGCTGCTGGAGGTAGGGCGAGGCGAAGGTGTTGTCGACGACGAGCTTCACGCCGGCCTGGCGGGCGACGCCGGCGACGGCCTCGATGTCGGTGATGCCGAGGAGCGGGTTCGAGGGGGTCTCGACCCAGATCAGCTTCGTACGGTCGTTGACCGCGGCGCGCACCGACTCGATGTCCGAGGTGTTCGCGACGGAGAAGTCGACGCCCCAGCGCTGCACGACCTTGGCGAAGAGCCGGAAGGTGCCGCCGTAGGCGTCGTTCGGGATGACCACGTGGTCGCCGGGCACGAGGAGCGTGCGCAGCAGGCAGTCCTCGGCGGCGAGGCCCGACGCGAAGGCGAGACCGCGGCGGCCGCCCTCCAGGGCCGCGAGGTTCTCCTCAAGGGCGGTACGGGTGGGGTTGGCGCTGCGGCTGTACTCGTAACCGCCGCGCAGCCCGCCCACGCCGTCCTGCTTGTAGGTGGACACCTGGTAGATGGGCGGGACGACCGCGCCGGTCAGCGGGTCGGCGGTGTTGCCCGCGTGGATCGCGCGGGTCTCGAAACTCTGATGGGAGTGCTGGTCGCTCATGGGTCAGGAGCGTAGTGCCGCGCGCACCCCGCCGCCTCGTTCGTCTCACCGGGTGTCCTGGACAATGGACACATGGACATTCTCTGGTTCCTGATCGCGCTCGGCCTGCTGTTCGGCGTCCTCGGTCCCTATGTGCTGCGCCGCCGGAGCGGCGGAGGGATCCGGCAGGTCGCGCCGGGGGCACCGGACGCGGCGGACCCGGAGGCGTACGGCTTCGTGCGGCAGGAGGAGCAGGACGTACGGCTGCCGGGCGCCGACGACGAACTCCTCCACGTCCTCGACGTCGTGCAGGCCACCCAGGACTGGCGCCCGGCCTCGCGGCTGCTCGGCTCCACCGGCACGGAGGGCGAGGTGCGCTGGCAGCGCGTCCAGGCCTTCGCGGGCGCGGCCTCCCTCGAACTCCAGGAGCGGCCCGGCGTCGGCGGGGCGTGGCTGCGGGCCTGGCGGGCGGAGGAGCCCCAGGACGCGGGCGGCGCGGCCGTGCACGCCGAGTTCCTGGTGCAGCAGGCGTGGCGCTCCTCGACGGCCGGGACGGACGACTTCCGGATCATCCTGGAGGAGGCGCTGAAGGTCACCGAGGAGGCGGCGCTGCTCGCCCCGGCCGACCCGGTCCCGTACATCACGCGGCTCGCGGTGGCGCGCGGACTCGGCTACGGGCACGAGCAGTTCGACCAGGTGTGGGCGAAGGTGATCGACCGCGCGCCGGAGCACATGGGGGCGCACCTGGCGGCGCTGCACTACTGGTGCGAGAAGTGGCACGGTTCGCGCGAGGAGGCCGACCACTTCGCGACGACGGCCGCGGCGCGCGCCCCGCGGGGTTCGCTGCTGGCCGCGCTGCCGCTGTTCGCGGTGTTCGAGCACGTGCCGGACGTGGTGCTCGTGCAGGACTTCTGGCGTACGGCGGTGGTGTCCAAGGCGGTGGACGGCGCGCTGTACGCGGTCCACTCGGCCCGCCCCGACGACCCGATGCTGGCGCACGTCCGCCATCTGCTCGTCTGGTTCCTGGTGCGCTCGCAGCGCTGGACGGAGGCCATGCACCAGCTGGTGCGGGTCGACGGGCACGTGGGCGCGGTCCCGTGGACGCTGAGCGGCGACCCGGCGGCCGAGTTCACGGTCTTCCGGAACCTGGCGGTCGCGGGGTACGAGGCGAACGGCGGGAGCCCGGCGACGCTGCCGCACTGACGTCCGACGTCCGGCTCCGGCGCGGGCGGTCCTCCCCGGTGCGGGCGACTTGACGGATCCGGGCGCGGCAACCGGAATCCGTTGGACGCCGTACTCGCCCGTGGGCGATACTCCGCATCCCCCCACACGCTTCGAACAGTTGTCTTCGACATCTCGTCGACCATTCCCGTGGGGGGACTCTGCCCGATGGGCGCGACCCTGCGTGCCGTGCGCGCGCTCGTACTGCTGTCCGGTTTCTACGCGCTCTGCCTCGGCCTGCTCGCCCTGCTCGGCGCCGCCGACTGGGCCGCCGTGCTGTGGGCCCCGGCCGCGATCCGGATCAAGATCCTCATCGTCTCCGTACTCCTCGCGATCCCCGTCTTCCGGGGCATGCTCATGCTGCGCACCCCGCGCGACGAGGAGCCCGGCGGCGTCCTCGTCACCGAGGCCGACGAGCCGCGGCTGTGGCGGACCGTGCGCGAACTGGCCCGCGAGGTCGGCACCCGCGCCCCGGACGAGATCCGGCTGACCGCCGACGTCAACGCCGCCGTCACCGAGGACGCCCGCCTCCTCGGCCTCCTCGGCGGCGTCCGCAGGCTGTACCTGGGCCTGCCCCTGATGGCCGGCCTCGACGAGGCCGGGCTGCGCGCCGTCCTCGCCCACGAGCTGGGTCACTACGTCAACTCCGACACCCGCCTCGCCGCGATCGGCGCACGCGGACGCGTACAGGTCGGCCGCATCGTCGAACTGTTCCGGGCCAAGGCCGACGCGAAGGTCGAGAAGGAGCGGGCCCGCCAGGAGCGCAAGTCCGAGAAGCGGGTCGCACGCGGCCGGAAGGCCAAGGAGATCGACACCACCGGCGCCGGCGTCACCTACCGCACCATGGCGAAGATCTACACCGCGTACGGCCGGCTCTACCTGCGCTCCACCCTGTCCGGCGCCCGCCGCCAGGAACTCGCCGCCGACCTCGCCGCGGCCCGGATCGCGGGCCGCGACGCCACCGCGCGGGCCCTGCGCGACATTCCCGCGATCGACGCGGCGAACGACTTCTACCTGTCCTCGTACGCCACGCTCGGCACCGAGTTCGGGCTCCTCCCGGCGCGCGGCGAGGTGTTCGGCGGCGTACGGCACCTGCTCGCGGCCCGCGCCGACGAGCTGGCCGGGCTGCGCGAGGAGATCCCCGACGAGCCCGCCTCCCCCTACGACTCGCACCCGCCGGCCGCCGAACGGGTCGCCCGCGTCGAGGCGCTCCCCGACGACGGCCGCGCGGCGGAGGACTCCGGCCCCGCGCTCGGCCTGCTCGCCTCGCCCGAGGCCGCGCTGGCCGCGATCGAGGACGCGACGCTCGCCCCGGAGGCCCAGCGGATGCGCCGCCTGGACTGGCCCGACCTCGTCCACGAGTCGATGAGCGCCCGGGTCGCCCAGGGCACGGAGGAGCTGCGCACGGCGGCCCACGCGGTCACCGGGGCGCCGTGGGCGGCGCCGCTCCCCGCCCTGCTCGACGCGATCGACGCGGGCTCGGCCTGGGAGATCGCCGACCGGCTCCCGAAGTCAGAGGAGGCCGCGGCGGCGACCGGCCGCGCGGCGCGCGAATTCGCCCGGCCCGCGCTGCGTCGGGGCCTGTCGGCCCTGGTCACGGACGAACTCCTGCGCTCGGGCCGCGCCCGCTGGGAGCTGTCCTGGACCGGCCCCGCCACCCTGACGCTGCCCGACGGCACGGCGGACGCACTGCCGGCCGCCCTGGACGCGGCGACGGCGGACCTGCCGGACACGGCCCCACTGCGCACACTGCTGTCGCAGCAGGCCCCGCTGCCCCTCTGACCGCCCCCTCGCTCTGCCCCTCCGAGAAGGAACCGACTCCCCGATGGCCCGTCTCATCCCGCTGACCGTGCTCGCGGTCTGCCTCTACTTCTGGTTCAAGTCCCGCCGCGCCGCGAAGGCGGGCGGGACCGCGAACCCCGATTCCTCTCGGAGCAAGAACGCCGAGGCCGCAGCACGCCTCGGCCTGCTGCCCGCCGACCGCCTCGACACCGAGGAGATCAACCCGCCGTCGCCGGAGCGCACCGCCGTCACCGAGACGGTGCGGGCCGGTGACTGGGCGGCCGGTGCCGCGTACGTGGAGGGGGCGGGCCGCGACTGGTACGAGCGCGACCGGCGGATCAGCCTCCTCGCGGAGGCGGCCGTCGAGGACGACGCCTGGCTGCTCGCCTGGCGGCGCGAGCGCCCGGAGGACCCGGCGGCGGCCGCGGTGCACGCCTCCTCGCTGGTCTACCTGGCGTGGGAGATACGGGGCTCCAAGCAGGCCCGGCACACCACCGAGGAGCAGTTCGCCTCCTTCCACCGGGTCCTGAAGGAGGCCCGCGAGGCCTTCGCGCGGGCGCAGGAGCTGGCGGGCGACGACCCGACCCCGTTCATCGACGAGCTGCCGCTCGCCATGGGGCTCGGCTATCCGCACGAGGCGTTCGAGGCGATCTGGACCGAGATCGAGAAGCGCGACCCGCACCACTTCTCGGCGTACGGCAGCGGCGTGCAGTACTGGTGCCGCAAGTGGCGCGGCTCGCACGAGCAGGCGCTCGCGTTCGCCCGGCGCGGGGCGGAGGGGGCCCGGCCGGGGCAGCTGCTCACCCTGTTCCCGCTGGAGGCGTACTTCGAGCAGGAGACGTACGAGAACGACGTCGAGCCGCAGGACTTCTACAACCGGCCCGAGGTCGTGGCGGCCACCGAGGCCGCCCTCGCGGACCTGGCGGCGGCGGAGCGGGTGCTCGACGCGCGGGACCCGCGGATCGTGCAGACCCGGCACCTGGTGGCCTGGATGCTGTACTGGCAGGACCGCTACGAGGAGGCGCTGGCCCAGTTCCGGCTGGTGGACGGGTACATCGGCTGCCGGCCCTGGAACTACGCGGGCGACCCGAAGGCCCGGTACACCCGGGTACGGGACTACACGGCGGCACAGGTCCTGAAGGCGCGCGGCGACTGATGCCGAGGGACGACGGGGCCGGGGGAATCCCTCCCGGCCCCGGACTGTTGTCACTGCTGCCGACCGTCGAGGAGAGATGCAGCATGTTCCTGTCCCGCACCCCCGTCCTCCCCACTCCCGAGCAGGCCCTGCGCGGCCGCCCCGAGCCGGAGTTCTCCGTGCCCGAGCGCCACACCGTCCTCGGCAACCCGCTCCTCGGCCCCTACCCGGAGGGCCTGGAGGTCGCCGACTTCGCGCTGGGCTGCTTCTGGGGAGCCGAGCGCAAGTTCTGGCAGACCGAGGGCGTCTGGACGACCCTCGTCGGCTACCAGGGCGGCTACACGCCGAACCCGTCGTACGAGGAGGTCTGCTCCGGCCTGACCGGGCACACCGAGGTCGTCCGCGTCGTCTTCGACCCGTCGAAGGTCTCGTACGAGTCGCTCCTGAAGCTCTTCTGGGAGTCCCACGACCCCACCCAGGGCTTCCGCCAGGGCAACGACGTGGGCACCCAGTACCGCTCGGCGATCTACACCCACTCCCCCGCCCAGGCGGAGCAGGCAGAGGCCTCCCGCGAGGCCTACCAGAAGGTCCTGACGGGCTCGGGCTACGGCGAGATCACCACCCACGTCCTCCCGGCCGACGAGACCCGCCCCTTCTACCCGGCTGAGGCCTACCACCAGCAGTACCTGGACAAGAACCCCGCGGGCTACTGCGGCATCGGCGGCACGGGCGTCTCCTGCCCGATCGGGGTCGCGAAGGCCGATGGCTGAACCCCTCTCGCCGGGCGCGACGGCGACGCTGAACGCGCTGCTCGCCGGTCCCGATCCGGTGAGCAGCGCCCTGCGCGCTCAGATCCCGCATGCACGAGTGACGGGCCGGTGCGGTTGCGGCTGTGTGACGGTCGACCTGACGGTGGACCGCGCGGCCGTGCCACCGGCCCCGCCGCACAACAATCCGGCCGCGGACGCCGGTTACACCGTGCCGGACTTCCCCGGGGTCATGGTCCTCACCAAGGACGGCTACCTCTCGCTCCTGGAGATCTACTCGGTATCCGACGACCCGATCACCACGTGGCCGGAGCCTCGCTTCCTGGACCGCTGAGCGGGCGGTCCCGCAGGCAACCGCCCGGGCGGCGAGGTCAGTTGACGGCCGCGCGGAGCCGGGCCGCGGTCGCCGCCGCCTCGTAGCCCTCCGGGACGCCGTCGATCAGGAGGACGTCGCCGGCCATGTGCCGGGTGCGGAGGGGGATCAGGGCCTGGTAGGGCTCGGAGTCGTACCAGCCGCGGGCGTCCTCGTACGTCGGGAAGCCGATGATCACGACGGCGCCGGGCCAGGTGCCCTCGCGGACCTCGCGGGCGGGGGCGCCGTGGACGAGGAAGCGGCCGCCGAAGGGGTCGAGGGTGGCCTGGATGCGCTCCATGTAGACGAAGACCTCCTCGTCGAGGACGGGCTTCGGGTGCAGGTTTCCGATGGCGTATGCGGTCATGACGCAAGCGTGCCGGGGCATGCCGTGCGGGGTCGATTACCCCGGACGTCATGCCCCGGTCGCGTGCTCAGGAGGACGTCAGATCGTCGCCGTGTCGATGACGAAGCGGTAGCGGACGTCGCTCGCGACGACGCGTTCGTACGCCTCGTTGATCCGGTCGGCGCTGATCAGTTCGATCTCGGCGCCCAGGCCGTGCTCGGCGCAGAAGTCGAGCATCTCCTGGGTCTCGGCGATGCCGCCGATCATCGAGCCGGCGAGGGTCTTGCGGCCGCCGATGAGGGAGAAGAGGTTGACCTTCACCGGCTCCTCGGGGGCGCCGACGTTGACCAGCGCGCCGTCCGTCTTGACCAGGCTCAGGTACGCGCTGAAGTCGAGCGGCGCGGAGACCGTGGAGATCACCAGGTCGAAGGTGCCGCGCAGGGCGGTGAAGGTCTCCGGGTCGCTGGTGGCGTAGTAGTGGTCGGCGCCCAGCTTGAGGGCGTCCTCCTGCTTCTTCAGGGACTGGCTGAGGACGGTCACCTCGGCGCCGAGCGCGTGGGCGATCTTGACGCCCATGTGGCCGAGGCCGCCGAAGCCGACGATCGCGACCTTCTTGCCGGGGCCGGCCTGCCAGTGGGCGAGCGGCGAGTAGAGGGTGATGCCGGCGCAGAGCAGCGGGGCGGCCTCGTCGAGGCCGATGCCCTCGGGGATGCGCAGGGTGTAGTTCTCGTCGACGACGATGTGGGTGGAGTAGCCGCCGTAGGTCGGCTCGCCGTTCTTGTCGAGGGCGTTGTACGTGCCGGTGCCGCCGGTGACGCAGTACTGCTCCAGGCCGCGCAGGCAGTACTCGCACTCGCGGCAGGAGTCGACGAAGCAGCCGACGCCGACGCGGTCGCCGACCTGGAACTTGGTGACGCCGGGGCCGACCTCGGCGACGATGCCGGCGATCTCGTGGCCGGGGACCATCGGGAAGATGCCCTCGCCCCAGCCGTTGGTGGCCTGGTGGATGTCGGAGTGGCAGATTCCGGCGTACTTGATCTCGATGAGGACGTCGTGCTCGCCGACGGGCCGGCGCGGCACGGTGGTGCGCTCCAGCGGGGCGTTGGCGGCGGGTGCGGCGTACGCGGGGACGGTGGTCACGTTCGTGGTCATGCGTACAGGCTGCCGGAGGGCGAGGACCGCACCCAGCCACCTGTTCTGCCTACGACCGGTGTGCCTACCACTGGCAGGGTCAGGAACGTACGTCCGTCCGTGCGGCCCGGCGGCGATAATGGGGCGGTATGGACCTCAGTATCGAACTCGGTGAATTCCTGCGCTCCCGCAGGGCCCGGCTGAAGCCGCAGGACGTGGGCCTGCCCGAGTTCGGGCGGCACCGGCGGGTGCCGGGGCTGCGGCGCGAGGAACTGGCGCAGCTGGCCGGGGTGTCCGTGGCGTACTACACCCGTCTCGAGCAGGGCAACGGGCGGAACGTGTCCATGGAGGTGCTCGACGCCATCGCTCGGGCGTTGCGCCTCAGCGACACCGAGCGGGCCCATCTGACGCATCTGGCGAAGCCGACGGTGAAGAAGCGGCAGCGGGCGGCGATCGCGCGGCCGCAGCGGGTACGGCCCGGGATCCAGCACCTGCTCGACGCGATGGACGGGTTGCCGGCCTTCGTCCTGGGCCGCCGGGGCGACATCCTGGCCTGGAACCGGATGGCGCGGGCCCTGATGGGCGATTTCGAGGCCTGGGAGCCGGGTGACCGGAACATGGCCCGGATGATCTTCCTCGATCCGAACACGCGCGATCTCTACGTCGACTGGGAGTGCAAGGCGGTCGAGGTCGTCAGCACGCTGCGGCTGTACGCGGGGTGCTATCCGGACGACAAGGAGCTGCTCGCGCTGGTCGGCGAGCTGTCCGTGCGCAGCGAGGAGTTCCGCTCGCTGTGGGCGGCGCACACGGTGACCGACAAGGGACACGGACAGAAGCGGATACGGCATCCGCTGGTGGGCGAGATGACGCTGTCCTACGAGGCCCTGAAGGTGGCCGGCGACGATCCGGACCTGGTGCTCGTCACGTACCAGGCGGAGCCGGGGTCGGCGTCCGCGGACGCGCTGCGGCTGCTCGCGCAGTGGGGCGTGGACGAGGCCGTGGACGTACGGAAATGACGTGAGGGCCCCCTCCCGGTGCGGGAGGGGGCCCTTCTCGCGTACAGCCGTGGATCAGACCGCCGAGCCGGCCTTCCACTCCGACCAGCTCATGTTCCAGCCGTTGAGGCCGTTGTCGGGCTTGATCGTCTTGTCGTTGGAGTTCTTGACAATGACGACGTCGCCGATGAGCGAGTGGTCGAAGAGCCAGGCGGCCGTCTGGTTCGGGTCGCCAGCGCCCTTGACGTCGGCGAGGCCGACACAGCCGTGGCTGGTGTTCACGTTGCCGAAGATCGACCGCGCGCCCCAGTAGTTGCCGTGGATGAAGGTGCCGGAGGTGGACAGGCGCATGGCGTGCGGCACGTCCTTGATGTCGTACTCGCCCTTGCCGTCGTCGTCGGTGAAGCCGACGGTGGCGCCGTTCATCCGGGTCTCCTTGAACTTCTCGGAGATCACCATCTGACCGTTGTAGGTGGTGTTCTCCGGGGAGCCGGCGGAGATCGGGATGGTCTTGATCGTCTTGCCGTCCTGCTGGACCTTCATGGTCTTGGTGGCGACGTCGACGACGGAGACCTGGTTGCGGCCGATCTTGAAGGTGACGGTCTTCTGCTGGACGCCGAAGACGCCGTCCGCGCCCTCGACGCCGTCGAGGTTCAGCTTCAGCGTGACGGTCGAACCCTCGGTCCAGTACGCGTCGGGGCGGAAGTCCAGGCGCGTCGAGCTGAACCAGTGGCCCACGACCTCCTGGCCGGAGCTGGAGGTGACCGTGATGCCGCTCTGGACGGCCTTCTGGTTGGTGATCGCCTTGTTGAAGTTGATCGAGACCGGCATGCCGACGCCGACGGTCGAGCCGTCCTCGGGCGTGAAGTTGCCGATGAAGCTGTTGGCCTGGGAGACGGTGGTGAACGAGGAGTTCTCGTGGGCCTCCAGGCCCTCCGCGTCGGTGGCGGTGGCGGCGATCTTGTAGACCGTGGCCCGCTTGAGCTGCTCGGTCGGCTTCCAGCTGAGCCCGTCGGCCGCTATCTCGCCCTTGACCGTGGCGCCCTCGGCGGAGGTCATGGTGACCTCGGTGAGCTTGCCCTCGGCCACGGTGACCTTGGCGTCGTTGTTGATGGAGGCGTTCTGGGCGCCGTTCTTCGGCGCGATGGTGATCTGCGCCTTGGAGGTCTTCTGCGCGGCCGCCTCGTCGACCTGGGCCTGTGACTGCGGCGTCGCGGAACCGGAGGCGCTGCCGTCCTTGTCCCCGTCGTTGCACGCCGAGAGCACGAGTACGCCGCTGAGCACCGCGGCCGCGGCCGCCAGGCTCCTGCGGCGCTTGCCGACCGTCATCACACGCTTCTCCATCGTCGCCGGTTCCCTGCCAACTTCTTCTAATGAACGCCATGAGACCCCGCCCGGTTTCGTTACCGGAGGGTTTGTGGGGAACACCACTGATCCACACGCACGGGCGGGGCCGTCCGGTTCCCGATGCCGCGAAAAGGCCCCGGGACGGCGTCCCGGGGCCCGCGGAACCGTGCGGAGGCCCGCCTTACGGCCGGTCGTCGTCTTCCTCGGCCCCATCTTCCTCGCCGAGGTCCCACTCCAGCGCATCGGGGTCGTAATCGACCTCCTCGCTGCTCCAGGAGGCCTGGACCATCTCGATCCCCGGGACGTCGCGGATCAGGTCGAAGGGCTCGACGAGGTAGGCGAGCGCCTCGGCGCTGTCCTCGCGTGCGGCCTCGCGCGCGTGCACCCGCTCCTCCTCGGGCATGAACTCGTCGCCGTCGATCCGGGCCTCGGCGGCCTCGGTCAGCTCGGCGGGGCCGTCGATCTCCAGGACGACATCGACGCGAAGGCGGACATAGCGTGTGGTCTCAGAAGTACTCATGGGTCGGAGCGTAGGGGTCCGGGGGCCCTCGGCTTTCCCGCGACCCGCTGTGTTCCGTAGCATCGGCGCACCGACCAATTCGCGGTTTCCGCAAGGGGGATCGAAATTTCCGTGTCCGTCGCCCGACGCCCACTGCTGACCGCCGTCGCCGCGGGGACGCTGCTGTGCGCCCTGTGGTTCGTGCCGTCCGCGAACGCCACCGATCAGCAGGGCGGGGCACGGATCGGGGTGACCCGGGACGCCTCCCCGACGGACGAGGGACGCCTGGCCGAGACGGGGGGCGGGGACACCACGCCGTATCTGCTCGGCGGGACGGGGTTCCTGGGGGTCGGGGCGGGTTTCGTGGCGCTCGCGATGCGACGCCGGGGCCGCGCCTGCTGACGGAGTACGCGTACGCGTGAGGGCCGCCTCCCGGATGCCGGGGGGCGGCCCTTTCGTACGCCGTGGGGTTACGCCGTGCGCCGTGGAGTGACGTCGTGCGTCGTGGGGTGACGTCGTACGCCGTGGGGTTACGCCAGCGGGCCGGTGACCTGCTCGACGGCCGCGACCAGCTTCCCTTCGCGTACGAAGGCGTCGGCGGCGGCCAGGTCGGGGGCGAGGAAGCGGTCCGGGCCGGGGCCCTGGACGCCGGCCGCGCGCAGGGCCTCGATGGCGGCCCGCGAGGCGGGCGCCGGGGTGAGGCCCTCGCGGAGCTCGATGCCCCGGGTGGCGGCGTACAGCTCGACCGCGAGGATCCGGTTGAGGTTGCCGATCGCGGTGCGCAGCTTGCGGGCGGCGGACCAGCCCATCGAGACGTGGTCCTCCTGCATCGCGGAGGACGGGATGGAGTCGGCGGAGGCCGGGACGGCGAGCCGCTTCGTCTCGCTGACCAGGGCGGCCTGCGTGTACTGGGCGATCATCAGGCCCGAGTCGACGCCGGCGTCGTCGGCGAGGAACGGCGGGAGGCCGTGCGAGCGGTTCTTGTCGAGGAGCCGGTCGGTGCGGCGCTCGGCGATGGAGCCGAGGTCGGCGGCGGCGATCGCGAGGAAGTCGAGGACGTACGCGACGGGGGCGCCGTGGAAGTTGCCGTTGGAGGCGACCCGGCCGTCGGGCAGGACGACGGGGTTGTCGACGGCGGCGGCGAGCTCGCGCTCGGCGACGAGGAGGGCGTGGGCCATGGTGTCGCGGCCGGCGCCGGCGACCTGCGGGGCGCAGCGCACCGAGTAGGCGTCCTGGACGCGGGGGGCCTCGCCGGCCTGGGCGTGGCCGGTGAGGCCGGAGCCCTTGAGGACGGCCAGCATGTTGGCGGCGGAGGCGGCCTGGCCGGGGTGCGGGCGGATGGCGTGCAGCTCGGGTTCGAGGACCTTCTCGGTGCCGAGGAGTGCTTCGAGGGAGAGCGCGGCGGTGATGTCGGCCGACTTGTAGAGGGTGTCGAGGTCGGCGAGGGCCATGATCAGCATGCCGAGCATGCCGTCGGTGCCGTTGAGGAGGGCGAGGCCCTCCTTCTCCTTGAGCTCGACGGGGGCGATGCCGGCGGCGGCGAGGAGCTCGCCCGCGGGCTTGACCACGCCGTCGGGGCCTTCGGCGTCGCCCTCGCCCATGAGCGCGAGGGCGCAGTGGGAGAGCGGGGCGAGGTCGCCGGAGCAGCCGAGGGAGCCGTACTCGTGGACGACGGGGGTGATGCCGGCGTTGAGGACGTCGGCCATGGTCTGGGCGACCTCGGGGCGGACGCCGGTGTGCCCGGAGGCGACGGTCTTGAGCCGGAGGAACATCAGGGCGCGGACGACCTCGCGCTCGACGCGCGGGCCCATGCCGGCGGCGTGCGAGCGGACGATGTTGCGCTGGAGCTGGGCGCGGAGCTCGTGGCTGATGTGCCGGGTGGCGAGCGCGCCGAATCCGGTGGAGACCCCGTAGACGGGCTCGGGCTTGGCGGCGAGGGCGTCCACGATCTCCCGCGCGGCGGCCAGCGCGGCCACCGCCTCGGTCGACAGCTCGACGCGGGCGCCGTGGCGGGCGACGTCGATGACGTCCTGCGGGGTCGTGCCGGACGTGCCGAGGACGACTGTCTGCATATCCATATTCAGCACCCTACGGATTGAAGACCTGCATGTCACTAGGTGATTTCGTCACTGTCCCCGCAGGGGACGGCCCCTTACGCCGGTGAGTCCCCCGTCGACTCCCCCGCCGGCGGTTCCGCCGGCAGCGGGCCCGTCGTCGGCGCGTCACGGAAGCGGCGGCGGTCCCTGGCCCCCGGGGGCGCGTCGGCGAGGCGGATGACCGTGCCGTCACGGCCCGCGACGACGGGCTTGGAGGAGCGGTCGGCCTTGGCCCGGTACTGGGCGGCGTCGGCGAGCCGGAAGAGGCGGCGGGCCGACCTGAGCGGCCCGATGGGGTCACCGGTGGACGCGACCCCGCAGGCCACGCCCTCGCCGAGCTCCAGCTCCGCCGCCCGTACGCACAGCTCCTCGGCGACCGCGACGACCTCGTCCGCCGTCGGGCCGACGGTGAGCAGGCAGAACTCGTCGCCGCCCAGACGGGCCGCGAGGGCGCCGGGGAGCATGGCGCCGCAGCGGGAGAGGACCGAGCCGAAGCGTTCGAGGAGGCGGTCGCCGACGGCGTGGCCGTGGGTGTCGTTGACCCGCTTGAGGCCGTTCAGGTCGCAGACCATCAGACTGACCACGGAGCCGTCCGCCCGGTAGCGCTCGATGGCCTCGTCCAGGCGGGTGTCGACGGCCCGCCGGTTGGCCAGGCCGGTCAGGGGGTCGGTGAAGGCCAGCTTGCGGACCTCCTCCAGACGCTCGGCCTGGGCGATGCCGGCGGCGACGACCGCCGCCAGGACGGTCGCGAAATCCGCGTCCGCGCGGGTGAAAGGTTTCTCCGCCGGTGGGCGGGCCACGTACAGCTCCCCCCACGCGCGCCCGTGCAGCACGATCGGGGCGACCACGCAGCAGCCGCGCCCCCGCCGCCGCAGGCCCGTCACCCGGCCGGTCGGGACGGGGTCGGCGGCCGTCTCCACCCAGGCGTCCGGCTCGCCGCCGCCCGCCCACTGCTCGTGCAGGAACTCGGTGATCTCCGGGAACTGGTGCACGGGGTACGTCTCCGAGTCCGGGAACTCCTCCTCGCCCACGGCCCGGTCCCCGGCGTTCACCAGGACCTTGAGGCGGCCGTGGTCCCGTTCCCAGACGGACAGGGCGGCGAAGCTCCCGTCGAGGCCCTCGCAGGCCCCGAGCGCCGCCGCCCGCCAGAACTCGCGCGGAGTGTGCGCCGCCGCCATCGCCTGCGCCAGTGCCACTACGGCCCGCAGCCGCCCGTCCTCACCCATTCCTCCAGCTTAGGGAGGTTTGATCCGTTTTCCCTTCCGAGACGTCACCGTAAGTCACATTTGGTACAAAGTGGTAGAAATTTCAGGTCACTCGCCCGGCCAGTTCGGCTTCCGCTTCTCGTTGAAGGCCGCCACGCCCTCCGCCCGGTCGCCCGAGAAGGCCACCGAACGCCAGGCCGCGTCCTCGACCTCCAGGCCCGCCCGCAGGTCCAGGCCCTGACCGAGCCGCATCGCCTTCTTCGCGGCGCGCAGGCCGACCGGCGAGTTCGCCGCGATCCGCCCGGCGAGCTCCAGGGCCGCCGTCCGGGCGTCCTCCTCCAGGAGGTCGACGAGGCCGAGCTCGCGGGCCTCGGCCGCCTCCACCCGGCGGGCCGTGAAGACCAGCTCGGCGGCGCGCGCCGCGCCCACCCGGCGCGGGAGCAGCTGCGTACCGCCGCCGCCGGGGATGACGCCCACGGAGACCTCGGGGAGGCCGACGACGGCGGTCGCGTCGGCGACGATGACGTCACAGGCGAGCGCCAGCTCGAAGCCGCCGCCGAGGGCGAAGCCGTGCACGGCGGCGACGGTCGGCATCGGCAGCTCGAGGACGCCGGTGTAGCAGGCGCGGGCGGTCGGGCGCTGGCGGACGAGCTCGGCGTCGGTGAAGGAGTTGCGCTCCTTGAGGTCGGCGCCGACGCAGAAGGCGCGGTCGTTCGAGGAGGTCAGGACGGTGACGCGGACCTCGGGGTCGGCGGCGAGGGCGTCGCAGGCGGCGCCGATGGAGCGGGCCATCTCGGAGGAGACCGCGTTCATGGCCTTGGGCCGGTCGAGGACCAGCTCCGCGACGTGACCGTCCTTCCGGACCACCACGAACTCACCAAAGCGCTGCTCGGACATGACCGCACACCCTCCCGGTTCAGGCCCGTCAACGGCTGTTAACGGGCGTTCACCGAGTGATCCTAAGTCGGGCGGCGGCTCAGGAGCCAGGGTTCGACGACACCGACGCCACGGACCGAGCGCTGGTACGTCGGCTGGAGCGCGAAACGGTACGTGACCGGCTGCCGGCCCTCCTTCTCGGCGC
This sequence comes from Streptomyces vietnamensis, assembly GCF_000830005.1. Classification (NCBI taxonomy): domain Bacteria; kingdom Bacillati; phylum Actinomycetota; class Actinomycetes; order Kitasatosporales; family Streptomycetaceae; genus Streptomyces; species Streptomyces vietnamensis. The sequence continues at coordinate 5,288,113 of NZ_CP010407.1, read as the reverse complement.
GGGCCGCCTCCTCGGCCGCCTCCGTCTCCGAGACGGGCGCCTCGCCGGTGCGGGTCAGCTCCTCCGCGAAGGCGTCGTCGACGAGGACGGCGTCCTTCGGGGCTATCGAGGTGAGGCGGCTGGCCAGGTTCACGGTGGTGCCGAAGACGTCGCCCATCCGGGTCGTCACGGTGCCGAAGGCGATGCCGACGCGCAGCGCGGGCATCGTCTCGTCGTGGCCGAGGGTCTCGATCAGCCGCAGCGCGATCTCGGCGGCCGTGCCGGGGTCGTCGGCGCAGTACAGCACCTCGTCGCCGAGGGTCTTGATGAGCCGGCCGCCGTGCGCGGCGACGAGGTCGGCGCAGGTCGTCTCGAAGGCCTCGACGAGCTCGCCGAGCTCCTCCTCCTCCAGGCGGCGGGTCAGCCGGGTGAAGCCGACGAGGTCCGCGAAGCCGACGGCGAGCCGGCGGTCGACCATCTCCTCGTCGTCGGCGGCCTGCACGACCCTGCCGGTGGCGGCGGCGAGCTGCCGGCGCCACACGTAGATCAGGAACTCCTCCAGCTCGGGCAGGAGCAGCTCGACCAGCGGGTACGTCACCTCGGTGCGGGTCATGCCGGGCTCGGGCGGCTCGGTCAGGCCCTCCAGGAAGGAGTCGATCTGCCACTCGGCGAGGCGCGCGGTGGTCTGTCCGGTGGAACGGGCCACCTGCACGGCCATCGGCTCGCTGAGCAGCCCCGCCTCCACGAGGCCGGCGAGCCGCCGCAGGGCGAGGACGTCGGCCTCGGTGAGCGCCTTGGCCTGGCCGATGTCGGCGAAGCCCATGGCCCGCCAGAAGCGGGAGGCGAGCTCCATGGAGACGCCGGCGGTACGGGCGGCCTGGAAGGGGGTGTAGCGGCGGTCGGCGCCGAGGATGAGCTGTTCCAGGCGGATGGCCAGGGGGTCGTGGCTCGGCTCGGCCGTGTGGTCGACCTCGTGGTGGGGGGTGGGGTACGTGGGGGCCTCGGGCGGCTCGGCCCCGCGGCCCGCGTTCGCGTCGTCGACGGTCACCGGCCGCCTCCTGCCCGTTCCCTGCCGCTGCCCACGTGTCCTGCCGATCTGTCGCCATCGATCCCGGTCCACGATACGGCAGCTGTGCGCTGGGTCACCCCTGCGCGGTGCCGAGCCGCTCCGCGCGGGCGGGCCCTGCTCATGCGCGGCCCTGCCGGAGTGCGGGCCCTCCGGCGTGCGGGCCCTGCTGGCGCGCGGGCCCTCCGGGTGAGCGGCCTGGAGGGCGCGGCGCGCATGGGGCGGTGTGCCCACCCGTTCCGCCCCTGGCGGAACGCATGCCCACACCGGGGCGGGGCGGAACGATTGCCCACACCTAGGTCCGGAGGTGGACGATGTCGCCCGCTCCCACCGCTTCCGTGCCGCCGCCCTCCGTGGCGACGACCAGGCGGCCGTCTCCGTCCAGGGCGATGGCCTCGCCCTCCAGCATGCGTTCGCCGGGGAGTTCGGCGCGGACGCGGCGGCCGAGGGTGGCGCAGCCGGCCGTGTAGGCCGCCTGGAGGCCGGAGGCGGCGGGGTCGCCGTCGGCCCGTACCCAGTCGCCGTACCACTGCTCCAGGGAGCGCAGGACGGCCCGCAGGAGGGTGTCGCGGTCGGTGGAGACCGCGCCGGCGAGGAGGAGGGAGCCGGCCGCCGGGACGGGCAGTTCGTCCTCGCGGAGGCTGACGTTGATGCCGAGGCCGACGACGATGGCGTCGGCGCCGGCCCGCTCGGCGAGGATGCCGCCGGCCTTGCGTTCCTCGCCCGCGACGGAAACCAGGAGGTCGTTGGGCCACTTGAGGGAGGTGTCGACGCCGGCGGCCTTCGCGAGGCCGGTGGCGGCGGCCACGCCGGTGAGGAGCGGGAGCCAGCCCCAGCGGTGGACGGGCACGTCCGGCTTGAGGAGGACGGAGAGGAAGAGCCCGGAGCGGGCGGGCGCGGTCCAGGTGCGGTCGAGGCGGCCGCGGCCCGAGGTCTGTTCCTCGGCGACGAGCACCGCGCCTTCGGGCAGTTCGTCGGCCCGGGCGGCGAGGTCGCTGTTGGTGGAGCCGGTGGTGGGGACCACGTCGAACGAGGTCCACAGTCCGTCGGGGAGAACGAGCGCGCGGCGCAGCGCGGGGGCGTTCAACGGGGGCCGGTCGAGGTCGGACCAGGGTCCGCCGGAGCCTTGAGAGGACGTCATGCAAGCCAGAGTAGGTGTGGCAAAGACCGCAGTGCCGAACCCTATCGCCGTCGATACGCTACGGGTCAGTAGGCCAGTAGTAGCCCATTCGTAGTCAACGAACCCCCCGTGACCAGGCAGGGAGCCGCATCCCGATGTCCGAGCCGGCAGAGCAGTACGAGATCGACATTCACACGACCGCGGGCAAGATCGCGGACCTCAAGCGCCGTATCGACGAGGCCACGCACGCCGGCTCGGAGCGGGCGGTGGAGAAGCAGCACGCCAAGGGCAAGCTGACCGCGCGCGAGCGGATCGCCCTCCTCCTCGACGAGGGCTCGTTCGTCGAGCTGGACGAGCTGGCCCGCCACCGCTCGACCAACTTCGGCCTGGAGAAGAACCGGCCGTACGGAGACGGTGTCGTCACCGGCTACGGCACGGTGGACGGCCGTCCGGTCGCCGTCTTCTCGCAGGACTTCACGGTCTTCGGCGGGGCGCTCGGCGAGACGTACGGCCAGAAGATCATCAAGGTGATGGACTTCGCGCTGAAGACGGGCTGCCCGGTCGTCGGCATCAACGACTCCGGCGGCGCCCGCATCCAGGAGGGCGTCAGCGCGCTCGGCATGTACGGCGAGATCTTCCGCCGCAACACGCACGCCTCCGGCGTGATCCCGCAGATCTCGCTGATCGTCGGCCCGTGCGCGGGCGGTGCGGTGTACTCCCCCGCGATCACCGACTTCACGGTGATGGTCGATCAGACCTCGCACATGTTCATCACCGGTCCCGACGTCATCAAGACCGTCACCGGTGAGGACGTGGGCTTCGAGGAGCTGGGCGGCGCCCGGACGCACAACTCGACCTCGGGCGTGGCGCATCACATGTCCGGTGACGAGAAGGACGCCATCGAGTACGTGAAGTCGCTGCTCTCGTACCTGCCGTCGAACAACCTCTCGGAGCCGCCGGCCTTCCCGGAGGTCGCGGAGACCGAGGTGACGGACGAGGACCGCGAGCTCGACACGCTGATCCCGGACTCGGCGAACCAGCCGTACGACATGCACAAGGTCATCGAGCACGTCCTCGACGACGGCGAGTTCCTGGAGACGCAGGCGCTGTTCGCGCCGAACATCGTGACCGGCTTCGGCCGCGTCGAGGGCTTCCCGGTCGGTGTGGTCGCGAACCAGCCGATGCAGTTCGCCGGCTGCCTGGACATCAACGCCTCCGAGAAGGCGGCGCGGTTCGTCCGTACGTGCGACGCCTTCAACATCCCGGTGCTGACGTTCGTCGACGTGCCCGGCTTCCTGCCCGGTGTCGACCAGGAGTACGGCGGCATCATCCGGCGTGGCGCGAAGCTGATCTACGCGTACGCCGAGGCGACGGTCCCGCTGATCACGGTCATCACCCGCAAGGCCTTCGGCGGCGCGTACGACGTCATGGGCTCCAAGCACCTGGGCGCCGACCTGAACCTGGCGTGGCCGACGGCGCAGATCGCGGTCATGGGCGCGCAGGGCGCGGTCAACATCCTGCACCGCCGGACGATCGCCGATGCGGAGGACCAGGAGGCCGAGCGGGCGCGGCTGATGCAGGAGTACGAGGACGCCCTGCTCAACCCGTACATCGCGGCCGAGCGCGGCTACATCGACGGGGTGATCCTGCCGTCGGACACGCGCCCGCAGATCGTGAAGGGCCTGCGTCAGCTCCGTACGAAGCGGGAATCCCTGCCTCCGAAGAAGCACGGCAACATCCCGCTCTAGCCCCTCCCGGACCCTCAAGGAGCCGACATGATCAAGGTCGTACGAGGCAACCCGACTCCGGAGGAGTTGGCCGCCGCACTGGCGGTGGTTCAAGCCCGGGCCGCGGCCACGGCGGCGGCGTCCGCCGAGGCGGGCGGCCCGGTGGTGCCGGAGGGGTGGTCGGATCCCTCCCGTATCGCACGGGCGGTACGGCAGCGGCCCGGCCCGCGGGCCTGGGCCCGGTCGTACTGGCCCGTGTAGTCGTCGCACGGTGAAAGGCCGGATCCCTTGTGCGGGGGATCCGGCCTTTCGCATGCCCGGGCCACTTCTCACGTACGGCGGAGGAAGAGGCCCGACAGTACGGCTCCGGCGGCGACGATCGCGGCGTTGACGAGGACCGCCAGGCCGATGCCGTCGAGGAGCACGGGCGCGGTGACGACGACGGCGCTCATGACCGGGGTGCCCATGGTGATGCCGATCTGCTGGGTCATGGTCGCGAGCCCGGTCGCCATGCCCTGCTCGCCGTCGGGGAGGCCCGAGGTGGCGGTGACCATGAAGCCGACGATCGCGAGCATGTTGCCGACGCCGCCGGCGAAGGTCGCGGCGAGCAGCAGCGCGAGGCTGCCGCGGTCGTCGCCGAGTCCGTACAGGGCGAGGGTGGCGAGCGCCTGGAGGAGGCCGCCGGAGACGAGGGCGGTACGGGCGCCGAAGCGGCCGATGAAGCGGGAGGCGGCCACTCCGCCGAGGACCGTGCCGGCGCCGAGGACGCCGAAGGAGAGTCCGGCGGCGAGCGGGGAGAAGCCCAGGACGTCCTGCAGGTAGAGGGTCATCAGGAAGACCAGCGAGGTCTCGGTGACGAAGGCGACGAGCCCGGCGAGGTTGCCCCAGACGACCGTGCGGCGCTTCAGGACGTGGATCGGGACGAGGGGCGAGGCGGCCCGGCGTTCGACGAGGACGAAGGCGACGAGGAGCGCGGCGCCGGCGGCGAGGGCGGTGAGCGCGGTGGGGTCGGTCAAGGCGTGCTCGCCGGTGCGGGTGAGCCCGTAGACGAGGGCGAGGAGGCCGCCGGTGACGGTGATCGCGCCGGGCACGTCGAGGCGGGGGCGGTCGGCCGGGCGGCTCTCCGCGAGGACGGCGGGGGCGACGAGCAGGACGGCGAGGGCGACCGGCACGTTCACGAGGAAGGCCCAGCGCCAGGAGAGCAGGTCGGTGAGGACGCCGCCGAGGATCGCGCCGGTGGTGAAGCCCGCGGACATGAGGGCGCCGTTCAGGCCGAGCGCCTTGGCGCGCAGCGGGCCCTCGGGGAAGGAGGAGGTGAGCAGGGAGAGCCCGGCGGGGGTGACGGCGGCGGTGGCGAGGCCCTGGGCGACGCGGGCGGCCATGAGCATCTCGGGTCCGGTGGCGAGGCCGCCGGCGAGGGAGGAGACGCCGAGGAGGGCCATGCCGGCGAGGAAGAGGCGCCGACGGCCGATCAGGTCGGCGACGCGCCCGAAGAGGAGGGTGAATCCGGCGGCGGCGAGGGCGAAGGCGGTGGCGATCCACTGGAGGCCGCCGAGGGTGAAGCCGAGTCCCTGGCCGATGACGGGCAGGGCGACGTTCAGGATCGAGAAGTCGACGGCCAGCATGAACTGGGCGAGGAGGAGGACGACGAGGACGAGCCGCATCCGGCCGGTCATCCGGTCGGGCCGGGCGGACGAGGTGGCGGGGAGATCGAGGGCAACCATGCGCGGGACCCCTTAATGGGACGCTAGTTCCGTTAAGATGTCCCGTACCGTAGCAGAGTCGAGGGACTTAATGGAACAGGAGACCCGTTTGACTGAGAGCCGACCGGCCACGCCGGGCACCACGCGCCCCGGCGGCCGCACCGCGAAGGTCCGCAGGGCGGTCCTCGACGCCACCCTGGACGCCCTCGCCGACACCGGCTTCCACGCCCTGAACATGGACCGGATCGCCGCGGGCGCCGGCGTCGGCAAGACCACCGTGTACCGCCGCTGGGGCTCCCCCGTCGGCCTGGTCACCGACCTCCTGCACGACATGGCCGAGCAGTCGCTGCCCGCCTCCGACACCGGCACCCTCACGGGCGACCTGCGGGCCAACGCCGAACTCGTCCGGGCCACCCTCGTGGACCCCCGGATGGGCGCCGTCTTCCGCGCGGTCATCGCCGCGGCGGCCTGCGACGAGGAGTGCGCCCGCGCCCTCGCCGACTTCTACCGGACCCGGCTCGCCGAATGGGCCCCGGTCGTCACCAGGGGCGCGGCGCGCGGCGAGGTCCCGGCGGGCACGGACCCCGTCGAACTCCTCCGCGCCGTCTCCGCCCCGCTCTACTACCGCTTCGCCGTCACCCGCGAGGAGCTCGACGCGGCCGTCGCGGAACGGGCTGTGACGGCGGCGCTCGCGGCGGCGCGGGACGGGGTGTTCGCGCCCGGCGGAGTCCGCGAATAGTCCTTTCGCGCCGGTGCGCCTGAGTATCCGTACTCAGGCGCACCGGCCGCCCCACCAGCAGGATCGGGGGCATGCTGTGGTCGGACCCGGAGAACAAGCCGCCGAAGTTCCTCCGCGAAATGCAGGCGCTGATCAGTCGTACGGGTGTGCTGCTCGCCGTGGCCGTGGTCCTGGCCGTACTCCTGACGGGCACGCGCTGAGAACCACCGGCGGGCACACGCCGAGAAGCACCGGCGAGGGACCGACCCGATTACGCTGCCCCCATGACTGCTGATCCGCGCCGTGTCGTGCTCGCCTCCGCCTCCCCCGCCCGGCTCGGTCTGCTCCGGCAGGCCGGACTCGCTCCCGAGGTGATCGTGAGCGGCGTCGACGAGGACAAGGTCCACGCCCCGACCCCGGCCGAACTCGCCCTCGCCCTCGCGGAGGCGAAGGCCGCCCATGTGGCCGCCAAGCCCGAGGTGTTCGGCGCGCTCGTCATCGGCTGCGACTCGGTCCTGGAGCTCGACAAGCAGGCCCTCGGCAAGCCGGCCGACGCCGAGGAGGCCACCGCCCGCTGGAAGTCGATGCGCGGCCGCGTCGGCATCCTGCAGACCGGCCACTGCGTGTACGACACGGCCGCCAAGCGCTACGAGTCGGCGACGGCCTCCACCGTGGTCCGCTTCGGCGAGCCGACGGACGAGGAGATCGCCGCGTACGTGGCGAGCGGCGAACCGCTCCACGTGGCGGGCGCGTTCACCCTGGACGGCCGCTCGGCGCCGTTCATCGACGGCATCGACGGCGACCCGGGCAACGTGATCGGCCTGTCCCTGCCGCTGCTGCGCCGGCTCCTGCGCAAGCTGGACGTCGAGATCACCGACCTCTGGGCCTAGGGCCTGTTTTCGGACAGGCTCAGGCGGCGGCCGGCGCCTCTCCGGGGGCGTCGGCGCCCTTCCCGCGCTCTTCGCCGTACGCCACCAGGGTGAGGACGACGAGTCCGAGCACGGTCACCAGGAAGGCGAAGGCGGGCCAGCCGAGGAGGCCGACGGCGACCGCGCCGAGGAGGCCGTGGACGATCGCGCAGCCGATGAGGAGGCCGCGGCCGAGGCGGCCCGGGCGGCGGTCGCGGATGCCCGCGACGAGGGCGACGAGGGCGCAGAGGACGAGGGCCACGCCGGAGCCGATGCCGAGCCCCCAGGTGCCGGCGACCATCGCGTCGGGGTCCATGCCGTCCAGGGACATCGACTGGGCCTCCACGAAGCCCGCCATGACGGCGTTGATCGCGACGATGCCCGGCGCTTCGAGGAAGAGCACGGCGGCCGTCACGAGGGCTATCGGTCTGCGGGCCACCTCGGCCACCCCCTGGATTCGCCTGTTACCGGCAGTACGGTCGACAGCACGCAGGCTACTGATCGGTAAACCCTCGGACAAGAGTTCGCGCACGGCGGGCGACGACGGAGGGCGGGGCGGCGGCGGGGCAAAGAATCGTTGAGCCATTCGTAGGGACTCCACAAAGAAACCCGAATGGCCCCTGGTCCCACGAACAGAGACCTGCGCCACACCTCGGAGCTACTGTGCCGTAAAGGAACCCTGCGTACCGTGGTGCGACAAGGGAATTCACGACCCGAGCGGGCCCGGGGTCACGCTCCGTGTGGGCAAGCTCACCACTGGGGACGGGTCGAAAGGCCGTGTCGGCAGTCCCTAAACTCAGCTTGTTTCAAGGAGGGAGCCATCGTGCGCAAGGTGCTCATCGCCAACCGTGGCGAAATCGCTGTCCGTGTGGCCCGGGCGTGCCGGGACGCGGGTATCGGCAGCGTGGCCGTGTACGCCGATCCGGATCGGGATGCCCTGCATGTCCGGGCGGCTGACGAGGCGTTCGCTCTGGGCGGTGACACCCCGGCGACCAGCTACCTGGACATGGCCAAGGTGCTGCAGGCCGCCAAGGACTCGGGCGCGGACGCCGTCCACCCCGGCTACGGCTTCCTTTCCGAGAACGCGGAGTTCGCGCAGGCGGTCCTGGACGCGGGTCTGACGTGGATCGGTCCGCCGCCGCAGGCGATCCGGGACCTCGGTGACAAGGTCGCCGCCCGTCACATCGCGCAGCGCGCCGGCGCCCCGCTCGTCGCGGGCACCCCGGACCCGGTGTCGGGTGCCGACGAGGTCGTGGCCTTCGCCGAGGAGCACGGCCTGCCGATCGCGATCAAGGCCGCCTTCGGTGGTGGCGGTCGCGGTCTGAAGGTCGCCCGCACCCTCGAAGAGGTCCCGGAGCTGTACGACTCCGCCGTCCGCGAGGCCGTCGCGGCCTTCGGCCGGGGCGAGTGCTTCGTCGAGCGCTACCTCGACAAGCCGCGCCACGTGGAGACCCAGTGCCTCGCCGACCAGCACGGCAACGTGGTCGTCGTCTCGACCCGTGACTGCTCGCTGCAGCGCCGCCACCAGAAGCTGGTCGAGGAGGCCCCGGCGCCGTTCCTGACCGAGGCGCAGAACGCGGAGCTGTACGCGGCGTCGAAGGCGATCCTGAAGGAGGCCGGCTACGTCGGCGCCGGCACGGTCGAGTTCCTCGTCGGCACGGACGGCACGATCTCCTTCCTGGAGGTCAACACGCGTCTGCAGGTCGAGCACCCGGTGACCGAGGAGGTCACGGGCATCGACCTGGTCCGCGAGATGTTCCGGATCGCCGACGGCGAGGAGCTCGGCTACGGAGACCCGGAGATCCGCGGTCACTCCTTCGAGTTCCGCATCAACGGCGAGGACCCGGGCCGCAACTTCCTCCCGGCCCCCGGCACGGTCACCGTCTTCACCCCGCCGACCGGCCCCGGTGTCCGCCTGGACGCGGGCGTCGAGTCCGGTTCGGTGATCGGCCCGGCCTGGGACTCGCTCCTGGCCAAGCTGATCGTCACCGGCGCCACCCGCGAGCAGGCCCTGCAGCGTGCCGCGCGTGCGCTGGCGGAGTTCAAGGTCGAGGGCATGGCCACCGCCATCCCGTTCCACCAGGCCGTCGTGGTCGACCCCGACTTCACCGCCGACCCCTTCCGGGTCCACACGCGCTGGATCGAGACGGAGTTCGTCAACGAGATCAAGCCGTTCGCCCCGGCCGGCGCCGAGGCGGACGAGGACGAGACGGGCCGCGAGACGATCGTCGTCGAGGTCGGCGGCAAGCGCCTCGAGGTCTCCCTGCCGTCCTCGCTCGGCATGACGCTGGCCCGCACGGGCCTCGCGGCCGGTGCGAAGCCGAAGCGTCGCGCGGCGAAGAAGTCCGGCCCGACCGCCTCGGGCGACACCCTCGCCTCGCCGATGCAGGGCACGATCGTGAAGGTCGCGGTCGAGGAGGGCCAGGAGGTCAAGGAGGGCGATCTGATCGTCGTCCTGGAGGCCATGAAGATGGAGCAGCCCCTCAACGCCCACCGCTCCGGCACCGTCAAGGGCCTGAGCGCCGAGGTCGGCGCCTCCGTCACCTCGGGCGCCACCATCTGCGACATCAAGGACTGACCGACGCACGCAGTACCGTACGAAGGGCCCGCAGGCAGCCGCCTGCGGGCCCTTCGTCGAGGGGAGGGCCTTCACTCATGCGCGCCGACGCACGCCGCAACCACGAGCGACTGCTCGTCGAGGCCCGCGCCGCCTTCGCGGAACAGGGCGCGGACGCGTCCCTGGAGGAGGTCGCGCGCCGCGCGGGCGTCGGGATCGGCACCCTCTACCGCCATTTCCCCACCCGGGCCGACCTGTTGAACGCGGTCTTCCAGGAGGCCCTCGCCGAACTGCTCGACCACTCGCGGGAGCTGGCGGAGGCCGACGCGCCGTGCCGGGCGCTGGTGGAGTGGCTGCGGGCGCTGATCGCCCACGCGGTCGCGTACCGGGGGCTCGCGCACGCGCTGATGTCCGCCTCGTACGACCGGAGTTCGGCCCTGGCGCGGTGCAGCGATCCGCTGCGCGCGGCGGGCGAGCGGCTGCTCGAACGGGCCCGGGAGGCGGGGCAGGTGCGGGCCGACGTGTCGATCGGCGACCTGATGCAGCTCACCAACGCGATCGCGCTGGCGGCGGAGCAGTGCCCGGAGGACACGGAGCTGGCGGACCGCCTGCTCGCGCTGACGCTACGGGGACTGAAGGACTGACTCGCGCACGGAACGGCGTGGGACCCCTGGGGGAGGGTCCCTCGGGTACTGCGTCCGGCGTACCGACGCCTGACGCACCGACGTCTTACGTACCGACGCCTGACGCACCGACGTCTTACGTACCGACGTACTGACGTACCGACGTCAGCGGCGGCGCATGTCCGCGACCCGGGCCGTGCGTTCCAGCGTCTCGGCGGCCATTCCGCCGCCCGGTCCCCGGAACTGACCGGCCGCCATCCGCCCGCGCTGGACGGGGAGCGGCATGTCACGGCGGGGCCGGGCGCCCGGAGGGACCTGGTCGCCGCCGGAGGGACCGGCGGCCGTGCCCGTACCGGCGACGGCGATCTGCACGCCCTGGTCGGCGAGGGCCTGGAGCTCGGTGGCGGCCCGCTCGTCGTGCGCCGGGGGCTCGTCGGTCACCAGGCGGGTGATGACGTCCGTCGGCACCGTCTGGAACATGGTGTCGGAGCCGAGCTTGGTGTGGTCGGCGAGGACCACGACCTCGGCCGCCGCCTGCACGAGCGCCCGGTCCACGCTCGCGGAGAGCATGTTGGACGTGGACAGGCCGCGCTCGGCGGTCAGTCCGCTTCCGGAGAGGAACGCCCGGGAGACCCGGAGCCCCTGGAGCGACTGCTCGGCCCCGCTGCCCACCAGCGCGTAGTTGGAGCCGCGCAGGGTGCCGCCGGTCATGACGACCTCGACCCGGTTGGCGTGGGCGAGGGCCTGGGCGACGAGCAGGGAGTTGGTGACGACGGTCAGTCCGGGCACGCGGGCGAGCCGGCGGGCCAGCTCCTGCGTGGTCGTCCCGGCGCCGACGACGATGGCCTCGCCCTCTTCGACGAGGCTCGCGGCGACGTCGGCGATGGCCGTCTTCTCCGCTGTGGCGAGATGGGATTTCTGCGGGAAGCCGGATTCTCGCGTGAATCCGCCCGGCAACACCGCACCGCCGTGGCGGCGGTCGAGGAGTCCTTCTGCCTCAAGGGCCCGTACGTCTCTCCGTACGGTCACTTCAGAGGTCTGGACGACGCGGGCGAGCTCGCGGAGCGACACGGCCCCATTGGCTCGCACCATTTCGAGGATCAACTGGCGACGTTCTGCAGCGAACACGAAACTGACAGTAACGTGACCGGCCGATAGTTTTCAGCACTATGCGCCGAATTGCAGAAGATGCGCACGGACGGGGCCTCCAAGTGGTATGGGAGACCCCGTCGTTGATCGTTCTATGTCCCCCCTTGCCGGGGGTTGTCCGAGTCGGCGAACCGTTCCCGCAGGCGGGAGCCGGGCCGGAGCGGGGCGTTACGCCTCGCCCGTCGCCTTTCGGGTGTGCAACTGCCGTGCCACTTCCGCGATCGAGCCCGACAGGGAGGGGTACACGGTGAAAGCATTTGCGATCTGTTCGACCGTCAGATTGTTGTCGACCGCGATCGAGATCGGATGGATCAGTTCGCTCGCCTTCGGCGCGACGACGCAGCCGCCGACCACGATGCCGGTGCCCGGACGGCAGAAGATCTTCACGAAGCCGTCCCGGATGCCCTGCATCTTCGCGCGGGGGTTGCGGAGCAGCGGCAGCTTGACGACCTTGGCGTCGATCTTGCCCGCGTCCACGTCGGCCTGGGTGTAGCCGACGGTGGCGATCTCGGGGTCGGTGAAGACGTTCGAGGAGACCGTCTTCAGGTTGAGCGGGGCCACCGCGTCGCCGAGGAAGTGGTACATGGCGATACGGCCCTGCATGGCGGCGACCGAGGCGAGCGCGAAGACGCCCGTGACGTCACCGGCCGCGTAGACGCCCGGGGCGGTCGTACGGGAGACCTTGTCGGTCCAGATGTGACCGGAGTCCTTCAGCCGGACGCCCGCCTCCTCCAGGCCCATTCCGGCCGAGTTCGGGATCGCGCCGACCGCCATCAGGCAGTGGGTGCCGGAGATGACCCGGCCGTCGGAGAGGGTGACCTCGACCCGGTCGCCGACCCGCTTGGCGGACTCGGCGCGGGAACGGGCCATGACGTTCATGCCGCGGCGCCGGAAGACGTCCTCCAGGACGGCGGCCGCGTCCGGGTCCTCGCCCGGGAGCACGCGGTCACGGCTGGAAACGAGCGTGACGCGGGAGCCGAGCGCCTGGTAGGCACCGGCGAACTCGGCGCCGGTGACACCGGAACCGACCACGATGAGCTCCTCGGGGAGCTCCTTCAGGTCGTAGACCTGGGTCCAGTTCAGGATGCGCTCGCCGTCCGGCTTGGCGTCGGGCACCTCGCGCGGGTGGCCGCCCGTCGCGATCAGCACCGCGTCGGCGGTCAGCGTCTCCTCGGTGCCGTCGGCGGCGGTGACGACCACCTGGCGGGAGCCGTCCATCGCCTGCCGCCCGTCGAGCCGGCCGCGGCCGCGCAGGACACGGGCGCCGGCCCGGGTCACGGAGGCGGTGATGTCGTGGGACTGGGCGAGCGCGAGGCGCTTCACCCGTCGGTTCACCTTGCCGAGGTCCACGCCGACGACACGGGCGGCCTGCTCGATGTGCGGGGTGTCGTCCGCGACGATGATGCCCAGCTCCTCGTAGGAGGAGTCGAAGGTGGTCATCACCTCGGCGGTGGCGATCAGGGTCTTCGAGGGGACGCAGTCGGTCAGGACGGACGCGCCGCCGAGGCCGTCGCTGTCCACGACGGTCACCTCCGCGCCGAGTTGGGCGCCCACCAGGGCCGCCTCGTATCCGCCGGGTCCGCCGCCGATGATCACGATCCGGGTCACTGGGATCTACGCCTCGCGCTCTCGTTCTGCCGGGGGTGTGCGGCCCCCGCTGGGCTGCAGTGCGTACGCCATTGTCCCGCACGCTTCAAGTGCGTACCCCATTCTCCCGCACGCCGGGCGTGGCCTCGCGCCGGGGCCTCCGAAGGGGCGCGGGCGGCCGCGGGAGGGGCGGCCGCGGAGCGCCGACCCCTCCCCGGTGCCCCCCGTACGGCCTTCACCTCGGGGTTCTCCGGACACCCCGCCCCCTCCCGTACTCTCGGTCCCATGTCGCTCTACGCCGCTTTCGCCGGCAACCTCGACGCGCGGCTGATGAGCCGCCGCGCACCGCACTCCCCGCTGCGCGGCACCGGCTGGCTGAACGGCTGGCGGCTGACCTTCGGCGGAGAGCAGATGGGCTGGGAGGGAGCGCTGGCCACCATCGTGGAGGCCCCCCGCTCCCAGGTCTTCGTGGCGCTGTACGACATCGCGCCGATGGACGAGGACTCCATGGACCGCTGGGAGGGCGTGGGCCTCGACATCTATCGGCGGATGCGGGTGCGGGTGCACACCCTGGACGGCGAGGAGCCGGCCTGGGTGTACGTCCTCAACGCGTACGAGGGCGGGCTGCCGTCCGCGCGGTACCTGGGCGAGGTCGCCGACGCGGCCGAGTCGGCGGGCGCGCCGCACGACTACGTGATGGAGTTGCGCAAGCGGCCCTGCTGATCCGGCCGGGCCGATCCGACCGGTGGCCAAAATCGCCCGTTCGTCGGAAACGACAAGACAACGATCGCATGTCCGTCCGCATCGTCATCTACGCGCGTAGGAATTCTCCGGCTACGCTGCTTCGCGTACCAAATCCGTCCGGGGTTCCCCTCGGACCCCCCTCCCCGAGGCGAGAGAGTCAGTGAACGCAACTGCCACCCCGTACGAGGCCGCCGAGGCCGCTGCCGCACGTCTTCGCGAGCTGACCGGTGTCGAGAACCACGACGTCGTCCTGGTCATGGGCTCCGGCTGGGCCCCCGCCGTCGACGCCCTCGGCGCCCCCGAGGCCGAGTTCCCGGTGACCGAGCTCCCCGGCTTCCCGCCGCCGGCCGTCGAGGGCCACGGCGGCAAGGTCCGCTCGTACAAGATCGGCGAGAAGCGCGCGCTCGTCTTCCTCGGCCGCACCCACTTCTACGAGGGCCGGGGCGTCGCCTCCGTCGCCCACGGCGTCCGCACCGCCGTCGCCGCCGGCTGCAAGACCGTCATCCTCACCAACGGCTGCGGCGGCCTCCGCGAGGGCATGCGCCCCGGCCAGCCGGTCCTCATCAGCGACCACATCAACCTGACGGCCGCCTCCCCGATCGTCGGCGCGAACTTCGTGGACCTCACCGACCTGTACTCGCCGCGCCTGCGCGCGCTGTGCAAGGAGGTCGACGAGACGCTGGAGGAGGGCGTGTACGTCCAGTTCCCCGGCCCGCACTACGAGACCCCGGCCGAGATCAACATGGTCCGCGTCCTCGGCGGCGACCTCGTCGGCATGTCCACCGTCCTGGAGGCCATCGCGGCCCGCGAGGCCGGCGCCGAGGTCCTCGGCATCTCGCTCGTCACCAACCTGGCGGCGGGGCTCTCGGGCGAGCCGCTGAACCACGAGGAGGTGCTCCAGGCGGGGCGCGACTCGGCGGCGCGGATGGGTGAGCTGCTGACGCGGGTCCTCGACCGGATCTGACGGTCGCGGTGGGTGCGGGGCCGCTGCGCGGGGCCTCTTCCCCACCCCGCCCCTTCCCGAACCGGGGGCAAGCCCCCGGGCCCCCGTACGCCCTTCGGGCGTGTCCTCAAACGCCGGACGGGCTGAAGTTTCCGCCCGGGGGTCCCCCCACGCCGCCAGGCGTAGGGGGAGTTTGAGGCGCGGGGTCCGGGGCGGAGCCCCGGTTTCGGGAAGGGGCGGGGTGGGGGAAGGCTCCGCGCAGCGGCCCACGTACCCGCACCCGCACCCTCCCACCGCACCCCCGCCCCGCACCCCCGAAAGGCACACCGTGACGCAGGACGATCTCCTCACCCGGGCCCAGGCCTGGCTCGCCGAGGACCCCGACAGCGAGACCCGCGAGGAGCTCGCGCGGCTCATCGAGGCCGGCGCCACCGACGAGCTCGCCGCCCGTTTCAGCGGCACGCTGCAGTTCGGCACGGCCGGGCTCCGTGGTGAGCTCGGCGCCGGGCCCATGCGGATGAACCGCTCGGTCGTCATCCGCGCGGCCGCAGGACTCGCCGCGTACCTCAAGGCCAAGGGCCGGACCGGCGGCCTCGTCGTCGTCGGCTACGACGCCCGCTACAAGTCCGTCGACTTCGCCCGCGACACCGCCGCCGTGATGACCGCCGCCGGGCTGCGCGCCGCGCTGCTCCCGCGCCCGCTGCCGACGCCCGTCCTCGCGTACGCCATAAGGCATCTGGGCGCCGTCGCCGGTGTCGAGGTGACCGCGAGCCACAACCCGCCGCGCGACAACGGCTACAAGGTCTACCTGGGCGACGGCTCGCAGATCGTGCCGCCGGCCGACGCGGAGATCGCCGCCGAGATCGACGCGATCCGCTCGCTGAACGACGTGCCCCGCGCCTCCGAGGGCTGGGAGGTGCTCGGGGACGAGGTCCTGGAGGCCTACCTGGAGCGTACGGACGCCGTCCTGACCCCCGGCTCCCCCCGGACCGCGCGGACCGTCTACACGGCCATGCACGGCGTCGGCAAGGAGGTCCTGACGGCCGCGTTCGGCCGGGCCGGCTTCCCGCCGCCCGCGCTCGTCGCCGAGCAGGCCGAGCCGGACCCGGCGTTCCCGACGGTCGCCTTCCCTAACCCGGAGGAGCCGGGCGCCATGGACCTGGCCTTCGAGGCCGCCCGGGCCGTGGACCCCGACCTCGTCATCGCGAACGACCCGGACGCCGACCGCTGCGCCGTGGCCGTCCCGGACGCGGACGCCGAGGGCGGCTGGCGGATGCTCCGCGGCGACGAGGTCGGCGCGCTGCTCGCCGCGCACCTCGTGCACAAGGGCGCCACCGGCGTGTTCGCCGAGTCGATCGTGTCCTCGTCCCTCCTCGGCCGGATCGCCGAGGCCGCGGGCGTCGGCTACGAGGAGACGCTGACCGGCTTCAAGTGGATCGCCCGCGTCGACGGACTCCGGTACGGCTACGAGGAGGCGCTCGGCTACTGCGTCGACCCGGAGGGCGTCCGCGACAAGGACGGCATCACGGCGGCGCTGCTCGTCACCGAGCTGGCCTCGGTGCTCAAGGAGCAGGGCCGCACGCTCACCGACCTGCTCGACGACCTGGCGGTGGCGCACGGTCTGCACGCGACGGACCAGCTGTCGGTGCGGGTCGAGGACCTGTCGATCATCGCGAACGCGATGGCCACGCTCCGCGAGCGGCCCCCGGTCCGGCTCGCCGGTCTGACGGTCGTCTCGGCCGAGGACCTGACGAAGGGCACGGAGTCCCTGCCGCCGACGGACGGGCTCCGCTACCACCTGGAGGGCGACTACAAGGCCCGGGTGATCGTCCGCCCCTCCGGCACCGAGCCCAAGCTCAAGTGCTACCTGGAGGTCGTCGTCCCGGTCGGCGACGGCAGCGAGCTGGCGACGGCCCGCGCGACGGGCGCCGAGGTCCTCGCCGCGATCAAGCGGGACCTGTCCGAGGCCGCCGGACTGTAGGACGTCGGCCTGTAGGACGTCGGGATGTGACACACCGACGAGGGCCCGTACGGGAGTGATTCCGTACGGGCCCTCGCCCGTACGGGTGAACCCCGTACGGCACGTGACGTAACGCGTGGACCGCGCGCCGGGGGCGCGCGCCAGGGTGACCCGGTGTCCGTCACCCCCGTGCCGTACGTCCCCACCCCCCGTACCGCCGCCCCCGCCGCCCCCGGGCGCGGCGCGCTGCGGCACGCGGCCCCGGCGCTGCTCGGTTTCCTGGCGGTACGGCTCCTGGGGCTCGCGGTGCTCGCCCGCTGGGCGCATCTGCGGGGCCACGGCCTGTGGCCGCTGCTCGCCCGTACGTGGGACTCGCTCTGGTACCTGGACATCGCCGGGCACGGATACACGGACCAGCCGGGCTACCCCCGGAACCTCGCCTTCTTCCCGCTCTTCCCGGGGCTCGTCCGGGGGCTTTCCGCGGTCCTCCCCGGTTCCCGCGCCTCGGTCGCGCTCGGGCTCGCGGTGGTGTGCTCGCTGGTCGCCGCCTGGGGGGTGTTCGCGGTCGGCGACCGGCTGCACGGGCGCCGGACGGGCACGGTCCTCGCGGTCCTGTGGGGTGCTTCGCCGGTGGCCGCCGTGGAGTGGATGGGGTACACGGAGTCGCTGTTCACGGCGCTGGCCGCCTGGGCCCTGTACGCGGTGCTCGGCGGGCGCCGGGCGTGGGCGGCCGGGCTCGCGGTGGCCGCCGGTCTCACCCGGCCGACCGGGCTCGCGGTCGCGGCGGCGGTCTGTACGGCGGGGCTCCTGGCCGCCCGGCGCGAGCGGCGGGCCCTGGCCGCCGCCCTGGCGGCACCCCTCGGGTGGCTCGGGTACGTGGGGTGGGTGGCGCTGGTGCGGGGGCGCTGGGACGGGTACTTCGAGGTGCAGCGGCGCTGGGGGAACGCGTGGGACGGGGGCGCGGTGACCCTGCGGGAGCTGCGGCGCTACCTCGTCCACAGCCCGTCCCCGTCGTTCTTCCTGTCCGTCGTCTCGGCGGTGCTGCTGCTGTCCGCCGCCCTGTACGCGTGCTGTCTCGCGGACCGGCAGCCGCTGCCGCTGCTCGTGTTCACGGGGGTGCTGCTGCTCGTGGTCCTCGGCAGCGACGGCGTCTGGTTCCCGCGCGCCCGCTTCCTGCTGCCGGGCTTCCCGCTGCTGCTGCCGCTCGCCGTGGGGATCGCCCGCGCCCGCCGGCACGTCGCCGCCCTCGTCCTCACGGGGGCGGCGCTGTCCTCGGCGTGGCTGGGCGGCCACATGCTCCTGGTGTGGGGCGGGGCCCCGTGAGCGGGCTCAGCCCGTCGCGAGCAGGATCACGACGAGCAGCAGCCCGGCCAGCGCGGGGCCGACGATCTCGTACGCCCAGCGCACCTGCGGCTCGCCCTGCGCGCCCGGGGTCCCGGCGCGCAGCTCGGCGCGCTCGCGCAGCTCGGCGACGGTCTTGTCGCTGGGCGCGATCCGGGAGGCGCTGTCCCGTACGTCGGCGGTGACGGAGGTGCGGCCGTGCGGATCGTCCTGGGAGGCGCGGGCGGCCTGGCGGGCGGCCTTCTTCCGCTGGCGCAGCGAGACGGGGATCGCCCACAGCTGGTACTTGGCGCCCTCCTGCGTGAAGACCTCGCTGGAGTAGCCGGCGCGGACGTCGGCGACCGTGGCCCAGGGCAGCGTGATCGACCGGAACGGGTTGCGGATCCGGAGCCGGTCGTCGTTGGCGTACACGGCGGGCCGGATCGTGAAGGCGATGATCAGCGGGACGGCGAGGACGAGGCCCGCGAGCGCGAGCCAGGGCGTGCGGCCCTCGCCGCGGACCATCGCGTCGCCGGCGAAGAAGGCCGCGAGGATCACCAGGAAGACCCCGCTCGCGACCCCGAGGGGCGACCGGTAGACCTTGTCGGCGGGAGCCGGTGCGGCGGACGGCTGCTCGGGGGCGGGGGTCGACTCGCGGCTCGGCTCGTGGCTGGGCTCGGGGGTCGGCTCGGGGGTCGTCATGCCGCCGATTGTGCCTCAGCGGGCGGGTGGGGGCTCAGGCGGCCTGCGCGGCCACGAGATCCGCGTACACGATGATGTTGTCGGGCCTGTGGCCGTCGACCAGCTCCCCGCCGCAGGTGACGAGGCGCAGCTCGGGGCGGGTGGTGTTCCCGTACACCTTGGCCGTCGGGAAGGCGTCCTTGTCGACCTGCTCCAGCTCCCGGACCCGGAAGACGGCGGTCGTGCCGTCGGCGCGGGTCACGGTGATCTCGTCGCCGATCCGGACCTTGGAGACGTTCTTGAGGACGGCGGGGCCGCGGACGGTGTCGAAGTGGCCGATGAGGACGGCGGGGCCGGTCTCGCCGGGCGTGACGCCCTTGTCGTACCAGCCGATGCGGTCGGCCTGGGCGACGGAGGGCACCTCGACGGTGCCGTCGGCGTTCAGGCCCAGGTCGAGGATCGGGCGGGCGTCGACCCCGGCGGCGGGCAGCCGCACCCGCACGGGCAGGGACCGGGCGAGCGGCGCCACCGTCTCCGACGCGGGCGTGGGGGCGGTGGCGGTGGCGGTGGCAGTCGCCTGCGAGATCCGGGCGGGCGGGGTGGCGTCCCCTCCTGCGGCGCAGCCCGTGAGCGCGGCGAGTGCGGCCACGAGGAGGACGGAAGCGGTACGGGTACGAGTACGAGCGGGGCGACGGCTCACGGGAGGACTCCGGACGGGACGGGACGGGGTGACGCCCGGTCCCGCGCGGCATGCGGGCCCGGGACGGGACGGGGTGCGCGGGCTCCGGGCGGACGGGTCCGGGCCGGCCGCCGCGCGGGACGCGGCGACCGGCCCGGGATGGGGCGTGCTCCCGCTCGGGTCAAGGGACGGGGAGGCCCGGAGCGCCCGGCGCGCTTGCCGGAGCGCCCGGCACGGGCCCTCCGGCAAGGGCGCCGGGCGGGTCAGGCGCGGTCGGCCGGGACCGTACGACTCGGACGCGGGCGGCCGGGACCGTACGACTCGGACACGGGCGGCCGGGACCGTAGGGGTCAGGCGCGGGCGGCCGAGACCGTACAGGTCAGACGCGGTCGGCCGAGACCGTACAGGTCAGACGCGGTCGGCCGAGACCGTACGGGTCAGACGCGGGCGGCCGAGACCGTACGGGTCAGGCGCGGGCGGCGGCGGCCCGGCGGCGCAGGACGACGAAGCCGAGGCCCGCGGCGGCGAGCGAGGCGGCGCCGACACCGGACGCGATCAGGGCGGTGGAGTCGCCCTCGGCGGCGAACTCGGCACCGGCGGCGACGCCGCCCCGCGGGATGACGGAGGTCTGCCCGGTGTTGGTGGTGATGCCGGTGTTGCCCGCGGAGGCCGAGGCCGCGACGGCGGCGCCCTTCTCGCAGCCCTTGGGGAGCTTGGGGAAGGCGGTCCACCGGTACGGCGTGTCGCCGCCCTGGGTGCGCTGGCCGAGCTGCGGGGTGGTGGTGTTCGCCCCCTTGATCGTGAGGCCCTGGCCCCGGTCGGCCGAGTGGGCGCGGTCGAGGGTGACGATCGGCTTGCCGGCCTCGTCCTTGAGGACGGCCTTCGGGCCCTTCTCCAGGTCGTTGGTGAGCGTCACGGTCAGCAGCGCGAAGACCGAGGGGATGTCCTGCCGGACGGTGCACTTGCCGAGGGTGACGACGGGACCGGCGGTGGGGCCGGACGTGGGCTGACCGCCGCCGCCCATGCCGTACGGCTTCGGGGCGGCCTGCTTCGCCGAGCCGGGGACGTACGCGGAGAACTGGCCGTCCTGCTCCAGGACGACGACGGCCTTGCCGAAGAAGTACACCTTGCGGGCGCCGTGGACGTAGATGTAGCCGCTGCCCTTGTCGGTGGCGGGGTCGATCTTCTGGAGACCGAAGGCGCCGTCCTTCTTGCCGAGTTCGACGACGGTGCCGTCGACGAGCCGGTAGATGCCGGGGGTGCCGGGGGCGATGTTGCCGACCCAGTTGTAGGTGGTGCCGTCCGGGTTGAGGACGAAGAACTCGCCGTTGTCCTGGCCTGCGACGGAGCGGGTGATCGCCTCCAGGACGCCGACCGGGTGGCCGTCCCTGAAGAGCTCGGCGCGGTAGTTCTGCTCCTTGACCTTGTAGATCTTGGCGATGGTGCCGCCGATGAGGGTCTGGGTGCGGACCAGGGTGCCGCCCGTGTGCTGGACCGCGGCGGCGGTCACGTTGCCCTCGGAGTCCAGGGTCACCGCGTATCCGCCGAAGACCTTGGTCTCCTTCGGCGGGTAGCCGGCGCCGGCCTTCAGCTCGCCGAGCACCGTGCCGCCCTTGAGGACGGTGGCGGTGTAGTACGGGTGCTGGTCGCCCTTCGCGTACACCTTGGCCGACAGCCCGCCGGCCAGCTGGACGGTACGGACGAGAGTGCCCTCCGAGGCCCCGGCCCCGACCCCGACCTCGGCCGCCGCAGCGGTGGCGGTCGCGGTGGCCGTCGGCGCCGGGGTCGTACCGGCGGCGAAGGCACTGCCGGCCGCGAGGACCGGGGTGGCGACGACGCCGGCGACGAGCGCGGTGGCGAGGGCGGTGCGAAGGGCGGTGCGCATAACGACTCCCGAAGAGATTCGGTGGCGGATGAGGAAGAGCCGCATGCCGCTGACATCTCCTCGGGGAGGGCCGGTGAGTTCTCGCTGGCTGCTGATGAAAATCTAAAGATCTTGTATGCGGGAGCCGTCCGCTCCACGTCACGGCCATGTGACAGGAGTCACCACGCCGTCGGCCCCCCTGTGACCTCGGGCTCCATGAAGGGGCTCCCCTGTACAGGTCGCTACGCGCGTAGATATGCTCGACTGGTGACCATGCCCACCACTGCAACCGCAGCTTCCGCTTTCGCCGACGTGACCACGTCCGACAGTGCGCTGCGCCGCTTCCTCCACGGGCTGCCCGGCGTCGACGCCGTCGGCCTGGAGGCGCGCGCCGCGTCCCTCGGCACCCGCTCGATCAAGACCACGGCCAAGGCGTACGCCATCGACCTGGCCATTTCCATGATCGACCTGACGACTCTCGAAGGCGCGGACACCCCGGGCAAGGTCCGGGCGCTCGCCGCCAAGGCCGTCAACCCCGATCCGACCGACCGCACGACCCCGAAGACGGCCGCCGTCTGCGTCTACCCCGACATGGTGGCCACCGCCAAGGCCGCCGTCGCGGGCTCGGGCGTCAAGGTCGCCTCGGTCGCCACCGCCTTCCCGGCCGGGCGCGCCGCGCTCCCCGTGAAGCTGGCCGACACCGCCGACGCGATCGCCGCCGGCGCCGACGAGATCGACATGGTCATCGACCGTGGCGCCTTCCTCGCCGGCCGGTACATGGAGGTGTACGAGCAGATCGCCGCGATCAAGGCGGAGTGCGGCGACCGCGCCCGCCTCAAGGTGATCTTCGAGACCGGCGAGCTCTCCACGTACGACAACATCCGCCGCGCCTCCTGGCTCGGCATGATGGCCGGCGCGGACTTCATCAAGACCTCGACCGGCAAGGTCGCGGTCAACGCCACCCCGGCGAACACCCTCCTCATGCTGGAGGCCGTGCGCGACTTCCGCGCGCAGACCGGCGTGCAGATCGGCGTGAAGCCGGCCGGCGGCATCCGCAACACCAAGGAAGCGATCAAGTTCCTGGTTCTCGTCAACGAGACCGTGGGTGAGGACTGGCTGGACAACCACTGGTTCCGCTTCGGCGCTTCCAGCCTGCTCAACGACCTGCTGATGCAGCGCCAGAAGCTGGCGACCGGCCGCTACTCCGGCCCCGATTACGTGACGGTGGACTGATCAACATGGCATCTGCATTCGAGTACGCACCGGCACCTGAGTCGCGCTCCATCGTCGACATCGCGCCGAACTACGGCCTGTTCATCGACGGCGAGTTCGTCGACGCGGCCGACGGCAAGGTCTTCAAGACCGTCTCGCCGTCCAGCGAGGAAGTCCTCTCCGAGATCGCCCAGGCGGGCGCCGAGGACGTCGACCGCGCGGTGAAGGCGGCACGCAGGGCCTTCGAGAAGTGGTCGGCGCTGCCCGGCTCCGAGCGCGCCAAGTACCTCTTCCGGATCGCCCGGATCATCCAGGAGCGCAGCCGCGAGCTGGCCGTCCTGGAGACCCTGGACAACGGCAAGCCGATCAAGGAGACCCGCGACGCGGACCTCCCGCTGGTCGCCGCGCACTTCTTCTACTACGCGGGCTGGGCCGACAAGCTCGACCACGCGGGCTACGGGCCGAACCCGAAGCCGCTGGGCGTGGCCGGCCAGGTCATCCCGTGGAACTTCCCCCTCCTGATGCTGGCGTGGAAGATCGCCCCGGCGCTCGCGACCGGCAACACGGTCGTCCTGAAGCCGGCCGAGACGACCCCGCTCTCCGCCCTGTTCTTCGCGGACATCTGCCGCCAGGCCGGGCTGCCGAAGGGCGTCGTCAACATCCTTCCCGGGTACGGGGAGACGGGCGCCGCACTGGTCGAGCACCCGGACGTGAACAAGGTGGCCTTCACCGGCTCGACGGCGGTCGGCAAGTCGATCGCCCGCTCGATCGCCGGCACGCACAAGAAGGTGACCCTGGAGCTGGGCGGCAAGGGCGCCAACATCGTCTTCGACGACGCCCCGATCGACCAGGCCGTCGAGGGCATCGTCAACGGCATCTTCTTCAACCAGGGCCAGGTCTGCTGCGCGGGCTCACGCCTCCTCGTCCAGGAGTCGATCCAGGACGAGCTCCTTGACAGCCTGAAGCGCCGCCTGTCGACGCTCCGCCTCGGCGACCCGCTCGACAAGAACACCGACATCGGCGCCATCAACTCCTCGGAGCAGCTGGCCCGCATCACCTCCCTCGTGGAGCAGGGCGAGGCGGAGGGCGCCGAGCGCTGGACCGCCGCGTGCGAGATCCCGTCGGCCGGTTACTGGTTCGCCCCGACGCTCTTCACGGGCGTCACGCAGGCGCACCGGATCGCCCGCGACGAGATCTTCGGCCCGGTCCTGTCGGTGCTGTCCTTCCGTACGCCCGACGAGGCCGTCGCGAAGGCCAACAACAGCCAGTACGGCCTGTCGGCGGGCATCTGGACGGAGAAGGGCTCCCGCATCCTCGCGGTCGCCAACAAGCTCCGGGCCGGTGTCGTCTGGGCCAACACGTTCAACAAGTTCGACCCGACCTCGCCCTTCGGCGGCTACAAGGAGTCGGGCTTCGGCCGCGAGGGCGGCCGCCACGGTCTGGAGGCCTACCTCGATGTCTGATCAGACGCGCCTCAGTGTCTTCAAGACCTACAAGCTGTACGTCGGGGGCAAGTTCCCCCGCTCCGAGAGCGGCCGGGTGTACGAGGTGAGCGACTCGAAGGGCAAGTGGCTGGCGAACGCGCCGCTCTCCTCCCGCAAGGACGCGCGTGACGCGGTCGTCGCGGCCCGCAAGGCCTTCGGCGGCTGGGCGGGCGCGACCGCGTACAACCGCGGCCAGATCCTCTACCGCGTCGCCGAGATGCTGGAGGGCCGCCGGGACCAGTTCGTCCGCGAGGTCGCGGACGCGGAGGGCCTGTCGAAGTCGAAGGCGGCCGTGGTCGTCGACGCGGCGATCGACCGCTGGGTCTGGTACGCGGGCTGGACCGACAAGATCGCCCAGGTCGTGGGCGGCGCGAACCCGGTGGCGGGCCCGTACTTCAACCTGTCGACCCCGGAGCCGACGGGCGTCGTCACGGTGGTCGCCCCCCAGGACTCGTCCTTCCTGGGCCTGGTCTCGGTGATCGCCCCGGTGATCGCGACGGGCAACACGGCCGTCGTCATCGCGAGCGAGAAGGCCCCGCTCCCGGCGCTCTCCCTGGGCGAGGTCCTGGCCACCTCCGACCTCCCCGGCGGCGTGGTGAACATCCTCTCCGGCAAGGCCGCCGAGATGGGCCCGCACCTCGCGGCCCACCAGGACGTCAACGCGATCGACCTGACGGGCGCGGACACCGATCTGGCCCGCGACCTGGAGATCGCGGCGGCGGACAACCTGAAGCGCGTCCTGCGCCCCCGTACCGAGGACTTCGCCGAGTCCCCGGGCACGGACCGCATGACCGCGTTCCTGGAGACGAAGACGGTCTGGCACCCCACGGGTTCGCTGGGCGCGAGCGGCTCGTCCTACTAGCCGCCGCACGGAACGGCCCCCGGGCAGCAGCACTGCCCGGGGGCCGTTCCGTCATTCCCCGGCGCGCCCGACCAGCCCGGCGACCCCGCCGAGGACGCACTCCGGGCCCGTCTCGAACTGCCGGAGCCGGTACGGGAGGGCCTGCGGGCGGCGGTGACCGGCGGGGTGCACGGGGTGCTGCTCGGCACGGCCGTGCTCGCCGCCCTGGCGTTCGCGGTGGCCCGGCTCGTACGCGAGGTCCCCCTGCGGAACGCTACGGAAGCAGCCCCCGCGTCAGCGGACCGGCCACCGGCAGATCGGCCACTGCCCCGCCCTTCGTGACGTGGTCGGTCACCAGGTTCGTGCCGACCGGCTTGAAGTCGGCGACCTGGGTGCCGAGGCCGTTGTCGAGCGGGTCGACGCCGGTGTTGGCCAGCGGGTCGAGCTGGAGCTGCGTCAGCGGGCCCACGCCGTGCGTGACGCCCTCCAGGGCGCCCGCCCCGGCCGCGCCCGCGTCCGTCCTGGTCAGCGAGTCGACGGGCAGCGGCACCGGCGCGACGGCCTGCGCCGCGGCGCCCGCGCCGACCAGCGCGGCACCCGCCGCCGTGACCGTCAGACCCGCCTTGAGCAGGGCGTTGCGGCGGGGGGTGCGGGGTTCTGCGTGACGCGCCATGACGATCCTTCCGAGGGGTGACCGAGCGGCCACCGACAGTAGTGGAGGTGTGATGCTCGATACCAACGGCCTTCCTCGGGGGTCCCCTGCACGGGGGAATGGTTCACACTGGTGTCCCGTGAGTTCCCAACCGATCCCGACCCGTGTCGTCCTGCTCGCGGGCCCCTCCGGCTCCGGCAAGTCGTCCCTCGCCGCCGTCACCGGCCTCCCGGTCCTGCGCCTCGACGACTTCTACAAGGAGGCCGACGACCCTTCGCTCCCGCTCGTCGAGGGAAGCGAGGACATCGACTGGGACTCCCCACGCTCCTGGGACGCGGACGCCGCCGTCGCCGCGATCGTCGAACTGTGCCGTACGGGACGGACGGACGTCCCCGTGTACGACATCGCCACCAGCTCCCGGGTGGACCGCGAGCGGCTCGACATCGCGCGGACGCCGCTCTTCGTGGCGGAGGGCATCTTCGCGGCCGAGATCGTGGACCGCTGCCGCGAGCTCGACGTCCTCGCGGACGCGCTGTGCCTGCGCGGCCGCCCCTCGACGACCTTCCGCCGCCGGCTCCTCCGCGACCTCCGCGAGGGCCGCAAGTCCGTCCCGTTCCTGCTGCGCCGCGGCTGGCGCCTGATGCGCGCCGAACGCGCGATCGTCGCCCGGCAGACGGCCCTGGGCGCCCACCCGTGCGCGAAGCCGGAGGCCCTGGGCCGCCTGGCGGCAGCGGCGGCGGGCCGCCACCGCACGCCGGTCTAGACGCGACGCACGAAGCGGGCCGTACGAGACCCCCCGGACTCGTACGACCCGCTTCGTGTTTCCCCGTACCCCCGTACGGTTCCCCCGTGTTTCCCCCGTCCCCCAAGGCCCCGTTTCCCCCGTGGGCCCCCGAAGGGTCGTTCCCCCCGACCTTCAGGCCACCAGCTCGCCGAAGGACTCCTCCTCGTCACGGCCGAAGCTCAGCACCTCGTCCTCGCGCAGTCGCCGCAGCGAGCGCCAGATGCTCGACTTCACCGTGCCGACACTGATGTCCAGGATCTCCGCGATCTCCGGATCGGTCCGGCCCTCGTAGTAGCGCAGCACCAGCATCGTGCGCTGGAGCTCGGGCAGGCGGGCCAGGGCCTGCCACAGGACCGCGCGCAGCTCCGTACCCCGCATCGCGTCCGTCTCGCCGACCGTCTCCGGCAGCTCCTCGGTCGGGTACTCGTTGAGCTTGCGCCGGCGCCAGGCGCTGATGTGCAGGTTCGTCATGGTGCGACGCAGGTACCCGCCGACGGCGGCCTTGTCGCTGATCCGGTCCCAGGCGCGGTACGTGGAGAACAGCGCGCTCTGGAGCAGGTCCTCGGCCTCGAAACGGTCACCGGTGAGGTGGTAGGCGGTGGCGTACAGGGAGGCACGACGCTCCTGGACGTAAGCCGTGAACTCGGCTTCCGAGCAGTTCGTGCGCTCCCCCGTGACCTCCCCGTACGCCGCTCCCCCGTCAGCAACGGCCACCATGTACGGCGCCTTGCGCTGACGCCCGACGGTCCGAACGCACCCCCGCCCGTTCATCCCGCCGGACTTCTCGTTGCTCCGCACGACGTCGTGGAGACGCGTGACAACTGCGCTTGAGGTGGTGCTGTGCAGTGCGTTCATCTTGCGCCCCCCGTCGGTTGGAGTGTGTTTCGGTCCGTGTGCCAAGAAGCTTGCCCCCCGGACTTCATGGCGCTGTCCGCCGACTGTCACAGCCGTGTCACAGGGAACGGAACAGAAGCGAGTCCCCGGGCGGTCGATCTCGGACGGCCCCATGGGCCAGAATGACGGCGTGCCTTTTCTGCTGCTGATCGAGGACGACGACGCCATCCGCACGGCCCTCGAACTCTCCCTGTCCCGGCAGGGCCACCGGGTGGCCACCGCCGCGACGGGCGAGGACGGTCTCCAGCTGCTGCGCGAGCAGCGGCCCGACCTGGTCGTGCTCGACGTCATGCTGCCCGGCATCGACGGCTTCGAGGTCTGCCGGCGCATCCGCCGGACCGACCAGCTGCCGATCATCCTGCTGACCGCCCGCAGCGACGACATCGACGTCGTCGTCGGACTCGAGTCCGGCGCCGACGACTACGTCGTGAAGCCCGTGCAGGGACGGGTGCTCGACGCCCGCATCCGGGCCGTGCTGCGGCGCGGGGAGCGCGAGTCGACGGACTCGGCGACGTACGGCTCGCTGGTGATCGACCGTTCGGCGATGACGGTCACCAAGAACGGCGAGGACCTCCAGCTCACCCCGACCGAGCTGCGGCTGCTCCTGGAGCTGAGCCGGCGGCCCGGACAGGCGCTGTCCCGGCAGCAGTTGCTGCGGCTCGTGTGGGAGCACGACTACCTGGGCGACTCGCGGCTCGTCGACGCCTGTGTGCAGCGGCTTCGCGCCAAGGTCGAGGACGTGCCGTCCTCGCCGACGCTGATCCGTACCGTCCGCGGGGTCGGCTACCGGCTGGACGTCCCTGCGTGAGCAAGGGGATCTACGCACGGCTGCGGCTCTCGAGCCTGCGGCTCCGGCTCGTCGTCGTCTTCGCCCTGGTCGCGCTCACCGCGGCCGTCGCCGCCTCCGGCATCGCGTACTGGCTGAACCGGGAGGCGGTGCTGACCCGCACCCAGGACTCGGCGCTCAACGACTTCCGGCAGGAGATGCAGAACCGGGCGGCGACGCTGCCGCTCCGGCCCACCCAGGACGACCTGCGGCGGACCGCCGAGCAGATCGCGACCGGCAGCGCCGCGAACTACCAGGTGCTGCTGCTCGGCGAGCGGGACGCGGGCAAGCCGATCGTGGGCGCCTCGGACCCGGACGACTTCACGCTCGCCGACGTGCCGCGCTCGCTCCAGGAGGCCGTGGACACGAAGCGGCCGGTGACGGACGCCAACGCGTACCCGTACCACCTGTTCTGGCAGCGTACGGAGCGGAACGGGACGCCGTACCTGGTCGGCGGGACGCGGATCGACGGCGGCGGGCCCGCCGGGTACATGTTCAAGTCACTGGCCCCGGAGAAGGCCGACCTGAACTCGCTCGGCTGGTCGCTGGGGATCGCCACCGCGCTCGCGGTGGCCGGCTCGGTGCTGCTCGCGCAGGTCGCGGCGACGACCGTGCTGCGGCCGGTGCACCGGCTCGGCGAGGCGGCCCGGCAGCTCGGCGAGGGGAAGCTCGACACCCGGCTGCGGGTCACCGGCGCGGACGAACTGGCCGATCTGTCCCGTACGTTCAACAGCGCGGCCGAGTCGCTGCAGAAGCAGGTCGCGGACATGAGCGCGCGGGAGGAGTCCTCCCGGCGGTTCGTCGCCGACATGTCGCACGAACTGCGGACCCCGCTGACCGCGCTGACGGCCGTCACCGAGGTCCTGGAGGACGAGCAGGACTCCCTCGACCCGATGATCGCCCCGGCGGTGGCCCTCGTGGTGAGCGAGACCCGGCGCCTCAACGACCTGGTGGAGAACCTGATGGAGGTGACCCGCTTCGACGCGGGCACCGCGCGGCTCGTCCTCGACGAGGTGGACATCGCCGACCAGATCACCGCGTGCATCGACGCGCGGGCCTGGCTGGACGCGGTGGAGCTCGACGCGGAACGCGGGATCGTCGCGCCGCTCGACCCGCGCCGCCTCGACGTGATCCTGGCGAACCTGATCGGGAACGCGCTCAAGCACGGCGGTTCGCCGGTGCGGGTCTCGGTGCGCACGGAGGACGACGAGCTGGTCATCGCGGTACGCGACCACGGCCCCGGCATCCCCGAGGAAGTCCTCCCCCACGTCTTCGACCGCTTCTACAAGGCGAGCGCGTCCCGGCCCCGGTCCGACGGCAGCGGGCTCGGCCTGTCGATCGCCATGGAGAACGCGCTGATCCACGGCGGTTCGATCACGGCGTCGAACTCGGTCGGCGAGGACGGGACGGTCGACGGCGCGGTGTTCGTGCTGCGACTGCCGCTGGACGCCTCGGGAATCACGCGCGAGGTGCAGACGCGCAGCAGCCAGGGCGAGGAGGAGGAAGCATGAGGCGTCGCCTCTTCATCCCGGCGGTCGCGCTCACCGCACTGCTCCCCGCACTGCTCACCGGCTGCGGAATCCGGACCACCTCGGTCCCGGTGGACGCGGGCGCGGCCCCCTCGCGGGTCCCGTGCAGCGTCACCGACGACGGTACGACGCAGGCGGCGGCGCAGGGCGTGCCGGTCCGGGTGTACCTGGTCTGCGGCTCGCAACTGGAGGCGGTGGACCGCCGGTCGCCGCTGCCGGAGGAGAAGGCGGGCGGCGATCCGGTACGGACGGCCGGGGGGCTGCTCGCACAGCTGCTCGCCGAGCCCTCGGAGGCCGAACGGCAGGCCGGCTTCACGACCGAGGTGCGCGGGCCGCTGACGGTCGGCGGCGGGCACGCCGGCGACCCGGCGGGCACGCTGCGGCTGAGCCGGCAGCCGGAGGACCTGGCGCCGACTTCGCTGTCGCAGCTCGTCTGCACGTTCGCGGAGAGCTCGGCGGGGGCGGGCGGGCACACGGTGCTGCTCGGGGGGCCGGGCAAGTACGCGCCGAAGCGCTACCGCTGCACGACGGACCTCCGCGAACACCCGGACTCGACCCCTCCGACGACCCCACCAACAGGCTGACCTCCACCGGGGCGTTGCCCCCGCTCACCCCCGTGTGGGGCCCGCACCCGCTGCCGTGTGGGCAATCGTCCCGCAGGGCGGGACGGGTGGGCACACGGGACGGCGCCCTTCAGCGGCGCCTCCGCGTTCCGCGCCTGGACCCGCACCCCAGCGGCGGCGCACGACGTGGTGCGGGTCCGGGCGCGGAAGCCTCTGGCGCCGGCAAGGGCGCCGTTCCGTTGTGCCCACCCGTTCCGCCCCAGCGGAACGATTGCCCACAACGGGCGGGGCGCAGGCCCACAACGGCGGGCGGCGGAACCGATTCGGCTGTTCGGCGCGTCTTGGGGGGCGTGCAGCGTCAAGGTTCGGGCGGCCAGGCCGCCATGGTCGTCCGCGTGGCGGGGTTCGCCCTCCTCCTCGCGCATCTGCTGCTCGTCGCCTGGATCAGCCTGCGCCCACGGGACGTCGCCTGGGTGACCCCGCCGAACACGATCCCGCTGCACGGCCTGCGGGCCGATCTCGCGCTCGGCGGCGCCGCGGCGGCCCGGCTGATCGGCGAGGGCCTGCTGCTCCTGGCCCCGCTCGGGGTGCTGCTCCCGATGGCCGACGGACGGCTGCACGTCTCCGGCTGGGCTTCCCTGGCCCGGACGACCGCCGCCGGCGCGCTCGTGTCGCTGGCCGTGGAGCTGCTGCAGACCGCGGTGCCGGGGCAGGTCGTGGACGTGGACTCCGTACTCCTGAACACGGCGGGCGTCGCGCTCGCGCATCTCCTGGTGGTCCCGGCCGCCCGGGCCCGGCTGCGTCGCCGGGGGAGCAGGCCGGGCCGGGCTTCTCAGGGTGCGACCCCGAAGATTTCCAGGGTCCCGATCGCCCCGTAGACGGACGCTTCATCCCCCTTTGCGGCAGCAGTATGGAGTCATCGGGAGCCCGGAGGAGCGGCTCCCGGACCGACTCCGAAGGAGCCCACCATGGCCGCACTGACCCGCCCCCGTGACGGACGCGTGCTCGGCGGAGTGTGCGCGGCGCTGGCCCGGCGCTTCGGCACCTCCGCGACGACGATGCGCCTGATCTTCCTGGTCTCGTGCCTGCTGCCGGGACCGCAGTTCCTGATCTACCTGGGCCTGTGGATCTTCCTGCCCGGCGAGAAGAAGGCGACCGCGGCCTGGTAGCGGCGGTTCGTACGCACGCCGAAGGGGCGCGTACCCGGAGTTCCGGGTGCGCGCCCCTTCGGCGTGTACGAGCGGGGGTCAGCCGATCGGCAGGCCGCCGGCGCCGAGCGGCAGGCCGCCGAGGAGGCCGCCGAGCGGGGTGGCGCCGAGGCCGCCGGCGGCGGCGTCGAGCGGGAGGTGCTGGGTGGCCTGGCCGGCGGCGGCCGGGAGGGTCTTCACGCCCTGGTCGACCCCCTGGCCGAGCGCGCCCTGCCCGGCGCCGAGGGACTCGGCGGCGCCGTCAGGGAGCGTGGTGAGGCCGTCACCCAGCGGGACGGCCTGGGTCACCGTGCCCAGCGCGTCGGCGTCGAGCGGCAGGGCCGATGCGGCGTTGGCCGCGCCGGCACCGGCGGCGACGAAAGCGGCACCGAGAGCGGCGACACCGAGCTTCTTGGCGGCAGACTGCTTCATCAGAGAATCTTCCTTGGGGAATCCGGGGGCTTCGGGGAAAAGCCGGGAGGGGAAATCCTGGGAACCATGGGAATGCAGAGCGGCTCTGCAACCTAACCAGCGAACGTCGCCTCCGCAAACACCGGAAAGCGGCCGGGTGTCGTACCGACCCGGCCGCTCCCGTCCCCTTCGCGGGCCGCCTTTCAGTCCGCCGTGCGGGAAGACTCCCTGGTCGTTGCGGTCTGCTGGAACAGCCATTCGGACTTCAGCTCGGCATAGCCGGGCTTGATGACCTCGTTGATCATGGCGAGTCGTTCATCGAAAGGAATGAACGCTGATTTCATCGCATTGACAGTGAACCACTGCATGTCGTCGAGCGTGTAAGCGAATGCCTCGGTCAGCAGCTCGAATTCCCGGCTCATGCTCGTCCCGCTCATGAGCCGGTTGTCGGTGTTGACCGTGGCCCGGAAGTGGAGCGTGCGGAGCAGGCCGATGGGGTGCTCGGCGATCGAGGCGGCGGCGCCGGTCTGGAGGTTGGAGGAGGGGCACATCTCCAGCGGGATGCGCTTGTCGCGGACGTAGGACGCGAGGCGGCCGAGGCGGACCGAGCCGTCGTCGGCGACCTCGATGTCGTCGATGATGCGGACGCCGTGGCCGAGCCGGTCGGCGCCGCACCACTGGAGCGCCTGCCAGATCGAGGGGAGTCCGAAGGCCTCGCCCGCGTGGATGGTGAAGTGGTTGTTCTCCCGCTTGAGGTACTCGAAGGCGTCGAGGTGGCGGGTGGGCGGGTAGCCGGCCTCGGCGCCCGCGATGTCGAAGCCGACGACGCCGGAGTCGCGGTAGCGGTTGGCGAGTTCGGCGATCTCCAGGGCGCGGGCGGCGTGCCGCATGGCGGTGAGCAGGGCGCCGACCCGGATGCGGTGGCCGTTGGCCCTGGCCTGCCGCTCGCCCTCGCGGAAGCCCTCGTTGACGGCCTCCACGACCTCTTCGAGGGTGAGACCGCCCTCCAGGTGCTGCTCGGGGGCGTAGCGCACCTCGGCGTAGACGACGCCGTCCTCGGCGAGGTCGACGGCGCACTCGGCGGCGACGCGGAAGAGGGCGTCCCTGGTCTGCATGACGGCGCAGGTGTGCGCGAAGGTCTCCAGGTACCGCTCCAGGGAGCCGGAGTCGGCGGCTTCGCGGAACCAGATGCCGAGCTTGTCGGGCTCCGTCTCGGGGAGCTGCTCGTAGCCCTGCTCCCGGGCGAGTTCGATGATCGTGCCGGGGCGCAGTCCGCCGTCGAGGTGGTCGTGGAGCAGCACCTTCGGGGCACGGCGGATCTGGTCCGCGGTGGGGACGTTGGGGGTCTGGCTCGTCATTTCCGCACTCTAGCCCCTACGCGCGTAGAACACCTCTCGTGGCGCCGGATTTCTCGTGGCGGCTCACGGACCGGCCCGCCTAGCCTGCCCGCATGACCTCGACCACGCCCGCGGACGAACTCCCGCGCATCCACCGCTTCCTGTCCGACTTCCACCGCCGTCAGGCGGCCCGTACCGTCGAGTTCCCCGGCGCCGTCGCCGTGCTCGACGACGCCTACCGGCACTCCCGGGGGAACAACCACGTGCTCGCCTACGGGGCCGTGGACCCGGAGGCGCTGGCCGGGTACACGGACGAGGCGCAGAGCCATCTCCCGTACCGCTTCGCGTACGTCCTCGACGAGGCGGTCGCCGCCGCCTGCGTGGCACCCATGGAGCGGGCCGGGTTCCGGCACGCCACCACGCTGATCATGGCGCACACCGGCCCGGTGCCGGAGCACGGCGGGGCGCGGGAGGTCGACTTCGACGAGCTGCGCGGCCCGGTCGCCGAATCCTGGCCGCGGTTCGCCCCGCGGGCGACGCCGGAGCAGATCGAGCACCTGGTGGAGCGGCGGGTGGCGCGGCGGCGCGGGGCCGACGTCGTGCGGTTCTTCGCCGCGTACACCCCGGAGGGCGAGGTGGCCGCCTGGGTCGACCTGTACATGGACCCGGCGACCGGGATCGCGCAGATCGAGGACCTCGTCACCGTGGAGGCCCATCTGAAGCAGGGGTACGCCGGGAAGGTCCTCGACACGGCGCTGCACGAGGCCGCCGCCGCGGGCTGCGGGACCCGCTTCCTCACCGCGTTCGCGGGCGACTGGCCGCACACCTGGTACGAACGGAAGGGCTTCACGGTCGTCGGCTCGGTGGCCCGGTTCGAACGGGTATAGGAGCAAAGGGCGTTCGCTCTCCGGACGATACGTAACAGAGACCGCGCGTACGACTGGCGTACACCTCCGCTTCTGAGACTGTTCTGCCATGGCGCACTTCGCACTCGTGGGGCCGCCCGAAGCCCGGAGACCCCGGCTCGGGCGCCCCGTCAGTTCCCGGTCGGCGGTGGCGGCGGTGGGCGGCGTGGTGCTGCTCCTGCCGGACGGTGAGCCCGTGTCGACCCGGCGGGCCTCGGCGCGGGCGCACGCGGCGATGCTGCCGCTGGGACGCACCCTGGTCCGGGCGGGCCGGTCCGAGGGGCTCGCGGCGCACGTGGTGCGCTACCGGGCGCACGGCTGGAACGGCGCGGACGCGGACCTCGCGGCGGACGCCTCCTGGGCGGTCGAGGAGGCGGTACGGCGCTACGGCGACGTCCCGGTCTGCCTCCTGGGGCACGGGATGGGCGCGCGGGCGGCGCTGCGGGCGGCCGGGCATCCGGCGGTCGGCGCGGTCCTCGCGCTCGCGCCGTGGCTGCCGGAGGACGACGTGGCGGCGGAGCCCGAGCCGGTGCGGCAGCTGGTGGGGCGCAAGGTGCTGCTCGTGCACGGCACGAACGACGCGCGGACGGACCCGGAGCTGTCGTTCCGGTTCGCCGAGCGGGCGAAGAAGGCGAACCGGGACACCTGCCGCTTCGAGGTCCACTCGGACGGCCACGCGCTGCGCCAGTACGCGGCCGAGGTCCGGGCCCTCGCCGCGGACTTCGTGCTCGGCACCCTGTTCGCCCGGCCGGTCGCCCGCCCGGTGACCGACGCGATGGCGGCTCCCCCGCCGCTCGGCCTGCGGATGCCGCTCGCGGCGGGCTTCGGCGGCTCACGCCGGCGGTGAACCCTCCAGGGGCTCCTTCGGGAGCAGATGGCCGCGCCTGCTGAGCAGGAACTTCTTAAAGGCGGCCACAGGGGCCGTGTCCGGGTGGCCGTCCAGCCAGGCGACGCCGATCTCGCGGACCGCGCGCGGCGCGGTGACGGTGAGTTCGACGACGCCGGGGCGGGAGACGGCGGGCGGCGGCAGCAGGGCGACGCCGAGCCCGGCGGCGACCAGGCCGCGCAGGGTCTCGGCCTCCTCGCCCTCGAAGGCGACCCGGGGCTTGAAGCCGGCCTCCGCGCACAGGTCGTCGGTGATGCGGCGGAGCCCGTAACCCGGCTCCAGGGTCACGAAGGTCTCCTCCGCGGCCTCGGCGAGCCGCACCCGCTTGCGGTTCGCGAGCCGGTGGTCGTCGGGGACGACGAGCCGCAGCCGCTGCTCGTCGAGGCGCCGGGCCACCAGGTCGGGGGCGTCCGGCACCGGGGAGGTCAGACACAGGTCCAGGTCCCCGGCCCGCAGCCGCTCGATCATGGCCTCGCCGTAGTTCTGGACGAGGGTGAAGCGGATCCTCGGGTGGTCGACCCGGAAGGCGCGGATGAGGCCGGGGACGGTCTCGGAGCCCATCGTGTGGAGGAAACCGAAGGCGACCCGGCCCGCCGTCGGGTCGGCATCGGCCCGTACGGTGTCGGCGGCCCGCTCCACCTCGGCGAGGGCCCGCTCGGCGGCGGTCAGGAAGCGGCGGCCCGCCGGAGTGAGGGAGACCGTGCGGCCGCGCCGGGCGAAGAGCGTGACGCCGAGGTCCTGTTCGAGCCGGACCATGGCCCGCGAGAGCGTCGACTGCGGCACGCCCATCTCGGCCGCCGCACGGGTCACGTGCTCGTGCCGGGCGACGGCGGCGAAGTACGCGAGCCGCGGCGCGAGCAGCAGCCCCATGTCTTCTTCGTTACTGTTCGGTGACAGGCGAGGCTGTGACCTGTACTCATGCACCATGGGAACGATTACAGCAGTTCCGTGCATTGGACGCATGAACCCGACCGTCCTACGTTCGTGACATGCCTTCCGCCAGTACCAAGGCGGCCGCCACCACCGCGTCCGCCGACACCCGCCTCTCCCCCGGTGCCCCCGGCTACCGCCGGATGAGCCTCGCGCTCTTCGCCGCCGGACTGGCCACCTTCGCCCTCCTCTACTCCACGCAGGCCCTCCTCCCGGCCATCTCGGCCGAGTTCGGCGCCACCGCCTCCGCCGCCTCCTGGACGGTCTCCGCCGCGACCGGCGCCCTCGCCCTCTGCGTCCTGCCGCTCAGCGCCCTCTCGGAGCGCTTCGGGCGGCGCGCGATGATGACGGCCTCCCTCTCGGTCGCGGTCGCCGTGGCGCTCCTGGTGCCGCTCGCCCCGAACCTGGAGTCGCTGATCGCGCTCCGCGCCGTCCAGGGCGCGGCGCTCGCCGGCCTCCCGGCCTCGGCGATGGCGTACCTCGCCGAGGAAGTGCGCCCCAAGGCGCTGATCGCCGCGATCGGCCTGTTCGTGGCGGGCAACTCGATCGGCGGCATGAGCGGCCGGCTCGTGACCGGCTGGGTCGCCCAGCTGTGGGGCTGGCGCGCGGGTCTGGCCGCCGTCGGCCTGACCTCCCTGGCGTGCGCGCTCGCCTTCCGGGCGCTGCTCCCGAAGGCCCGGCACTTCACGCCCGGCACGCTGAACCCGAAGGCGCTGGCCCGAACGGTCCGCGGCCACCTCGCGGACCCGCTCCTGATGCGCCTGTACGTGATCGGCGCGCTGTTCATGACGGTCTTCGGCGCCGTGTACACGGTGATCGGCTACCGCCTGGTGGAGGCGCCGTTCTCGCTGCCGCAGGGCGTGATCGGCTCGATCTTCCTGGTCTACCTGGTCGGTACGGTCTCCTCGGCGGCCGCGGGCAAGCTGGTCGGCCGGATGGGCCGGAGGGGCGCGCTCTACCTCGCGGTCTCGACGACGGCGGCGGGCCTGCTGCTCTCGCTCTCCGATGCGCTGGGTCTCGTCCTGGCGGGCCTGGTCCTGATCACCGCCGGTTTCTTCGCGGGCCACGCGGTCGCCTCCTCCTCGGTGAGCCGCACGGCGAAGACGGGCCGCGCGCAGGCCTCGGCGCTCTACCAGTCCGCGTACTACCTGGGCAGCAGCGCGGGCGGCACGCTCGGCGCGATCGCCTTCCACGCGGGCGGCTGGGCGGGCACGGTCCTGATCGGTCTGGTCGCGGTCCTCGGGGTCGTCTCGGTCACCCTGTACGGCTCGCACAGCGCGCGCGTCGCGGCGCGGCGCCTGCACCCGGCGACGGCGTAGGCGGTCTCCCGCTCCCGGTCTGCAACCGCCACACTCCCCCTTACGTCCTCAAATACAGGGACTCAAGGGGGAGTTGACGATCATGAAGAGAATCGCTCGACGGATGGGCAGAAGGGCGGGCATCGCCGCCGGGATCACCTCGCTCGTGGTGCCGATGACGATCGCGCTCGGTACGGCCCCGGCGCAGGCGGCGTCCTGCAACGTGACGACGGGGCCGTACCAGAAGCAGGTGGAGAAGTTCCTCGGCCGGCCGGTCGACGGACGCCAGTCGCTCGCCGACTGCCAGGCCATCCAGGCCTTCCAGGCCAAGCACGGCATCACCCCGACCATGGGGTACGCGGGGCCGGTCACCTGGCGCACCATGAACACGATGCTCCAGCAGAGGGCGGCCGGCACCACCCCCAACCGGGCGGGCACCTGTCCGACCAACCGGGGCCGGATCGCCTGCGTCGACCTGACGCGGCAGCTCAGCTGGATCCAGGACGGCTCGCGCCTCAAGTACGGGCCGGTGCCGGTGCGTACGGGCAAGGACGGCACCGAGACCCGTACCGGCTCCAAGAAGAT
Organism: Streptomyces vietnamensis; assembly: GCF_000830005.1. Lineage (NCBI taxonomy): Bacteria > Bacillati > Actinomycetota > Actinomycetes > Kitasatosporales > Streptomycetaceae > Streptomyces > Streptomyces vietnamensis. The sequence continues at coordinate 5,250,461 of NZ_CP010407.1, read as the reverse complement.
CTACTGGCGGAACATCAACCACTGGTCGACGCTCTACCACGTCTCCATGCCGTACGCGCAGTTCTTCGACGGCGGCCAGGCCTTCCACTCGACCACCAAGTCCATGTGGAACCCGCCGGGCTCCGGCGGCTGCGTCAACATGCGGCCGGCGGACGCGAAGGCGTACTGGAACCTGCTCAGGAACGGCGACGACGTCTTCGTCTACGGGCGCAAGCCGGGAACCTGACCCCGGCTGTCAGTGCGCTGCGGTAGCTTCCCTCTCACCGGCACCGAACGGGTGCCGGTGAGGGGTGAGTGGGGTGTGGACCCGATGAGTGACGCCGCGACCGCGACGACCGAGGAACTCGACAAGTACCGCAGGGAGCTGACCGGTTACTGCTACCGGATGCTCGGATCCTCCTTCGAGGCGGAGGACGCGGTGCAGGACACCATGGTCCGGGCCTGGAAGGCCATCGACTCCTTCGAGGGCCGCTCCTCGCTGCGGTCCTGGCTGTACCGGATCGCCACCAACGTCTGCCTGGACGCGCTGAACGCGGGGAACAGGAGAGCACGGCCCATGGACCTCACCGGGCCGACGCCCGTCGCGCAGGCGCAGCTCGTGAAGCAGCCGGAGATCACCTGGCTGGAGCCGATCCCGGACGGGCGGGTCATGCCCTCGGCCGGGGACCCGGCGGAGACGGCGCTCTCCCGGGAGTCCGTGCGGCTCGCGTTCGTGGCCGCGCTCCAGCACCTGCCGCCCAAGCAGCGGGCCGTGCTCATCCTGCGCGAGGTGCTCGCCTGGAAGGCGAGCGAGGTCGCCGAGCTCCTCGACACCTCGGTCGCCTCGGTCAACAGCGCCCTCCAGCGGGCCCGCGCGACCCTCGCCGAGCAGGCGCCGGCCGCCTCCGACGCGGCGGACCCGCTGGACGAGGAGCAGAAGGCGCTCCTGGAGCGCTATGTCGCCGCCTTCGAGGGCTACGACATGAAGGCGCTCACCGCGCTCCTCCACGAGGACGCGACGATGTCCATGCCGCCGTACGACCTGTGGCTCCAGGGCCACGAGAACATCGTGGGCTGGATGCTGGGCGTCGGCGAGGTCTGCTCGGGCTCGAAGCTGGTGCCGACCGTGGCGAACGGCTCCCCCGCCTTCGCCCAGTACCACCCGGACCCGGAGGGCGGCTTCAGCCCGTGGGCGCTGATCGTCCTGGAGCTGCGGGACGGCAAGGTCGCCGGGATGGACTTCTTCCTGGACACGGAGCGCTGGTTCCCGCTCTTCGACCTCCCGGCGCGGCTAGAGGCCTAGCGTTTCGGCGAGGCCGGTGAGGAGGAGCAGGGTCCGCAGCTCGGGCCCCGCTCCCTCGAACCGGATCCGGTGCCCCTGCCGCCCGGCGGCGAGCTTCAGCCGGGCGAGGGCGTCGACGGCGGCGAGATCGGCGCGCGCGAGGGCGCCGACCTCGCACACGACCTCACAGGGCGGGGCGGCGGCGAGCTCGGCGCACAGCCGGGCCAGCTCCTCCCGGGTGGGGTGGGCGGGCAGGGTGACGACAAGGGGCTGACTGGTGTCCACATCCCTCTGACCGTCGGCGTGCCCGGAACTCATCGCCAGGGGCGTGACCGGGTACTGCTGTTCACGTGACGGGGAACTCTGCGGTGTCGAGGGTGAGGTCGAAGGGGGCGGGGAGGCGGATCTCCTCGCCGAACGGGACCGCGCTCAGTACGCGGTAGACGTCGCCCTTCGGCTCACCGTAGAGAGTGATGGTGGGGCCACCCGGAGCGAACGAGTCAACCAGGAGGTAAAGCGGCACACCGGCTTGGGCGCACCCAGCGGCCTTCGTGATCCGGTCCGTACCCGCATTGGACGGCGATGTGATCTCGACGATCATCTCCGCGCCAGCGGCTGAGACGAAGTACCCGCCCTCGCCGCGCAGCACCGCCTTGGGCACCACGGCCAGATCAGGGATGAACAGCCCCTGACGGGACGGAACCGCCGCACCGAGCGTCTGGTAAATGCCCCAATCCTGCGGGATCACTGTGTAGAGCGCCCGCTGAATCTGGTCAGCGATGTCGTTGTGGTCGTTGGCAGGCGGCGGTGACACGGTGATGATCCCCTCGATGATCTCCACCTTGCAGCCCTCGGGCGCGTCCGTCTCCTCCCAGAGCCGGACGAGGTCGTTCCACTCGTACCCAGAGGGCGAGTGGTCGACGGTGAGTGCGCTCATGGCGGTCTCCTCTGTCGATGTGTCACCGATCCCAGCATGCCGAACGGGACCGGCAGGGGTCCACCGGTCCCGTTCACCCGAAGGTGTCTTAGGCATATGCCTATGCGATGCGGTCCAGGACGATCGGGTTCGGGGTGAACTCCGTGCCCGGGGCCGCGATGTCCCAGGCCGACTCCAGGGACTTCAGGGCGTAGTCGAACTTCTCCGGGGTGTCCGTGTGGAGGGTGAGGAGCGGCTGGCCCGCCGTCACCGTGTCGCCCGGCTTCGCGTGGAGCTCGACGCCCGCGCCCGCCTGCACCGGGTCCTCCTTGCGGGCGCGGCCCGCGCCCAGGCGCCAGGCGGCGATGCCGATGTCGTACGCGTCGAGGCGGGTCAGGACACCGGTCGACGGGGCCGTGACGACGTGCTGCTCGCGGGCGACCGGGAGGGTCGCGTCCGGGTCGCCGCCCTGGGCCGCGATCATCCGGCGCCAGACGTCCATCGCCGAGCCGTCCGCGAGGGCCTTCGCCGGGTCGGCGTCCTTGATGCCGGCGGCGGCCAGCATCTCGGCCGCGAGGGCGATCGTGAGGTCGACGACGTCCTTCGGGCCGCCGCCGGCGAGGACCTCGACGGACTCGCGGACCTCGAGGGCGTTGCCCGCGGTGAGGCCGAGCGGGGTCGACATGTCGGTGAGGAGGGCGACCGTCTTCACGCCGCTGTCCGTGCCGAGGCCGACCATCGTCCGCGCCAGCTCGCGCGCGTCCTCGATGTTCTTCATGAAGGCGCCGGTGCCGACCTTGACGTCCAGGACCAGGGAGCCGGTGCCTTCGGCGATCTTCTTCGACATGATCGACGAGGCGATCAGCGGGATCGCCTCCACCGTGCCCGTCACGTCGCGGAGCGCGTACAGCTTCTTGTCCGCGGGGGCCAGGCCGTCGCCCGCCGCGCAGATGACCGCGCCCGTGGTGTCGAGGACGTGCAGCATCTCCTCGTTGGAGAGCAGGGCGCGCCAGCCGGGGATGGACTCCAGCTTGTCGAGCGTGCCGCCCGTGTGGCCGAGGCCGCGGCCGGAGAGCTGCGGCACGGCCGCGCCGCAGGCGGCGACGAGCGGGGCGAGCGGGAGGGTGATCTTGTCGCCGACGCCGCCGGTGGAGTGCTTGTCGGCGGTCGGCCGGGAGAGGGAGTCGAAGTTCATGCGCTCGCCGGACGCGATCATCGCGGCGGTCCAGCGGGCGATCTCCGCGCGGTTCATGCCGTTCAGCAGGATGGCCATGGCCAGGGCGGACATCTGCTCGTCGGCGACCTCGCCGCGGGTGTACGCGTCGATGACCCAGTCGATCTGCTCGGGGCTCAGCTCGCCCTTGTCCCGCTTGGTGCGGATGACGGAGATGACGTCCATGGTGTGCCTCTTTCTACGCGCATAGAGGGGGGAGGAAAGGGGAGCGACCCTCCCATCGTGCCGGAAGGGTCGCTCCGAGGTGCTACTTGGCGAGGTGGCCGGGCCCGAAGGCCTGCGGAAGCATGTCCGCCAGGGTGAGGAACCCGGCGGGCGTCTCCAGGACCAGTTCGGGGCCCCCGAACTCGTACAGGAGCTGCCGGCAGCGCCCGCACGGGACCAGGGACTCGCCCCGCCCGTCCACGCACACGAAGTGCGTGAGCCGGCCGCCGCCGGTCGCCTGGAGCTGCGAGACGAGCCCGCACTCGGCGCACAGGCCGAGGCCGAAGGAGGCGTTCTCCACGTTGCAGCCGGAGATCACCCGCCCGTCGTCCACGAGGGCCGCCGCGCCGACCGGATAGCCCGAGTACGGGGCGTACGCGTGGGACATCGCCTCGCGGGCGGTCTCCCGGAGCAGCTCCCAGTCGGGTTCCGCAGCGGCGGGCGTCACTTGCCCTGGCCCTTCCGGTACGGCAGGCCGTCCGCCTTGGGCATCCGCAGGCGCTGCGCCGAGAGGGCGAGCACGAGCAGCGTGGTGATGTACGGGGCGGCGTCGACGAACTGGCTCGGGACCTGGTCGGTCAGCGCGTACCAGAGGAAGAAGCCGACGGAGAAGACCGCGGCGATGACCGCCGGGATGTACTTCTTCTTGTACAGCTGCCACGCGGCGGCGATCACCAGGAGCAGCGCGACGAGCAGGAGGAGCGCGTGGACGTTCTCGGCGCCGCCGCGCAGCTTGAGGCTGTCGGTGAAGCCGAAGAGGCCGGCGCCCATGGCCATGCCGCCGGGCATCCAGTTGCCGAAGATCATGGCGGCGAGACCGATGTAGCCGCGGCCGCCGGTCTGGCCCTCCTGGTAGATGCCGGTGGAGACGATCGCGAGGAACGCGCCGCCGAGGCCGGCGAGGCCGCCGGAGACGACGACGGCGATGTACTTGTACTTGTAGACGTTGACGCCGAGGGACTCGGCGGCGACCGGGTTCTCACCGCAGGAGCGCAGCCGCAGGCCGAAGGCCGTGCGCCACAGCACCCACCAGGTGGCCGGGATGAGCAGGGCGGCCACGATCGTGAGCACCGACAGGTTGGTGACCAGGCCGCCGAGGATGCCGGCGAGGTCCGAGATCAGGAACCAGTGCTTGCCGTGGAGGTCCGCCAGCCAGTCGGAGAGCCCCGGGATGGTGATGTCGGTGATCGGGTCGATGCGCGGGGACTGCTTGGAGGAACCGCCCTCGGCCTTGTCGAAGGTGAAGTTCGACAGGTACTTGGTGAAGCCGACCGCGAGGATGTTGATCGCCACACCGGAGACGATGTGGTTCACGTTGAACGTGACGGTGATGATCGCGTGCAGCAGACCGCCGACCGCGCCGCCGAGGATGCCGACGACGACACCCGTCCACGGGCCCCACTGGTAGCCGGCCCAGGCGCCGAACCAGGTGCCGAGGACCATCATGCCTTCGAGGCCGATGTTGACGACGCCCGCGCGCTCGGACCACAGACCGCCGAGACCGGCCATGGCGATCGGCACGGCGAGCTGGAGCGCGCCGGAGATCTGGCCGACGGAGGTGAGGTCGTCGGCCCCGGAGACGACGCGGACGAGCGAGAAGAGGACGAGACCGGCCGCGACGATCAGCAGGATCCAGGGCCAGGTCAGCTTGCGGCGTCCGGCCTTCTTGGGCGCGGCGCTCGGCTTGGCAACGGTGCCGGTGCTCATGCCGCCACCTCCTTGTCGGTCTTGATGGCGCCGCCGGCGGCGAGCTCCTCGCCGACCTTCTGCTGCTGGCGGCGGAGGCCGTAACGGCGGACGAGCTCGTAGGAGACGACCACGGCGATCACGATGATGCCCTGCATGATCTCGGTGATCTCCTTCGGGTAACCCTCGACGTCCAGGCTGGAGGACGCCTTGTCGAGGAACGCGAAGAGGAGGGCCGAGAAGAGGATGCCGACCGGGTGGTTGCGGCCGAGCAGCGCGACGGTGATGGCGGTGAAGCCGACGTTGACCGGGAAGGCCAGGCTGTACGTGTGCGACTCGCCGAGCAGGATCGGCATGCCGGCCAGACCGGCGAGGCCGCCCGAGATCAGCATCGCGGTGAGGATCATCTTCTTGGCGTCGACGCCGCTGGCCTGGGCCGCGGACTCGCTCTCACCGGTGGCGCGCAGGTCGAAGCCGAAGCGCGTGCGGTTGAGCATGAACCAGTAGACGACGCCGAGCGCGAGCGCGACGAAGGTGAAGCCGTAGATCTGGCCGCCCTCGCCCATGTCGATGCCGGGGAACCAGCCGGACTCGGGGATCTGACCGGTGGTGAGGTCGTTGGAGCCGGCGGGCTGGACGCCGAAGTTCTTCGGCAGGATCAGCCAGGCCACCAGGGAGGTGGTGATGGCGTTGAGCATGATCGTGGAGACGACCTCGGAGACACCGCGGGTGGTCTTCAGGATGCCCGCGATACCGGCCCAGAGGGCGCCGGTCGCGATGGCGACGAGCACGATGACCAGGATGTGCAGCGGGCCGGGCAGGTCGATGGCCGCACCCACCAGCGCCGAGACCATCGCGGCGAGGCGGTACTGGCCCTCGACGCCGATGTTGAAGAGGTTCATCCGGAAGCCGATGGCCACGGCCAGCGCTGCCAGGTAGTAGATCCCCGTCTGGTTGACGATGAGGACCTGGACGTCGGAGTACCCGGCGTTGTCGATCATCAGCCGGATCGGCTCGATCGGGTCCAGGCCCGTCGCGAGCAGCACCAGGACGGTGAGCACGAAGGAGGTGACCAGGGCGAGCACCGGGCCGGCGGCCCCGATGATCAGCTTGTCCTTGTCGAATTTCATCATCGGGCGTCACCGTCTTCGGACTGCTCGGTGCCTTCGAGGTGGCCGGTGGCCGCGCCGGTCATGGCGGAGCCCAGCTGCTCGGGCGTGATGGTGGCGGGGTCGGCGTCCGCGACGAGCTTGCCGCGGTACATGACCCGGAGGGTGTCGGAGAGGCCGATCAGCTCGTCGAGGTCGGCGGAGATCAGCAGCACCGCGAGGCCCTCGCGGCGGGCGTCCCGGATCGCGTCCCAGATCTGCGCCTGCGCGCCGACGTCCACACCGCGGGTGGGGTGGGCGGCGATCAGGAACTTGGGGTTGTGGCTCATCTCGCGGCCGACGATCAGCTTCTGCTGGTTGCCGCCGGAGAGGGAGGCCGCGGTGACGTCGATGCCGGGGGTGCGGACGTCGTACTCGCGCACGATCCGCTCGGTGTCCTTGCGGGCGGCCTTCGGGTCGAGGATGCCGCGCTTGGAGTTGGGGGCCTCGGTGACGTGGCCGAGGATGCGGTTCTCCCAGAGGGGGGCCTCCAGGAGCAGGCCGTGGCGGTGGCGGTCCTCGGGGATGTAGCCGATGCCGCCCTCGCGGCGCTTGCGCACCGAGACCTTGGAGATGTCCTCGCCGTCGAGGCTGATGACGCCCGCGTCGGGGGTGGACATGCCCATGAGGGCCTCGATGAGCTCGGTCTGGCCGTTGCCCTCGACGCCGGCGATGCCGAGGATCTCGCCCTTGTGGATGGTGAGCGAGATGTCGTCGAGGAGCTTGCGGCCGGCCGCGGCCTCTTCGTGCATCGTGACCGCGGCGGACGGGTCGGCCGGGGCGGCGGTGGTCAGCGGGGCGCCGACGGCGCCGCTCTCGAGGAGCGTCAGGTTCGCGACCTTGAGCATCGGGACGTCGGTGACCGTCGACTCGCGGGTCTCCGGCGAGGGCAGCTCGCTGCCGACCATCAGCTCGGCGAGCTGCTTGGTGGTGGCGGTCTTCGGGTCGGCGGTGCCGACCGTGGTGCCCCGGCGGATGACGGTGATGTCGTCGGCGACCTTCAGGACCTCGCCCAGCTTGTGCGAGATGAAGATGACGGTCAGGCCCTCGGACTTGAGCTCGCGCAGGTTGTCGAAGAGCGCGTCGACCTCCTGCGGGACGAGCACGGCGGTCGGCTCGTCGAGGATGAGGATCCGGGCGCCGCGGTAGAGGACCTTGAGGATCTCCACGCGCTGCCGGTCGGCGACGCCGAGGTCCTCGACGAGGGCGTCGGGGCGGACGCCGAGGCCGTACGCGTCGGAGATCTCCTGGATCTTCTTCCGCGCCTTGGCGCCGATGCCGTAGAGCTTCTCGCCGCCGAGGACGACGTTCTCCAGGACGGTGAGGTTGTCGGCGAGCATGAAGTGCTGGTGCACCATGCCGATGCCGCGCGCGATGGCGTCACCGGGGCTGGAGAAGGTGACCTGCTCGCCGTCGACCGCGATGGTGCCCTCGTCCGGCTTCTGCATGCCGTAGAGGATCTTCATGAGGGTCGACTTGCCGGCGCCGTTCTCGCCGATGAGGGCGTGCACGGTCCCCTTGCGGACCGTGATGGCGATGTCCTTGTTGGCGACGACGCCGGGGAAACGCTTGGTGATGCCGTGCAGTTCTACGGCAGGGGGGCTGGACGCGTTGATGACGCACTCTCCTTGGCCGGAAGGAGTGGGAGCGGGAGGGCAGGGCGGGGCGAAGTTATCGTGCCAGGGAGACATCTACGCGCGTAGCGCTGCCGAAAAATGAAAACCCGTACGGGAATGGGCCCAGGGCCCGGGATCCGGCGGGGGGTGCCACCGGATCCCAGGCCCGGGCTCAGGTCGTGACCTGGGTGTCCTTACGGAGCGGTCTTGACCGTGATCTTGCCGTCGACGATGTTCTTCTTCGCGGCGTCCACGGCGGCGATGACGTCGGTCATCTTCTTGTACGCCGGGTTGGAGTCGGCCAGGCCGACGCCGTCCGTGGCGAGGCCGTAGCGGATCTCACCGGACTCCGGCTTGCCGTCCTTGACCGACTTGATCAGGTTGAAGACGGAGCCCGAGACGTTCTTGGTGACCGAGGTCAGGATGTGGTCCTTGTACGAGGACAGACCCGACTGGTTGTACTGGTCGGAGTCGACGCCGATGGCCCACTTGCCGGCGGTCGCGGCGGCCTCGATCGAGCCGGAACCGGCCAGACCGGCGGCGGCGTAGATCACGTCGGCGCCCTTGTCGAGCTGGCCCTGCGCGGCGGCCTTGCCGAGGTCGGGCTTCGAGAAGCCGTCGAAGTTCGGCGGCTGGGTCAGGTACTGGGTGAGCACCTTCGCCTTGGGGTTGGTGTCCTTGACGCCCTGCGTGAAGCCCGCCTCGAACTTCTTGATCAGCGGAACCTCGACGCCGCCGATGAAGCCGACGGTGCCGGTCTTCGAGGTCTTGGCGGCGGCGACGCCGGCCAGGTAGGAGCCCTGCTCCTCGTTGAAGACCAGGTTGGCGATGTTCGGGGCGGTCACCGAGGTGTCGTCGATGAGGCCGAACGTGGTCTTCGGGAAGGCCTTGGCGACCTTCGCGATGGCCGGGGCGTAGGAGAAGCCGACGCCGATGACCGGGTTGTTGCCGGCGCGGGCCAGCGAGGTGAGGCGCGCGACCTTGTCGGCGTCGCTCTCGCCCTGCGACGGCTCGGCCTCGGAGCCCTTGACGCCGAGCTCGTCCTCGGCCTTCTTCATGCCGGCGTAGGCGGCGTCGTTGAAGGACTGGTCGCCGCGGCCGCCGATGTCGTACGCGAGGGCGACCTTGGTCGCCTGCGAGGACGAGGACGGGCTGGAGCCCGTGTTGTTCGACGACTTGCCACAGGCGGTGGCGGAGAGCGCGAGCGCCGCAGAGGCGATGCCCACGGTCGTGATCCTGGTGATCCGGCGCAAGAGGAGGGTCCCTTCAAGACTGACCGAAAGCGCCTCTTCCGGCGCTGGTTTCGCGGCGATCGTAACGCGCGTAGATGTCAGTTAAAGACCCGTTCATGAGTCGTTATCGGATCGTCGCGAACCGGCCAGCCGAGGCGACCGGGGGCGTTCGGCCCGGTACCGCCGGTTATACCGCCGGGGAAGGGTGGCCGGACAGGGGTCGGGAGGCGACGCGCCGGGCGCTGGGCCGGGCGTGGGACGGCGGTGGGCCGGACGGATGAGCGGTCCTGTTCGAAGCGGGCCCCACCCTCCGCCCGGCACGTTCCCGCCCTCCGTACGGCGCGTTCCCGCCCTCCGCCCGGCACGTTCCCGCCCTCTCCGTCCGGCCGGATGTCAGCCCTGGGGCGTGGCGTCGAGCAGGGCCGCGGCCGTGAAGAGCTCCACGCCGGTCTCGATGCACCGCTCGTCGACGTCGAAGTCGCCGGCGTGCAGGTCCCTGACCCGGGCGTCGCCTGGGACGCGGACGCCGAGGCGGGCCATGGCGCCGGGGACGTGCTCCAGGTACCAGGAGAAGTCCTCGCCGCCGAGGCTCTGCTCGGTGTCCTCGATCGCGTGCGAGCCCCGGCGGGCCGCCATGGCGTCGTGCAGCAGTTCGGTGACGAGCGGGTCGTTCACGACCGGGGGGACGCCGCGGACGTAGGTGACGGTCGACTTGGCCCGGTGCAGGGTGGCGACCTCGTCGATCGCCGCGTGGACCAGATCGGGCGCCTCCCGCCAGGTCGGCAGGTCGAGGCAGCGGACGGTGCCGGAGAGCGCCGCGTGCTGCGGGATGACGTTCGGTGCGTGGCCGGCCTCGATGCGGCCCCAGGTCACCGAGAGGCCCGAGCGGGCGTCGACGCGGCGGGCGAGGACGGCGGGGACGTCGGTGGCGACCCGGGCGGCGGCGGTGACGAGGTCGGTGGTGAGGTGCGGGCGGGCGGTGTGGCCGCCGGGGCCGTCGAGGGTGATCTCCAGGCGGTCGCAGGCGGAGGTGATGGGGCCGACCCGGAGCCCGATCTTCCCGGCGTCGACGCGGGGGTCGCAGTGGACGGCGATGATCCGGCCGACCCCGTCCAGGACCCCTGCCTCGACGGCGTCGGCGGCGCCGCCGGGCAGGACCTCCTCGGCGGGCTGGAAGATCAGCCGCACGGCGTTCGGCAGCAGGCCCCGGCGGGCGAGGTCGGCGAGGACGAGTCCGGCGCCGAGGACGGTGGTGGTGTGGACGTCGTGTCCGCAGGCGTGGGCGCGGTTGGCCACGGTGGAGCGGTAGGCGACGGTCTTGACGTCGGGGATGGGCAGCGCGTCGAGGTCGGCGCGGATCGCCAGCATGGGCCGGCCGCCGGCCCGGGTGCCGATGTCACAGATGAGCCCCGTGCCGGCCGGGAGGACCTTCGGCGCGAGGCCGGCCGCCTCCAGGCGGGCCTTGAGCGCGGCGGTCGTACGGAACTCCTGGTTCCCGAGCTCGGGGTGCATGTGCAAGTCCCTGCGGAAGGCGACGAGTTCGGCGCGCAGGGAGTCGGACAGCGTTCCGGGCAGGGTGACGGAGCCTGGCTCACGGGACTTCAACTGGTTCACCCTTTGAAGGGTAGGCCCGCAGAGAGGTCAACTGCCCGTTGATCACAAAAAGTTCAGCCCCTTAGGGGAAAGAATCTCGGTTTCCCAGGCATGAAGCTCACTCCTTGTGGGTACGCTCAGCCGAATTCGAGCCGGTCGGCCGGATGGGTCGCCCGGGTGGTCAGCCGGTCGACCTCGTGGGCCGCGGTGCCCGTGATACCGGACAGGAAGCCCTGGGCACGCGGTGAGGCGGTCGCCCGCAGCCACTCGGGCGCTATGTCGATGACGGCGACCTTCACCCCCGTGCCGGCCAGGGCCAGTGGCAGGGTGTGCACGACCGTGGACGGAAAGCTGACGACCGTACGCCCGATGGGGCCGCGTCGCGCTATCAGCTCCAGGGGCAGTTCGGGCCGGACCACCTGGAGGCCCGTCTCGACCGCGATCCGGTGCAGCTTCTCGGCGCTCTCCCTGCGGTGCGCGAAGTAGCGGGTGGCGCCGTGGGCGCGGGCGAGTTCGCTCACCACGCGCGCGTAGTGGTCGGCGTCGACGACGCCCGTCTCGACGAGCGAGGTGCCGACCAGGTCCGCACCGCCCGTGAGCAGCGGCGGGCCGAAGGTGTCCCGGGTCCAGGCGTACGCGTTCTCGGTGACCGTGACGCCGGGCGGGGCCTCCACGGGCAGCGAGGTGAAGATCTCGACGGTACGACCCCGGGTGGGGGCGAGCTTCCGCCGCGCGAGGGTCGTGACGGGGGCGAGGACCAGCTCGCGGGGACCCAGGCTGCCCTTGCGGTGCCAGCGCACCAGGCGCTCGCCGCGGCCGAGCTGGGCGGCGAACTCCATGGTCGCGGTGCCGTCGTCGACGACCGTCAGGTGCCGGGGGGCGAAGAGGGTCAGGAGGAGCTGGACGTACCGGGAGAACGGGTCCCCGATGATCACCCGCTCCGCCGAGCGCAGCGGCCGGGCGAGCTCGCGCAGGGTGCGGACGAGCGCGCCCCGGCCGTTGCGGGCCTCCTGCCAGTGGACGGTGAGGCCCTGGTCGCGGGCCAGCTGGGCCATCCGGCGCAGCTGGCCACGCGACATGGGGTCGGTCGGCGAGAGCACGACGACCGTGAGGGTGGTGGCGTCCGTGGCCCCGTCCGTTGCGGGTGCCGCGCTCGTGGGCACCCTGGGGGCCGGGAGCCTGGGCCCGGCAGGGGCGCCGTCCGTTGTGCCCACAACGGGGGCAGTCGACTGCGTGTGCGCCCACTCCAGGACGTTCAGAAGCTGGACCGGGCTCTCGACGAACGCCAGCTGCCCGGTCATGCGGCGGCGTCGCCCTGGACCCGGCGGAGCTTCTTCATCGGGCCGAGCTCCGACTCGTACACCTTCTTGACGCCGTCGCCGAGCGCGGTCTCGATGGTGCGGATGTCGCGGACCAGGCGCTGGAGGCCCTGCGGCTCGACGGAGGCGGCCTGGTCGGAGCCCCACATGGCGCGGTCGAGGGTGATGTGGCGCTCGACGAAGGTGGCGCCGAGGGCGACGGCGGCGAGGGTGGTCTGGAGGCCGGTCTCGTGGCCGGAGTAGCCGATCGGGACGTTCGGGTACTCCTCCTGGAGCGTCTGGATGACGCGCAGGTTGAGCTCCTCGGCCTTGGCCGGGTACGTCGAGGTGGCGTGGCAGAGCAGGATGTTGTCCGAGCCCAGGACCTCGACCGCGTGGCGGATCTGCTTCGGGGTCGACATGCCGGTGGAGAGGATCACCGTGCGGCCGGTGGCGCGCAGCTCTCGGAGCAGCTCGTCGTCGGTGAGGGAGGCGGAGGCGACCTTGTGGGCGGGGACGTCGAACTTCTCCAGGAAGGCGACGGCCTCGTTGTCCCACGGGGAGGCGAACCAGTCGATCCCCTTCTCCTTGCAGTACTCGTCGATCTTGCGGTACTCGTCCTCGCCGAACTCCACGCGGTGGCGGTAGTCGATGTACGTCATCCGGCCCCAGGGGGTGTCGCGCTCGATGTCCCACTGGTCGCGCGGGGTGCAGATCTCCGGGGTGCGCTTCTGGAACTTGACGGCGTCGCAGCCGGCCTCGGCGGCCACGTCGATCAGCTTGAAGGCGTTGTCGAGGTCGCCGTTGTGGTTGATGCCGATCTCGCCGCAGACGTAGACGGGCTGACCCGGGCCGGCGGTCTTGGTGCCGAGGGTGCGCAGACGGGTGCTCATGGTGCTTTTCCTTACGGGTTGGGGGTGTTCAGCTCGGGTCCGAGGAGCCAGGCGGCGATCTCGCGGATCGCTCCGGCGCCGCCCGGGGTGACGGTGACCGCGCGGGCGGCGGCCCGTACGGAGTCGTGGGCGCTGCTCACCGCGACGGGCCAGCCGACGAGGTGGAAGCAGGGCAGGTCGTTGACGTCGTTGCCGGCGTAGAGGACGCGCTGCGGGTCGATGCCCTCGGCCTCGCACCACTCCTTGAGGGCGCGGTCCTTGCGGTCGATGCCGTGCAGGACGGGGATCTTGAGCTTGCGGGCGCGGGCGGCGACCACGGCGTTCTGCTCGGTGGAGAGGATGAGGACGGGCAGTCCGGCGCGGCGCAGGGCCGCGATGCCGAGGCCGTCGCCGCGGTGCGCGGAGACGAACTCGCGGCCCTCGGCGTCGAGGTGGACGCGGTCGTCGGTCTGGGTGCCGTCGAAGTCGAGGACGACGGCGTCGACGTCGGCGAAGCCGGGCGTGACGGGCTCGTCGAGGAGCGGCGCGAGGGCCTTGGCGCGGGCGAGGTCGTGCGGGTCGTCGATCTCCAGGACCCGGGCGGGGTCGGTGACGACGAGCGCGGTGCGGCCGAAGAAGCGGTGCCCGTGGGTACGGAAGCCGGCCGCGTCCATCGCGTAGACGGCGCCGGTCTCCAGGTACTCGGGCTCGCGGTCCTGGCGGCGCGGGCGGTGCGCCTTGTCGTGGTTGACGCCGGTGGCCCCTTCGGGGGTCTCGCGCCACAGGAAGCCGTGGGACGGGGCGGCCGTGAACGCGGTGTCGGCGGCGCCCGAGGTGATGCGTTCGGCGGTCTCGGCGACCTCGGCGGAGGTGAGGAAGGGGCTGGTGCACTGGACGAGGAGGACCACGTCGGCCGGGCGGCCGTGGGTGACCTCGAAGGCGTCCATCGCGTGCAGCACGGCGGCCTCGCTGGTGGCGGTGTCGCCCGCGATGGCGGCGGGCCGCTGGACGGCCTCGGCTCCGGCGGTGCGGGCGGCGGCCGCGATGGCGGCGTCGTCGGTGGAGACGACGACGTGCGTGACGGTGCGGGCGCCGAGGCAGGCGTGGACGGCGCGGGCCACCAGGGGGATCCCGGCCACCGGGGCGAGGTTCTTGGCGGGCACGCCCTTGGAGCCGCCCCTGGCGGGGATGACGGCAAGCACGGTGGGGGTCGACATCACAGTTCTCCCAGGCGGCGGATGACGGGGGCGACGCGCTGCACGCCGTGGCGGTACGCGCCCCGCGCGGCCTCCCGGACGACCCGGCGGAGCCCGCTCTCGCGGGGTTCCGGCGCGGTGACGTCCAGGCGGTGGCGGGCGAGGATCCCGGGCAGGTAGCCGGGGGCCGTCTCCGCGGTGTAGTAGGGGCTGATCGGGGGCAGCGCGGGAAGCGCGAGGAGCTCGGCGACCCGCTCGCGGGCGGCGTCGAAGGCCTCCCCGTACGAGCCGCCGGAGGCGACGCCCTGCCGGGCGAGCCAGGTCTCGTCGGGCGCCGGCACGTCCCCCTTGTCGAGCCGGTCGAAGGAGGTCAGCAGGCCGGAGCCGACGAAGTGGTGGTTGCCGAGCGCCTCGCGGACCCCGAGGTCGGTGAGGATCGCGGTGGGGATCCGGCGGTGCAGCGCTTCGAGGGCGGCCGTGGAGGAGACGGTGACGAGCAGGTCGGTGCGGTCGAGGACCTCGCCCATGTGCCCGTACACGAGCCGGAAGTTGTCCGGCGGGTCGAGCTCGCGCACCAGCTTCTGGAACGGGAACTCCTCCAGGTGCGTGGTGTGTTCGCCCGGCTTGGAGCGGAGCTTGAGGAGGACCTCGCGGCCCGGGTGGAGGCGGGCGTGCCCGATCAACCGCCGCAGTACGTAGGCCCGTTCGGCCCGGGTGGCGGGCACGGAGGGCTGGGCGGCGAAGACCAGGGTGTCGCGGCCGGTCTCGGGGGCGTGCGGGGCGCCGCCGAGGAAGGGCAGCGCGGCCTCGACGACCGAGTCGGCGCCGGCGCCCACGCCCTCGTACACGGCGCGGAAACGCTCGGCGTCGTGACGGGAGTTGGCGAGGACCACGTCGGCGCCGTGGCGCAGCAGCAGGCCGTCGGTCAGCTTCTCGTAGACGACCCCGACGTAGCCGGTGACGATCACCGGGCGCCGTTCCAGGGCGAGGTCGGCCAGCCCCTGGAGGACGGCCCGGACGGTGCCGCCGACCAGGGCGAGCACGAGGACGTCGTATCCCTCGCCGCGCGCCTCCGCGTCCCGTACCGCGCGCAGGAACTCCGCGCCCGTCACCTCGCGCGGGGCGGCCTGGGACACCCCGGTCTCGGCGAGCTGGCGCGCGGTGGGCGTGGCCCGTCCGCGCAGGACGAAACCGGTGGGCTCGGCGGTCGCCGTGGTGATGCGGCGCGCGGTGAGGGCGCCCCATTTCCACCGGGTGTCGGAGTCGGCGAGTACGGCGACCCGTATCGCTTCTCTGGTACTTGCTGGCACGTCGAGGACGCTAGAAGGGCATTCCGCTTTCCGGCCCAACTGAGCCACAACAAACGGTGAACAGAGCCTTCCCGCCCGTTGAAGTGGGTCGTTATCCGGCTACGGAGAGGCCGATTTTCCCCGTAGGTAAAGGCGGTTAATCGGCCCGCCGCTTGGTGTTCACCGAAAGGCCGCCCGGCGGTCGGCGGTAATGCCGGGGCGGCGCCTAGCGTCGGCCGCGTGGTCAAGCTCTCCGTCGTCGTGCCGTTCTTCAACGTGCAGACATACGCCCCCGACACCCTCACGAGCCTGCGGGCCAACGCCCGCGAGGACTTCGAGTTCCTGCTTGTCGACGACTGCTCGTCGGACGGGACCCCGGAGCTCCTCGAACGGGCCGCGCGCGAGATCCCGGGTGCCGTCCTGATCAGGCACGCGCACAACGAGGGCCTCGCCACGGCCCGCAACACCGGCCTGGACGCCGCCCGCGGCGAGTACGTCGCCTTCCTCGACGGGGACGACTGGCTCGCCCCCGGCTACTACGACCGGCTGGTCGCCGCCGCCGAGGAACTGCGCTGCGACTTCCTGCGCACCGACCACGTCACGGTCACCGGCCGCCAGCGGGCGGTGCGGCGGGTGCCGGTCCCCCGGCGCGGCGAGGTGCTGCGCCCCCGGGACGCGATCCTGCCGTCGCACCGCACGACCTCGGTCGACTACCCGTACGCCTGGGCCGGGATCTACCACCGGCGGCTCCTCGACCGGGGCCTGCTGCACTTCCCGCACGGCCTGCGGACGGCCGAGGACCGGCCCTGGATCTGGAAACTGCACCGCGAGGCGGAATCGTTCGCGGCGATCGGGGAACTCGGCGTCTTCTACCGGCGCGGAGTCGCGACCTCGCTCACCCAGATCGGCGACGTCCGGCAATTGGATTTCATCCGCGCCTTCGACCAGGTGATCGAGGAAACCGCGAAGGACGCGGACGCGGACCGTCTTCTTCCCAAGGCCGTCCGTACGTATTGCGCG
Organism: Streptomyces vietnamensis; assembly: GCF_000830005.1. Lineage (NCBI taxonomy): Bacteria > Bacillati > Actinomycetota > Actinomycetes > Kitasatosporales > Streptomycetaceae > Streptomyces > Streptomyces vietnamensis. The sequence continues at coordinate 5,233,896 of NZ_CP010407.1, read as the reverse complement.
GTGATTTCCCATCACATCGGTTCGATCGAAAGGTTCGAGCCCGAGGTGGCGCGCCAGCTCAAGGCGATGAGCGCGGGCGCGCTGCGACGGATGCCGCAGGACGTCCTCGACGAGGCCCTGACCGCGATGGGCGGGGACCGCGCGACGATGCTGCGCCGACTGCGCAGGCGCCGCCCCGCACCCCCGCCGACGGCACCGGCCCACGAGGCCGGAGCGAAGTCCGCGGAGGTGGCCGCGTGAGCACCCGCCGGACCACCCAGATCTTCTGCGCCTCCACCCTCTACGGCGCCGTGACGCTCGCCGCCGCGCTCGACAGCGGCGGCTTCGGCCCCGCCGACCGCCGGATCCTCCTCGTCACCAACAACGCGGCCGTGCCGGAGACGACCCCCGCCCTGGACGAGGCCGAGGGCTTCGAGCGGGTACGCGGCCGCTTCGACTCCGTCCTGTCCTGGAACGAGACGATCTCCCCGCTCCACCCGGCCGGCTGGACCCCCCGCGCGAGCGACCTGCCCATGCTCCAGCGCCATCTGCGCAAGCTGTGGGAGCTCGGCGACGACCGCGTCGAACTCGCCCTGGAATCGATCCAGGTGACGCCCGCGCTCGCCATCGCCCAGCTGCTTCCCGAGGCCCCGATCACGGTGTACGCGGACGGCCTGATGAGCTACGGGCCGACCCGCAACAAGATCGACCCGCTGATCGGCGGGCGCGTGGGCCGGCTGCTCCACCTGGACCTCGTCCCCGGGCTCGCGCCGCTGCTGCTCGCCGAGTTCGGCGCGGTGCCGGAGCCGGTGCCGACGGAGGCGTTCACGAAGGTCGTGGAGGAGCTGGCGGGACCGGCCGCCGGGGCCGCCGGGGAGGGTCCCGCGCTGCTCCTCGGCCAGTACCTGGCCGCGCTGAACCTGCTGACCGCCGCCGAGGAGGAGGAACTGCACCTGCGGATGGTCCGGGGCGCGATCGCCCGCGGCCACCGCCGGCTCGTCTTCAAGCCGCACCCGACGGCCCCGGACGCCTGGTCGCGGACCCTGGTGGAGGCGGCGGAGGAGCTCGGCGCCGAACTGACCGTCGAGGACCGGCCGGTCCTCGCCGAGGTGCTCTACCGCGAGCTGCGGCCCGCGCTCGTCGTCGGCTGCTTCTCGACGGCGCTGCTCACGGCGGCGACCTTCTACGGGGTGCCGGTCGCCCGGGTCGGCACGCGCGCCCTCCTGGAGCGGCTCACCCCGTTCCAGAACAGCAACCGGATCCCGCTCACGGTCGTCGACGCGGTCGTCCCGCCCCTGGAGGGGGAGGTCGACGACACCGCGGTCGGTACGGAGGAGCTGAACGACCTGGTCGCCGCGGTCGGCTTCGCGATGCAGCCGAAGATACGCCCGGAACTGCGGGAACCCGCGGTACGGCACCTCTCGGGCCCGCTCGCCGAGCGCACCCGGCACCACTTCACCCTGCGCCGCCTCACCGTCCTGAACCTGCCGGGCGGCCTGCCGATCCCCCGCCACCCCAAGGTCCGCCGGCTCGCGCGCCGCGCACTGCGCCTGCGCAAGGCGCTGAAGAAGTAGCGGACCCCACCGAAAGGGCGGGCCCGGGAACCCGTGCGGGGGTCCCGGGCCCGCAGAGGCCACGAGGGGGGTCAGGCGCGGATGATCGGCTCCTGGATCTCGGAGACCCAGCCGGCCGGGTCCTCCGGGCACTCCAGGTACAGCTCACGGGCGTAGCCGGCCGAGCGGTAGCCGTTGGTGTCGATCCAGGCGGCCAGGGTCTGCACGGTCGGCAGGATCTCGTCCATCGAACCGCGGTGGACGATGGTGGCGGCCTCCTCGATGCCGGGCAGGACGTGCACCTCGACGCCCTCCGCGACCGTGCCCTCGGGCACGGTCGTCGCCGCGTGCACGCGGACCGAACCGTCCCCCCGGCCCGCGTCCTCGTAGTACGCGACGGCCGGGCCGAAACCGGTGACGCCCGCGGCCTCCAGGCGGCCGCACAGCTCCTCGTACAGCGGCCCGATGACCGGGGTGATGTCCTCCGGGCCGAAGCTCTCGGCGACCCCGCTCAGCTCGGCGACCCGGACGGCGGGAACCTTCTTGACGACGACGTCCTGCGTGGACATGCGTCCCTCGCTCTCGATGGCGTGGAGCCTCGCCCCGACCTGGGCGAGCCGGGCCCGCGCCGCCTCCAGGGCGGCCTCCAGCTCGGCCTGGCGCAGCCGCAGCATCCCCCGCAGCTCCTCCGCGCCGATCTCGTCCCGGAGGATCGCCCCCACCTGTTCGAGGGTGAAGCCGAGGTCCTTGAGCGCGATGACGCGGTTGAGCAGGGCGAGCTGGTCCGCCGAGTAGAAGCGGTAGCCGCTGTGCGGGTCGACGTGGGCCGGGCGCAGCAGTCCGATCGCGTCGTAATGGCGCAGCATCCGGACCGACACCCGCCCGTGCCGGGCGAAGTCTCCGATGGCAAACATGACGCCCCCTACGGAACGGCCTCACACGGTGTGAGGGTCAAGCACCGGCCAGGGAGAGCTTCACGGCGAAGCCGAGGAAGAGGGCGCCGGCGGCGGTGGTGGCGCCCGCCGAGAGCCGCTTGCGGCGGCGGAAGGCGGCGGCGAGCCGGGTCCCGCCGAATATCAGGGTCGTGAGGTAGAGGAAGCTGCCGAGCTGGAGCAGGGTGCCGAGGACCAGGAAGGAGAGCGCCGGGTAGGCGTAGGACGGGTCCACGAACTGCACGAAGAAGGAGATCAGGAAGAGGATCGCCTTCGGGTTGAAGAGGCTGATGATCAGTGCGCGGCGGTACGGGTGCTCCGACGGTCCGGCGTCCGGCTCGGCGGCGGACTCGGCGGCGGGCTCGTGCCGGGTGCGCCACATCGCCAGGGCGGCGCGCAGCATTCCGTACGCCATCCAGGCCAGGTATCCCGCGCCCGCGTACTTCACGATCATGAAGAGCAGCGGGGTGGTCTGGAGCAGCGAGGCCGCGCCGAGGGCGGCCAGCGTCATGAGGATCGCGTCGCCGGTGAACACCCCGGCGGCGGCCTTGTATCCGGTCCGGGTGCCCTTGCGGGCGGCGACGGACAGCACGTACAGCGAGTTCGGCCCCGGGAGGAGGATGATGAGGACGAGCCCGGCGAGATAGGTCGGAAGATCGGTGACACCCAGCATGAAGCGGAGTGTCGCATACCGGTACGACACTCCGCTTTAAATTTCAACAGATGGGATCTTTCGCCGGCGGACCCGGTCAGAACGCGTCGGTCGGGACGTACGTGCCCCAGACCTCCCGGAGCGCGTTGCAGACCTCGCCGACCGTGGCCCGGGCCTTGAGGGCGTCCTTCATCGGGTAGAGGACGTTGTCCGTGCCCTCCGCCGCCTTCTTCAGCTCGGCGAGGGCCGCGTCCACGGCCGCCTGGTCGCGTTCGGCGCGCAGCCGGGCCAGGCGCTCGGCCTGCTGGGCCTCGATGGCCGGGTCGACGCGGAGCGGCTCATAGGGCTCCTCGACGTCGATCGTGTAGCGGTTGACGCCGACGACGACCCGTTCGCCGCTGTCGGTCTCCTGCGCGATCCGGTACGCCGAGCGCTCGATCTCGTTCTTCTGGAAGCCGCGCTCGATCGCGCTGACCGCGCCGCCCATCTCCTCGACCCGGCCCATCAGCTCCAGGGCCGCGGCCTCGACGTCGTCGGTCATCTTCTCCACGACGTAACTGCCGGCGAAGGGGTCGACGGTGGCCGTCACGTCCGTCTCGTACGCCAGGACCTGCTGGGTGCGCAGGGCCAGGCGGGCGGACTTGTCCGTCGGCAGGGCGATGGCCTCGTCGAAGGAGTTGGTGTGCAGCGACTGCGTGCCGCCGAGGACGGCCGCGAGGCCCTGCACGGCGACCCGCACGAGGTTGACCTCGGGCTGCTGGGCGGTGAGCTGCACCCCGGCGGTCTGGGTGTGGAAGCGGAGCATCTGCGACTTGGGGTTCTTCGCGCCGAACTCCTCCTTCATCACCCGCGCCCAGATCCGGCGGGCCGCCCGGAACTTCGCGACCTCCTCCAGGATCGTCGTACGGGCCACGAAGAAGAAGGAGAGCCGGGGCGCGAAGTCGTCGACGTCCATGCCCGCGGCGACGGCGGTGCGGACGTACTCGATGCCGTCGGCGAGGGTGAACGCGATCTCCTGCGCGGGCGAGGCACCCGCCTCGGCCATGTGGTAGCCGGAGATCGAGATCGTGTTCCACTTCGGGATCTCGGCCCTGCAGTACTTGAAGATGTCGGCGATCAGCCTGAGCGAGGGCTTCGGCGGGAAGATGTACGTGCCGCGGGCGATGTACTCCTTGAGCACGTCGTTCTGGATCGTGCCGGTCAGCTTGTCCGCCGGGACGCCCTGCTCCTCGCCGACGAGCTGGTAGAGCAGCAGGAGGAGCGCGCCGGGGGCGTTGATCGTCATCGACGTGGAGACCTTGTCCAGCGGGATCCCGTCGAACAGGACCCGCATGTCGTCGATCGAGTCGATCGCGACGCCGACCTTGCCGACCTCGCCGTGTGCGATCGGGGCGTCGGAGTCGTGGCCCATCTGGGTCGGCAGGTCGAAGGCTACCGACAGGCCCATGGTGCCGTGGGCGATGAGCTCCTTGTAGCGGGCGTTGGACTCGACGGCGGTGCCGAAACCGGCGTACTGCCGCATCGTCCAGGGCCGCCCGGTGTACATCGAGGGGTACACACCGCGCGTGAAGGGGTACGCGCCCGGCTCGCCCAGCTTCTCGGCGGGATCCCAACCGTCCAGGGCGTCCGGCCCGTACACCGGCTCGATGGGCAGCCCCGACTCCGACTCGCGCGCCATGCGTTGTGCCTCCCGGTAGACCTGTGCTCGGACCCGTTCACCCAGCGGTACCGACCCTCGCGACGGACTGTAACGGGGCGATGGAGGGCAGCGCGCTGGGACCTTCCTCACAGGATGCGCACTCCGTTCCCCAGGTGCGCAACCGCACGCGCGCGGGAAGCATCCCTACGTACACACGACACACCCCGGGGGGCAGCAATGAAACGGTATTCGTCCGTCGTACGCAGAGTGGTCCTGGCGGCCGCGGCGGTGGCACTCGCCGCCGGCTGCACACCCGACGCGTCCGGTGCGGGTACGGGCACGGGTACGGGTCCCGCGCCGAGTTCGGCCGCGCCCCGGACCTCCGCCCCGAGCTCCACCCCCACCACGGACGGGAAGCCGTCGTCCCCGGCCCCGTCGGCCGCCACCCCCACGCCCACGTCCTCCACCGGGACGCCCGCGCCGAAGCCCCTCATGGGCGACGGGGACGAGAACGAGCAGGTGCGCGAGCTCCAGGCGCGGCTTCGGCAGCTCGACTTCTTCGACCGGGCGCCCACCGGTTTCTACGGGACGATGACGGCGGGCGCGGTCAGGAAGTTCCAGGCGCGCCGGGGGCTGCCGGAGACCGGTTCGGTCGACGAGACGACCTGGCAGACGCTGCTGTCCGTCACCCGGAAGCCGACCGCCGACGAACTGAAGCCGTCGACGACCAACAAGCTGGACACCCCGGACCCGCGGTGCATGACCGGCCGGGTGCTGTGCATCAGCAAGGAGAGCCGGACGCTCGCCTGGATGATCGACGGGAAGGTCGTCTCGTCGATGGACGTCCGCTTCGGCTCGGAGAACACGCCGACCCGTGAGGGCCTCTTCAAGGTGGAGTGGAAGGCGAGGGAGTGGACGTCGACGATCTACCACACGCCCATGCCGTACGCGATGTTCTTCAGCCGCGGTCAGGCCGTGCACTACTCGGCGGACTTCGCGGCCCGCGGCTACGCCGGGGCCTCGCACGGCTGCGTCAACGTCCGGGACCGGGCCAAGCTCTCGGCCCTCTTCGACCAGGTGAAGGTCGGCGACAAGGTCGTCGTCCACTGGTGAGGGACGGAGGAGGAAGGGGCGCGGGTGGGACCGGGGGAACGTGTCCCACCCGCGCCGGGTGCGCGGAGCCGTAGGTACGGGGGGAACCCCGGCTCTCTGCGCGGCCGATGACCAGTCGGCATTTCTTACTGCGCCGACGGGCCCAGAAGTGTTACACCGCGAGCGGGAGGCGTGCTTCGGCGGTGATTCCGGCGGGCAGCGTGACGGTGACTCCGGTCTGGGACTGGGCGTCGGGAAGGACGCTTCCGGCCCGGTTCCCGACGCCGGCGGGCCCGCTGTCGGAGTTGCCTTCGGAGCCGCTGTTCGCGCCGCCGTCGGAGGTGCCGTTCGAGCCGCCCTCGTGGTCGCCGTCGGAGGGGTCCTCGGAGTCGCCCTTGCCGTCGCCCTTGCCGTTGCCGTTGCCGTTGGAGCCGTTCTGGCCGCCCGCCGTGGACGTGCCGGTGTCGCCGGAGAGGATCCGGTCGCAGTAGCCGCCCAGGGTCTCGCCCTTGCGCAGGGCGTTCGTGATCCGCTGCCGGCCGGCGGCGTCGAGTACGCCCTTCCGGTAGGCCCGGCAGGCGTCGAGGGCCTTCCCCCGGGGATCCGTGGAAGTGGTGCCGCCCCCGGTCGAAGGCGTCCTGCCCGGCTTCGGGGTGCCCGTGCCGGGGGTGACCGTGCCGTGCCCGTCCGGGACGCCGGGGGTCGGGGCGGTGGACGAGGAGTCGGCCGAGGGGGACGAGCCGGGCGTGGGGTCGCCGCCGCCCGGTTCCGTCGGGGGTGCCTCGGGGTCCTGGCGTATTCCGGGCTCCTCGGAGACGAGCGGGTCCGTCGTCTCCACCGCCGTGACGGAGCTGGCGGGCGCGGGGCCGACCAGCGGCAGCACACCCGTACCGGCGGCGACGGCGACGCCGCCGACCGTGACGGCGGCGACCGCGGCGGCCAGCCCGTACCGCACGGAACGTCCCCAGCGGCGCGCCGGGGCGGTGACGGGCGCGAGCCGCACCCGGCCCAGCTCGGCGACGGCGGCGCGACCGGCGGACGCGGCCGAAGCGGCGGACGCGGTGGCAGCGGGCGAGGCGGCGGTAGCGGCGGACGCGGACACTGCGGACGCGGCGGCGGCGCGCTCGGCGGTGGCCTTGCGGAAGGCGGCGAGCGCCGCGGCCTCGCCCGGCAGTTCGGTGCGCGCGGCCGGCGGGACGGCCGGAACACGGGCCGTGCCGAGGGCCTCGGCGAGGCGCTCGGCCTGGAAACGCGCGCGGTCGTCGAGGGCCTCGACCGGTTCGCCGCGGAGCAGCCGCTCCGCGGCCTCCTGATCGAGCCACTGGTACCGCTCGTCGGCCATCACATGTCCTTCTGCGTACGCGGACGTGATTGCGTCACACCGCCGGGGGCCACGGACCCCGGCGCGCGACCGCGTTGCGGAGGGACGCCGTCCAGGGGGACGACGGTTCCCGCGCCGTCGTCCTGCCCGTCGACCCCGAGGAGTTCGGCGAGCTTCTTGAGCCCCCGGTGCGCGGCGGTGCGCACGGCGCCGGGGCGTTTGCCCAGGGTGTCGGCGGCGCTCTTGGCGTCGAGGCCGACGACGACGCGCAGGACGACGGCCTCGGCCTGGTCCTGCGGGAGCTGGGCGATCAGGTGCATGGTGTCGCCGGTGGCGAGGGCCTCCAGGGCCTCGCCGGCCGTGTCGGAATCGGCGGGCTTGTCGGCGAGCTCGGTCTCGTCGGCGCCCATGGCGGGGCGGCGGCCGCGCATCCGGATGTGGTCGAGGGCGCGGTTGCGGGCGATCCGGGCCGCCCAGCCGCGGAACCGGTCCGCGTCGCCGTCGAAGCGGTCGAGGTCGCGGGCTATCTGGAGCCAGGACTCGGAGGCGACGTCCTCGGCGTCCGCGTCGCCGACCAGCGTGCGTATGTAGCCGAGCAGCCGGGGGTGCACGGCGCGGTAGACGGTACGGAAGGCGTCTTCGTCCCCGTCCTGCGCAGCGAGCACCGCGGCGGTCAGCTCCGCGTCGTCCCCCAGCACTCCCCAAACCCTGTTCGTCGGTGACGTGGTCACGCCCGCGTCATCGCGGCTGGTCACCACCGCCACGCCGCCTCGCGCACCTGCACGCTACGTGGTGTCGCGGCGTCACGTCCACGTGGTCAGGGGTCTTTGTACAACTTGCAACCTCCGAGCGGTCCGGGAGGGTGTGACAGAAAACGCACCACTGGCGCTGATAGGAGTACGGAGCCGTGCTGCGGCTCCGTGGACGACGACCGGGGCCTCTCCTGTGGGGGGTGGCGGCCCCGGTCGTCTCCCATTTCCCCCCTTCTTCTCACTCTTTCTGGTGACCTTTCGCCTCCCGGGGAGTCGTACGCCCTTCGAGTGTCAACCGGCCGTTGACAGTGGAGGAGTGTCAACCTAAGGTTGCCTCATGACGAATCCAGTCGGCTTGAATGTCCCTGTCCGTCTCGACGAACTCATCGAAGCCATCAAGAAGGTCCACCCGGACTCCCTGGAGCAGCTCTCCAGCGCGGTCATCGCGGCGGACCACCTCGGCGACGTCGCCGACCACCTCATCGGCCACTTCGTGGACCAGGCCCGGCGCTCCGGCGCCTCCTGGACCGACATCGGCCGCAGCATGGGCGTCACCCGCCAGGCGGCCCAGAAGCGCTTCGTCCCCAAGGAGCCGGACGCGGAGAAGATGGACCCGAACGCCGGGTTCAGCCGCTTCACCCCGCGGGCCCGGAACGTGGTCATGGCCGCCCAGAACGAGGCCACCGCCGCCCGGAACGCCGAGACCCTCCCCGCCCACCTGGCGCTCGGCCTCCTCGCCGAGCCCGAGGGGCTCGCGGCGCACTGGATCACCTCGCGGGGCGTGACCCTCGACCAGGTCCGCGAGGCGGTCACGGCGACCCTGCCGCCGGCCGCCGACGAAGTGCCCGCGCTCGTCCCGTACGACGCGGCGGCGAAGAAGGTCCTGGAGCTGACGTTCCGCGAGGCCCTGCGCCTCGGGCACAACTACGTCGGCACCGAGCACATCCTGCTCGCCCTGCTCGAGCACGAGGACGGGCAGGGCGTACTGAGCGGGCTCGGCCTGGACAAGGCCACGGCGGAACGGGAGATCGCGGAGACGATCGCCTCGATCGCGATCCAGCCGCCGGAGGCGTAGACCGAACGGTCAGGCGGTGCGGGCCCTGCGCGACACGACCGCGCGCAGCACCCGGCCGCCCTCGACGGAGAGTTCACGTGCCCGGCGCAGTCCGGTCGGGCCGTGGGCGGCCGTTTCGAGGACGGCCTGCTGGCGGCGGAGCTCCCCCGCGAGCAGCGGGCCCGCACCGTCCGCGTCCCCGGCCCGGCAGCGCTCGACGAGCCCGTCGGGCACCCCGGCCGCGTCGTACCGCCCGTGCAGGGCGAGCGCCGCGACGGAGCAGTCGCCGGCCCAGGCGCGCAGGGCCTCGGCGGTCCAGGCCGCCGGGGCCTGCGCGAGCATGGCGCGTACGGCCTCGGCGTCCTCCGTGCCCTCGACGTCGAGCTCGACCCGGGCCTTGGCGACGGCCTCGCCCCAGGCGGCCCCGTCGCCGCGCGCGACGGCGGCCCACACGGGGCGCAGGGCGTCGGCCCGGTCGGGGGCGAGCAGCGGCAGACAGCGGTCGAGGCAGGCGAGCCCGGCCGCGGCCAGCCCCCGCTCGTCGGCCCCGTCGATCAGTTCCAGCAGGCTCCGGCCGTTCCCCGACGCCATGGACGCCTCCTCGCCACCCGATGCGGACGCAGTACTTCCACTACTGCGCCGAGGGGCGCTTTTTCGTCACTGCGCGGCCGGAATCATGCCAGTGGCCTTGGCGTGCTGCATAGAGGTCAGACGGCGGACGACGAGGATGGCGAGGAAGGCGGCGGCGATGTCGAGGCCGTAGCCCGCGAGTGACCAGAGGGTCGCGGTGTCGTAGGCCTCGACGGTTTCAGCATTCTTGTAAAACTGCCGGGAGATCGAATCCGCCACACCGCTCGCGACGAAGCACACCCACCAGCTGTTGAGCAGCGTCAGCTCGCCCTTGGCATCGGCGGCGTACGGCTCCCAGCGGCTGGCCCGCCAGATGTCGGCCGCGATCACCCGCGGAACCCAGAAGTTGAGGATCGGGATGAACCAGCCGCCGATGGCGTAGCCCGGCGTCCGGCTCTGCAGGTCGGAGGCCCAGACCTCGGCGTTGTTCCGCAGCCGGTGGAACCAGATGATGAAGACGACGATGGTCGCCAGGTACACCAGGCCCGCCGTGGCGTAGGCCCCGTCGACCGGCCCGACCGCCACGTCGGAGTAGTACGGGTCGTCGGCCACCAGGTCGTGGCCTTCGATCCCGCCGAGCAGGACGTCGAAGAAGACGTTGCCGAGGAGCAGGACCACGACGGCTCTCGACAGGCCGATCGGGTTCTTGAGCATGCGCATGTGCTGGGTTCCCCCCAAAGGAACAAGCGGCGGCCACTCGGCCGCCGCCGGGGGAACGTACGCGATCCGGACCGATCGCGTCCACGACAAAAGTCAGGTCACCTTCGCCGCCAACGCCCTGAACTGCCCCCAGGTCAGCGTCGGTGTCGACGGATCCCAGACCTTCTGGGCCAGGGCCGCGAGGGGCAGGTGGATGCCCGCCGCCACCTGGGCCTGGGTCTGGGCCCGGGACAGGTCGCACCAGACCGCGAGCCGGCCGCCGAGGATCTGGGGGTCGTACCGCGCCGGCACGGGGGTGGAGCCGCGCAGGACGCGCGGGGTCCACTGCTCGTAGATGCGGCGGCCGGTGGGGTACGGGAAGCGGTTGGGCTCGCCCAGGATGTAGTAGAGGTAGTCGTCGTTGAGGTTGATCAGCTTGCGGCCCGCGCTCAGGTACGAGGCCGGCAGCCGCGCGCCGATCTCGCGGCCCGTCCAGTACTCGACCTCGATGTCCTTGTCGGGGCTGACCACCCCGCCCGTGAAGAAGCCGTCGTTCCAGGCCTTGAGGGTCTTGCCGGTGGGCCGGACGACGGCCGCGCGGTCGTTGAGCCAGCCGGTGGCGAGGTCCTGGACGCGGCCGGAGGGCCCGTACTTCGCGACCGCGGCCCGCGCCAGCTTCGGGTAGCTCGCCTCGGGGTTCTTGGACATCAGCGCGACGTATTCGTCGCCGCCGAGGTGCCAGTACGCCCCGGGGAAGAGCTGGGTGTACTCGCGCAGCAGCTCGTCGACGATCTTCGCCGAGTCCGGGTTCGAGATGTCGACGGTCCCGCGCGGGGTCCGGCCGCTCGCGCTGACGAGCTGGAGGTTCGGGTGGGCGGCGATGACGGCGCCGAGGTGTCCCGGCGAGTCGATCTCGGGGATGACCGTGACGTGGCGGCTCGCCGCGAGGGCGAGGATCCGGCGGACCTCGGCCTTGGTGAGGTGCTCCGCCGACACCACCTCGGGGTGGCTGTCGGACTCGATCCGGAAGCCCTGGTCGTCGGAGAAGTGCAGCCCGAGCTGGTTGAGCTTCAGGTCGCTCATCTCGCGGATGCGGTCCTCGATCCAGGCCGCGGTGAAGTACTTGCGGGCGATGTCGACCATCAGGCCGCGCTGCGGTTTCGCCGGCCGGTCGGTGACCGTGCCCTCGGGCATCGCGCCGGTGGCCCTGACCGACTGCTTGAGCGTGCGGGTGCCGTAGAAGACGCCGGCCTCGTCGGGGCCCGCGATCCGGACGCGGCCGTCGCGAACCGTCAGGGCGTACGACTCGGGGGCGCCCGTCCCGCCCAGGGCCAGCTCGACGTCCCCGGGTCCGGCCGCGGCGGCACCCCGGTACGGGATGCCGAGCTCCCCGGCGATCAGCCGGCCTTCGTCGGCGAGGGCCTCGCTGTTCGCGGCGAGGACGACCCCGCCCGTGGGCGCGGGCTTCCAGCCGGGGCCGCGGGCGGCCTCGTGGGCGCCGACGGAGGGGATCGTGCGCGGCGCGGTGGAGAGGGGGTAGTTCTTCGTCGGCGTGGGCGTCGGCGTCGGTTTCGGGCTCGGCGGCGGGGTGCTCGTGGGCGTGGCGCTCGCGGACGAGCCCGTGGCGGACGGGGTGGACGGAGAGCCGTTCGAGCAGGCCGCCACGGTGGCCAGCGCCACCGCGGTCGCCAGAAGGGCGGGGCCCCGGCGAGGCCCCCAAAGGGAGTACCGCATCATTCGGATCCTCCCGTACGGACGACGGTCCGACCAGTCGACGGAGCCGGAAGACGATCGTCCATCATGTGTTCCGAAACTCTCCCTTCCGGGTGAAATTCGCGCATCCGTCGGACACTTCCCTCATCCCGTCGATAACGTTGCGTCACGCCCACCCCACCCGTCCCGGAGTACCGGAGCCCACGCTGACCAGCGACACCCACGCCCCCTGCCGGAAGCCGGGCTCCACGGACACGCCTGCCATACCTGCCCAGCAGGGCGCGGCCCGGCACCTCTCCGGGCTCGTCCGCTTCAACGCCGCACCGGCCGGGGCCGCCGAGGCGCTCCTGTTCGACTGCTGCGCGAGCCGGCGCTGGGCCGAACGGGTGAGCGCGCACCGCCCGTACCCGACGCTCGACGCGCTGCTCGCCGCCGCGGACGAGGCCTCCTACGACCTGTCGCGGGCCGAGCTCGACGAGGCGCTCGCCGCCGAGTCCGCCGCCGTCCCGCATCCCGACGCCCCGCCGGCGGCCCTCATGGCGCTGGGCGCCGCCCACGCCGCGTACGAGAGCCGCTTCGGGCACGCCTTCGTGATCAGCCTGGACGGAGTGCGGCCCGACGAGCGTCTCGACCGCGTACTGGCCGGTATCCGGTCACGTCTCGGCAACGAACCGGAGGAGGAACGGGTGGTGGCCGCCGACGAACTGCGCCGGCTCGCCCGTGCCCGCCTCACGTTCGGCGTCACCACGCCGTGAATTCGTCCGTAATGCGGCGATTCCTCCCTGTGCGATAGCCCGTCCGTGCCTGTTTGATCACACCGATGGACCCCGCGCGAGCGAACCGGCGAGTCGTCGCTACGATGACCGGGGCCGGTGGACCGTACCCGGCCGGGTCAGACCGACAGAGAAGCCGGCCGACCCTGATCCCCGCTCCCGGAGGGTTTTTCCGTGCCGGCTGGAACGCTGTACCGCGGCCGGGAAGGAATGTGGAGCTGGGTGGCTCATCGAGTCACCGGCGTCCTCATCTTCTTCTTCCTGTTCGTACACGTGCTGGACACCGCTCTCGTCCGCGTCTCCCCCGAGGCGTACGACGAGGTCGTCGCGACCTACAAGACGCCGATCGTCGCTCTTCTGGAGTACGGCCTGGTCGCCGCCATCCTCTTCCACGCGCTGAACGGCCTGCGGGTCATCGCCGTGGACTTCTGGTCCAAGGGCCCGCGCTACCAGAAGCAGATGCTCTGGACCGTCGTGGGCGTCTGGGTCGTGCTGATGGCGGGTGCCGTCTACCCCGTCCTCAACCACGCCGCACGTGAACTGTTCGGGAGCTGACGCCACTCATGTCTGCTGACACCTCCACCGCGATCGGCCCCGTCGAGGGCGGCGCGCACTACGACGTGGACAATCCCGCGCCGTACATCGAGGCCCCCCGCAAGCGCACGGGCAAGACCCCGCGCGCGACCCGCGGCAACTTCGAGATGGCCGCATGGCTCTTCATGCGCCTCTCCGGCGTGGTCCTCGTCGTCCTGGTCATCGGCCACCTGCTGATCCAGCTCGTGCTGGACGGCGGCGTCACCAAGGTCGGCTTCGCCTTCGTGGCCGGCCGCTGGGCGTCCCCGTTCTGGCAGGTCTGGGACCTGCTGATGCTCTGGCTCGCCATGCTGCACGGCGCCAACGGTCTCCGTACGGTCATCAACGACTACGCGGAGCGGGCCAACACGCGCCTGTGGCTCAAGGGCCTGCTGTACACCGCCACGGTGTTCACCATCCTTCTGGGCACGCTGGTGATCTTCACCTTCGACCCGAACATCCGCTAGGCACGGGGCTGAGGTAATCCACGTCATGAAGATCCACAAGTACGACACCGTCATCGTCGGCGCCGGCGGCGCCGGCATGCGCGCCGCCATCGAGGCGACGAAGCGCAGCCGCACCGCCGTGCTGACGAAGCTCTACCCCACCCGCTCCCACACGGGCGCCGCGCAGGGCGGCATGGCCGCCGCGCTGGCGAACGTGGAGGAGGACAACTGGGAGTGGCACACCTTCGACACGGTCAAGGGCGGTGACTACCTGGTCGACCAGGACGCCGCCGAGATCCTGGCGAAGGAGGCCATCGACGCCGTCCTCGACCTGGAGAAGATGGGCCTGCCGTTCAACCGGACGCCCAACGGGACGATCGACCAGCGCCGCTTCGGCGGTCACTCCCGCAACCACGGCGAGGCCCCGGTCCGCCGGTCCTGCTACGCCGCGGACCGCACCGGCCACATGATCCTCCAGACGCTGTACCAGAACTGCGTCAAGGAGGGCGTGGAGTTCTTCAACGAGTTCTACGTCCTGGACCAGCTGATCACCGAGGTCGACGGTGTGAAGCACTCCGCGGGCGTCGTCGCCTACGAGCTGGCCACCGGCGAGATCCACATCTTCCAGGCCAAGGCCGTCATCTACGCCTCCGGCGGCACCGGCAAGTTCTTCAAGGTGACCTCCAACGCCCACACCCTGACCGGTGACGGCCAGGCCGCCTGCTACCGCCGCGGTCTGCCCCTGGAGGACATGGAGTTCTTCCAGTTCCACCCGACGGGCATCTGGCGCATGGGCATCCTGCTGACGGAGGGCGCCCGCGGTGAGGGCGGCATCCTCCGCAACAAGGACGGCGAGCGCTTCATGGAGAAGTACGCGCCGGTCATGAAGGACCTCGCGTCCCGTGACGTCGTCTCCCGCTCCATCTACACGGAGATCCGCGAGGGCCGCGGCTGCGGTCCCGAGGGCGACCACGTCTACCTGGACCTGACGCACCTCCCGCCGGAGCAGCTCGACGCCAAGCTCCCGGACATCACCGAGTTCGCCCGTACGTACCTCGGCATCGAGCCGTACACGGACCCGATCCCGATCCAGCCCACCGCGCACTACGCCATGGGCGGCATCCCGACGAACGTCGAGGGTGAGGTCCTCTCGGACAACACCACCGTCGTCCCGGGCCTGTACGCGGCCGGCGAGGTCGCCTGTGTCTCCGTGCACGGCGCCAACCGTCTCGGCACCAACTCGCTGCTCGACATCAACGTCTTCGGCAAGCGCTCCGGCATCGCCGCCGCCGAGTACTCCGCCAAGCACGACTTCGTCGAGCTGCCCGAGGCCCCCGAGGCCTTCGTCGTCGCGCAGATCGAGAAGCTGCGCAACTCCACGGGCAACGAGCGGGTCGCCGACCTGCGCCGCGAGCTCCAGGAGACGATGGACGCCAACGTGATGGTGTTCCGCACGGAGCAGACCATCAAGACGGCCGTCGAGAAGATCGCCGAACTGCGCGAGCGCTACGAGAACGTGTCCATCCAGGACAAGGGCAAGCGCTTCAACACCGACCTCCTGGAGGCCATCGAGCTGGGCAACCTGCTCGAACTGGCCGAGGTCATGGCCGTCTCGGCCCTGGCGCGCAAGGAGTCCCGCGGCGGTCACTACCGCGAGGACTACCCGAACCGCGACGACGTCAACTTCATGCGCCACACCATGGCGTACCGCGAGGTCGGCGAGGACGGCTCCGAGACCGTCCGTCTCGACTACAAGCCGGTCGTCCAGACCCGCTACCAGCCGATGGAGCGTAAGTACTGATGGCTACCCCCGTACTGGACAAGGTCGAGGCGGAGTCCGCCGCCTCCCCGTACATCACGGTCACGATGCGGATCCGCCGCTTCAACCCCGAGGTGTCGGACGCCGCGGTCTGGGAGGACTTCCAGATCGAGATCGACCCGAAGGAGCGTGTCCTCGACGCCCTTCACAAGATCAAGTGGGACGTCGACGGCACCCTGACGTTCCGTCGCTCCTGCGCGCACGGCATCTGCGGCTCCGACGCGATGCGGATCAACGGCAAGAACAGGCTCGCCTGCAAGACGCTGATCAAGGACATCAACCCGGAGAAGCCGATCACGGTCGAGGCCATCAAGGGCCTCACGGTCCTCAAGGACCTCGTGGTCGACATGGAGCCGTTCTTCCAGGCGTACCGGGACGTCATGCCGTTCCTGGTCACCAAGGGCAACGAGCCGACGCGCGAGCGCCTGCAGTCCGCCGAGGACCGCGAGCGCTTCGACGACACCACCAAGTGCATCCTGTGCGCCGCGTGCACGTCGTCCTGCCCGGTCTTCTGGAACGACGGCCAGTACTTCGGTCCGGCCGCGATCGTCAACGCGCACCGCTTCATCTTCGACTCGCGTGACGAGGCGGGCGAGCAGCGCCTGGAGATCCTGAACGACAAGGACGGCGTGTGGCGCTGCCGCACGACGTTCAACTGCACGGACGCGTGCCCGCGTGGCATCGAGGTCACGAAGGCCATCCAGGAAGTCAAGCGCGCGCTGATCACGCGTCGCTTCTGACACTCCTGACGCTCCGTTCGGCCGTCGGCCGGATAGCCCGCTTCTGTACGCTTCTGCGTGCGGGAGCGGGCTTTTCCCTTGCACGCGCTTTTCCAGGGCACAGAGAATCGGGGATTGATGAGCGAGCCGAACCCTTACGCGGACGGTGAGTACAAGTGGGGTCCGGGGCAGCAGGACGCGACGCCCGCGTACGGATACCCGCAGACCCCGCCGCCCTACCAGCCGACCCTGCCGGGCGGCGTGCCGGTGCCGCCGCAGTACCCGGCGGGATTCGGCGGGGTGCCGACGCTGACCATCGGCGACATCTCGGTCGTCGGCGACCAGATCCTCACGCCCGCAGGCCCGATGCCGCTGAAGGGCGCGGTCTGGAACGCGATGGACATGTCCCGGGTCGAGGAGAAGATCCCGACGGTCGCGATCGTGCTCGCCGTGGTCTTCGCCGTGTTCTGCCTGCTCGGCCTGCTCTTCCTGCTGATGAAGGAGAAGCAGACCACGGGCTATGTGCAGGTGACGGTGAGCAGCGGCGGCCGGCACCACTCCACGCTGATCCCGGCCGGCTCCCCCGACACGTTCTACGCCGTGATGAACCAGGTCAACTACGCCCGGACGCTCAGCATCTGACGCTTCATACGAGCTGGCTGACGATCGTCGGGTCGGTGATCGCGGTGTCGTCGGCCAGCAGCATCGCCTTGCTGAGGACGATCGCGAGCATGCCGTCGCCCTCGTACGGGAGCGGGCCGGCCCCGTCCGTCGCTCCGGAGGCCCGCTTCGGGACGATGCACAGGTACCGGCCGTGCGGCGCGATCAGCACGTTGCCCGAGCCGAGGTGGATCTCGTACGTGTGGAGGTCGCCCCGCACCCGCAGGAACCGGCCCTCGACCGTGCACCGTTCGCCGATCGCGAGCCGGGGCACGAGGCGGGCGAGCAGCTCGCGGCGGGTCTCGGCGCTCTGCGACAGCTCGCCGAAGCCGTACCGCTGCCAGTAGTCGCGGTGCCGGCCGCCCGGGCCGCCGTCCTGCCACGTCGGGTCGTTGCCGACGCTGGCGACGCCGACGAACAGGTCGACGTCCCGCAGGACTTCGGAGAGCACCTGCTCGGGGATCTCGGCGAGGGGTACCGGCCGGGAGGGGACGGTGTACGCGCCGCCGCCGGCGTGCGCCCAGTTGTGCCCGGCGTCGATCCGGTGGAAGCGGACCTGGTCGGTGGTGACCTGGGCGTAGGCGTACGAGGCGGTGATGTCGCCGTCCTGGTCGCCGCCGGCGCCCTCGACCCAGTACTCGGCGCGCAGCCCCCACTCGGGCAGTTCGCGGTACAGCGGCGGGTACGAGTCGTCCACGGCCAGCCGCAGCTTCGCCGTCCAGCCGCGCTGCGCGGCGAGGGCGTTGAGCTGGTACTGGCGCAGGATGTGCCCGGCGAAGCGGTTGGAGTACTTGACCTCGCCTCGCCCCCATGAATGAGGGCGATTCTCCGTCCGTCGTCGCTCACGTGCGGTGGGCGACGACCACGGTGTTTCCTGGTTCCTCCCGACAGGTGCCGGGGTTGTGCGCGCCGCCTGGCCGCTGCCGGGTCTTACGTGCGCTCCGCAGACGTTTACCGCCGCCGTTACCGGCGTCGGGCCCCCGGTCCGGGGGTGGGTGGTTCTGCCGCCGCGACGATGCGGCGGCCTTCGTATCGGACGTTCTTGCCGGCGTTCCAGTCCCGGTCGTGCCAGGTCTCGCAGTTCGGGCAGGTCCAGGTGCGGACATTCAGCGGCTTGGGGCCGTCGCGGTGCCCGCAGCCGGAACATATCTGCGTGCTGGGGAAGTGCCGGTCGACCTTGGCGAAGGACCGTCCGCGCCGGGTTGCCTTGTAGTTGAGGAAGGACACGAACTGTGCCCATCCGGCGTCGTGCACGCTCTTGGCCAGCCGTGTGCGTGCCAGTCCTCGCACGTTCAGGTTCTCCGCGTAGACGGCTTGGTTCTCGCGCGTCAGCTTGTGGGACCACTGATGGTGGAAGTTCCGGCGCGCATCCGCCACAGCGGCGTGAGCGCGGGCGACCTTGATCCGGGCCTTGTCCCGGTTGTTGCTTCCCTTCTTCTTCCGCGACAGTTCCCGCTGCCGCTTCTTCAGCTTCTTCTCCGCCCTCCGCAGGTACCTCGGCGAGGCGATGTGCGAGCCGTCGGCGAGGACCGCGAAGCGGGTCAGGCCCAGGTCGATGCCCTGGTCCCCGTCTGCCGGCGGGAGGATGTCGGCCGCCGGGTCGGACTCGACGACGAAGGACACGAAGTACCGGTCGGCCCGGTCCTTGATCAGCGTCACAGACGACGGAGCGGACGGGAGATCGCGGGTCCACTTGACCTCGATGTCGCCGATCTTCGGGAGGCGCAGTGTGCCGTCCCTGAGGATCGACCACCGGTCGGAGCGGGTGAACCGGGCGGTCTGCCGGTTGTCCTTACGGCTCTTGAACCGGGGCGGGGCGGCCTTCGGGCCTTTGCGCTTGCCGGTCTTCGAGTCCTCGTGCGCCGTCCACGCCTTGTCGAAGTCCCGAAGGGTCTGCTGGAGAACTCCGACCGGCGCGTCGGACAGGAACGCCCGCTCCTGGGTCTTCTTCGCGCCGGTGATCAGTGTCTTGGACAGGTCCGGGTTCTTCGGGATCTGCTGGTACGGACCTTCGGCGATCCGCTGCTCGGGGTTGCCGAGCAGCTTGTTCGACGCCTTGCGCGGCTTGACGACCGACAGGGCATCGTTCCAGACCACGCGCCTACACCCGAACACCCGCCGGGCGCGGAGCGCCTGGCCGGGCGTCGGATACACGCGAAACTGGTAACGAAGCTGCATGCCGATCACCGTAAGGCGGCAGCACATCAGCCCGCATGAATTCACCCGAAGCGCTTGACACCGGATCCCTCGCATGCTCGGCAGATCCAGTTAAGGCGGATGTGCGCGAGACCCACGCGCCACCCGTCGCGCACTTCCGCCGTACACCTCGGGCGGCCCGCTGGGGGACTCCTGGACCGTCTCCTCGGCAAGTTCGGCGCTCGCCGCGCGGGCGGCGAGCGCCCGCATCCGCTCCAGTGCCGTCATCCCCCCACCAGCGGTACCAGCTTGAGGAACGTGACCTCGACGCCCGGGCCCAGTTCCACCTCGTCGTCGAGCTCCTCGACCTGGCGGTCGCCCACCAGGACCAGGAAGCCGTTCCGCCCGAAGGCCTCGACCGCGCGGGCGAACTCCCGCTCGGCCGCCTCCGGCGCGGTCTCCTGCTCGACCCGGCGGCGGATCAGCTCGCGCAGCGCGAGGCGCTCCTCGGCGACGGAGAGGCCGCCGGCCTCGGTCCGCGCCCCTGACGTCGTCTCGTCGACGAAGGTCACCATTGCCATGCCGAGCAGAGTAGGGGCCACCACCGACAACGCCCCGGGGGCGTCCGGTTCAGCCGTGCCAGGCCTGGACGGGGCCGCCCGCCTCCGCCTCGACCATGATCCGGCGCAGCATGCCGTTGAGCTGGTCGCGCTCCTCGGGGGTGAGGACGCCGAGCAGCCGCTCCTCCTCGTGGCCGAGGACGTCCATCGCGCCGAGCCAGGTCTCGCGGCCGGAGGCGGTGAGTTCGACGACGACCCGGCGCCGGTCGGTCGTGGACTGGGTGCGGCGGACGAAGCCGCGCTTCTCCAGGGCGTCGAGGCGGCCGGAGACGGAGGCGGGGGCCAGGTCGAGGTCCTGGGCGAGTTCGGAGGGGGCGGCGCTGCCGCCGCGCCCCGCGAGCTTGTGGAGGGTGTCGAACTCGTGGCGTTCCAGGTCGAAGTCGACGAGGGACTGCTCCCTGACCCTGCGCAGATGGACCGAGAGCTTCTTCATCCGGGTGACCGCGCCCTCGACGACGGGGTCGAGGCCGGGCAGGACGGGCTGCCAGCGGTCGACGTGCTCGTCGGTCCAGTCGCGCGGTTCGTCGGGGGACGCCATGGAGTGATCGTACGTCGGCGGGGCGCTCCCGTCCCGAAAAGTATTTCGTTGACGAATTATTCGGCACCGAAATACTCTGCCGGTCATGGCCACTGCTCCCGTGCACCACCCCGTCGCACCCCCGTCCGTCCCCCACCCCCTGCGCACCCGCTCCTTCCGCCTCCTCTTCACCGGCCGCGCCCTCTCCCTCCTCGGCGACGCCGCCATCCCCGCCGCCCTCGCCCTCGCCGTCCTGGAGGCCACCGGCTCCACCTCGGCGCTCGCCCTGGTCCTCGGCTGCGCGATGGTCCCCAAGCTGCTCCTGCTGCCGCTGGGCGGGGTCGTCGGCGACCGCTTCGACGCCCGTACGGTCGCGCTCACCACGGACCTCGTACGCTGCGCCACCCAGCTCGTCGTCGGCGTCCAGCTGCTCGGCGGCACCCCCAGCCTCGCCGTCCTCGCGGTCGCCGAGGCACTCGGCGGGGCGGCCGGAGCCTTCGCCATGCCGACCGGCTCGCCCCTGGTGAAGGGCACCGTGGAGGAGGCCGCGCTGCACCGGGCCAACGCGGCGATGAGCGTCGCCCAGAGCGGCAGCCGCCTCGCCGGACCCGCGCTCGCCGGCACCCTCGTCCTGACCGTGGGCCCCGGCTGGGCGTTCGTCCTGGACGCGGCCACCTTCGCCGTCAGCGCCCTGCTCCTGACGGCCGTACGGGTGAAGCGGGTCCCGATCCCGCGCCGTTCGCTCCGCGCCGACCTCACCGAGGGCTGGCAGGAGGTCCGCTCCCGGGACTGGTACTGGACCAGCCTCGTCGGCCACAGCGCCTGGAACGGCGCCGCCGCCGTCCTGATGACCCTCGGGCCCGCGATCGCCGTGGACCGGCTCGGCGGCGGCACCACCTGGGTCGTCCTCCTCCAGGTCGGCGCCGTCGGCTTCCTCCTCGGGGCGCTGCTCGCCGACCGGGTCAGCCCCCGGCGCCCGGTCCTGACCGCGAACCTCGGCCTCGCCACGTACGCACTGCCGCTGGTCCTGCTCGCGCTCGCCGCGCCCGCATGGCTGACGATCGCGGCGTACGGGCTCGCGCAGGCGGGCCTCGGCTTCCTGTCCCCCGTGTGGCAGACCGCCGTCCAGCGCGCGGTGCCCGAGCACGCGCTCGCCCGGGTCACCTCGTACGACTGGCTGCTCTCGCTCGCCGCGATGCCCCTCGGGTACGCCCTGGCACCGATCGCCGCCTCGACGTGGGGGCCCCAAGTGCCGCTGCTCGTCGCGGCGGCGGTGGTGGGCGGGTGCTGCGCGGGGACGGCGCTTGTGCCGGGGGTGAGGCGGTTCCGGTAGGGCTGTCAGTGGGGTCCTCTACCGTCGGGAGCATGGTGGGGATCACGGGCCTGGAGAGCAGGCTGGACGAGGCGGTCGAGCGCGAGCGCACGGAAGGACCGGGAGCGGTCGGCGAGTTGCTCGCGTCCCTGGGCGCGCGGGAACGCAGGGAGTGCGCGCTCGCGCTGCATCTGCGGGCCTGCCGTGGCCTCGCGACCCTGACGGCACCCGCCCTCGCCGTCCTGGCGGAGCAGGAGTTGGGGTGGACCACGGAGGAGTCGGACCTGCTGCTCGCGCGGCTCCTGGGGAAGGACGCGGAGGTCGCACCGCATGAACTCCACGGCGCGTTCTGGAGCTTGGTCCCGATCGCCCTCGCTGCGGCCGCGCAGGCCGAGGACTTCGACCGGCCCCGGGTGAGGGCGCTGCAGCGGATCGTCGAGTCCCACTACGTCTACCGGAGCGAGCAGTACGCGGGGATACGGCACCTGATGGACGCCCTGCTGCGCCGGGAGGTGCCGGTGGTGCCCGGCCGACTGCCCCGACAGGTCCTCGACGACCTCGACGAGTACGGCCCGGCGATGCGCGCGGCGCACGGGGAGCTGCTCGCGGGGGCGGGCGTGGCGGCCTTCCTCGGGCACTGCGTCCTCCTGGACAAGCCCAGGGCGACGCGGGCGTGGCGCCGGAAGGCGGCGGCCCTGCTCGGGGAGGCCGAGCAGGGGGCGGAGGTGGTGCGGCGGCTGTTGGAGGGGATCGCCGCGCAGCCCGAGCACCGGGTCTCGGACCGCAACCCGTGGCATCAGGTCGACTGGGGTCTCGCCGGCGACACCAACACCTCCCTGGTCCGCGGGCTCCTGTGGGCCGCGCTCGACGTCGACGCCGCGTGGGTCGTTCCGCTCGTCGGGGCCGTGGCCGTGAACGCGGGGACGGGGATCGGCGGTTCCGGCGGGTTCTGCCGCAGCCAGACGCTGGCCACCACCGCCGTCGCCGTGCTCGGGGAGTGCGGGGGCGCCCGGGGCGAGGAGGCCGTGCAGTGGCTCGGGCGGCTGCCGAAGAAGGTCAAGAACCGGACCGTGAACAAGGGCATCGCCAAGGCCCTGGAGGCGGTCGCCGCGCGCGCCGGGCTCACCCCGTCGATGCTCCGCGAGCGCGGGGTCGCGACGCTCGGACTCGACGGGCGCGGGGTCCGGGAGGTCCCGCTCGGGGCGTACACGGCGGAGCTCTCGGTGCAGGAGCCGGGCACGGTCGCGCTGTCGTTCAGGAGCCCGGAGGGGAGGCTCCTGAAGACGGCGCCGAAGGAGGTCCGGGAGGCTCACACGGAGGAGTTGAAGCAGGCCAGGGCCGGGGCCAAGGAGCTGAAGGCGCTCGTCGCCGCCGAGCGGTCCCGCCTGGAAGAGCACCTCGCGGCGGGGACGGTCTGGCCGGCGGAGGACTGGCAGCGGTACTACGTCGACCATCCGGTGACGGGGGCGGTGGCCCGGGCGCTGCTCTGGGAGGTCGCCGAGGACGGTGACTGGACGGCCGGCGTTCCGGAGCGCACCGGCGGCGGCTGGGCCCTCGCGGGGCACGACGGGACGGCGCGTCCGGTCGGTCCGGGCGCCCGGCTGCGGCTGTGGCATCCGCTGCGGGCCGGCGGCGAGGAGGTCGCCGCGTGGCGGGCGGCGCTGGCGGAGCGGGAAGAGCGCCAGCCGTTCAAGCAGGTCTTCCGCGAGGTGTACCCGCTGACTCCGGCGGAGCTCGCGACCGCCTCGTACTCCAACCGCTTCGCGGGGCACGTCCTGCGGTACGGGCAGGCGCGGGCGCTGATGGCCGAGCGCGGCTGGACGGGGGACCACCTGGGGTACTTCTCGGACGGCTGGTCCTCGGAGCTGGTGAAGGAGCTACCCGCGCCGGGCGAGCTGCCGGCCGGCGAGGGAATGCGGTGGCGGGCCCGGTTCTTCGTGGAGCTGGTCGACGAGGGGGCGAGCGCGGACGGGGTGGCCCGGCTCTGCTCCACGGACCAGGTGCGGTTCGAGAGGAGAGCGGGGGCGCAAAGGGTCTGGGAGGCGGCCGCCCTCGCCGACGTACCGGCGCTCGTGCTGTCGGAGGCGCTGCGGGACGTCGACCTGTTCGTGGGGGTGGCGTCGATCGGGGCGGACCCGCAGTGGCGGGACCGCGGGGAGAACCGGGCGTACGACAGGTACTGGGAGAGCTGGTCGTTCGGTGAGCTGACGGAGTCGGCGCTGATCCGGCGGGAGACGCTGGCCCGGCTGCTGCCCCGGACGCGGATCGCCGACCGGGTGGAGCTGACCGACCGGTTCCTGCGGGTGCGGGGCGAGTTGCGCGCGTACCGGATCCATCTGGGTTCGGGGAACGTGCTGATGGAGCCGGACGACAGCTATCTGTGCATCGTGACCGATCGTGCGCGGGACCGGGGGAAGGTGTTCCTGCCGTTCGAGGAGGACGGCGGGCTGCTGTCGGTGATCCTGTCGAAGGCGCTGCTGCTCGCCGCCGACGACCGGATCACCGACGCGACGATCACCGCGCAGATACGCCGGGGCTGAGCTCGGAGACCTCGGTCAGGAAGGAGAGGAGCAGCCGGGCCGTCTCGTCCGGGCGCTCCAGGGCGGGGAGGTGGCCGGCCCAGTCGAGGTCGACGCGGCGCGCGGCGGGCAGGAGGTTCCCGAGCTCGTCGGCGATCGCCCGGAAGTCGGGCTGGTCGTGGGCGCCGACGGCGACGAGGGCGGGGGCCTCGATCCGGGCGAGGTCGTCGCGGGTGACCTCGGGGGCGACGGGGTGGTTCTCCTCGGGGGCGGCGAGCTGGAGGTCGAAGGCGCGGCGCTGCCCTTCCCGTACGAGGGCACGGGCGGTCTCGGAGGCCTCGGGGCCGAGCCAGGTGTCGACGTTGAGCTCGACGGCGGCGTCGAGGTCGCCCGCCTCGACGAGGGCGTCCTCGCGGGCGCCCCAGGCGCGCAGCTCCGGGCTCGGCACCATGCCGGGCATCGCGGAGCCCAGGAGCGCGAGGGCCGAGACGCGTCCGGGGTGCAGGGCGGCGAGTTCGAGGGCGACGCGGCCGCCGAAGGAGGAGCCGACGACGGCGGCGCGCTCGGCGCCGAGGTGGTCGAGGAGCGCGCGCACGTCCTCGGCGTGGGTGTGCGGGGCGTCGATCGGGCTGTCGCCGAAGCCGCGGAGGTCGCAGCGGACGACACGGTGTCCCGCTTCGGCCAGTGCGTGGAACTGCCCGTCCCACATCCGGCGGTCGCAGACCCCGGAGTGCAGCAGGACGACGGTCGAGGGGCCGGTGCCGGCCAGGTCATGAGAGAGCGTCACCCGCCCGACCCTAGGCGGCGGGGCGCGGTCGGGCCACCTCATTGCCCAAGCGACTTGAACACGTTCAAGAGGAGGTCTACAGTCATGACCGCCAGCTTTTGAACGCGTTCAAGGGAGGGTGGGGCATGGACCTCACTGTCGTCGCGTACATCGTCTACCTGCTGATCAGCGTGGCCCTCACCGTCTGGGTCGCCCGCACGCTCAGCCGCAACGGAAGGATCTTCCTCTCCGACGTCCTGCACGGGAACGAGAAGCTCGCGGACGCCGTCAACCACCTCCTGGTGGTGGGCTTCTACCTCGTCAACTTCGGCTTCGTCGCCCTCTACCTGAGCCAGGACGCCGCCGTGATCGACGCCCGGGCCCTCTTCGAGGCCCTCTCCGTCAAGCTCGGAGTGGTCCTGCTCGTCCTCGGCGTGATGCACCTCGGCAACGTGTACGTGCTCAACAAGATCCGCCGCCGCGGGGTCATGGAGCGCGAACAGGTGCCGCCGGTCGGCCCGCAGGGCTGGACCAAGACACCCCAGGGCCCCTGGGCCCCGCCCGCGCCGCAGGCCTGACCACCGTGTCGGCCCCGGCGCAGCCCACGACCCCCGTGGGACGTCTGACCGTGCTGTACGACGCCGACTGCCCGCTCTGCGTGCACCTCAGGCACTGGCTGCTGCGCCAGCGGCAGCTCGTCCCGCTCGATCTCGTACCGGCGGGATCGCAGCAGGCACGGCGCCTCTTCCCGGCCCTCGACCACGCCGCCACGCTGCGGGAGATCACCGTGATCGGGGACCGGGGCCAGGTCTACCGGGACACCTCCGCCTGGATCGTCTGCCTCTGGGCCCTGGCCGACCACCGGCCCAAGGCCCACTGGCTCGCCACCCCCGCCGGACAGCCCTTCGCCCGGGTGACCGTCCTGGCGGCCGCGAAGTGGCGCGAGGCCCTCAAGGGGCCGGGAGGGGAAGACGCTCCCTGCGGGGACGGGCACTGCGAGGTGCCCGGTCCGCCCGGTTAGGCTCGGGTCCGTGACGGAAGAGAAGAAGGCCGAAGAGAAGAAGGCCCCCAAGAGCGAGCAGACCCGCACGCTCATCCTCGAAACCGCGCTCCGGCTGTTCCAGGAGCGCGGTTACGACAAGACGACCATGCGGGCCATCGCCCAGGAGGCCGGGGTCTCCGTCGGCAACGCGTACTACTACTTCTCCTCCAAGGAGCACCTCGTCCAGGGCTTCTACGACCGGATCGCCGAGGAGCACCAGGCGGCCGTCGAGCCCATCCTGAGCGGCGACGAGAAGGACCTGACCGCCCGGATCCGCGGGGTCTACCTCGGCTGGCTCGACATCGCGGAGCCGTACCACGAGTTCGCGGCCCAGTTCTTCAAGAACGCCGCCGACCCGGACAGCCCGCTCAGCCCCTTCTCCCCCGAGTCGGAGGGCCCGCGCGAGGCCGCGATCGAGGTGCACCGGCGGGTCATCTCCGGCGCCTCGGTCAAGGTCGACCCGGAACTGAAGGAAGCCCTCCCGCAGTTGCTGTGGCTCCAGCAGATGGGCCTGGTGCTGTTCTGGGTGTACGACCGCTCGGAGGGCGCGGCGAACAGCCGGCGCCTGGTGGAGCGCCTCGCGCCGGTCACCGCCCGCGCGATCTCGCTCTCCCGCTTCCGGATCCTGCGCCCGCTGGTCAAGGAGACGCACGAGCTGCTCTCCGACTTCATGCCGACGGCGGCCGGGATGGCGGCCTCGGGCAAGCCCAAGAAGAAGGCGAACCCGAAGCCGCAGGAGGCCCCATAAGGGGTGCGGGCCTAAATCCAGCTGAGCTCCCACAGGCGCCAGATGCCCGTGCCGTCCGTCAGGTACTGGGAGCCGGTGACCGCCGCCGTGGAGAGGACGTAGTCCTTCTTCTGCCACAGCGGGACGAGCGGGACGTCGGTGGCGACCTCGTTCTGGATCTCCCTGAAGTCGCTCGTCGCGCGGCCCCGGTCGCTGTACTGCTGCGTCGAGGCGATCAGGCTGTCGATCGTCTTGCTGGAGAAGCCGTTGTGCAGGGTGTTCTTCGTCCCGACGAGCGGCGCGGTGAAGCTGTCGGAGTCGGGGAAGTCGGGGAGCCAGCCGACGGGGTAGGCGTCGTAGCTGCCCTTCGCGTACCCCTTCTGGAAGCTCTGCCAGTCGGCCTCGACGAGCTTCACCTTGAAGAGGCCGCTCTCCTCCAGCTGCCGCTTGATCTCGGCGGCCTCGGTGGCGTACGTGGCGTCCTTGCGGTAGCCGAAGGTGAACTCCACCGGCGTCTTGATCCCGGCGTTCGCCAGGAGCTTCTTCGCCTTCTTCGCGCTCGGCTCCGGGTAGAGGTCGTAGAAGGCGGTGCTGTGGCCGACGAAGCCCTGCGGGATGAGGGAGTAGAGCGGCTCGACCGTGCCCTTGTAGGCGCCCTCGGTGATCGCCGGGCGGTCGATGACGGCGGCGACGGCCTGCCGTACGGCCTTGTCGGCCATGGGCGAGCCGGGCCGGACGTTGAAGTTGATGTTGCGGATCTCGGCGCTCTCCGCCTCGTTGATCCGGGTCCCGTCCTTGGTGTCCAGCTTCGCGATGAAGTCCGGCGGGAGCTGCCGGTGCGTCACCTGGACCTCCTTCGCCTTCCAGGCGGTGGCGAGGTCCGCGGACTGGCCGTAGTACTTCACGAGGACCGTGTGACCGGCCTTGGTGATGGCGCCCTTGTACTTCGGGTTGGGCTGCAGGAGCGCGGACTCGCCCTCCTTGTACTCCTTGAGGACGTACGGCCCCGAGCCGTCGACCGCGGAGTCCGTCCGCAGCCGGTCGGCCGGGTAGTGGTCCTTGTCCACGATCGAGCCGGCGCCCGTGGCCACCTTCAGCGGGAACGTGGCGTCACGGCCGCTCAGGTGGAAGGTGACCGTACGGCCCTCGGCCGAGACGTTCTTCAGGGTCGGGAAGAGCGGCTGCGGACCGACGTCCGTCTTGATGCGCAGCATCCGCTCGAAGGAGTACTTGACGTCCTCGGCGGTGATCTTGCGCCCGTTGGCGAAGGTGAGGTCGTCGCGGAGCGTGCACTGGTACGTGGTGAGCCCGGAGCCCAGGAACTTGCAGCTCTCGGCGGCGTCCGGAACCGGCTGGCTGAGGCCCGGCTTGAACGTCAGCAGCGACTGGAAGACGTTGCTGTACATCGCCCAGGAACCGGCGTCGTACGCGCCGGCCGGGTCGAGTGACGTCACCTCGTCGGTCGTGCCGACGGTGATCGGGTCGGTCCGCTCGCCGTCGGAGGGCAGGAGTTGCCAGCCCCCCACTCCGGCGGCCACCAGTACTCCACAAGTGATGAGGATCCGCAGACGGACCGTCGACCGCATTGCCGTGCTTCCTTTTTTTGGTACCACCCCAGATGCGACGGCCCCCGGAAACGCCGCGATGGCTGCATCCCATCACACGGGTTTCACATGGGGAAGGGAAAACTTTCACATCACAGGTATATGTCCGGGATATGAGACTTTAAGTCGATGAGCAGCACGTATCGACTTCTGCGCGGGGAGTGACAACGTCCGTTCAGGCCTGTTTCGAGGCGAGTTCGACGATCGTGATGTCGGAGGGCGCGCCGACCCGGACCGGGGGTCCCCAGGCGCCCGCGCCCCGCGAGACGTACAGCTGGGTGTCACCGTACCGTTCGAGCCCGGCGACGGTCGGGTTGGCCAGTTCGGCGAGGTAGTTGCCGGGCCAGAGCTGGCCGCCGTGGGTGTGACCGGAGAGCTGGAGGTCCACGCCGTGGCGTACGGCGTCGTGGACGACGATCGGCTGGTGCGCGAGGAGCACGGCGGCGCGGGCCCGGTCGCGGTCGCCGAGGGCCCGCGCGAAGTCGGGGCCCCGGCCCTCGCTCTCCCCCGCGACGTCGTCGACGCCGGCGAGGTCGAAGCCGGCCGGGATCTCCACGCGCGCGTTGCGCAGCGGGTGCAGGCCGAGCTCGCGGACGTGGTCGACCCAGGCGTCGGCGCCCGAGAAGTACTCGTGGTTGCCGGTCACGAAGAAGGAACCGTGCCGGGCACGGAGCCGGGCGAGCGGCTCGGCGGCCGGGCCGAGGTTCTCGACGGTCCCGTCGACGAGGTCGCCGACGACGGCGATCAGATCGGGCTGGGTGGCGTTGATCGTGTCCACGATCCGCTGGGTGTGGGCGCGGCCCAGGATCGGCCCGAGGTGGATGTCGGAGACGACGGCGATCCGGTAGCCGTGCGCGGCGCGCGGGATCTTGGCGAGCGGCACGGTGACCCGCTTGACCCGGGGCCCGCGCAGCACGCCGTACGTGCCGTACCCGACGGTCCCGAGGGCGACGGCGGCCGCGGACCCCGCGACGACGCGGGAGACGAAGAGCCGCCGGGAGACGTCGGCGGGGGCGGCCGACTCGACCGGCCGACCGGCCTCCTCGACCGCCACGACCTGCCCGTCGGGGCCGGGCCCGGTCGCGGTCTCGGGCGCGGGCTGGGGCTCGGGCGCCGGCTGGGGCTCGGTCTCGGGCGCGGTCTCGGACGCAGGTGCGGGCGCGGGGGCGGGCGGGGATACGACGGGTCCGGGTCCCGTGGCGGCCGCCGGTACGGGCTCCGCCGGTGCGGCGGCGGCCGCGCGGCGCCCCAGCCAGGCCCGCAGGAGCGGCCGGACGGCCTCGCCGACCACCAGGGCCAGGACCAGGTACAGCAGCACGGCGAGCCAGAGGAAGCCCGGCCAGGCGACCGCCTGCTGGAGCAGGAAGGGCGCGCCCGCCCGCGAGGAGACCAGGGCGGCGATCGAGAGCAGCGGCAGCGCCACGACGGCGACCGTACCGAGCCGGCGTGCGAGGCTCCCGGCCACTGTGACGTCCCGCACGAGGCGCCGCCACACGTACCAGTGGACCGCGCCGAGCAGCGCGAGCACCACGACCAGGACCAGCAGAAAGACGACCACTCCCCCGGAACCCCTCTTCTCTTCTAGGCGTCCGCGCGGCGCGCGGCACGCACCCCGCGCAACCCGATCACGCCGATCACCGTCCCCAGGACAAAGGACGTGATGGCGAGCAGCAGGTGAACCCAGAAGTACGCCGTCGGATCGCCCGCGTCGTCGAAGGCGAGGCCGCTCCCGTCGTTCCAGAGGTTCTTGACGAAGGTGACCCAGATGAAGACGGACCACACCCCGAAGGCGAGCAGGAACCAGGAGACACGGCGGCTGAGCTTCATGACCCCAGTATCACCATCCGTCTCCCGACCCCCGCTTCCGGGTGGACGAGCGCGGGTGAACCGCCTGCCGGGGTTCGGATCGGTATTGCGTACCTGTACGTTCTCGACCGTGTCTGCTTCGAAGAAGACCGCTTGGGCGGTCGCCGCTGCTGTGCTCCTGCCGCTCGTCACCGCCGCGCCCGCGGCCCACGCGGACGGAAAGGACGGGAAGGACAAGCAGCCCAAGCCCCCCGCCATGATGTCCACGGTCGGGGGCGCCCTGCTCAGCAAGCCGGGGACGCAGGTGCAGCTCGGTCCCGGCGCCCCGGTGCTGCCGAAGGAGCTGTCCGGCCGTTCCTGGATCGTCGCGGACGCGGAGAGCGGCCAGGTCCTCGCCGCGCACAACGCGCACTGGCGGCTCGCCCCGGCCTCCACGCTCAAGATGCTCTTCGCCGACACGCTCCTGCCGAAGTTCACCAGGACGCAGAACCACCTGGTCACCAGCCAGGACCTGGCCGGGATAGGAGAGGGTTCCAGTCTGGTCGGCATCAAGGAGAAGCAGACCTACAGCGTCCACGACCTGTGGCTCGGCGTCTTCCTCCGCTCCGGCAACGACGCCGTGCACGTGCTGACCAGCATGAACCACGGCATCAAGCAGACCGTGAAGGACATGAACGACCACGCGGCCGAGCTCCAGGCCCTCGACACCAACGTGGTCTCCCCGGACGGCTACGACGCCGTGGGCCAGGTCTCGTCCGCGTACGACCTGACGCTCATCGCCCGCAACGGCATGCGGAAGCCGGACTTCCGTGAGTACGCCGCCACGTCCCGCGCCGCCTTCCCCGGCGAGGCCAAGCCGGGCAAGAAGCGCGAGACCTTCGAGATCCAGAACACCAACCGGCTCCTCACCGGCGACATCGGCGTCGAGCCGTACCAGGGCATCGCCGGGGTCAAGAACGGCAACACCACGCACGCGGGCGCGACCTTCACCGGGGTCGCCGAGCGCAACGGCAGGGTCCTGCTCGTCACCGTCATGAACCCCTCCTCGAAGGAGTCGCACGCGGTCTACCGGGAGGCCGCCCGGCTGCTCGACTGGGGCTTCGCGGCCTCCGGGAAGGTGACGCCGGTGGGCGAACTGGTGCCGCCCCGCTCGGAACGCACGACGCCCACCGCCCCGGACGACGGCACCGCCCCGGCGCCCGGCAAGAACGCCCCCAAGACGCCGGCCCACGCGACCGCCGCCGCTCCCGAGAAGTCCGGCGGGATCGGGATCGCGCTGGCCGTGGCGGGCGGCGTCCTCGTCCTCCTGGCCGCGGCGGTCTTCCTCGTCAACCGGCGCTGGCCGCTGGCCGCGTCGGCGGCCCGTCGTCGCCGCTCCGAGGAGTCTCGGGAGTCGGAGGGGTCTCCGAAGCCTCAGGAGTCTTCTTCCGATGTGAATCCGTGACCGTCCACGCCGAGCAGAACAGCAGCAGCTTCGCGGTGAAGTTGATCCAGAGGAGCAGGGCGACCGGGACGCCGAACGCCCCGTACATCGACTTCGCCGCGACCCCCTTCATATAGCCGCCGAGCAGCAGCTTCAGCAGCTCGAAGCCGACCGCGCCCATCAGCGCCGCCACCAGGAGGTCCCGGCGGCGCGGTTCGACGCCCGGCAGCAGCGTCAGCACGTACAGCAGGATCAGGAAGTCGGCGACGACCGCGACGAGGACGGCGGCGCCCTGGAGCAGGATGCCGCCCGCCCCCTCGCCGGAGATGCCGAGCCGGTCGGCGCTCCAGCCGACGGCGGTGGAGCCGAGCCAGGACGCGGCGAGCGAGGCGATCGCGACGCCGCCGAGGCCGAGGAGGATCAGCCCGTCCTTGCCCTTGAGCAGGAACGGGTTGCCCTCGACGGCGTCGAGCCCCCAGACCGCCCGCAGGCACTCCCGCATGGAGCCGATCCAGCTGATGCCGGTGACGAGCAGGACGGCGCCGGCCACGAGTCCGATGGTGCCGGCGTTCGCGACGAGCCCGGCGATGTCGAGCTGGTCGGAGATGCCGGGCACCTGGTCGCTGATCTTCTTCTCGATCGAGTCGAGCTGATCCGGCGTGAGGAGCGCGGCGCCGATCGCGGCGGCGACCGTGATCAGCGGGAAGAGGGCGATGAAGGAGACGAAGGTGATCGCGGCGGCGAGCCGGGTCCAGTGCGCCTCGTCGAGGGTCTCGTACGCGCGCCAGGCGTGGGTCCGCATGAGGCGGACGACCCACGGGCCGATGACGGGAAGCTTGGTCAGCCAGTCCATGTCGTACGTTCCACTCCTCGCGCCGTCGGATCACCCGGGTACGAGAATCCCCCGGCGGGGCTCACAGACCCGCGACCGACATCCCGTACAGCGCGGCCCATGCCAGACCGATGACGGCGAGCGGCCGGTCGCGCAGCACGACGTCCTCGGGCGCGCCCGCCGTGCCCCGGTCGGCGAAGACCGCGTACCGCAGGACCCCCAGGACGAAGGCGACCACGGAGAGCTGACGCCACGGCAGCGACGTCTCCGGTGGGCCTGCCTCCAGGGCCCACAGGCAGTATCCGAGGACGGCGGTGCCGGCCGCCAACTGCCAGACGAACCGCAGGTATCCCGTCGTGTACTGGGTGAGCAGCGCGCGCGTGGCGCCCTCGGCGCCCTCCATCTGGACGGCCTCGGAGTACCGCTTGGCGGCGACCATGAAGAGCGCGCCGAACCCGGTCGTGATGAGGAACCAGCGGGAGAGCGGGATGCCGAGCGCCACCCCGCCGATCATCGCCCGCATCAGGAAGCCGGTGGCGACGACGGCGAGGTCGACGACGAGGACGTGCTTGAGGCGGACGCAGTACGCGATCTGCATGACGAGGTACGCGACGAGGAGGGCGGCGGTCAGCGGGCCGCACAGCAGCGCGGCGGCGACGGCGGCCCCGAGGGCGAGGAGGATCCCGGCGCCGGTGGCGAGGGCGGCGGACACCTGCCCCGAGGCCACGGGGCGGCGGCACTTGACCGGGTGGGCGCGGTCGGCCTCGGCGTCGCGCGCGTCGTTGAGGAGGTAGACGGCGGAGGCGGCGGCCGTGAACAGGGCGAAGACGAGGGCGAGTCGGGCCCCGGTCTGCCAGGAGCCGAGCCGGCCGGCGGCGGCGGGCGCGGCGAGGACGAGCACGTTCTTGACCCACTGGCGGGGCCGTGCGGTCGTGACGAGCCCGAGCACCCGTCCGCCATGCGCCCGCGCGGGCGCGTGGCGGACGACGGCGGGGGCGTCGAGCACGGCGGCCGTCCCGCTCCGCCCGCTCACGAGAGGACGTCCCCACGCGCGCGCGTGACGGGGGCGAGGAGGCGGCCTGCCGCAGCCGGGAGACGGCGCCTCGCGGCGACTGCGGCCGGGGCCGAGGCCGAGAAGCGGCGGCCCTCGCCGATCAGGGCCGGGGGCAGGAGGTGGCCACCCGCCGCTGCCGTGGTGGCTCCGAGCAGGACGCCGGCGGCGATGTCGCTCGGGTAGTGGACGCCGACGACCAGGCGGGAGAGGCACACCGCGCCGGCCAGCGGGGCGGCGAGCCGACCGGCGGTCGGGTGGAGGGTGCCGAAGGCGACGACCGCGGCGGCGGCCGAGGTGGCGTGGGAGCTGGGGAAGGAGTGCCGGCCGGCCGTACGGACCAGGGGCTCGTACGTGTCCGGGGCCGGCCGGGGCCGCCGTACGAGCCGTTTGACGCCCATGCTCGCCAGGTGCGCGCCGGCGATCAGGGCGGTGCTCCGCAGCCAGCCGCTCCGGCGCGGTCGGTCGAGGGCGGCGGCGGTGAGCCCGGCGGCCAGCCAGAGGGCGCCGTGCTCGCCGCCGAGGGAGAGGCCCCGGGCGGCGGCGGCCACGCCGGGGCGCTGCCCGCAGCGGCGCAGGGCGGCGAGCAGACGGTGCTCGGCGAGGGTCCAGCCCGCCGCAGCCCCTGACGCGCCCAGGCCCCGGCCCGCCTCAGGCCTTGGCGCGGCCAGGCCCCGGCCCGCCTGACGTTCCCGCTCGGGCACGGCCCCGCCGGAGCCGCCGGGCCGCTCGGCCGAAGCCGGGCCCGGGCCCGGGCCATCGGGCCGCTCAGCGCCGTCGTTCCCCGTCTCCCCGATCGGACCGGCCGTGGCCGGACCCGCCGCGCCGGGCCGCCCCGCGGCGGCACGCCTCGGCCCACGGGCTGCCTCGCCCCGGGCCGGGCCCGCGCCGGGGTGCTCGGCCGAGGCAGGACCCACTCCGGGCCGCTCGGCCGAGGCCGGGCCCGTCGCACCGGGCCGTTCGGCCGGGGCCCGGCCCGTGTCGGGCCGTTCGGCGGCGTTGCCGGTCTCGGGGGGCCCGGGCGCGGCCCGTGTCGTTTCACGCATCCGTGGTGCCCCCTGTCGGGCCTCGCCGTTCCAGTCGGTCAACGCGACTCTCGCGCGGGCCGCGGTCGAGGGCACGAGGTCTCTTTCATGACACTCGTTTAATCACCCATTTCGACGAACGGCCACGTAATACCGACATAAGGCACATTCACAGCTATACGGTCACCATCATGGCTGTCGAGACCCACGTCCTGGACGACGACTGCGAAGCGATCACCGGCTGGGGCCGCACCGCCCCCACCCTCGCGCGCGTGCAGCGGCCCCGCGGGCACGCCGAGGTCGCGGAGGCCCTCCGGGCCTGCGGCCCCCGGGGCGCCGTCGCCCGCGGTCTCGGCCGCGCGTACGGCGACGCCGCCCAGAACGCCGGCGGCACCGTCCTCGACATGACCGGCCTCGACCGGATCCTGGCCGTCGACACCACCGCCGGCCTCGTCGCCTGCGAGGCCGGCGTCAGCCTGCACCGGCTGATGGAGGCGCTGCTGCCGTTCGGCTGGTTCGTCCCGGTCACCCCCGGCACCCGGTACGTGACCGTCGGCGGCGCGATCGGCGCCGACATCCACGGCAAGAACCACCACGTCTCGGGTTCCTTCGGCCGGCACGTGACCGCGCTCGAACTCCTCACCGCCGACGGCGAGATCAGGACCGTGGTGCCGGGGACGACGCTGTTCGACGCGACCACCGGCGGCATGGGCCTGACCGGGGTGATCCTCTCCGCCACCCTGCGGCTGCTGCCCGTCGAGACCTCCCTCATGCGCGTGGACACCGAACGCGTCCCCGACCTCGACGAGCTGATGGCCCGGCTCGACGACGGCGACCACCGCTACCGCTACTCCGTCGCCTGGATCGACCTGCTCGCCCGGGGCGCTGCCACCGGCCGCGCCGTCCTCACGCGCGGCGACCACGCCCCGTACGACGCGCTCCCCCGCCACCACCGGGCCCGCCGCGATCCGCTCGCCTTCCGCCCGGGGCGGCTGCCCGCGCCACCGCCGTACGTCCCCGGCGGGCTGCTCGGGCGGACGTCCGTGGGGCTGTTCAACGAGCTCTGGTACCGGGCGGCCCCCCGCGCCGCCACCGGCCGTCTCCAGTCGCTGCCGGCCTTCTTCCACCCCCTCGACGGCGTCCCCCACTGGAACCGGATCTACGGGCCCGCCGGCTTCGTCCAGTACCAGTTCGTCGTCCCGTACGGGCAGGAGGACACCCTCCGGCGGATCGTGCGGCGGATCGCGGACCACCGCTGCCCGTCCTTCCTCGCCGTCCTGAAACGGTTCGGCTCGGGCGACCCCGGCTGGCTCTCCTTCCCGCTCCCCGGCTGGACCCTCGCCCTCGACCTCCCCACCGGCCTCCCCGGCCTCGGCCGCTTCCTCGACGCGCTCGACGAGGAGGTCGTGGGCGCCGGCGGCCGGATCTACCTCGCCAAGGACTCCCGGGTCCGGCCGGAGACCCTGGCCGCGATGTACCCCCGGCTCGACGAGTTCCGGGCGCTGCGCGCCGCGCTCGACCCCCGGTCCGTCCTCACCTCGGACCTCGCCCGCCGTCTCGCCCTCTGAGGAGTACCCACCATGAAGGACGCCTTCGGTGCCCCGCAGTCCCTGCTCGTCCTCGG
The DNA here is from genome assembly GCF_000830005.1 of Streptomyces vietnamensis. Classification (NCBI taxonomy): domain Bacteria; kingdom Bacillati; phylum Actinomycetota; class Actinomycetes; order Kitasatosporales; family Streptomycetaceae; genus Streptomyces; species Streptomyces vietnamensis. The sequence goes on along the minus strand of NZ_CP010407.1, from coordinate 5,197,946 downwards.
CGGCACCTCCGAGATCGGGCTCGCCACCGCCCGCCGGCTGATCGCGCGCCGCACGCGCGTGGTGTGGCTGGCCGGCCGCCCCTCCCCCGCGCTCACGGCCGCCGCCGACTCGCTGCGCGCGCTCGGCGCGGACGTGCGCACCGTGCCCTTCGACGCGCTCGACACCGAGTCGCACGAGGAACGGCTCGGGAAGGTCTTCACGGAGGGCGACATCGACATGGTGCTGCTCGCCTTCGGGGTCCTCGGCGACCAGGCGCGCGACGAGTCCGACCCCGTCGCCGCCGTCCGGGTCGCGCAGACCAACTACACGGGCGCCGTCTCGGCGGGTCTGGTGTGCGCGGGCGCGCTCCAGGCGCAGGGGCACGGTTCGCTGGTGGTGCTGTCGTCGGTGGCGGGCGAGCGGGCACGCCGCGCCAACTTCATCTACGGCTCGTCGAAGGCGGGCCTCGACGCCTTCGCGCAGGGCCTCGGGGACGCGCTGCACGGCACGGGCGTGCACGTCATGGTCGTACGGCCCGGGTTCGTGCGCTCGAAGATGACGGCCGGGCTCGCGGAGGCGCCGCTCGCGACGACCCCTGAGGCGGTCGCGGGCGCGATCGAGCTGGGGCTGCGGCGACGCTCGGAGACGGTGTGGGTGCCGGGGGCACTGCGGATGGTGATGGCGGCGGTACGGCACGTGCCGAGGCCGCTGTTCCGCCGCCTGCCGGTGTGACGTACGCCTGCCGGTGTGACCGCCCGCGGCTAGGCCGTCGGCGCCGGGGTGTCGACCGGGCTGCCGGTGTGACCGCCCAGGCTCTAGGCCGTCGGCGTCGGCTCGTCGACCGGGCTGCCGCCCTGTGCCGGGACCGCCGAGATCGGGCGGCCGCTGCCGAACTCGTAGTCGTACAGCTTCCGCCAGACTCCGTCCGGGCCCTGCTCGTACAGCGCGAAGGAGCGGCAGGTCCAGGCCGCCTCGTACCCGGCGAGCTCCTGGAACGCCCGGTCCATCCCCTCCTCGGAGATGCCGTGGGCGACGGTGACGTGCGGGTGGTACGGGAACTGCAGCTCGCGCGCGAGGGGGCCGGCCTCGTCGCGGATCAGGTGCTGGAGCCGGTTGCAGAGGGGCACGCCCTCGGCCAGCTTCACGAAGACGACCGGGGAGAGCGGCCGGAAGGTCCCGGTGCCCTCCAGGCGCACGGGGAACGGCTGGTGGCCGGCGGCGACGCCCGCGAGGTGCGCCTCGATCTCCGGCAGCCGCTCCTCGGTGACCTCGGTCGGCGGGACCAGGGTGATGTGCGTGGGGATGCCGTACGCGGCCGGGTCCCCGAAGCCGGCGCGCCGCTCCTGGAGCAGGCTGCCGTAGGGCTCCGGGACCGCGATCGAAACGCCGAGCGTTACGGTCCCCACGTCGTTCTCCTCCGTTGTCGGTCGACTTGTGTCGGGTGGTGCCAGCCGCCAGTGTGCGGCAGGCACCACCCTTTGGGCCAGGGTCCTCGGACTCAGTGCTTGGCGGGCAGGAAGCCGATGCGCTCGTACGTCTGCGCCAGCGTCTCGGCGGCCACGGCACGGGCCTTCTCCGCGCCCTTGGCCAGGACCGAGTCCAGCGTCTCCGGGTCGTCCAGGTATTCCTGGGTGCGGGACCGGAACGGCGTGACGAAGTCCACCATGACCTCGGCGAGATCCGTCTTCAGCGCGCCGTACATCTTGCCCTCGTAGCTCTTCTCCAGGTCCTCGACGGAGGTGGAGGTGAGCGTGGACATGATGCTGAGCAGGTTGGAGACGCCGGCCTTGTTCTCCGGGTCGAAGCGGATCACCGTCTCGGTGTCGGTGACCGCGCTCTTGACCTTCTTCGCGGTGACCTTCGGGTCGTCCAGGAGGTTGATGAGTCCCTTCGGCGTCGACGCCGACTTGCTCATCTTGATCGCCGGGTCCTGGAGGTCGTAGATCTTCCCCGTCTCCTTGAGGATGTACGGCGCGGGGATCGTGAACGTCTCGCCGAAGCGGCCGTTGAAGCGCTCCGCGAGGTCGCGGGTCAGCTCGATGTGCTGGCGCTGGTCCTCGCCGACCGGAACCTGGTCGGCCTGGTAGAGCAGGATGTCCGCGACCTGGAGGATCGGGTACGTGAAGAGGCCGACGGTGGCGCGGTCGGCGCCCTGCTTCGCGGACTTGTCCTTGAACTGGGTCATGCGGGAGGCCTCGCCGAAGCCGGTGAGGCAGTTCATGACCCAGCCGAGCTGTGCGTGCTCGGGGACGTGGCTCTGGATGAAGAGGGTGCAGCGCTCGGGGTCGAGACCGGCGGCGAGCAGCTGGGCGGCGGCGAGCCGGGTGTTGGCGCGCAGCTCGGCGGGGTCCTGCGGGACCGTGATCGCGTGCAGGTCGACGACCATGTAGAAGGCGTCGTGGGTCTCCTGCAGGGCGACCCACTGGCGGACGGCGCCGAGGTAGTTGCCGAGGTGGAACGAGCCTGCGGTGGGCTGGATTCCGGAGAGCACACGGGGACTGTCAGAGGCCATGCACATCATTCTCTCAGGTGTCGGGGCCGAACCCATCAAGGCCGATGAGACGCGCGACACAATCCCCCGCTCCCGAAGGAGCGGGGGGCGGGTCGGACGCCGGTGCGTCAGACGGGGAGGCCCGGGGCCGGGAACGCGGCCATCAGGTCGGCGACCTCCGCGCGGACGGCGGCGAGGGTCTCCTCGTCGCCCGTGCCCGCGGCGGCCACCGCGCGGTCGATCCACTCGGCGACCTGCGGCATGTGCGCGACGGTCAGGCCGCGGGAGGTGAGGGACGGGGTGCCGATGCGGATGCCGGAGGGGTCGAAGGGCTTCCGGGGGTCGTAAGGGACGGTGTTGTAGTTGACGACGATCCCGGCCCGGTCGAGGGCCTTCGCGGCGATCTTGCCCGGGACCTGCTTGGGGGTGAGGTCGATCAGGATCAGGTGGTTGTCGGTGCCGCCGGAGACCAGGTCGAAGCCGCGGGCGAGGAGCGCCTCGGCGAGGGCCTTGGCGTTGGCGACGACGGCGTGGGCGTAGTCGCGGAAGGAGGGCTGGGAGGCCTCGCGGAGGGCGACGGCGATGGCGGCGGTGGTCTGGTTGTGCGGGCCGCCCTGGAGGCCGGGGAAGACGGCCTTGTCGAGGGCCTTGGCGTGCTCCTCGGTGGACATGAGCATGGCGCCGCGCGGGCCGCGGAGGGTCTTGTGGGTGGTCGTGGAGATGACGTCCACGTGCCCGACCGGGGACGGGTGGGCGCCGCCGGCGATGAGGCCGGCGATGTGGGCGACGTCGGCGACGAGGACGGCGCCGGACTCGCGGGCGATCTCGCCGAAGGCGGCGAAGTCGATGGTGCGGGGCAGGGCGGTGCCGCCGCAGAAGATGACCTTCGGGCGCTCCTTGAGGGCGAGCTCGCGGACCTGGTCGAAGTCGATGAGCCCGTTGTCCTTGCGCACGCCGTACTGGACGCCCTGGAACCAGGTGCCGGTGGCGGAGACGCCCCAGCCGTGGGTGAGGTGGCCGCCCATCGGCAGGGCCATGCCCATGACGGTGTCGCCGGGCTTCGCGAAGGCGAGGTAGACGGCGAGGTTGGCCGGGGAGCCGGAGTAGGGCTGGACGTTGGCGTGGTCGACGCCGAAGAGGGCCTTGGCGCGCTCGATGGCGAGGGTCTCGACCTGGTCGATGTTCTGCTGGCCCTCGTAGTAGCGGCGGCCGGGGTAGCCCTCGCTGTACTTGTTCTGGAGGACGGTGCCGGAGGCTTCGAGGACGGCGGCGGAGACGTAGTTCTCGCTGGGGATGAGGCGCAGGGTCTCGGCCTGGAGCCGTTCCTCGGCGCCGACGAGGGCGGCGAGCTCGGGGTCGGCGGCGGTGAGTGCGGGGTGCTGCTGCGGTGCGGTCATGGTGGTGTCCTCCGGGCGTTCGGCGGAACGGTCCCGGGGCTGAGGTGCGCACGGGACCGGGGGCCCGTGATGCCCAGGCGAGCGGCACCTCGTGTGGTGGAGCGCGCGCGGCTTCCCCGGGGTCGCTTCCCCGTACGCCAGTCGCCGTGCGTGTTTCCAGGGTAGCTGGCGCGCCGTCGCCGAGGTTTCCCTGTCCGGCATCCGAGCGACGATAAGAAAGGGGCCACAGCCCCCTGGGGACGAGCCACCCCCCGAGCCGCAGGACGAACGGAGATCCCGTGTCGAGGACAGAAGACGCGATCGCTTCCGCGGACGCGCACAGCGCTCACAACTACCACCCCCTTCCGGTCGTCGTCGCCTCGGCGGACGGCGCCTGGATGACCGATGTCGAGGGCCGTCGCTATCTCGACATGCTCGCCGGGTACTCGGCGCTCAACTTCGGGCACGGCAACCGGCGTCTGATCGACGCCGCGAAGGCGCAGCTGGAGCGGGTGACGCTGACCTCGCGCGCCTTCCACCACGACCGGTTCGCCGAGTTCTGCGCGCAGCTCGCGGAGCTGTGCGGGAAGGAGGCGGTGCTGCCGATGAACACGGGGGCGGAGGCGGTCGAGACGGCCGTGAAGACCGCCCGGAAGTGGGGGTACGAGGTGAAGGGCGTGCCGGACGGGCACGCGAAGATCGTGGTGGCGGCGAACAACTTCCACGGCCGGACGACGACGATCGTGAGCTTCTCGACGGACCACGAGGCGCGCGACCACTACGGGCCGTACACGCCGGGCTTCGAGATCGTGCCGTACGGGGATCTGACGGCGATGGAGGCGGCGGTCACCGCGCACACGGTGGCCGTGCTGATCGAGCCGATCCAGGGCGAGGCGGGGGTCCTGGTCCCGCCGGCCGGCTATCTGGCGGGGGTGCGGGAGCTGACCCGCCGGAAGAACGTGCTGTTCATGGCGGACGAGATCCAGTCGGGGCTCGGCCGGACGGGGCGGACGTTCGCGTGCGAGCACGAGGGCGTGGTGCCGGACGTGTACGTCCTGGGGAAGGCGCTGGGCGGCGGGGTGGTGCCGGTGTCGGCGGTGGTGGCCGACCGTGACGTCCTCGGGGTCTTCCGGCCGGGTGAGCACGGGTCGACGTTCGGCGGGAACCCGCTGGCCTGCGCGGTGGCCCTGGAGGTGATCGCGATGCTGCGGACGGGCGAGTTCCAGGAGCGGGCGGCGGAGCTGGGCGAGCACCTCCACGCGGAGCTGGGGCTGCTCGTGGGCGGCGGCGCGGTGGAGGCGGTGCGCGGGCGCGGGCTGTGGGCCGGCGTGGACATCGTGCCGTCGAAGGGCACGGGCCGGCAGATCTCGGAGCGGCTGATGGAGCGGGGGGTCCTGGTGAAGGACACCCACGGGTCGACGATCCGGATCGCTCCGCCGCTGGTGATCAGCAAGGAGGACCTGGACTGGGGTCTCGAGCAGTTGCGGGGGGTCTTGTCGGACTGACGGCGTCCGTTTGGAGGGGGTGGCGAGCCGTCAACTCGACTCATTGACACCGGACTTGGTCTAGGCCAATGATGCCGCCATGCCGAGACTCCGTCTGCGTCACGCCGTGCGTGCCGCGCTCGCCGCCCTCGTCCCGCTCGCGCTCCTCGGCGCGTTCACCGGACCCGCGCACGCCGCCCCGGAGGCGGCCTGGCCCGAGCCCGTCCCGGTGGTCTCCCACGTGGAGACCACCGACCCGGTCGTCTTCATCACGATCGACGACGGCTGGTACCACGATCCCGCCGCCGCGCGGCTGCTGCTCGACCGCCGGGTACCCGCGTCGCTCTTCCTGCTGCCCGGGGCGTACTCGTACGACTCCGGCTACTTCCACACCCTGCTCGACCAGGGCCGCTCCCGCGTCGAGAACCACACCGTCGACCACCCGGACCTGACCACCCTCGACGCCGCCGGGCAGAAGGCGGAGGTGTGCGGGGCCCGCGAGCAGCACCTCGCGCAGTTCGGCGACGGACCGCGGCTGCTGCGCCCGCCGTACGGCACGTACGACGCGACCACCCGGACCACCGCGCGGGAGTGCGGGGCGAAGGCGCTGGTCACGTGGACGTACGACCTGACGACCTGGGGCCAGTGGACCCCGCCGACCCCGCGGCTCAAGGCCGGCGACATCATCCTGCTGCACTTCAACGAGACGGTGGCGCAGGACCTGAAGCGGGCCCTGGACGCGGCGGAGGCGGCGGGCCTGAAGCCGGCGCCGCTGCGGGAGTACGTCCCCGAGTAGGCCCGAGGAGGCCCGAGCAGCCCCGGCTACAGGATCACGTGCGGGAGGAAGCGGGCGTACTCGTCGGTGACGAGGCCCGCCGACTCCCGGATGCCGAGCCCCGCCGCCTCGTCCTCGACGACCCACGCGCCGAGCACCACCCGGTTGCCGTCGAAGTCGGGCAGCGGGGCCAGCTCCTGGTAGCAGCAGGCCTCCCCGTCCCGTACGAAGGGCTCCGTGCCGGCCTCGTGCAGGGTGACGCCCGCGCCCTCGCGGCCGAGCAGCGGCTTGGCGACCCAGCCGGTGGTGGCGGCGAGTTCGCGCGGCCCGTCGAGGTGGGCGGGCAGCAGGTTGGGGTGGCCCGGGTTCAGCTCCCACAGGATCGCGAGGAGCGCCTTGTTGGAGAGCAGCATCTTCCAGGCGGGCTCGATCCAGCAGGTGGTGCCGGTGCCGCCGCCGTTGTCGAGGGTGTCCAGGACGTGCCGGCCGAAGCGGTCGGTGGTCAGCCACTCCCACGGGTAGAGCTTGAAGCAGCTGCGGATGAAGCGGAGCCGGTCGTCGACGAAGCGGCGCGAGAGCCGGTCCCAGCCGATCCGCTCGACGGAGAGCATCTCGGTGTCGATCCCGGCCTGCTGGGCGGTCTCGCGCAGGTACGCGACCGTCATCAGGTCCTCGCCGAGTTCGTCGCCGTCCGAGTGGGCGAAGTGCAGGGGGCCGGGCGGGAGCAGATGGGCCTGGCGCTTCCAGGCGTCGACGAGCCGCTCGTGGAGGGAGTTCCACTGGTCGGCGCCGGGGAACCGTTCCTCCATCCAGAACCACTGCGGGCTCGCGGCCTCCACGAGGGAGGTCGGGGTGTCGGCGTTGTACTCCAGCATCTTGGCCGGGCCGGTGCCGTCGTAGCGCAGGTCGAAGCGGCCGTACAGGGAGGGGAGTTCGGCGCGGCGCCGCCAGGACTCGGCGACCAGGCCCGCCAGCTTCGGGTCGGTGATCCCGAGCTCGGCGAAACGGTTCTGCTCGACGATGTGTTCGGCCGCCGCCAGGCACAGGGCGTGCAGCTCCTCGACGACCTCCTCCAGGGCCTCGACCTCGGGCAGCGAGAAGGAGTAGTACGCGCTCTCGTCCCAGTACGGGCGCAGCGAACCGTCCGGGTAGCGGGTCAGCGGGTAGACGAGCCCCTGCTCCTCGACCGTCTGCTGCCAGCCGGGCCTGGGCTCGATGGTGTGGCGTTCCATGGTGCGCGCCGGCCCGCCTCAGCCGCCGCCGGTGCCGGAGCAGCCGAAGCCGCCGGTGTCCACGGCGGTCTTGTCGAAGCTGCCGCCGCTCACCTTGCGGTCGCGTACGGTGCCGCCGTAGTAGTACGAGCCGCGGGTGCTGCTGTTGCCGTCGCTCCCGCCGCCGCTCTCGCAGCGGTAGCTGGGCAGCTCCTCCCGGGTCAGCGGGTCCACGCACCGCTTGTCCGGCTCCGAACCGCACGCGGTGATCGTCGCCGCGAGCACGCCCATCCCGCCGAGCACCACCGTGCTCGACCTCAGCTTCCGCATGTCCGTCGCCTCCCCTTCGCCCTCGCGAACGCGCCGCGACCGCACAGTGTAGGCCGGTGATTTCCGGCCTCTGATTTCCGGCCGCACGCCCTAGAGTCGGTTCGTGCTACTCGGGATGATTTGTGCGCTGGCCTCGTCCGTCTGCTTCGGCGCGGCCTCGGTCCTCCAGGCGATGGCCGCCCGTGCCGCCGAGCCGGGGACGGGCGGCGGCGTCGACGTCGCGCTGATGTGGCGGGCCCTTAGGCAGTGGCGCTATCTGGCCGGCCTCGGGGCGGACGGCCTGGGCTTCGTGCTGCAGATCGTGGCGCTGCGGACGCTCCCCATCTACGTGGTGGGCGCGGCGCTCGCCGCGAGTCTGGCGGTCACGGCGGTCATCGCCTCCCGTGTCCTCAAGGTGCGGCTGAGCCGGGTGGAGTGGGCGGCCGTCGCCGTGGTCTGCGCGGGGCTCGCGATGCTGGCGCTCGCCTCCGGCAAGGAGGGCCACCGGGACGTCTCGGAGGCGCTGCGCTGGGCGCTGCTCGGGATCTCCTTCGGGGTCCTGCTGCTCGGCATGGCGGCGGGCCGGCTGCCGGCGCGGTCCCGGGCGCTCGTCCTCGGTCTCGGGGCGGGTTTCGGCTTCGGGGTGGTGGAGATCGCGGTCCGGCTGATCGACGGCATCGACTTCACCGATCCCGTCTGGTACGCGCTCCTCGTCGGCGGCGGGGCCGCGTTCATGCTGCTGACCTCGGCGCTCCAGCGCGGCTCGGTGACCACGGCGACGGCGGGCGCGGTGCTGGGAGAAACGATCGGCCCCGCGATCGTGGGGGTGGCCTGGCTCGGGGACCGTACGCGGGAGGGGCTCAACTGGCTGGCGATCCTCGGTTTCGCCGTGGCGGTGGCGGGCTCCCTGACCCTGGCCCGCTTCGGCGAGGCGCCGGCCCCGGTCCCCTCCCCGGAGACGATCGCCCCGTCCTGACCGGCCGCGTGAGCCCTCAGGGCAGTACGCCGCACAGGGCCCGGAGGGCGCCCTGCCAGCCGCTGTCCGGAGGTGTGGCGTAGCCGACGACGAGGCCGTCGAGGGTGGGCGGCACCGTGGGGCGGCGGAACTGGTTGACGCCCTGGACGGCGAGGCCGCGCCAGGCGGCGGCCCGCAGGGTGGCCTGCTCGGTGCCGGGCGGGAGGGCCAGGACGGCGTGGAGGCCGGCCGCGATGCCGCTGACCCGGGTCTCCGGGGAGTGCGCGGCGACGGCCGCCACCAGCTGGTCGCGGCGCCGCCGGTAGCGCAGCCGCATCGCCCGTACGTGCCGGTCGTACGCCCCCGAGCGCAGGAACTCCGCGAACGCCAGCTGGTCCGGCGCGCTCGACGACCAGTCCACGTCCCCCTTCGCCGCCGCCACCTCCGTCGCCAGGCCCTTCGGCAGGACCATCCAGGCGAGGCGGAGGCCGGGCGCGAGGGACTTGCTCGCGGTGCCGAAGTAGACGACGCGCTCGGGGTCGAGGCCCTGGAGGGCTCCGACCGGCTGCCGGTCGTAGCGGAACTCCCCGTCGTAGTCGTCCTCCAGGACGAAGCCGCCGGAGGCCCGCGCCCAGTCGACGACCGCCGCCCGCCGGTCCGGGGGCAGGGCGCCGCCCAATGGGTACTGGTGGGCGGCCGTCATGAGGACCGCGCCGCACCCGTCGAGGGCGGCCAACTCCTCGGTCCTCGTGCCGTGTTCGTCGAAGGCCAGGACGGGCGTGCCGAGTCCGGCCCTTCTCAGGAGGTCGTCGTGGAGCCCGAGCCCGTACGACTCGACGGCCACGTCCCGTACGCCCCGGGCCCGCAGCACCTGGCCGATCAGCATCAGGCCGTGCACGAAGCCCGCGCAGATCACGATCCGCTCGGGCCGGGCGTGCACGCCCCGGGCGCGGGCGAGGTACTCGGCGAGCGCGGCGCGCAGTTCGGGCCTGCCGCGCGGGTCGCCGTACCCGAAGGCCTCGTTGGGGGCGTCGGTGAGGGCCCGGCGGTACGCCTTGAGCCAGTCGGCGCGCGGGAAGGAGGCGAGGTCGGGGGTGCCGGAGTTGAGGTTGTGCACGGGTGCGGCGGGCCGGCCCGTACCGGCCGGCGGGGCCGACGGGTGCGGCGAATGGGGTCTCCCCTGCTCGAGCGAAGCCGAGAGCTTGGGGAACGACGGCGCGGGCGTGCGGGACGGCGGGCCGGAGAGCTCCGGCGCGCGGGGCGCGGTCCGGCGGGCGACGCGGGTCCCGGAGCCCTGCCGGGCGGTGAGCCAGCCCTCGGCGACCAGCTCGGCGTACGCGTCGGCGACGGTGTTGCGGGCCATGCCGAGGTCGGCGGCGAGCTGGCGGGAGGACGGCAGCCGCGTACCGGCCTCCAGGCGCCCGCTGCGGACCGCCTCCCGCAGGGCGTCCATGAGGCCCGCGCGGAGCCGGGTGCCGCGGACTTCCAGATGGAGGTCGGCCCCGAAACTGGCCCACTCGTTCGCCATGGAAATGGACCATACCGCTGAGCCATCGGCTTCGTACGGTGGACGGCATGACGACGGCACTCACCGAGCAGTACGCCCACGAGCACGCACCCCGCATGCCCCTCGCCGAGCACCTCCCCGAGTTCTACCGGGCCATGATCCGGCTGGAGACGGCGGCCGCGAAGGACATCGACCCGACCCTGTACCACCTGATCAAGCTCCGGGCCTCGCAGATCAACCGCTGTGCGTTCTGCATCGACATGCACAGCAAGGACGCGCTGGCCGAGGGCGAGAGCATCGAGCGGATCGTGCAGCTGGCCGCCTGGGAGGAGTCCCGGCACTTCTACACCGAGCGCGAGCTCGCCGCGCTCGCCCTCACCGAGGCCGTCACCGTCCTCACCGACGGCTTCGTCCCCGACGAGGTGTACGCGAAGGCCGCCGCGCACTTCGACGAGACCGAGCTCGCCCGGGTCATCGCCGCGATCGTCACGATCAACGCCTGGAACCGGATCGGCGTCACCACCCGGATGACGCCCGGCCACTACACCCCGCGCCCCGCATGAGCGCCGAGACGTTCCGGGCCCTCCACCGGGACCGGCCCGCCGACGGTCCGCTCGTGCTGCCCGGCCCGTGGGACGCGGCGAGCGCCCGCGCCTTCGAGGCGGCCGGACATCCGGCGCTCGCCACGCCGAGCGCGGGGATCGCGGCCTCCCTCGGGTACGAGGACGGGGCGACCCCGGCGGCGGAGATGTTCGCCGCGGTGGCGCGGATCGTCCGCGCCGTCTCCGTACCCGTCACGGCGGACCTGGAGGGCGGCTACGGCCTTCCGGCGGCCGAACTGGTCGAACGGGTGCGGGAGTCCGGGGCGGTCGGCGTCAACCTGGAGGACAGCGGCCCCGACCGGGCGCTCAAGGACCCGCAGGCGCACGCGGACTGGCTGGCGGAGGTGAGGGCCGCGGCGGGCTCCGGACTCTTCGTCAACGCGCGCGTGGACGTGTACATCCGCGGGGCGTCCGACCCCCTGGCGGAGGCGATCGCCCGGGCCGGGCTCTACGCGTCGGCGGGCGCGGACTGCGTCTACCCGATCGCGGCCCCGCCCACCGACCTCCCGGCCCTGCGCGCCGCCCTCGGCGACCTGCCGGTCAACGCGCTGGCGGTACGGGGCGGCCCGTCCTTCCCGGAACTGGGCCGCCTGGGTGCCACCAGGATCACCTTCGGGGACGGCCTGCTTGTGCGGGCCCTGGAGGACGTGACGTCCCTGGCGACGAGCCTCCGGGAGACGAACGGCCTCTGAGGACACATGAAACGGCGCCCCCGGGCCGTACGGTCGGTCGTACGGCCCGGGGGCGCCGGGACTATGAAGCCGGACTCAGCTTCAGATCAGGCCGAGCTCGCGGACCGCGTCGCGCTCCTCGACGAGCTCCTGCACGGAGGCGTCGATGCGGGCGCGGGAGAAGTCGTTGATCTCCAGGCCCTGGACGATCTCGTACTTGCCGTCCTTGCAGGTGACCGGGAAGGAGGAGATCAGGCCCTCCGGGACGCCGTAGGAGCCGTCGGACGGGACGCCCATGGAGGTCCAGTCGCCCTCGGCGGTGCCGTTGACCCAGGTGTAGACGTGGTCGATGGCGGCGTTGGCGGCGGAGGCCGCGGAGGACGCGCCACGGGCGTCGATGATCGCGGCGCCGCGCTTGGCGACGGTCGGGATGAACTGCTCGGCCAGCCACGCCTCGTCGTTCACGATCTCGGCGGCGTTCTTGCCGGCGATCTGCGCGTGGAAGATGTCCGGGTACTGGGTCGCGGAGTGGTTGCCCCAGATGGTGAGGCGCTTGATGTCCTCGACCGAGGAGCCGGTCTTCTGGGCCAGCTGCGTCAGGGCGCGGTTGTGGTCCAGGCGGGTCATCGCGGTGAAGCGCTCGGCCGGGACGCCCTTGGCGGCGGACTGGGCGATCAGGGCGTTGGTGTTGGCCGGGTTGCCGACGACCAGGACCTTGATGTCGTCCGCGGCGTGGGCGGCGATGGCCTCGCCCTGCGGCTTGAAGATGCCGCCGTTGGCGGCGAGCAGGTCGCCGCGCTCCATGCCCGGGCCGCGCGGGCGGGCGCCGACGAGCAGGCCGATGTTGGCGCCCTCGAAGCCCTTGTTCGGGTCGTCGAAGATGTCGATGCCCTTGAGCAGCGGGAACGCGCAGTCGTCGAGCTCCATGGCGGTGCCCTCGGCGGCCTTCACGCCCTGCGGGATCTCGAGGAGGCGCAGCTTGACCGGCACGTCCGCGCCGAGCAGGTGGCCGGAGGCGATGCGGAAGAGCAGCGCGTAGCCGATCTGGCCGGCCGCGCCGGTCACGGTGACATTCACGGGAGTGCGGGTCATGGCGATCTCCGTAAGACAGCTGGCGGTGGGGGTCCCTGCCCCTGGTGCTGGACAGCTCCCCTGATCGACGATCGATCACGTGATCGGTCGGTGTCTCGACGTGAAGAGATATCCAGCGGTCAGGCTATCCGACCCGGACCCCCGCGAATCCCCATCCCCTTGTGGTCCGGCTCACTGCCACCCGTCCGGGGAGGTTCCGGGGCGCCCGTCCGGGAGGTTCCGGGACGCCCGGCGAGTGCGGAACCGACGTAGCGGAATGGTCACTTCCGTGCCACAGCGCGCCGACGGAGCTTGAACCGACCTTGGCACGTACATGACCCTGGATCATGACGGCGCCCGCCCTCCCACGGGGGAGAGGGCGGGCGCCGCACTTCACGAGCCGAAAGGCCGACGGGCTACGTCACCGTGAGGTGGAGTACGTCCTCCAGGAACGGGATCCGCAGCCACGGCCCCGGCTGGACCATGAGTGCGAGCAGCACGATCAGGCCGCCCATCACCCCGTACGTGATCACGTCCGTGAAGCGGGAGCGGACGGCCAGCATGCCGACGGACGGCACCACCCGGCGCATCGCCGCGCCCGCGAGGAGCGCGGCCCCGACCAGGATCGCCCCCACCCGGAAGGACTGCGGGAAGGGATCCGTCCCCACCACGAGCAGACCGAGCCCCGCGAGCACGAGGACGGTGAGCAGCGGCCACTGGCGGGCGGGCGCCGGGGCGTCGCCGGGGGCGGCCCGGCGGCCGCCCTCGGGGCGCGCGGTCCCGGCGGTGACGACGGTGGGCTTCGGACGCTTGAAACCGCCTGCGGCAGGCGCTGCTTGGGGACCACCCGCAGCGTGCGCGGTTTGGGAACCGCCCGCGGCGTGCGCGGTTTGGGAACCGTCCACGGCGGGCGTCGTTCCTCCGGCCCGCGACGCGGCTTCGTCCGGACTGCCGGGCACCCCCGGCGTCCCGGAGGTCACCTCAGAGCGCCGCGGCCGCGCGCTCGGCGGCCTCGACGACGTTGACGAGGAGCTGCGCACGGGTCATCGGGCCCACGCCACCGGGGTTCGGGGAGATCCAGGCGGCCACCTCGGCGACGCCCGGGTCCACGTCGCCGACGATCTTGCCCTCGCCGTTGCGCGAGACGCCGACGTCGAGGACGGCCGCGCCCGGCTTCACGTCCTCGGGCTTGATGAGGTGCGGGACACCGGCCGCCGCGACGATGATGTCGGCGCCCCGCAGGTGCGCCGAGAGGTCCCGGGTGCCGGTGTGGCACTGGGTCACGGTGGCGTTCTCGGAGCGGCGGGTCAGGATGAGCGGCATCGGGCGCCCGATGGTGACGCCGCGTCCGACGACCACGACCTCGGCGCCGTTGATCTCCACGCCGTGGGCGCGGAGCAGGGTGACGATGCCGTTCGGCGTGCAGGGCAGCGGGGCGGGCTCGTTGAGGACGAGCCGGCCGAGGTTGGTCGGGTGCAGACCGTCCGCGTCCTTGGCCGGATCCATCAGTTCCAGGATGCGGTTCTCGTCGATGCCCTTGGGCAGCGGCAGCTGGACGATGTAACCGGTGCAGGCCGGGTCCTCGTTGAGCTCCCGTACGACCGCCTCGATCTCCTCCTGGGTGGCGGTGCCCGGCAGGGTGCGCTGGATGGAGGCGAGGCCGACCTCCGCGCAGTCGCGGTGCTTTCCGGCGACGTACTTCTGGCTGGCCGGGTCGTCGCCGACCAGGACCGTGCCGAGGCCGGGCGTGATGCCCTTCTCCTTGAGGGCCGCCACACGGACGGTCAGATCGGACTTGATCGCGGCTGCGGTGGCCTTGCCATCGAGAATCTGGGCGCTCATGCCGCTATCCTCCCGGATGACCCTGCCCATGTTCCAATCCGGACGCCTCCGGAACCGGCGGCGGCGCGTTGCTGTCCTACAACACATCTGCATTCCGGCTGGACAAACTTATGCGCCACTTATGACGATGGGGGCCGAACAGTGCCGCGGGCACTGCCGGGGGGCGCACCACAGAACAACCATGTTTCCTCCGCGTGACCGCGTCGTCCCCGCAACGGAGGAAAGCCCCACATGAGCTTCGGTGACCCGAACAACCCGTACGGCCAGCAGCCCCAGCAGCCCCCGCAGGGCCAGCCCGGTTACGGCTACCCGCAGCAGGCCCCGCAGGGCGTTCCCCCGCAGCAGGGCTACGGCTACCCGCAGCAGCAGCCGGGCGCGTACCCGCAGGCGCCGGGCACCATCCAGGCCAACAACGGCTACATCAACGTGCACGGCCTCGGCACCGTGCAGGTCGCCTCGATGGGTCTGCGGTTCGGCGCGCGCCTGATCGACGGTGTCGCCATCGCCATCGTGTACTGGATCCTGTCGGCCATCGGCCTGGCCGGCGTGGTGGGCGCGTCCAAGAGCGTCGACGACTGCACCGGCCTGGACCCGATGTCCTCGGCGTACCAGACCTGCCTCAACGACCAGGCCGAGGCGGTCGGCGGCATGTTCGCCGCCCTCATCGGCGTGTTCTTCCTGCTGTTCCTCGCCACCATGCTCTACGAGTGGCTGATGGTCGCCTTCGTCGGCGCCACGCTCGGCAAGATGGCCCTGGGCCTGCGCGTCGTCAAGGAGAACACGGGCGGCAAGCCGGGTCTCGGCGGCGGCTTCATCCGCTGGATCATCCCGACCGTCGGTGCCCTCCTCTGCTACATCGGCGCGATCCTGGTCTTCCTGTCCCCGTTCTTCGACAGCACGGGCAAGACGCAGGGCTGGCACGACCGTGCCGCCGGCACGCTCGTCATCAAGAAGTAACGCTCCGGCAGATCCTCTGCCGCTGCCGCTCCGCGGGCCGTCCGGTGCACACCGGGCGGCCCGTGGCCGTTACCGCCTCTTCAGGACCGCGAAGCCGTCCGAGCGGTACGTGATCTCGTACCGCGCCTCCGGGTGCAGCTGCGCGGCCAGCTGCGCCGGATCCGACACCTGCTGCCCCCAGCCGCGCAGGTCGAAGGCGAGATAGTCCGGGGTGGCGCCCTTCGACGTGCCCACCCAGTAGACCCGGTGGTCCGCCGTGAGGTGGGCGAGGAGCGGGACGTCCGCCTCGACGCTCGCCCCGTCCGGCACCGCGTCGACCGCTGCCCGCGCCTCCACGGTCCGGCTGTCCGTCCGGTACGTCTCCGACTTGAGGAGCTCCCGCAGCGGCAGGTTCGCGGCGAGGACGAGCGCGACCGCCGTCGCGACCGGGACCACGACCTTCCCGTACGAGACGAGCCAGGCGCGCGGCGAGGTGCGGACCGAGCGGACGCCGTCCACGAGGGCCAGGAAGACGACCGGCATCAGGATCGCGCTGTAGTGCCAGTGCATGCCCCAGTGGTTGGGGTCCTGGGAGAGGAAGCGCCAGCCCAGGGTCGGCAGGACGAGCAGGGCCAGCGGGGAGCGCAGGGCGAGGAAGCCGGTGATCGCGAACAGGTAGAAGACCATCTCCCACCGCTCGCCGGAGCCGAGGGCGTCGGCGACGATCTGCCCGAAGGAGGTGTCGGCGCCCGTGCCGGTCTTCTCGATCTTGGACCAGTAGTCGTACTGGCCGAGCTTGCTCGCCGCCGGGATCAGGACGAGGACCGTCAGCGCGAAGGCGGCCGTGCCGAAGCCGGCCAGGGCCGCGCCCAGCTTCTTCTGCCCCTTCAGGAAGAGGACCGCGCCGACCATGGCGACGGTGAGCCCCATGTCCTCCTTGACCAGGACGAGCGGGGCGGACCAGGCGGCGGCCGCGGTCCAGCGCCCGAGGAGCAGGGCCCGGCAGGTCAGGGCGAGCAGCGGGACGGCGAAGGCGATCTCGTGGAAGTCGGACTTGACGGCCTCCTGGAGCCCCCAGGAGAGCCCGTACGCGATCGTCAGGCCGATGCCGGCGGCGCGGCTGCCGAGGATCTGCTGGGTGGTGCGGCCGACGACGACGGCGGAGGCGGCGAAGAGCGCGGCCTGCCCGAGGAGCAGGGAGGCCGGGGAGGGCCAGATCCAGTAGAGCGGCGCGAGCAGTGCGGTGACGGGGCTGAAGTGGTCGCCGAGTATGGGGAAGCCGGGGCCCTTGATGTCGACGACGGGGGCCCGGAACTCGGCGTACGCCCGGACCGACTGCCCGAAGATCCCGAGGTCCCAGGAGGGCGTGCGGAAGTGCGCGTACTGCACCCAGGAGTACAGGAAGTACAGGCCGCAGAGGACGCCCGCGAGGATCAGGTACGGGCGGAGCGGGGCCGGGGAGAGGCCGTCGGACGGCTCCGCGTCGGTGGACTCGACAGCGGGCCTGTTCAGTACGTCCAACACCACGTCCCCCACTACCGGCGGCCGACAAAAGAGCCAACCCATTAGAACAGAGTCCACTCGTTCGGCGGACCTTGTCGCAGGGTCCCGGGAACGGGAGCGGCCCGTCGGCACCGGTGAGGTGCCGACGGGCCGCTACGGGGCGCCTACCGTCAGTGGAAGAAGTGGCGCGTGCCCGTGAAGTACATCGTCACGCCCGCGTTCTTCGCGGCCTCGACGACCAGCTCGTCGCGGACCGAGCCGCCCGGCTGGACGACCGCCTTCACGCCGGCGGCCGTGAGGATCTCCAGGCCGTCGGGGAAGGGGAAGAAGGCGTCGGAGGCGGCGTACGAGCCGCGCGCCCGCTCCTCGCCCGCCCGCTCGACCGCGAGCTTCGCGGAGTCGACGCGGTTGACCTGGCCCATGCCGACGCCGACCGAGGCGCCGTCCTTGGCGAGCAGGATCGCGTTGGACTTGACCGCGCGGCAGGCCTTCCAGGCGAAGGCGAGCTCGGCGAGCTCCTCGGCGGAGAGCGCCTCGCCGGTCGCGAGGGTCCAGTTCGCCGGGTCGTCGCCCTCGGCCTGGAGGCGGTCGGTGACCTGGAGGAGGGCGCCGCCGTCGATCGGCTTGACCTCGACCGGGTTGGCCGGGGCGCCCTCGGCCTTCAGGACGCGGATGTTCTTCTTCTTGGCGAGGATCTCGACCGCGCCGTCCTCGTAGCCGGGGGCCACGATGACCTCGGTGAAGATCTCCGCGACCTGCTCGGCCATCGCGACGGAGACCGGGCGGTTGACGGCGATGACGCCGCCGAACGCGGACAGCGGGTCGCAGGCGTGCGCCTTGCGGTGGGCCTCGGCGACGTCGGCGCCGATCGCGATGCCGCACGGGTTGGCGTGCTTGATGATCGCGACGCAGGGCTCGGTGTGGTCGTACGCGGCCCGGCGCGCGGCGTCGGTGTCCGTGAAGTTGTTGTACGACATCTCCTTGCCGTGCAGCTGCTCCGCCTCGGCCAGGCCGCCGGTGCCGTCGACGTAGAGCGCGGCGCCCTGGTGGGGGTTCTCGCCGTAGCGCAGGACGTTCTTGCGCTCGTACGTGGCGCCCAGGAAGTCGGGGAAGCCGGAGTCGTCGGCGGCGGCGTAGTCGTCGGCGAACCAGGAGGCCACGGCCACGTCGTACGCGGCGGTGTGCTGGAAGGCCTCGGCGGCGAGCCGCTTGCGGGCGGTCAGGTCGAAGCCGCCGGCCTGGACGGCGGCGAGCACGTCGGCGTACCGCTCGGGGCTGGTGACGATCGCGACCGACGGGTGGTTCTTGGCGGCGGCGCGGACCATCGACGGGCCGCCGATGTCGATCTGCTCGACGCACTCGTCCGGGGTGGCGCCGGAGGCGACCGTCTCACGGAACGGGTAGAGGTTCACGACGACCAGGTCGAAGGGCTCCACGCCGAGCTCGGCGAGCTGCTCGCGGTGCGACTCCAGGCGCAGGTCGGCGAGGATGCCGGCGTGCACGCGCGGGTGGAGGGTCTTGACGCGCCCGTCGAGGCACTCGGGGAAGCCGGTCAGCTCCTCGACCTTGGTGACGGGCACCCCGGCGGCGGCGATCTTCCCGGCGGTGGAGCCGGTGGAGACGAGCTCGACACCGGCCTCGTGCAGACCGCGGGCCAGCTCCTCGAGCCCCGTCTTGTCGTAGACGCTGACCAGCGCGCGGCGGATGGGCTTAACGGTGTCCGTGTTCACCGACATGAACCTTTCGTCCCTCAATGCGGTAGCCGTGCCGGGCGAGACGCCCCACGACGTCGACGAGCAGCGAGCGCTCGACTTCCTTGATGCGCTCGTGCAGAGCGGCTTCATCGTCCTCGTCCCGCACCTCGACCACGCCCTGGGCGATGATCGGGCCGGTGTCGACACCGTCGTCGACGAAGTGGACGGTGCACCCGGTGACCTTCGCGCCGTACGCGAGGGCGTCACGCACCCCGTGGGCACCGGGAAAACTGGGGAGGAGCGCCGGGTGGGTGTTGACGACCCGGCCGCCGAAGCGGGCGAGGAACTCCTTGCCGACGATCTTCATGAAACCGGCCGAGACGACGAGGTCCGGCTCGTACGCGGCGGTGGCCTCGGTCAGCGCGCGGTCCCACTCCTCGCGGGTCGCGTGGTCCTTCACCCGGCGGACGAAGGTGGGGATCCCGGCGCGCTCGGCGCGCTCCAGGCCGACGATGGAGTCGCGGTCGGCGCCGACGGCGACGATCTCCGCGCCGTATCCCTCGGGGTCGGCGGCGATCGCGTCGAGGAGGGCCTGCAGATTGGTACCGGACCCGGAGACCAGGACGACGAGGCGGGCGGCAGCCACTGGGTCACTCTTTCCGTGGTGTTTGTGCGGTCGTACGAACGAATCGTGCCCCTCGATACGGGGAACCCTACGAATGGCTCGACCGTCAGCAACGATACCGGCACACGGGGACGGCCCCCACGGGACGGGGGCGGAGCAGGGCGGTAGCGTCAGGGTCCGACGCCGGACGCGCACCGGACCGGGCAGGGAACCAGGGCCCGTTCGGGCGGGGGACGGCCCGGCGGACGAGCAGCAGACGAGACAGCACGAGACAGCAGCGGAGACCACGGGTGCGGCCGTGGTCGAGACGACAGAGGGAAGACGTTCAGCAGATGCCGGAACGCCAGTCCACGGACGACAACAACCCGTTCGCGCCGCCGCCCGAGGGCCGGCCGGATCAGCCGTGGCAGCCGCGGCGACCGGAGGGCTCGGACGACGACACGTCCGGCACCCCGGACTCGTCGGGGCCGTCCGACGGCCGCTGGAGCCCGCGCCAGCCGGGCCCCTCCCAGGACGGCTGGGGCCGGGGACCGGAGCGCCAGGGAGGCGGCCAGGGCGGGCCGGAGGGCGGCCCCGGACAGGGCGGCGCCGGGCGGGGCCCGGGCATCCGCTGGGACCCGACGGACCCGGCGCAGCGACGGGCGCGGTACGCGATCCTCTCGGGCATGTGGGGCTTCTTCTTCGCGATCTTCGAGATCCCGGAGCTGGCGCTGCTGCTCGGCTCCCTCGGCCTCTACTGGGCGATCAGCTCGCTGCGCGCGAAGCCGAAGGCGGCGGGGGAAGTGTCGCCGACATCACAGCCCCAGGCCCCGTCCCCGTCCCCTGCCCAGGCGGCTCCCCGGGCGGCTTCCGCCGAGGGGCAGCCGGCGGGGGCGTCCGCCGCGACCGCTCCGCTCCGCTCGATGCGGACGGCGGCGATCAGCGGTCTCGTCGCGGCGAGCCTGGCCCTGATGATCGTCGCGGTGGGCTTCACCATGCAGATCGTCTACCGCGACTTCTACGAGTGCCGCGACGACGCCCTGACCCACGCGGGCGAGCTGGCCTGCAACGACCTCCTGCCGAAGCCGCTGCGCGCGGGCTTCGGGGTACGGGAGTAGTCGCCCTCTCCGGTTCCGGTCGGTCAGTTCTGGTCGGCGGAAGGCGGCGGGGAGGGTTCCCAGGCCGCCGGGAGGTAGTCGTACGGCTCGTACCCGGGGTCTCCGAAGGGGTCGGCGATCGGGTCCACGTACGAGTCGCCCGAGTCGCCGTCGGAGGCCTGGCGGGTGCCGGTCTCCGGCGGCGTCTCCGTGGAACCTGAAGGGGGCACGGGCGGGGCCTCGGGCGAGGCGGCCGCGGCGGGCATCCCGGCCACCGCTGCCACGGGAGCTGCCGTGGGGGCCGCGACGGGGGCCGCCGCCGGAGTCGGCGCGGGCACGGACGGCATCGGCGGCACGGACGGCACCGGCGCAGGCGCGGGCCTGGTCCCGGGCCTCCGGGAGCGCGGAATCCGGCGGCCCCAGGCCCGTACCCCGAGCGCCACCGGCACCCCCGCGCAGGTCCCCCACAGCACCGCCGCCGCGCCCGCCTGCCACCACACCGGGCCGAAGGCCGAGAGCCGGCCGCCGCCGAGCGGGCCGCCCGCCGCGCCCGCGAGGACGGCGACGGCCGCCCCGTACGCCCAGGCCGCGCCGAACGCCGCGAGGGCCGCGTCCCGGGCCGCCCAGCTCCGGGCCGCGCGGCCCGCGCGACGGCCCTGGACCACGGCGGCTGCCAGCGGGACCGCCGCGGTCGCCCAGTGCGCCCAGGTGCCGCGCCCCTCGGCGGGCAGCGCGGCCAGGAGCGGGAAGGGCGGCACGGCCGGGTCGCCGACGAGACCCAGCGGGGTCGCGAGCGCGCCCGTACCGAGGACGAAGCCGGGGCCGAGTCCGTACGCGGCTCCCCAGACGGCCGCGTTCGGCAGCAGCGCGAGGACGAGCAGCAGGACCGTCACCCGGCCGGACCACTCCCCCGCGAGCCCTGCGAAGGAGGCCTGCGCACGGCTCGCGTGCCAGGCGAGGGAGACCCCCGCGGCCACCGCGCCGCCGCCGAGCAGCGTGACGAGTCCGAGCCCGGCGGCGCGCAGGGCGGCTGCCGTCCGCTGCCCGGGCAGCGGACGGCCGAGCGCCGTCCAGACGCCCGCGCCCGCCGCGCCGGTGACGACGGCGGGCAGCCAGAGTCCGGCGGTGACGAGGTCGGCGGGCAGGGGGCCGCTCTCGCTGTAGACCACGACGGCGGCCGCGACCAGCAGGTACCCCCCGGCCACGGCGGCGAGGGCGCCGCTCGGGGAGGGGCGCGGCCGGGCCCCGTCGTCACCCGGGTCGAGGGTGTCGCGGGCGGCCCGGTGGACGAGCCAGAGGGGCAGGGCCGCGAGGAGCATCGGGACGATGCCGAGGGGCGCGGGCAGGCCGGACAGGGTGTCCGTACGGACCAGGTCCACGCCGTGCGCGAGCAGCCAGATCCCGGCGGCGACGTGCAGGGCGCCGACGGGGCCGCTGTCGGGGTACGGAGAGCTGATCCAGGCCGCGATCACCAGGACCGCGAGGGTGCCGAGACCGAGTCCGGCGGCCAGCCCGCCCCGGACGCAGGCGGTGGCGAGCGCGGCGGAACGACCGCCCTGGACCAGGGGGTGCGGCTCGGTCACATGGGTCACGGAGTCATGGTGCCAACGACACGCGCTTTCACCGCGTAACAGGCAAACATCCGCTGTGTCGCTCAATATACGTTTATGTACTTTTCCGCCCAGAGCAGCTCTGCGGGAGGTCGACGCCGATGAGCCGGAGCACCGCGGATTCCGCACCCTCCGTCACCCTGCCGACCCCGAAGGAGCGGCGCAGGTTGCGTGAAGCCCTCGCCCTCAGCGAGGAGCAGGTCGCCGAGGCCATGGGCGTCACGAAGGCAACGGTCAGGGCCTGGGAGACCGGCCGCTCGACCCCCCGCGGCCGCAAGCGCGAGGCCTACGCGAGGCTGCTCACCGGCCACGACCCGGAGCCCCCGCCGGCGCGGCCGGAGCCCCGGCCGGAGGCGGAGGAAAAGGCCCGACAGGAAACGGCGTCGGCCGAGGCCCGACCGGAGGCGGCAGAGGCCCAGGTCCAGCCTCCCGCGGCCGCCGCGGCGAGGCCCTCCGCCGGGTCGGGCGCCCCCGCGGCGGCGTCCCCCGCGGCAGCCGGCGTCCGGCCCAAGGCCGCCGCCAAGCGGGCCGCCAAGCCGCCGCGGGCCCCGTCCCCGGTCCCGGCCATCGCTCCGGGTCCCGCCCGCAAAGGCGCCGCGAAGCCGCCGGAGCGGCTGAAACCGGTGGAGGTCCCCGTGGAAGCGGAACCCGCCGCGCCGGAGCTCACGCCCGAGGCTCCGGCGGAACCCGCCGTACCGGGGCTCACCCCCGAGGAGGCCTTCGACGCGCTGTACGCGTACATCGCGCCCGGCCTCGTCCACCAGACGTACCTGCTCACCGGCCGCCGCGGGCTCTCCCGCGAGGCCGTCGAGCACGCCTTCCACCACGCCTGGCAGCGCTGGCCCGAGGTGGCCGTGGACGCGGACCCGGCAGGCTGGGTACGGGCGGCGGCGTACGAGTACGCCCTCTCCCCCTGGCACCGGCTGCGCCGCGCCCACAAGCACCCCGACGCCCCGCCGGCCGAGGCGGGCCACCGGGCGCTGCTCGGCGCGCTCCTCGACCTGCCCCCGGCGTACCGCCGCACCGTCCTGCTCTACGACGGGCTCGGCCTGGACCTGCCGGAGACGGCGGCCGAGACGGAGGCGAGCACTCCCGCCGCCGCGAACCGGCTGCTGCACGCCCGTACCGTCATCGCGAAGCAGGTCCCGGAGCTCGCCGCCCCCGAGGACCTGCACCGACGTCTGAGCGCGCTGGTCGCGGAGGCGCCGGCGGCGGCCCTCCCGGCCGCGCGCGCGGTCCGGACGGGCAGCGAACGCCGGGCCCGCACCTGGACGCGGGCGGTGCTGGGGGTGACGGCGATCCTCATCGCGGTCACCGGTTTCACGGTGGCGACCGCGCCGACCCGCTACATCCCGGTGAACGCCCCCGGCGAGACCGTCAACGGGGTGCCCGTGCGCGGCGGCCCGCAGAAGCTCCGCCCGGAGGACGTGGAGCTCCGCAACAAGCTGCGCTCGGAGCCCAACCCGGGCCCGGAGCGGCTGGTCCCGGCGGTCGAGTGACGCGTGCGGACACGCGGACGTACGGACACGCGAAGGGGCCCCGCCCCCGCCCGGTCTCCCGGGAGGGGCGGGGCCCACTCACGTACCGCTGGTCAGGCTGCTGTGCGCACAGCCCGTTCAGCCTCGTCAGGCTTTCAGCCCGCGAGGATCGCGCGAGCGAGCTTGGCCGTCTCGGTCGGCGTCTTGCCGACCTTGACGCCGGCGGCCTCGAGGGCCTCCTTCTTCGCCTGGGCGGTGCCGGAGGAGCCGGAGACGATGGCGCCGGCGTGGCCCATGGTCTTGCCCTCGGGCGCGGTGAAGCCCGCGACGTAGCCGACGACCGGCTTGGTGACGTTGGCCTTGATGAAGTCGGCCGCACGCTCCTCGGCGTCGCCGCCGATCTCGCCGATCATGACGATCAGGTCGGTGTCGGGGTCCGCCTCGAACGCCGCGAGGGCGTCGATGTGCGTGGTGCCGATGACCGGGTCGCCACCGATGCCGACGGCGGAGGAGAAGCCGATGTCACGGAGCTCGTACATCATCTGGTACGTCAGCGTGCCGGACTTCGAGACCAGGCCGATGCGGCCCGGCTTCGTGATGTCGCCCGGGATGATGCCGGCGTTGGACTGGCCCGGGGTGATGAGACCGGGGCAGTTCGGGCCGATGAGGCGGGTCTTGTTGCCCTTCTCGACGGCGTACGCGTAGAACGCGGCCGAGTCGTGGACGGCGATGCCCTCGGTGATGACGACGGCGAGGGGGATCTCGGCGTCGATCGCCTCGACGACGGCGGCCTTCGCGAAGGCCGGCGGCACGAAGAGGACCGAGACGTTGGCGCCGGTCTCCTTCATGGCCTCGGCGACGGTCCCGAAGACCGGGACCTCGGTGCCGTCGAAGTCGACCTTGGTGCCGGCCTTGCGCGGGTTCACGCCGCCGACGATGTTGGTGCCGTCACCCAGCATGAGCTTGGTGTGCTTCATGCCCGTGGCACCGGTCATGCCCTGGACGATGACCTTGCTGTCCTTGTTGAGGAAGATAGCCATGGCTGTGGTTTCCCCTGTCCCTTACTTCGCAGCCGCGAGCTCGGCGGCCTTGTCGGCCGCGCCGTCCATGGTGTCCACGCGCTGCACGAGCGGGTGGTTGGCGTCCGACAGGATCTTGCGACCCAGCTCCGCGTTGTTGCCGTCGAGGCGCACGACCAGCGGCTTGGTGACCTCTTCGCCCTTGGAGGCGAGGAGCTCCAGGGCCTGGACGATGCCGTTGGCGACCTCGTCACAGGCGGTGATGCCACCGAAGACGTTGACGAACACGGACTTGACGTCCGGGTCGCCCAGGATGATCTCCAGGCCGTTCGCCATGACCTCGGCGGAGGCGCCGCCGCCGATGTCGAGGAAGTTGGCCGGCTTCACGCCGCCGTGGTTCTCACCGGCGTACGCGACGACGTCCAGGGTCGACATGACCAGGCCGGCGCCGTTGCCGATGATGCCGACCTCGCCGTCGAGCTTGACGTAGTTGAGGTTCTTGGCCTTGGCGGCAGCCTCGAGCGGGTTGGCTGCTTCCTTGTCCTCGAGCGCCTCGTGCTCGGGCTGACGGAAGTCGGCGTTCTCGTCGAGGGACACCTTGCCGTCGAGGGCGATGACCTCACCGGAGGCGACCTTGGCCAGCGGGTTGACCTCGACGAGGAGCGCGTCCTCGGCGACGAAGGTCTTCCACAGGGTCACGAGGACCTCGGCGACCTTCTCGGCGACCTCGGCCGGGAACTTCGCCAGGGCCACGATCTCGCGGGCCTTCTCGATGTCGACGCCCGTGTTGGAGTCGACCGGCACCTTCGCGAGCTTCTCGGGGGTCGTCGCGGCGACCTCCTCGATGTCCATGCCACCGGCGACGGACGCCATGGCGAGGAAGGTGCGGTTGGTGCGGTCGAGGAGGTACGAGACGTAGTACTCCTCGACGATCTCCGGAGCGGTCTCCGCGATCATCACCTTGTGGACCGTGTGGCCCTTGATGTCCATCCCGAGGATGTCCGTCGCGCGGGCGACGGCCTCGTCCGGGGTGGCGGCCAGCTTGACGCCGCCGGCCTTGCCGCGGCCGCCGACCTTCACCTGCGCCTTGACGACCGACTTGCCGCCAAGACGCTCGGTGGCCTCGCGCGCCGCCTCAGGCGTGTCGATGACTTCACCGGCCAGCACCGGTACACCGTGCTTGGCGAAGAGGTCCCTCGCCTGGTACTCGAACAGGTCCACGCGCGTCCGTCCCTTTTCTGATGATCGCGGTTCGTTGTCTGCGTGGGCGTGCCGCGGAGGGCAACGTGACTGCGCTGTCACAAGGGAGGCGTGCACGGAGTCCGTGGACGCGGCATGTCCGTCTCGCAGGTTATCCCCGTGGGCCGTGGGTCCCTAAATCGCAGATCCCAACAGAGCGGTGATACGGGTCACAGATCGTAGGGGTCGGGGGGCGTTCCGTAGGGGTGGCGGGATGGGGTCGGGGTGCCCTCGCGGCAGGCGGGGACTGGCCTCCGGGGCCCTCACGACGCGCCGGGCGCTCGGGTGAGGGCCGTTCCGCCACGCGTGTGATATGAGCCTCAGTCGGGCTGCGGACCCCCGTGCGGGTGGTCCCGCGACGACGGATTCCGCACCGGCCGCTCACCCCTCCGGTATCGGAAGGGGGCGCTTCTCCAGGGCGGCGGCCATGATCTCCGGGAACAGGTCGGGGGTGCAGGCGAAGGCCGGGGCGCCGAGGGCGGCGAGCGCGGCGGCATGCTCCCGGTCATAGGCGGGCGCGCCCTCGTCGGAGAGCGCGAGCAGGCTCACGAACTGCACCCCGGAGGCCTTCATCGCGGCGACCCGCTTCACCATCTCGTCGCGGATGCCTCCCTCGTACAGGTCGCTGATGAGCACGACGACGGTGTCGGCGGGCCGGGTGATCTTCGACTGGCAGTAGGCGAGGGCGCGGTTGATGTCGGTGCCGCCGCCGAGCCGGGTGGAGAAGAGGACGTCGACCGGGTCGTCGAGCTGCTCGGTGAGGTCGACGACGGAGGTGTCGAAGACGACGAGGCGGGTGGCGAGCGACCGCAGGGAGGCGAGGACCGCGCCGAAGACGGCGGCGTGGACGACGGAGGCGGCCATGGAGCCGGACTGGTCGATGCAGAGCACCACCTCCTTCCTGACCGCCCGGGAGGCGCGCCCGTGGCCGACGAGCCGCTCGGGGACGAGCGTGCCGTGCTCGGGCAGGTAGTGCTTGAGGTTGGCGCGGATCGTGCGGTCCCAGTCGATGTCGCGGTGGCGGGGGCGGCTGATCCGGGCGGAGCGGTCGAGCGCGCCGGTGAGGGTGGCGCGGGTGCGGGTGGCGAGCCGCTTCTCGAGCTCGTCGACGACCTTGCGGACGACGGCGCGCGCCGTCTCCCGGGTCGTCTCGGGCATGGCCCTGCCGAGGGAGAGCAGGGTGCCGACGAGGTGCACGTCGGGCTCGACGGCCTCCAGCATCTCCGGCTCCAGGAGGAGGGTGGCGAGCCCGAGCCGGTCGATGGCGTCGCGCTGCATGACCTGGACGACGGAGGTCGGGAAGTACCTACGGATGTCGCCGAGCCAGCGGGCGACGGAGGGCGCGGAGGCGCCGAGCCCGGCTCCGCCGCCCTGGCCCTTGCGGTCGTAGAGCGCGGTGAGGGCGCCGTCCATGGCGGCGTCGGTGCCGCTGAGCGTCCGGCCGGTGCCGTCAGCGTCCCCGCCGCCGAGCACGAGCCGCCAGCGCCGCAGCCTCTCGTCGGTCATCACGCGTGGGCCTCCGTTCCGAGAATGAGCTGAAGCAGGGGCAGTACGGCATCGGCCCGCGCACGATCGGGAGTGGGCCCGAAGCCGGGGGCACGGGGAACGGAGCCCCCCGCCCCGCCGGACCGGGGCCCCCGGGCGACGAGCTCGCCGAGGGTGCGGCGGACGCCCGTCTCGTACGTGGAGAAGGTGCGGCGCAGCAGCGGCAGGACGTCGGTGAAGGCCGCGTCCGGCACCCCTGCCAGCCAGGCGTCGACGAGCCCGAGAAGCCGCTCGTCATGGACGAGGAGCAGCCCGCCGCCGGAGGCCCCGCCGACGAATCCGTCGATCCAGGCGGCGGCGTCGCCGGGCGGGGTACCGGGCGAGAGAGCACGGCTCATGAGCACCGCGGCCTCACCGTCCCCGATCCCGCCCTCGTCGAGAAGAAGCCGCGCGGCCCTCCCCCGAAGCACACCGGGTGTCCGGTCACGGTCGGCGAGCCGCCGCAGCACTCCGGTCCAACGCCTGGCGAGGCCACCGGCGGGGCGCCCGGGGGCGGCGGCAGCGCCGGGGCCGGGGCTGGCGGGACCGAGGCTCGCGGGACCGGGGCTCGCGGGACCGGGGCTCGCCTCGGGCCGGGCGGGTGCGGCGGGCCGACCGGGCGCGGTGGGCGCGTCGGGCGCGATGGGCGCGTCGGGCGCGGCCGGGTCGGTGTCCGCCTCGGGTCCGGTCGGCGCGGCGGTCGTCTCCGGGTGGTCCTGGAGGAGGCCGATCGCCGTGTGGACGGCGTCGAGGCGGTCGCGCATCTCGGCGGCGGCGTCCGCGTCGAGGCCGGCGCAGGCGGGCGGCAGGCCGACGCAGATCCGCTCGGCGAGCCCGGCGGCGACCCCGCCGAGGGCGGCCGTGCCGGTGCCGCGGACGTCGCCGTAGCGCAGGGAGCGGGCCAGGGCCGGGAGGGCCTGGGCGAGGTGGGCGACGTCGGTGTCGAGCGCGGCCCGGTCGGCGAGCGCCCGCATGACGACGGGCAGCGCGTCGGTGAGCCCGGCGAGGAGGCAGTGCTCGGCGAGGGCGGTGATGTCGGCGAGGGCGGTCGCGGCGAGCGCCAGGGACTCGGCCTTGGCGGTGGCGGCGCCCTCGACGGTGGTGCCCCAGACGCCGGCCTCGGCGACCTGGACGTGCAGCTCGGGCTCCCAGCGCAGCCGCCAGGTCTCGCGGAAGGTGCCGGTGCCGGCGCGTCCGGCGGCCGGTTCGCCCCAGTGGACGCCGAGGAGGCGCAGCCGGTGCAGCAGACGGCTGCGCTCGCCGTCGGTGTCCTTGCGGAGGTCGAGGCCGAGCTCGCGCTCCTGCGCCTCGGGCTTGAGGCGCAGGGTGCGCTGGCGGCGGGTCAGATCGCGCTGGAGGGGTACGGCGGGGGCGCTGGCCGGGACCTCGCCGAGGACGTCGCCGACGACGAGGCGGTCGCGGACGAGGCCGAGCGGCACGTCGGAGCCTTCGCAGAGGACGGCGCGGACGGCGTCGGTCGTCTCGTCGAGGCCGGGGCGCGGACGGCCGCGCAGCGCGGCGAGGGTCTCGGCGAGCCGAACGGCCTCGATGACGTGGGCGGAGGAGACGGGGTGGTCCTCGGCCCTGAGGAGGCCGGCGACCTTGGTCATCCAGCGCTCGACGGGCCGGTCGGGGGCGGCGAAGAGGTGCCTGTACCAGCCGGGCGCGTCGATTCCGGCGCCGTAGCCGGAGCGGCGGGCGAGCCTGCGGTGGGTCCAGGGGACCCAGGTCAGCTCGGCCTTCACCTTGGGCAGGCCCTTCAGGAGGGCCTTGTCGGCGGTGACGGTGGTCCTGCGGGTGAGGGCGGGCACGTGCCAGGCGCCGCAGACGACGGCGACGGAGTCGCCGAACTCCTTGCGGGCGGCGCGCAGCTGGAGCCGCATGTACGCCTCGCGGACCAGGTCGCGGGGGTGGCCGCCGTGCCCGTACGTCTCGCGCAGGGCGCCCATGGCCTCGGCGAGGGCCTCGAAGGGGGCGGTGGGGTCGCCGTCGCCGCGCAGCTCGACGACGTCCTCCCACCAGCGCTCGGCGTCCTCGTACCCGGCGGCGCGGGCGAGTTCGGCGACCGGGTCGATCCGCAGGCCGCTGCCGGCGACCGCCTCCTCGTCGTCCCCCTCGTCCCGCCAGGTGGGGTCGGCGGCTGCGAGGGTGTGGGCGGCGGGCAGGTCGACGAAGCGGACGGCGGCGCCCCGGTCGAGGGCCCAGCGGATCGCGACCCACTCGGGCGAGAACTCGGCCATCGGCCAGAACGCGGCCCGCCCGGGGTCGTCCACGGCGTGGGCGAGCAGCGCGACCGGCGGCCGCATGTCCGGGTCCCCGGCGAGCGCCACGAGGGCGTCGGCCTCTGCGGGTCCCTCGACGAGCACCGCGGCGGGCTGCTCCGCCTCCAGCGCCGCCCGCACTCCCCGCGCGGAGCCGGGCCCGTGATGCCGCACCCCGAGCAGCAGGGGCCCGCCCCGGCGCCCGCCGGCCCCGGCGCCGACGCCCGAGGCCGGGCCCGCCCCCGGACGCGCGCCCCGGGACGGATCCGACGCCGGGACCGCGACCCGGGACGGATCCGACACCGGGACCGCGGCCCGCCCCGAGCCCGACGCCCGGTCCCCGTCCGCCACCGGAGCCACGACCCCACCCGCGTCCGACGCCCGGTCCGCGTCCGCGACCAGAGCCGCGACCCCACCCGCGTCCGACGCCCGGTCCGACGCCGGCACCGGGGGCACGGCCCGGCCCCCGTCCGACGCCGGGCCCAGCGCCCGGTCCGCGTCCGGCGCGCGGGGCTCGTCCGACGCAGTGGCCGTGGGCGTCATGCGCTCACCTCGCGGCAGGCGCGGTAGAAGTCCTTCCAGCCGTCCCGCTCCCGCACGACCGTTTCCAGGTACTCCTGCCAGACGACCCGGTCGGCCGCCGGGTCGCGGACGACCGCGCCGAGGATGCCGGCGGCGATGTCGGCGGGGCGCAGGACGCCGTCGCCGAAGTGGGCGGCGAGGGCGAGTCCGCCGGTGACGACGGAGATCGCCTCGGCCGTGGAGAGCGTCCCCGAGGGGGACTTGACCCTGGTGCGGCCGTCGGCGGTGACGCCGTCCCGCAGCTCGCGGAAGACGGTGACGACCCGGCGGATCTCGTCGACGCCGTCGGGCGGGGAGGGCAGTTGCAGGGAGCGTCCGAGCTGCTCGACGCGGCGGGCGACGATGTCGACCTCGTCCTCGGGGGTCGCGGGCAGCGGGAGCACGACCGTGTTGAAGCGGCGGCGCAGGGCGCTGGAGAGCTCGTTGACGCCCCGGTCGCGGTCGTTGGCGGTGGCGATCAGGTTGAAGCCGGGGACGGCCTGCACCTCCTCCCCCAGTTCGGGGACGGGCAGGGTCTTCTCGGACAGGATCGTGATGAGCGTGTCCTGCACGTCGGCGGGGATGCGGGTGAGTTCTTCGACGCGGGCGGTCGTGCCCCGGGACATCGCGCGCATCACGGGGCTGGGCACGAGGGCGTCCCGGCTGGGGCCGTGGGCGAGGAGCCGGGCGTAGTTCCAGCCGTACCGGATGGCTTCCTCGGGCGTGCCGGCGGTGCCCTGGACGAGGAGGGTGGAGTCGCCGCTGACGGCGGCGGCGAGGTGCTCGGAGACCCAGGTCTTGGCGGTGCCGGGGACGCCGAGCAGGAGCAGTGCCCGGTCGGTGGCGAGCGTGGTGACGGCGACTTCCACGATGCGGCGCGGTCCGACGTACTTGGGTGTGATGACGGTTCCGTCGGGGAGCGTGCCGCCGAGGAGGTAGGTGGCGACGGCCCAGGGCGAGAGGCGCCAGCGGGCGGGCCGGGGCCGGTCGTCGGCGGCGGCGAGGGCCGCGAGTTCATGGGCGAAGGCCTGCTCGGCGTGCGGCCGCAGGGCCTCGGCGGCGGTCTGCGGCCGTCCCGGTCCGGTGTCCGTCTCGACACCGGAACCGGGCTGCGCGATGGTTTCGGGCACGGGCATGGATCCCCCTCCAGATCGTTCGACCTGCTGTGCGATCCACCGTGCACCATGCCACTGACAATCGGATGTCACCGCTGGTCAGAGGCGTTGCCAAGGGCGTTGCCAAGGGCGTTGTCAGAGGAGTCGTCAGGGGCGTTGTCAGTGGCGGCCTCTACCGTCGGGGACATGAATGGCATGGGGGTGCGCTGGACGGCTGAACAGGTGCTGGCACTGGCTCCTGACGAAGCGTCGCGCAGAGCGGGGAGCAAGCTCGGCACGGCCGGGCCCTGGTCGGAGACCGGGTGCGGCGACGGTGCCGTCTGGGGCCTGTGCAAGGGCAGCGGGAGCACGCCGTACCGGACGGTCGTCGACACCACGGGCCCCGCGTACTCCTGCGGTTGCCCCAGCCGGAAGTTCCCCTGCAAGCACGCCCTCGGTCTGCTGCTGCTCCGGGCGGCGGACGGGATCGCCGCCGAGGACTCCCCCGCGCCCGACTGGGCCGCACACTGGCTCACCGCGCGGCGCGGCCGGGCCGCGGGCGCCGGACGGGGGGACGGGGACGCGGCCCCGGGGCCGACGGCGGACCCCGAGGCCGCGCGCCGCAGGGCCGAGCGGAGGGCGGCCCGGATCACCTCGGGGACGCAGGAGTTGGAGCAGCGGCTCGCCGATCTGCTGCGCGGCGGCCTGGCGGCGGCCGGACAGGCGGGGTACGGGCTGTGGGAGGAGACGGCGGCCCGCATGGTCGACGCCCAGGCGCCGGGACTCGCCAGCCGGGTCCGGGAGTTGGGGGCGATACCGGGCTCGGGTCCTGGCTGGCCCGTGCGGCTCCTGGAGGAGTGCGCGCTGACCCATCTCCTCGACCGGGCGTGGCTGGCGGCGGACCGGCTGCCCGCCCCGTTCGCGACGACGGTACGGACCCGGGTGGGCCTCGCCTCCCCGGCCGACGGCGTCCCGGTGCGCGACCACTGGCTGGTCCTCGCGCAGTACGACGCGGCCGACGCCCGGCTGACCACCCGTCGGATCTGGCTGCACGGCACGAAGACCGGGCGCACCGCGCTCCTGCTCTCCTACGGCGCGGCGGGCAGAGCGCCGCAGCTCGCGCTCCCCGTGGGCGCACTGCTCGACGGCGAGCTGACCCCGCACACCGGCGCCGGCCAGGTGCGGGCGGAGCCGGGCGAGCAGTTCGTCCCGGTCGCGGGCCCGGTCGCCCCTCCGGCGGGCGGGCCGGTCGGCGCGGCGCTCGACGCGTACGGCCGCGCGCTGGCCGAGGACCCGTGGCTGGACTCCTGGCCCGTGACGCTGAGCGGGGTCGTACCGGCGCCCGCGGAGTACGGCTGGCAGCTCGCCGACGCCGACGGCCGCGAGGCGCTGCCCCTGACGCCCGCCGCCCAGTCCCGGCCCGGGCTCTGGCGGCTGGTCGCCCTGTCCGGCGGCGCCCCGGTGACCGTCTTCGGGGAGTGCGGGCACCGGGGGTTCACCCCGCTCGCCGCCTGGTCGCCGGAGACCCCGGGCGAGACGGTCCCCCTCATATGACACCCGCCATGTGACGTCAGCTCACCTGGCTCCCGCTCACCTGACGTCAGCCCACATGACGCCTGCCCCCATGACGCCCGCCCACCCGGCACCCGACCACCGCGCACCGACCCACCGGAGGAGCCCGATGGACACCACCACGACCACCTCCACCACACCCCCCGCCGATGACGCGGCGTGGGAGGAGCTCGTCAGTTCGGCGCTCCTCGGCACGGACCGGCGGCCTCCCGCCGGGCTCGCGGGCTCCACGGCGGCCCGGGACATGCCGGGTGCGCTGCTCGACGCCGCCGCGCTGCACACCGTGCGGCGCAGGGCGGGGCTGCGGCCCGGGCCCGCCGCGCCCCTGCCGGAGCCCGCACCGGAGGACCCGCGCGCGCCGCTGCCCGAGGCGGCCCGGCTCCGCCTCGACCAGCTGCTCGCCGGCCGGGCCGCGCCCTCGCCCGCCGGGCGGCGCGGGGCCGCCCCCGACCTGGCCGAGCTGCTCCCCCAGTGGCTGGCCCTCGCCAACCGGCACGGCTACAAGGCGCCGCCCGCCGCCCTGCCGGCGCTGCTCGACGCGGCCAGGGCCCGCACCGATCTGCGGCCCCAGGCGCTCCGCCTCGCCGGGCCGCGCGGTCTGTGGCTGGCCCGGCTCAACCCCGAGTGGAGGTTCGCCCTCCGGGGCACGGGCGCGGCCGGCAACCTCCCGTCCTCGGGGGACCCGGAGGGGGTCCGCGCCCTGTGGGACGAGGGCCTGTTCGCCGAGCGGGTCGCCCTGCTCGCCGCCGTACGGACCGAGGACCCGGCCGCCGGTCTCGCGCTGCTCGCGTCGACCTGGTCCGCCGAGCGGGCGGAGGACCGGCTGATGTTCCTGGACTCGCTGCGGGCCGGACTCTCCGATGCCGACGAGGAGTTCCTCGAGGAGGCCCTCGGCGACCGCAGCCGCAACGTCCGGGCCACCGCCGCCGAGCTGCTCTCCGCCCTGCCGGCCTCCGCGCTCGCGGGGCGGATGGCGGGCCGGGCCGCCACCTGCGTCGGCCTGGACCGTACGGCCCCGACGCCGACGATCGCCGTCGAGGCCCCGCACGAGTGCGATGCGGCGATGCAGCGGGACGGCCTGGTGGCGACGCCTCCGGCGGGCCGGGGCGAGCGTTCCTGGTGGCTGGGCCAGCTCGTCGAGGCGGCGCCGCTGTCCGCGTGGCCGGCGAGGTTCGGGGGGCGCACCCCGGAGGAGATCGTGGCGCTGCCGGTCGCCGACGACTGGCAGGCCGAGCTGCACGCGGCCTGGTGCCGGGCCGCCGTGCGCCAGCGGGACCCGGACTGGTCCCGCGCGTTGCTCGGCTCCCCGGCGGTCCCGCCCGCGACGGGCCCCGGCACCTCGTCCCTGGCCGAGCGCGCCCAGCTCCTCTCGACGCTGCCCGTGGAGGAACGGGCGCGCTGGGTGGCCTCGTTCGTCGCGGCCCACGGTCTTTCGGAGGCGTTCCAGCTGCTTGGCGTCTGCGCCGTACCGTGGGCGGAACCGCTCGGCGCGGCGGTGATCGACGCCCTCGACATCGCGCGGGAGGCGGGCAGTTACCCGTGGAGCTTCAGCGGGGTGATGGGCCTGGCGGAGCGCTGCCTCGCCCCGGAGGCGGCACGGCAGCTGGAGTCCCTGACGGCCCGTCCCGACGAGGCGGAGGACAGCTCCCCCGGCGCGGGCGACTACTGGTCGGAGGCCTTCCAGCGCCTGGTCTCCACGCTCCGTCTCCGCGCGGCGATGCGCGCGGAACTCACCCCACCGGACGCCTGACGGTCACCGCCCTCCGCCGGGGCGGTTCCCCGCCGGGACGGGACAGGGCCCTCCCGAGCGGGAAGGCCCTGTCATCGCATGCGCACCGCGCAGCGGATCACGCGGCGACGCGGACGTTCGCGTTCACCCAGTCGACGATGGACGCGGTCGTCGCGCCCGGCGTGAAGATCTCCGCCACGCCCTTCTCCTTGAGCGGCGGGATGTCCGCGTCGGGGATGATGCCGCCGCCGAAGACCTTGATGTCCTCCGCGTCGCGGTCCTTGAGGAGCTCCAGGACCTTCACGAACAGCGTGTTGTGCGCTCCGGAGAGGATCGAGAGGCCGATCGCGTCGGCGTCCTCCTGGATCGCGGTGTCGACGATCTGCTCGGGCGTCTGGTGGAGCCCGGTGTAGATGACCTCCATGCCGGCATCGCGGAGCGCTCGCGCGATCACCTTGGCCCCGCGATCGTGACCGTCGAGACCCGGCTTGGCGACGACCACGCGGATCGGACCGCTCACACCCATGACTGCCTCCACATGCGACCCCCGCGCTTCGTTGCCGGGGAGGTGAACGAACGTTATCCCCAGCATCCCGCACCCGGCCGTTTCGCGGTGGCCACCGAGGGGGAAATCACACGTGGGACATGTTCGCTCTGCGCCGTCCCCGCTTACGGGCCCTCCTCCTGGGCCCACCAGCCGCGAGCGGGGCCGGTCGCGAAGGGAGCCGCGACGAGGTCCGCCGCGCCCCCGTGCCGCCGTCCGTGCGGCGCGGGGGCGCGGCGGACCGCCGTACCGTGTCGGCCCCGCGTGCCGTTCGGGAGGCCGGCCATGGAGCTCACCAAGGTCACCGCCCTGATGAAGGCCACCGCGCTGGAAGTCGCGATCCTCACCGGCCATCTGGTCCTCTACCCGTCCGGGATCGTCGCCGAGCGGCTCTCCCCCGCCCCGACCCCCACCACGATCACCCCGGGCAGCCGCCCGGTCGTCCTCCTGCACGGCTTCGTCGACAACCGTTCGGTCTTCGTGCTGCTGCGCCGTTCCCTCGTCCGGCACGGCCGTGACTGTGTCGAGTCGCTCAACTACTCACCGCTCACCTGCGACCTGCGGGCCGCCGCCGAGCTGCTCGGCCGCCGGGTGGACGAGATCCGCGCCCGCACCGGACACGCCGAGGTCGACGTCGTCGGGCACAGCCTGGGCGGCCTGATCGCCCGCTATTACGTGCAGCGACTGGGCGGCGACGCCCGGGTGCGCACCCTCGTCACGCTGGGCACCCCGCACTCCGGCACCACGGTGGCCCCGCTCGCCGACGCGCATCCGCTGGTGCGGCAGATGCGGCCCGGTTCGGAGGTCCTGCGGGAGCTCGCCGGGCCCGCGCCCGGCTGCCGGACCCGGTGCGTGAGCTTCTGGAGCGATCTGGACCAGATGATGGTGCCGGTGGAGACCGCCCGTCTCGACCACCCGGACCTGCTCGTGCACAACGTGCGGGTGAGCGGCATCGGCCATCTCGCGCTGCCCGTGCATCCGACCGTGGCCGCCGGGGTCCGGGAGGCCCTCGACGCCGGGGGTCCCGTCGCCTCCGGGACGCGGGAAGAGGGGCCCGGTTCCACCTCCGTCGCCTGAGCGCACGACACCGTTCTTCGAACGTTCATCGAACACAAGGCCAAAGCTCTACACCCGACCTGGCAAAACGGGGTCGATTGCCCTTTTCCTGCGGGCCCGAACCCCTCCGAAGATTGTCCGCCCCGCGTACCGCCGGGTACAGTCGCGCCACTGCTTACCCCCGGGACACCCCTCACGGGCCCGCCCCGGACTGGTCCTGCTGCCGAGGCGAGAGAGACGTTGGTGAACGACCAGCACCCCCACGCCGGGTACGTCGGAGACGGCGCCCACACCACCGGCAGCTTCGCCATCGACCCGCTGTTCGGCGCCTACCCCGGCGGTCAGGCCGACCACAGCGGCCAGTGGGACCTCGGCCAGTACGCCACCACCGGCACGTACGCGACGACGGGGCAGTACGACACCACCGGGCAGTACGCCACCACGGGGCAGTACGACACGACCGGCCAGTGGGACACCACGGGCCAGTGGAACACCGCCGCCGCCTCCTACGAGGCCACCGGCACGTACGGGACCACCGCGACGCAGTACGACACCACCGGACAGTGGGACGCCTCCGCCTGGACCGAGGCCCAGCACGCCGGCCAGTACGAGACCGCCCACGCAGGCTCCTACGCCGCCCAGGGCGCGTACGGCTACGAGGCCTACGACGCCACCGGCCAGTGGGCCGCCCCCGCCTTCGCGACCGAGACCGGCGCCTTCGACGCGACCGCGTGGAACCACGCGGCCCCGGAGCCCGAGCCGGTCGTCCCCCAGCAGTACACCCCGCAGGCCGAGCACACCGCCGAGTTCGCCTTCGAGTACGTCCCCGAGGGGCACGAGGGCCACGAGGAACTCCCCTCCGACGAGACCTACGAGGCCTACGAGCCGGCCGAGGACGACGACCCGGCCGAGGCCGGGGCCCCGGAAGCCCTCGAAGACGGTGAGGACGACGAGGCCGACGCGTACGACACGTACGAGAAGCCGGCCGTCGAGCTCCGCACCGACTCGCCCGTCGCAGGCCGCCCCGTGCGCCGCTCCTCCGGCGGCAGCCGCGGCCGTCGCCGTACCCCCGCCAAACGGTCCGCGCTGCTGACCGTCGCCGTACCCTCCGCCTGCGTCATGGGCGTCGCCGGCATCGCCGCCGCCTCCGTCGGCGGGCTCACCGGCTCCACCACGACCGGCGGGCAGAAGGACGACACGACCTCGCTCGCCGCCGCCGACCCGGCCTCGGTCAAGCAGGTCGCCGCCAACAGCGCGCTCGACACCCAGCTCGCCGCGCTCAGCGCCGACGCCCGCGACTTCGGCGACCGCGCCAGCCGCACCCAGGAGCGCATCGACCTCCGGGCCCGCCAGGACGCCGAGAAGAAGAAGCGCGAGGAGGAGGCGGCCCGCAAGGAGGCCATGCGCCCCAAGTACGTGCTGCCGGTGACGCTCCACCAGCTCAGCGCGCGCTTCGGCCAGGCGGGCGTCAACTGGATGTCGGTGCACACGGGCATCGACTTCCCCGTGCAGTACGGCACCCCCGTGATGGCCGCGACCGACGGCACCGTCCGCACGCAGTGGAACAGCGCCTACGGCAACATGGCGATCGTGACCTCCCCCAACGGCACCGAGACCTGGTACTGCCACCTGAGCAGCACCAAGATCCGCTCGGGTTACGTCAAGGCCGGCGACGTCATCGCCTACTCCGGCAACTCCGGCAACTCCACCGGCCCGCACCTCCACTTCGAGGTCCGGCCGGGCGCCGGCTCCGCGATCGACCCGCTGGCCTGGCTGCGCAGCCACGGCCTCGACCCGACCAGCTGAGCCTTCCCCCGCACGCGTACGAGAAGGGCCCCCGGCGACTTTCCGCCGGGGGCCCTTCTCGTACGTCCCGCCTCGCTACAGCTTCTCGACCGGCGCGTACCGCAGCAGCAGCCGCTTCGGCTTGTCGTCGCCGAAGTCGATCGTCGCCTGGGCGTCCGAGCCGGCGCCGGTCACCGCCATGACCGTGCCGAGCCCGAACTGGTCGTGCGTGACGCGGTCGCCGACCTGGAGGGAGATCACCGGCTTCTCGCCGGCGCGCCGGGTGGCGAAGCCGGAGGGGCCGGAGCGGGCGCGGGAGGAGGAGAGCGAAGAGGAGAGCGAGGAGGTGATCCCCGCGGTCGGCCCGGCGGGCTTCGCCATCGGACCGGTCCGCTTCCACTCCAGGTACGCGGGCGGGATCTCCTCCAGGAAGCGCGAGGCCGGGTTGTACGAGGGCTGGCCCCAGGCGCTGCGCATCGACGAGCGGGTGAGGTAGAGCCGCTCACGCGCGCGCGTGATGCCCACGTACGCGAGGCGCCGCTCCTCCTCCAGCTCCTTCGTCTGCCCGAGGGCGCGCATGTGCGGGAAGACGCCGTCCTCCATGCCGGTGAGGAACACCACCGGGAACTCCAGGCCCTTGGCGGTGTGCAGGGTCATCAGGGTGATGACGCCCCGGCCCTCCTCGTCCTCGTCCGGGATCTGGTCGGAGTCGGCGACAAGGGCGACCCGCTCCAGGAACTCGGCGAGGCTCGCGGGCTCTTCACCCTTCTCCTGCTCGAACTCGAGGGCGACGGCGGCGAGTTCCTGGAGGTTCTCGATGCGGGTCTCGTCCTGCGGGTCGGTCGAGACCTGGAGCTCGGCCAGGTAGCCGGTCCGCTCCAGGACGGCCTCCAGGACGACGGCCGGGCCGGCGCCGGACTCGACGACGGTGCGCAGCTCGTCCATGAGCGCGTTGAACCGCTTCACCGCGTTCGCCGAGCGCGCCGCCATGCCGTACGCCTCGTCGACCCGCTTGAGGGCCTGCGGGAAGGTGATCCTCTCGCGCAGGGAGAGGGCGTCGATCATCGCCTCGGCGCGCTCGCCGATGCCCCGCTTGGGGACGTTGAGGATGCGGCGCAGCGGCACGTTGTCCT
Organism: Streptomyces vietnamensis; assembly: GCF_000830005.1. NCBI lineage: Bacteria > Bacillati > Actinomycetota > Actinomycetes > Kitasatosporales > Streptomycetaceae > Streptomyces > Streptomyces vietnamensis. The sequence continues at coordinate 5,159,233 of NZ_CP010407.1, read as the reverse complement.
CGGGGTTGGCGAGGACGCGGAGGTACGCGAGGACGTCCCGGACCTCCTTGCGCTCGTAGAAGCGCACGCCGCCGACGACCTTGTAGGGCAGTCCGACGCGGATGAAGATCTCTTCGAAGACACGGGACTGGGCGTTGGTCCGGTAGAAGACGGCGACGTCCCCGGCCTTGGCCTCGCCCGCGTCGGTGAGCCGGTCGATCTCGTCGGCGACGAACTGGGCCTCGTCGTGCTCGGTGTCGGCGACGTAGCCGGTGATCTGCGCGCCCGCGCCCGCGTTCGTCCACAGGTTCTTGGGGCGGCGGGACTCGTTGCGCTCGATGACGGCGTTGGCGGCGGAGAGGATCGTCTGGGTGGAGCGGTAGTTCTGCTCCAGGAGGATCGTCGTCGCGTCCGGGTAGTCCTCCTCGAACTGGAGGATGTTGCGGATGGTCGCGCCGCGGAAGGCGTAGATCGACTGGTCGGCGTCGCCGACGACGCACAGCTCGGCCGGACCGAGGTCCTCGTAGCCGGTGCCGACGAGCTCCCGCACGAGGGTGTACTGGGCGTGGTTGGTGTCCTGGTACTCGTCGACGAGGACGTGGCGGAAGCGACGGCGGTAGTGCTCGGCGACGTCCGGGAACGCCTGGAGCAGGTGGACCGTCGTCATGATGATGTCGTCGAAGTCCAGGGCGTTGGCCTCGCGCAGCCGCGCCTGGTACATCCGGTACGCCTCGGCGAGCGTCTTCTCGAAGCCGTCGGCGGCCCGGTCGGCGAAGGTCTCCTCGTCGATCAGCTCGTTCTTGAGGTTCGAGATCTTGGCGCTGAAGGACTTCGGCGGGAACTTCTTCGGGTCGAGGTCCAGGTCCCGGCAGACCAGCGACATCAGGCGCTTGGAGTCGGCGGCGTCGTAGATCGAGAAGGAGGACGTGAAGCCGAGCCTCTTCGACTCACGGCGCAGGATGCGGACGCACGCGCTGTGGAAGGTCATGACCCACATGGCGTTGGCGCGCGGGCCGACGAGCTGCTCGACGCGCTCCTTCATCTCGCCGGCGGCCTTGTTGGTGAAGGTGATCGCCAGTATCTGGCCGGGGTGGACGTGCCGGGTGGCCAGGAGGTGGGCGATGCGGTGGGTGAGGACCCGGGTCTTGCCGGAGCCGGCACCGGCGACGATGAGCAGCGGGGTGTCGGTGTGGACGACGGCGGCGCGCTGCTGCTCGTTCAGCCCCTCCAGGAGCGCGGCGGCGTCCACGACGGGCCGCGGGGCGCCGTCGCGGTAGTGCGTGTCCCGGGGCGGGGGCGCGTCGAAGTGCTCCCCGAAGAGGTCGTGCGGGACCTCCTCCGTGGCCGGGGAGCCGTGCTCCTCGTCCTCGGGGTGGGGCGGGGGCTCCTCCGAGTGGTTCTGGAGGCTTGCCAGGAAGCTGTCGTCAAAGAGGCTGCTCATCGCCTCACGAGTCTAGGACGCCCCGCCGACATCCGGGTCCGCCTTCGGAACCGTCTCTGTGGAAGGCCTCACACAGGCCTCACACAGGGCTCACGCAGAGCTCACGCAGGGCTCACACCCAGAGGGTCGCGATGAAGATGTTCGCCATGGTCAGGCCGCCGACGGCGCCGAAGAGGGCCTTGTCGACCTTCTCCTCGTCCCGCTTGACGTAGACGAGGCCGAGGATCACGACGAGGATCGCCAGCTTGATGCCGACCTTGAGGTTGTTCACGGTGTGGTCGTCGGCCTGGTTGAGGCCGACGAGCGCGACGCCCGTGATCAGCATGGTCAGCGCGCCGTGCAGCATCGCGGGGCTGAAGCGGGCCGTACCGGCGCCCATCGCCTTCATCTGGGTGAGGAAGCCGCCGAGGAGGGAGGCGATACCGATGATGTGCAGGGCGACGAAGACATTGATGAGTACGTCCATGGGGCGGAGCCTAACCGGGGCCCTAGCACCGCTCTCCGGCCGGGTCCACTCCCCCCGCCGCATCGGTCGGACGACCGCCGGAATGTCCCCGTCCCCTCACTCCGAACGAAAGAGTTCGGTCCACGACACGTCAACTGACGCCAATAGCGGTCAACTCCCCGTCCGGCCGTGACCCCAGGTTTAGCGTCCTCCACCAGGTGACCGGCTCCCCACCACCGCCGGCGATCCGGCGGCCGTCGGTCACCCCCGCCGAGAAAACCCGGCGGCGGTCCGTCTCCCCTGTGCGGCCCGCCGTCGGCCCGGCGGGCACCGTCCCCCTCAGGGAAGAGGATGTGACCCGCCCTCGTGGCAGCGCACCGGAAGTCCAAACAGTCCCCCCTCGGCGGCTCGGCGGTACGGACCGCCGCCACCCTCGCCCTCGCCTCTGCGGCGACGGCGACGCTCTTCGAAGGGTCCGGACACGCGGACCCCCGGCCCACCACCGCCCAGGTCAGGGCGAAGGTCGACCGGCTCTACGAGGAGGCCGAGGTCGCGACCGAGCGGTACAACGGGGCGAAGGAGAAGGCCGACGAGGCCCGCGCCGCCTTCGACCGGCTGCGTGACGAGGCCGCCCGCAGGACCGAGCGCCTCAACACCGCACGGGACGCGCTCGGAGCCGTGGCCGCCGCCCAGTACCGCTCCGGCGGTCTCGACCCCGCGGTGCAGCTCGTCCTCACCTCGGACCCGGACCAGTACCTGGAGCGGGCCGCGCTCGCCGAGAAGGCCGGGGACCGGCAGGCGGCCGCCGTCACGGCCGTACGGCGCGAGCTCGCCGCGATCCGGCAGCTGCGCGGCGAGTCGGCGGGGAAGCTCACCGCACTGCGCGCGCAGGAGGCGGAGCTGCGGCGGCAGAAGGCGACCGTGGTCGGCAAGCTGGCGGAGGCCAGGACGCTGCTCGCCCGGCTGACCGAGGAGGAACGCGCCCGGTACGAGGCGGCCGCCGCGGCCCGGAACGGCTCCGGCACCTCGACGCGGACCGACGGGCCGAGCGCCCCGGGCGCGGCCGACGTCTCCGCCCCGGTGCGGGCCGACCGCTCCTCGGGTGGCGAGCGCGAGCCGGTGACCGCCCCGGACGGACGGGCCGCGGCGGCCATCTCCTTCGCCCGCGCCCAGCTCGGCAAGCCGTACGTGTGGGGGGCGACGGGCCCCTCCGCGTACGACTGCTCCGGCCTCACCCAGGCGGCCTGGCGCGCGGCCGGCGTCTCCCTGCCCCGCACCACGTACACCCAGATCAACGCCGGCCGGCGGGTCTCCCGCTCCCAGCTCGCCCCCGGCGACCTGATCTTCTTCTACTCCGGGATCAGCCACGTCGGGCTCTACATCGGCGGCGGCCAGATGATCCACGCCCCCCGGCCGGGCGCCCCGGTACGGATCGCCCCCATCGACGAGATGCCCTTCGCCGGAGCGACCCGCGTCGGCTGAGCGGCCCGGATTCGCCGATGAGCGGCCCGGGTTCGCCGAGCCCGCTCAGACCAGGCGGCGGGCGGTGGCCCAGCGGGTCAGCTCGTGGCGGTTGGAGAGCTGGAGCTTCCGCAGCACCGCCGAGACGTGTGACTCGACCGTCTTCACCGAGATGTAGAGCTGCTTGGCGATCTCCTTGTACGCGTATCCCCGGGCGATCAGCCGCAGCACCTCCCGCTCCCGCTGGGTGAGCCGGTCCAGGTCCTCGTCCACCGGCGGCGCGTCCGTCGAGGCGAAGGCGTCCAGGACGAAACCGGCGAGGCGCGGCGAGAAGACGGCGTCGCCCTCCTGGACGCGGAAGATCGAGTCGACCAGGTCCGTACCGGTGATCGTCTTGGTGACATAGCCGCGGGCACCGCCCCGGATCACCCCGATGACGTCCTCGGCCGCGTCCGAGACCGACAGGGCCAGGAAGCGGACCGGGTCCTCGGACGCAGCCATCAGGCTCGCGCAGCGCCGCAGCACCTCGACCCCGCCGCCGCCCGGCAGGTGCACGTCGAGGAGGACGACCTCGGGGCGGGTCGCGGTGATGACCGTGACCGCCTGGTCGACGTCGGCGGCCTCGCCGACCACCTCGACGCCGGTGACCTCGGTCCGGCCGATCTCGGCCTGGACCCCGGTGCGGAACATCCGGTGGTCGTCGACGAGCACCACCCGCACCCGGCGCTCCGTGCCCGGCGCCTCCGCTTCGGTTCCGGCCGCTGCTCCGGTCTCGTCGCTCATCCGTCCGCCCTCTCCATCTCGAGCTCCACTTCGGTGCCCCCACCCTGCGGTGACCGCAGCCGGGCCGTACCGCCGTTGCGCTGCATACGACCGATGATCGATTCTCGTACGCCCATCCGGTCCTCGGGCACCGCGTCCAGGTCGAAACCCGGTCCCCGGTCCCGCACCGAGACGAACACCATGCGGCCCTCCACCTCGGCGTACACCTGCACGGCCCCGCCCTCGCCACCGTACTTGGCGGCGTTGACCATCGCCTCGCGCGCGGCCTGCATCTGCGCGGTCAGCTTCTCGTCGAGGGGGCAGTCGCCGACGACGACCACCTCCAGCGGGACACCGTGCTTGTCCTCGACCTCGGCCGCCGCTCTCTTCACCGCCTCCGCGAGGGTCTCGGGCTCCTCGTCCCGGCCGGTGCCCTCGGGCTTGTAGAGCCAGTTCCGCAGCTCGCGCTCCTGCGCACGGGCGAGGCGGCGCACCTCTCCCGCGTCGTCGGCGTTGCGCTGGATCAGGGTGAGGGTGTGCAGCACGGAGTCGTGGACGTGGGCCGCGACCTCGGCGCGCTCCTGGGCGCGGATGCGCATGGTCCGCTCGTCGCTGAGGTCCTGCGACATGCGGACCAGCCAGGGGCCGGCGAGGAGCGCGATGCCGGTGAGGACCGCGACGGAGGCGGTGACGGCCGTGCCGAGCTGGGCGACGGAGCCGCGGACCACCACGAAGACCGCGAGGCCGGTGCCGACGAGGCCGACGCCGACGAGGCCGCGGGCGACCTGGAGCGCGCGTCTGTGGCGCCCGGAGTCGGTCCAGCTGGCCCGGCGGGCGTTGTCCGCCTGTCTCCAGACGAGGACGACGCCGACGGCGATGAGGAGGAGGGGCCATATGTAGCGCCCGGTCTCGTTGTCGACGCTGACGTTCCCGACGAGGGCCGCGATGCCGATGCCGAGGGCGATCAGGGCGACGACCTGGCCGCTGTCGGGCTTGCGCAGTCTGCGCCGCCCGTCCGGGGTCTCCTCGAAGAGGGAGCGCGGGGCGGACCGGCCGCCGACGCCGAGCGGGACGACGATCCAGAAGACCGCGTAGAGCACGATGCCGAGGCCGTTCGAGAACGACAGCACCACGAAGAGCACGCGCACCCAGACGACCGGAAGGCCGAGGTGGCCCGCGAGGCCGCGCGCGACACCACCGAGCCACCGCCCGTCGGCGCTCCGGTAGAGCCTGCGCACGGGCGGTTCGTCGGTCTCGGTGACACGAGCGGTTGCGGACATGCACCGATCGTCACACGTTCGGCCCGCTCCGGACATCAGGGTCGGCCCTGAGATCGTCCCTGGTACGGACTCGGGGGCGGTGGCCCCTCGAATATCAGGGTCGGGCCAGGGTCGGCCCCGGTGCCGCGGGGCGTCACGGGCCGTCACCATGGAGCCATGACGAGTTCGATGCCTTCGCAGCACGAGGCCCCGCCACCGGCGGAGGCCGATCCCGCCCCGCCGCTCCGGCGCTCGCGCGGGAGCAACGTCGTGGGCGGCGTCTGCGGAGGTCTCGGGCGGCACTTCGACCTCGACCCGGTGATATTCCGGGTGGTGATCGGCGTGCTGGCGGTGGCCGGCGGCCTGGGCCTGGTGTTCTACGGCTTCGCGTGGCTGCTGATCCCGCTCGCGGGCGAGGAGGAGAGCGAGGGGCGCAGGCTGCTGATGGGCCGGGTGTCCGGGGCCTCCCTGGCGGCCCTCCTGATGGCGCTCATCGGGTGCGGGATCTTCCTGTCGACGCTGCACAGCGGAGGGGTCCTCGGCTTCACGCTGACGCTGTCGCTCGCGGTGTGCGGGGCGGCGGTCTGGTCGCAGCGGCGGCGGGCCGGCGGCGAGACCGAGGGCGGATCGGACACCGTGACGGTCCCCGCGGCCGCCCAGGCGCCGCCCGAGACCAAGGCCCCGCCGCTCTACGAGTCCCCCTCCTGGTGGAGGGACCCGATCGTCAAGGACGGCTCGACGGGCAAGCTGGCCATCGGCTACCTGTGGGGACCTCACGGAATCCTGGACGAGGACGGCACGGTGAACGGCGAGGTGCCGAAGCCGGGCAGCCAGTGGGGTCCCGACCCGACGGTGTCCGGCCGACCGACGCCCTCCATACGCCGGAGTCCGCTCTCCATCGGAGGTCTCGTCTTCCTGCTCGCCCTGCTCGCGGGCGGTCTCGGCACGGGCCTGACGTGGGACACCCACCCGCTGGGCACCAGCCTGCAGATCGGTCTGGCCGCCGCGCTGGCGGTGTTCGGCCTGGGCCTCGTCGTCAGCAGCTTCCTCGGGCGGACCGGGTTCGGGACGGTCTTCCTGACCGTGGTCACGGCGGGCCTGCTCGCGCTGGCCTCGGCGCTGCCGGAGCGGATCTCCACGGAATGGGTCCGTGAGACGTGGCGGCCCGCCTCGGTGGCCGCCGTGCAGCCGGACTACGGTCTCGGCACCGGGGTCGGCACGCTCGATCTCTCCCGGTTCCCGCTCCCGGCCGGCTCGACGGTGGCGACGCGCGCCTCCGTGGGCGCCGGGCGACTCGAGGTGATCGTCCCGAAGGGCGCGGTGGTGAAGCTGCACGCCCAGGTGGGTCTGGGCGATCTGCAGCTGCCGGGCGCGCCCGCCGGCGACATCGACATCGCGCCGGACCGTGACGTGACCCGGACGCTCACCCCGCCGGCCGGGACCACCCCGGCGGGCACCCTGGACCTCTCGTTGGAGGTCGGACTCGGACAGGTGGAGGTCACCCGTGCTGCTTCATGAGTTCCGCCCCGGCCGACTGCTCCTCGGCCTGACCGCCCTCGCCCTGGCCGCCGTCTACGCGGGCGACGCCGCCGGCGCCTGGACGACCCCGTGGTACGTGGTGGTCCCCGTGCTCTGCGGCGGCCTGGGCACCGCCGCCCTCGCGACCTGGGTCGCCTATCGAATACGGCGCCGTTCGGCGAGGAGCCGGTCCAGCGAGAGCACCGGGGCCCCGGCCAGCAGCAGCGGGAGCCAGGACATCAGATAGGCCAGGTCGTTGCCGAGGTAGTACGGGTGCACCTGCCAGCTCACGGTCAGCCAGAGGCTCAGCGAGATCAGCGCGCCGCCGAGCGCCGCCAGTCGGGCGAAGAGACCGAAGAGGGTCCCGAGCCCGACGGCGAGCTCTCCGAAGGCGATGGCGTAGCCGAAGCCGGTCGGGTTGTTGAGGGCGAGGTCGACGAGGGCGGGGATCGCGGAGCTGTCGCGGACGCCGCGCATCATCTCCCCGATGGAACCGCTGCCCGTGTCGGCGAAGAAGGCGGAGTCGGTGAGCTTGTCGAGTCCGGCGTAGACGAAGGTGACCCCGAGGAAGATCCGCAGCGGAAGGAGGGCATAGCGGGAGGCGGTCGCCCTCCACAGGTCGAAGGTGGCCTTCCGCTCGACGAAGCGCCCACCGTCACCGTCGGTGCCGTCGGCATCCCGGGCCTTGCCCGAGCCGGCGTCCTTCTGTCCCGTCATCGTCGGTCACCTCTCCACGCCCCGTACGACTGTTCGCGGAACGATTCTCCCCGCACCGGGCGGCCGGGACGCGGGAAGGGGGCCTGAGGCTCAGTCCACGACGTCGATCGTGATCCGGTTGGTCTCCACGCCGGCCGCCGTGACGACCGAGACCTCCACCCGGCCCGGTTCCACGTCCGCCGGGAGGGGGACGGTCAGAGCGGAGTCGGTGGGGTTGGCGAAGCCGCCCGGGACCGGGACCAGCGGGACGTGGGCGTGGACGGGGCCGATGCGGACGACCAGCCGGGTCAGCGGGTCGGGGGCGCCGGCGCCGGGCGGGACGAAGCCGCAGCCGCGGATCTCGATGTCGTCTCCGGTACGGATCGGGGCGTCGAGGTCGCCCGCCTCCCGGGAGCGGACCACGGAGTGGATCGTGGGGCGGACGCCCTCGGTGCACTTCGCGGCGAGGTGCCAGGCCGCCGAGACGCCGACGAGCAGCACGAGCGACCAGGGCACCTCGGGGAGGCGGTCGGGGTCGCGGGCCAGGCCGACGGCGGCCAGAGCCAGGACGGCGCCGGAGACGAGGAGGTACTGGACGTCGGCGAGGGCGGCCCGGCCGCTGTCGTCGCAGACCAGGTCGGCGGCGCGCGGGCGGTCGGCGCGCACCTTCTGGAGGCGGCCGGCGGCGATGCCGAGGGCGACGACGAGACGGGAGGTGACGGTGACGGAGGCGACGAGGGCGAGGACCGTGAGGAGGCCCGCGCCCCGGGCCAGACCGAAGGCGGTCGCGCCCGGGGAGCGGAAGGCGAGGAAGAGGAGGGTGTAGCCGAGGAGGAGGAGCCAGCCGGCGGCGACGGCGCGGGTGGTGGAGAGCCGGTTGTCCTCGCCGATCAGCGGGGCGAGGAGGCCGCCGCGGGCCCGGTGGGCGTGTGCGGCGGCGCTGAGCAGGACGGCGAGGACCAGGGCGGTGCAGAGGCCGGCCGTGCGGGCGCCGGTCCAGCCGCCGTCGATGGCGGTGAGGGCCTGGCCGAGGAGGAGGGCCAGGACGGCGCCCCAGACCGCGCCGAGCCCTCCGCGCCGTACCCGGTCGAGCCAGGCGAGTCCGGCCTCCCGGCCGCGCACGGCCACGGCGCGGGCGGACTGGGCGAGCTCGTCGGAGACCCACTGGCGGGCGGCGACCGGGGAGTGGGCGACGGCCGCGGGGACGCCGTGCCCGGCGGCGAGCTCGTCGCGCCGGGCGAGGAAGGCGGCGACGGCCCGTCGGTGTCCGGCCTGCCCGCAGTGGGCGCAGCCGGCACAGGCCGTCGCGTGCTCGCCGTACTGTCTCGCCTCTTGAACCGCCACGGTGCTCACTCCCGAGCTCACGAGCTCATTTCACGGCCCGCGTCGATGTGTCCCGGCGCGCCCCGAAGAGCCAACCAGCCGTTGATTCCACGGAATTGTGCCGTACCCGCGGCTCTCGCGCCTGCCGCGTGCGCCCCGCCGGAGAGTGATTGCCGCGCCATCTCATTGACGTACAGAAGGGTGAAGCGATGGTGTTACGACAGGAGTTCGGGGTCCGTCCGGCTGATCCTGCGCCACAGGGGCTGGTAGTTGATCCAGGCGACGAGGTCGCTGCCGAGCTGTTCCCGGGTGGCGACCGCCTCGCGGTGGTCGATGAGCACGGGCTTGCCGGCCGCCCGCGCGGCCAGCTGGACCTGGGCGCAGCGTTCCAGGGCGATGAACCACCAGGCGGCCGCGTCGACGGAGGTGCCGACGGTGAGCAGCCCGTGGTTGCGGAGCACGATCGCCTTGAAGGTGCCGAGGGCGACGGCGATCCGGCGGCCTTCCTCGGCGTCCACGGTGACGCCGGTGTAGGCGTCGTAGAGGGCGTGGTCCTGGTAGAAGGCGCAGGCCTCCTGGGTGATCGGGTCGAGGAGTTCGCCGAGCGCGGCGAGGGCCCGCCCGTGGACGGAGTGGGTGTGGGCGACGGCGACGGCGTCGGGCCGGGCGCGGTGGACCTGGGCGTGGACGGTGAAGGCGGCCTGGTTGACGTGGTGGCCGCCCCGGACGACCTGTCCGTCGCCGTTGACCAGGATGAGGTCGCTCGCGGTGAGCTCCTCGAACGGCGCCCCGAAGGGGTTCACCCAGAAGCAGTCGGGGTGCTCCGGGTCGCGGGCGGTGATGTGGCCCGAGACGCCCTCCTCGTACCCGAGCCGCCCGAAGAGCCGGAGCGCGCCCGCGAGCCGCTGCTTGCGGTGGGTGCGTTCCTCCTCGGCCGTCGCGTGGACGGGCGGCAGGGCGAAGTGGAGCCGTTCGACGGGGACGGGGTCCGGTATCACGCTCATGCGCCGGAAGGTAACGCCCGGCCGGTCAAGTCACCAGAGTCCCGACGTGAACACGACGAAGCCGCCGCCCCGGAGGTCCGGAGCGGCGGCTTCACACGCGTGCGGGAGCGATTACTCCCACTCGATGGTGCCCGGCGGCTTGCTCGTGACGTCCAGGACGACACGGTTGACGTCGGCGACCTCGTTGGTGATGCGGGTCGAGATCTTGGCGAGCACCTCGTAGGGCAGGCGCGACCAGTCGGCCGTCATGGCGTCCTCGGAGGAGACGGGACGCAGCACGATCGGGTGACCGTAGGTGCGGCCGTCGCCCTGGACGCCCACGGAGCGGACGTCGGCGAGCAGGACGACCGGGCACTGCCAGATCTCGCGGTCGAGGCCGGCCGCGGTGAGCTCCTCGCGGGCGATGGCGTCGGCCTCGCGCAGCAGGTCCAGGCGCTCCTTGGTGACCTCGCCGACGATGCGGATGCCGAGGCCGGGGCCGGGGAACGGCTGGCGCTGGACGATCTCCTCCGGCAGGCCGAGCTCCTGGCCGACCATCCGGACCTCGTCCTTGAAGAGCTGGCGCAGCGGCTCGACGAGCTCGAACTCGATGTCGTCGGGGAGGCCGCCCACGTTGTGGTGGGACTTGATGTTGGCCGTGCCGGTGCCACCGCCGGACTCGACGATGTCCGGGTAGAGGGTCCCCTGGACGAGGAAGGCGACCTCGGGGCCCTCCTCCTGGAGGATCTCCAGCTGCGCCTGCTCGAAGACGCGGATGAACTCACGGCCGATGATCTTGCGCTTGGTCTCCGGGTCGGAGACGCCGGCGAGGGCGTCGAGGAAGCGCTTCTCCGCGTCGACGACGACCAGGCGGGCGCCGGTCGCGGCGACGAAGTCCTTCTCGACCTGCTGGGTCTCGCCCTTGCGCATCAGGCCGTGGTCGACGTAGACGCAGGTGAGCTGGTCGCCGATGGCCTTCTGGACGAGGGCCGCGGCCACGGCGGAGTCGACGCCGCCGGAGAGGCCGCAGATGGCGCGCTTGTCGCCGACCTGGGCGCGGATGGCCGCGACCTGCTCCTCGATGACGTTGCCGGTGGTCCAGGACGGCTGGATGCCGGCGCCGCGGTAGAGGAAGTGCTCGAGGATCTGCTGGCCGTGCGTGGAGTGCAGCACCTCGGGGTGGTACTGGACGCCGTACAGCTTCTTCTCGTCGTTCTCGAAGGCGGCGACCGGCACGACGTCCGTGGAGGCGGTGACGGTGAAGCCCTCGGGGGCGGCGGAGCAGGCGTCGCCGTGCGACATCCACACCGACTGCTCGACCGGGGTGCCCTCGAAGAGGGTGGAGCCGGCCTTGGAGACGTGCAGCGGGGTCCGGCCGTACTCGCGGGCACCGGTGTTGTCGACGGTGCCACCGAGGGTCGTCGCCATCAGCTGGAAGCCGTAGCACATGCCGAAGACGGGCACGCCCGCCTCGAAGATCTCGCGGTCGAGGCGCGGGGCGCCCTCGGCGTACACGGAGGACGGGCCGCCGGAGAGGATGATCGCCTTGGGGTTCTTGGCCAGCATCTCGGCCACCGGCATGGTGGACGGGACGATCTCGCTGTAGACCCGCGCCTCACGGACGCGACGGGCGATGAGCTGGGCGTACTGGGCGCCGAAGTCGACAACGAGGACTACGTCCGGGTTGGAGACGTCGGGCGCGGCAGCGGGAGTCGCTGATGACACTACGGCGGCCTTCCGGCGGTAGGAGAGGTTCCCTCGGGGTTCCCTGGGGGGTTCCTCGGAGCTTCCTCGGAGGTTCCCTGGGGTCCCCCGAAAGGGGGGCTATTTGTCGATTCTACCGGCGCGCCGGTGTCGCTTTTCGTCTCACCATCCGAACCCGGGTTGTCCCGGGGTGCGCGGAGGGGTCCATACTGTCGCCATGCGCAAGTACTCGACCTTCGTCTTTACCTATGGCAACCGGCCCACCGGCTGCCATGGTCGTGCTGCTTGAGCAACTGACAAGCGACTTCCCAGGCGCCCCGGGCCGACAAGGCCCGGGGCGTTCTGCTTGTCTCCGGGCGATGTCGCCCCGGGGCTCCAGGACCCGACACCACGAGGAGCCCCCGCCGTGACCACGAAGACCATGACCCCGAAGACCATCACCGAGCAGACCGGCGCCCGCACCGACGAGGCGGCGACGCTGATCGGCGACGCCCGCGAGCGCATCGACGCCCTCGACGACCGGATCATCGGTCTCATCCAGGAGCGGATGGCCGTCTCGGCCGTCATCCAGGAGGCCCGGATCTCCTCCGGTGGCCGCCGGGTGAACCTGGCCCGCGAGATGGAGGTCCTCGGCCACTACAGGGACGCCCTGGGCAAGCCGGGCACGGCGCTCGCGATGACGATGCTGGAGCTGTGCCGGGGCCGCATCTGAGGGACGGCGGTGCCTCGGGCGACGCGTCTGAGTGTGCTCCCGCACCCCCGTTCGGTCCCGCTCTCACCCGTACGGCGCGTGACCGGCTCCGGCCGGGCTTCGTTGGTCCGGGTGTCCGTGCCAGCCAGGGGCGGGCCCGAATGAAACCACGCGTGGCTTCGCTGGGGCGTGTGGCGTACCTCTCCGGTACGTCGTGGGACCTCGCACCAGCGCGTGTGACCGGACAGCAGGGGACAGCAGCCCGGTCACCCAGAAAGGGCGGTCGGCCCCGGGGACGCCCGGGGTCGGCCGCAACCGGCCGATCCCCCCGTCCTCCCGTCCCCCGATCCCCTCCTGATCCCCTCCCCCTGCGGCGCAACCCCCCGGCGCCGCCCCGCTCGGCACCGCCGCTGCCCTGACACCGGTGCCGACCTCAAGGGCCCCGCGCCGCGACCGGAATCGCGAGCGCGGGGCCCTTCTCGTGCGGCTCGAGAACACCCCTCCCCAGGACGTGACGCGCGTCACACGAAGATCCTGCGCAACCGCTACAACCAATCGCGGGGACCGAAGGTCATCTATGCAGCAACACCAAAGCTGGAGGGGCGCTGCACTCGGAGGGGGGTGCAGCGCCCTTTCCTGCGAACGGGCCCGGTCGAACGGGCTCAGCTCGACGGGCTCAGCTCGACGGGCTCGGCTGAACAGGCTCAGCCGAACGGGCTCAGTCCTTCTTCGGCGGGACCGCCGGCATCCCCAGGAACGGCAGCCGCAGGGCGCCGAAGGCCTCGGCCGGGACGGCGGGGGACTTCGGCTCGACCGCCGAGATCCGGACGTACGCCTCGCCCTGCCGCGGCCGCGGGTCCTCCTCGCCCTTGTTCGGCCAGAAGGACATGGCGCGCTCCGCCTGGGCCGTGATCGTCAGGGACGGGTTGACGCCGAGGTTGGCGGAGACGGCCGCGCCGTCGACGACGGAGATCCCCGGGTGGCCGTAGAGCCGGTGGTACGGGTCGATGACGCCGGTCGTACCGTCGGCGCCGATCGGGCAGCCGCCCAGGAAGTGCGCGGTGAGCGGGGTGCCCATGAGCTCGCCGATGTTGGAGCCGGCGAAGCCGTTGATCTCCTCGGCGAGCAGGGTCGCGGCCCGCGTCGCCGCCTCGATCTGCGTCGGATTGGGGGTGCCGTGGCCCTGGCGGGCGGTGAGCAGGCCCTTTCCGATGCCGCCCGGCTTGCGGTAGGTGGTGAGCGAGTTGTCCAGGGACTGCATGACGAGGCCGATGATGGTCCGCTCCGACCAGCGCCGGTTGGACAGCGAGCGGGCGGCGAGCGCGGGGTGCTTGACCAGTTCGAGCAGCCACCTGCGGACCCGGTGCGCGCCGTAGGGCACCTGGAGGACGGTCATGCCGCCCATGGAGTTGGAGCCCTTGCCGTAGCGGACCGGCTCGATGTGGGTGTTGTCGTCCGGGTGGATCGACGAGGTGATCGCGACGCCCTTGGTGAAGTCGGCCCGGTCCTTGCCGTGCCGCTTGCGGTAGCGGCGGTCGGTGGTCTGCGAGCCGACCAGCGCCTCGGAGTTCGTACGGGTCAGCTCGCCGAGCCGGCCGGAGATGCGGGGCAGCAGCCCGGTGTCCTTCATCCGGTGGAGCAGGGTCTGCGTGCCGTACGTGCCGGCGGCGATGACGACCTTGCGGGCGGTGAAGGTCCGGCCCGCGCCCTTCTTCCTGTTGTCGGTCGGCAGGGTCTTGACCGCGTAGCCGCCCCGCGAGTCCTCGGTGACGGCGACGACCGAGGTCATCGGGTGGACGACCGCGCCCGCCTTCTCGGCGAGGTAGAGGTAGTTCTCGTTGAGGGTGTTCTTGGCGCCGTGCCGGCAGCCGGTCATGCACTCGCCGCATTCGGTGCAGGCCTTGCGGGAGGGGCCGGCCCCGCCGAAGAACGGGTCGGCGACCTCGCCGCCCGGCTTCGCCCGCGCCGTCCCGTCGCCGTCCTCCCCATCGCCGAAGAACACTCCGACCGGCGCCATGTGGAAGGTGTCGCCGATGCCCATGGCCTGCGCGGTCGCCTTCAGATGGACGTCCGAGGGGGTCATGGTCGGGTTGAGGCGCACGCCGAGCATCCGCTTGGCCTGGTCGTAGTAGGGCGCGAGCTCCTCCCGCCAGTCCGTGATGTCCTTCCACTGCGGGTCGTCGAAGAACGGTGCGAGCGGCTCGTAGAGGGTGTTGGCGTAGTTCAGCGAGCCGCCGCCGACGCCCGCGCCGGCGAGGACCATGACGTTGCCGAGCAGGTGGATGCGCTGGATGCCGTACAGGCCGAGCGTCGGGGCCCACAGGAAGTTCTTCAGGTCCCAGGAGTTCTTGGGCAGCTCACCCCGCGCGAACCGGCGCCCGGCCTCCAGGACGCCGACCCGGTAGCCCTTCTCGGTGAGGCGGAGGGCGGTGACCGAACCGCCGAAGCCGGAGCCGACGACCAGGACGTCGTAGTCGTACGAGTCGTCCTCGTCCTGATTCTGGGCAGGGGGTACCGCGGTCATGGCTCTCCTCGTACGAAAAGGGGCGGGTGGGACGGAGGGTCAGCGCAGGCGCAGGGCCTTCATCGCCTTCAGGGACACGCTCATGAACGCGGCGTACTTCTCGTCGTCCATCCCGAAGGAGGGCGCGAGCGGGATCAGCCGCTGCTGGGCGACGGTCTGCGCCTCGGTGTACTTGAGGATGCCCTCGGAGCCGTGGCGGCGGCCGAGCCCGGAGTCCTTCATGCCGCCCATCGGGGACTGCACGCTGCCGTACGCGGGCGCGTACCCCTCGTTGATGTTGACGGTGCCGGTGCGCAGCCGGGCCGCGACGGCGTGGCCGCGGCGCGAGTCCTTCGTCCAGACGGAGGAGTTGAGGCCGTACGGGGTGGCGTTGGCGAGCTCGACGACCTCGTCCTCGTCCCTGAAGCGGTAGACGGAGACGACCGGGCCGAAGGTCTCCTCGCCGCAGACGGCCATCGGGGCCTCGACGCCGTCGAGGATGGTCGGCTCGAAGAAGAGGGGGCCGATGTCGGGGCGGGCGACGCCGCCGGCGACGAGCGTGGCGCCCTTGGCGACGGCCTCCTCCACGTGCCTGGTGACGGTCTCCAGCTGCCGCTCGCCGACGAGGGAGCCCATGTCCGCCCCGTACGCGAGGGAGTTGCCGAGGCGCATGGCCTTGGTACGGGCGGCGAAGCGCTCCAGGAAGGCGTCGGCGATCGACTCGTGGACGTAGAGTCGCTCGATGGAGATGCAGAGCTGGCCGGCGGAGGAGAAGCAGGCGCGGACGGCTCCGGCGGCGGCCTTCTCGATGTCGGCGTCCTCGAGGACGAGCATGGCGTTCTTGCCGCCGAGTTCGAGGGAGACGCCGACGAGCCGGGCGGCGGCGCCCTGGGCGACCTCGCGGCCGGTGCGGGTGGAGCCGGTGAAGGAGACGTAGTCGGCGTGCTTGACGACCTCGGGGCCGACGACCGGGCCCTCGCCGAGCACGACCTGGAAGACCTCGGCGGGCAGGCCGGCCTCGATG
Organism: Streptomyces vietnamensis; assembly: GCF_000830005.1. Classification (NCBI taxonomy): domain Bacteria; kingdom Bacillati; phylum Actinomycetota; class Actinomycetes; order Kitasatosporales; family Streptomycetaceae; genus Streptomyces; species Streptomyces vietnamensis. The sequence continues at coordinate 5,143,444 of NZ_CP010407.1, read as the reverse complement.
AGCAGGTCACGGGCCCAGAGCGCGGTGAGCGCGGTCTCCGTGTCGGGCTTCATGACGACGGCGTTGCCCGAGACGAAGGCGGGGAGCGCGTCGCCGACGGAGAGCTCGAACGGGTAGTTCCAGGGGGCGATCTGGCCGACGACCCCGCGCGGCTGGCGCAGTTCGGTGACCTTGGTGAGGGTCGGCACGACGCCCGTGTGGCGCTTGGCGCGCAGGTACGAGGCGGCCTTGCGGCCGTAGTGGCGGGCGGCGACGGCGACCGCCTGGACCTCCTCGTGGGCGTGCAGGCGGGCCTTGCCCGTCTCCAGCTGGATGAGGTCGAGGACCTCGGCCTGCCGCTGGAGGACGAGGTCGTGGAAGCGCAGGAGGACGGCGGCGCGGGTCCTGACCGGGGTGGCGGCCCAGGCGGCCTGGGCGGCACGCGCGCGCGTGAAGGCCTCGGCGACGTCCTCGGGGGTGGACTCGGGCAGGTCCGCCAGCTTCTCCCCGGTGAAGGGGGTGTGGTTGGCGGTCCGGCCGGAGCCGACGACTCCGCGCGTGAGCCGGGCGACCAGCTCGGGCGTCACGACGTCGGCGGCCGTCCGCGCGCCGGCGGGCGCGGGCGCGACCGGGTTGGTCGCGCCGGCGGGCGCGGCCGGGCGGGCCGCCTCGGCGGCGGAGGCGGCGGTGTCGGCGTCGGCGGGAACCGAGGGGGCGGCGGGGGCCTGCGAGTCCGTCATGAGGCCGAGCGTAGGCCGCGTTCCGGCCTTTGGGTACCCGTCGGTAACGCGTTTTCACCGTCCGCACACATCGCGCCAGCGATCACTGGCACATAAGTCCTGATCAGGGGCTTACGGCCGCCGGAGGCCGCCCACGGAGATTTTTCCGCCCCTCAGTCCCCCGGCGCGCGCCAGTGCTGGAGGACGATGTCGAACTGCTCCCGGGTGGTCTCCCAGCTCGACGCCGGCGAGGACATGTAGATGGCGTACTCGGTGCCGTCCTCGTCGTAGTACATCTGGTCGATCGCGTGCCGCGGCCCCGGGAAGGTCTTCTTCTCTGTCCAGGTGAACTCCCACAGACAGGAGCGGACCTGGTCGCGGTAGGTGTCCTGGCCGAGCTTGACCCGGTTGTAGTCCATGCGCTTGCCCAGCTGGCGCTCCAGGTCGACGGCGTGCATGTACGGGTTCTCGAAGTCGGGGCTCTTGTCGACGCTGATCCGGATGCGGTGGCGGCCGTTGTCCGGGGTGTAGTCGATCTGGTCGCCCTCCGTCTGCCGCTTCCAGCCGTCCGGTACGAGGAGGCTGAAGCCCTCCGGGTCGTCGGCGCGGTGCCAGCCGGCCGGAATGCCGTCCCCGCCGCCCTTCTTGGTGGCGGGGGAGGTCGCCGGCGTGGTCCGTCCGCCGTCGGCACCGCTGTCACGGTCGCTACTCGCGTAGTTCATGGCGGCGAAGACGGCACCGCCCGCGACGACCCCGGCGAGCAGCGCGGCGAGCACGGCGGAACGCCAGCGGCCGCGGGGGGAGGGGGGCGGGGAGCCGGGGTGCGACGGCTGGAGCTGGTGGGACACGAGGGCCGGCTGCTGCTCCTGGGCCGGCTGGGGCCACTGCGCGGTGGCCTTCGGCGGGCCGCCCGCCAGGCTCTCCGTACCCGTACCCGGCCCCATGCCAGTGCCCGGCCCCATGCCCGCGCCTGGCCCCATGCCAGTGCCCGGCCCCATGCCCGCGCCTGGCCCCATGCCCGTACCGGCCGCCGCCTGCGCGTCCGCCGCCGTGTCCAGGTCCTCCCTGGCCACGCGCTGGGTCGGCACGTACGCCTGCGCCGCCGCCGGCGCGCGCCCCTCCATCGCGTCGAGCAGCATCCGCTCGGCCTCGTCCGCGCGCGGCCGCTGCGCCGGATCCTTGCGCAGCAGGGCCACGATGACGGAGGCCAGCGGCCCCGCCTTCTGCGGGTGCGGCGGCTCCTCGGTCACCACGGCCTGCATGGTGCTGATCGGGGAGGTGCGGCGGAACGGCGAGGTGCCCTCCACCGCCGTGTACAGCGTGGCTCCGAGGGACCAGAGGTCGGAGGCGGGACCCGGATCGCCGCCCTGTACCCGCTCGGGCGCCAGATAGTCGATGGAGCCGACGATCTCACCGGTCCGGGTGATCGTCGAGTCGCCCTCGATCGCCGCGATCCCGAAGTCGGTGATGAGGACGCGCCCGTCGCGCGCGAGCAGCACGTTGCCCGGCTTGACGTCCCGGTGCAGCACCCCGGCCGCGTGCGCGGCACGCAGCGCGCCGACGACGTGCAGCCCGATCCTGGCCGCCTCGCGGGGCTCGATCGTGCCGGCCTCCTTGGCGGCGTCGGCGAGCGAGGGCCCGTCGACGTACTGCATCACGATCCACGGCCGGTTGTCGTGCTCCAGGACGTCGTGGACGGTCACCACGCCCGGGTGCGTGATCCGCGCGGCGGCCCGCGCCTCCTTCTGCGTACGGGCGTGCAGCACGAGCCGGTCGGCCTCGGCCACGAACCGGCCCGCCGTCAACTCCTTCACCGCCACCACGCGGTGCAACACCTCGTCGTGCGCGCGCCAGACCTTGCCCATGCCGCCGCGTCCGATGGACTCGCCCAGCCGGTAGCGACCGGCGAGCAGCAGCCCCGATCCTGTGCCCTGAGAAGCGCTCTGAGAATGTTCCACTTGCCCCCGCCCGTTCCTTCTGATGCCAGGTTACGGAGGGGGGCACGGGCAGCGGAACCTCGGGGCGGTCATAGGAACAGCACCGTGACCGGGGGCCGGTGGGACCTCCGGCTCACTGTCGGCTCACCGTCGGCTCACCGTTGGCTCATCGTCCCGGGCGGAACGCCTTCGTGGCCTGCTCGTAGATCTCGGTGACCCTGTCACGCTCGCCCTCCGGACCGATCACCTGGACGACGTGGTACCGGCCGCCGTCGATCAGCGCGAGATTGCGCACGAACACCTCGCGGCCCGTGCTGTCCAGCCAGGTGTAGGTGCCCTCGGCCGTCGGCGTCCGGCCGATGTCCACCCGGCGCGCCCTCTCCACCTGCGCCCAGCTGGACGACCGGTACGGCTCCAACTCGCGCTCCTTGGAGTTCTGGTACTCCAGCGGATCCGAGCCGTTGTCCCGGACGCCGTCCCGGCCGGGGACGACGATCAGCGTGAAGCCGCCGTCGGTGTAGCGCACTTGGCCGGCGTCGTTGATCGGGCTGCGCCGCCACCCCTTCGGGACCCCGATCCGGAACCCCTCCGGGTCCTGGCGCAGCTCGTACCCGGCGGCGAGCGCGGGAGCCGAAGGGTCCGCCGGGGGCGGGGTGGTGGCGGGCCCGGTGGTCGGTCTCCTCGTCGGCTCGGCGGGCGGCTTCGTCGTCGCGGTGGCGGGGGCGGTCGTGGGGGTGGTCGTGGGGGTGGCGGCCGGTGTACGGGGCTGCTCGCCGTCACCGGGCATGAACAGGGCGACGTACGCGACGGCTCCCACGAGCAGCAGGAAGACGAGGATCAGGAGCGTACGGCCCAGGGAACGCGGGGAACCCTGGCTCTGGGAGGACGACGTGCGGCTGGAGGACCGGGGGGTGCGGGGCGCGCGGGGTGCGCGGGGTGCGCGCGGGGCCCGCTGGGGGATCTCCCCGTCGAACTCCTCGTGGAAGCCGTCCTGGAAGCCGTCCCTGGACTCCTCGTGGAACTCCTCCCGGAACTCCTCGCGGTAATCCGGCTGTACGCGCGCGTGGTCGTGGTCGCGGCCGTGTTCCGGGGCGTACTGCGGACCCCGCGAGTCCTTGGCGCGCTTGTTGCGGTGGCGGCCCGCCCCCGCTCCCCCGCGCCACCGGCGCACCAGCTCGCCGCGCCGGCGCACGATCGGCAGTCGCGCCTCGTCGAAGGACGGCAGCGGTACGACGCCGAGCCCGGCCTCCGGCTCCGGCGCCGAGCGGACGAGGGAGCGCAGCCAGCCGCGCAGCTCCTCGAAGTCGGGTCGCTCGGTCGGGTCCTGACGCAGCAGCGACTCCACGACCGGACGCAGGGGCCCGCACTCCTCGGCGAAGGCGGGCGGCTCGGCGCAGACCAGCTGGACGAGCTCGGCCGCGTTGTCCTCGGGGTACGGGGCGTGGCCCTGGACGGCCCGGTAGAGCAGCGCGCCGAGCGCCCACAGGTCGGTCGCGGGGCCGATGGGCGGGGCGAGGCGCCAGTTCTCGTGCACGGGACCGGCCTGCTCGGGCGCCCAGCGCTCGGTGACGGCGCCGACGACCGCGATCCGGGTCTGGCGGGCCCGTTCGGCGGCGAGGCGCGTGGTCGGGCCGCGGTGCGCCTGGGCCGGGATCGCGACGGGCGCCTCCTCCCGGGGGCCGGCGGGGACGGGAAGGCGCGCGGGATCCGGGGTCGCCGCCGTGTACCCGGCGGGCAGCGCGGGCAGTACGGGGCCGCCGCCGGCCGGGATCGGCCCGGAGCCGTCCCGCGCGGCGTGCGGGCCGTCGCTCCAGCTGCCGGCCAGCATCACGCGCGGCGGCGGTCCTGCGCCGTACGGCTCGTCGCCGTCGTCCTCGTCGTCCTCGTCGTCGTCCGCGACCCGTGCCCACCACTGCGGTTCGGGCGCGCCGGACGCCTGCGCCGTCGGCGGCGGCGGGCCGGGCGACTCCGGCGGCGCGGGGCGCTGAACGGGGAGCGCGCCCGTCTCGCCGAGCCGGGCGGCGGCTCGCGCACCGGCCCGGTACGCGGCGATGGCCCCGGCGCGGGCGGCCCGCACGTCGGCGGTGGGCGGCGCGGCCACGGGCTGCGTCTCGGCGACGGTCGGCGCGGCCCGCCCGTAGGGGTCGGCACCGTAGGCGTCGGGGGCGGGACTGGGGCCGGGGACGGGCCCCGGGGTGTCGCGGGCGCCCGGCTCCTCGCCGCCCTCCTCGTAGACCTCCACGTCAAGGGCCTCGGAACCGTACTCCTCGGAGCCGTACTCCACCGAGCCGTACTCCTCGGAGCCGTACTCCTCGACGGGCGCGGGCCACTCGGGCGCGTACGGCTCGGGCGCGTACGCACCGGCTTCGTGAGCCCCGGCCTGGGCCCCGGTCCCGTATGACTCGGGCTCGTACGTCTCGGGCTCGTACGACCCGACCTCGTACACGTTCGGCCGGTACTCCTCGGGCTCGTACGCCTCGGGCTCGTACACCTCGCCCCGAGACACTTCGGCCTCATACACGCCAGGCTCGTACTCCCCGGCCCGAGACCCCTCCGCCTCGTGCCGCTCAGGTGGTGCGTACGGTGCGTACGTCTCGGGCGCGTCCCCCTCCGTCGTCGGAGGCGCGAACTCGTCGGTCCGGTCCGGGACCGTTGCGTAGCCGCAGAGGGCCTCCTCGGCGGCGCCCGCCGCGAGGCCGGTGAGGACCACGCGTCCGTCGTCGCAGACGAGCACGGTCCGGGCGGTGATGTTCCGGTGCACCCAGCCGTGGGCGTGGAGCGCGCGCAGGGCGGTGAGGACGTCGGCGCCTATCTCGGCCGCGCGGTACGGGTTGAGGGGCCGCTCGGCGAGGAGCGCGGCCAGCGGTCTGGCCGCCACGCGTTCGCTCACTATCCACAGCGATCCGGCCTCCGCGAAGACGTCGAAGACCTGGTCGAGCAGGGGATGGTCGGGGATCTGTGCGGCGGCCTGGGCCGCCTCGATCGCGCGGCGCACGACGGGTTCGGCCGGCCGGCGGGTGGCCGGGCCCGCGCCGCCGTAGGGGCCGGCGGGACCGCCCCGCCCGTCGAGCACCTCGGCGTCGACGAACTCCGGCAGCGGCACCTGGCGGACCAGGACCTCCTGCCCGCTGTAGGTGTCGAACGCGCGCGTCTCCACCGGTTCGTACGCGTCGGCGTCCGTCGGTGGCAGCGGCAGGCGGTAGCGGTCGGCGAGCACCCTTCCCGCGTAGTCGTCCACGACGCCTCCCCACGCGCGCACGCTGTTCCCCCGTGGCCCCGCGGATCCCTCGGGATCGGGCGGGATCACGCGAGTCCGTCAGTTCCGGTCCGGCACCGCGCAGTTGTCGGCTCTGTTCGGCTGCTTTCGGTCCGCGAACCTCACGATACGTGGCACGGGTCAGTCCTTGGGGCTGAACGTGGCGAACGCCGTCTCCCGCAGCGTCCTGCACTCCGCGCCGTTCCACTCGCCGGCCGCGCAGCTGATCATGATGGAGTAGCCGTGGTCGGCGTCCACCTTGAAGCCGCGGTTGAGGACGTGGACGCGGACGCCCTTCTGGGTGCGCTCGAACTCCCAGTCGGCGACGGTCGGGTAGCCCTTGTACGAGACCGACTTGATGCCGATGTGCTTGTAGTCCTGGCTGGTGGCGGCCACGCCGTACCTGGCCAGCTCCCAGGCGCCGGCCGCGTCGTCCTTCGGGCTGCCGTTGTAGTCGACCTGGACGCGCGGGAAGCCGCCGCTCTCGTTGAATATCCCGCCGAGGGAGTATCCCGGGATCGAGTGGAACGTGAAGGACGCCGGCATCGCCATCGAGAAGTGGAGCCGGTCGTTGGTGACGAGGGCGTAGCCGGCGGGCAGCTTCGTGCCGGCGTCGCCGACGGGCTTCCCGGTGGGCGTGGTGCCGTTCTGCCCGTCCGTGGAGCCCGTCGTGCCGTTGGTGTCGGTGCTGCCCGTCGATCCCGTGGCGCCGTTGTCGCCGGGCTGGGTGCCGCCCTGCTGGCCGGGGCCGCCCGAGGACTGGCCCTGGGCCCCGCCGGAGCCGGTGGAACCGCCGGCTCCTCCGGTCGAGGCGCCGGCCGAGGCCGTGGTGCCCCCGTCGCCCTTGCCCTGGGTGCCCTCGTCGCCCCCGCCGCCGAGGGAGACGGCGAGGATCGTACCGAGGACGGCGAGGACGGCGACCGCGGCGATGATCACCAGGGTGCGGCGCGGCACGACGTCGGTCAGCGGCGCGCGGGCCGGGGTCGGCTTGCCGCCGCCCCGCAGGGGCTCGGTCGCGAGCTTCGGCGCGGGCTTCGGCTCGGCCTTCACGGAGGCCGCCGCGTTCCGTACGGACTTCAGCGCGCCCCGCATCCGCTCGGCGGCCGCGTCGGGTCCCTTGTCGGCCGCCGGGGCCGTGGGAGCCGCCGGGGTCCGCTCGGGGCGGGGCGGCAGCGGTATGACGGTGGTGGCCTCGGACGAGACCGGCGGCGCCGGCTCGGGCGCGTCGAGCACGGCCCGCAGCAGCACCCGGGCGCCGGCGTCGTCGAGGCGCTGCGCCGGGTCCTTGGCGAGGAGGCCGTAGATGACCTTCTCCAGCTCGGGGCCCGCGTTCTTCGGCGGGTCGACCGGCTCGGTCATCACGGCCGTGAGGGTGGCGATGGCGGAGCCCTTGTCGTACGGCGGGCTTCCCTCGACCGCCGCGTAGATGAGGCCGCCGAGCGACCACATGTCGGCGGCCGGACCGGGCTTGTGGCCTCGGGCGCGCTCCGGGGAGATGTACGAGGGGGCGCCGACGAGCATGCCGGTGGAGGTGATCGAGGGGTCGCCCTCCACCTGGGCGATGCCGAAGTCGGTGAGGACGACCCGGCCGTCCTCGGCGATCAGCACGTTGGACGGCTTCACGTCGCGGTGCAGGATGCCCTCGCGGTGCGCCGAACGCAGCACGTCGAGGATGGCGAGGCCGACCTCGGCGGCGCGCCGGGGCGTGAGCGTGCCGTCCTCGCGGACGGCGTCCGCGAGGGACTTGCCCTCGATGAGCTCCATGACGATCCACGGGCGGTCGTCCTCGTCGACGACGTCGTAGACGGTGACGGCGCCGTTGTTGCGGATCCGGGCGATGGCCTTCGCCTCGCGCAGGGTCCGGGTGATGAGGCGCCGCTTCTCGTCCTCGTCGATGCTGTTGGGGAAGCGGAGTTCCTTGACGGCGACGGTACGGCCGAGGGTCTCGTCGACGGCACGCCACACGGTGCCCATGCCGCCGCGTCCGAGGACCGCGCCGAGCCGGTAGCGGCCCGAGAGGAGTCGTCCCTCGCCGACCGGTTCCTTGCGGAGCCGGTCGCCGCCGCGCGCGGTTCCGGCGGCCGTCCGGCGGTCGCTCTCGCCGTCGCCGTCCCCGGCGCCGAACCCGGCCCGTCCGGTCGACGGCTCGGTGCCGCGCAGCCGCCCGTTCGCGACGGCGTCGTCACCGGCGGTCCCGGCCGCGCCCGCGGTCCCGGCTCCGGCCTTGGTCCCGGCCGCGCCCTGACCCGTCGCCCCTTCCGCCGACGCGTCCTGAGGGCCCTTCACATCCTGGGTGCCCTTCACGTCCCCGGAGGCCTTCGCGGGCTTCGCGTCCTCGACGCCCCGCTCCGGCCCACGCGCGTCCTCCGAGGCCTGCGCACCCCGGCTGACCTGCGCGTCCTTCGTGTCCCGCACCGGCTCACGCGCGGCCGGAACCGCTCCCCGGTCGCCGTCGGTCGCGGCCCCCGCGGCGGCGTCCCGCCGGGGGTCCCTCGCCTTGTCCCGCGACTGCTCCGCCTCCGACATGCGTCCCCTCTGCGATCCCTGATCTTCGCCGCGTCTGCCGCTTCCCGCGCGATGCGGTAACCCGCCCTGGAAGAGAGGCCATTGTCTCTCACCTCGGGCCGGGCGACGCCCCCGGGTCCGTACTCCGGGATACGACGCCTCCGCACGCCCCCGAGGTTCCCACCGGACGCGGACTCCCCGCACCTCCCCCCGGACGTCACCTCGGGCCTCCCCCCGCACCGCCCCCGGACGTCCCGTCAGATGGGCACGATGTCCGGCGCCCCGAGCCGCGCGGCGTCCGCCGTCAGGTCGTCGGGCTGCCGCTGCGACTCGCGCTCCGCCTCCACCCGCTTCTCGTAGTGCTCGACCTCCTTCTCGATCTGCCGGTCGTCCCAGCCGAGGACCGGCGCCATCAGCTCCGCGCACTCGCGGGCGCTGAGCGTGCCCCGGTCGAAGGTCTCGATGGAGATCCTGGTCCGCCGGGTGAGGACGTCGTCGAGGTGGCGCGCGCCCTCGTGCGAGGCGGCGTACAGGATCTCGGCGCGCAGGTAGTCGTCGGCCGCCGCGAGCGGTTCGCCGAGGCTCGGGTCGGCCGCGATCAGGTCGAGGATCTCCTCCGTCAGGGAGCCGTAGCGGTTGAGGAGATGCTCGACCCTGACGACGTGCAGGCCGGTTCTGGCGGCGATCCTGGCCCGCGCGTTCCACAGGGCGCGGTAGCCCTCGGCGCCGAGGAGCGGGGTGTCCTCGGTGACGCAGGGGGCGACCCGCTGGTCGAGTCCGTGCACCGCCGCGTCGACGGCGTCCTGCGCCATCACGCGGTACGTCGTGTACTTGCCGCCGGCGACGACCACGAGGCCGGGGACCGGGTGGGCGACGGTGTGCTCCCGGGAGAGCTTGCTGGTGGCGTCCGACTCGCCGGCGAGGAGGGGCCGCAGCCCGGCGTAGACGCCCTGGACGTCGTCCCGGGTGAGCGGGGTGGCGAGCACGGTGTTCACGTGCTCCAGGAGGTAGTCGATGTCGGCGCTGGAGGCGGCGGGGTGGGCCTTGTCGAGGTCCCAGTCGGTGTCGGTGGTGCCGACGATCCAGTGGCGTCCCCAGGGGATGACGAACAGGACGGACTTCTCGGTGCGCAGGATCAGTCCGGTGGTCGAGTGGATGCGGTCCTTGGGCACGACGAGGTGGATGCCCTTGGAGGCGCGGACGTGGAACTGGCCGCGCTCCCCGATGAGGGCCTGGGTGTCGTCCGTCCACACGCCGGTGGCGTTGACGATCTGCTTGGCCCTGATCTCGTACGCCTCCCCGGCCTCGACGTCCTGGACGCGCGCGCCGACGACCCGCTCGCCCTCGCGGAGGAAGCCGGTGACGCGGGCCCGGCTGGCGGCCCTCGCGCCGTAGGAGGCGGCGGTGCGCACGAGGGTGGTGACGAAGCGGGCGTCGTCCATCTGGGCGTCGTAGTACTGCAGGGCGCCGACCAGGGCGTCCTTCCTCAGGCAGGGCGCGACGCGCAGGGCGCCCTTGCGGGAGAGGTGCCGGTGGGCGGGGAGCCCCCGGCCGTGTCCCGAGGAGAGCGACATCGCGTCGTACAGGGCGACGCCCGAGCCGGCGTAGAACCGCTCCCAGCCCTTGTGCTGGAGGGGGTAGAGGAAGGGGACCGGCTTCACCAGGTGGGGGGCGAGCCGCTCCAGGAGGAGTCCGCGCTCCTTGAGCGCCTCCCGTACGAGGGCGAAGTCCAGCATCTCCAGGTAGCGCAGGCCGCCGTGGATGAGCTTGCTGGACCTGCTGGAGGTGCCCGAGGCCCAGTCGCGGGCCTCGACGATGCCGGTGGAGAGCCCTCTCGTGACGGCGTCGAGGGCGGTTCCCGCGCCGACCACTCCGGCGCCGACGACCAGCACGTCCAGCTCTCGCTCGGCCATGGCCGCGAGCGCCTCGGCGCGCTCGGCGGGTCCCAGTGTCGCTGTCCTCACGCTGCTGCCTCCCGTCGTCCCCCGTCGGTCCCGCACCCGCGCACGCACCCGGTCCGGCCGCACACGAGCCGCGAACCGGGCCCGTGTGGTCCGGCTCACAGCTCGATTCTGGCCCGCTCCCGCGACTTCAGCCACCGCCTCGCCGCCGACCTGTGGATAACACTCGGCGATCTTCGGTCGCACAATGCCGCAGATCGGTCATATTTACGCCTAGTCTGACATTGCGCTCGACCCGTTCTGTCCACCGGGCTTGCGCGTCGCGTTCCCTCCGGCTACTGGGAAGGACGGCCCACCCCCCATGCCCGCTGACCTCGCCGTCATCGGCCTCGGCCACCACGGACTCCCCCTGGCCCAGGCCGCCACCGCCGCAGGCATCGACACCATCGGCTACGACACCGACCCCCGCCCCGTCGTCGAACTCGCCGCCGGCCGCCCCCCGGTCGACGGCTCCCTCACCGCCCCCGAGATCCGCCGGATGCTCTCGGGGGGCTTCCGGCCGACCACCAACCCCGCCGAGCTCGGCCGGGTCCGCACCGCCGTCCTCTGCGCCCCGACCCCCCTCGGCCCCGACCGGACCCTCGACCTCACCGCCGTCACCGGGGCCGCCCGCGCGCTCGCCGCCCGGCTGCGCCCCCACACCACCGTCCTCCTGGAGTCCCCGGTCCCCCCGGGCACCACCGAGGGCCTCCTCCGCGAGGTCCTGGAGACGGGCTCCGGCCTGCGCGCCGGACGCGACTTCCACCTCGCGTACTCCCCCGGCCGCCTCGACCCCGGCAGCCGCACCCACGGCTACGCCGGAACCCCCAAGGTCATCGGCGGCCTCACCCCGGCCTGCACCGAGTCCGCGGCCGCCTTCTACGGCCGGCTCACCGACAAGGTGGTACGCGCGCGTGGCCCCCGCGAGGCGGAGACGGTCAAGCTCCTGGAGACCAACTTCCGGCACGTCAACATCGCCCTCGTCAACGAGATGGCGGTCCTCTGCCACGAACTCGGCGTCGACCTGTGGGACGTCATCCGCTGCGCCGAGACCAAGCCCTTCGGCTTCCAGGCCTTCCGCCCCGGACCCGGCGTCGGCGGCCACGGCGTCCCCGTAGACACCGTCGGCGCCCACCGCCCGCTCCGCCTCGTCGAACTCGCCGGCCAGGTCAACGAGCGGATGCCGCAGTACGTCGTCCAGCGCGCCGCCACCCTCCTCAACGAGCACGGCAAGTCGGCCCGCGGCGCCCGGATCCTGCTGCTCGGCATCACGTACAAGCCCGACCTCCCCGACCGGCAGGGCTCCCCCGCCGACGAGATCGCCCGCCGCCTCATGGACCTGGGCGCGGCCGTCAGCTACCACGACCCCCACGTCCCCGACTGGCGCGTCCGCGAGCTCCCCGTCCCCCGCGCCGACTCCCTCTACGAGGCCGCCGCCCACGCCGACCTGACGGTCCTCCTCCAGCACCACCGCACGTACGACCTCCAGGGCCTCTCGGTGAAGGCCCAGCTCCTCCTCGACACGCGGGGCGCGACTCCGGCGGGGGCGGCCCACCGCCTCTGAGGACGGCCCCGGCCGGAATTCCCTGGGTCGTTGTCATGTACCGGTGCTAACCTCCGGGACCACCGCGCGCGCCGTTCCACACGCGCGCATCGTCCCGGGGGCCCCTGCATGTTCACCGTCATCCTCCTGCTCCTCACGCTCTTCCTGACCTCAGGGGTCTGCGGCCTCTGGGTCGCGCTCAACGTGAGGGAATCCGCCGTGCGGCTGGAACGGTGGCACCTGCGCAACCTCGACCTGCGCGCCCAGGCCGCCGGCCACCTGGGTCCGCACGACCGGCTCCTCACCGCCACCGGCTTCCGCGTGGCCGGCGGGGTACTGGCCCTGCTCGGGTTCGGGATGATCCTCGCGCCGCTGACCGCGGCGCTCCTCGGCTGACGCCGTTCACGCCGACCGCACTTCTCTGTTCCCTGGGGGGATCACCACATGTCTCAGTCCGTTCCGCCGCCCGGCAACCCGTTCGCCGACGGCGCCGCGCCCCAGCAGTACCCGATGGCCCCGCCGCCGGCCCCCGCCCGTGACAACGTGGTGCTCGGCCTGGTGGCCGCCCTGGTCGCGGCGCTCGTCGCCGCGGGTGCCTACGGCGGCATCGCCGGTGGCATCGAGCGGGAGATCGGCTGGGCCGCCGTGGGTGTCGGCTTCCTCACCGGCTTCGCGGCCGGCAAGGTCGGCGGCCGCAACCCCGCCCTCCCCGTGGTCGGTGCCGTGTTCTCGCTCGGCGCGGTGTACCTCGGCCAGCTGATCGCCCTCGCGATCATCGGCGGCAAGGAGCTGCACGTCTCCGCCACCGAGCTCTTCTTCCAGCACTTCGACGTGCTCGCGTCCGCGTGGAAGGAAGACCTCGACCCGCTCACCTTCCTGTTCTTCGGCCTCGCCGCCTTCGCCGCGTTCTCCGGCACCAAGAAGGCCGCCGCGTAGCCGTACGCAGAGGGGCCCCGCACCGGGTGGTGCGGGGCCCCTCTGCGTACGTACGGAAGATCAGCGCTTGTGCTGCGCGTCCGCCACGGTCACCTCGACGCGCTGGAACTCCTTGAGCTCGCTGTAGCCCGTGGTGGCCATCGCGCGGCGCAGGGCGCCGAAGAAGTTCATCGAGCCGTCCGGGATGTGCGACGGGCCCGCGAGGATCTCCTCGGTGGTGCCGACGATGCCCAGGTCGACCAGCTTGCCGCGCGGCACGTCCTCGTGGACGGCCTCCATGCCCCAGTGGTGGCCCTTGCCGGGCGCGTCCGTGGCGCGGGCCAGCGGGGAGCCCATCATGACGGCGTCGGCGCCGCAGGCGATGGCCTTGGGGAGGTCGCCGGACCAGCCCACGCCGCCGTCGGCGATGACGTGCACGTACCGGCCGCCGGACTCGTCCATGTAGTCGCGGCGGGCCGCGGCCACGTCGGCGACCGCGGTCGCCATCGGGACCTGGATGCCGAGGACGTTGCGGGTGGTGTGCGCGGCGCCGCCGCCGAAGCCGACGAGGACACCGGCCGCGCCGGTGCGCATCAGGTGCAGGGCCGCGGTGTACGTGGCGCAGCCGCCGACGATGACCGGGACGTCCAGCTCGTAGATGAACTGCTTCAGGTTCAGCGGCTCGGCCGCGCCCGAGACGTGCTCGGCGGAGACCGTCGTGCCGCGGATGACGAAGATGTCCACGCCGGCGTCGACGACGGCCTTCGAGAACTGGGCGGTGCGCTGCGGGGAGAGCGCGGCGGCGGTGACGACACCGGAGTCGCGCACCTCCTTGATGCGCTGCCCGATCAGCTCTTCCTTGATCGGGGCGGCGTAGATCTCCTGCAGACGGCGGGTCGCGGTCGCCTCGTCCAGCCCGGCGATCTCGTCGAGGAGCGGCTGCGGGTCCTCGTACCGGGTCCAGAGACCTTCCAGGTTCAGGACGCCGAGGCCGCCCAGCTCGCCGATGCGGATGGCGGTCTGCGGCGAGACGACCGAGTCCATCGGGGCGGCCAGGAACGGCAGCTCGAAGCGGTAGGCGTCGATCTGCCAGGCGATCGAGACCTCCTTCGGGTCCCGGGTGCGCCGGCTCGGGACGACGGCGATGTCGTCGAACGCGTACGCCCTGCGGCCGCGCTTGCCGCGCCCGATCTCGATCTCAGTCACGATGTGTGGCCTTTCCCTCTATGTCTGCGCCTACCAGTATCCCCGACACAGGCCGAAGGGGCGGCTCCGGCCACATGCCGGAACCGCCCCTTCCGTCGCGCGCTGTTACTTCCTGCTGTAGTTCGGCGCCTCGACCGTCATCTGGATGTCGTGCGGGTGGCTCTCCTTGAGGCCCGCCGAGGTGATCCGGACGAAGCGGCCGTTCGCCTGGAGCTCCGGCACCGTGCGCCCGCCGACGTAGAACATCGACTGGCGCAGGCCGCCCACCAGCTGGTGGACGACGGCCGCGAGCGGGCCGCGGTAGGGCACCTGGCCCTCGATGCCCTCGGGGACGAGCTTCTCGTCGGAGGCGACGCCCTCCTGGAAGTAGCGGTCCTTGGAGAAGGAGCGCTGCTCGCCGCGGGACTGCATGGCGCCCAGCGAGCCCATGCCGCGGTACGACTTGAACTGCTTGCCGTTGATGAAGAGCAGCTCGCCCGGGGACTCCTCGCAGCCCGCGAGCAGCGAGCCGAGCATCACCGTGTCGGCGCCGGCGACGAGGGCCTTCGCGATGTCGCCGGAGTACTGCAGACCGCCGTCGCCGATGACCGGGACGCCGGCCGCCTTGGCGGCGAGGGAGGCCTCGTAGATCGCGGTGACCTGCGGGACGCCGATGCCGGCGACCACGCGGGTGGTGCAGATGGAGCCCGGGCCGACACCGACCTTGATGCCGTCGACACCGGCGTCGATGAGCGCCTGGGCGCCGTCGCGGGTGGCGACGTTTCCGCCGATGACGTCGACCGAGGAGTTCGACTTGATCTTGGCGACCATGTCGCCGACCAGGCGGGAGTGGCCGTGCGCGGTGTCGACGACGATGAAGTCGACGCCGACCTCGATCAGGGCCTGGGCGCGCTCGAACGCGTCACCGGCGACACCGACGGCGGCGCCGACGAGCAGCCGGCCTTCCTTGTCCTTGGCGGCGTTCGGGTACTTCTCGGCCTTGACGAAGTCCTTGACCGTGATGAGGCCCTTGAGGACGCCTGAGTCGTCGACCAGCGGCAGCTTCTCGATCTTGTGGCGGCGCAGCAGCTCCATGGCGTCCACGCCGGAGATGCCGACCTTGCCGGTGACGAGCGGCATCGGGGTCATGACCTCGCGCACCTGGCGGCTGCGGTCCGACTCGAAGGCCATGTCGCGGTTGGTGACGATGCCGAGCAGCTTGCCGGCCGGGTCGGTGACCGGGACGCCGCTGATGCGGAACTTGGCGCAGATCGCGTCGGCCTCGGCGAGCGTCGCGTCCGGGTGGACCGTGATCGGGTCCGAGACCATGCCGGACTCGGAGCGCTTCACGAGGTCGACCTGGTTGGCCTGGTCGGCGATGGAGAGGTTGCGGTGCAGCACACCGACACCACCCTGTCGCGCCATGGCGATCGCCATGCGGGACTCGGTGACCTTGTCCATCGCGGCGGAGAGCAGCGGGATGTTCACCCGCACGTTCTTCGAGATGTACGAGGCGGTGTCGATCTGGTCGGGCGCCATGTCGGACGCGCCCGGCAGCAGCAGCACGTCGTCGTAGGTCAGCCCGAGTGTCGCGAATTTCTCGGGCACTCCGTCGACGTTGGCAGTCATGACACCTTCCCAAATGGTCTTGATCGGTGCGGGATGTCCATGCTAACGGGCCTGAGTCGTGTCTCATTCCACGATCAAGATCAGCGGGAAGCTTTGGACGTTCGCACGTGTACGAAAGGGATGACGGCAGCCGGCAAGGCTTACTGCTCGGCCAGGGCACGCAGTCGGCTGAGGGCGCGGTGCTGTGCCACCCGGACGGCGCCCGGGGACATGCCGAGCATCTGGCCGGTCTCCTCGGCGGTCAGTCCGACCGCGACCCGCAGCACGAGGAGTTCGCGCTGGTTCTCCGGGAGGTTGGCGAGCAGCTTCTTGGCCCACTCGGCGTCGTCGCTGAGCAGGGCGCGCTCCTCGGGGCCGAGGGAGTCGTCGGGCCGCTCGGGCATCTCGTCGGAGGGGACGGCCGTGGACCCCGGGTGCCGCATGGCGGCCCGCTGGAGGTCGGCGACCTTGTGTCCGGCGATGGCGAAGACGAAGGCCTCGAAGGGCCTGCCGGTGTCCTTGTAGCGCGGCAGCGCCATCAGGACGGCGACGCAGACCTCCTGGGCCAGGTCCTCGACGAAGTGCCGGGCGTCGCCGGGCAGCCGGTTGAGGCGGGTGCGGCAGTACCGCAGGGCGAGCGGGTGGACGCGCGCGAGCAGGTCGTGCGTGGCCTGCGCGTCGCCGTCGACCGCGCGATGCACGAGCGCGCCGATCTCCCCCTGCCCGGCAGGCATGGGGGAACCCACGGTCTCGTCGTCGCGCATCGCTCCATGGTGCCCCGACGCCTCTCGGTTCGCGGCACCGCGTCCGTAGTTGTGCACCGAAGCGTTATGAGCAGGTGCGCCGGCACTCATCTCCCGCGCCCTCCCCTCCCGCTCGATCGACTCGTCCCCGAGGAACTCCACATCTCAAGGATGCGGCATTCCGCGGGGAAGTGACACAAGCCCACCCCGTCCACCCCACGACGGACGCGGGTGAGGACGGGGAGACGGCAGGTGACCTGCGATTCAGCGGACCAGGCCCCAGCGGAATCCGAGCGCGACGGCATGCGCCCGGTCGGAGGCGCCCAGCTTCTTGAAGAGGCGCCGGGCGTGGGTCTTGACCGTGTCCTCGGAGAGGAAGAGCTCGCGCCCGATCTCCGCGTTGGACCGGCCGTGGCTCATGCCTTCGAGGACCTGGATCTCGCGCGCGGTGAGGGTGGGCGCGGCGCCCATCTCGGCCGAGCGGAGGCGGCGGGGGGCGAGCCGCCAGGTCGGGTCGGCGAGCGCCTGGGTGACCGTGGCCCGCAGTTCGGCGCGCGAGGCGTCCTTGTGCAGGTAGCCACGGGCGCCCGCGGCGACCGCGAGGGCGACGCCGTCGAGGTCCTCGGCGACCGTGAGCATGATGATGCGGGCGCCGGGATCCGCGGAGAGCAGCCGGCGGACGGTCTCCACGCCGCCCAGTCCGGGCATGCGCACGTCCATCAGAATCAGGTCCGAGCGGTCCGCGCCCCAGCGGCGGAGGACTTCCTCGCCGTTGGCCGCGGTGGTCACGCGCTCGACGCCGGGCACGGTCGCGACCGCGCGGCGGAGCGCCTCTCGGGCAAGCGGGGAGTCGTCGCAGACGAGGACGGATGTCATGCCTGACCTCCGTGGCTCTCGCAGCTGTTGCGCGTCACCTTGAGCCTCCAGGGCTGTACGTATCGTCACCTGTGCGGTTGACGCTCTCGGACGTTTGCCCGATCGCTTGTTCCTTCAACCGCCTCCGCACTCTCAACGACGGTCACTCGAAAGAGTTACGGGTCGGACGGCGTCTTCGGCACTCTACGTGAGGAGTCGTGCGCGGAGGAGAGTGTCGCAGGTCGTTCGTCCCAACATCGAAAGCTATGCCCCATTTAGAGGGTTTTCTTCCCTTTTCGCAGTGTCTGTGGCTAGATTCGCAATGAGTCATATTTACATCTACTTCGACAGTAGGTGTATCGCCTGGACCTGTCGGGACCCGAGGAGCCCCGGCCATCAGCCATCCACCCGCCCACCTATCCGTTCGACACGGTTTCAAGGGGACAAGCGCAATGGCAGATTTCTCCCGCCTTCCCGGACCCAACGCCGACCTGTGGGACTGGCAACTCCTCGCGGCCTGCCGCGGAGTGGACAGCTCCCTGTTCTTCCACCCCGAGGGAGAGCGCGGCGCGGCACGGAGCGCGCGTGAGAACTCGGCGAAAGAGGTCTGCATGCGGTGCCCGGTGCGCGCGGAGTGCGCGGCACACGCACTCGCCGTGCGAGAGCCCTACGGCGTATGGGGCGGCCTCACCGAGGACGAACGCGAAGAGCTCATGGGACGCGCGCGCAATCGCCTGATCACGACGGCACCGGCCTCCGCGCCGGCCACGTCCGCCGCGTCCGTGACGTCCATGACATCCATCGGGGAACGTATGTGATCCATCCGGAACGTATGTGAAGGAACGTTTCTTCGGCGCAGCGGGCGCCGCCTGAGCGAGCATCACCCGAACGGACCCGTGCGCCCGCGCGCGTCGTGAAGCGACTACGCGCGCGTGGCGGCGCGGATCGGTTACGCGCGGGTCGGCTACGCACGCGTGGCGGCCACGCGTGGCGGCGCGGATCGGCTACGCGCGCGTGGCGGCGCGGATCAGCTCGTCGAGCGTGGCCGCGACGGCCGGGACCTGCGCGAGGTCCGGCAGCGTCAGGGCCACGATCTCCCGCTCCACGGCCGGCTCCACGGCCACGGTCCGCGCCCCCTTGGGACGTACGGACTCGATGGCCAGCTCCGGCAGGACGGCGACGCCCAGACCGGCGCCGACCAGGCCCACCACGGCCGGGTAGTCGTCGGTGGCGAAGTCGATGCGGGGCGTGAAGCCCGCCTCCTCGCAGACGTCCACGAGCTGGCGGCGGCAGCGCGGGCAGCCCGCGATCCAGGACTCGTCCGCGAGTTCCGCGATGCCCACCGATCCGGCCCCGGCGAGCCGGTGCCCCTCGGGCACCAGGCCGACGAGCCGGTCGGCGAGGAGCGGGCGGACCACCAGGTCGTCCCACTCGGCCTGCCCCGCCCCGTACCGGAACGCCAGGGCGATGTCGCAGTCGCCCTCGCGGAGCATCTCGATCGAGCGCGGCGGTTCGGCCTCGACGAGGGAGACCCGGGTGCCGGGGTGCGCGGCCCGCAGCGCGGCGAGCGCGGTGGGCACGAGCGTGGAGCTGCCGCTCGGGAAGGAGACCAGGCGTACGCGGCCCGCCCGGAGCCCGGCGATCGCGGCGACCTCCTCCTCGGCGGCGGTGAGCCCGGCGAGGATGCCGGAGGCGTGGCGCACCAGGACCTCGCCGGCCTGGGTGAGGCGCATCTCGCGTCCCGTACGGATCAGCAGCGGCGTGCCGGCGGAGGCTTCGAGCGCCTTCATCTGCTGGCTGACGGCGGGCTGGGTGCAGCCGAGTTCGCGCGCGGCGGCCGAGAAGGAGCCGGTGGCGGCGACGGCGCGCAGGACGCGGAGGTGGCGGGCCTCGATCATGCGTCCAGCATAAGCGACTCTTGGGTGAAGCCGACTATTTTCGCGAGCGCCTTTGAGATCCTCGCCCGTACAGTGCCCGCATGACCTTGCTGAGCGTGAATGTGGGCCGCGCCAGGCCCGTGGAGTACACGGACGCCGCCTCGGGGATGACGGCCATCGACAAGCGTCCCGTGGAGGGGCCCGTACGGATCGAGGCGCCCGGCGCGCCCGGCGTCGGGACCAGCGGGGTCGCCGGGGACACGGTCTGCGACCTGCGCTTCCACGGCGGGAACGACCGGGCCGCGTACGCCTTCGCCCGGGAGGACATGGACCTGTGGGAGCGGGAGCTCGGCCGCGAACTGGCCAACGGCTCCTTCGGCGAGAACCTCACCACCCGGGGCCTCGACGTGAACGGCGCCCTGATCGGCGAGCGGTGGCGGATCGGCGAGGAGGTCGTCCTCGAGGTGACCGGCGGCCGCATCCCCTGCCGTACCTTCGCGGGCTTCGTCGAGGAGAAGGGCTGGGTGAAGCGGTTCACGCAGTCCGAGGCCGGTCCCGGCGCGCTGCTGCGGGTCATCGTGCCGGGCGAGGTGCGGGCCGGCGACCCGATCACGGTGCTGCACCGGCCGGACCACGACATCACCGTGGCGTATCTGCACCGCGCCGCGACCACCGAACGCACCCTGCTGCCCTCCACGTTGGTGGCCGCCGAGTGGATGGAGTCCGGACTCCTCGCGCTCGCCCGCCAGTACGAGGAGAAGTACGCCAAGGAATAGGCCGGGTACCAGGCACTAGGTTGCCCGTATGACGACTGCACTGATTACGGGCGCCACCGCGGGCATCGGGGCCGCCTTCGCACGGAGACTGGCGGCGGACGGCCACGACGTCGTGCTCGTGGCCAGGGACGTGAAGCGGCTCCGGGAGCAGGCGACCGAGCTGCACGACCGGCACGGCGTCGAGGCCGAGGTGCTCGCGGCGGACCTCTCCGAGGAGGACGGCATCGCCGCCGTCGAGGCCCGGCTCTCGGACCCGAAGCAGCCGGTGGACATGCTGGTGAACAACGCCGGCTTCGGCAACAAGGGCCGCTTCCTCGAAGTCTCCATGGCCGACGAGCTGAAGATGCTGACGGTGCACTGCGAGGCGGTGCTGCGGCTGACCTCGGCGGCCGCCGCCTCGATGAAGGACCGCCGCCGGGGCGCCGTGGTGAACGTCGCCTCGGTGGCGGCCTTCGTGCCCCGCGGCACCTACGGCGCCTCGAAGGCCTGGGTCGTGCAGTTCACCCAGGGCGCGGCGCGGGACCTCGCGGGCAGCGGGGTGCGCCTGATGGCGCTCTGCCCCGGCTTCGTACGGACCGAGTTCCACGAGCGGGCCGGGATGGGCACGGACAACATCCCGGGCTGGATGTGGCTCGACGCGGACAAGCTGGTGTCGGCCGCGCTGCACGACCTGGAGCGGGGGAAGACCCTGTCGATCCCGGACCCCCGCTACAAGGCCCTCATGGGTGTGGTGAAGCTGGCGCCGCGCGGCCTGCTCGGCGGGGTGTCGTCGAAGGCGGGCCGGAAGTACGGGCCGGAGTAGAGCTCGTACGGGCCGGAGGTCGGGGTGCGGGGGCGGTTGACGAAGGTGTTGTTTTGGAGTGTTCTCCTCCGCAAGCGGGGGAGATTCCCACCTACCTCACGGTGGCTGGCTTGACGCGGCATGCGCGCCTGACGACTGCCCTCCCGGCAGCCGGGACGAGCGCGAGGCCCATCCGGTAGAGATGCAGGACGTTCCGGCCGGCGTTGTGGTCGGCGTTACCTGTCCAGCCGCAGTCAGGGTTCTTGCACACGAACACGGCCTGGGACTCCCGGCTGCCAGGGGTGATGTGCCCGCAGGCCGAGCAGCGCTGGGAGGTGCCGGGTGCGGGCACCTCGTGGAGACTGCCACCCGCAAGGGCTGTCTTGTACGTCAGCAATCGGATCGTGCGGCCCCACGCCTCCGCGTAGATCGACCGGTTGAGGCCCGACTTCTGAGCGACATTCTTACCCGGTCGGTCCATCGTGCCCTTGGCGGACTTGACCATGTTCGGGATGGTGAGCGCCTCCACCACAACGATGCCGTACTTCCTGGCGATCTCGGTTGTGGTCTTGTGCTGCCAGTCCAGGTGCCTACGCTTGGCTCTCGCGCGAAGCCCTTGGATCCGGTCGTACGTGCGGTGCAAGCGGCCGGAGATCTTCTCCCCCTGCTTGCGGGAGGCCCTGCGGTGGGCAGCCCGTCGCTCCAATCGCAGCAGGCTGCTCTGCTCCTCCTCAGTCAGCCATGAGCCGTGTGTGTAAACGGACCCGTCCGAGAGGGCAATGGGGACACTTACGCCCACGTCGATGCCGACTTCGCTCCCCTGATGAAGCGCAGGTGCGGCTTCAAGGGTCGTAACACGGAAGGTGATGTGCCAGCCGAGTGCATCCTTCACCAACCTGGCCCCAGTGATGCGGTTCTCCTGGTTCGCCCACTTGCCCACAGGGAGATCCTTGGTCCAGCGGAATCTGACGCGGCCGATCCTTGGGATGTTGACCATGCCCCAGCGGCGGTGCACTCGGCTGACATGCAAGTCCCGGCCTTGCGGAATGTCCACCGACAGCACCAACCGAGAACGCGTCTTGAATGCCGGCTCTCGCGTCCGGCCGTCCCAGCAGTTTCGCCACGCCACGAGGTACGTCTTCAGCACCGTCTGCGCAGCCTGCGCCGGGAGTACGCCAAGCCAATCGATCTCTTTGCGAGCCTGGCGGATGGCCGCGTCCGCAGCTACCGGCGAACGCTGGTGCTTGGGGAGCATCTGCCACCACTCATGCAGCAGATTCCACATTCCCCGAGCGGCATGGGCCTGATCATCAACGAGTCGGGCTTGCGCAGGCGTCAGCGCCAGCCGGGCACGATGCCCGAACTGTCGTTTCACCATTACGCGTCCACTCACAGGACCAAGCTAAGTCGACTCGTTCAGCCCGAGGCGGCAATGCCGGAAGTCGACGCAGTTTGGCTCGCTCTTGCACGAACCAGCTCCGCTAACGCACGGCGTGGATCGGCAGATGCTCGACCTCACAGGCCCTTCGGATCCACGGCTTCGAGCTCTTCGAGGTCGAGGTGTGCGGTGGTGCCGTTCTGCCAGGTCACGGTCAAGAGGCGTCCGTCGACCCGGACGTTCGCGAGGTCCGACACGGGGGCGGGGTCGGGTTCGGCGGTGAGGGAGGCGAGGGCCACGAAGAGCGAGGCCGGGCCGCTCGTGGTGCCGTGCAGGGCGAGGGTGCGGCTGCCGGGACCCTGGAGGGTTTCCCCGGTGGGGAGTTCCCTGACGTCCGGCGCGTAGCCGTGGACCGGGTGGAGCTGGGCCTGCGGGCCCTCGGGGGTGACGGCCCAGCCGGTCTGCCGTACGGGGGTCCCCTCCGGGGCGCCGAGGACGAGGTGGGCGCGGAGTTCGGCGCGGCCGTGGGCGAGGGTCGCGGAGAGGACCCGGACGCCGGGCAGCGGGTGGTGGAGGGAGGCGGCCCGGTCGGGGCCGGTGGTGAGCGGGGTGGCGGGGCCGCGGGTGGTGGCCCGGCCCTCGACGAGCAGCGCGAAGTGGTTGTCGGCCGCTGCCGTTCCCGTACTGGGTCCCGTACGGGTGGAGTAGGCGTGGCGGGCGTAGCCGGGGTCGTCCTCGTCTCCCGGTGCGCTGTGGACGTGGTTGCTGCCGTGGTTGTGGAGGCGTACGAGCCCGTCGGCGGCGGTGGTCTGGACGAGCAGTCCGGCGGGGGCGAAGGCGCGGACGGTGTCGGCGCGTTCGGCGGGGAGGGGTTCCTCGGGGTCGGTCCAGGCGGGGTGGCTCGCGGGCAGGAGGAGGCCGAGGAAGCCCTTGGACGCCCAGTAGGGGGAGCCGGGTCCCGAGTACTCCTGGACGAGCGGCGGGTACGGGCCGTGCCAGCCGAGGGTGAGGAGTCCGCGCTCGTCGGTGGCGCCGTGCCGGTGGAAGTACCGCAGGGTGCCGGAGGCGAGGCGGCGGGTGGCGCCGGGGGTGAGCGGGGTGTGGCCGGTGAGGGTGCCGAGCCAGGGGGCGGCGGCCGCGGCGAAGCGGTAGATCAGGGACCGCCCGTACGGGACGGGGGCGCCGTTCGCGTCGAAGAGGTGGACGTGGTCGTCGAGGTGGGCGCGGAGGCGGGGGCCGTACCGGTCGAGGAGGCCGGTGTCGCCGGCGAGGTGGGCGTGGAGGACGGGGTAGAAGTGCAGGGCCCAGGCGTTGTAGTGGTCGAAGGCGCGGTTGTCGCCGTCGCTGTACCAGCCGTCGCCGAGGTACCAGTCCTCGATGCGGGCGAGGGAGCGGTCGATCGTGGCGGCGGCGCGGTCGGTCTCGATGCCGGCGTCCTGGAGGAAGCCGGCGACGGTGAGGCCGAAGAGCCACCAGTTGTTGTCGACCGGGGAGGGGGCGAGGGCGGGGAGGAGCCAGTCGGCGACCTGTCGTCGGGTGCGGTCGTCGAGGCGGTCCCAGAGCCAGGGGCGGGTGAGGCGGAGGCCGAGGGCGATCGAGGCGGATTCGACGATCGCCTGGGGGGTGTCGGCCATCAGCGGCCAGGAGTCCTCGTCCTCCCGTCCCGGTTTCTCCGTCCCGGCCGCGAGGCCCTCGGCGTACCGGTCGAGGTGGGCGCCCGGGTCCTCGCCGTGGGCGCCGGCGACGCGGAGGGCGGCGAGGAGGAAGGTGCGGGCCCAGCCCTCCAGGCCGTCGGAGCGGGGGCCGGACCAGCTGGGGCGGGGGCCGGGGAGGTCGATGAGGCCGTGTCCGGGTGAGGCGAAGGGGCGGACGTCCAGGAGGAGTCGGTCGGCCGTGGCCTCCCAGTGGGCACGGGTCCAGCCGGTGTACGGGCTGAGCTCACGGTTCTCGGGCGGCGTGGGCATGATGCTCCCTG
Source organism: Streptomyces vietnamensis (assembly GCF_000830005.1). Lineage (NCBI taxonomy): Bacteria > Bacillati > Actinomycetota > Actinomycetes > Kitasatosporales > Streptomycetaceae > Streptomyces > Streptomyces vietnamensis. Next base: position 5,119,472 of record NZ_CP010407.1, on the reverse strand, counting down.
GGGCTCCGTGCGGTGACGTCTGCGTCGCGGGAATCCTGAACAGACTCCGATCGATCGTCAAGGGAATCGGAGCGAATGATCGAAACTTCTGTCATTCGATCATTCCTGGAGCTAGGCTCGACGGACCACCACCACCGCGAGGGGGAACTGCGCCGTGCGCGAGAGTGCTGCCGAACGACACGACCGACTGCTGGCCCTGGTGCGCGAGCGCGGCACCGCCCGCGTCTCCGAACTGGCCGAGCGCCTCGGGGTCTCCCCCGTCACCGCCCGCCGGGACGTCGAGGTCCTGGCCGGCCGGGGCCTGCTCGACCGGGTGCACGGCCAGGTGTCCTGGCCGGAGCGGCAGGGCGGCCCCGGCGGCGGGCGCTCCGGCGAGGGCCTGGTCCTCGGCCTGCTCGTGCCCTCCGCCACGTACTACTTCGCCGAGGTCATCCGGGGGGCGCACGAGGCGGCGGCCCGCGCCGGGGCGCGGCTCGTGCTGCGGATCTCCGACTACCGGCCGGAGGAGGACCGGGCCCGCACCGAGGGCCTCCTCGCGGCGGGCGCCGAGGGCGTCCTCGTCGCGCCCGGCTGGCGCGGGCTGCCCGAGGACCGGCTGGCGTACGGGGACTGGCTGGCCGAGCTGCCCGTGCCGGCCGTGCTCCTGGAGCGCCGCGCCGAGCCCGGCAGCCCGCTCGACGGCCTGGACCGAGTCGCCTCCGACCACGCCCACGGCGTGCTGCTCGCCCTGCGCCACCTCCTCTCCCTCGGCCACGCGACGCCGCTCCTGGTGGCCCGCCGGGACTCCCCGACCGCGTTCGCGGTGCGCGCGGGCTACGCCGAGGCGCTGGGGACGCTCGGCCTGAAGGAACCGCGCCCGGTCATCGACTCCGTACCGGCGGAGGCGGACCCGGAGGGCTTCGAGCGGGCGGTGCGGGCGGTGCACGAGGCCGTCGGTTCGGGCCTGGCGAGCGCGGTCCTGGTCCACAACGACGTGGACGCGATCGAGATCGTGCAGCGCCTGGCCGAGCTGGGCGTGCGGGTGCCGCAGGACCTGGCCGTGATCGCGTACGACGACGAGGTCGCCGCCCTCGCCGACACCCCGCTGACGGCGGTCGCCCCGCCGAAGCGGCAGGTGGGGCGGCACGCCACGGAACTCCTGGTGGAGCGGCTCACGGAGGCCCCCGACGAGGAGGCGGCGCGGCGCCATCTGAGCCTGCTGCCGTGGCTGCGGGTCCGGGACTCCTGCGGCGCGCGCACGACGCCCGCCGGCTGATCGCACCACCCCTTCGATCTGATCTTTTTTCGATCAATCAATCTTTCGCTCTTGACTTCGGTCATGAACGGTCACAGGATCACGGCCACAACCTCCAGCCGCCCCGCCCTCAGGAGCCGTGCCGTGACCCGTACTTGGAGCAGAACGTCCCGCGTCATAGCCGGCACCGCCACCGCCCTGGCCGTCCTCACGGCCTGCGGCGGCGGCGGTGACGACACCGCAAGCAAGCCGAACGGCCCCGTGACCATCACCTTCTGGGGCTGGGCCAAGGGCTCCAAGGACGTCGTGGACGCCTTCAACGCCTCCCACACCGACATCCAGGTGAAGTTCGAGGAGATCCCCTCCGGCACCGCCGGCGGCTACGCCAAGATCTCCAACGCCGTGAAGGCGGGCAACGCCCCCGACCTGGTCTCCATCGAGTACTCCTCGCTCCCCGAGTTCGTGAGCTCCGGCGCCCTCCAGGACATCGGTGACCAGTTCACCGAGGCCGACCGCGCCAAGCTCCTCCCGCAGTCCGTCGAACTCACCACCCTCGGCGGGAAGTCCTGGGCCGTCCCCTTCGACGCCGCCCCGCAGGCCTTCTTCTACCGCAAGGACCTCTTCGCCAAGTACAAGGTCCAGGTCCCCACCACCTGGGACGCCTTCAAGAAGGCCGCCGAGCAGGTCAAGAAGGCCGACGCCAAGGCCCGCATCGCCACCTTCTTCCCCGACGACCCGACCACCTTCGAGGCCATGGCCTGGCAGGCCGGCGCCCAGTGGTTCAAGGCCGAGAACGACACCTGGAAGATCGACACCACCGACCCGGCCACCGCCGAGGTCACCGCCTACTGGCAGGGCCTCCTCGACGCCGACCTCGTCCACAAGGACGCCTCCTTCAGCCCCGAGTGGGTCGGCTCCCTCAAGAACGGCACCACCGTCGGCTACCTCGGCGCCTCCTGGGGCGCGGGCGTCCTCAAGGGCAACGTGCCCGAGATGGGCGGCAAGTGGGCCGTCGCCCCCGTCCCCACCTGGGACGGCAAGCCCGCCAGCGGCATGCTCGGCGGCACCTCCTTCGCCGTGACCAAGGACAGCAGGCAGAAGGCCGCGGCCGTCACCTTCGCCGAGTGGATGTCCACCACCGAGGCCGGCATCAAGGCCCGCATCGCCTCCGGCACCTCCAGCGCCTTCCCGGCCGCCGCCGGCCTCCGCCCCGTCGCCAAGAAGGCCTTCGACGCGAGCTTCTACGGCGGCCAGGACATCTACACCCTCTTCGAGGCCGCCGGCGCCTCCATCAACCCCAACTGGTCCTGGGGCCCGACCACCGGCACCACCAACACCGCGATCAAGGACCGCTTCGGCAAGATCGCGAAGGGCGGCCCGTCCATCGCCGATGCCGTCAAGGCCGGCCACGACGCCACCGTCGCCGAACTCACCAAGCGCGGCCTGAAGGTCGAGGGCTGACCCGATGAAGGCCCGCACCCGCGCCGCCACGCTTCTGCTGACCCCCTTCTTCGTCCTGTTCACCGCGGTGATGGTGGTGCCGATCGGATACGCGGTCTGGCTCAGCCTCTTCACCGAGAAGCAGTCCGGACTGGGCTTCGGCGGCACCGAGACCGTCTTCACCGGCCTCGACAACTACACCGCGGCGCTGGGTGACCGGGCCTTCCTGGAGGGCTTCGGCGTTCTGCTCGGGTACTGCCTGCTCTACATCCCGCTGCTGCTCGCCGGGGCCCTCGGCCTCGCCCTCCTGCTCGACTCGGCGCTCGCCCGCGCCCGCCGCTTCTTCCAGCTCGCGCTCTTCCTGCCGCACGCCGTCCCCGGCATCATCGCCGCCCTGATCTGGGTCTACCTCTACACGCCCCAGCTCAGCCCGGTCGTGCAGGCCATGGACGCCGGCGGCATCGGCTTCGACTTCTTCTCCCCCGAGGGCACCCTGCCGTCCGTCGTCAACATCGCCCTGTGGGAGTGGCTCGGCTACAACATGGTCATCTTCTACGCCGCCCTCCAGGCCATCGACCGCTCCGTCATCGAAGCGGCCACCGTCGACGGCGCCGGCGCCTGGCGCATCGCCTTCGCCATCAAGGTCCCGCTGGTCAAGGCCTCGCTCGCGATGGTCGGGCTCTTCACGATCATCGGCTCCCTCCAGCTCTTCACCGAGCCGCTCATCCTCAACAAGGGCACCGGCTCCGCCGTCACCTCCACCTGGACGCCGAACATGTACGCCTACACCGCGGCCTTCGACCGCAACGACTACGGACTCGCCGCCGCGGCCTCCGTACTCCTCGCCCTGACGGCGGCGCTGCTCTCCTTCGCCGTGACCCGGCTGACGGGCCGCCGGAAGGCGGGCACGGCACGGCAGGCGGCCCCGGCGCGCAAGGCCGCCACGGCACGGCAGGAGCAGCCCGCATGAGCACCCGTACCCCCAACCGGTGGCTGTCGAAGACCGCCGTCAACGGCGCCCTCGTCCTCGCCGTCGTCTACATGCTCTTCCCCCTGGTCTGGCTGCTCACCGCCGCCACCAAGGACGCCGGAGGCCTCCTCGCCGGAAACGCCTTCTCCTTCGAGGGCTTCGACCTCGGCGGCAACCTCTCCCGCCTCGCCGAGTACAACGACGGCATCTACTTCCACTGGTACGCCAACAGCCTCCTCTACGCGGGACTCGGCGCCCTCGCCTGCTCCCTGATCAGCGTCGCCGCCGGATACGCCTTCCACGTCTACGACTTCCGGGGCAAGGAGAAGCTCTTCGGCCTCGTCCTCCTGGGCGTGCTCGTCCCCACCACCGCGCTCGCCCTGCCGATGTACCTCCTGGCCAGCGAGATCGGCGTCGTCAACACCTACTGGGCCGTCCTGATCCCCGTCCTCGTCAACCCCTTCGGCGTCTACCTCTCCCGCGTCTTCTGCGCCGGCTACATCCCCGACGAGGCCCTGGAGGCCGCCCGTATCGACGGGGCCGGCGAGCTGCGCGTCTTCTGGTCCATCGGGCTGCGCATGGTCATGCCCGGCTTCGTGACCGTCTTCCTCTTCCAGTTCACCGCCGTCTGGAACAACTTCTTCCTCCCCCTGGTGATGCTCTCGGACCAGAAGCTCTTCCCGGTGAGCCTCGGCCTGTACGCGTGGAACAGCAACGCCCACGCCGAACCCGACTTCTACCCCCTCGTCGTCACCGGATCCCTGCTCGCCGTCGTCCCCCTCGTCGTCGCCTTCGTCTCCCTCCAGCGCCACTGGAAGGCCGGTCTGACGGCCGGCAGCCTCAAGTGAGGAAGGCCAGTACCCACGATGCACCCGACCACTGACAATCGCCCGTCCCTCCTCCTCGCCATGGGCCCCGGGGTCGACGAACGCCTCCTCACGGACGCCCACCGCACCCGCCTCGGCCTGCTCGCGCACACCGACCCCCACCTGGTGGCCCACGACCTGGCCGCCCCGGACCCACGGGTCGCCGCCGCCCTCGCCGAGGCCGAGATCCTCCTGACCTGCTGGGGAGCGACCCCGCTCACCGGGGACGTACTGGCCCGGGCCCCGCGCCTGAAGGCCGTCGTCCACGCGGCCGGCTCCGTCAAGCACCACGTCACCGACGCCTGCTGGGAGCGCGGCCTCCGCGTCACCTCGGCCGCCGCCGCCAACGCGCTGCCGGTCGCCGAGTACACGCTCGCCGCGATCCTCTTCGCCGGGAAGCGGGTCCTGCGCTCCGCCCAGCGGTACGCCGAGATCCGCACCGACGACACCTGGCTCACGGAATCCACCCCCTGGGGCAACTACCGCCGCACGATCGGCATCGTCGGCGCCTCCCGCATCGGCCGCCGGGTCGTCGAGCTCCTCCGCCCCTTCGACTTCGAGATCCTGCTGTACGACCCGTACGTGACGAGCCCGCCGCCCGGCACCGAGCTCGTCGGCCTCGACGAACTCTGCGCCCGCAGCACGGTCGTCTCGGTCCACGCCCCCCAACTCCCCTCCACCCACGGCATGATCGGCGCCGTCCAGCTCGCCGCGATGCCGGACGGCACCACCCTGATCAACACCGCCCGCGGCTCCCTCGTCGACGAGACCGCCCTCCTCCCCCACCTCGTCTCGGGCCGCCTCCACGCGATCCTCGACGTGACGGACCCGGAACTCCCACCCACCGAATCACCGTTGTGGACCCTCCCGAACGTCCTCCTCACCCCCCACGTCGCCGGCTCCCTCGGCAACGAACTCCACCGCATGGCGGACCAGGCGCTGGAGGAGGTGGCGCGGTACGGGCGGGGGGAGCCGTTCGCGGAGGAGGTCAGGGCCGCGGACCTGACGCGCTCGGCGTAGCACGCAGACCTAGACTGGAAGGGTCCTACCTGGGTCGGGAGGCGTCATGACATTCGTGCAGATCATCGACTGCAAGACGAGCCGGGTCGAGGACCTGAACCGGCTCATGGACCGGTGGGTCGAGCAGACCAAGGGCAAGCGGACCGCGACGCACAGCATCGTCGGCAAGGACCGTTCCGACGCCTCGCACGTCGTGGAGATCGTCGAGTTCCCCTCGTACGACGTGGCCATGCGGAACTCGCAGCTCCCCGAGACCGACCGGATCTTCCGGGAGATGGTCGCGCTCTGTGACGAGATGCCGACCTTCACCGACCTGGACGTGGTCCGGGACGAGCAGATGTACAAGGCGGCCTCCCGCCGGTTCTTCGAGCTGGTCTCGATGCCCGGGGAGCTCCCGCCGCTCGACGAGGTGTTCGCCGAGGGGTACCACGACCACGATCCGAGCAACCCGACCGACGCGGTCGGCATGGACGCGGTGCGGCGCGAGGCCGAGATGTGGCGGTCGGCGTTCGACTTCACCTTCACGGTCGACGACCAGATCGCCGACGGCGACCGGGTCTGCACCCGCTGGACCTGGAACGGCACCCATGTCGGCGACTTCATGGGCATCCAGCCGACCGGGATGGAGGTGAGCATGACCGGGATGGTCGTCCACCGCTTCCGGGAGGACGGCAAGGCCGTCGAGGGCTGGTGGCAGTACGACATGCTCGGGCTCATGGGACAGCTCGGCGCGGTGGAAGGTTAGAGCGAAACGCCGAGGCCCGGTGCCCCCGCGACGGGGGCACCGGGCCTCGGTGGTCAGTCAGCTGCCTCAGTGGGAGTGGCCGTGACCGTGGCCGTGACCGTGGTCCGCCGGCTCCTCTTCCTTCTTCTCCACCACGAGGGTCTCGGTGGTGAGGAGGAGGGAGGCGATCGAGGCGGCGTTCTCCAGGGCGGAGCGCGTCACCTTCACCGGGTCGATGACGCCGGCCTTGACCAGGTCGCCGTACTCGCCGGTCGCGGCGTTGAAGCCGTTGCCCTTCTCCAGCTCCGCCACCTTCGAGGTGATGACGTAGCCCTCGAGGCCGGCGTTCTCGGCGATCCAGCGCAGCGGCTCGACGGCGGCGCGGCGGACGACCGCGACACCGGTGGCCTCGTCGCCGGTCTTGTCGAGGTTGCCCTCGAGGACCTTGACGGCGTGGACGAGCGCGGAGCCACCACCGGAGACGATGCCCTCCTCGACCGCGGCGCGGGTCGCGGAGATGGCGTCCTCCAGACGGTGCTTCTTCTCCTTCAGCTCCACCTCGGTGGCGGCGCCGACCTTGATGACGCACACGCCGCCGGCGAGCTTCGCGAGGCGCTCCTGGAGCTTCTCGCGGTCCCAGTCGGAGTCCGTGGACTCGATCTCGGCCTTGATCTGGTTGACGCGGCCCGCGACGTCCTCGGAGTTGCCGCCACCGTCGACGATGGTGGTGTCGTCCTTGGTGATGGTCACGCGGCGGGCGGTGCCCAGCACGTCGAGACCGGCCTGGTCGAGCTTGAGGCCGACCTCCTCGGCGATGACGGTGGCACCGGTGAGGGTGGCCATGTCGCCGAGCATCGCCTTGCGGCGGTCACCGAAGCCGGGGGCCTTGACGGCGACGGCGTTGAAGGTGCCACGGATCTTGTTGACGACGAGGGTGGAGAGGGCCTCGCCCTCGACGTCCTCGGCGATGATCAGGAGCGGCTTGCTGGCGCCGGCCTGGATGACCTTCTCCAGGATGGGCAGCAGGTCCTGGATCGAGGAGATCTTGCCCTGGTGGATCAGGATGTACGGGTCGTCGAGGACGGCCTCCATGCGCTCCTGGTCGGTCACCATGTACGGGGACAGGTAGCCCTTGTCGAAGGCCATGCCCTCGGTGAAGTCGAGCTCCAGGCCGAAGGTGTTGGACTCCTCGACGGTGATGACACCGTCCTTGCCGACCTTGTCCATCGCCTCGGCGATGAGCTCGCCGACCTGCTGGTCCTGCGCGGAGAGCGCGGCGACGGCGGCGATGTCGGACTTGTCCTCGATCGGGCGCGCGGTGGCGAGCAGCTCGTCGGAGACGGCCTTGACGGCGGCGTCGATGCCCTTCTTGAGGGCGGCCGGGGAGGCGCCGGCGGCGACGTTGCGCAGACCCTCTCGGACCAGGGCCTGGGCGAGCACGGTGGCGGTGGTGGTGCCGTCACCCGCGATGTCGTTGGTCTTGGTCGCCACCTCCTTCACGAGCTGGGCGCCGAGGTTCTCGTACGGGTCCTCGATCTCGACCTCGCGGGCGATCGTGACACCGTCGTTGGTGATGGTGGGGGCGCCGAACTTCTTGTCGATGACGACGTTGCGGCCCTTGGGGCCGATCGTCACCTTCACCGTGTCGGCAAGCTTGTTGACGCCGCGCTCAAGGGCGCGACGGGCGTCCTCGTCGAACTTCAGGATCTTCGCCATGGGAGCGGTTCAGCCCTCTCGGATTCAAGGTGGAACGAACTGCGCCCCCGGACGCCCGGTGCGGGGTCAAGGGGCGCAGCTCAAAGCATCTGCTTCAGATACTTCGGTGAATTACTTCTCGACGATCGCGAGCACGTCGCGAGCCGAGAGGACGAGGTACTCCTCGCCGCTGTACTTCACCTCGGTGCCGCCGTACTTGCTGTACAGCACGATGTCGCCGGTCTTGACGTCGAGCGGCAGACGCTCGCCGTTCTCGAAGCGGCCCGGGCCCACGGCCAGGACGACGCCCTCCTGGGGCTTCTCCTTGGCGGTGTCCGGAATGACCAGGCCAGAGGCGGTGGTCTGCTCGGCGTCGAGCGGCTGGACCACGATGCGGTCCTCGAGCGGCTTGATGGCAACCTTGGAGCTGGTGGTCGTCACGATCCGACCTCCCCCTTCGGAGATCTCACGGGGTTAACTGTCTGAGGTGGCGACCAGGTGGATCCGTCGTCGCGGGTGCCGGACCTGCCCGTCGCTGTGTTGGCACTCTCCAGTGGGGAGTGCCAGAGCCGAGACTATGACCGCGATTAGCACTCGGTCAAGCGGAGTGCCAATTCATCGCTCCGTGGCGTGACGGGACGGACCCCTCCGGCCTCCTCTCAGTGCTTCGCGCCCACCACCGCCCGCACGGTCTTGACCTCGACCGGCGTGGGCCGGGGCCCCACCCGCTCCGCCGCCTTCCGGCCGAGCCGTCCGATCGGGTCGACCGAGGGGGCGCAGGCGGGGAGGGCGGGGAGGGCGAGCAGCGCGCCGGTCACGGCGAGGACGGCGACCCGCCTCACACGTAGTCCTCGAGCTTCGCGACCGCGTACCCCTTGGACGTGATCACGTTCATCACGCGGCGGATCATGTCCGGCATGGTGCCCTTCCAGTCCTCCTTGCCCCGGAAGTGGGTGAGCACGATGTCGCCGGGGTGCAGGTCCCGGTCCCACTCGCGCCACTCCATGTGGTCGGGGAAGGCCTCGGCGGCCCAGAGCGGGACGGCCTTGACGCCGCAGCTCTTCGCGGCGGTCAGGGTGTCCTCGTTGTAGTTGCCGTACGGCGGGCGGAAGAGCGGGGGCCGCTTGCCGAACTGCTTCTCCATGACGTCCTGCATGCCGCAGATCTCGCGCTTCTGCTCGCCGTACGAGAGGCCGGGCAGGTAGCGGTGGTTGAGGGTGTGGTTGTGCAGGGAGACGCCGGACTCCTCGGACTTCTGCATCTTCCGGAAGTAGCCGTAGTCGTCCTTGACGAGGTAGTTGCTGAGGAAGGCGCTGTAGGGGATCCGCAGCTCCTGCATCATCTTGATCAGCTGGGGGTCCTTCTCCGCGCCGTCGTCGATCGTCAGGAAGACGACCTTCTGCTTGGTCGGGACGGTGGTGAAGACGGGCGGCAGGTCCTCGCCGTCGGTCTCGAAGCCCTTGCGGGTGGTGATCTTCGGTTTGACGGCGGGCGGGGCGGGCGCTTCGAGCGGGGGTTTGGCGAGGCCCCATCTCTTGGCGGCGAGCACGCGGGCGGCCCGCCGGGCGCGGACCTTCTCGACGTACGCGGTGAGGGCGCCGGCGGCGGGGGCCTGTTTCTCGGCGGCGGGGGCGGGCGCGCCGCGCTCGGGTTCGGCGCTGTCGGAGCAGGCCGTGGCGGCGGAGGCGAGGGCGGCCACGGCGAGCACCGCCCCGAGCGTCCGGCGGGAGCGGCGCACACCTTTTGTCATCATCTGGTCCTTTTGTCGTACGAGCTGCATGGCGCCGCATCCTGTCAGCGCGAGAGCCCCTTCCGGGCCGCGACACCGCCGTACCGCCCCACCCGTCCCCCGGCCGGCCCACAGCCCTCCAGGGCCCAGAATGGGACGGGTGACCGACCTCGCCTCCTTCGCCGCCCTGCTCACCCCCGAGGGGCAGACGCTCCTCGCCGCCCTGCGCGACTACGACCCCGCCCAGGAGCTGGCGGTCGCCTCCCGGCTGCGCCGCGAGCATCCCGCCGAACTCGTCTCGGCCGCCCTCGGCCAGGCGCGGCTGCGGCAGCGGGCGGTGGCGAAGTTCGGCGCCGAGGACGCGTACCGGATGTACTTCACGCCCAACGGCGTCGAGCAGTCGACCCGCGCCTCGGTCGGTGCGTACCGGGCGGCCCGGCTGAAGGCGCTGGGCGTCGGCAGCGTCGCGGACCTCTGCTCCGGGATCGGCGGCGACGCGATCGCCCTCGCCCGCGCCGGGATCTCCGTCCTCGCCGTCGACCGCGACCCGCTGACCGCCGAGGCGGTCCGCGCCAACGCGGCGGCGCTCGGCCTCGCCGACCTGGTCGAGGTCCGCTGCGCCGACGTCACCGAGATCGACACCACCCCCTACGACGCCGTCTTCGTCGACCCGGCGCGGCGCGGCGGCCGGGGCAGGATCTTCGACCCCGAGGCGTACTCCCCGCCGCTGTCCTGGGCGATCGAGGCGGCCCGCAAGGCCCCGCGCGCCGCGCTCAAGATCGCCCCGGGCGTCCCGCACGAGGCGGTGCCCGAGGAGGCCGAGGCCGAGTGGATCTCGGACGGCGGGGACGTGAAGGAGGCCGTGCTCTGGTTCGGTACGGAGCCGGGCGCCCGCCGGGCCACCCTGCTGCCCTCCGGCGCGAGCCTCCTGGGCCGGGGCCTGCCCGACCCGACGGTCCGCCCGGTCGGCCGCTACCTGTACGAGCCGGACGGCGCCGTCATCCGCGCCCACCTGGTCGCGGAGGTGGCCGAGGAGCTCGACGGCGGCCTGATCGACGAGACGATCGCGTACGTCACGGCGGACGAGCTGCGCCCGACCCCGTACGCCACCGCCTATGAGATCACCGACGAACTACCCTTCAACCTCAAGAAGTTGAAGGCCCTGCTGCGGGAGCGCGAGGTCGGCACCCTCACCGTCAAGAAGCGCGGCTCGGCGGTCGAACCCGAGGAGATCCGCCGCAAGGTGAAGCCGAAGGGCCCCAACGCGGCGACGGTCCTGCTCACCCGGGTCGCGGGGGCCCCGACGATGCTGATCGGCCGGCCTGCGAACCAGCCCTAGGGGGAGCTACATGGCACTGCACCCGGAAGGCGTGTTCACCGGCGGCCCGCTCGCGCACCTCGCCGAGCTCGCCGCCGGCCCCGACCCGCTGGAGTGGGAGGTCCTGCGCCTGAAGCGGGTCCTGCGCCTGAACCACTGGGACGCGGCCTGGCGGGAGACCCCGCAGAAGCTCGCCTCCCAACTGGACCACCTGTCCACCGTGTTCACGGAGGAGTTCTTCGCGACCTGCCCGGAAGCGGCCCGCCGCATGTGGCGAACGGCGGCCGGCCCGAAGGGCATACCCGCGTTCATGACCGACCTCGCGACACTCCTCCGCCTCGCGGACCGCGAGGGCGACGCCCGCTACGAGGACGTGCCGCTGTCCGCCTGGGAGGTACGGGCGCAGTTCCCCCTCCTCCTGTCCCTCGACGGCTGGGCGTACGACGGCGAGCACACCTCGTACGAGGAGAGCCTGCACGCCTTCATCGAGGCAGAACACCCCTTCTGCTTCCATGAGTTGATCCCCCGCCTCACCCAGGCCCTGGAGGCCCGCACCCTGTGCGCGGAGTCACCGGCCTTCGCCGCCTCCTTCGCGGAGCTCGCCCCGACGGCGACCCCGGAGACCCTGGACGTCCTCGCCCGCCTCACCTTCGCCCATCTGAGGGAGCACCATGGCTGAGCCCTTCCCCGAAGTCTTCGGGAATCCGGACCAGGCGGTCGTCAGCGCGGACGGGCGGTGGATCGCGGCCAGTGCGTGCTGGGACCGCCACAGTCGCGTGGCCGTCTACCGCGCCGCCGACCTCTCCTGTGCGCACCTCCTGACGTTCACCGAGGAGGCCGAGCCCATCGCCTTCCACCCCACGCTCCCGCTCCTCGCCATCGGCCTCGACAACGGCGACGAGTACCTCCGCGCGGGCGGCCTCACCCTCCTCGAAGCCGACACCGGCCACCGCGTCGACTTCACCGACCCCGGCCGGGGGATCGACCTGGTCCGCTGGCGGGACGCCCGCACCCTCGAACTCACCTGCCGCGCGGTGGACCCGCACGACGAGTACGTGCACCACGTGTCCCGGCCCACCGTCGTCCGCGACGACTGGCGCGGCCTCGCCCCGGGCGCCCTCGACCTGCCCGCGCTCGACGGGCCCCTGCTCGACGAGGTCACGTACCCGGACCCGGGATCCGGGCGGGAGCTCCTCCGGTCACTCGCCGAGCAGGCGGGCCGGCCCTACAGCTGAGCCCGTTCGAGGAGCAGCGCCCGCTCGCTCTCGTTCCGGGTGAGTGCGGCCGCCCGCTCGAACTCCGCCCGGGCCTCCTCCGTACGGCCGAGCCGGGACAGGAGGTCGCCCCGGACGCTCGGCAGCAGGTGGTAGCGGGACAGGGCCGGTTCGGCGGCGAGGGCGTCGACGATGCGGAGGGCGGTCTCGGGGCCCTCGGTCATCGACACGGCGACCGCGCGGTTCAGTTCGACCACCGGGGACGGCGCGAGGGTGCCGAGCCGTCCGTACAGTGCGGCGATGGTCGCCCAGTCCGTGTCCTCGTACGAGGCGGCCCGCGCGTGGCAGGCGGCGATCGCGGCCTGGAGGGCGTACGGGCCGTAGGAGCGGCCGTCCCCGGCGCGCGCGAGGGCGGCGTACCCGCGGCGCATGAGGAGCCGGTTCCAGCGGCTGCGGTTCTGGTCGGCGAGGAGCACCGGCTTCCCGTCGGGGCCGGTGCGGGCCGCCGTCCGGGAGGCCTGGAGTTCGAGCAGGGCGGCGAGGCCGTGCGCCTCGCTCTCCCCCGGCATCAGGGCGGCCAGGCCCCGGGCGAGCCGCAGCGCGTCCTCGCACAGGCCCGGGCGCAGCAGGTCGTCGCCGGCGGTGGCCGCGTACCCCTCGTTGAAGATCAGGTAGACGACCTCCAGGACGGAGCCGAGCCGGGCGGCCCGGTCCTCCCCGTACGGCACCTCGAACTCCACGCCCGCCTTCGCGAGCGTCCGCTTGGCCCGGGTGATCCGCGCCGCGACCGTCGCCTCCGGCACGAGGAAGGCGCGGGCGATCTCGTCCGTCCGCAGCCCGCCGACGAGCCGCAGGGTGAGCGCCGCGCGGGCGTCGGCGGAGAGCACCGGGTGGCAGGTGGTGAAGACGAGCCGGAGCACGTCGTCGTCGATGTCGCCGGGGCCGGACGGCTCGGGGTCGTACGACTCCTCCGTGAGCGTCCGGCCCACCTCGGCGAGCTTCCGCGCGTACGTCTCGCGCCGCCGTACGAGGTCGACGGCGCGGTGCTTGGCGGCGGCCGTCAGCCAGGCTCCCGGGCGGTCCGGGATCCCCGACCGCGGCCACTGCTCAAGGGCGGAGACGAGCGCGTCCTGCGCGAGCTCCTCGGCGATGCCGACGTCCCGGACGATCCGCGCCACCGTGGCGATGATCCGCGCCGACTCCATCCGGAAGACCGTCTCCAGCGTGCTCTCCACCGTCACGTCTCACATGACAGCACGGCGCGGGTCAGCCTTCCGGCATCTCCTCGACCTCGCGGACCTCCAGGCCGACCTTCCAGTGCGGCGGGTGCACGGCCAGGAACCGCTTGCCCCACTCGACGGCCTCGGCCATGTCCTTGCACTGGAGCATCGCGTAGCCGCCGACGACCTCCTTGGTCTCGGTGAACGGGCCGTCGGTGAACGACAGCTTCCCGTCCGACCAGGTGATCCGGGTGGCCTCGGCGGTCGGCTTGAGCCCGGCCGTGTCCACCATGGCGCCGGCCTTGGTGATCTCCTCGAAGAGCTCGCCCATCCGCTGCTCGAAGCCGGGGTCGGCGCTCTCCATGTCGATGGTGTTCTCCTCGATGCGGACGAGGGACAGGAAGCGGGGCATGACGACTCCTCGGTGTGCGGTGGGGCGGGGCCGTTCCCCGCCGTCCACACATACGTCGAACGGGATCCGCCCGCATCGACACCGCGCCCGGAGGATTTCTCAGACGTAGTCCTCCAGGCGGGCCACCGTGAAGCCCTGCTCCTGGATCTTCCGCAGCATCGTCGCCGTCATCTCGGTCATCGTCCGGCCCTTGAGCTCGGACGGGCCCCGGAAGTGGGCCAGGATGATGTCGCCGGGGTGCAGCTTCCGGTCGCCGCGCTGGTACTGCATGTTCTTGATCTGCATGGACTCGCGCCACAGCACGATCGCGTCGAGCCCGCACTCCCCCGCCGCCGCGCGCGTGGCCTCGTTCCAGTTGCCGTACGGCGGGCGGAAGAGGCGCGGGGTCGTGCCGTACCGCTGCTTCAGTTTCGTCTGCTGGCCGCAGATCTCCCGGTGCTGGCCCTCCTGGGAGAGGGTGCGCAGGTTGGGGTGGGTGAGGGTGTGGTTGGCGAGGCCGTTGCCCTGGGCGAGGAGTGGCTCGAAGTAGCCGTAGTCGGCGCGTATGGACGAGTCCGTGAGGAACATCGTGACCGGGACCTTGAGGTCCTTCATCATCCGGACGAACTCGGGGTCCTTCTCGGCGCCGTCGTCGATCGTGATGAAGACGATCTTCTCTCGGGTGGGGATCTCGCTGATGACGGGCACCGGTCCGCCGGCCGCGCGGACCACCGGCTTGACCGCGGGCGGGGCGGGCGGGGCCGCGAAGGGCTTCAGGCCCCATTTCCGGTACGCGGCGGCCGTGGCGGCCCCGGGCGCCTCGGGTGCCTTGTGCTCGGCCGCGGGGGTGCTCGTCTTCGCCGGGGTGGGAGCGGCGGCCGCGGCGGGCTCCTCCACAGTGCAGCCGGTCACCAGGAGGGCGACGGCGGTCAGGGCCGCCCACAGCGCGATCGTCTTCTTCACGCGCTGTGGGATGCCCGAAGCGGTCGAAAGGTTGCTCTATTTTCGGTCGCGCGTCGCCCGTGTGAGCTATTCGACCGATTCGAAGCGCCAGCGGTGGACCGGACGGGTGATCAGCTCCGCGTCCGGCTCCGGCAGCTCGGGCAGTTCGGCGTCGAAGGTCTCCGCCTCCCACCAGGTGAGGACGAGGACCCGGTCCTGCGGGGCCCGGAAGAGCTCCCGGCGGAGCGGCTCGCGGGCGAGGACCCGCGCCCGCGCCCACTCCAGGAGCTCGGCGCCCCGGCCCTGGGCGGCCCTGGCCTCCCACATGAGCGTGAGCCTCACGAGTACAGGTTCTCCTTGCTGACCTCGTGCACGTGGTCGTGGTCGTGCGCGTGGGAGTGGGCTCCGGGCACGTGCGGGTCCGTCACCGGCAGCGAGGAGTCCGCCGAGAGCTCCAGGTCCGAGGCCGGCCGGTTGCGGGCGACCATCTCGGAGCCGAGGGCCGCGACCATCGCGCCGTTGTCCGTGCACAGGCCGGGACGCGGCACCCGCAGCCGGATCCCGGCGCGCTCGCAGCGCTCCTGGGCGAGGGCGCGGAGCCGCGAGTTGGCGGCGACGCCGCCGCCGATCATCAGGTGGTCGACGCCCTCGTCCTTGCAGGCCCGGACGGCCTTGCGGGTGAGCACGTCGACGACCGCCTCCTGGAAGGACGCGGCGACGTCCCGTACGGGCACGTCCTCGCCGGCCGCCCGCTTGGCCTCGATCCAGCGGGCCACGGCGGTCTTGAGGCCGGAGAAGGAGAAGTCGTACGCGGGGTCCCGGGAGCCGCTCAGACCGCGCGGGAAGGCGATCGCCGCCGGGTCGCCCTCCTTGGCGAGCCGGTCGATGACCGGGCCGCCGGGGAAGCCGAGGTCGAGGACGCGGGCGATCTTGTCGAAGGCCTCGCCGGCCGCGTCGTCGATGGTGGCGCCCATCGGCCGTACGTCGGAGGTGATGTCGGCGGAGAGCAGCAGCGAGGAGTGCCCGCCGGAGACGAGGAGGGCCATCGTCGGCTCGGGCAGCCGCCCGTGCTCCAGCTGGTCGACGCAGATGTGCGAGGCGAGGTGGTTGACGCCGTAGAGCGGCTTGCCGAGGGCGTAGGCGTACGCCTTGGCGGCGGAGACGCCGACGAGCAGCGCGCCCGCGAGGCCGGGACCGGCCGTCACGGCGATGCCGTCGAGGTCCTTCGGGGAGACGCCGGCCGTCTTCAGGGCGCGCTCGATCGTCGGGACCATGGCCTCCAGGTGGGCGCGGGAGGCGATCTCGGGCACGACGCCGCCGAAGCGGGCGTGGGTGTCGACGCTGGAGGCGACGGCGTCGGCGAGGAGGGTGGTTCCGTGGACGATGCCGACGCCGGTCTCGTCGCAGGAGGTCTCGATGCCGAGTACGAGCGGTTCGTCAGCAGCCATCTGAATCAGTCTCTGTTCCTTGAACGTCTGTTCCCTGGACGATGTGTCGCATCACGAGCGCGTCCACGTTGCCGGGCTGGTAGTAGCCGCGGCGGAAGCCGATGGGCTCGAAGCCGAAGCGCTCGTAGAGCTTCTGGGCCCGGGTGTTGTCCACGCGCACTTCGAGGAGGACCTCTTCGCACTCGAAGGCGGTCGCGGCCTGGAGGAGGTCGGTGAGGAGCCGGGCGCCGAGGCCCGTGCCCCACTGGTCGCGGGCGACGGCGATGGTCTGGACGTCGCCGAGGCCGCCGGCGGCGGCGAGCCCGGCGTAGCCGACGAGCCGGCCGGACCCGTCCTCGGCGACCACGTAGTGGCGGGTCGCGCGCGGCCCCCGGGCGTGCGCGAGCTCGGACCAGAACATCCCCTCCGACCAGGCGTCCTCGGGGAACAGCTCGGCTTCGAGCGCGAGCACGGGCTCCAGGTCCCACCAGCGCATCTCACGGAGCACGGTGCTCACCTGGGCGCTCACTTGGGGGTGACCACCTTGTAGTTCTTCGGCACCTGCGCGTCGGGGCGGCGCAGGTACATCGGCAGCGGGTCGAGGAAGCCGTCCCCGCCGACCGCGAGCTTCTCCGCGGCGAGCCCGGCGAGCGCGGCGGCCGACTGGTGCTCGGGCCCGCGGGCGTCCGGGAAGGCCTCGGGGTAGAGGAGGGCGCCCGCGCCGACGACCGGGAGCCCGGCGAGCTGCTCGGCGATGTCGGCGGGCCGGTCGACGGACGCGTCGGTCACCCGCGTACGGGAGTCCTCGTACCGCGCCCAGTAGACCTCCTTGCGGCGCGCGTCCGTCGCGACGGCGAAGGGCTCGTCGATCCCGGAGGCGTACGCGAGGCCGTCGAGGGTGCACAGGCCGTGCACGGGCACGCCGAGCGCGGACGCGAAGGCCGCGGCCGTGACGAGGCCGACCCGGAGCCCGGTGTACGGGCCGGGGCCGACGCCGACGACGATCCCGGTGACCGCGTCGAGCTTCAGTCCGGCCTCGGCGAGGACCCGGTCGACGGCGGGCAGCAGCAGCTCCCCGTGGCGGCGGGCGTCGACCTGGCTCGACGAGGCGACGACGGCCTCGCCGTCGTGGAGGGCGACGGTGACGGCGGGGGTGGCGGTATCCATGGCGAGCAACAGCACGCGAACAGCCTACGGCTCCCGGGCACGCTGCCCCGAACCTCGGTCCGGCGGCTGCTACCGTCACCCTTCGATACGTTCGTACGAAAGGTGGGCACGGTGGCACGGAGCAGCTCGGGATTCGTGGCCGGGCTCACGGCGGCGGCCGTCGCCGCGGTCTGCTTCCTCGCCTACCAGGCCTCGGCGAACGCCCCCGCCGATCTGTCGGTGAAGCCGCGGACGTCGGGCACGGCGGCCCCCTCGGTCTCGCCGAGCGGCGGCCCGAAGCAGCCGGCCAAGGACCCCCTCGCCGTCCCCGCGGACTCGGGCAGTGGGGAGCGGGTCGTGTACGCGCTGTCCGACCGCCGGGTGTGGCTCGTGGACGCGCAGGGCAAGGCGACCCGTACGTTCAGGGTGTGGCCGTCCACGGTCGACCCGGTGGCGGGCGCGTACAAGGTGTCCTCGCGCTCGGGCTCGGTGCAGGGCTCGGACGGGGTGCAGATCGAGCACGTGGTGCGGTTCGCGACGAACCAGGACGTGGCGATCGGCTTCAGCGCGGCGGTCGACGGCTCGACGCCGTCCCCGGACCCGGCGCGGAAGACGGGCGGCATCCGGATGAAGCGGGCCGACGGGGACGCGATGTGGACGTTCGCGGTGATCGGCGCGAAGGTCGTCGTCGTCCCCTGAACGTCGCTCCCCGAGCGTCGTTCCCTGAACGTCGCTCCCTGAACGTCGCTCCCTGAGCGGCGTTCCCCGAGCCACTGCGTCGAAAGCCGCTACGTCCCGTACGGCTTCTAAGCCGCCTCGTCCCGTACGGCTTCGTCCTCTTCCGCCCGCTCGGACGGCTCCGGCGGCGGGGTCGAGAGGGCCCGGGCAGCCGCGCAGGACGCGAGCAGCTCACTCATCGAGACGTGGTCCCGGCCGGGTTCCGCGCGTTCGGGCGTCGCCATGCATGCCTCCCGTAGGTTAGGTGCACCTAACCAGCTCGTGCATCCATGTGACCACGCCTCGTAGGACCCACGCAACATCTTCCCGACACGTTGTCGGAACCTACGTCAGAAGGCGGCCAGGTCCTCGTCGGCCCAGCGCGTGCCGATCCCGCGCAGCACGACCGTGCGCCGGTCGTCGTCGGTGTCGCCGGTCACCCGGTGGATGAGCAGGTGCAGCCGGTCGTCGGTCAGCTCCTCGACCTTGCCGTCGCCCCACTCGACGACCACCACGGACTCGGGCAGCGAGACGTCCAGGTCGAGGTCCTCCATCTCGTCGAGACCGCCGCCGAGCCGGTACGCGTCGACGTGGACCAGGGCCGGGCCGCCGACGAGGGACGGGTGGACGCGGGCGATGACGAAGGTCGGGGAGGTGACGGCCCCCCGCACGCCGAGCCCCTCGCCGAGGCCGCGGGTCAGGGTGGTCTTCCCTGCGCCGAGCTCACCGGTGAGCATGACGAGGTCGCCGGGCCGGAGGATCTTCGCGAGCCGGCGGCCGAGCTCCTGCATCTGCTGCGGGGACTCGACGGAGAGGGTGGCGCCGGAGACGGGCGGATGTGCTGCTTCCATACGAGCAAACCTAGCGCGTACGGAAGCTCTCCCCGGCCGGGACGGCACCGGCCCGGGCAAGCAGGTCGGCCAGCCGGTCGGTGACCGCCTCCGGGTGCTCCAGCATCACCAGGTGTCCCGCGTCCGGGACGATCACCAGCTCCGCGTCCGGCAGCAGGGCGGCGATGGCCTCGGTGTGCGAGCTGGGGGTGACCAGGTCGTTGTCCCCGGCGAGCGCGAGCACCGGCAGCTCGCCGAAGGCGGCGAGGGCGGCGGCCTTGTCGTGCTCGGCGAAGGCCGGGTAGAAGGCGGCGACCACGTCGATCGGGGTCGACTCGATCATCCGCTCGGCGAAGCGGGCGACCGCCGGGTCCACGTCCTTCGAGGCGAACGAGTACTTCTTGATGAGACCGGCGAAGAGGTCGGCGGTGGCCCGGCGCCCGCGCTCGACCAGCTCCGCCTGGGAGCCGAGGGCCCGCAGGACGCCCGGCAGGACCCGCCGGACGGCGTTGACGCCGGCGAGCGGCAGCCCGTACGTCACCTCCCCGAGCTTCCCCGCCGAGGTGCCGACGAGGGCGACGCCGACGACCCGGTCGCGGATCAGCTCGGGGTACTGCTCGGCGAGCGCCATCACCGTCATGCCGCCCATGGAGTGCCCGACGAGGACGAGCGGGCCCTCGGGCGCGGCCGCGTCGAGGACGGCCTTGAGGTCGCGGCCGAGGAGGTCGATGGAGACGGGCGCCCCGTCGGGCCCGGCCTGGGAGACCCCGTGCCCGGAGCGGCCGTGGCTGCGCTGGTCCCAGTGGACGGTGCGGACGAGACCGCGCAGGGCGGCCCGCTGGAAGTGCCAGGAGTCCTGGTTGAGGCAGTAGCCGTGGCTGAAGACGACGGTGACGGGAGCGGGCTCCCGGCGCCCGAAGAGCCGGCGCCTGCGGGCGGCCGGGGCATCCGCCTCGACCTCGTCCACCTCGTAGTGGAGGACGGTCCCGTCGTCGGCGACGACCCGGCCGGGGGTGCCGCGCAGATCGCCGTACGGACCGGTGGCGTCCAGGGCGAGCCGCGCCTTCTGCCGTACGGAACGGCCGACGGTGAGCCGCTCGACGGCGACCCCGGCGGCCGCACCGGCGGCGAGGACGCCTATCGCGGCACCGGCGAACCCGGCACGCCTCCAGCTGCTGCCGCTCGACTCCGCCATGGCGGGCTACTCCCCCAGGTAGACGCGCGGGACGCGCGCGCCGATCCGGGTGACGATCTCGTACGCGATGGTGTCGGCGGCCACCGCCCAGTCCTCGGCCGTCGGCTCGCCCCGGTCGCCGGGGCCGAAGAGCACGGCCTCGGTGCCGGGCTCGGGGGTGTCCCCGCCGAGGTCGACGACGAACTGGTCCATGGCGACGCGCCCGGCGACGGTACGGACGCGGCCGTCGACGAGGACGGGCCCGCGTCCGGAGGCGTGCCGGGGGATCCCGTCGGCGTACCCGACCGGGACGAGCCCGAGCGTGGTCTCGCCCTCGGTGACGTAGTGGTGGCCGTAGCTCACGCCGTGCCCGCCGGGAACGTGCTTCACCAGCGCGACGCTCGCCTTGAGCGACATGACGGGCCGCAGCCCGAGCTCGGCGGAGGTGCCGAGCTCGGGGCTAGGCGAGACGCCGTACATCGCGATGCCGGGCCGGACCAGGTCGAAGTGGGCCTCGGGCAGGGTGAGGGTGGCCGGCGAGTTGGCGATGTGCCGGACCTCGGGGCGTACGCCCGCCTGCTCGGCGTGGTCCAGCATCGAGCGGAAGACGTCGAGCTGGGCGGCGATGGACGGATGGTGCGGCTCGTCGGCGCAGGCGAAGTGCGACCAGAGGCCGGTCACCTTGACGAGCCCGTCGACCTCGGCCTTCAGGGCGGCCTCGACGAGCTCGGGCCAGTCGGCGGGCTGGCAGCCGTTGCGTCCGAGCCCGGTGTCGGCCTTGAGCTGGATACGAGCGGTCTTCCCGACGGCCTTCGCGGCCTCCACGACCGCGTCCAGGGCCCACATCCCGCTCACGGACATGTCGAGCCCGGCCTCGACGCCCTGGTCCCAGGGGTCGCCGGGGGTCCAGAGCCAGCACATGACGGGAACGTCCGTGATCCCGGCGGCCCGCAGGGCGAGCGCCTCGTGCGGGGTGGCCGTGCCGAGCCAGTCCGCGCCCGCTTCCAGGGCGGCGCGGGCGCAGCGCAGGGCGCCGTGTCCGTACGCGTCGGCCTTGACCACGGCCATGATCCGGACGTGGGGGGCGACGCGGGCGCGCAGCGTGCGGACGTTCGCACGCAGCGCGCCGAGGTCGATCTCGGCGCGGGCCCTGGGGGGCGGAGGTGTCTCAGTCATCGCGCCCAGTCTCTCAGGTGTCAGCTGCCGGGCCGCTTTCCCCAGATGTAGACCCGGTCACCCTTGCGGAGGACGCCCCAGAGTTTCCGCGCGTCGGCGTAGCTCAGATTGACGCAGCCGCGGCTGCCGCCGGGCGTGGCGAGCTGCCCGTACACGGCGTGGAAGGCCTGGCCACCGCTGAAGAACTGGGAGTACGGCATGGGGGTGTCGTAGATGGACGACCAGTGGTCCTTGTGGCGCCAGTAGACGGTGTGCCAGCCGGTACGGGTGGCGTAACCGGGGCGCCCGGTCCGCACGTTGACGACCGGATACGTCACCTTGCTCCCCTTTCGTACCCACATGAGCTGACGGTCGAGGTCGACGCAGGCGACGGCGTACGTCTTCACGGGGCAGCGCCGACCGGGGTCGAGGCTCTTCCGGGCGGCGAGCAGCTCGGCGCGGGCCCAGGTGGCGGGCCCGGCGTAGCCGACGGCCGGCTTGATCTTCTCCTTCACCTGGAAGGCGCGGATGGCACGGCAGTCGGCGCCGGACTGCTTCCCGTCGACGGGCAGCCCGAGCAGCCGCTCGACCCGCCGCTGATGGATGCTCGCCCCGGCGGTGCAGGCGGCACCGACGGCCCCGACGGCACTGCGCGGCAGGTACTCGACGAGCCCGTCGGCGTCCTGCTCGGGCTCGGGCACGGGGATGCCCTCGTCCTCCTCCTCGTGCAACGGCGGCAGCACCTGATCGGGGGTGTCCATCGGATACTCGGCCTGCCCGCCCCCGACGACCCCGGGGACGAGGGGGTCGGGTTCGGCGGCGAGGGCGACGGGCCCGAACGCGAGGGAGGCGGCGAGAACGAACAACAGGGGCGCGGTACGACTTCTCCAACTGGTCACCCCACCCACCCAATCCGCCCTCCGCCGGACGAGCGCGCCGGAACCCACGGCTGGGCGAACGGGGTTCACCCGAGTGGGGGTCGGGACGAGGTCCGAGTGGGGGTGGGACGAGGACCAAGTGGGGGTCGGGCGAGGCCTGTACGGCGACGGCCCTACGCGCCGCCCGCCGTCACGTCCCGCCACGCCCCCCGCAGGGCCCCCGCCACCTCCGTCGCCGTCACCGGCGCACCCCCCTCCGACGCCCGCCGCGCGGCGAGCCCGTGCAGATAGGCCGCGCACGAGGCCGCGTCCAGGGCCGGGAGGCCCGCCGCGAGGAGCGAGCCGGCGAGGCCGGAGAGGACGTCGCCGCTGCCCGCCGTCGCCAGCCAGGACGTCCCGGTCGGGTTGACCCGTACGGGACCGCCCCCGCCCGCCCCGCACACGAGCGTCGTCGAGCCCTTCAACAGCACGGTCGCCCCGAAGCGACCCGCCAGTTCGCGGACCGCCGCGAGCCGCCCCGCCTCGACCTCCTCCCGCGCGACGCCGAGCAGCGCCGCCGCCTCGCCGGCGTGCGGGGTGAGCAGGGTCGGGGCGCCCCGCCCCCGGACGGCGTCGGGGGCGAGGCCCCGGAGCCCGTCGGCGTCGACGAGGACGGGGACGTCGGTGGCGAGGACCTCGCCGACCGCGACCCCGGCCCCGGGCCCCTCGCCGAGGCCGGGCCCGACGACCCAGGCCTGGACCCGCCCGGCCTTCTCGGGCCGCCCGGAGTGGACGAGGGTCTCGGGGTGCGCGGCGAGCACGGCGTCCCCGGCGGGCCCGACGTACCGCACGGCCCCCGCCCCGCCGCGCAGCGCGCCCGCGACGGCGAGGACGGCGGCGCCGGGGTAGCGGGTGGACCCGGCGACGACGCCGACGACCCCGCGCCGGTACTTGTCGCTCTCGGCGCCCGGCACGGGCAGCAGCCACGCCAGGTCGTCGTGCTGGAGGGCCTCCAGGTCCGGCACGCCGGGGAGCAGGGGCCCGAGCCCGATGTCGACGAACCGCAGCGCCCCCGCGTACTCCCGGGCCGGGTCGACGAGGAGCCCCGGCTTGTACGCCCCGAAGGTGATCGTCGCGTCGGCCCGCAGGGCCTCCCCGTGGACCTCCCCGGTGTCGGCGTCGACGCCGCTCGGCAGGTCGACGGCGACGACGACGGCGTCGGAGCCGCGGGCGGCGCGGGCGACGGGCACGGCGTCGGGCCGGAGGCCGCCGCGTCCTCCGATGCCGGTGATGCCGTCGAGGACGAGGTCGGCGCCGGCGAGGGGCCCGAACGGTTCGTCGGCGACCCGTCCGCCGGCGGCTTGCAGCGCGGCGAGCCCGCCCTCGTGCGCGCGCTCCCCGAGCAGGACGGCCGACACCCCCGCCCCGCGCCGGGCGAGCCGGGCCCCGGCGTACAGGGCGTCGCCGCCGTTGTCGCCGCTGCCGACGAGCAGGACGACCCGGGCGCCGTACACCCGTCCCTTCCCGAGCAGGGAGCAGCAGGCGGCGGCGAGGCCGGCGGCGGCCCGCTGCATGAGGGCGCCGTCGGGAAGGCGGGCCATGAGGTCGGCCTCGGCGGCCCGTACGGTCTCCACGCGATAAGCGGTACGCATGGCAAGCAGTCTGCCGCCCCCACCGCCCCGGCGCGCCCCGCCGTTGTGGGCCAGCGCCCGCCGTTGTGGGCAATCGTTCCGCTGGGGCGGAACGGGTGGGCACAACGGAACGGCGCCCATAGCGGCGCCCGAGCTCCCCGCGCCTGAACCCGCACCGGGAGCGCGCCGCGGCGGTGGTGCGGGTCCAGGCGCGGAAGCCTAGGCCCGGCCGGGGGCGCCGTCCCGTGTGCCCACCCGTCCCGCCCTGCGGGACGATTGCCCACACGGGCGCGGGGCGACGCCCAGCCGGGCGCGGGCCCGCAACGGGCGCCGCAGGCCTGTCGCTCAGCCCTCCGCGATCACCACCGCCGACGCCACCCCCGCGTCATGGCTCAGAGAGACGTGCCAGTGCTTGACGCCCAGTTCGGCCGCCCGTGCCGCCACCGTCCCCCGGACCCTCAGCCGCGGCTGGCCGCTGCCCTCGACGTACACCTCGGCGTCGGTCCAGTGCAGCCCGCCGGGCGCGCCGAGGGCCTTCGCCACCGCCTCCTTCGCGGCGAAGCGCACGGCGAGCGAGGCGGGCCCGCGCCGTTCGCCGCTCGGGAGGAGCAGCTCCCGTTCGACGAAGAGGCGCTGGAGCAGCCCCGGTGTGCGCTCGATCGACGCGGCGAACCGGTCGATCTCGGCCACGTCGATCCCCACCCCAATGATCATTTCCCACTCACTCCACGGTCACGGATTTGGCCAGGTTGCGCGGCTGGTCGACCTCGTTGCCCCGCGCGGTGGCGAGCTCGCAGGCGAAGACCTGGAGCGGCACCGTGGCGACCAGCGGCTGGAGCAGCGTAGGCGTGGCGGGGATGCGGACGAGGTGGTCGGCGTACGGGACGACGGCCTCGTCGCCCTCCTCGGCGATGACGATCGTCCTGGCGCCCCGCGCCCGGATCTCCTGGATGTTGGAGACGATCTTGTCGTGGAGGACGGAGCGTCCGCGCGGCGAGGGCACGACCACGACGACCGGCAGGCCCTCCTCGATGAGCGCGATCGGCCCGTGCTTGAGCTCGCCGGCCGCGAAGCCCTCGGCGTGCATGTACGCCAGTTCCTTCAGCTTCAGCGCGCCCTCCAGGGCCACCGGGTAGCCGACGTGCCGCCCGAGGAACAGCACGGTGTTCCGGTCGGCGAGCGACCGGGCGAGGGCCCGCACCGGCTCCATGGTCTCCAGGACGCGCTCGACCTCGTCGCCGATCCGGGCGAGGTCGCGGACGACGGCGTGGATCTCGTCGCCCCACTTGGTGCCGCGCACCTGGCCGAGGTACAGCGCGAGCAGGTAGCAGGCCACCAACTGCGTGAGGAAGGCCTTCGTGGAGGCGACGGCGACCTCGGGCCCGGCGTGCGTGTAGAGAACCGCGTCCGACTCCCTCGGGATCGTCGAACCGTTCGTGTTGCACACCGCGAGCACCTTCGCGCCCTGCTCGCGCGCGTGCCGCAGCGCCATCAGCGTGTCCATGGTCTCGCCGGACTGGGAGATCGCGATGACCAGGGTGCGCCGGTTGAGGATGGGATCGCGGTAGCGGAACTCGCTGGCGAGCTCGACCTCGCAGGGGATCCGGGTCCAGTGCTCGATGGCGTACTTGGCGATGAGCCCGGCGTGGAAGGCGGTGCCGCACGCGATGACGACGACCTTGTCGGCCTCGCGGAGCACGGCGTCGGGGATGCGGACCTCGTCGAGGGTGAGCCGCCCGGAGGCGTCGATCCGCCCGAGGAGGGTGTCGGCGACGGCCTTCGGCTGCTCGGCGATCTCCTTGAGCATGAAGGAGGCGTAGCCGCCCTTCTCGGCGGCGGAGGCGTCCCAGTCGACGTGGTAGGCCCGTACGTCGGCGGGCACCCCGTCGAAGTCGGTGACGGTGACGCCGTCCCTGGTCAGCTCGACGACCTGGTCCTGCCCGAGCTCGATCGCGGAGCGGGTGTGCGCGATGAAGGCGGACACGTCGGAGGCGAGGAAGTTCTCCCCCTCCCCCACGCCGACGACGAGCGGCGAGTTCCGGCGGGCGCCGACGACGACGTCGGGCTGGTCGGCGTGGACGGCGACGAGGGTGAAGGCGCCGTCGAGCCGGCGGCAGACGAGCCTCATGGCCTCGGCGAGGTCCCCGGCGGAGGAGAACTCCTCGGCGAGGAGGTGGGCGACGACCTCGGTGTCGGTCTCGGAGAGCAGCGTGTGGCCGCGCTCGGCGAGCTCCTCCCGCAGGCAGGCGAAGTTCTCGATGATGCCGTTGTGCACGACGGCGACGCGCCCGGCGTTGTCCAGGTGCGGGTGCGCGTTGGCGTCGGTGGGCCCGCCGTGGGTGGCCCAGCGGGTGTGTCCGATGCCGACGGAGCCGCCGGGCAGCGGCCGGTCGACGAGCTCCTTCTCCAGGTTGACGAGCTTGCCCGCCTTCTTGGCCGCGGCGAGCCCCCCGTCCGCGAGCACCGCGACACCGGCCGAGTCGTAGCCCCGGTATTCGAGCCGCTTGAGGCCCGCGACCACCACATCAAGCGCCGACTGACCGCCGACGTATCCCACGATTCCGCACATGACGGCAGACTACGGCGGAACCCGCCCCACCGGCCGGACCCGGACCGGAGTCGGCGCGGGACACGTCAACCGCGGGGCCGCGTGACCCACCCCACCCCCCACACCCCCCACCGACCCGGGACAATGACAACGTGATCACTTCGCCGCCACGAAGCCCCGACGGGGACGGCCCCGCCGACGGAGCCCCCGGCAACGGCGCCGGACCCGGAGAGGCCGCCGGACACGGGACGACCTCCCGGAACGGGACCGGAGAGGCCGCCGCCCCCGGCAGCCCCCGGAACGGGAACGGGAACCGCCGCCCGTCCGAGGCGACCCCGTACGTCGACCTCACCCGGGCCGAGTGGAGCGCCCTGCGCGACAAGACGCCGCTCCCCCTCACCGCCGAAGAGGTCGAGCGGCTCCGCGGTCTCGGGGACGTCATCGACCTCGACGAGGTCCGGGACGTCTACCTCCCGCTCTCCCGGCTGCTCAACCTGTACGTGCAGGCCACCAGCGGTCTCCGCGGCGCGCTGAACACCTTCCTCGGCGAGAGCGCCGAGCAGCGCGGCACCCCCTTCGTCATAGGGGTCGCCGGTTCGGTGGCCGTCGGCAAGTCGACGGTCTCCCGCCTCCTGCAGGCGCTGCTCGCCCGCTGGCCGGAGCACCCGCGCGTGGAGCTGGTGACCACGGACGCCTTCCTCTACCCGATGGAGGAGCTGAAGGCGCGCGGCCTGATGTCCCGGAAGGGTTTCCCCGAGTCGTACGACCGCCGGGCCCTGACCCGTTTCGTCGCGGACGTCAAGGCGGGCAAGGAGGAGGTCACGGCCCCGGTCTACTCGCACCTGATCTACGACCGGGTGCCCGGCGAACGGCTCGTGGTGCGCCGCCCGGACATCCTCATCGTGGAGGGCCTGAACGTCCTCCAGCCGGCGCTGCCCGGCAAGGACGGCCGCACCCGCGTCGGTCTCGCCGACTACTTCGACTTCTCGGTGTACGTGGACGCCCGGCCCGAGGACATCGAGCGCTGGTACCTCAACCGCTTCCGCAAGCTGCGCGACACCGCGTTCCAGGACCCGTCCTCGTACTTCCGGCGCTGGACGCAGGTCTCCGAGGAGGAGGCCTTCGACTACGCCCGCACGATGTGGCGGACCATCAACAAGGTGAACCTCCTGGAGAACGTGGCCCCGACCCGCGGCCGGGCGACCCTCGTCGTCCGCAAGGGCCCGGACCACAAGGTGCAGAGGCTGAGCCTCCGCAAGCTCTGATGTCCGTAAGCTCGGCCCATGCTGCATCTGCGGATGATCGTCCCGGCGGACCGCACCGCGGCCGCGGTCGAGCTGATCGAGTCGACGGTCGGCACCACGCACCTGGTGGTGCTGCCCGGCGTGGCCAGGGAGCCCGTCGGTGACCTGGTCCTGTGCGACATGGCGCGCGAGTCGGCCGACGAACTGCTGCACGGGCTGCGGAACATGGAGATCGACCGGGACGGGTCGATCGCGGTGGAGAACATCGACCTGTCGATGTCCACGCGGGCGGACACGGCCGAGGAGGAGGCGCCCGGCGAGGGCGCGGACGCCGTGATCTGGGAGCAGCTGGCGGAGGCGACCCACGAGGAGTCGACGCTCTCCTTCACCTATCTCTCGTTCATGGGGCTCGCGACGATGATCGCGGCCTGCGGCGTCGTCCTGGACAACACGATCCTGATCGTGGGCGCCATGGCGGTCGGCCCGGAGTTCGGCCCGCTCGCCGGGGTGTGCACGGCGATCGTGCAACGGGCGCCGAGGCTGGCGGCCCGCTCGCTGACGGCGCTGCTCATCGGCTTCCTGACGGCGATCATGGCGACGACCCTGTTCAGCCTGCTCATGGACTGGCTGGGCCTGTTCAGCGCCTCGATGCTGGACGCGGAACGTCCGCAGACCAGCTTCATCTGGCAGCCGGACCCGTTCTCGTTCGTGGTGGCGCTGCTGGCGGGCGCGGCCGGCACCCTCTCCCTGACGTCGTCCAAGTCGGGCGCCCTGGTGGGGGTGGCGATCTCGGTGACCACGGTCCCGGCGGCGGCGAACGCGGCGGTGGCGCTCAGCTACGGCGAGTTTGCGCAGATGGGGGGGTCGATCGGACAGCTGCTGCTCAACCTGCTGGGGATCATGCTGGCGGGTACGGCGACCCTGGCCCTGCAGCAGCGGCTGTGGCGGACCCAGCGCGGGCGCCTCAAGCGCCGGCTGCGCAGGGGCTGACGCGGGCCGGGGCACCGCGTACGAAAGGGCCCGCCGCACCGGAGATCCGGCGCGGCGGGCCCTCACGCACGTGCATGACGATGCCTCGGAAAGGCTAGCCCAGCGCGGACTTCACGACGTCCGCGAGGCGCTGCGCGACCGCGCGGGCCTGCTCGATGTCGGCGGCCTCGACCATGACGCGGACCAGCGGCTCGGTGCCGGAGGGGCGCAGCAGGACGCGGCCGGTGGAGCCGAGCTCGCGCTCGGCGTCGGCGACGGCGGCGGCGAGCTCACCGGAGGTGTTCACCCGGGACTTGTCGACGTCCTTGACGTTGATGAGGATCTGCGGGAGCCGCTCCATGACGCCGGCGAGGTCCGCGAGCGACTTGCCGGTGGCGGCGACGCGGGCGGCCAGCATCAGGCCGGTGAGGGTGCCGTCGCCGGTGGTGGCGTGGTCGAGCACGATGACGTGACCGGACTGCTCGCCGCCGAGGGCGTAGCCGTTGTCCTTCATGGACTCCAGGACGTAGCGGTCGCCGACCGCGGTCTGGACGAGGTTCAGGCCCTCGCGCTCCATGGCGAGCTTGAAGCCCAGGTTGGACATGACGGTCGCGACGACGGTGTCGCCGCGCAGGGTGCCGACCTCGCGCATGGCGAGGGCGAGCACGGCGAGGATCTGGTCGCCGTCGACCTCGTTGCCGGAGGCGTCCACGGCGAGGCAGCGGTCGGCGTCGCCGTCGTGGGCGATGCCCAGGTCGGCGCCGTGCTCGACGACGGCGGCCTTCAGCAGGTCGAGGTGGGTGGAGCCGCAGCCGTCGTTGATGTTGAGGCCGTCCGGCTCGGCGCCGATGGTGACGACCTGGGCGCCGGCCCGGGAGAAGGCCTCGGGCGAGACGCGGGCGGCGGCGCCGTGGGCCTCGTCGAGGACGATCTTCAGCCCGTCGAGACGGTTGGGGAGTACGGACATCAGGTGGGCGACGTACGTCTCGAAGCCCTCGCCGAAGTCGCGGACGCGGCCGACGCCGGCACCGGTCGGGCGCTCCCAGGGGGCGCCGGTGCGGTGCTCCTCGTACACGGCCTCGATCTTGTCCTCGAGCTCGTCGGCGAGCTTGTGGCCGCCGCGGGCGAAGAACTTGATGCCGTTGTCGGGCATGGCGTTGTGGCTGGCGGAGAGCATCACGCCGAGGTCGGCGCCGAGGACGCCGGTGAGGTGGGCGACGGCCGGGGTGGGCAGGACGCCGACGCGCAGCACGTCGACGCCGGCGCTGGCGAGGCCGGCCACGACGGCCGCTTCGAGGAACTCTCCGGAGGCGCGCGGGTCCCGTCCGACCACGGCGGTGGGCCGGTGGCCCTCGAACGTGCCCGCCTCGGCGAGCACGTGCGCGGCCGCGACGGACAGGCCGAGCGCCAGTTCCGCCGTCAGGTCCGCGTTGGCGACACCGCGTACGCCGTCCGTGCCGAAGAGTCGTCCCACAGCTGTCCTCCGAAAATACGTGCCCAAGCGAAAGAGAAAGAGGTTATGAAAAAACGTACGCCCCGACGGCACGGGCAGTGCCGCCGGGGCGTACGAAAGCAGCGAGCAGGCGTGATTAGCGCTTGCTGTACTGCGGAGCCTTGCGGGCCTTCTTGAGACCGGCCTTCTTCCGCTCGACCGCACGGTCGTCACGGGAGAGGAAGCCGGCCTTCTTCAGCGCCGGGCGGTTGTTCTCGACGTCCGCCTCGTTCAGCGCACGGGCCACGCCGAGGCGGAGGGCGCCGGCCTGGCCGGAGACACCGCCACCCGCGATGCGGGCGATGATGTCGTAGCGGTTGTCGAGCTCGAGCACCTTGAAGGGCTCGTTGACTTCCTGCTGGTGGACCTTGTTCGGGAAGTAGTCCTCGAGCGTACGCCCGTTGATCTTCCACTTGCCGGTGCCCGGAACGATCCGGACGCGGGCGATGGCGTTCTTGCGACGGCCCAGGCCGGCGGCCGGCTGCGGGTCGCCGAAGCGGGACGCGAGCGACTCGGAGGTGTACTCACCCTCGACGAGCTCGGTCTCGGTGGTGTACTCCTCGACGCCCTCGAACTCGTCGACGGGGGTCTCAGGGGTGGTCTCGGCCACGATGCTCCTCAGATTTCTTTCGTTCTTAGGGGGTGTGGCCGGAATTACTGCGCGACCTGGGTGATCTCGAACGGAACCGGCTGCTGGGCAGCGTGCGGGTGGTTCTCGCCCGCGTAGACCTTCAGCTTCGAGAGCATCTGACGGCCCAGGGAGTTCTTGGGGATCATGCCCTTGATGGCCTTCTCGACGGCCTTCTCGGGGTTCTTGTCGAGCAGCTCGTCGTAACGGACGGAGCGCAGACCACCCGGGAAGCCAGAGTGGCGGTAGGCCATCTTCTGGGTCTTCTTGTTGCCGGACAGGTGGACCTTGTCAGCGTTGATGATGATGACGAAGTCGCCCATGTCCATGTGGGGGGCGTAGACCGGCTTGTGCTTGCCTCGCAGGAGGTTCGCAGCCGTGGTCGCCAGACGGCCCAGGACGATGTCCTGCGCGTCGATGATGTGCCACTGGCGAGTGACATCGCCGGGCTTGGGGCTGTACGTACGCACTTCGTAGCCTTCGCTTCTTCAGTGGATGGAGTCCAGACACACCTGAAGCGATCATGCAGCTGGGGCCTGCACTGCCGGGACACCGCCCGTATGCGAGCCACTGGTAACTGCTCCAGGGAACTTGCGTAAGGGCCCCTCGCGTGAGAACGGCGAAGCCAATACGCATAACAAACCGCAACAGTACCCGCGCCACCCCGGACGGGTCAAAACGCGCCGACCGCACCGCCCCCGCCCCGGGTCACCGCGCCCGCTCGACCCTCCGCTCGTCCCACACGGGCTCGCTCGTCTCCCGTACGACCCCGTCCGACCCGAAGACCAGGAACCGGTCGAAGCTCTTCGCGAACCACCGGTCGTGCGTCACCGCGAGAACCGTCCCGTCGTACGACTCGAGGCCGTCCTGCAGCGCCTCCGCCGACTCCAGGTCCAGGTTGTCCGTGGGCTCGTCGAGCAGCAGCGCGGTGGTACCGGCCAGCTCCAGGAGCAGGATCTGGAACCGCGCCTGCTGCCCGCCCGACAGCTTGTCGAACGGCTGGTCCCCCTGCCGCTCCAGCTCGTACCGCCGCAGCACCGACATCGCCGCGCCCCGGTCCTTGGCGTGCTCGGTCCACAGGATGTCGACGAGCGGCCGCCCGGCCAGCTCGGGGTGGGCGTGGGTCTGCGCGAAGTGCCCCGGCACGACCCGCGCGCCGAGCTTCCACGCACCCGTGTGGGCGACCGTCGGATCCCCCGCGAGCAGCCGCAGGAAGTGCGACTTCCCGGACCCGTTCGAGCCGAGGACGGCGACCCGCTCCCCGTAGAAGATCTCGAGCGAGAACGGCTTCATCAGACCGGTCAGCTCAAGGTTCTCGCAGGTCACGGCCCGCACACCGGTCCGCCCGCCGCGCAGCCGCATGCGGATGTCCTGCTCGCGCGGCGGCTCCGGCGGCGGACCCGCCTCCTCGAACTTCTTCAGGCGCGTCTGCGCCGCCGCGTAACGGGAGGCCATCTCGTGGCTGACCGCGGCCGCCTGCCGCAGGTTGACGACCAGCTTCTTCAGCTGCGCGTGCTTCTCGTCCCAGCGCCGCTTCAGCTCCTCGAAGCGGGCGAACCGCTCCCGCCGGGCCTCGTGGAAGGTGTCGAAGCCGCCGCCGTGCACCCAGACGTCCGAGCCGGCCGGGCCGGGCTCGACCGCGATGATCTTCTGCGCGCCCCGGGAGAGCAGCTCCCGGTCGTGGGAGATGAAGAGCACGGTCTTGCGGGTCTCCCGCAGCCGCTCCTCCAGCCACCGCTTGCCGGGCACGTCGAGGTAGTTGTCCGGCTCGTCGAGGAGCAGCACCTCGTCGGGCCCGCGCAGCAGCGACTCCAGGACGAGCCGCTTCTGCTCGCCGCCGGAGAGCGTCCGCACCTCGCGGAACTGCGCCTTCTCGTACGGGACGCCGAGCGCGGCCATGGTGCAGATGTCCCAGAGGGTCTCGGCCTCGTACCCCTGCACCTCGGCCCAGTCGCTGAGGGCCTGCGCGTACTTCATCTGCGCGGCCTCGTCGTCGACGGTCATGATCAGGTGCTCGGCCGCGTCGACGGCCTTCGCGGCCTCCCGGATCCGGGGCTGGGCAACGGAGACCAGCAGGTCACGGACGGTGGACTCGTCCCGTACGGAGCCGACGAACTGCGGCATCACGCCGAGCCCGCCGCTGACCGTGACCGTGCCGCCGTGCGGCTGGAGCTCTCCGGCGATCATCCGGAGCAGTGTGGTCTTGCCGGCGCCGTTGGCCCCGACGAGGGCGACGACGGCCCCCTCCCCGACCCGGAAGGAGGCGTCCCCGAGCAGGACCCTCCCGTCGGGAAGGTAGTACTCCAGATGCGCGGCCTCGACATGTCCCATGGGATGCATTGTCACCGCCCGCCTGGGCCCGGCCCAACCGGTTTAGGATGCGCGGCATGAGCTTTGGGGGACCGCAGTGGCCGCAGGAGCCGCAGCAGCAGGGGCAGCAGGGGTACGGACAGCAGCCCGGGTACGGGTACCCGCCGCAGCAGGGGAACGGGCAGCAGCCGGGCTACGGGTATCCACCGCCCCAGCAGCCGAACCCCTTCCCGGGCGCCCAGGGCAGCGGTGACACCCCCGACTGGGGCGCCCTGGCCGACGCCTCGGCCTCGCGCGGCCGCCGCAAGCGCCTCCTGCTGATCGTCGGCGGGGTCCTGGCCACGGTGGCCGTGGGCGCGATCGTCGCGACCGCCGTCGTGAGCACCAACAAGAAGAACGACGAGGCCAAGAACGGCCCGCTCCCCACCGGCACGGTCTCCCCCACCGGCACGCCGACCCCCGAGCCGACGTTCTCGTCGGTGGCGCCGCCGCCCCCGCCGAACCCGAAGGACTACATCTCGGACCCGAAGAAGGACAAGGCCCCGCTCACCGCCGAGGGCCTCTTCCCGGGCAAGAAGATGAGCATGAACGGCCGCGCGTACAAGAAGGGCACGACCTCCGCCACGACCGACTGCGCGGCCGTCACCCAGGGCGGCCTCGGCACGGTCCTGAAGCGGAACGGCTGCCAGCGGGTGCTGCGCGCCACCTACGTGAAGGACGGCGTGGCGATCACCGTCGGCGTCGCCGTCTTCCCGTCCGAGGCGGCGGCCCAGAAGGCGAAGGACCAGGCCACCGGCGGCATCGCGCCCCTGGTGGGCGGGGGCGTGGGTGATTTCTGCCACGCCACGGTCTGCCTGCGCCGCTCGAACGCGATCGGCCGGTACGCGTACTTCACCCAGGCCGGCTTCGCCAACGGCAAGAAGGTCACCAAGGCCGACAAGCCGGTCTTCCAGTCCAGCGACGACCTCGGCACCTTCGCCTTCAACCAGATCTACGCCCGGGGCCGCGCCCAGGCCTCAGCAGCAGCCGCCGCCGGCTCCGGGGAGTGACCGCTTGTTGCGCGCCTCCTTGGAGCGCGCGGCGAGCAGCGCGTCCTCCGGGTAGCCGACCTCTTCGAGGGTGAGGCCGTGCGGCCGTACGACGTGGACGGCCGAGTCCCGCACGCCGGCGGCGAGCACCTTGCCGGGCCAGTCGACCGGCCGGTGGCCGTCGCCGACGAAGAGCAGGGCGCCGACGAGCGAGCGGACCATGTTGTGGCAGAAGGCGTCCGCCTTGACGGTCGCCTCCAGGATCCCGTCGTCCCGCCGCTCCCAGCGCAGCACCTGGAGCGTGCGGATGGTGGTGGCGCCCTCGCGCTTCTTGCAGTACGCGGCGAAGTCGTGCTCGCCGACGAGCGCGGTGGCGGCCTCGTTCATGGCGTCCATGTCGAGGGCCCAGTCGTGCCAGAGCACGTGCCCGCGCAGCAGCGGGTCGACGCCGCCGGGGTTGTCGGTGACGCGGTAGGCGTAGCGGCGCCAGATGGCGGAGAACCGCGCGTTGAACCCGGCGGGGGCCTCTTCCACCGACCACACCCGCACGTCGTGCGAGAGCCGCCCCGCGAGCCGCCGCAGCAGCTTGTCCCGGTGCTCGGCCCACAGCTCCACGGGCAGGTCGACGTGGGCGACCTGGCCGCGCGCGTGCACCCCGGCGTCGGTCCGGCCGGCGACGGTCAGCTCGTACGTCTCCTTGGACCGGGTCACGGTCCGCAGGGCGTCCTCGATCTCGCCCTGTACGGTCCGCTGCCCCTGGGCCTGCTTGGCCCAGCCGGAGAAGTCCTTGCCGTCGTACGAAAGGTCAAGGCGTACCCGTACGAACCCGTCCTGCACGTCATCGCTCACGCGAAGATCCTCTCAAACACACGTCACACACAACGGAACGGGCCCGCACCCCAGGGGGTACGGGCCCGCTCACGAGAAACGTACGAAAAACGCTTACGCGTCCTTCGCCTCGTCCTCGGTCGCCTCGACGGCGGCGGCCTCGTCGGCCTCCTTGACGGCGCGCTTGGTGGCGGCCTCGGCCTCGGCAACGGTCGCCTTCTTGGCGATCTCGCCCTCGACCAGCTCGATCACGGCCATCGGGGCGTTGTCGCCACGACGGTTGCCGATCTTGGTGATGCGGGTGTAGCCACCCGGACGCTCCGAGTAACGCGGGGCGATCTCGGTGAAGAGGGTGTGGACGATGCCCTTGTCGGTGATCGTCTGCAGCACCAGGCGACGGTTGTGGATGTCGCCCTTCTTCGCCTTGGTGATCAGGCGCTCGGCGACCGGACGCAGGCGACGGGCCTTGGCCTCGGTCGTGGTGATGCGGCCGTGCTCGAAGAGCGACTTCGCCAGGTTGGCGAGGAGCAGCTTCTCGTGCGCGGCGGAACCGCCGAGGCGGGCACCCTTCGCGGGACGCGGCATGGTGTTTCTCCTTGTGATCTGCACCGGCCGTGTGAGGTACCGATGTCAGTGTCCGAGCGGGCGGTCACCCGTCGGAGACCCCGCGCCCCGTTAGGGGCGCGGGGAACTGCGCGACCAGCCGAAGCCGGTCCGCAGCCAAATCTGGACCGTCGGTCCCGAGCTCTTAGTACTGCTCGGTCTCGACGAAGCCCGCGTCCGCGTCGTCGTCGGCGCCGAAGGCGTCAGCGGCAGCGGTCGGGTCGAATCCGGGCGGCGAGTCCTTCAGCGCGAGGCCCATGCCGGCCAGCTTCGCCTTGACCTCGTCGATCGACTTCGCACCGAAGTTGCGGATGTCGAGCAGGTCGGCCTCGGAGCGGGCGACGAGCTCACCCACGGAGTGGATGCCCTCACGCTTGAGGCAGTTGTACGAGCGAACGGTGAGCTCGAGCTCCTCGATCGGCAGCGCCAGGTCGGCGGCGAGGGCGGCGTCCGTCGGGGACGGGCCCATGTCGATGCCCTCGGCGTCGATGTTCAGCTCGCGGGCGAGACCGAACAGCTCGACCAGGGTCTTGCCGGCGGACGCCATGGCGTCACGCGGGCGCATGGCCTGCTTGGTCTCGACGTCGACGATGAGCTTGTCGAAGTCGGTGCGCTGCTCGACTCGGGTCGCCTCGACCTTGTAGGTGACCTTCAGCACGGGGCTGTAGATGGAGTCGACCGGGATGCGGCCGATCTCCTGGCCGACCTGCTTGTTCTGGACGGCGGAGACGTAGCCGCGACCGCGCTCGACGGTCAGCTCCATCTCCAGCTTGCCCTTGGCGTTCAGGGTCGCCAGAACGAGGTCGGGGTTGTGGACCTCGACACCGGCCGGGGGCGCGATGTCGGCGGCGGTGACCAGACCCGGGCCCTGCTTGCGCAGGTACATCACGACCGGCTCGTCGTGCTCCGAGGAGACGACCAGCTGCTTGATGTTGAGGATGAGGTCGGTGACGTCCTCCTTGACGCCCGGCACGGTGGTGAACTCGTGCAGGACACCGTCGATGCGGATGCTGGTGACAGCGGCACCCGGGATCGAGGAGAGGAGGGTACGGCGGAGGGAGTTGCCGAGGGTGTAGCCGAAGCCCGGCTCCAGCGGCTCGATGACGAACCGGGAGCGGAACTCGTCGACGACCTCTTCGGTCAGCGACGGACGCTGAGCGATAAGCATGTCTGTGATTCCTTCAGTCGTGGACGCCCACTATTTGACGCCCGACAGGTACTACAAGGGTACGGGCGGTACGTCCCACAAGGGGACGCACCGCCCGAAGAGTCCTGCTCAAGCAGCCCGTGCGTCAGACGCGGCGGCGCTTGGGGGGACGGCAGCCGTTGTGCGGCGTGGGGGTGACGTCCTGGATCGAGCCGACCTCGAGGCCCGTGGCCTGGAGGGAGCGGATCGCGGTCTCACGGCCGGAGCCGGGACCCTTGACGAAGACGTCGACCTTGCGCATGCCGTGCTCCTGCGCGCGGCGAGCGGCCGACTCGGCGGCCATCTGCGCGGCGAACGGGGTGGACTTGCGCGAGCCCTTGAAGCCGACGTGGCCGGCGGAGGCCCAGGAGATCACGTTGCCCGAGGGGTCCGTGATCGAGACGATCGTGTTGTTGAACGTGCTCTTGATGTGCGCGTGGCCGTGAGCGACGTTCTTCTTTTCCTTGCGGCGCACCTTCTTGGCAGCGCCCTGACGACCCTTGGGGGGCATGTCGTTCTCCTACGGGAGGTGGTCGGTCCTACAGCGAAGACCGCTTGGTCAAGCGTCCGCTGAGGACTACTTCTTGCCCGGCTTCTTCTTGCCGGCGATGGCGCGACGCGGGCCCTTGCGGGTACGGGCGTTCGTGCTGGTGCGCTGACCGCGGACGGGCAGGCCACGACGGTGGCGCAGACCCTGGTAGCAGCCGATCTCGACCTTGCGGCGGATGTCGGCGGCGATCTCGCGGCGGAGGTCACCCTCGGTCTGGAGGTTGGCGTCCACGTACTCGCGGATCTTGACGAGGTCTTCCTCGGCAAGGTCGCGGACACGGGTGGACGGGTTCACGCCGGTAGCGGCGAGGATCTCCTCGGACCGGGTACGCCCGATGCCGAAGACGTAGGTGAGTGCGACCACCACACGCTTTTCGCGCGGGATGTCAACACCGGAAACGCGTGCCATTCAATGGCTCCTGTGTTCTCGGGGGTCTGCTGCAGAACCGTTCCCGGCTGCCGTATGAGGTACAGGTCGGGTCCCCGGCCCCCGCCGGAGGTGCCGTCAACCGTGGGACACGGTCGGACGGGCTCTGCGTATGTACGTATTGCTATGCGTCGCGCGAAGAACTGCGAAATGCAGGTCGGTCGGCGTGCGTCAGCCCTGGCGCTGCTTGTGGCGCAGGTTGTCGCAGATGACCATGACCCGGCCGTGACGGCGGATCACCTTGCACTTGTCGCAGATCTTCTTGACGCTCGGCTTGACCTTCATGGGATGTGAGGTTCTCCGGGTCAGTGCCACCACCCGCGCGGAGGCGGGTACGGCAAGATCTACTTGTACCGGTAGACGATCCGGCCACGCGTCAGGTCGTACGGAGAGAGCTCCACGACGACCCGGTCGTCCGGGAGGATTCGGATGTAGTGCATCCGCATCTTGCCGGAGATGTGCGCGAGGACCTTGTGACCGTTCTGGAGCTCCACCTTGAACATGGCGTTCGGGAGGGACTCGATCACGGTGCCCTCGATTTCGATGGCACCTTGCTTCTTGGCCACGCTTCGCCTTTCGAATCGGCTACCTTGATCGACTCTCGCCGCCGTGTGCAGGCACACGGGTACACGAGAGCCGACGCATCAGTCTACGTCAGGCCCCAGGAAAAGACGAATCGGGAAGTCTGCCCACCGTAGAAGATCATTACGCGAGAGACGAATCCGCTACGCCAGCGGGTCCGGCGCAGCCGTCACGCCCAGCTCGGCGAGCTTCGCCTTGCCGCCGTCGACCGCCGTGAGGACCAGGGGGCCGGCCTCCGTGAGGGCCACCGAGTGCTCCCAGTGGGAGGACCAGGTGCCGTCCGTCGTGATGACCGTCCAGTCGTCCTTCAGGACCTCCGTCTGTGGGGTGCCCAGGGAGACCATCGGCTCGATCGCCAGGCAGAGGCCGGGGACCAGCTTCGGGCCCTTGCCGCGCTTGCGGGAGACGTAGTTCAGCAGGTGCGGGTCCATGTGCATCTCGGTGCCGATGCCGTGGCCGCCGTAGTCCTCGATGATGCCGTAGCGGCCCTTGCTGTGGTCGCCCACGGCCGGCCGCGGCTGCCTCTTGATGTACGTCTCGATCGCCTTCGAGATGTCCACCAGACGGTTGCCGAGCTTCATGGCCGCGATGCCGGCCCACATCGACTCCTCGGTCACCCGGGAGAGCTCGATCAGCTCCGGGGCGTGACCGGTGCCGACGAAGGCGGTGTACGCCGCGTCGCCGTGCCAGCCGTCCACGATCGCGCCGCAGTCGATCGAGATGATGTCGCCGTCCTTGAGGACGGTCTTGTCGTCGGGGATGCCGTGGACGACGACCTCGTTCACCGAGGTGCAGATCGTCGCGGGGAAGCCGCCGTACCCGAGGAAGTTCGACTTCGCGCCGTGGTCGGCGATGACCTTCCGCGCGACCTCGTCCAGGTCCTTCGTCGTGGCGCCCGGCACGGCCGCCTCGCGCGTGGCCGCGTGGATGGCGGCGACGACCAGCCCCGCCTCGCGCATCTTCGCGATCTGCTCGGGGGTCTTGATCTGCACCATCGTGGCCGCGGCCTTTCCATCGAGTACGGGGAACAGAACAACGATACGGCCGCGACGCCCCCGAGGGGCACCGCGGCCGTATCGAACGAACCAGGGGTTACTTCTTGAGCGCGGCCATCGCCTTGGCGGTGACCTCGTCCACCTTGCCGAGCGCCGAGATCGTCTCGACCAGGTTCTGCGCCCGGTAGTAGTCGATGATCGGCTCGGTCTCCGTGTGGTAGACCGCCAGACGGTGGCGGACGGTCTCCTCGTTGTCGTCGTCGCGCTGGTACAGCTCGCCGCCGCAGGCGTCGCAGACGCCCTCGGTCTTCGGAGCGTTGTACGACACGTGGAAGACGTGAGAAGAGTCGTTGCGGCAGATGCGGCGACCCGCGATCCGCTTCACGACCTCGTCCTCGGGGACCTCCAGGTCCAGGACCGCGTCCAGCTCGATGCCGTCGGCCTTGAGGAACGCGTCCAGGGCCTCGGCCTGGGCCACGTTCCGCGGGAAGCCGTCGAGCAGGAAGCCGCCCTCGGCGTCCGCCTGGCGCATGCGGTCCTCGGCCATCCCGATCGTCACGGAGTCCGGCACGAGCTGGCCGGCCTTCATGTACGACTGCGCCTCTACGCCCAGCGGCGTGCCCTGCGAGATGTTGGCACGGAACAGGTCGCCCGTAGAGATGTGCGGGATGCCCAGGTTCTTGGCGAGGTACGCGGCCTGCGTGCCCTTGCCCGCACCGGGCGGTCCGACGAGGACGATTCGCATCAGCGGAGGAACCCTTCGTAATTGCGCTGCTGGAGCTGGCTCTCGATCTGCTTCACGGTCTCCAGCCCCACACCCACGATGATGAGGATGCTCGTCCCGCCGAAGGGGAAGTTGGCATTTGCGCCACCGAAGCCTGCCAACGCCATCGTCGGCACAAGAGCGATCAGACCCAAGTACAGCGAGCCCGGCCAAGTGATCCGGTTGAGCACGTAGCTCAGGTACTCGGCAGTAGGTCGACCAGCCCGGATACCCGGGATGAAGCCACCATACTTCTTCATGTTGTCCGCGACTTCCTCGGGGTTGAACGAGATCGCCACGTAGAAGAAGGCGAAGAACACGATCAGGAGGAAGTACGCGGCGATGTAATACGGGTGGTCACCCTTGACGAAGTGGGCTTCGATCCAGGTCTTCCAGCCTGCGGTGCTGTTCGAGAACTGCGCGATCAAGGCCGGGATGTAGAGAAGCGACGACGCGAAGATGACAGGAATCACACCCGCCTGGTTCACCTTCAACGGGATGTAAGTGGACGTACCGCCGTAGGAGCGCCGGCCGATCATGCGCTTCGCGTACTGGACCGGGATGCGTCGCTGGGCCTGCTCGACGAAGACCACGAGGGCCACCATCACGAAGCCGATGAGGATGACGGTGCCGAACTCGATCCAGCCCTTGGCGAGCTTGCCGCTCTGCTTGATGGCCCACAGGGCGCCCGGGAAGCCGGCGGCGATCGAGATGAACATCAGGATCGACATGCCGTTGCCGATGCCGCGGTCCGTGATCAGCTCACCGAGCCACATGACGATGCAGGTGCCCGCGGTCATGGTGATGACCATGGTGGCGATGGTGAAGATCGACTGGTCGGGCACGACCTGGTCGGCGACGATGCAGCCGCTGAAGAGCGCACCGCTCTTGGCGGTCGCGACGAGACCGGTGCCCTGGAGGATGGCGAGCGCCACGGTCAGGTACCGGGTGTACTGCGTGATCTTGGCAGTGCCGGCCTGACCCTCCTTCTTGAGGGCTTCGAGGCGGGGGATCACGACGGTCAGCAGCTGCAGGATGATGCTCGCCGTGATGTACGGCATGATGCCGAGCGCGAAGATGGTGATCTGCAGCAGCGCTCCGCCACTGAACATGTTGACCAGGCCGAACAGGCTGTTGTTGCCCTCGCTGGCCTGCTTGACACACTGCTGGACGGCCTCGTAGCTGACGCCGGGTACCGGGATGTGGGCCCCGAGGCGGTACAGCACGATGATGGCGAGCGTGAAGAGCAGCTTCTTGCGCAGGTCGGGCGTCTTGAACGCCCGGGCGAACGCGGTGAGCACGGTGCCTCCTGCGACCCCCGCGCTATGCGTCAAGGGTGACGGTCTTGAGGTTCGACGATTTGGGTATCGGTCATCAATTCCGTGCGGGCATACCGCACGGAGCCTAGACAGTGCACGCCACCTTACCGGCGACCATGCCCCCCTAGGAACGACCAACCGGGGATGCCCCTTTTGGGAGGCATCCCCGGTCGGATGTTCAGGCCATCGAGTCGTCTCAGACGAGCTCGGTGACGGTGCCGCCGGCGGCGGCGATCTTCTCCTTGGCGGAGCCGGAGACGGCGTCGACCGTCACCTGCAGCGCCACGGAGACCTCGCCCTGGCCCAGGACCTTGACGAGCTGGTTCTTGCGAACGGCACCCTTGGCGACCAGGTCGGCCACCGTGACCTCGCCACCCTGCGGGTAGAGCGCGGTGAGCTTGTCCAGGTTCACGACCTGGTACTCGGTGCGGAAGGGGTTCTTGAAGCCCTTCAGCTTCGGGAGGCGCATGTGGAGCGGCATCTGGCCACCCTCGAAGCGCTCCGGAACCTGGTAGCGGGCCTTCGTGCCCTTCGTACCACGACCGGCCGTCTTACCCTTCGACGCCTCACCACGACCCACACGGGTCTTGGCGGTCTTGGCGCCCGGGGCGGGACGGAGGTTGTGGGCCTTCAGCGGGTTGTTCTCCGCCATGTCAGTCAACCTCCTCGACCGTCACGAGGTGGCGGACGGTGTGCACCATGCCGCGGAACTCGGGGCGGTCCTCCTTGACAACCACGTCACCCAGGCGCTTGAGGCCCAGGGAACGGAGGGTGTCGCGGTGGTTCTGCTTGCTGCCGATGTACGACTTCGTCTGCGTGACCTTGAGGCGAGCCATTACGCACCCGCCCCAGCACGCGCACGGAGCAGAGCCGCGGGAGCGACGTCCTCGAGGGGCAGACCGCGGCGAGCCGCGATCTCCTCGGGACGCTGCAGGCCCTTCAGGGCCTCCACGGTCGCGTGCACGATGTTGATCGCGTTGTCGGAGCCGAGCGACTTCGACAGGATGTCGTGAACGCCGGCGCACTCGAGCACGGCGCGCACCGGGCCACCGGCGATAACACCGGTACCGGGGGAAGCCGGCTTGAGCAGGACGACGCCCGCGGCCTTCTCGCCCTGGATCGGGTGAGGGATGGTGCCCTGGATGCGGGGAACCTTGAAGAAGTTCTTCTTGGCTTCCTCGACGCCCTTGGCGATGGCCGCGGGAACTTCCTTGGCCTTGCCGTAACCGACACCTACGGTGCCGTCACCGTCACCCACCACGACGAGCGCGGTGAAGCTGAAGCGACGACCACCCTTGACAACCTTGGCGACGCGGTTGATCGCGACAACGCGCTCAACGTACGCGGTCTTCTCGGCGGCAGCGCCACCGTCGCGACCCTTCCGGTCCCGCCGCTCGCC
Organism: Streptomyces vietnamensis; assembly: GCF_000830005.1. Lineage (NCBI taxonomy): Bacteria > Bacillati > Actinomycetota > Actinomycetes > Kitasatosporales > Streptomycetaceae > Streptomyces > Streptomyces vietnamensis. Next base: position 5,076,902 of record NZ_CP010407.1, on the reverse strand, counting down.
GCCACCGGCACCGCTGCCGCGGCGCTGGGGTCCAGCCATTGGATTACCTCTCTCTGTTACGTCCGTTAGTCCCGGAACCGGGGCTTAGAACTTCAGCCCGGCTTCGCGGGCGGCGTCAGCCAGAGCGGCAATGCGCCCGGCGTACCTGTTGCCACCACGGTCGAACACGACAGCCTCGACACCGGCGGCCTTGGCGCGCTCGGCGACCAGGGCGCCGACCTGCTTGGCCTGCGCGGACTTGTCACCCTCGCCGCCACGGATCGACGCGTCCAGGGTCGACGCCGACGCAAGGGTGTGACCCTTGAGGTCGTCGATGACCTGAGCGGTGATACCGCGGTTGGAACGCGTCACGACGAGGCGCGGACGCTCCGCCGTACCCGACACGTTCTTGCGGATGCGGATGTGGCGGCGCTTCTTGGCGGCGCCCTTGTAGGCGTCGCCCTTGGCGATCTTCACACCGTATGCCATGGCTTACTTACCAGCCTTTCCGACCTTGCGGCGGATGACCTCGCCCGCGTACTTCACGCCCTTGGCCTTGTAGGGGTCGGGCTTGCGAAGCTTGCGGATGTTGGCGGCGACCTCGCCGACCTTCTGCTTGTCGATGCCCTCGACCGAGAACTTGGTCGGCGACTCGACCTTGAACGAGATGCCCTCGGGCGCCTCGATCACGATCGGGTGGCTGTAGCCGAGCTGGAACTCCAGAGCGGAGCCCTTCGCGGCCACGCGGTAACCGACACCGCTGATCTCGAGCGCCTTCACGTACCCCTGGGTCACACCGGTGATCATGTTGGCCACCAGCGTGCGGGACAGGCCGTGCAGGGCCTTGTTCTGACGCTCGTCGTTCGGACGGTTGACGTTGAGCACGCCATCCTCGCCCTTAACGATCTCGATCGGCGCGGCGACGGTGTGGGTCAGGGTGCCCTTGGAACCCTTGACCGTGACCGTGCGGCCCTCGATGGTGACGTCCACGCCGGCGGGAACCGTGATGGGGAGCTTGCCAATACGCGACATTAGCTATTCCTCCGTTCCCGACTACCAGACGTAGGCGAGGACTTCCCCACCCACGCCCTTCTTCTGCGCCTGCTGGCCGGTCAGGAGACCGTGGGACGTGGAGATGATCGCCACGCCCAGGCCGCCGAGGACCTTCGGCAGGTTGGTGGACTTTGCGTAAACCCGGAGGCCCGGCTTCGAGATCCGCTTGATGCCCGCGATGGAGCGCTCACGGTTCGGACCGAACTTCAGGTCGAGCACGAGGTTCTTGCCGACCTCGGCGTCCTCGACCTTCCAGCCCGTGATGAAGCCCTCCTGCTGGAGGATTTCCGCGATGTGGGACTTGATCTTGCTGTGCGGCATCGTCACGGAGTCGTGGTATGCCGAGTTCGCGTTACGCAGACGAGTCAGCATGTCCGCGATCGGATCAGTCATGGTCATGAATTGGCCTTCGGCCTCTCTCGCCGGGGTTTCCTGTATGCGCCATCCCTCTCCCCACACAGGGGCGGGACGGGTGCGGCGCGGGGACCTACGGCGTAGTAAGTCGTACGGGCGGCGGACGCCCAACCCCACAAGCCTAAGGCATGCGGGGGTGGGCCTCCGCCGACCCAATGCTTACCGAGAGACTCCGGTTATCCCTAACGTCCTAAGGACAGAAGGGAGTTACCAGGAGCTCTTGGTCACGCCCGGCAGCTCGCCACGGTGAGCCATCTCACGGAGGCACACGCGGCACAGGCCGAACTTGCGGTACACGGAGTGGGGACGACCACAGCGCTGGCAGCGCGTGTAGCCACGCACGCCGAACTTGGGCTTGCGGGCAGCCTTCGCGATGAGAGCCTTCTTCGCCATCTCGCTTACGCCTCCTTGAACGGGAAGCCGAGGTGACGGAGAAGGGCGCGGCCCTCAGCGTCGTTGGTCGCCGTGGTCACCACGGTGATGTCCATACCCCGGACACGGTCGATCTTGTCCTGGTCGATCTCGTGGAACATGACCTGCTCCGTGAGACCGAAGGTGTAGTTGCCACGCCCGTCGAACTGCTTGGGGGACAGACCACGGAAGTCGCGGATGCGCGGGAGCGCGAGCGACAGGGTGCGGTCCAGGAACTCCCACATGCGGTCGCCACGGAGGGTGACGTGCGCACCGATCGGCTGGCCCTCACGCAGCTTGAACTGCGCGATGGACTTGCGAGCCTTGGTGACGGCCGGCTTCTGGCCGGTGATCGTGGTGAGGTCGCGGATCGCACCGTCGATCAGCTTCGAGTCACGGGCGGCGTCGCCGACACCCATGTTGACCACGATCTTCACGAGGCCGGGGATCTGCATGACGTTCTCGTACTTGAACTCGTCACGCAGCTTGCCCGCGATCTCCTCGCGGTACTTCGTCTTGAGACGCGGAGTGGTGGTAGCCATCAGATGTCCTCACCCGTCCGCTTGGCAACGCGGATCTTGTTGCCCTCGTCGTCGAAGCGGTAACCGACACGCGTGACGACCTTCTTGCCGTCCTTCTCCACGACCAGCTGGACGTTGGAGACGTGGACCGGAGCCTCGGTCGTCACGATGCCGCCGGCCTGCGAGGGGCCGGCCTTGGTGTGCTTCTTGACCCGGTTGACACCCTCGACCAGGACGCGGTTCTCGGCGGGGAAGGCCGTGATGACCTTGCCCTGCTTGCCCTTGTCCTTACCGGTGATGACCTGGACCAGGTCGCCCTTCTTGATCTTCATGCTTACAGCACCTCCGGCGCGAGCGAGATGATCTTCATGAACTTCTTCTCGCGCAGCTCACGGCCGACCGGGCCGAAGATACGGGTGCCACGAGGGTCGCCGTCGTTCTTGAGAATGACAGCGGCGTTCTCGTCGAAGCGGATGTACGAGCCGTCCTGGCGGCGGCGCTCCTTGACGGTGCGAACGATGACCGCCTTGACGACGTCACCCTTCTTCACGTTGCCACCGGGGATCGCGTCCTTGACGGTGGCGACGATGACGTCACCGATGCCCGCGTAGCGGCGACCGGAGCCACCGAGAACACGGATGCAAAGGATCTCCTTGGCACCAGTGTTGTCGGCGACACGCAGTCGCGACTCCTGCTGGATCACGTCTATCTCCTGATTGTCTGCCGGTTCCCGGCAGGGGCTTCAGAGGAAGCCCCTGCCGAGCCTGGCGGAACTGACCCGAGGGAAACCCCTCGAGTAATTACTTGGCCTTCTCGAGGATCTCGACGACGCGCCAGTGCTTCGTGGCGGACAGCTTCCGGGTCTCCATCAGGAGGACGCGGTCGCCGATGCCGGCAGCGTTCTGCTCGTCGTGAGCCTTGAGCTTGTTCGTACGGCGGATGACCTTGCCGTACAGCGCGTGCTTGACGCGGTCCTCGACAGCGACGACGACGGTCTTGTCCATCTTGTCGCTGACGACCAGGCCCTCGCGGACCTTGCGAGCGTTGCGCTCGGTCTTCTCAGTCACGTTGCTCTCGCTCATCAGGCGTTCTCCACCGTCTCGATGCCCAGCTCACGCTCACGCATCAGGGTGTAGATCCGGGCGATGTCCTTACGGACGGACTTGAGCCGACCGTGGTTCTCGAGCTGACCGGTCGCCGCCTGGAAGCGGAGGTTGAACAGCTCTTCCTTGGCCTCGCGGAGCTTGTTGAGAAGCTCCTCGTTGCCCAGCTCGCGCAGCTCGGACGCCTTGGTACCGGCCGACATCACAGCTCACCTGCTTCGCGCTTCACGATCTTGCACTTCATCGGCAGCTTGTGGGCCGCACGGGTCAGGGCCTCGCGCGCGATCTTCTCGTTCGGGTAGGACAGTTCGAACATCACCCGACCCGGCTTGACGTTCGCGATCCACCACTCCGGAGAACCCTTACCGGAACCCATGCGGGTCTCGGCGGGCTTCTTCGTCAGCGGACGGTCCGGGTAGATGTTGATCCAGACCTTGCCGCCACGCTTGATGTGGCGGGTCATCGCGATACGAGCCGCCTCGATCTGGCGGTTGGTCACGTACGCCGGCGTGAGGGCCTGAATGCCGTACTCGCCGAACGCAACCTGCGTACCACCCTTGCTGGCGCCGGAGCGCTTCGGGTGGTGCTGCTTGCGGTGCTTGACCCTACGGGGGATCAGCATGTCGGTCAGGCCTCCGTTCCGGTGCTCTCAGCCGGAGCAGCGGCGGCGGCGTCGGCCTTGGGGGCCTCGGCGGCCGGAGCCGACTGCTGCGGCTTGCGGCCGCGGCCGCCACGCTCGCCACCGCGGCCACCACGGCCGGCCGGGCGGTCGCCAGCGCCGGCGCCACGGGCCGGGCGGTTACCCGCACGGGCAGCGGCGTTCTCGGCGCGGACCTCGGCGATGTTCTTGACGTCGCCCTTGTAGATCCAGACCTTCACGCCGATGCGGCCGAAGGTCGTCTTGGCCTCGAAGAAGCCGTAGTCGACGTTCGCGCGGAGCGTGTGCAGGGGCACACGGCCCTCGCGGTAGAACTCCGAGCGGGACATCTCGGCGCCGCCGAGACGACCGCCGCACTGGATCTTGATGCCCTTGGCGCCGGCCTTCATCGTGCCCTGCATGCTCTTACGCATGGCGCGACGGAAGGAGACGCGGGAGGAGAGCTGCTCGGCAACGGCCTGGGCGACCAGCTGGGCGTCCATCTCGGGGTTCTTGACCTCGAGGATGTTCAGCTGGACCTGCTTGCCCGTGAGCTTCTCGAGGTCGCCGCGGATGCGGTCGGCCTCGGCGCCACGGCGGCCGATGACGATGCCGGGACGCGCGGTGTGGATGTCCACCCGCACGCGGTCACGGGTGCGCTCGATCTCAACCTTCGAGATGCCGGCGCGCTCCATGCCGGACGTCATCATCCGACGGATGGCGACGTCTTCCTTGACGTAGTCCTTGTACAGCTTGTCGGCGTACCAGCGGGACTTGAAGTCCGTGGTGATGCCGAGCCGGAACCCATGCGGGTTAACCTTCTGGCCCATTACCGGGTTCCTTCCTTGCTGCTGACGACCACGGTGATGTGGCTGGTCCGCTTACGGATCCGGTAGGCACGGCCCTGGGCACGCGGACGGAACCGCTTCAGGGTCGGGCCCTCATCGACGAACGCCTCGCTGATGTACAGCGAAGAGGCGTCCGTGTGGTCGTAGTTGTGCGCGGCATTGGCGATGGCGCTGTCCAGCACCTTGCCAACCGGCACGCTCGCGGCCTGCGGGGCGAAACGCAGGACCGCCTGAGCCTCCGTGGCGTCCATGCCACGGATAAGGTCCACCACGCGGCGGGCCTTCATGGGCGTGACGCGGATGTACCGCGCCTGGGCCCTGGCTTCCATGGTTGTCCTTCCAGTGTCTGTCATGGTCATTCCACCCCGCTACTAGCGGCGCTTCGACTTCCGGTCGTCCTTCACGTGACCCCGGAAGGTGCGCGTCGGCGAGAACTCGCCGAGCTTGTGGCCGACCATCGACTCGGTGACAAACACCGGAATGTGGGTCTTGCCGTTGTGCACCGCGATCGTGTGGCCGAGCATGGCCGGGATGATCATCGAGCGACGGGACCAGGTCTTGATGACGTTCTTGGTACCGGCTTCGTTCTGGGCGTCCACCTTCTTGACGAGGTGGCCGTCGACGAAGGGTCCCTTCTTGAGACTGCGCGGCATCTAAACCCGCTCCTAGCGCTTCTTGTTCGTCTTGCGGCGGCGGACGATGTACTTGTTCGAAGCCTTCTTCGGCGAACGAGTACGACCCTCCTTCTGACCCCACGGGGAGACCGGGTGGCGACCACCGGAGGTCTTGCCCTCACCACCACCGTGCGGGTGGTCGACCGGGTTCATCGCCACACCGCGGACGGTCGGGCGAACGCCCAGCCAGCGCTTGCGGCCGGCCTTGCCCCAGTTGATGTTCGACTGCTCGGCGTTGCCGACCTCGCCGATGGTGGCGCGGCAGCGGGCGTCGACGAGACGGATCTCACCGGACGGCATGCGGAGGTGGGCCATCGTGCCCTCCTTCGCCAGCAGCTGCACGGAGGCACCGGCCGAGCGGGCGAACTTGGCGCCGCCACCGGGACGGAGCTCGATCGCGTGGATCGTGGTACCGACCGGGATGTTGCGGAGCGCCAGGTTGTTGCCGGGCTTGATGTCCGCGCCCGGGCCGTTCTCGACGCGGTCGCCCTGGGTCAGACCCTTGGGGGCGATGATGTAGCGCTTCTCGCCGTCCACGTAGTGGAGGAGCGCGATGCGCGCGGTGCGGTTGGGGTCGTACTCGATGTGAGCGACCTTGGCCGGCACGCCGTCCTTGTCGTGACGACGGAAGTCGATCACACGGTAGGCGCGCTTGTGGCCACCGCCCTGGTGACGGACGGTCACACGACCGGTGTTGTTACGGCCGCCCTTGCTGTGCAGGGGGCGGACCAGCGACTTCTCCGGCGTGGACCGCGTGATCTCGACGAAGTCGGCAACGCTGGAGCCGCGACGGCCCGGCGTAGTCGGCTTGTACTTGCGGATTCCCATTTCTCAGTCCTCGTCCGATTCCGGACGATCCAGACCGCCGTTAGGCGGTCGGACCGCCGAAGATGTCGATACGGTTGCCCTCAGCAAGGGTCACGATGGCGCGCTTGGTGTTGGCGCGCTTGCCGAAACCGGTGCGGGTGCGCTTGCGCTTGCCCTGGCGGTTGATCGTGTTGACCCCGGTGACCTTGACCGAGAAGACCGCCTCGACGGCCTGCTTGATCTGGGTCTTGTTGGAGCCAGGCGCGACGATGAACGTGTACTTGTTCTCGTCCAGCAGGGCGTAGCTCTTCTCCGAGACGACCGGCTTGACGAGAATGTCGCGCGGGTCCGAGAAGGTCTTGCTGGTGACGACGGCCTCAGTCATCAGGCGTCGCTCCCTTCGGTCTCAGCGGTCTGGGGGCCAGACACGAAGGACTCGAGGGCGGCCTGGGTGAAGACCACGTCGTCGGAGACGATCACGTCGTACGTGTTGAGCTGGCCCGGCTCCAGGATGTGCACCTGGGGCAGGTTACGAGCGGACAGCCACGCGGCCTCGTCGGAGCGCTCGGCGACCAGGAGCAGGTTCTTGCGCTCCGAGATCTTGCCGAACAGCGTCTTGGCGGCCTTGGTGGAGATGCCACCCTCGACCACGCCGGTGACGACGTGGATGCGGGAGTGGTTCGCCCGGTCCGACAGGGCACCGCGGAGGGCGGCGGCCTTCATCTTCTTCGGGGTCCGCTGCGAGTAGTCACGCGGCACGGGACCGTGCACGACGCCACCACCGGCGAACTGCGGGGCGCGGGTCGAACCCTGACGGGCGCGGCCGGTGCCCTTCTGGCGGTAAGGCTTCTTGCCACCACCGCGGACTTCGCCACGGGTCTTGGTCTTGTGCGTGCCCTGACGGGCCGCGGCCAGCTGCGCGACGACGACCTGGTGGATCAGCGGGACGCTGACCTTGGCGCCGAAGATCTCCGCGGGGAGCTCGACGGTCCCGGCCTTGTCGCCAGACGGCGAAAGGATGTCAATGGTGCTCATCGGTTCCTCAAACCCCCTTGGCCGCGGTGCGGACCAGGACGAGGCCACCGTTGGGGCCGGGGACGGCGCCCTTGATGAGCAGCAGACCCTTCTCGGCGTCAACGGCGTGGACGGTCAGGTTCTGGGTGGTCACACGCTCGTTGCCCATGCGACCGGCCATGCGCATGCCCTTGAAGACACGGCCCGGGGTGGCGCAGCCACCGATCGAACCGGGCTTGCGGTGCACGCGGTGGGCACCGTGCGAGGCCTTGCCACCACGGAAGTTGTGGCGCTTCATCGCACCGGCGAAGCCCTTGCCCTTGCTCTTGCCCGTGACGTCGACCTTCACGCCGGCCTCGAAGACCTCGGCGGTGATCTCCTGGCCGAGCGTGTACTCGGAGGCGTCAGCGGTGCGGAGCTCCACCAGGTGGCGGCGCGGGGTGACGTCGGCCTTGGCGAAGTGGCCCTTGAGGGGCTTGTTCACCTTGCGCGGGTCGATCTCGCCGAAGGCGATCTGGACCGACTCGTAGCCGTCGACGTCGTTCGTACGGACCTGGGTCACGACATTCGGGCCGGCCTTGACGACGGTCACCGGGACGACCCGGTTGTTCTCGTCCCAGACCTGCGTCATGCCGAGCTTCTCGCCCAGGATGCCCTTGATGTTCTTAGCCATCTCGCGCGTCACCTCAGAGCTTGATCTCGATGTCGACGCCCGCCGGCAGGTCGAGGCGCATGAGCGAGTCAACCGTCTTCGGCGTGGGGTCGAGGATGTCGATGAGGCGCTTGTGCGTGCGCATCTCGAAGTGCTCGCGCGAGTCCTTGTACTTGTGCGGCGACTTGATGACGCAGTACACGTTCTTCTCAGTGGGCAGCGGCACCGGGCCCGCGACCGACGCACCAGTGCGGGTCACCGTCTCGACGATCTTCTTCGCCGAGGAGTCGATGACCTCGTGGTCGTAGGCCTTGAGCCGGATGCGGATCTTCTGTCCCGCCATGGCTACTAGTAGTCCTTTGTCTCGTAACGCTCTGGAACCCGGCACGTTCGCGTCCTGTCTCCGACCCACGCGGTCGGGCGTGTCGCGCTCCCTCTACGCAGAAATCCCTGAGGATTTCCCAACCAAGGGGGCGCGGTCCCAAAGACCGCGGGCCGGGGGCGGAACACCCACCGGGCGCCTGGTCGGCACCCCGCTGACGCTTCCCAGAAGATTCCCGTACGTCCGCTCCTGAGAAGGAGCGACGAGTACTGTGGGACTCGCTTCCGGTCCTCCCGACGGGAGGCGCGCAGCATCGGCACTCAACCGAGCAACTTGGACAGTCTGCCATACGGGGCCTTCCGGCCGCCAATCGGGGGCGAAGACTGTACCCCACGTCACGTACGCCCATGCGCCGGGGCGCATGCGCCTGCTGCGCACGCCCCTCTCCCCCGCCGTCCGGGACGGTCATCCCAGGCGCCGGGCCCGCTCCGTCAGATGGCGCCGTTCGGGCGCACTGGTCGTGTGGCGGGCCGCCTCCCGGTAGGCGGAGGCCGCGTCCTCCTTCTCGCCGAGGAGTTCGAGCAGGTGCGCGCGGGTCGCGAGGAGGCGGTGGTTCCTGGCCAGTCGCCCGTCCTCCGCGAGCCCGTCCAGGAGCTCGAGACCGGCCTCCGGGCCGTGGACCATGGCGACGGCGACCGCGCGGTTGAGGGTGACCATCGGGTTCGGCCCGGTGCGCTCCAGGAGCTCGTACAGGGCGAGGATCTGCGGCCAGTCCGTGGCCTCGGCGGACGGGGCCTCGTCGTGCACGGCCGCGATCGCCGCCTGCAGCTGGTACGGGCCGACCCGGCCCTCCGGCAGGGTGCGGCCGAGCAGCTCCACGCCCTCGGCGATCAGCCCGCCGTCCCAGCTCCCCCGGTCCTGCTCCGCGAGCGGTACGAGTTCCCCGTCCGGGCCCGTGCGGGCCGGCCGGCGGGCGTCGGTGAGCAGCATCAGCGCGAGCAGGCCCGCCGTCTCGGTGTCCTCGGGAACGAGCCGGTGCAGCATCCTGACCAGCCGGATCGCCTCCGTCGACAGCTCGGGCGCGGTGAGCGCGTCGCCGCCGCTGGCCGTGTAGCCCTCGTTGAAGACGAGGTAGAGCACGTGCCGCACCTCGGCGAGGCGGGCGGTGCGGTCCTCGCCCTCGGGCGGCGCGAGGGACAGTCCGCCGGCCTTGATCGTCTGCTTGGCCCGGCTGATCCGCTGCGCCATGGTCGACTCGGGCACGAGGAAGGCGGCGGCGATCTGCGCGGTGGTGAGGCCGCCGACGGCCCGCAGGGTGAGCGCGATCCGGCTGGGCGGCGACAGGTCGGGGTGGCAGCAGAGGAAGAGCAGCGCCAGGGAGTCGTCCCGGTCGGCGTCCGGAGCGTCGTCGGCGGCGCGCGCGAGGAGCGCGGAGTCCGGGGTGGCGAGGGCGACGGCGTCCTCGCGGCGCCGGCGCGCGGCCTCGCTGCGCACGTGGTCGACGTACTTGCGCTGGGCGACGGTCAGGAGCCACGCGCGCGCGTGGTCGGGGACGCCTTCCCCCGGCCACTGCTGCGCCGCGGCGATCAGCGCCTCCTGGACGGCGTCCTCGCAGAGGTCGAAGTCGCCGTACCGGCGGACGAGCGCACCGAGGACCTGCGGCGCGTACGTGCGCAGCAGGTCCTCGGTCTCGTGCGTCCCGGTCACACGTCCGCCGCGGACTCGTGCAGGATCGGCCAGAGCTCGACGGGCTCGACGTCCGCGAAGGGCATGTCCGCGGCGATCGCCTGGGCCCGCTCCAGGCTCTCGCAGTCGAGCAGGTAGAAGCTGGCCAGGTACTCCTTGGTCTCCAGGTACGGGCCGTCGGTGACCGCGGGGGCCCCGTTCTCGCGCCGCACGAGCTGGGCGGCGGCCGCGTCGGCGAGGCCGTACGCGCCGATCAGCTCGCCGCTCTCCCGGTACTTGGTGTTGAAGGCCTCCTGCCGGGCGATCGCCTCGGGCCAGGCCTCGGCCGGGAAGGAGTCCCACTTGGCCTGGTTGCCGTAGATCATCGCGACGTACTTCATCTCGGGTGTCCTCCCCGTCCCGCCCGCCCCGGTGGCGCGCTGTCACCCTTCGGTCGGAACCAGGATCGCCCCCTCGACATCCGTCCGCACGATCTCGAAGATCTTTTTTCGGTGATCTTTTCCGGTGATCTTTCCGGGCGGCCCCGCCCCGCACACAACCGCCTCGCTCGTACACCCGTCTTCCAGGGGAGCAATTGAGCGAAAGGCCCTGTCGTGCACACTCCACCCCGTCGGCGGACGGTCCTCGCCGCCGCCCTCGCGGTCACCGCGGCCGCCGCCGGGTGTTCCGTACCGGAGCCGCGCCGGACCGCACCGACCGCCGATCCGGCACCGGGCAAGCCGATCGCCTCCGCGCGGGCCCGGCGGGCCCTGCTGATGCAGTTCTCCGCACATCCGGACGACGACCTGTACTTCATGAACCCGGACGCCCAGCGGCTGCTCGACGCGGGCGTCCCGCTCGTCTCCGTGTACGTGACGGCCGGCGAGCACAACGGCAGGAACCGGATCGCGGGGATGCCCGAGACGCCCCCGGACCGGGCCGCCTACTCCTCCGCCCGCCACCAGGGCCTGCGCCAGGCGTACGCGGTGGCGCTCGGCCTCCCGGCGTTCACGCCGTGGCGGCGGGAGGTCCTGACCCTCCCCGGCGGCCGGCGGGCCGAGGCCGACACCCTCGTGCACGGCGCCCGCAGGGTCGAACTGGTCTTCCTCAACCTGCCGATGCACTCCGGCCGCCGCTACATGGCGCTGCCCTCGCTCTGGCAGGACCGCGCCCTGGAGCTGCGCACCCACCTGTCGGCCGGCTCCCCCGTCACCCGCGCCGACACCTACGACTACGACCGGCTGGTCGACGTCCTCGTCGGGCTGCTCCGCCGCCACCGGCCCACGGTCGTGCACACCCTGGACCCGGACCCCGACATCCAGCTGAGCCCCGAGGCCACCCGGAAGCGGGACTCCGAACAGCCGGGCTACGCGGACCACGGGGACCACACGGCGGTCGCCTCCTTCACCTGGGCCGCCCTGTGCCGCTGGGTCTCGGACGCGGTCCGGGACGGCGAACCGATCCCGGCGTTCACGACCACCGCCTTCCGCGGCTACTACAACCGGCACTGGCCCAAGAACCTCCCGCCGGAGGTCCTGAAGGAGAAGGCGGCCCGGCTCGTCCCGTACGGCGGGAACCCGTCCTGGGAGTGCGGGAACCCCTCGGGCTGCGGCGACTACGGCGTCAGCGGCGACCGGCCCCTGACCAACCGCAAGGGCTGGGTCCGTTCCACCCACCACCGCTGGCCCGGCGCGAACCCGGCGCTCGCCGAGGAGTCCGGCGGCCGGCTCGCCGCGTACGGGGTGCTCGGGCTGCGCGCGGTCCGCTGGCGGGAGTCGGAGCCCGGCGTCTGGGGCGAGCCGGTGGACCTGGGCGGCGGCCCGCTCGCCCCGGCGCTCGGCTCGGCGGTGCTCGGCGACGGCCGGGTGCTGCTCCTCGGGGTGCGGTTCGCCGCACTCGACGGGCACGGCGGGGCCAACCGGCGCGAGGTGGTGCTCCTGGAGCAGCGCTCCCCCGGCGGGCCCTTCCTGGCCTGGCGGGGCCTGGGGAACCCGGAGCGCGGGGACGACCGGGGCCGCCGGATCGGTGCCCCGGTGGCGGTGACGGCCCCCGACGGCCGGGTCCACCTCTTCGTACGGAACGCCGACAAGGGCGTCTCGACGCGGGTCCGGGCGGCGGACGGCTCCTGGTCCCCGTGGCGGCCGCTCCCCGGCGACGGAGAGGTCCAGGACGGCCTGGCGGTCTCGCTCGACGCGTCCGGCCGGGTGCACCTGTACGCGGCCGGGCGGGAGCACGTACGGCACTGGGTGGACGGGGTCCCACAGCGGGCGCCGCTGCCGCTCTCCGGCTCCACGGTGGCGAGCGCGGGCGGCGCGCTCTACTTCCGGGCGCCGGCGTCCGCGCCCCTGATCGGCCCGGACGGCGACGCCGGTCTCGACGGGTACGGGGAGGTGGTGGCCGCCCGGTCGGCCGCGCTCGGCACCGTGCTGCTCGGCACGGACCTGAAGGGCCGGACGGCACTCAGGGCCGGCGGCCGGCTCCGTACCCGTACCCCTGCCGGAAAGGGAGCGGCCGCGCTCCACCTGGGGGCGCGGGGGCCGGTCGTCGTGGGCCTGGGCGCGGACGGCCGCCCCTGGAGCTGGCGGCCGTAAGGCCCACCGGAAAAAGCCCACCGGAAACGCGAGAAGGCCCCGCACCTTTCGGTGCGGGGCCTTCCCTCACTGCTCAGCAGCTCTTGCGAGCTACCAGGTCAGTTCAAGATCAGGCAGTGATCTTGACGACCTGGCCGGCGCCGACGGTCCGGCCACCCTCACGGATGGCGAACTTGAGGCCCTCCTCCATGGCGACGGGCTGGATCAGCTCGACGGACATGGCGGTGTTGTCGCCCGGCATGACCATCTCGGTGCCCTCGGGGAGGGTCACGACGCCGGTCACGTCCGTGGTACGGAAGTAGAACTGCGGGCGGTAGTTGTTGAAGAACGGGGTGTGACGGCCACCCTCGTCCTTCGACAGGATGTAGGCCTGGGCCTCGAACTTCGTGTGCGGCGTGACCGAACCCGGCTTGATGATGACCTGGCCGCGCTCGACGTCCTCGCGCTTGATGCCACGGAGGAGCAGACCGACGTTCTCACCGGCCTGGCCCTCGTCGAGCAGCTTGCGGAACATCTCGATGCCGGTGACCGTGGTGGTGGTCTTCTCGGTCTTGATGCCGATGATGTCGACGGTCTCGTTGACCTTGAGGACACCACGCTCGATACGACCGGTGACGACGGTGCCACGACCGGTGATCGTGAAGACGTCCTCGATCGGCATCAGGAACGGCTTGTCGACGTCACGCTCGGGCTGCGGGATGGACTCGTCCACGGCCTTCATGAGGCCGAGGAGCTTCTCGCCCCACTCCTTGTCGCCCTCGAGCGCCTTGAGCGCCGAGACGCGGACGACCGGCAGGTCGTCGCCCGGGAACTCGTACTCGGAGAGGAGCTCACGGACCTCGAGCTCGACGAGCTCGAGGATCTCCTCGTCGTCCACCATGTCGGCCTTGTTCAGGGCGACGACGATGTACGGAACGCCGACCTGGCGAGCAAGGAGGACGTGCTCCTTGGTCTGCGGCATCGGGCCGTCGGTGGCGGCGACCACGAGGATGGCGCCGTCCATCTGCGCGGCACCCGTGATCATGTTCTTGATGTAGTCAGCGTGACCGGGGCAGTCGACGTGAGCGTAGTGACGCTGCTCCGTCTGGTACTCGACGTGCGCGATCGAGATGGTGATACCGCGCTGGCGCTCCTCGGGAGCCTTGTCGATCTGGTCGAAGGCCGAGGCCTCGTTCAGGTCCGGGTACGCGTCGTGCAGCACCTTGGTAATGGCGGCCGTGAGGGTCGTCTTACCGTGGTCGATGTGACCGATGGTGCCGATGTTGACGTGCGGCTTAGTCCGCTCGAACTTCGCCTTCGCCACTGGGGTCCTCCTGGAGTGGTTCTGAACGCCTTGCTTCATCGGCGCCAGGTGATCTTTGCTGGGATGCCAGTAACCGGGGCCCGATCCCTCGGGTTTCGGGGGCTGAGCCCCGGTGACTGGTGTCAAGCCTAAAGCGTGAACTCGGGAGAGTTACTCGCCCTTGGCCTTCGCGATGATCTCCTCGGCGACGTTCCGCGGAACCTCGGCGTAGGAGTCGAACTGCATCGAGTAGCTTGCGCGACCCGAGGTCTTGCTGCGGAGGTCTCCGACGTAGCCGAACATCTCCGAGAGCGGCACGAGGCCCTTCACGACGCGGGCGCCGCTGCGCTCCTCCATGGCCTGGATCTGGCCACGGCGGGAGTTGATGTCACCGATGACCTCGCCCATGTAGTCCTCGGGCGTGACGACCTCGACGGCCATCATCGGCTCAAGGATGACGGGAGAAGCCTTGCGCGCGGCCTCCTTGAAGGCCTGCGAACCGGCGATCTTGAACGCGAGCTCGGAGGAGTCGACCTCGTGGTAGGCACCGTCGAGAAGGATGACGCGGACGCCAGTCATCTCGTAGCCGGCCAGGATGCCGAACTGCATGGCCTCCTGCGCACCCGCGTCGACCGAAGGGATGTACTCCTTCGGGATGCGGCCACCGGTGACCTTGTTCACGAACTCGTAGGAGGCGTCGCCACCCTCGATGGGCTCGATCGCGATCTGCACCTTGGCGAACTGACCGGTACCACCGGTCTGCTTCTTGTGGGTGAAGTCCACGCGCTCGACGGCCTTGCGGATCGTCTCGCGGTACGCGACCTGCGGCTTGCCGACGTTCGCCTCGACCTTGAACTCGCGACGCATGCGGTCGACGAGGATGTCGAGGTGAAGCTCGCCCATACCACCGATGATGGTCTGGCCGGTCTCCTCGTCCGAGTGGACCTGGAAGGAGGGGTCCTCCTCCGCGAGACGCTGGATGGCGACACCCAGCTTCTCCTGGTCACCCTTGGACTTGGGCTCGATGGCGACCTGGATGACCGGGGCCGGGAAGTCCATGGACTCCAGGATGACCGGGTTCTTCTCGTCGCACAGCGTCTCACCGGTGGTGGTCTGCTTGAGGCCCATGACGGCGACGATGTCGCCGGCGCCCACCGAGTCGATCTCCTCACGCTTGTTCGCGTGCATGCGGTAGATCTTGCCGATGCGCTCCTTCTTGCCCTTGACGGAGTTCAGCACCGCGGTGCCGGCCTCCAGGCGACCGGAGTAGATCCGGACGAAGGTGAGCTTGCCGAGGTGCGGGTCGCTCGCGATCTTGAACGCGAGGGCGGCCAGCGGCTCGTCGTCAGAAGGCTTGCGCTTGACGACCAGCTCGGCGTCCTTGACGTCGTGGCCCTCGATGGCCTCGACGTCCAGGGGGGAAGGCAGGTAGCGGACGACAGCGTCGAGCAGGGGCTGAACGCCCTTGTTCTTGAACGCGGTGCCACAGAACACGGGGGTGACCGTGGTCTCGCCGCCCTTGCCGGAGGCGATCGTGATACGACGGACCGCGGCGTACAGCTGCTCCTCGGTGGGCTCAGTGCCCTCGAGGAAGAGCTCCATGATCTCTTCGTCGTTCTCGGCGACCGTCTCGACGAGCTTGGCGCGGTACTCCTCGGCCTGCTCGAGCTTGTCCGCCGGGATGTCGACGACGTCGTACATCTCGCCCTTGCTGGCCTCGGCGGACCAGACGAGGGCCTTCATGCGGACCAGGTCGATGACGCCCTGGAAGTCGGCCTCGGCACCGATCGGGAGCTGCATGACGATCGGGGTCGCGCCGAGGCGGTCCACGATCATGTCGACGCAGCGGAGGAACTCGGCGCCCGTACGGTCGAGCTTGTTGACGAAGCAGATGCGCGGGACGCCGTAGCGGTCCGCCTGACGCCAGACAGTCTCGGACTGGGGCTCGACACCGGCCACACCGTCGAACACGGTGACAGCACCGTCGAGCACGCGCAGCGAACGCTCCACCTCGACGGTGAAGTCGACGTGACCCGGCGTGTCGATGATGTTGATCGTGTGATCGACATTCTCGAGCGGCCAGTGGCAGGTCGTCGCGGCGGACGTGATCGTGATGCCGCGCTCCTGCTCCTGCTCCATCCAGTCCATCGTGGCAGCGCCGTCGTGGACTTCACCGATCTTGTACGAAACGCCGGTGTAGAACAGGATCCGCTCGGTGGTGGTCGTCTTGCCCGCGTCGATGTGGGCCATGATGCCGATGTTGCGCACCTTGGCCAGGTCAAGCGAAGTGGTAGCCATAAGGCTTCAGTCTTCTCTCGGTCTCGATGTGGGTTGCGACTACCAGCGGTAGTGCGCGAAGGCCTTGTTGGACTCGGCCATCTTGTGCGTGTCCTCGCGCTTCTTGACGGCAGCACCGAGGCCGTTGGAGGCGTCGAGGAGCTCGTTCATGAGGCGCTCGGTCATGGTCTTCTCGCGACGGGCGCGGGAGTAACCGACGAGCCAGCGGAGGGCGAGCGTGGACGCGCGGCCCGGCTTGACCTCGATCGGCACCTGGTAGGTGGCGCCACCGACACGGCGGGACTTGACCTCGAGGGCCGGCTTGACGTTCTCGAGAGCGCGCTTCAGCGTGATGACCGGGTCCTGGCCGGTCTTCTCACGAAGACCCTCCATGGCGCCGTACACGATGCGCTCGGCGGTGGAACGCTTGCCGTCCAGCAGGATCTTGTTGATCAGCGAGGTGACAAGAGGAGAGCTGTAGACCGGGTCGATGATGACCGGGCGCTTCGGGGCGGGGCCCTTACGAGGCATTCTTACTTCTCCTTCTTGGCGCCGTAGCGGCTGCGAGCCTGCTTACGGTTCTTGACGCCCTGCGTGTCGAGGGAACCGCGGATGATCTTGTAACGAACACCCGGCAGGTCCTTCACACGGCCACCGCGCACGAGCACGATGGAGTGCTCCTGCAGGTTGTGACCCTCACCCGGGATGTAGGCCGTGACCTCGATGCCCGAGGTCAGACGCACACGCGCGACCTTACGGAGGGCCGAGTTCGGCTTCTTCGGGGTGGTCGTGAACACACGCGTGCAGACGCCGCGACGCTGAGGGGAACCCTCGAGTGCGGGCGTCTTGTTCTTCTCGACCTTGTCCTGCCGGCCCTTACGGACCAGCTGCTGGATCGTAGGCACTACTTCTCCGGTTTCTGTGTGCCGTCGGTAAAACTAACCTGGAACATTCGCCGACCCACGCGGTCGGGTGTGTCGAATCTCGCGGACCTCCGCCAGGGGCGGAAAAAGCGCGGATCGCGGTGGCCGGTATATGACTCGCCGTGCGGTTGAGGACACGCACGGGAGCCCAGGCACACCCCAGGCACAAGGCTTGAGCGTACCTATCGCACGGACTCCGGTCAAAACAAATGCCCACCCGCCCCCGCCCCCGCCCGGACCGGACCGGGACCAGGCCGAATCGTTCCGGCGCGGGGCCGCATACGGGGCCGGGCGGCCCTCGGCGTGCGGCCCGGGGCGGGGTCGGGGCGCCCCGGCGCGGGCCGGGACGGGACTGCCGGGCGTTGCCGGGCGCCGGGGCGGGACCGAGCGGCTCCGGACGGGACCGGCTGGTGGCGGGCCGCCCCGGACGACGTCGGGCGGTGCCGGCCTGCGCCGATCAGCCCCGGCCAGTGTCGGCCGGCCCCGGGCGACCCCGCTGTGCAGGCCGGGAACGGCCGGGTGTTGCCGGATGCCGGGCTGGGGACCGGGCGGCGCCCACGGCCCCGGCGACCCCGGGCGACTTTGGCCCGCGCCGGGCAATCCCGGGCGGTCCCGTCCGGTACCGGACGGCGTCCGGCGGTGCCGGTCGGCCCGCGCGACGCCGGGTGACCCCGGTCGGCCGCGGGCGGCGCCGGCCCCCGCCCCGTCAGTCCCGGGCGGTGCGGCGGGGTTCGGGGGTCTCGCCGGTGGGTGTCGCGTCGGTGTCGGGCTCCAGGAACTGGTTCACGACCTTGACGAAGACGCCCATGCGCTCGTCGGGCACCCCCAGCCAGCGGGCGAAGTCCTCCATGGAGGGCTGCCAGTCGCTCGGCGGCAGCAGGTCCGCCGCCATCGGGAGCTCCTCGGGGGTCACGCGGCCGGACCGGATGAGCATGTCGCGGACGGAGACGCCGAGCAGCGGGGCGATCCGGCGCATGGTCTCCAGGTCGGGCATGCTCTGCCGCTGCAACAGGCGCGTGACGGCCGCGCGGTGGACGCCGGCCTCGTCCGCGATCCGGGACTTGCCGCCGCCGCGCGGGCTGTCGATGTCGTAGCCCCGCTGTCTCATCAGGCCTTCGACCCAGCCTGCGAACTCGTCGAGCCCTTGAGTGCTCATGTGTACTGCTCCTCGCTCCCCACCCTCCGGATCCCATACCTTAGCGTGCTTGCGCGCACGGAATTACGTGCTTTCGGGCACGCAATCGTGTCGAATCGGTGAAGGGCCCGCCCCACCCCTCTCGATTTTTGTTGCGCGCTCGCACGCAACGTGTAAGTCTGGCTCGCCGCCGCACTCGTCGGCCCCCTGAGCCCCAGGCGCCCCACCGGCCCCATGGACGGCCCCGGCGGGCCCCGGACCGTGGAGAACCCCTTGTTCCATCCCGACCCGTCCCCCTGGCAGGCCTCCGCCGCGTGCGCCGGCCTCTCCCCGTCCGTCGTCTTCGCCCGCCGCGCCAAGGAGGCGGCCCCCGCCCTGCGGGCCTGCGCCGGCTGCCCCGTACGGAGCGAGTGCGAGGCGGCGGTGGCCCCGGCCGAGAGCTACTTCGACGGCGTCTGCGCGGGCCGCCTCTGGCGCAACGGCCGCCCGGCGGACGCCCGCCGCGTGGCGAAGGCGCTCGGCCTGAAGGACACCGGGCACGTGGCGAAGCCCCTCGGCCCGAAGGACGCCCGGCGCACGCCGGAGGCGCTCGCCACGGCGGGAAGCGGTCGCCGTGACTGACCGCACCGCCCGCGCCTCCGCACCCGGCCCCGCCGCCGAGGCCACCCCCGCCCCCGTCCTGCAGGACATCGTCCTCTGGGCCGCCTCCCTCGTACGGCAGTTCCCCGAGCTCGCCGAGGAGCTCGCGCCCGGGCGGCGCGGGCCCGCCGGGAGCGCCCCCGTCCCCTCCCCCGCCGGACGCGACGAACTGATCCGCGAGGAGCGCCGGGAGGCCCTGCTGCTCCAGCAGCGGCACGGGCTCTCCGTCCCCGGCCACGGGGCCGCCCCGATCCGGCTGCACGTCTCCGACGCCATCCGCGACATCACCGACGGGGTGGTGGAGCTGGAGGAGGCGGTGTGCGCCCGGCTCGCGCTGCCCCGCCCGCCCCGCGCCGGCGTGATCGACCGGCTCCGGCGCCTGATGGGGGCGCTCGACCCGATCGCCGCCGACCCGGACCTGGCCCGGCACGTGCGGGACGAGATCCGCCGGATGGCCCGCCGCTGCGCGCGGACGCTCGGCGACTCGGAGACGATCGTGCGGGTCTCGGGCCGCTGCCCCTGGTGCGACTCGGTGTCGCTGCGGGCGTTCCCGGACCGGCGCGCGGTGCTGTGCGTGAACCCGGCCTGCGTCTGCACCGACGAGGTGTGCGGCTGTCAGGACGACCCGGCCTACCGGCACCTGTGGCCGGAGGACCGGTGGGAGGAGCTGTCGGAGGCGTCGGGGACCCGTACCGACGAGATCGCGGCGGCGATGGACGATCCGAAGGAGACCTCATGCTGAGCTCGCCCGCCCTGCCCACGCTGGTCCCCGGCCCGCTGGCCGCCGAGGAGGCGGGCGTGGCGCCCGCGACGATCCGCAAGTGGGTCCAGCTGGGCCATCTGCGGGCCGCGGGCCGGGCGGGCCGGGCCCAGCTCTTCCGCCTGGAGGACGTCTTCGCGGCGGAACGACTGGCCCGCCGCCGTCCCCGTACCGCCTGACCCGCCCCCGTACGACATACGACATACGACAAGCGCCCCGCGTCCGGAACGAACCGGACGCGGGGCGCTTCGTCATGCCGCCAGGAAGCGGCGCAGGGAGTCGGCCAGGGTGTCGGCGAAGCGCTCGCGCACCGGCTCGGGGACGCGGTCGAGGGAGAGGTACGGGTTGAGGTCCTCCAGCTCGACGAGCAGCAGTTCGCCGTCGGGGGCGCGGCAGGCGTCGACGCGCTGGATCCCGTGGTCGAGGGTGTTCCAGTCGATGAAGCGGCGGGCGAAGGCGAGGTCGTCGGCGGTGGGTTCGTACGGCTCCAGGACCCAGCGGCGCTCGGGGTCGGGGGCGTACAGGGCGTACTGGAAGAGGTCGTCGACGAAGTAGAAGGAGACCTCGTACCGGAAGTCGACGCGCGGCTGGACGAGGACCTCGCCGTAGGTGAGGCCGGCGAGCTCCTCGTACGACAGGAACCGCAGGCCTATGGAGTCGGCGCCGGCCTTGGGCTTGGCCGCGTACTCGGCGGCTTCCGGCAGGCGGTGGAGGTCCTCGGGCCGGTCGACGGTGGGGATGACGGGGTGTCCGGCGGCCGTCAGGTCGAGGAGGTACTGCTTGCCGGCCATGTCGCCGCGGCCGTGGAGCGGGTTGTAGACGCGGGTGCCGCGGGCGCGGGCCCGCTCCCGGAAGGCCTCGTACTCCCGCTGGTAGCCGAGGACGGGGCCGCTGTTGCGGACGACGACGGCGTCGAAGCCGTCCATGAGGGCGGCGGCGTCGAGCGGGTGACAGAGCGCCAGGTCGAAGGAGCGGCGGAGCCGGGCGGTGAGGTCGACGTCCTCGTCGCCGTAGCGCCGGCCCCGGGCCGGGTAGGCGAGGTCGGTCACGTAGAGCAGGCGGGGGCGGGCGGACACGGGGCGGCTCCTGGATCGATCGGGGCCGTCAACCTATCGGGGGCCCCCGACGGGCCGTACGACAGGAGCCCGCGCCGGGCCGTCGGGCAGATCCGATCCAGAACTAGTTGCGTGCGCGCACGCCCCCTGTCACAGTTGGTGCAGCGGCGGAGCTGCGCCCGCAGGTCGGGACGCGGCTCCGCCGTCCGCCGTCCGGGAGCGCTCCGCGCCCCCGCCCCTCCCCCGCGTCGAGCGCCCCGGGCGGCCCCCGTCCTGTCACCCCTCCCCGAGGAGAACCGTCATGACCACTCCCCCGAGTGCGTTCCCGGACGTCGAGAAGCTGGTCGTCGACGTCCTCAAGGCCGACCCGGCGCTGGCCGGCGTCACGGTCGCCGCCCAGGCCCCGGCCGGCTTCGACGGCACGCAGAGCGCCGTCCTGGTCAACCGCCGCGGCGGCGCCTGGATCGGCGACCTGCACCTGGACAAGCCGCTGATCGAGTTCGAGGTCTACGCGCCGAACAAGCCCGCGGCCCACATCCTCGCCAACGCCGCCCGCAAGTCCCTGCTCATGACGCTCGGCAAGCAGATCGGCAACAGCCTCGTCCAGGACGTGGAGGAGATGGACGGGCCGCGCTGGACGCCCGACTACCTCTACCGAGGCGCCAACCGCTACCTCTGCCTCATCAGGCTCTCCCTGACCGTCGCTCCGTAACGGTCCCGCCGCCCCCTGACGGGGGCGCGCCCCACAGACCAGGCCCTGCCGTCCGGCGGGGCCTTTGCCGTACCCGGGTCCTGATGGCCCGGGGCGGCGCCCTCACCCCCTCTCATCAAGGAGAAACACCACCATGGCTGGAAACAACGCCGCCGAGATCCGCGTCGCCGGTGCAGGCAAGCTCTACGTCGCCACCGCCGGCAACGCCGCCCCGTCCTCCTTCGGCGCCGACTCCGCCGCCGACTGGACCAGCGCGGGCTGGAAGGACCTCGGCTTCACCTCCGGCGACGGCGTCACGTTCTCGAAGAAGGACAAGCTGGAGCCGATCGACTCGTGGCAGTCGGTCTCCCCGGTCCACTACATCTACTCGGCCCGTGACCTGTCGCTGAAGTTCTCGCTGCTGCAGTTCAACGAGGACACGCTGCCGTTCTTCATGGGCGGCGACGCCGTCAAGCAGGACGCGGCCCCGGCGGTCGACACCTACCGCTACGAGATCGCCGAGCGTCCGTTCGTGGACGTGCGCGCCCTCGGCCTCGAGTTCACCGACGTCAAGGCCGGTGGCACGACCGTGGTCAAGTACCGCTTCATCATCCCCAACGGCCAGGTCACCGCGACCGACGACATCAAGCTGGGCCGCAAGGCCGCGTCCCAGCTGGGCATCACCTTCACCGCCATGTCGAAGGGCGACGGCAAGCCGCTGGCCACCTTCATCATGAAGGACAGCCAGTACTCCGCGACCGTCTGATCCTTCTCCACCCGGGGCGGGACGGCGCACCGCCGTCCCGCCCCACCCCTCTCCTCCTCATCCGTTCGAACAAGGAGTACGCATCACCATGGCCCGTTTCGACGTCAACGCCGCCCGCGCCCAGCGACTGGAGGCCCACGGCCGCACCTGGTCCTTCGAGCTGGACGGCGAGTCCTACACGCTTCCCACCGAGCTCTCCCGCAAGACCGCGAAGGCGCTGCGGAAGCTCGACGACAACGACGTGGACGGTCTGCTCGAACTCCTGATGGGTGAGGAGCAGTACGTCCGCTTCGAGGAGCACGACCTCACGATGCAGGACATCGCCGCCATCCTGGAGGCCTACGGCAAGGAGACCGGGCTCGGCCTGGGGGAAGACTGAGCCTCGTCGAGTTCGTCGACGAACACGCCGAGGCCCTTGAGGCGGACCTGCTCCGCTACTACGCCACCGATCTCCTCGACTGGCACCGGGGCGAGCTCTCCAGCCGGCGCCTGATGGTCATGATCAAGCACCTTCCGACGGAGGCCGCCGTGCAGCGCGAGATCCACGGGGAGGCGGCGGAGTGGTCGATCTCCGACCATCTCCTCGCCGCCACCGTGGACCATCTGGCCGTCGCCAACTGGATGTTCCAGTGCGTCAACTCCAGTGAGGACGACGAGACCCCGGATCCGCCGAAGCCCGTCCCCCGTCCGGGCGTCACGGACGAGGACGACGAGGAGCGGGGCGGGGAGTCCGCGGAGGAGGGTGCCGGTCCGGTGGTCTCCCCGGCGGCCCTGGCCCGCTTCTTCGGCTGACCCCTTCGGCTGACCCCTTCGGTCGGACCCTTCGCCCCCGGATCCCGCTCCCCTCAGGAAGCGGGATCCGGGGGCGCTTCCTGTGCTCGCTCGGCCAGTTCGTCCTCCAGGCTCCTGGCCCGTTCGGAGAGCCGGCGGCCGCGCCGCTCGGGGGTCCCCCCGGCCTGACCGGGTACGCCGCTGAGCGGCGGCACGATCGGACGGCCGCCCTTGCCGCGGACGACCTTCCGCACCGGCTGGGCGTTCCTGCGGGGGCGGCTCTCCTGGGCGTTCACCCGGTCGTCCGCCTCGGGTTCGGGCTCGGGCTCGGACCCGGGCTCGGACCCGGGCTCGGACCCGGGCTCCGGCTCGGGTACGGGTTCGCGTTCGGGCGCGCGTTCGGGCGCGCGCTCCGGCTCGGGTCCGTCCACCGGCGCGGGCTCCGGCTCGTACGTCGGCTCGGGGCGCTGTTCGAACAGCTCGCGCTCCCGGCGTACGCGCTCCTCGGCGTCGACCACCAGGGCCGGGGGTTCCATGAGCCGGGCGAAGGGCAGCGGGATGACGCGGGCCCCGTCCGGGTGGGCGGTGTCCGTGCGCCGCTGCGGGCGTCGGATTCCACGCGCGTCACCCTGCCCCTGGGCGTAGGCGTCGGCCACGCGCCGCTCGTACTCCCTGCGGATGCGCGGGAGTTCGTCGGAGACGGCCTCGGCCCAGCCGGCGGTGAACGCGGCGGTCTCGCGGCGGTCGACCTCGGCGCGGGGCAGCACGACGAGGTCCTCCGGGGCGTACCCGGCGACGTGGACGAGTTCGGCGAGCCGTGCGAAGAGATGCGGCAGATCAGCGTGGGATTCGAGCCAGTCGACGACCTGCTCGCGCCGGTTACCGCCCGGCTCCGTGTTCATGCGCAGCACTGCCTTCCGACCCCCTGGGGTCCCCACGCGCCCCTCGCGTCCCCCGGCTCCCCGAGTAAGTCAGGTCCAGGGAACGCGTCACCCAGGGTACCCGGGTCGAACACCAGCTCCGATCGGGGACCAAGTCCCATGGAAAACCCGCAGGAAGACACGCCGTCAGACGTTTCCCGCTCGACAAACATCGAACAGATGCTCCACACTCTGTTCGCACATCAGTTCGAAAACGTGGTGCCCCCGCTCCTCACTCCGCGGCGCCGCCACACACGCACGGGCAAGCAACCGGAAGGCAGGCGTCCATGACTCAGCAGGCTGAGGCATCCCGACCGCACATCCCGCTCCAGGACCGCCTCCGCCAGCTCCTCGAAGGACCCGTCGCCCTCGACAAGAGAGCCCTGCTCGGCACGCTGTACGCCGAGGTCTCCCGCTACGAGAGCCTCGCGTACGCGGCCGGCTGGAACGACGCCCTCGCGACGACGCGACGCGCCTCCCGCCGGGACGACGACGCCTAGCCTCCCGAACCGCCCGCCCCACGCACGAGCCCCTGCCGAAGCTCCACGACGGCAGGGGCTTTTCGGCGCTTGGCCGTCACCGGCCGGAAGCGGAGCACACCATGGCAGAAGTAACGACCGAGGAACTCTCGGTCCAGATCGCCGGCCTCAACCACAAACTCCGGATCGTGGACGGGGGCTGGCTGCCCTCGACCAACTGGCTCAGGGACAACCTGATCGTCCCGGAGTTCAAGACCAAGTTCGAGGAGATGTACCAGGAGCTCCACAAGGAGCTGTCGTCCGAGCTGCTCGAATCGTGGGGCCTGGACACGATCGGCGGTGCGGTCGAGAAGTTCCACGAGGATCACGAGCACAAGTGGGCGTACTTCTGGACCGCCATCGGCGGCATCCTCGTCCCGCTCCTGGTCGCCTCCCTGGCCATCGTCTTCCGGAGACTCCTCCTCGAAGGCTTCCGGAAGCTCCAGATCGGCCTCACCGGCAAGGCCGTCGTCCTCAACGAGAACCAGACCAGGTTCGAGCGCCTGACCAGGGATCAGCTCAGGGACCGGGAGAACAACGCCGGCGGCGGAATCGCCTCCATTCCGCAGGACGCGAACTTCGACAACCTGCGCACCCAGCTCCAGCAGCTGAACCCGGAGCTGCTGAAGTTCAACAACCGGGCGCCCGCCTTCACCCAGGCCTTCCGCAAGCTGCCGTCCGACAGCAAGGCCACCAAGGCCGCGAGCGCCATCAAGAAGATCGCCGACGCCATCACGGGCGTCGACCACTCGCAGATGCAGCCGGTCGCCGAGGGCGTCAACAAGATCAACAACGCCATGCGGCACGCCGACCCCAAGAAGGTCGAGAAGGTCGCCAAGGCCACCGACAAGCTCAAGAGCGCCATGCTCGGCTTCACCCCGACCAAGATCCCCGAGGGAGCCAAGCTGGAGGCGTCGGCCAGGGGAATGGACAGCCTCACCACGGCGACCGGCACCCTGCGCACGAAGTTCAACGAGCTCAGGCAGACGGTCCGGTCCCTCGACCAGGAGCTCGGCGCGGCCGGCAGCTGACCCCACCCCATCACGAAAGGAGGTAATCCCATGGCACTCATCAAGAACCTGAAGAACGCGTCCACCGCCCTCGACAAGCTCAAGACCCAGGCCTCCGGCGCCGGCACCTCGGTCAAGAAGGTCGGCGACGCCGGAAAGTCCGCGTCCGGTCAGCTCAAGACCCTCAAGACCAACGCCCAGGGTTCCAACACCCAGCTCAAGAACCTCAAGACGGCCTCGGACCAGGCCGAGAAGTCCATGTCGAAGGCCGGCACGACCGCCGAGTCCGCCGGCAAGAAGATGGGCAAGTACGAGTCCGGCGCCGGCAAGGCGTCCAAGGGCCAGGACAAGCTCAACAAGTCCATGAAGGGCAACTTCCTCGCCCGTCTGATCGAACTCTTCATGCCTCTCATCGAGAAGATCGTCGAAATGGCGATGGAATCGAAGACGATGCAGAAGATCCTGAAGAAGGCCTTCGACGGCATCAAGACCGTGATCAGCGCGGTCATGAAGGCCGTCGGCCCGATCATGAAGAAGGCCGGCGACCTGATCAAGACGGTCTGGAACGGCATCAAGAAGGCCATCTCCACCGTCGTCAAGGCCGTCGCCACGGTCATCAAGACCTACGTCAACATCTGGAAGACGGTCATCACGACCGTCATGAAGGCGATCAAGACCGTCATCGGCGCCGTCTGGAACGGCATCAAGGCCGTCATCACCCCCGTGGTGAACTGGATCAAGTCCGCGATCCCGAACGCCTTCACCGCCGTCAAGGACAAGATGTCCTCCATCTGGAACGGCCTCAAGGACATCGCGTCCCGGGCGTTCGAGGGCATCAAGAGCGGCGTGTCCGGACCGGTCAACGCCGTCATCGGCCTGATCAACCGCATGATCAACGCGGTCAACGGGGTCAAGGTCAGCGTCCCCGGCTGGGTCCCGATCGTCGGCGGCAAGACCTTCGGCGTGCACATCCCGACCATCCCGATGCTCGCCACCGGCGGTGTCGTCATGCCCCGCAACGGCGGCGTCCCGGCGATCCTCGCCGAGGCCGGCGAGGCCGAGGCCGTCCTGCCGCTGTCCAAGCTGGACCGGCTGCTCGCCATGACCGCCCGGCGCGCCCGCATGACGGCGCAGCTGCAGGGGGGCCACGGCGGCGGTGCCGGGCTGCACATCGAGCACTACCACGCGGCCCGTAACAGCGACCCGCAGTCCACGGCGGACGCGCTGATGTACCTGGCGAAGGCACGCGGATGAGTGCCGCCGCCGTCCGCATGCCGGCGTTCAGGAGCATGACGCCGACGATGAACTCCCTGCGGCGGGGCGCGGAGGCTGCCGGCGGCAGCCTCAAGCGGCTCAAGCAGGACGTCCAGGCGGCGTCGGGCGGCATGGCCGGGTTCGCCACCGAACTGGGGGCCGCCGGCACCTCCGTACGCACCCTCGGGAGCACCGCGTCCGGCGCGGCGACCTCCGCCGGCCGGATCCAGCGGTCGAAGGCGGCCGCCGGCATCCAGAAGCTCGGCGTCGCGGCCGGCAAGGTCCGTACCGCCGCGGGGAAGCTCGGCCCCGCGGTCGGCGCCGTCCTGGCGATCCTGGCGCCGCTGCTCCCCTTCGCCGACACCATCACCAAGCTGATGGACACCTACGGCACGGTGATGGAGATCGCCTCCGTCGCCATGACCGGCGTCAACCTCGCCATGCGCAGCAACCCGCTCGGCTTCATCCTCGGCATCCTCATGCCGGTCATCTCCTGGCTCATCGAGTACGCGGTGAACAGCGAGACCGGCCAGAAGATCATCAAGCAGGTCATGCAGCAGGCCCTGAAGGGCTTCCAGTCCGTCTGGAAGTTCCTGCAGCCGGTCATCAAGCTCATCGGCCAGGCCGTCGGGACCTACTTCAAGGCCTACCTCACCCTGTTCACGACGGCCCTGAGGATCATCGGTTCCGCCATCGACGGCATCTCCCGGGTCCGCACCGCCGTCACCTCCGCCTCCAACGCCCTGCGCGGCATCGCCTCGCGCACGATCGGCGGCATCAAGAACGCGATCCACCCCTTCCTGTCCTTCTTCACCGACAAGATCCCCGGATTCTTCCGGCACGCCAAGGACGCCGTCGGCAAGGCCCTGCACGGCATGGGCGAGCTGATCAAGGGCGCCCTCACCGCGGTCCTCGGCGTCGTCAAGGGACCGATCAACGGCCTGATCGCCTTCGCCAACTGGATCATCGACGGGCTCAACAAGCTGAGCTTCAACTTCCTCGGCAAGCACTTCGGCGTCGACATCGACAAGATCCCGATGCTCGCCGAGGGCGGTCTCGTCTTCCCCGGCGCCGACAGCGCGCCGCGCATCGACCCGCTCACCGTCCTGGAGCAGCGGCGCGTCCCGGCCCTCACCGAGGCTCCCCGGCGGCCCCACCGCATCGCGGAGTTCCACGAGGATCCGGGCGCCGGCCCGCGGTCGACCGCCGAGGACCTGCTCTTCCTCGTCGGCGCCCACTGCTGAACCACCGCCCGCCGCCGAAGCCCTTCACCCGACAGCCCCTCAGAAGTGAGGTGACGGCCCCATGGCCGAGACCACAACCACATACGCCGGAAACGACCTCACCGCCGACCTCGCGCCCGGCTCACTGATCACCCAGGACGGGCAGATCCAGTGGGCCGGGCTCCTCATCGGCCCCGGTACGCCGTTCAACGTCGACAGGACCGGTCTCCAGGGCTGGGAGGACCTGCCCGAGTACGACTCCTCCGACGCCGACCGGCCCACCTCGCACGGCGCCTGGCCCGGCTCCCGGTACGCCAAGCCGCGCAAGATCAGCGGCACGATCGTGCTGATACCGGAGTTCAACGGCGCGGCGGAGGCCGTCCGCGCCCTGCGCCAGTCGCTCGCCCTGCTCGACGAGGAGCGCTGGCTCACCGTCCGGCTGCACGGCGAACTCCTCGCCGTACGCGCCCGGATCGCCCAGCGCGTGGTCCCCGCGGACCAGGGCTTCGCCACCCAGGGCAGCTCGAGGATGTCGATCCAGTGGCTGGCCTCCGACCCGCGCCGCTACGGCGTCAACGAGCAGAGCGCCTCCACCACCCCGCCGCAGCCCGAGTCGGGCCTGACCTGGCCGCTGACCTGGCCGCTCAACTGGGGCCAGGCCAAGTCCACCGGCGACGCCGTCGCCGAGAACACCGGCTCCGCCGCCACACACCCGGTGATCGTCTTCCGCGGCCCCTGCTCCATGCCGACCGTCACCGAGCGGGTCTCCAAGCGCCGGCTGCGGTACGCGATCGACCTGGCCGCCGGCGACGAGCTCGTCGTCGACACCGCCAACGGCACGGTGATGCTCAACAACACCGCCTCCCGCCGCCACACCGCGATGGCCGACTCCAGCCCGGAGGAGCTGTTCCTCCTCGAACCGGGCCGTACGGAGCTGTCGTTCCGGCCCGACGGGGCCACCCCCGAGGCCCTGATGACGGTCCGCTGGCGCAACGCCGAGTGGTGACCGACGCCCCCGTCCACCCCGTGAAGGAGTGAACCCATGACCGTACGGGCCGCCTGGCTCCAATCCACCGGCCAGACCCGCGAGGACACCCGGCTCGCCCTGTCCGCGCTGCTCACCCCCAGCGGCGCGAGCACCACCTCGCCCCCGCTGCGCTCGCGGCCCGGCATCGTGCCGGGCGGCTTCGCGCTGACCGGCGCCTCCGCGATGCAGTGCACCATCGGCACCGGCCGGGCCGTGATCCAGGGCTACGACACCCCCCAGGGCGCGTACATGATCGCGGTGACCGCCCCCGAGACGTTCACCATCGCCGACGGCGACCCGCAGTACGGCCGGATCGACGTGATCGAGCTGGCCGTCCTCGACGACACCTACGACAAGAGCGGCGCCACCGACGCCGTGATCCGGCTGATCAAGGGCACGCCCTCGGCCACCCCCCAGATCCCGGCCTCGGGCCCCGGCAGCTCCTTCCCGCTCTACACCGTCTCGGTACCGGCCGGAACCTCCGCCGGCACCGGCGGCGTCCAGTGGACCGCCCCGGGCGTCGTCACCACCAAGCACTACCCGATGACGGCGCTCGGCGGCATCATGCCGACCAGCGGTTTCAACGGCGTGTACGCCGGCCAGTACCGCGACGTCTCGGGCCAGTTGCAGCGCTGGGACGGCACCGCCTGGGTCGCGTACCCGAAGGCGATCGGCGGCATCGCCCCGAACGGCACGGCGACCACCGGCAGTTACACCGGCCAGTACCGCGACAACGCCGGCGTCCTGCAGCGCTGGGACGGCTCGGCCTGGCAGTACGCCGAGGGCAAGGCGACCATCCTCTTCAGCGCCTCGCAGACCTCGATGCAGAGCGTGCCGCAGAACGCCTGGACGCCGATCACCCTGAACTACGTCGACATCGACGACTTCAACGGCTGGAACGGCACCGACAGCTTCGTCGTCCCGCGCACCGGCTGGTGGCGGGTCGGCGCCAACATCAACTGGTACGGCGACTCCACCAGCGGCATACGCGGCGCCCGCCTCCTCGTCGGCGGCGTCGGCTACTCCCGGATGACCTGGATGGCCGCGGCGTCCATGGGCACCACGAGCGTCGGCGGCGACGGCCTGGTCAAGCTCACCGCGGGCAACGTGCTCCAGCTCGCGGGCTACCACAACGCCACCGCGCCGGTCCGCACCCTCGGCGGCTCCGGCTACTACACCACCCTCACCGCCCAGTGGATCCGGTCCTGAACCCCCTCTCCCTCACCCCGAACAGGAGAACCCCATGAACCTGCGCAGCAGCTGGGTCGCCGAGACCGGCCAGACCCGTGAGGACACCCGCCTCAACCAGGTCGGCGCGACCACCATGATCAACCCCGTCCAGGTCCGCTCCGGCATCCTGCCGGGCTCCTACGACGGCAAGTGGCGGCTGTCCGGCTTCTGGATGGACAAGGCCTCCGCGATGACGGCGACCGTCTCCGAGGGCCGGGCCGTCATCCAGGGCGACATCTCCCAGGGCGTCTACCCGGTGTCCCTGCCGGCCTCCGAGCAGATCACCTTCGCCGCGGGCGACGCCCAGTACGGCCGGATCGACCTGGTCGTCCTGAAGGTCTACGACAACCTCTACGACGGCAGCACCCGCAACGAGGCGAAGATCGAGATCATCCAGGGCGTGCCGGGCCAGGCCCCCAAGGCGCCGGTGGCCCCGCCGCGCAGCCTCCCGATCTACGAGGTGACGGTCCCGGCCGGCGCCAGCGCGGGCAACGGCGGCATCCCGTGGAACACCGCCCTGAAGGACCTGCGCACCCCGGTCGTGGCCCTCGGCGGCATCCTCCCGGTCGAGGGCCCGGTCCTGCCGGGCGCCCACCCGGGCCAGTACCAGGACACCGCCAACAACCAGCTCCAGCGCTGGGACGGCGGCAAGTGGGTCGCCTACCCGGAGGCCGTCGGCGGCATCGTCCCGTCCTCCGCGTCCACGCTCCAGGGCAGCTACACCGGCCAGTACCGGGACGGCACCAACGGCGAGCTCCAGCGCTACGACGGCGCCGCCTGGCGGGCGGCGTTCCCCGGCCCGTACTACAAGGACCTCACGGACGCGGGCTACACCACCTCGTCCACGTACACCAGCACCCTGCTCGACACGCTCGCGGGCCCCGTCCAGGTGAACTTCGTCGCCCCGTCGTCGAAGGCCGTGATCGTCCACTACGGCGCCCGGATGCGGGGCAGCAAGGACCTGTACAGCTACCTCGCGCTCCGGCTGACCCAGGGCACCACCGTCGTCCAGGAGCCGGTCGACGACTACGCGGTGATCGTCGCCAGCGACACCTCCACCACGCAGTCGATGAACCGGCGCCTGTCGGGCCTCACCCCGGGCCTCACCTACACCCTCACCCTCCACTACCGGATCGTGGCCAACGCCGTGAACGCCCAGTCCTGGTACGACAACGCCTTCATCCGGGTCGACCCCCAGTACTGACCGGTCACCCCCCGCCCGCCGCCCACCGACAGGAGTCCACCCATGCCCGTACGTTCCGGATGGCTGATGCCCACCGGGCAGACCCGCCAGAACACCCGCATCACCAACATCGGCGCCACCACCCCCGTCAACCCGCTCGGCGTCCGGTCCGGCATCCTGCCCGGCACGTACGACGGCAAGTACCGGGTCGGCGGCCTGTGGATGAGCTCCACCGGCCCGATGACGGCCACCGTCTACCACGGCAAGGCCGTCGTCCAGGGCGCCACCACCGACGGCGCCTACCCGGTCGCCCTCGACGAGGACATCACCATCACCTTCGCCGACGGCGACCCGCTCAACGACCGCATCGACCTCGTCGTGATCCGCGTCTACGACAACGACGTGGACGCCCTCGGCAAGTTCGAGGCCGGCATCGAGATCGTCAAGGGCACCCCGGCGGCCGTCCCGGTCGCCCCGGCCGCGCCCGCCCGCTCCCTGACGCTGTTCTCGGTCAAGGTGAAGAAGGGCGCCTCCGCCGGCACCGGCGGCATCGACTGGGCGGGCGGCGCCTCCACCGACCTGCGCACCACGACCGTCTCCGCCGGCGGCATCCTGCCCGTCTACAACAACGCGGGCGTGGCCGGCGCCTACCCGGGCCAGTACCAGGACAACGACAACGCCCACTTCCTCCAGCGCTGGGACGGCACCGCCTGGGTCGCCTACCCCAAGGAGATCGGCGGCATCGCGCCCAGCGGCACGATCACCACCGGCAGCTACAGCGGCCAGTACCGGGACTACGGCGGCCAGCTCCAGCGCTGGAACGGCACCGCCTGGGTGGCCTACCAGCCGCCGGTCGAGGTCGAGACGGCCGGCTCGGGCGCGACCCCGGCCGCCGGCTGGACGCTGGTGGGCTTCGCCGGCCGCAGGACCCGCGGCGTGGCCACCGTGTCCGTGACGGTGACCCGCAACGGCCCCGACCTCACCGCCACCACCGCGGGCAACCTCAGCCCCGACGAACTCCTGTGCACCCTGCCCGCGGGCTGGCGCCCCTCGTTCCCCTACGAGGCCACCGGCACCGACTTCTACGGCCAGGGCTCCTTCACCTTCAACACCGACGGCAACGTCCACGTGCGCACCTGGTCCGCCAACGGCGTCCTGACCGCCGGCCGGAACATCCGCATCACCGCCACCTACGTCCTGTAAGGGGGCCCCTCGATGGCAATCGACACGCCCTACCGGGCGATCTTCTGCGACCTGCTCACCGACCAGACGCTGGACATCCTCCCCCTGCGGGACGTCTCGTTCGACGACTACATCGGCAAGGCCGGCTCGCTCTCCGGCACGATCCCCATCCCCGACAAGGCCATCGCCGACCGCGTCAAGAAGGTCCGGGAGGGCCGCACCGCGGTCTATCTGGAGCGCGGCGGCGACCTGTGGTGGGGCGGCATCGTCTGGACCAGCACCCTGCAGTCCAGCGGCCGCGGGGTGCTGACCCTCGGCATCCAGGCCGCCACCTTCGACTCGTACGCCGGACGCCGCCGCATCCGCACCGACATCACGTACAACACCCCCACCGACCAGGTGGAGATCGCCCGCCGGCTGTGGCGCGAACTCGACGTCCAGACCTACCCCGACGCCCCCGAGGGCGAGGAACCCCGCCGGCTCGGGATCACGTTCGGCGACGAGATCCCCAAGTTCCAGAAGACGGCCTCGTGGCGCAAGGGCGACGAGACCGTCTACCTGGAGGCGCTCGACCAGCTCGCCGCCACGGAGAACGGCTTCGAGCACCAGATCATGGTCTACCGCGACCCGGTCACCGGGCGGCGGATCCGACAGCTCCGGATCGGCGAACCCAAGATCGTCACCGGTGCGACCGACCTGATCTTCGACCGGCCCGGCGTCATCCTGTCGTACTCCTTCCCGTACGACGCGACCCGCGGCGGCACCACCGCCCTCGCCCGCGGCGCCTCCACCAACGCCAACGCCGCCGCCGAGTCCCGGCCGATCTACTCCACCCAGCAGTACGCCAGCGACCTGCTCGCGGACGGCTGGCCGCTGATCGACCTGTCCTCGGACCACAACGAGGTCACCGACCCGCTCGCGCTCGACTCGGTCGCCGCCACGGAACTCGCGCAGTCCCGCGGCGCCGTGGTGATCCCCTCGATCAGCATCCACCTCGGCGGGATCGTCCCGTCGGCGCTCCTCGGCCGCGTCGCCCGCATCCGGATCACCGACGAGTGGTACTCCCAGGGCCTCGACGCCCGCTACCGCATCGTCGGCACCAAGATCACCCCGCCGGAGCGCGGCCGCCCCGACACCGCCGAGCTCTACCTCGAGGAGGCCTGATGCCCCAGCTGCCCGAGGACATCATCGACCGGCTCAACCAGATGGAACGCCGGCTCAAGGCCCTGTCCACGGCCGTGAACACCCGTCCCGCCGTCAACGAGTTCCGCCCCCCGCAGACATCCGGCAGCGTCACCATCACCCGGCCGCTGTTCCGGATCTTCGACGGCTACAACCACGAGATCTTCGCCGACGACATCATGACCGGCGGTCTCGCCCGGCCCTGGCTGCAGCTCATGCCGCCGCTGGCCAGCGACCCGGCCAAGTGGCCCTCCACCACCGCCCCCGCGTTCACCACGATCGCCCGCTGCCTCAACCCCATATGGCAGCCGAAGATGCGCCTCTCCCTCTACACGGCGGCGTCGAGCGGCGGCACCGGCCAGGTGCGGGTCCTCGTCGACGGCGTCCCCTTCGGCCCCACCGTCACCGCGGGCACCACCTACGACTACCTCGGCCTGCTGCCCGGCGACATGAAGACCCGCTTCGGCCAGACGATGACCATCGAGATCCAGGCCCTGGCCACCGCCGGCACGGTCTACGCCCAGCCCGCCCTCATCCACGGCGCCCAGACCTGACCCACTCGCCGCACGGCGACCACGAGGAGCACGCATGAACATCGACCCCACCCAGCCCTGGGGCATCGCCATCGACTACGCGGGCCGCGCCACCGTCACCGAGGACGGCCACACCCTCATCGTCCGCGTCTACGACAACACCATGGGCTACGCCCTCCAGCGCGACCCGGTGACCGGCCAGTACCCCTCGGTGTACGTCACCGCCGAGGTCACCGAGAAGGGCACCGGCGACGCCGTCCTGCGCGGCTCCGGCCTGGTCGTCGTGGACGCCAGGGACGGCGTCCCGGCCGTCCCCGACCAGACCGCCGTCCAGCGGGCCGTGGCGGCCGCGCTCGCCGACTTCGAGACCCGCCGGGCCGCCTGCGCCGCACTGTGCGCGGCCTGGGCCCCCGTGACCCCGCCGGCCCCGGGCCCGGCCCCCGCCCCGTAGACAGCCCGCACCCCGCACGCCCGACCGGCTCCCCCGGCTCGGGCTTTTTTCATGCCTGGAGGACACCAGATGGCCACTCCCCTCACCGCGGACCGGTTCGTCGCCGCGCTCCGCGCCGAAGGCGTCACCGTCGTCGAACACCCCGGCTGGCGCACCCACAACCGCAACGGTCACGGCGCCTGGGGCCCCGTGACCGGCGTGATCATCCACCACACCGTCTCCGCCGGCACCGCCAACACCGTCGAGATGTGCTTCAACGGGTACGAAGGGCTGCCCGGCCCGCTCTGCCACGGCGTCATCGCCAAGGACGGCAGCGTCCACCTCGTCGCCAACGGCCGCGCCAACCACGCCGGAGGCGGCGACCCGTCCGTCCTCCAGGCCGTGATCACCGAGACGTACGGAGACCGGCCGCCCACCCCCCGCGAGCACCAGGGCAGCTCCGGCGCCGTCGACGGCAACTCCCGCTTCTACGGCTTCGAGTGCGTCAACATGGGCGACGGCACCGACCCCTGGCCGCCCGCCCAGCTCGACGCCATCGAACGGGTCTCCGCCGCCCTGTGCCGGGCCCACGGCTGGGGCGCCCGCTCCGTCATCGGCCACAAGGAGTGGTCGGACTGGAAGGACGACCCCCGCGGCTTCGCCATGCCCACCATGCGCGAGCGGGTGCAGAAGCGGCTCGGCGCGGCCCCCGCGAAGAACCCGCCGGCCACGCCGGCCGCCCCCCGCCTCCAGCCCTTCCCGGGCACCTCGTTCTTCCGCAAGGAGACGAGCTCCCCGATCATCACCGCCATGGGCCGCCGCCTCGTCGCCGAGGGCTGCTCCGCGTACACCGTCGGCCCGAGCCCCCGCTGGGGCGAGGCCGACCGGCTCAGCTACGCCAAGTGGCAGCACAAGCTCGGCTTCCGCGGCTCCGACGCCGACGGCATCCCGGGCGCCGCGTCCTGGAACGCGCTGAAGGTCCCGTACACGAAGTGACCCCGAGGAGCAGACCGATGTCCGATGCCGCCAAGCGCACCGCCCGCACCGTCCTCCAGTCCGCCGTCGGCATCGCCGTCGTCCTCCCCGCGATCGTCGACGCCTCCGGCATCCCCGCGACCCTCCCCTGGGTCGCCGGGGCCCTGGCCGTCGCCGGCGGTCTGGCCCGGGTGATGGCCCTCGGCGTGGTGCAGAACCTGCTGCCGTCCTGGCTGCGCCCCACCCCGGACGGCGCCGATGACCGAGCCTGACCCGAACGACCCCGTCGCCGTCGCCCTCGAACTGGAGCGGCTCCGCGGCACCCTGGAGGCCGGCTTCGCCCGGGTCGACGGCTCGCTCGCGCTGCTCGTACAGCGCAGCGACCAGACCGACAAGCAGCTCGCCGACCACGAGGCCCGCCTGGACGCCCTGGAGCGGGCCCGCTGGCCGCTGGCCAGCATCGGCGCCCTCGCGGCGGTGGCGACGGTCGCCGTCACGGCCTGGGAACTCGCGGCCCGCTGAGGCGCCCGCCCCGGACGGCGGGGCCACCCGGACCCACCGTCCGGGCGGCCCCGCCGCCCGGGTGGACGCACCGCCCGGGTGGGCCCGCCGCCCGGGAGGCCCCGCCGCCCCACCCGTTGCCGGGCCCCGGCAAGAAGAACCTCCCCGCACGACCGGCCCGGGGTCCTGTCCCCCGGGGCCGTACGGGCGGACACTGCACAGGAGCCCGACCAGCCGACGAAGGGGGACCGTCATGGCCACGGACGACCGCGATCCACCCGTACCCCCGCACGACCCGCCCACCGGTCCCGACGCCGGCACCCTCCTCGACGTCCACCTCACCGTCATCGAGTACGGCGCGGTGGCCGCCGAGTACGCCGCCGCCGCGACCCATCCCGACGCGCCCCGGGCGATCGTGGACGACTACGCCATCGTGGTCGACGCCCTCGCGCTCGCCCGCCGGGTCCCCACCGAGGACGTCCCCGCCGTCCTCGCCGTCGGCACCCGGGCGCTCCTGCGCGTGCACCGCGCGCTCCTCGGCTAGCCGACGGCCGGCCGGGAACGCCGAAGGGCGGCCACCCCTGATCGGGGTGACCGCCCTTCGGTTCGCACTACTTACTGGTTGTACGGACCGTAGTCGTAGTCCTCCAGCGGAACGGCCTGGCCGGAGCCCGAGCCGAACGGCGAGTAGTCGATGTCGTCGTAGCCGACGGCCGAGTACATCGCGGCCTTGGCCTC
This sequence comes from Streptomyces vietnamensis, assembly GCF_000830005.1. Taxonomy (NCBI): domain Bacteria; kingdom Bacillati; phylum Actinomycetota; class Actinomycetes; order Kitasatosporales; family Streptomycetaceae; genus Streptomyces; species Streptomyces vietnamensis. The sequence goes on along the minus strand of NZ_CP010407.1, from coordinate 5,040,006 downwards.
CTCGGTCGGCTCGACCCGGATGTTGCGGTAGCGGGACAGACCCGTACCGGCCGGGATGAGCTTACCGATGATGACGTTCTCCTTGAGGCCGATGAGGCTGTCGGACTTGGCGTTGATCGCCGCATCCGTCAGGACTCGGGTCGTCTCCTGGAAGGAGGCGGCCGACAGCCAGGACTCCGTCGCCAGCGAGGCCTTGGTGATACCCATCAGCTGCGGACGGCCGGAGGCGGGGTGACCGCCCTCGGTGACCACACGACGGTTCTCGGTCTCGAACTTCGAACGCTCGACCAGCTCGCCCGGCAGGAGCTCCGCGTCGCCGGACTCGATGATCGTCACGCGGCGCAGCATCTGCCGGATGATGATCTCGATGTGCTTGTCGTGGATCGACACGCCCTGCGAGTTGTAGACCTTCTGGACTTCGCCGACCAGGTGGACCTGGACCGCGCGCTGACCGAGGATCCGGAGCACGTCGTGCGGGTTGGTGGCACCCACGGTGAGCTTCTGGCCCACCTCGACGTGGTCGCCCTCGCCCACGAGCAGACGGGCACGCTTCGAGATCGGGAACGCCGTCTCGTCGGTGCCGTCGTCCGGAGTGACGACGATCTTCTTGGTCTTCTCGGTCTCCTCGATGCGGACGCGACCGGCCGCCTCGGAGATCGGGGCGACACCCTTCGGCTGCCGAGCCTCGAAGAGCTCGACGACACGGGGCAGACCCTGGGTGATGTCGTCACCGGCCACACCACCGGTGTGGAAGGTACGCATCGTCAGCTGGGTACCGGGCTCACCGATGGACTGGGCGGCGATGATGCCGACCGCCTCACCGATGTCGACCAGCTTGCCGGTGGCGAGCGAACGGCCGTAGCAGAACGCACAGGTACCGACGGCGGACTCACAGGTCAGGACCGAACGGGTCTTGACCTCCTCGACGCCCGCGTTGACCAGGGCGTCGATGAGCACGTCACCCAGGTCGACGTTGGCCGGCGCGATGACCTTGCCGTCGACGACGACGTCCTCGGCGAGCATCCGCGCGTACACGGAGGTCTCGACGTCGTCCGTCTTCCGCAGGACACCGGCCTCGTCCTTGGCCGCGATCCGCAGCTTCAGACCGCGCTCGGTGCCACAGTCCTCCTCGCGGATGATGACGTCCTGCGAGACGTCCACCAGACGACGGGTCAGGTAACCCGAGTCGGCGGTACGCAGGGCGGTGTCGGCGAGACCCTTACGGGCACCGTGCGTCGAGATGAAGTACTCGAGGACGGAGAGGCCCTCACGGAACGAGGCCTTGATCGGACGCGGGATGGTCTCGTTCTTCGCGTTCGACACCAGACCACGCATACCGGCGATCTGCCGCATCTGCATCATGTTTCCTCGGGCACCCGAGTCAACCATCATGAAGATGGGGTTCGTCTTGGGGAAGTTCGCGTTCATCGCCTCGGCGACCTCGTTGGTCGCCTTGGTCCAGATCGCGATGAGCTCCTGCGTGCGCTCTTCCTTGGTGATCAGACCGCGCTCGTACTGCTTCTGGACCTTCTCGTCCTGCGCCTCGTAGCCCTTGACGATCTCCTTCTTCGCCTCGGGAACGACGACGTCGGAGATGGCCACGGTGACGCCGGAACGGGTCGCCCAGTAGAAGCCCGCCGCCTTCAGGTTGTCGAGCGTCGCCGCCACGATGACCTTGGGGTAGCGCTCGGCGAGGTCGTTGACGATCTCGGAGAGCTGCTTCTTGCCGACGGAGTAGTCGACGAACGGGTAGTCCTCGGGCAGCAGCTCGTTGAAGAGCGCGCGGCCCAGCGAGGTCTTCAGACGGAACGAGTCACCCTGCTGCCACTCCGGCTCGCCCTCCTCGGCGACCGGGGGAACCCAGCCACGGGGAGCGACGGTGCCGACCGGGAAGCGGATCTCGATCTGCGACTGCAGCGCGAGCTCGCCGGCGTCGAACGCCATGATCGCCTCGGCCGTGGAGCCGAACGCGCGGCCCTCGCCCTTGGTGTCACGGAGCTCGCCGTCGGTGGTGAGGAAGAACAGACCGAGGACCATGTCCTGGGTCGGCATCGTCACCGGACGGCCGTCGGCGGGCTTGAGGATGTTGTTCGAGGACAGCATCAGGATGCGGGCCTCGGCCTGCGCCTCCGCGGAGAGCGGCAGGTGGACGGCCATCTGGTCACCGTCGAAGTCCGCGTTGAACGCGGTGCAGACGAGCGGGTGGATCTGGATGGCCTTGCCCTCGACCAGCTGCGGCTCGAAGGCCTGGATGCCGAGGCGGTGCAGCGTGGGCGCACGGTTCAGCAGAACCGGGTGCTCGGCGATGACCTCTTCGAGGACGTCGTACACGACCGTGCGGCCGCGCTCGACCATCCGCTTGGCCGACTTGATGTTCTGCGCGTGGTTCAGGTCGACCAGGCGCTTCATCACGAACGGCTTGAAGAGCTCGAGCGCCATGGCCTTCGGCAGACCGCACTGGTGCAGCTTGAGCTGCGGGCCGACGACGATGACGGAACGCGCCGAGTAGTCGACACGCTTGCCGAGCAGGTTCTGACGGAATCGACCCTGCTTGCCCTTCAGCATGTCGCTGAGGGACTTCAGCGGACGGTTGCCGGGGCCCGTCACCGGGCGACCACGACGGCCGTTGTCGAAGAGGGCGTCGACCGCCTCCTGGAGCATGCGCTTCTCGTTGTTCACGATGATCTCGGGGGCACCGAGGTCGAGAAGCCGCTTCAGGCGGTTGTTGCGGTTGATGACACGGCGGTACAGGTCGTTCAGGTCGGAGGTCGCGAAGCGGCCACCGTCCAGCTGCACCATCGGACGCAGGTCCGGCGGGATGACCGGGACGCAGTCGAGAACCATGCCCTTGGGGCTGTTCGCGGTCTGCAGGAACGCGGAGACGACCTTGAGGCGCTTGAGCGCACGGGTCTTCTTCTGGCCCTTGCCGGTACGGATGATCTCGCGGAGGCGCTCGGCCTCCTCCTCCAGGTCGAAGGACTCGAGACGCTTCTGCAGCGCCGCGGCACCCATCGAACCGTCGAAGTACGTGCCGAAGCGGTCACGCAGCTCGCGGTAGAGGAGCTCGTCGCCCTCCAGGTCCTGGACCTTGAGGTTCTTGAAGCGGGACCAGACCTCGTCCAGACGGTCGATCTCGCGCTGCGCACGGTCGCGCAGCTGCTTCATCTCGCGCTCGGCACCCTCGCGCACCTTGCGGCGCACGTCGGCCTTGGCGCCCTCGGCCTCCAGCTCGGCGAGGTCGTTCTCGAGCTTCTTGGCGCGGGCCTCCAGGTCGGAGTCGCGACGGTTCTCGATCTGCTGACGCTCGACGGAGACGTGCGCCTCCAGGGAGGGCAGGTCACGCGTACGGCGCTCGTCGTCGACGTACGTGATCATGTACGCCGCGAAGTAGATGACCTTCTCCAGGTCCTTCGGGGCGAGGTCGAGCAGGTAGCCGAGGCGCGACGGGACGCCCTTGAAGTACCAGATGTGCGTGACGGGCGCGGCCAGCTCGATGTGGCCCATCCGCTCACGGCGCACCTTGGCGCGGGTGACCTCGACGCCACACCGCTCACAGATGATGCCCTTGAAGCGGACGCGCTTGTACTTGCCGCAGTAGCACTCCCAGTCCCGGGTCGGACCGAAGATCTTCTCGCAGAAGAGTCCGTCCTTCTCGGGCTTCAGGGTGCGGTAGTTGATGGTCTCCGGCTTCTTGACCTCGCCGTGGCTCCACTGACGGATGTCGTCAGCGGTGGCCAGACCGATCCGGAGCTCGTCGAAGAAGTTGACGTCGAGCACTATGCGTCAATCCCTCTCAGGGTTGTAAGGCTTTGGGGTCTGATACGGGGGTCCTGGGGCCGGCGGGGGCTCATCGCTGAGCCCCCGCCGGACTCCCGTCAGACCTCTTCGACGCTGCTCGGCTCGCGCCGGGACAGGTCGATGCCGAGCTCCTCCGCTGCGCGGAAGACGTCCTCGTCGGTGTCGCGCATCTCGATGGACATGCCGTCCGAGGACAGCACCTCCACGTTGAGGCACAGGGACTGCATCTCCTTGATGAGGACCTTGAAGGACTCGGGGATGCCGGGCTCAGGGATGTTCTCGCCCTTGACGATGGCCTCGTAGACCTTCACGCGGCCGGTCACGTCGTCGGACTTGATCGTCAGCAGCTCCTGGAGGGCGTACGCGGCGCCGTAAGCCTCCAGCGCCCACACCTCCATCTCACCGAAGCGCTGGCCACCGAACTGGGCCTTACCACCCAGCGGCTGCTGGGTGATCATCGAGTACGGGCCGGTCGAACGCGCGTGCAGCTTGTCGTCGACCAGGTGGTGGAGCTTGAGGATGTACATGTACCCGACGGAGATCGGGTCCGGGAACGGCTCGCCGGAGCGGCCGTCGAACAGCCTCGCCTTACCGGTCGGGAGCACCATGCGCTCGCCGTCGCGGTTCGGGATGGTGTGCTGGAGCAGACCCGCGAGCTCGTCCTCACGCGCACCGTCGAAGACCGGGGTCGCGACGTTGGTGCCGGGGGCGACCTGGTCGGCGCCGATCGCCTGGAGGCGCTGCGCCCACTCGTCCGCGAGACCGGAGACGTCCCAGCCGCGGCTGGCGAGCCAGCCGAGGTGGATCTCCAGGACCTGTCCCGGGTTCATTCGGGACGGGACACCCAGCGGGTTGAGGATGATGTCGACCGGAGTTCCGTCCTCGAGGAACGGCATGTCCTCGATGGGAAGGATCTTCGAGATGACACCCTTGTTGCCGTGACGGCCGGCGAGCTTGTCACCGTCGGTGATCTTGCGCTTCTGGGCGACGTAGACGCGGACCAGCTGGTTCACGCCCGGGGGAAGCTCGTCGCCCTCCTCGCGGTCGAAGACGCGGACGCCGATGATCTTGCCGATCTCGCCGTGCGGCACCTTCAGCGAGGTGTCACGGACCTCACGGGCCTTCTCACCGAAGATCGCGCGGAGCAGGCGCTCCTCCGGGGTCAGCTCGGTCTCACCCTTCGGGGTGACCTTGCCGACCAGGATGTCGCCGGCGACGACCTCGGCACCGATGCGGATGATGCCGCGCTCGTCGAGGTCCGCGAGGACCTCCTCGGAGACATTCGGGATGTCCCGGGTGATCTCCTCGGGGCCGAGCTTGGTGTCACGGGCGTCGACCTCGTGCTCCTCGATGTGGATCGAGGAGAGGACGTCGTCCTGCACGAGGCGCTGCGACAGGATGATCGCGTCCTCGTAGTTGTGGCCCTCCCACGGCATGAACGCCACGAGGAGGTTCTTGCCGAGCGCCATCTCGCCGTCTTCGGTGGCGGGACCGTCGGCGAGGACCTGGCCCTCGATGACGCGCTGCCCCTCGTCCACGACGACCTTCTGGTTCACAGAGGTGCCCTGGTTGGAGCGGGAGAACTTGTGCAGGCGGTACGTGATGTACGTGCCGTCGTCGTTGGCGACCGTGATGTAGTCGGCCGACAGCTCCTGGACGACACCGTCCTTCTCGGCCTTGAGCACGTCGCCGGCGTCGGTGGCGCAGCGGTACTCCATGCCGGTGCCGACGAGCGGGGCCTCCGACTTAATGAGCGGGACGGCCTGACGCATCATGTTCGCGCCCATGAGGGCACGGTTGGCGTCGTCGTGCTCGAGGAACGGGATCATGGCGGTCGCGACCGACACCATCTGGCGCGGCGAGACGTCCATGTAGTCCACGTCCGACGGCTCGACGTAGTCGACCTCGCCGCCACGCTTGCGGACCAGGACGCGGTTCTCGGAGAAGCGGAGCTCGTCGTCGAGCGCGGCGTTGGCCTGCGCGATGACGAACCGGTCCTCCTCGTCGGCGGTGACGTAGTCGACCTCGTCGGTGACCTGGCCGTCGACGACCTTGCGGTACGGCGTCTCGATGAAGCCGAACGCGTTGACGCGGCCGTACGAGGCGAGCGAACCGATCAGACCGATGTTCGGGCCTTCGGGGGTCTCGATCGGGCACATGCGTCCGTAGTGGGACGGGTGCACGTCTCGGACCTCGAAGCCGGCCCGCTCACGGGAGAGACCACCGGGACCCAGCGCCGAGAGACGACGCTTGTGCGTCAGACCCGACAGCGGGTTGTTCTGGTCCATGAACTGCGACAGCTGCGAGGTGCCGAAGAACTCCTTGATCGACGCCACGACCGGGCGAATGTTGATCAGGGTCTGCGGGGTGATCGCCTCGACGTCCTGGGTGGTCATCCGCTCGCGGACGACGCGCTCCATACGAGCCAGACCCGTGCGGACCTGGTTCTGGATGAGCTCGCCGACGTTGCGCAGACGACGGTTGCCGAAGTGGTCGATGTCGTCGGTCTCGACGACGATCTCGTTGCCGTTCTCGCCGATCGTCTCGGTCTCGCCCGCGTGGAGCTTCACCAGGTACTTGATCGTGGCGATGATGTCGTCGGTGGTGAGGACACCGGCGTCCAGCGGCTCGTCGGCGCCGAGCTTCTTGTTCACCTTGTAGCGGCCGACCTTCGCGAGGTCGTAGCGCTTCGGGTTGAAGTAGAGGTTCTCGAGCAGCGTCTGAGCGGCCTCACGGGTCGGCGGCTCGCCCGGACGGAGCTTGCGGTAGATGTCCAGAAGCGCGTCGTCCTGGCCCTGGGTGTGGTCCTTCTCCAGGGTGGCGCGCATCGACTCGTACTCGCCGAACTCCTGCAGGATCTGCTCGGTGGTCCAGCCGAGGGCCTTCAGGAGGACGGTGACGGACTGCTTGCGCTTGCGGTCGATGCGGACACCGACCAGGTCGCGCTTGTCGATCTCCATCTCCAGCCAGGCACCCCGGGACGGGATGATCTTGGCGGAGAAGATGTCCTTGTCGGACGTCTTGTCGATGGAGGAGTCGAAGTAGACACCGGGGGAACGGACCAGCTGCGACACCACGACACGCTCGGTGCCGTTGATGACGAAGGTGCCCTTGTTCGTCATGAGCGGGAAGTCGCCCATGAAGACCGTCTGGGACTTGATCTCGCCGGTCTCGTTGTTGGTGAACTCGGCGGTGACGAAGAGCGGGGCGCCGTACGTGAAGTCACGGTCCTTGCACTCGTCGATCGAGTTCTTCGGCGGCTCGAAGCGGTGGTCGCGGAAGGTCAGCGACATCGACCCGGAGAAGTCCTCGATCGGGGAGATCTCCTCGAAGATCTCCTCCAGACCGGACTTCGTGGGGACGTCCTGTCCCGACTCAAGGGCAGCCTCGACGCGAGCCTTCCAGGCGGCGTTGCCGAGCAGCCAGTCAAAGCTCTCGGTCTGCAGCGCGAGGAGGTTCGGAACCTCGAGGGGCTCCTTGATCTTTGCAAAGGAGATGCGCAGCGGGGCGGTGCTTGCGCCGTTGTTCGTATTGGTCGAGGCGTTGCGCGAGGCGGCCAAGAGGGGGTCCTTCCGAGGGCTCGGACTCACTACGCGCGTACCGGTCCCCAGCAACGCTTCACGGCAGACGTTTCCTGAGATGACCAAAAGGCCAGGTCAGACGGGGTCGGTCCACGAAGCTGATGCGAAGGTATGCCCCTGGTGACGGGCAGGGGGCAGCTAACAGGCAGCGCAAAGGGTCAGTGTAGCCACTTGGCCCACTGATGTCCAGGGCGACTTCTTCGCGACCCTCGTTGCTCTCAACTCCGCGGTACCTCGCGCCGTGCGGCGCACCTCGATACTGCCCGTTCGGTCGTCGATCCATGCCTCGGAAACGGATCGTTGTGACGACGCGTCCTGAGAATTGCGCGCTGCGTGCGGTTCGTCAAGACCCGCCGGTCCGCGGGGCGCACGGCGAAGATCACCATACTCCGCTTCCGGCGGCCCGCAGGACCCCCGCCACGCCCGTTTCCCGGGAACGCAGAGAGGCGACCACCCAGATGGGTGATCGCCTCTCGGTGCCTCCGCGTTACACGGATTCGCGGTTACACGGATTCGCGTCGTACGGGGGCAGGAGTCAGCTCAGCGAGCCGAAACGGTCTTACTTGACCGTGACGGAGGCGCCGGCGGCCTTGAGGGACTCGGCGGCCTTCTCGGCGACGTCCTTCGCGACCTTCTCGAGGACCGGCTTCGGGGTGCCGTCGACGAGGTCCTTGGCCTCCTTGAGGCCCAGGGAGGTGAGCTCGCGCACGACCTTGATGACCTGGATCTTCTTGTCGCCGGCACCCTCGAGGATGACGTCGAACTCGTCCTGCTCCTCGGCGGCGGCGGCGTCGCCACCACCCGAGACCGGGCCGGCGGCAACGGCGACGGCCGCGGCAGCCTTGACGTCGAACTTCTCCTCGAAGGCCGTCACGAACTCGGAGAGCTCGATGAGGGTCATCTCCTCGAACTGGGCGAGGAGGTCTTCCTGAGAGAGCTTCGCCATGATGGGCGATCCTTCCACTAAATTCGGCAGGTGCCGATATGTCTGAAGAGGCGGGCGTAACGGCCCGCTACGACCCGCGCACTAGGCGGCGCGGATCAATGCGCGAGCCGAATTACTCGGCACCGCCCTGCTCGGCCTGCTTGGCGCGAAGCGCGTCCACGGTGCGGACGAGCTTCGTCGGCAGCGCCTGGAAGAGCTGAGCAGCCTGAGTCTGCTTGCCCTTGAACGCGCCGGCCAGCTTGCTGAGCAGAACCTCGCGGGACTCGAGGTCCGCAAGCTTCTTGAACTCGTCGGCGGAGAGCGCCTTGCCGTCAAGGACACCGCCCTTGATGACGAGGTTCGGGTTCTCCTTGGCGAAGTCACGCAGAGCCTTCGCCGACTCCACCGGGTCACCGGTGACGAAGGCGGCCGCGGTCGAACCAGCAAGCTGGTCGTCCAGCGCGGCGATCCCGGCCTGGTTGGCCGCAATCTTGGTCAGCGTGTTCTTCACCACGGCGTACTGGGCGTTGTCACCGAGCGAACGACGCAGCGTCTTGAGCTGCGCCACGGTGAGCCCCGTGTACGAGGTCAGCACGACGGCGTTCGAGCTGCGGAACTTGTCCTCAAGCTCGGCTACCGCGGCAGCCTTGTCGGGCCTTGCCATGAGCGTCGGCCTCCTTCCGGGTGATGGGACCGCACGGAAGGGGCTGAACAAAACAAAACGCCCCGGGCGCAGGCGCACGGGGCTGAACTCGACCAGATCACGAGGATCCGGGAACTCTTCCACAGTCACCTGCGCGGGTCGTTCGCATCTCAGCGAATCCTTCGGCCACCGCACCCTTACGGGAACAGCGACGACCAGCGGTCTTTGGCTTCTGTGGAAGCGTACGTGACGGGGTCGCCTCCGGGCAAATCAGCCCCTACCGAGGTTCTTCAGGAGCTCCACGAAGCCGACGGCGTCCTCGGCGGGCGGGGCCTGGAAGGCGGCCTCGGCGCCGTAGTCGGAGTACTTCGTGGTGAGCGACGTACGGGTCCCGCCGGACTCCGCGTGGACGATCGTCTTCGCCGGGTAGCCGTCAGCGCCGATCCAGACCTCCATGCGCTTGCCCCCGGGGAGCTCGCCCTCGTAGGCCTCCGCCTTGACGTCGCCGCCCTTCACGGGGCCGAGGTGCTTGACCGCCGACGAGCCGGCCAGGAGGCCGAGCTCCTTGGGCAGGTCCATGTTCACGGCGGTCAGGCCGCCGGTCAGCTGGAGCGTCAGCTCGTCCCCGGCGGCGGCGCCCTCGGCGTCCACCTTCAGCCAGCGCTTGCCGCCCGTCTGCGCGGCCAGGGTCGTCCCCAGGTCCACGTAGGTGGCCCCGTCGGCCGTGACCATGCGCGTCTCGACGGGGGCGCCGGGGATGTCGGCCAGGTAGGACGAGTCGAAGACCTTCAGGTCGGCGGCCACGGGACCCCAGGCCTGGACACCGGTGAACGTGCTGCCGCCGGGCGCCTTCCCGCCGCCCACGGTGAGGCGCATCTCGACCTTGGCGCTCTTCGCCGCCGAGGCCTTGGCGGACGCGGCCCGGACGGCCTTGGCGGCCTCCTCGGGGCTCTGCGTGCCCGGCTGCGCCGTCGCGGAGGCGCCGGCGGCCTTCTCCGTACCGCCGTCGCCGTCCTGGCATCCCGCGGCACCCGCCACGACGGCCGCGGCCGCCAGGGCCACGGCGGCGCGCTTCCACGCGGACCTGCTCATGTCCGTTCCCCACCCTTGATCGACGTCCTGCGTCCCGGACCGTAACAAGAAACCGGCCCCGCACCTCCGGAGAGGTGCGGGGCCGGTTGACCACTCAGCGAGCCTGGGAGGCTCAGACCGCGGCCGGGTCCTCCTCGACGAGGAGGTTGCGGGTGCGGTTGGAGTCCAGCGGGATGCCGGGGCCCATCGTCGTCGTGATGGCCGCCTTCTTGATGTAGCGACCCTTCGCGGCGGACGGCTTCAGACGGAGGATCTCCTCCAGGGCCGCGGCGTAGTTCTCGACCAGCTTCGTCTCGTCGAAGGAGACCTTGCCGATGATGAAGTGCAGGTTCGAGTGCTTGTCGACGCGGAACTCGATCTTGCCGCCCTTGATGTCGTTGACAGCCTTCGCGACATCGGGGGTGACGGTGCCGACCTTGGGGTTCGGCATGAGACCACGCGGGCCGAGGACGCGGCCGAGGCGGCCGACCTTGCCCATGAGGTCCGGGGTGGCCACAACGGCGTCGAACTCGTTCAGGCGGTTGCCCTTGGAGATCTCGTCGATGAGCTCGTCGGAGCCGACGATGTCGGCGCCCGCGGCGATCGCGGCCTCGGCACGCTCACCGGTCGCGAAGACCAGGACCCGGGCGGTCTTGCCGGTGCCGTGCGGGAGGTTCACGGTGCCACGGACCATCTGGTCGGCCTTGCGCGGGTCGACACCCAGGCGGAAGGCGACCTCGACGGTGCCGTCGAACTTCGTGGTGGCGGTCTCCTTGGCGAGACGGACGGCCTCGAGGGGGGCGTAGAGCCGCTCGCGGTCGACCTTGGCGTCCGCGGAGCGGAGAGCCTTGCTGCGCTTCACTGCTTCTCCTGGTGTTTCAGGTATGGAGTCGTGGTGCGGACCGCGCCGGCCCTACCACTGAAAGGTCAAACGGGGGGTGATCAGCCCTCGACCGTGATGCCCATGGAACGGGCGGTGCCGGCGATGATCTTGGACGCGGCGTCCAGGTCATTGGCGTTGAGGTCGGGGAGCTTGACCGTGGCGATCTCGCGGACCTGGGCGGCCGTGAGCTTGGCGACCTTGGTCTTGTGCGGCTCGCCGGAGCCCTTCTCCACACCCGCGGCCTTGAGGATCAGCTTGGCGGCCGGCGGAGTCTTGGTGATGAAGGTGAAGGTGCGGTCTTCGTAGACCGTGATCTCCACCGGCACGACCATGCCACGCTGCGACTCGGTCGCGGCGTTGTAGGCCTTGCAGAACTCCATGATGTTGACGCCGTGCTGACCCAGCGCGGGGCCGACCGGCGGGGCCGGGTTGGCCGCACCAGCGTTGATCTGGAGCTTGATAAGCCCCGTGACCTTCTTCTTCTTGGGAGGCATTGCTCTCTCCGGGTCCTAGTGAGAGTGTTCAGCCCGCCATCCGGTCATCCGGATGCAGGCATACCGCACAACGATAACGGGTATAGACGTGCGGCTAAAAACCGAGCAGGTCAGAGCGGCTACGAGAGCCACTCTGACCTGGTCGGAAGACGGTGAGATCAGTTCTTCTGGATCTGGTCGAAGCTGAGCTCGACCGGGGTCTCGCGACCGAAGATCTCGACGAGGCCCTTGACCTTCTTCGAGTCCGGGTTGATCTCGTTGATCGTGGCCTGGAGGGTCGCGAACGGGCCGTCGGTGACGGTGACCGAGTCGCCGACCTCGAAGTCCAGGACCTGGACCTCCAGCTTGCGGGCCGGAGCCGGCTTGCCCTCGGCCTCGGCGGCCTCGCGGGCGGCCTTCTCCTCGGCCTCCGGGGCGAGCATCTTGACGATCTCGTCCAGGGTCAGCGGGTACGGGTCGTAGGCGTTGCCCACGAAGCCGGTGACACCGGGGGTGTTGCGGACGACGCCCCAGGACTCGTTCGTCAGGTCCATGCGGACGAGAACGTAGCCGGGGAGCTTGTTCTGCTTGACGTTCTTCCGCTCGCCGCCCTTGATCTGGACGATCTCTTCCTCGGGGACCTCGGCCTGGTAGATGAAGTCCTCGACGTTGAGCGAGACGGCACGCTGCTCGAGGTTGGCCTTCACGCGCTTCTCGTAGCCCGCGTAGGTGTGGATGACGTACCACTCGCCGGGGAGGGTGCGGAGCTCCTCGCGGAGCGCGGCGACGGGGTCGACCGGGGCGGCCGGCTCGGCCTCCTCCTCGGTCTCGTCCTCGTCGCCCTCGTCCTCGACCTCGGCGGTCTCGTCCTCGTCGGCCTCTTCGGCCTCGTCGATCTCGACGTCCTCGTCCGCAGCGTCCTCTGCAGCGTCGACCTCGACGTCCTCGACGTCCTCGTCGGCGGCCTCGACGATGTCCAGCTCGTCCTCGACGGACTCGGACTCGAAGGCGTCGTTCAGGTTCGCGTCAGACACGGTGGCTGCTTCTTCCTGCGATACAGATGGGGTGGAACAAAAAGTCAGCCGAAGACGTACTTGACTGCTTCCTGGAAGCCATAGTCAATCACGGTGACAAGGCCGATCATGATGACGACGAAGACAATCACCACGGTGGTGTACGTCGTCAGCTGGTTCCGCGTGGGCCAGACGACCTTGCGGAGCTCGGCGATGATCTGGCGGTAGAAGAGCGCGAGACGGCCCAGGGGGCCCTTCTTTCCGCGCTTCCCGCCCTTGCGGGACTTCTTCTTCGACTCTGCGGTCTCGTCGGCATCAGGCATGTCGATGGAGCCTACGGCGTCCGTCACGATCTCTCACCTGATTCCGGGTCGGCCGTGCCGCGCCCGGGTGGAGCCGCACGGCGGTGCAATGAAGTACGTACACATGCGCACAACACCTGGCGGTGTGTGTAGCAGGGCCGGAGGGACTTGAACCCCCAACCGCCGGTTTTGGAGACCGGTGCTCTACCAATTGAGCTACGACCCTTTGTCGGTGCCCCCCAAACGTACCGCATCGTGAGATGTGGTCGGTGCGGGCCAACGAGGAGTGAGCATACGTGGTCATGGGCCCCTACGTCGAACAGAAACCTCGCCGACCTGCCGTCGGACGCTCGTACGACCGGTAATGACCGGTCCTGTCCGGTCCGTGAAACCTGTGTGCCGGGCCTCGGCGCGGTCTGGGACGATGGCCCGTATGAGCGCTGCTACCCCTCCCACCGAGCGTCGGGTCTCCGCCCGGATCGGTGCGATCTCCGAGTCCGCCACCCTCGCCGTCGACGCCAAGGCCAAGGCCCTCAAGGCCGCCGGGCGCCCGGTGATCGGTTTCGGCGCGGGTGAGCCCGACTTCCCGACCCCGGACTACATCGTCGACGCGGCCGTCGAGGCCTGCAAGAACCCGAAGTACCACCGCTACACGCCGGCCGGCGGTCTGCCCGAGCTGAAGGCCGCGATCGCCGCCAAGACGCTGCGCGACTCCGGTTACGAGATCGACGCCTCCCAGGTCCTGGTGACCAACGGCGGCAAGCAGGCGATCTACGAGGCCTTCGCCGCGATCCTCGACCCGGGCGACGAGGTCATCGTCCCGGCGCCGTACTGGACGACGTACCCCGAGTCGATCCGCCTCGCGGGCGGCGTCCCGGTGGATGTCGTCGCCGACGAGACCACCGGCTACCGGGTCTCGGTGGAGCAGCTGGAGGCGGCGCGCACGGAGAAGACCAAGGTCGTCCTCTTCGTGTCCCCCTCGAACCCGACCGGCGCCGTCTACAGCGAGGCCGAGACCGAGGCGATCGGCCGCTGGGCCGTCGAGCACGGCCTGTGGGTCCTCACGGACGAGATCTACGAGCACCTGGTCTACGGCGACGCCTCCGCCGTCTCGCTGCCGGCGGTCCTGCCGGAGCTGCGCGACAAGTGCATCGTCGTCAACGGCGTGGCGAAGACGTACGCGATGACGGGCTGGCGCGTGGGCTGGATCATCGGCCCGAAGGACGTCGTGAAGGCCGCGACCAACCTGCAGTCGCACGCCACCTCCAACGTCTCCAACGTGGCGCAGGTGGCCGCGCTCGCCGCCGTCTCCGGGAACCTGGACGCGGTCAAGGAGATGGGCAAGGCCTTCGACCGCCGCCGCCAGACGATCGTGCGGATGCTCAACGAGATCGAGGGCGTCGTCTGCCCGACGCCGGAGGGCGCGTTCTACGTGTACCCGTCGGTGAAGGGGCTGCTCGGCAAGGAGATCCGCGGCAAGCGCCCGCAGACCTCGGTCGAGCTCGCCGCGCTGATCCTGGACGAGGCCGAGGTCGCGGTCGTCCCGGGCGAGGCCTTCGGCACGCCGGGCTACCTGCGGCTTTCGTACGCGCTCGGTGACGAGGACCTGGTGGAGGGCGTGTCCCGGATCCAGAAGCTGCTCGCCGAGGCGCGCGACTGATCCTTTCGAGGTGCGGGCCCCCGGTTCTCCGGAACCGGGGGCCCGTTTTTGCGTTCTAGCAAGGTCCCGATCGGGGAAATGGACTTCATTCGTCCATTCGGGTGCGGCAGTATCGGCCAATGGAGCACGTACGCGATCTCACCCTGTTGCCCAAGGCCCATCTGCATCTGCACTTCACCGGTTCGATGCGGCCCACGACGCTCATCGAGCTGGCCGACAAGTACGGCGTGCACCTCCCGGAGGCGCTCAAGAGCGGCACTCCTCCCAAACTGCGGGCCACCGACGAGCGCGGCTGGTTCCGTTTCCAGCGGCTGTACGACATCGCCCGCTCCTGCCTGCGCACGCCGGAGGACATCCAGCGGCTGGTCCGCGAGGCGGCCCAGGAGGACGTCAGGGACGGCTCGGGGTGGCTGGAGATCCAGGTCGACCCCACCTCGTACGCCCCGCACCTCGGCGGCCTGATCCCGGCCCTGGAGATCATCCTGGACGCGGTCGACGCGGCCTCGCGGGAGACCGGGCTCGGGATGCGGGTGCTGGTCGCGGCGAACCGGATGAAGCACCCTCTCGAGGCCCGTACGCTCGCGCGGCTCGCGGTGCGGTTCGCGGACCGGGGCGTGGTCGGTTTCGGGCTCTCCAACGACGAACGGCGGGGCATGGCACGGGACTTCGACCGGGCCTTCGCGATCGCGCGGGAGGGCGGCCTGCTCGCGGCCCCGCACGGCGGCGAGCTGACGGGCCCCTCGTCGGTGCGGGACTGCCTGGACGATCTGCGGGCGGCGCGGGTCGGTCACGGGGTGCGGTCGGCGGAGGACCCGAGGCTGCTGCGGAAGCTGGCCGAGAAGGGCGTGACCTGCGAGGTCTGCCCGGCGTCGAACGTGGCCCTGGGCGTGTACGAGAAGCACGAGGACGTCCCGCTGCGGACCCTCTTCGAGGCGGGCGTCCCGATGGCGCTCGGTGCCGACGACCCCCTCCTGTTCGGCTCGCGGCTCGCCGCCCAGTACGAGATCGCCCGTCGGCACCACGGCTTCACGGACGCGGAGCTGGCGGAGCTGGCCCGTCAGTCGGTGCGGGGCTCGGCGGCGCCGGAGGACGTCAAGGCGAAGCTCCTGGCGGGGATCGACGACTGGATCGCCTAGCCGGTACCGCTCGGTCGACCTCGGCTAGGCGATCCCGCGGAGCAGGGTGCGGGCGAGCGTGCGGGCGAAGTCGTCGAGGGAGTCCGGCGGCCTGCGGTCCGGGGTCATCTCCCACGCGAAGGAGCGCTGCACGCAGGCCCCGAGGAGCAGGGACGCGGCGGCCATCGGGTCGGCGTCGGCGCTGATGCGGCCGTGCTGCTGCTCGGCGCGGAGGTAGGCGGCGAGGCCTTCGATGGGCTTGTGGGGGCCCATGCCGTACGTGCGCATGGCCTCCTCGTGGCGCCGTTTGAGCTGCGGTTCGGCGTAGAGGGACGCGACGACCGGGAAGGTCTGCTCGTAGAAGAGCGCGGCCTGCCGGGCGACCTCGGTGAGGTTCTCCTCGACGCTGCGGCCGCCGGGGTCGGCGACGAGCGTGCCGAGGAGTCCGGCGAGCCGGGGCAGGCGCTCGTTCAGGACGGTCAGGAAGAGCTCTTCCTTGCTGCTGAAGTACTTGTAGAGCGCGGCTTCCGAGCAGCCGGCCGCCTTGGCGATCTCCTTGGTGGTGGTGCGGGCGAGCCCCGCCGTCCGCATGAGGTCGCGGGCGGCGTCGACGATCCGGGTCCGGGTCGGCTTCTCTTCCATGCATCCTCCAGCGACGCTTGACGTGTGAGTGAGTATCCACTCACCCTGGGGGTGAGTGAATACTTACCCACCCAGGGAGGGTGCGACATGAAGCTCACAGTCTTCGGTGCGACCGGCGGCATCGGCCAGGAGATCGTCCACCAGGCCCTGGCCTCGGGCCACGAGGTGACGGCGGTGGTGCGGGACCCGGCACGCCTCACCGTGACCGGCAGCCGCCTGACGGTCCAACGGGCCGACCTGTCCGACCCCGAGGCCCTGCGCGGGGCCGTGGCGGGCCGGGACGCGGTGCTCTCGGGCCTCGGCGCCCGGACCCGGGCGGACGCGGGCGTGACGGCGCGCCTGACCCGCTCGGTGCTCGCGGCGATGGAGGCCGAGAAGACGCGCCGGCTCCTGGTGGTCAGCGCGGCCCCGCTGGGCCCGGTCCCCGACGGCCAGGCCCTCGTCGACAAGGCCGTTCTGGCGATCATCAACAACGTCCTGAAGGACATCTACGCCGACCTGCGGGTCATGGAGTCGGACCTCGCCGCGAGCAGCGCCGACTGGACCTCCGTACGCCCGCCCAAGCTGACGAACAAGCCGGGCACCGGCCGGTACCGCAAGGTCGTCGGCGGCACCCCGTCCCGGGGCCGCTCCCTGGCCCGCTCGGACGTGGCGCACGCGATGCTGGCGATGATCGACGACCCGGCGACGGTCAGGCAGGGCGTCGGAGTGGCCTACTAGGGCCTGTCCGACCCCGATCCGCAGGACAGGCCCTGGTCGCGTGCTAGAGCTCGACGCCCACGGTGACGGGCTCGTTGACGAGGGTGATCCCGAAGGCGTCCCGTACGCCGGCGACGACCTCGCGGGCGAGGGCGAGGAGGTCCTCGGTGGTCGCCTCGCCGCGGTTGGTGAGGGCGAGCGTGTGCTTGGTGGAGATGCGGGCGGGCCCGGAGCCGTACCCCTTGGTGAACCCGGCCCTGTCGATGAGCCAGGCCGCCGAGGTCTTCACGGCGCCGTCCTCGCCCGCCGGGAAGGCCGGCGGGGCGACGTCCGGTCCGAGCCGCTCGGCCACGCGCGCGAGGAAGGTCTCGTACTCCCCCGCCGTGAGGATCGGGTTGGTGAAGAAGGAGCCCGCGGACCAGGTGTCGTGGTCCTCCGGGTCCAGGACCATGCCCTTGCTCGCGCGCAGCTTCAGGACGGTCTCGCGGGCGGTGGCGAGGGGCACCCGGTCCCCGGCCTCGACGCCGAGGGCGCGGGCGGTCTCCGGGTACTTGATCGGCGCCGACATCCCGTCGGCGTCCTCCAGCCGGAACCGGACCCGCAGCACGACGTACCGGTCGGGCTGGTCCTTGAAGAGGCTGTGCCGGTACGAGAAGGCGCACTCGGCGTTCGTGAGGGTGACGGTCTCCTCGGCGCGCCGGTCGTAGGCGACGACCTCGGTGACGGTGGCGGAGACGTCCTGGCCGTACGCCCCGACGTTCTGGATGGGGGTCGCGCCGGCCGAGCCGGGGATGCCGGCCAGGCACTCGATCCCGGCGAGCCCGGCCTCGACGGTCCGCGCCACGGCGTCCGTCCAGACCTCGCCGGCGGCGAGCTCCAGGCGGGTCCCGTCGAGCGAGAACCCGGTGGTGGCGATGCGCAGCGCCGTGCCGTCGAAGCCCTTGTCCCCGATGACCAGGTTGGAGCCGCCGCCGATGATCAGCAGCGGGGTCCCGGCGGCGTCGGCCTCGCGGACCGCGGCGATCACCTCGTCGTCGGTGGTGGCGGTGACGAGCCGGGTGGCGGGTCCGCCGAGCCGGAAGGTGGTCAGGGGCGCGAGGGGGGCGTCGTTGAGGAGCTGCACGGGCTCAAGAGTACGGGCCCGCCGCTTCCGCGACGGGCCCGTGACGTTCGTACGGCGGCTCGTACGGTCAGGCGAGGCGGACGACGGCCCGGGACATGCCCAGGACCTTCTGCCCGGCGCTCATGGCCGTGATGTCGACCCGCACCTGCTGGTCGTCCAGCTTGGCGGCGACCTTGGCGGAGACCTCGATCAGGGCGCCGGTCCCGTCGTTGGGGACGACGACCGGCTTGGTGAAGCGGACGCCGTACTCGACGACGGCGGCGGGGTCGCCGGCCCAGTCGGTGACGACGCGGATCGCCTCGGCCATGGTGAACATGCCGTGGGCGATGACGTCGGGGAGGCCGACCTCGACCGCGAACTTCTCGTTCCAGTGGATGGGGTTGAAGTCCCCGGAGGCGCCGGCGTACTGCACGAGCGTGGCGCGGGTCACGGGGAAGGACTGGGCGGGCAGCTCGGTGCCGACCTCGACCTCGTCGTAGGCGATCTTCGCGGTCATGGTCAGGCCCCCTCGGGTGCGCGGGAGACGAGCTTGGTCCAGGCGGTGACGACGTGCTCGCCGGAGGCGTCGTGGACCTCGCCGCGGATGTCGAGGATGTCGTTGCCGGCGAGGGACTTGATCGCCTCGATGGTGGAGGTGACCGAGAGCCGGTCCCCGGCGCGTACGGGCCGGGTGTAGGCGAACTTCTGGTCGCCGTGGACGACGCGGCTGTAGTCGAGGCCCAGCTGCGGGTCCTCGATGACGGCGCCGGCCGCCTTGAATGTGATGGCGAACACGAAAGTGGGCGGGGCGATCACATCGGAATGTCCGAGCGCCTTGGCCGCCTCGGTGTCGGTGTACGCGGGATTGGCGTCACCGATCGCCTCGGCGAACTCGCGGATCTTCTCGCGGCCGACCTCGTAGGGCGCGGTGGGCGGATAGGTCCGGCCCACGAAGGACTGGTCGAGCGCCATGGACTCGATACCTCCTGGATTTGTTGCCGATGTCATCGGGGGGAGCCGACAAACGACACGAGGCCGCCCCCGAGTGGGGACGGCCTCGTGTACGAGCCTGATTAGCGCGTCTCGCGGTGCGCGGTGTGCGAGTTGCAGCGGGGGCAGTGCTTCTTCATCTCAAGACGGTCCGGGTTGTTACGCCGGTTCTTCTTGGTGATGTAGTTCCGCTCCTTGCACTCCACGCAGGCCAGCGTGATCTTCGGGCGGACGTCGGTGGCAGCCACGTGAGTGCTCCTTGACGGACGGATGGACGGATGAACGCATAGAAGAGTAGCCGATCGCAGGACCGACCCCACAATCGGCTACTGTCTGTAGCGGTGACCGGACTTGAACCGGTGACACAGCGATTATGAGCCGCTTGCTCTACCGACTGAGCTACACCGCTTTGATGATCCGGACCCCGCCCGAAGGCGGGATCCCTCTCACCAGAGCCCCAATACGGAATCGAACCGTAGACCTTCTCCTTACCATGGAGACGCTCTACCGACTGAGCTATTGGGGCGAGCGAGGAAGACATTACACGGTCTCCGGCCCATCACCCAAATCCGTTTCCCCGGGGCCTCTCGGCAGCCCTCACCAGGCATCCCGTACGCCACTCGTGGCCTCATCAGTACGACTATTGCGCTCCTCCTCGAAGCTCGCTCCGAGCGCCCCTAGGCTCGGCCCCACGCTGCGTGATCTTGATCTTGAGGAGTCCTGAGGAGCCCGATGTCAGCCGACAGCAAGCAGCCCCAGCCGCCCGAGGACGGGGCCGCCACCACCGCCGACTCGACCTCGCTCCTGCTCTCCCACGCACGGCTCACCGACGGACGGACCGTGGACGTGCGGCTCGTCGGCGGCCGGATCGAGGCCGTCGGCACCGCCGGCAGCCTCACCGCCGTGGGCGCCCGCGTCGACCTCGCCGGCTACCTCCTGCTGCCCGCCGCCGCCGAACCCCACGCCCACGCCGACACCGCGCTCTCCGCCGACACCCCGGGACCCGTCTCGTACGCCCCCGAGGAGGTGCAGCGGCGGGCCACCGAGGCGGCGCTGCTCCAGCTCGGCCACGGCGCGACGGCGCTCCGCGCGCACGTGCGCATCGGCGACGTCCAGGGGCTCGGCCCGCTGGAGGCCGTCCTCCAGGCCCGGCGCTCGCTGCGCGGCCTCGCCGACCTGACGGCCGTCGCCGCGCCCCGGCTGCTCACGGGCGTCGCGGGCGCGGACGGGCTCGCGATGCTGCGGGACGCGGTGAAGATGGGCGCCGGCGTGGTCGGCGGCTGTCCGGACGCCGACCCGGACCCGGCCGGCTACGTGGAGGCCGTGCTCGGCGTCGCGGCCGAGCACGGCGTCCCGGTCGACCTGCACACCGACGGGGACGACCCGGCGCGCCTCGCCCGGCTCGCGGCGATGGCGGGCGGGCTGCGGCCCGGGGTGACGATCGGGCCGTGCGCCGGGCTCGGCCGACTGCCGTCCGACGCGGCGAGCCGGGCGGCGGACCGGCTGGCGGCGGCCGGGGTGGCGGTGGTGTGCCTGCCGCAGGGCGGCTGCGGGGGCACGGAACTGCGCGGGGCGGCGCCGGTGCGGCTGCTGCGGGCGGCCGGGGTGCGGGTCGCGGCGGGCGGCGGGGCGCTGCGGGACACGGCCAACCCGGTGGGGCGCGGGGACCCGCTGGAGGCGGCGTACCTGCTCGCCTCGCTCGGCGGTCTCGCACCCCAGGAGGCGTACGGGGCGGTGAGCACGGAGGCGCGGGCGGTGATGGGCCTCCCGGAGGTGCGGGTGGAGGCCGGTTTCCCGGCGGAGCTGCTCGCGGTGCGCGGCGAGCGCCTGGCGGGCGTGCTGTCCCTCGCGTACAGCCGGATCGTGGTGCACCGGGGGCGGGTGGTGGCGCGGACGAGCGCGGTGCGGGAGTACTGCGACTCGGCGGCGACCCTGGACCTGCCTCGTCAGACACGCCCTGAGCGGCCGTCCGAGCCGGGAAGCCCTCCGGCCTGACCCGTCGTACGGTCGTGAGTATGCGCATCGTCATCGCTGGAGGACACGGACAGATCGCCCTGCGTCTGGAGAGGCTGCTCTCGGCGGCGGGGCACGAGGTCGTGGGGATCATCCGCAACCCGGAACAGGGCGCCGACCTGCGGGACGCGGGCGCGGAGCCCGTCGACATGGACCTGGAGTCGGCGTCGGTCGAGATGGTCGCCGCGGTGCTCCAGGGCGCCGACGCGGCCGTCTTCGCGGCGGGCGCGGGCCCCGGCAGCGGGACCGCCCGCAAGGACACGGTGGACCGCGCGGCGGCGGTCCTGTTCGCCGACGCGGCGGAACGCGCGGGCGTGCGCCGGTTCCTCGTCGTCTCCTCGATGGGCGCGGACGCGTCCCACCCGGGCGACGAGGTCTTCGACGCCTACCTGCGCGCCAAGGGCGCGGCCGACGACGAGATCCGCCGCCGCACGGGCCTGGACTGGACGATCCTGCGGCCCGGCTCCCTGACGGACGACGCGGGCACGGGCATGGTCCGCCTGGAGGCCCGCACGGGTCGCGGCCCGATCCCCCGGGACGACGTGGCCGCGGTCCTCGCCGAACTCATCGACACCCCGGCGACCGCGGGCCTCACCCTGGAACTGATCGCCGGTTCGGTCCCGCTCTCGGTCGCGGTGAAGGACGTGGCCGGCAACTGACCCGCACCCCCGCCCCGACAATCCCCCGTAACGACGAAGAAGGCCCCCGGCGCAAGCACCGGGGACCTTCTTCAGTGTGGCGACGCCAGGATTCGAACCTGGGTAGGCTAAGCCGACGGATTTACAGTCCGCTCCCATTGGCCACTCGGGCACATCGCCATGGGTTCGTTGCCTTGGTTCTCCGCGTTTCTGCGGTGTTCCCCGGCAACGACGTAAACAATACCTGATCCCGGGGGGTGCTTCGCCACCGGATTGATCAGCGGTTCGGTCGGTGACTCACCCCCTAGGCTTCTGGGGTACCCCAAAGCATCCGAGCAAGGAGCCACGAGTCATGGCCGACTCCAGTTTCGACATCGTCTCCAAGGTCGATCGGCAGGAGGTCGACAACGCCCTCAACCAGGCGGTGAAGGAGATCTCGCAGCGCTACGACTTCAAGGGAACCAACGCCTCGATCTCCTGGTCGGGCGAGAAGATCCTGATGCAGGCGAACGGCGAGGAGCGCGTCAAGGCGATCCTCGACATCTTCCAGTCCAAGCTGATCAAGCGCGGGATCTCGCTGAAGTCCCTGGACGTCGAGGGTGAGCCGCAGCTGTCCGGCAAGGAGTACAAGCTCTTCGCCTCCGTCCAGGAGGGCATCTCCCAGGAGAACGCCAAGAAGGTCGCGAAGGCCATCCGCGACGAGGGCCCCAAGGGCGTCAAGGCGCAGGTGCAGGGCGACGAGCTGCGCGTCAGCTCGAAGAGCCGGGACGACCTGCAGGCCGTGCAGGCGCTGCTCAAGGGCAAGGACTTCGACTTCGCGATCCAGTTCGTGAACTACCGCTGACCTCGAGCGGGACTTCGTGGCGGTCGTGACCGTCGTGTCCGAATACCGCCAGCCCCGCGCTCGGCGGTCCCCGCACACTGGGTCCGAGGAAGACCCGTACGGGGAGAGGAACCAGTCATGACCGTGTACGCGTACGTCGACGGCCCCCTGGGCGAGATGCTCCTCGTCGGGCAGCTCGCCGAAGGGGGCCGGGCCGTGCTGCGCTCGCTGTCCCTGCCGGGGCAGAAGGGCGCCGTCGAGGTCGAGGACGGCTGGACGCCCGCACCCGGGGCGTTCGCCGAGGTCGAGCGGCAGCTGGGTGAGTACTTCGCCGGGCGCCGCGACCGCTTCGACCTGCCGCTCGCCGGCGACGCCGGGACCGCGTTCCAGCGGCGCGTCTGGCGGGCCCTGGAGGAGATCCCGTACGGGACGACCGTCTCGTACGGGGAGATCGCCCGGCGGGTCGGCTCGACCGGCGCCGGGGTACGGGCCGTGGGCACCGCGATCGGGCGCAATCCGCTGCTCGTGGTGCGGCCCTGCCACCGGGTGATCGGGGCCGACGGGAGCCTGCGCGGGTACGCCGCCGGGCTTGAGCGCAAGGAACGCCTCCTCGGCCTCGAAGGAGCCCTCGAAGAGGCCGCCGGCGGAGCCCTCGAAGGGGCCGTCGGCGGGGCCCTCCTCGAAGGAGCCGTCGGTGGGGCCCTCGTGTGACCGGTGACGGGCTCTTCCCCCGCGAGCGGGTCACGGTGGCGCCCGGGGCGGTGCACGTGCCCGCGTGGCTGCCGTTCACGCGCCGGCGGGAGCTGGTGGACGCCTGCCGGGAGTGGGGGCGCGGGCCCGTCCCGTACCGGCGGACGGTGCTGCCGGGCGGCGGCGTGATGTCGGTGCAGACCCTGTGCCTGGGCCGGCAGTGGGTGCCGTACCGCTACCTCGACTCGGTCGGGGTCCCGCTGCCGGACTGGCTGGTCGAACTTGCCCGGGAGGCGCTCGTCGAGGCGTACGGGGAGCACGGCGGCTTCACCCCCGACACCGCGCTGGTGAACTTCTACGCGCCGGGGGCGCGCATGGGCATGCACCAGGACCGGGAGGAGCGCTCCGGGGCGCCGGTGGTGTCGCTGAGCCTCGGGGACCGGTGCGTGTTCCGCTTCGGGAACGAGGAGAACCGCGGCCGGCCGTACCGGGACGTCGACCTGGCCTCCGGGGACCTCTTCGTCTTCGGCGGGGCTTCGCGGTGGGTTCACCACGGGGTTCCCAAGGTGTTCCCGGGGACTGCCGAACCGGCGCTCGGCCTGGTGGGACGCCTGAACATCACGCTCAGGGAGACCGGCCTCAGCGTCTAATGTGCGGAGCATGACACCGGAACTCCGCCGCTCCCTGGGCCTCTTCGACGCGGTCGTGATCGGCCTCGGTTCGATGATCGGGGCGGGGATCTTCGTCGCGCTCGGGGCCGCCACGGACGCGGCCGGCTCCGGGGCGGGGCTGCTCTGGGCACTCGGGCTCGCCGCCGTCGTCGCGTACTGCAACGCCACGGCCTCGGCCCGGCTCGCCGCCCGCTACCCCGCCTCCGGCGGCACGTACGTGTACGGTCGCGAACGCCTCGGTTCCTTCTGGGGATACCTCGCCGGCTGGGCGTTCGTCGCCGGCAAGACGGCCTCGTGCGCGGCGATGGCACTGACCGTCGGGGCGTACGTGTGGCCGGAGCAGGCGCACGCGGTGGCGGTCGCCGCCGTGGTGGCCCTGACAGCCGTCAACTACACGGGAGTTCAGAAGTCGGCGCTGCTCACGCGGGTGATCGTGGCGCTCGTCCTGGCGGTGCTCGCGTGCGTGGTCGCGGTGTCGTTCGGAGCGGGCGGGGCCGAAGTCACGGCGGTCGGCGAGGAGCTGACGACGGGTGGGGTGCTCCAGGCCGCGGGTTTGCTCTTCTTCGCATTCGCGGGGTACGCGCGGATCGCCACGCTCGGTGAGGAGGTCCGCGACCCGGCCCGCACCATCCCCCGGGCGGTGCCGCTCGCGCTCGGCATCACGCTCGCCGTCTACGGGCTCGTCGCGGTGAGCGTGCTGACGGTCCTCGGCCCGGCGGCCCTCGCCTCCTCCCCCGCGCCGCTCGCCGACGCGGCCCGCGCGGCGGACGCGGGCTGGCTGGTGCCGCTGGTCACGGTGGGCGCGGCCGTCGCCGCCCTGGGCTCGCTGCTCTCCCTGATCCTCGGGGTGTCCCGTACGACCCTGGCGATGGCCCGGGACGCCTACCTGCCGACGGCCCTCTCAGCCGTCCACCCCCGCTTCCGGGTGCCGCACCGGGCGGAGCTCGCGGTGGGCGCGGTGGTGGCCGCGGTGGCGGCGACGGTGGACGTACGGGGCGCGATCGGCTTCTCGTCCTTCGGCGTCCTGGTCTACTACGGCATCGCGAACGCCTCCGCCTGGACCCTGGGCGGCCGCGCGCGCCTCCTGTCCGCCCTGGGCCTCGCCGGCTGCGCGACCCTGGCCTTCGCCCTCCCCCTGGGCTCGGTCCTGGCGGGCTCGGGGGTGGTCGCGGCGGGCGTGGTGGCGTGGTCGATAAGCCGGGGCCGCGCGGTACCGCCACGGCCGTAGGGCCCCGGCTGCGGGGCCTTCGCCCCCTCCGGGCCGGGTTGTGGGCACACGTTCCGCAGGGGTCCTTGCGGGTCGATTACCCACACGGCGGGCGCGTCAGCGGCTTGCGTAGCCGTACGGCCGGTTCGTTGGGACGATTTCCTTGCCGGCGAACCCACCTGGAGAGGTGTCGATCATGAAGCTGTTCAACCTGCTGCTGAACATCATCTGGCTCGTCTTCTGCGGCATCTGGATGGCGATCGGCTACCTCATCGCGGCGCTGATCTGCTTCGTCCTGATCATCACCATCCCCTTCGGCATCGCGTCCCTACGCATCGCAGGCTTCGTCCTCTGGCCATTCGGCCGCACCACGGTGGAGAAGCCGGGCGCTGGAACCGGGTCGTTCATCGGGAACGTGATCTGGGTGATCTTCGCCGGGTGGTGGCTGGCCCTGGCCCACCTGGTCACGAGCATCCCTCTGTTCCTGTCGATCATCGGCATCCCGTTCGGTTGGGCCAACCTGAAGTTGATCCCGATCTCGCTCATGCCGTTGGGGCGTGAGGTGGTTCCGTCAGACCAAGGCTTCGGGGGACGCTGAGAGACTTCGGCCCGTGTCGCCGGTCCGCCGACTCGCGGGGCGGCGGACCGGCCAAGCCTCGTGACCTGTTTCACCCTCCGAGTGCGAACGAAGCCCTCTCCTGCCACTTCACGCCGTCGTGCACTATCAGTTCGACCGACGCGACGTGAGACATGAAGGGGAGCCTGCCGACGAGGTCGGCCTCGATCTCCTCCAGGACGGCGTCTTCCTGATCTTGAGCGATGGTCAGGTGCGGCATGACCTCGGCGAATCGGCCGCCATACGGCGGAGCCTCAGGCCAACGGTCAACGATCGCCTCCGTGAGCTGCCGCAACCGCGTGTCAGGATCGGGAACGAGATAGAGCACCCCCGGGAACCGTCCACATCTCTCGAACCGCAGGTCAAAGGCCTGGTGGCCGCCCAGCACATCCGCGAGAGCGGAGTGGACGAGCGCATCTATTCGACTCTCGTCCAGGAACGGGAAGAGCACGGTGACATGCGCTGGGACCCCGGCCCGGGCTGAGGGATCGAACCGTTCACGCCATCCGCGGACGGACGGCTCCGCCTCCGAGATCCGGACGATGAGCGCCGTCTGGCCCGCCTGAAACGCACTGCTGCTGTCGTCTGCCATGACACCGCATGGTGTCACCCCTGCCGCAGACAGCACGACGGCCTTCCCCTCGGAACGATCACAACGATCCGCAAAGCAGGACGAGGGCATGCTGCGGAACCGTGGAAACACCGATGGAACGTCAGATACCCGCGCCACCTTGGAGGTTCAGACAAACGCCCCGGCAGCGGCTGGCACCGCCCCGGGGCCGGCCGACTGATTGGGAGTCGACGTGTCTCCCGTAAGCACACCCCCGTCCTCAGCCAGTGAGACCGCTGCACGTGCGGCCGGTACACGCACCTTGCGTGCGGTCGACTACCTGCGCGTATCGACCGAGGAGCAGAAGAAGGGCTACGGCGTAGCCAGGCAAAGCCGCAAGGCGACCCGGCACATCACATGCACGGTGAGGGCCTGGCACGCCACGAACGGCCTCGGCGTGCCCGCTGCCCCCCTCTCGGACGAGGAGTGGGCGAGGATCGCTCCCCTCCTCCCGAAGGGGCGCAGGGGCACCGTCCGTCGATCCGTGGACGCCATCTTCTGCAAGGCCCGCACCGGCAAGTCACGGCCCGATGTGATCAAGGAAACCGGAGCCACCGTCCAAGCTTCGAAGCATTTCGACGCTTGGACACGCGACGACACCTGGAGCTGTGTGAACGCCGCGCTCACGGACGTGGAACAAGTTCCTCTCCCAGAGATCCGGCTACTGCCCTCGATGGTCGTCGAAGGGCGGGTCCGTTGAGGATCGTCTTCACGGGCGATGACCTGCCATCTGTTCGAGCCGGGCGATCCGCTCGGCCATCGGCGGATGGGTGGAGAACATCTTGGAGAGGCCCTGGCCGGGCCGGAACGGGTTCGCGATCATCATGTGGCTCGCGGTCTCGATCCTCGGCTCGGGCGGCAGCGGCAGCTGCTTGGTGCCGGCCTCCAGCTTCCGCAGGGCGCTGGCGAGGGCGAGCGGGTCTCCGGTGAGCTGGGCGCCCGAGGCGTCGGCCTCGTACTCCCGGGAGCGGGAGATGGCGAGCTGGACGACCGAGGCGGCGATCGGGCCGAGGATGAGGATCAGCAGGTAGCCGAGGATCCCGGGGCCGTCGTCGTCGTCGGAGCGGCCGACCGGGATCAGCCAGGCGAAGTTGACCAGGAACATGATCACGGAGGCGAGCGCTCCGGCGACCGAGGAGATGAGGATGTCCCGGTTGTAGACGTGGCTCAGCTCGTGGCCGATGACCCCGCGCAGCTCGCGCTCGTCGAGGATCGCGAGGATGCCCTCGGTGCAGCAGACGGCGGCGTTGCGCGGGTTGCGGCCGGTCGCGAAGGCGTTGGGGGCCTGCGTCGGCGAGATGTAGAGCCGGGGCATGGGCTGACGCGCCTGCGTGGAGAGCTCGCGCACCATTCTGTAGAGCGCGGGGGCCTCGAACTCGCTCACCGGGCGGGCCCGCATGGCCCGCAGCGCCAGCTTGTCGCTGTTCCAGTACGCGTACGCGTTGGTGCCGAGCGCCACGACCAGCGCGACGATCAGCCCCGTACGCCCGAAGAAGCTGCCGATGACGATGATGAGGGCCGAGAGCCCTCCGAGGAGTACGGCGGTCCTCAGCCCGTTGTGCCGGCGGTGCACGGTACGCCCTCCAGGTGGTGCGGCAGGGGAACCCTTTTCTTCGTGGTGGTCCACTCACTCAGTGGACCCTCCCGTACTGGTCAACGCCAGGCGGGAGGTTCGGGTTCCCCGGCTCGCGCGGGGCGCCGTGTGGGCCGTACGGGTGATCAGCGGGCGGCGGGGATCTTCTCCAGGCCGAGGGCGATCGGCTCGACCTCGCTGGTGCAGTGGGCGCAGCGGGAGGCGATGGCCGGGATCTCGGTGAAGCAGCGGGGGCAGTCGCGCTTCTCCGACTTCGGGTCCTTCGCCTCCTCCTTGGCGAACTTCTCCTGGATCTTCGTCATCGGGACGACGATGAGGAAGTAGAGGACCGCGGCGGTGATGACGAACGCTATGGCGGCGGCGATCGCCAGACCGTACGGGAAGACGGTCTTGCCGACGGTGAAGCTGGCCTCGCTGAAGTCGCCGACCGAGCCCGTCGCCAGACCGATGAGCGGGGTGATGAACGCCTTGCTGAAGCCGGTGACGACGGCCGTGAACGCCGAGCCGACGGCCAGACCGATGGCCATCGAGACGACGTTCCCGCGAAGTATGAAGTCCTTGAATCCGTTCAGCACGGGGTTTCGCTCCTCGGTGTTTCTCTGTGGGGGGTCAGAAGAGGCTGTCCGTCGCGAAGCGGAGGGCGAACTGCGGGTAGCCCGACAGGACGGCTCCGGCGGCGGCGGTCAGCACGATCGCCAGGGTGACCGGCACGGGGGCCTTGAGCGCGGGGGCCTTGTGCGTGGCGGGGGCGCCTTCCGGCGCGCGGAAGAGCAGGGCCGTCCAGCGCAGGTAGTAGTACAGCGCGATCACGACGTTGACGCCCATGATCACGGCCAGCCACCCGAGGCCCGCGTCGACGGCCGCCGAGAAGACGGTCACCTTGGCGAAGAGGCCGATGATACCCGGGGGCAAACCGGCCAGATTCAGGAGGAAGAACCCGAGCGCGAGGGCCGCCGCGGGGCTGGCGGCGTACAGGCCCCGGTAGTCCGCGATGCGGTTCTCGGGGTGGGTGCGGGCGACGAGCGCGACGACCGCGAAGGCGCCGAGGTTCACGACGGCGTACATCAGGGCGTACGCGACGGTGGCGCCGACCTGGTCGTCGCTGGAGTACGCGGCGGCCGCGATCGGCACCAGGAGGTAGCCGGCCTGGGCGACGGAGGACCAGGCGAGGAGGCGTACCGCGCTCCACGCGCGCGTGGACAGCTGGCGGAGCGCGGCGACGTTGCCCGCGGTCATGGTGAGCGCGGCGAGGGCGGCGAGGGCCGGGCCCCACACGTCCGCGTACGACGGGAAGGCGACGACGGTCACCAGGATCAGGCCG
Source organism: Streptomyces vietnamensis (assembly GCF_000830005.1). NCBI lineage: Bacteria > Bacillati > Actinomycetota > Actinomycetes > Kitasatosporales > Streptomycetaceae > Streptomyces > Streptomyces vietnamensis. Next base: position 5,010,926 of record NZ_CP010407.1, on the reverse strand, counting down.
GTGAAGCCGACGGCCTTGCCGACGACGGAGAGGTAGGCGGCGACGGGCAGCGGGGCGCCGACGTAGGTGTCGGGCACCCAGAAGTGGAAGGGCACGGCGGCCGTCTTGAAGGCGAAGCCGACGAGGGTGAGGGCGACGCCCGCCTCGGCGAGGGTCTGGAGCTGTCCGGGGACGTCGTCGAGGCGCTGGGCGATCTCCGTGAGGTGGAGGGTGCCGGTCGCCGCGTACACGAAGCTGACGCCGAGCAGGGTGACGGCGGTCGCGGTGACGGAGGAGAGGAAGAACTTGAGCGCGGCCTCGCCGGACATGCGGTCGCCGCGCTTGAGGCCGACGAGCGCGAACGCGGGCAGCGAGGCCACTTCGAGGGCGACGACGAGGGTGGCGAGGTCGCGGGAGGCGGGCAGCAGGGCTGCGCCGGCGGCCGAGGACAGCAGCAGGAACCAGAACTCGCCGGCCGGGAGCTTCTCGCGGGTCTCGTCCATGGACAGGAGCGCGGCGAGCAGTGCGCCGGCGAGGACGAGGAGCTGGATGACCAGGGTGAAGTGGTCGGCGGTGTAGCTGCACGCGGGCGCGTGGCCCTCGGCCTGGGCCTGGGCGGTCAGGCAGAAGGTGGAGCGGTCGCCGTCCCGCAGCGGCAGGAGGAGGGCGAGAGCGGCGGTGAGGCCGCCGATCGCGGTCCAGCCGAGGAGCTGCTTGCGCTCCGGCGGCAGGAAGAGGTCGGCGACGAGGACGACGAGGGCGACCACGGCCGTGAGGGTGGGGGGCGCGATCGTGAGCCAGTCGACGGACTGGACGAGCGACCCGCTGGCGAACGACGTCACTGGGTGCCTCCGGCGAGGAGCTGCTGGACGGCCGGGTCGGTGAGGCCGAGGAGGACGGCGGGCCAGAGTCCGGCGAGGACGGTGAGGGCGACGAGCGGGGTCCAGGCGGCGAACTCGTACCCCTGGACGTCGGCGATCGCCGTCTCCCCCGCGGGTCGCGGGCCGCCCATGCAGACGCGGCGGACGACGACGAGGAGGTAGGCGGCGGTGAGGAGGGTGCCGAAGGCGCCGATCGCCATGAAGGTGAGGAAGGCGGGGCGGCTGAGGCCCTCGGCCGGGTCGAAGGCGCCGAAGAGGGCGAGCATCTCGCCCCAGAAGCCGGCGAGGCCGGGCAGTCCGAGGGAGGCGACGGCGGCGAAGGCGAGGAGGGCGCCGAGGCGGGGGGCGCGGCCGTAGAGGGCGGCGCCGGTGGCTCCGGCGAGGGTGTCGAGGTCGGCGGTGCCGTACCGGTCCTTGACCGCGCCGACCAGGAAGAACAGCAGGCCGGTGACGAGGCCGTGGGCGATGTTGGCGAAGAGGGCGCCGTTCACCCCGGTGGGGGTCATGGTGGCGATGCCGAGGAGCACGAAGCCCATGTGGCCGACGGAGGAGTACGCGATGAGGCGCTTGAGGTCGCCCTTGTTGCCGGGCTTCGCGAGGGCGAGGCAGGCGAGCGATCCGTAGATGATCCCGGCGACGGCGAAGGCCGCGAGGTACGGGGCGAAGGTCGCCATGCCGTCGGGGGTGATCGGCAGGACGATCCGGACGAAGCCGTACGTGCCCATCTTCAGCAGGACGCCGGCGAGGAGGACGGAGCCGACGGTCGGGGCGGCGGTGTGCGCGTCCGGGAGCCAGCTGTGCAGCGGCCACATCGGGGTCTTCACGGCGAGCCCGAGACCGATCGCGAGAACGGCGATGACCTGCACGGACGTGGTCAGTCCACGGCCGTTGTCAGTGGCGAGTGCCACCATGTCGAACGTGCCCGCCTTCACGCCGATGAGGAGCAGGCCGAGCAGCATGACGACGGAGCCGAGCAGCGTGTAGAGGATGAACTTCCAGGCGGCGGCCTGCCTGCCCTCGCCGCCCCAGCGGGCGATGAGGAAGTACATCGGGATGAGGACCATCTCGAAGGCCAGGAAGAACAGGACGAGGTCGAGGACGGCGAAGGTGGCGAGGGTGCCGGACTCCAGGACGAGCAGGAGCGCGACGAAGGCCTTGGGGGAAGGCCCGCTCGGCATCTTGAAGTAGCTGTACAGCGCGCAGAGGAAGGTCAGCAGCGCGGTCAGGACCAGGAGGGGGAGGGAAATGCCGTCGACACCGAGGTGGATCCGCACGTCGAGTGCCCTGATCCAGCTGATGTCCGTCGTGGCCTGCATCTTCGACGGGTGGTCGTGGTCGAAGCCGAGCGCGAGGACGAGCGCGGCCAGCAGGATGACGCCGGTGACGGTGACGCCGTGGCGGAGCACGGCCTGGTCGGGTGACTTCCCCTTCAGTCCGGGCGGTGCGGGGAGGAGAGCGGCGGCGGCGCCGAGGAGCGGGCCGGCGACGATCAACGCCAGAAGGAACTGCATCACGGATTCGCTGATATCGATCACGGGTCACGCTCCGGCGGCGTTGGCGAGGGCGACGGCGACGATCGCCAGGACGACGGAGCCGGCGAGCAGGGCGCTGAGGTAGGTCTGCACGTTGCCGGTCTGGGCGCGGCGGACGAGCCAGCCGAGCCCCTTGGCGGAGTTCCCCGCGGCGCTCACGTAGGTGTCGACGACCTCGCGGTCCAGGAAGCGGACCAGGGAGGCGGCGGCGAGTACGGGGCGGACGAAGGCGGTCCGGTAGACGGCGTCCAGGTGGAAGCCGTCGGCGGCCGGTCCGTGCAGCGGCCCCAGGAGGGCGCGGCCGGGGTCGGCCGGGTCCTCGGCGGGGTGCGGCAGGTGCAGCGCCTCGGCCTCGACCTGACCCGCCTCGGCGTCCGGGTGGGCGACGTGCGGGACGGGGGCCGTGACCGGGGTGCGGGCGGCGAGGGTGCGCCAGACCGCGTAGGTGATGACGGCTCCTGCGGCGGCGAGACCGGTCCCGAGGACGGCGGTGGTCAGCGTCGGGGTCAGCGGGTGCCCGTCGAACCAGTCGTCGAGGTACGTGACGGTCAGACCGAAACCGAGGGAGGGGATCGCGAGGACCCACAGGACGCTCGTCATGGCGATCGGCTGGCGGCCGTGGTCCGGGGCTTCGGCTCCGCGGCCGCGGAAGGCCCGCAGCCAGAGCCGGAGGGCGTACGCGGCGGTCAGCAGGGCCGTGAGCAGTCCGGCGACGAGGACGATCCAGCCTGCCCCGGCGGGGGCGACGTCCCGCTCACCGAGGGCGGTGTGCTCGGCGGCCACGAGGACGGCTTCCTTGGAGAAGAAGCCGGCGAAGGGCGGGATCGCGGCGAGCGCGAGCAGGGCGACGGTCATCGTCCAGTACGCGTCGGGGATGCGCTTCGCGAGGCCGCTCATGCGGGACATGGCGGTGAGCGAGTTCGTCCCGGCGGCGTGGATGACCGCGCCGGCGGCGAGGAAGAGGAGCGCCTTGAAGGCGGCGTGCGAGAGGAGGTGGAAGACGGCGGCCCCGCGGTCGCCGACGGCGAGGGCACCGGCCATGTAGCCGAGCTGGCCGATCGTCGAGTAGGCGAGGACCCGCTTGATGTCGTCCTGGGCGAGCGCGGCGAGCGCCGAGCCGACCATCGTGAGCGCGGCCATCACGGCGAGCACGGTCATCGCGGCGGCGGAGGCGGCGAAGACGGGCAGGAGCCGGGCCGTGAAGTAGATGCCGGCGGCGACCATCGTCGCCGCGTGGATGAGTGCGGAGACGGGGGTGGGGCCGGCCATGGCGTCCGGGAGCCAGGTGTGGAGCGGGAACTGCGCCGACTTGCCGGCGACGCCGGCGAGCAGCAGCAGCGCGATCAGCGTGGGGTGGTCGAGGCCGCCGCTCGCGACGGCGCCGAGGACGCCCGTGATCCGGAACGTGCCCGCGTCGGCGGCGAGCGCGAAGAGACCGATGAGGAAGGGGACGTCACCGAGCTTGGTGACGAGGAAGGCCTTGAGGGAGGCGGCTCGCGCCTCGGGGGTCTCCCAGTAGTGGCCGACGAGGAAGTACGAGCAGATGCCCATGATCTCCCAGCCGACCAGGAGCACCATCAGGTCGCCGGAGTAGACGACGAGCAGCATCGCGGAGGTGAAGAGGGAGACGAGCGCGGCGTACGAGGGGTAGCGCGGGTCGTCGCGGAGGTAGCCGGTCGAGTAGATCTGCACGCAGGTGGCGACGACGCCGACGAGGACGGCGACGAGCGCGGCGAAGCCGTCGATGTGCAGGGCCAGGTCGATCGGGACCGAGCCGGTCGGGGTGAGCTGGGTGGCGGCGTCGATCGCCTTCCCTCCGCCCTGGCGGGCGGCGACGACAGCGGCGAGCACCGCGGCGGCCAGAGTCGGCAGCACGGCAAGCGGGCGGACGAAGCCGGGCGCGGTGCGGCCGAGCAGGAGGCCGGCGGCGGAGCCGAGGAAGGGAAGGAGGGGGACGAGGACGGCGAGGGTGGTCGTGGTCACGCGGCGGCCTCGGCCTTCTCCTCGGCGGACGGCTGTTCTTCGGCCGACGGCTGTTCCTTGGTGTCGCGGAGGCGGTCGACGTCCGAGGTGCCGCGGTTGCGGTGGACCATCAGGACGATCGCGAGACCGATGCCGATCTCCGCGGCGGCGACGGCGATGGTGAAGAGGGTGAGGGCCTGGCCGGCGTGGAGGGCGTCGCGGAGCCAGACGTCGAAGGCGACCAGGTTGAGGTTGACGGCGTTGAGCATGAGCTCGACGGACATCAGGACCAGGATCGCGTTGCGGCGGGCGAGGACACCGTAGAGACCGACGGCGAAGAGGAGGGCGGCGAGGACGGCCGGGTAGGCGAGGTGCATCAGCGCTCGCCCTCCTTGTTCTTCCGGGAGAGGACGATCGCGCCGACCAGAGCGGCGAGCAGCAGCACCGACAGCGCCTCGAAGGGCAGCACCCAGTGCTGGAAGAGGATCTCGCCGGTCACGCCCGTGGAGCCCTGGGCGGGCCCGTCCAGATCGATCCAGGTCGTGCGGAAGGCGTCGACGACCACCCAGACGAGGGCGGCCGCGGCGGCCAGGGCGACGGCGAGGGCGACCGGCCGGTTGCCGGAGTCGGCGTCCGGGGAGCGGCCGATGGGGGCCTTGGTGAGCATGAGACCGAAGAGGAGGAGGACGACGACGGAACCGACGTAGATGAGGACCTGGACCCAGGCGATGAACTCGGCGGTCAGGAGCAGGTACTCGACGGCGAGCCCGCCGAGCGCCACGACCAGCCAGAGGGCGGCGTGCACCAGCTGGCGGGTGGTGACGGTGACGAGGGCGGCGCCGAGGGTGACGAGGCCTACGAGGAGGAAGGCGATCTCGACGCCGGTGGGCGAGAGGAAGCCGTGGGCCTGTGCTGCGAGGGTCACTGCTGGTCCTCCTGGGCCTGGGCGTCGGCCTCGGCCTCGGCCTCGGCTTGGGCCTGGGCCTGGGCCTGGGTGGCGGCCTCGGCTTGGGCAGCGGCCTCGGCAGCAGCTGCGGCCTCGGCTTCGGCTGCGGCCTGGGCGGCCGCCTTCTCCGCCGCCTTGCGGGCCGCTGCGATCTCCTTCGGCTCCTCCGCGTGCGGGTCGAGCGCGGGCGGCTCGGGGACCGTCCACATCCACTCGCGGAGCTTGTCGCGCTCGTGGGTGAGCTCGTGGATGTCGGTCTCCGCGTACTCGAACTCGGGCGACCAGAACAGCGCGTCGAAGGGGCAGACCTCGATGCAGATCCCGCAGTACATGCAGAGCGAGAAGTCGATGGCGAAGCGGTCGAGGACGTTCCGGCTGCGCTCGCGGCCGCCGGGGGCGGCGGGCGGCACCGTCTCCTTGTGGGAGTCGATGTAGATGCACCAGTCGGGGCACTCACGGGCGCAGAGCATGCAGACCGTGCAGTTCTCCTCGAACAGGCCGATGACCCCGCGGGTGCGGGGCGGCAGCTCGGGCTGCACGTCGGGGTACTGCGCGGTGACGGTCTTCTTCGTCATCGTGCGGAGGGTGACGGCGAGGCCCTTGGCGAGGCCGGAGCCGGGAATCGGAGCCATGGTTACTGGATCGCCACCTTCACGATGCCGGTGAGCGCGATCTGCGCGAGCGCGAGCGGGACGAGGGTCGTCCAGGCGAGCTTCTGGAGCTGGTCCTCGCGCAGGCGCGGGTAGGACACCCGCAGCCAGATCACGACGAAGGCGAGGACGGCCGTCTTGAGGAGGGTCCAGACCCAGCCGAGGCCGTCGGCGCCGAAGGGGCCGTGCCAGCCGCCGAGGAAGAGGACGGTGGTGAGACCGCAGAGGACGACGATGCCCGCGTACTCGGCGAGCAGGAAGAGTGCGAAGCGGAGGCCGGTGTACTCGGTGTACGCGCCGAAGATGATCTCCGAGTCGGCGACCGGCATGTCGAACGGGGGCCGCTGGAGCTCCGCGAGACCGGCGGTGAAGAACACGAGCGCGCCGATGATCTGCCAGGGCAGCCACCACCACTCGAAGGCGTTCAGGATGCCGGGGAGCGAGACGGTGCCGGCGGCCATCGCGACGGAGGCGGCGGTGAGCAGCATCGGCAGCTCGTACGCGAGGAGCTGGGCGGCGGTACGGAGGGCGCCGAGCAGCGAGAACTTGTTGGCGGAGGCCCAGCCGGCCATGAGCGAGCCGAGGATGCCCACGCCCATCACGGCGAGCACGAAGAAGATGCCGGCGTCGACGACCTGACCGACGGCGCCCTCGCTGGGCCCGATCGGAATGGCGACAAGGACGAAGAGGTACGGGAGGAGGGCGACGGCCGGCGCGAGCTGGAAGATCCGCCGGTCCGCGTCCTTCGGGACCACGTCCTCCTTCTGCGCGAACTTCACGCCGTCGGCGACGAGCTGGGCCCAGCCGTGGAAGCCACCGGCGTACATGGGCCCGAGGCGCCCCTGCATATGGGCCATGACCTTGTGCTCGGTCTGCCCGATGACGAGCGGCAGCACGAGGAAGACGGCGAAGACGATGAGCAGCCGGACGGCGACGTCGAGTGCGTCGTTCACGCGGGATCGCCTCCGGCGGGGTCGGTGGGGTCGGTGTCGGTGCCGTCACGCCCTGCGGGCGGCTCGGCGGGTCCGCCTTCGGCGGGAGTGCCTTCGGCGGTGCGGGCGGCGTCGGGCGCCGGGGCCTCGGGGCCGGGTGCGGTGGGCTCCACCGGGCCGGCGGGACCGGAAGCCGGGGCGTCCGGCGCAGGGGCTGGGGCCTCCGGGCCGGGAGCCGGGGCCTCCGGGTCAGGACCCGAGGCGTCCGGCGTAGAGGCCGGGGCCTCCGGGCCGGGCGTCGGAGCCTCCGGGCCGGGCCCCGGGGCGTCCGGCGCAGAAGCCGGGGCCTCCTGCGGGGCGGGGGCTTCTGGGGCCGGAGCCTCGGTGACTCCGGGCTCCTCGGCACGCTGCCCGGAGGCGGCGTCGGGCGCCGGAGCCTCCGGTGCCGGGGGCTCGGCAGTAGCCGAGGTGGCCGGTGTCGTCGGGGGCGCGGGCTCGGTCGGGGGCTTCGGCGCGGCCGGGTCCTCGTCGAAGGCCGGGCGGGCGTGGTGCCAGGGGGCGTCCGAGCTGCGGGTACGCGGGGTGGCGGCGGCCGCGCGGGGCGCGGGGCCGTCCGCAGCCGACTGGCCGTCCGCAGCCGGAGCCTCCGGCTCCGGGGTCGCCTGGCTCGCCGAGCCGTCGGCCGCGGAGCGGGTACGGCGCGGCGGGCGGGTCGTGGAGGCCGGGGCCTCCGCGGTCGCGCCCGGCTCGGGGGCCGCCTGGCTCGCCGAACCGTCCGCCGCCGAGCGGGAGCGGCGCACCGGAGCGCCCGGCTCCGGGGCTGCCTGGCTCGCCGAGCCCTCCGCAGCCGTGCGGGAGCGGCGCGGCGGGCGGGCCTCGGTGGCCGGCGCCTCCGTGGTCGCGCCCGGCTCCGGGGTCGCCTGGCTCGCCGAGCCCTCCGTGACCGAGCGGGCGCGGCGGACCGGGCGGTCGCCCGCGGCCGCGCGGGCCGGGCGTTCGCCTGCCGCCGCGCGGGCGGGGCGGGCGGGGGCCGGGGGGAGCTGGCCCTTCAGGGGGCCCCACTCGTTGGGGTCCGGGACGCCCGGCGGGAGCATCTGGCGGCGCTTCGGACCACCGCCGTCGTGCGACTCGCCCGGTTCCTTCGCGCCCGGCCACGCCTTGGCGACCCGCGCCGCGAGGACGAAGTCCTTGCGCAGCGGGTGGCCCTCGAAGTTCTCGGGGAGCAGCAGGGGGACCAGGTGCGGGTGGCCCTCGAAGGCCACGCCGAACATCTCGTGGGTCTCGCGCTCGTGCCAGCCCGCGCCCGCGTACACCCCGATGGCCGTGGGGAGGACGGGAGCCTCGTGCGGGACCGTCGTCCGCAGGAGGAGGCGCTTCGGCGCGCCCTCCCCCAGCGCCACCACGTGCGCGCAGACGCGGAAGCCCGTACCCGGTTCGTCCACCGCGCTCAGCCAGTCGAAGTACGTGCAGCCGAGCTCGTCGCGGGCCGTCGTGAGCGCGGTGATCCAGGAACCCGGCGGGACGTCGACCGTCAGCAGGTCGTACGCCTGCTCCGCCGTCGCCTCCTCGCCGAAGATCTCCGTCACGGAGTCGGGGAGGGAGTCGTACCGGTTCACTCCGCGCCTCCCGACGGGGGCGTCACCAGGGGGCTCGTCAGCTGAGCCACCGACGGAGCCGTCGCGTACCGCTCCGCCAGGCTCTCCCGGGCGATCTTCTCCTGGAGCTTGAGGATGCCCTGGAGGAGGGCCTCCGGGCGCGGCGGGCAGCCGGGTACGTACACGTCGACCGGGATGATCTGGTCGACGCCCTTGGTGACCGAGTACGAGTCCCAGTACGGGCCGCCGCAGTTCGAGCAGGCGCCGAAGGAGATGACGTACTTCGGCTCGGGCATCTGCTCGTACAGACGCTTCACGGCCGGCGCCATCTTGTCCGTCACCGTGCCCGAGACGATCATCAGGTCGGCCTGGCGCGGGCCCGGTGCGAAGGGGATCACGCCGAGCCGGATGAAGTCGTGCCGGGCCATCGACGCGGCGATGAACTCGATCGCGCAGCAGGCGAGGCCGAAGTTGAAGACCCACAGGCTGTAGCGGCGGCCCCAGTTCAGGACCACCTTCATCGGCTCGGGGGCCAGGCGGGCCAGCGGCCCCAGCTTCGGGGCGGGGAGCGGGGTCACGTCCATGTCAGGACGCCCTTCTTGTATGCGTAGAGCAGCCCCACGGCGAGGAAGCCCAGGAAGACGAACATCTCGACCAGGGTCGTGGCGCCGTAGCCGGGCGCCGCGAAGACCGTCGCCCAGGGGAAGAGGAAGATCGAGTCGACGGCGAAGATGACGTAGAGGAAGGCGTACACGTAGTAGCGGACCTGGGTGTGGGCCCAGCCCTCTCCCACGGGATCGACACCGCACTCGTAGGTGAGGAGCTTCTCGGGCGTCGGCACGACGGGCCTGAGCAGCCGGCCGGCGCCGAACGCCACGGCGACGAAGAGCACGCCGACGACGGCGAGCAGGCCGACGACGGAGTACGTCTGGAAGTAGTCCGCCGCGTCGGCCGCGACAACGGTCGGTTCCCGCACGTCCGCCCCTCGGTCTCGGTGTCTCATGAGTCAGTCTGTACGGACGCGAGTCTAGGCCCTGCTAAAGGGACCGTAAGCAGTCGCGGGTGCCTTGCGGCGCCTCGGCCGGTGCCTGCGCCGGTGCCTCGGCCGGTGGGTACGCCGGTGCCTACGCCTGCGCCTCGGCCGGTGGCTACGCCGTGTCTCGGCCGGTGGCTGTGCCGGTGCCTCGGCCGATGCCTGCGCCGTGCCGTCGCCGGTGGGGATAGCCCCCCTTCCGCTCACCCACCTCCCCCATGGCGTCGCACCCTCCTCGAACGGCAGTCTGGGGACCATGAGCGCCGATCTTGATCCCATCCAGCCGGTCGAGTCCCCCGGCTCCGCCGAGACCCCCCGTCCGCCGCTGCGGCTCGCCTACGGGCAGGAGACCTGGAAGGAGATCGCCTTCCTCCTCTCCAACCTGTTCACGGCCCTGGCCGGTTTCGTCTACGCGGTCGTCAGCATCGCGCTCGGCGCGGGCCTCGCGGTCACCGTCGTCGGGCTGCCGCTGCTCGCCCTCGGCCTCGGCGGCCCCCGCCTCATCGGCCGGTCCGAGCGGGCGCGGGCCCGCGCGCTGCTCGGGGTGACGGTCGCCGAGCCCTCCCCGCTGCCCCCGGCCGACGGCTTCTTCGGCTGGCTGTGGTCCCGGCTGAAGGACCCGGTGGCCTGGCGGACCCAGCTGTACGGGCTGATCCGGCTGCCTTGGGGGATCGTGACCTTCATCGTCGCCCTCGTCTCGCTCATCGTCCTCTGGCCCGTGCTGCCCTTCCTGGCCCGCGGCCTGTCCAACGGCGACCGGGGCATGGTCCGGGGGCTGCTCTCGCCCTCCGACGAGCTGGAGCGGCGGATCGCCGAACTGGAGTCGGACCGGGGCGTGGTCGTCGACACCGCGGCCGCCGACCTGCGGCGCATCGAACGCGACCTGCACGACGGGGCGCAGGCCCGGCTCGTGGCCCTCGCCATGGGGCTCGGCCTCGCCAAGGAGAAGCTGCTCGAAGACCCGGAGGCCGCCGCGGCGATGGTCGACGAGGCGCACGGCGAGGTGAAGCTGGCCCTCCAGGAGCTGCGGGACCTCGCCCGGGGCATCCACCCGGCCGTCCTCACCGACCGGGGACTGAGCGCGGCCCTCTCCTCCGTCTCCGCGCGCTGCACGGTGCCGGTGAAGGTGAACGTGGACCTGGCGGAGCGGCCGGCGGAGGCCATCGAGGGCATCGCGTACTTCACGGTCTCGGAGCTCCTCCAGAACGTCTCCAAGCACGCGCGTGCCCGGTCCGCCTCCGTGGAGGTGTGGCGGGCGGGCGGCCGACTGATGCTCCAGGTGCGGGACGACGGGGCCGGCGGGGCGCGCTTCGACGGCGGTACGGGGCTCGCGGGGCTCGCGGAGCGGCTCGGCGCGGTCGACGGGGTGCTCGTCCTGGACTCCCCCGACGGCGGTCCGACGACGGTCACGGCGGAGCTGCCGTGGCGCTCCCGGCCCACCGGATGAGCCGTGGGTAGGGAAAACCCCCGCCCGTAGACGCCCACCTCCCTCATGGTCCGGCGGGCGGCGGAACGGAACCCTGGAACACGTACCGCCCGCCCCCGTTCGAGCAGACGAGCTTCAAGCAGACGAGCTTCGAGCAGACGATCAGACGAGCAGAGAAGGAACTCCGCGATGGCCGCCTCCCACCGACTTCCCGCCGCGATCCGCGCGCCGTTCGAGGCCCGCACCTGGCGCGCCCTCCTGTACGTGCTGATCGGGCTGCCGCTGGGCATCTGCTGGTTCGTGCTCTCCGTCGCCCTCGTCTCGACCGGCGCCGGGCTGCTCGTCACCTTCCTCGGCGTACCGATCCTCGCCGGGGCGCTCGCGATGTGCCGGGGCTTCGGCGCGGTGGAGCGGGCCCGGGCGCGCGGGCTGCTCGGCCTCGACGTGGCGGCGCCGGAGCCGGTGCGCGGGCGGACCGGCGGGGCGTTCTCGTGGATGGGGGCCATGCTGAAGAGCGGCGCGTCGTGGCGGCACCTGCTGTACGCGGTGCTGCACATGCCGTGGGCCGTCTTCTCGTTCTCGGTGGCCGTGGCGCTGTGGACCTGGGGCTGGAGCCTCTTCACGTACCCGCTGTGGCAGTGGGTGTTCCCCACGTGGGTCGGGCAGGACGGGATCCAGCTGTACGGCGACGCGACCCACGCCTTCTACCTCGACGCGCCCTTCGAGCTCGCCGTGACCAGCCTGATCGGGCTCGTGTTCGTCCTCGTCGGACCGTGGGTGCTGCGCGGGCTCGTCTCCGTCGACCGGCTCCTCGTCTCCGGGCTCCTCGGCCCGTCGCGCCTCGCCTCGCGCGTCACGGAGCTGGAGTCGGACCGGGGCGTGGTCGTGGACACCGCGGCCGCCGACCTGCGGCGCATCGAGCGGGACCTGCACGACGGCGCGCAGGCGCGGCTCGCGGCGCTCGCCATGGACCTGGGGCTCGCGAAGGAGAAGCTGGCGCGGGACCCGCAGGCGGCGGCGGTACTCGTCGACGAGGCGCACGGCGAGGTGAAGCTGGCCCTCCAGGAGCTGCGGGACCTCGCCCGGGGCATCCACCCGGCCGTCCTCACCGACCGCGGCCTGGACGCGGCCCTCTCGGCGGTGGCCTCCCGGTGCTCGGTCCCGGTGTCCGTGGACGTGGACCTGCCGGCCCGGCCGGTGCCGGCGATCGAGGGCATCGCGTACTTCACCGTCTCGGAGCTCCTCCAGAACGTCACCCGGCACTCGGGCGCCCGGCGGGCCTGGGTGGACGTGTGGCGGACGGGCGACCGGCTGATGCTGCAGGTGCGGGACGACGGGGTGGGCGGCGCGGTCGTCGGGGACGGCGGGTCGGGCCTGGCGGGGCTCTCCGAGCGGGTGGGTGCGGTGGACGGGGTCCTGGCGGTGGACTCGCCGGCGGGCGGCCCGACGACGGTGACGGCGGAACTGCCGTGGCGGGCGTAGCCCGCGTGGTGGGACCTGGGCTCCGACCGGGCCTGCCGGCACCGGGCCCGCGGCCTCGTCGCCCCCGGTGTGGGCGGTCGTTCCGCCGGGGCGGCGCCCACCCGCCCGGGCCGACGCCCCCGTCGTGGGCCTGCGCCCGCCCCGTTGTGGGCAGTCGTTCCGCTGGGGCGGGACGGGTGGGCACAACGGACCCGCGCCCTTGCCGGCGCCAGAGGCTTCCGCGCCCGAACCCGCACCCCGTGTGCGCCGCGCGGTCGGTGCGGGTCAGGGCGCGGGAGCCTAGGCCCGGCTGGGGGCGCCGTCCCGTGTGCCCACCCGTCCCGCCCCAGCGGGACGATTGCCCACACGGCAGCGGGGCAACGTCCACACGGGCGCGGGCCCACACGGGGCGGGCGCAGGCGCCACATGGGCGGGGGGCGCCGCCCAGGAGGGCGCGGGCCCACACGGGCGCGGGGCGCGGGCCCGTAAGGCGGAGGCACCGCCCAGCGCGGGCGCGGGCACGCGTGGGCGGAAGGCGCCGCCCTGCAGGTGCCGCCCCCGCCGGACGGCCAGGGGTGCCATGCTGAAGGTCCAATCGGAGGACCGGAGCATGGGGGCGGCAAGCCGTGAGTGGGCAAGATGTGGCGGGGCGGGTACGGGTGGTCATCGCCGAGGATTCCGTACTGCTCCGTGAGGGGCTGACCCGGCTCCTGACCGATCTCGGGCACGAGGTCGTCGCCGGGGTCGGGGACGGCGAGGCTTTGGTGGAGACCGTGGCCGGGCTCGCCGAGGAGGGCGCCCTGCCGGACGTCGTCGTGGCGGACGTACGGATGCCGCCGACGCACACCGACGAGGGCGTGCGCGCGGCGGTGCGGCTGCGCAAGGAGCATCCGGGACTGGGCGTGCTCGTGCTGTCGCAGTACGTGGAGGAGCAGTACGCCACCGAACTCCTGGCCGGTTCCAGCCGGGGCGTGGGCTATCTGCTCAAGGACCGCGTCGCCGAGGTCCGTGAGTTCGTGGACGCCGTCGTCCGGGTGGCCGGGGGCGGTACGGCCCTGGACCCCGAGGTCGTGCAGCAGCTGCTCGGCCGGAGCCGTCAGCAGGATGTACTGGCCAACCTGACCCCGCGCGAGCGGGAGGTCCTCGGGCTGATGGCCGAGGGCCGGACGAACTCCGCCATCGCGAAAGCGCTGGTCGTGAGCGACGGCGCGGTGGAGAAGCACATCAGCAACATCTTCCTGAAGCTGGGCCTCTCCCCGAGCGACGGTGATCACCGCCGGGTTCTCGCGGTGTTGACGTACCTGAAGTCCTGATCATCTGACACTCTGTCAGATATCCTGGTCCTAGTTCCAAGGGATGAGGCGGAACCAGACTTTCCGGAACACTCCGGGTGGCGACAGAACGTGACGATTCAGGGCAAGAGGGCGTCTCAAAAAGAGGTCCGCGATGTGAGAAGTCCCGGGAAGGCCCCCCTTACCGTCGTAGGGTGGGCCTGGGACGGAAGGTGATCTCCGCACGGAGGCCGCCTGCCGCGCCCCGAGCCTTCTCCCCGCCTCCGGCGGAGAGTCCCCTTGCCGCGAGGGAGGTCCAGTTCAGTGACCAGCCAGGTCAGTAGCGAGGCCGGTGAGGCCCTGGTCGGGGAGCAGCGCAGCGCCCCGGCGACGCCCCACCACGGCACCGAGAAGGAAGTGCGCCGGCTCGACCGGGTGATCATCCGTTTCGCGGGTGACTCCGGCGACGGCATGCAGCTCACGGGCGACCGCTTCACCTCGGAGACGGCATCCTTCGGGAACGACCTCTCCACCCTGCCCAACTTCCCCGCCGAGATCCGCGCCCCCGCCGGAACCCTGCCGGGCGTCTCCTCCTTCCAGCTCCACTTCGCCGACCACGACATCCTGACCCCCGGCGACGCCCCCAACGTCCTGGTCGCCATGAACCCCGCCGCGCTGAAGGCCAACATCGCCGACGTACCCCGCGGCGGCGAGATCATCGTCAACACCGACGAATTCGCCAAGCGGGCGATGGCGAAGGTCGGGTACGAAACCTCGCCCCTCGAGGACGGCTCGCTGGACGGCTACCGGGTCCACCCGGTGCCGCTGACGACGCTCACCCTGGAGGCGCTGAAGGACTTCGGCCTGTCCCGCAAGGAGGCCGAACGCTCCAAGAACATGTTCGCGCTCGGGCTGCTGTCCTGGATGTACCACCGCCCCACCGAGGCCACCGAGACCTTCCTGCGCACCAAGTTCGCCAAGAAGCCCGAGATCGCCGAGGCCAACATCGTCGCCTTTAGGGCCGGCTGGAACTTCGGCGAGACCACCGAGGACTTCGCCGTCTCCTACGAGGTCGCCCCCGCCACCCGCGCCTTCCCCACCGGCACCTACCGCAACATCTCCGGGAACCTGGCTCTCTCGTACGGCCTCATCGCCGCGAGCCGGCAGGCCGACCTGCCGCTCTACCTGGGCTCCTACCCCATCACCCCGGCCTCGGACATCCTGCACGAGCTGTCCAAGCACAAGAACTTCGGCGTGCGGACCTTCCAGGCCGAGGACGAGATCGCCGGCATCGGCGCCGCGCTCGGCGCCGCCTTCGGTGGTTCGCTTGCGGTGACGACGACGTCCGGACCCGGTGTGGCGCTCAAGTCCGAGACGATCGGGCTGGCGGTGTCGCTGGAGCTGCCGCTGCTGATCGTCGACATCCAGCGCGGCGGACCCTCCACCGGTCTGCCGACGAAGACGGAGCAGGCCGATCTGCTGCAGGCCATGTACGGCCGCAACGGCGAGGCGCCGGTGCCGGTCGTGGCCCCGAAGACGCCGGCGGACTGCTTCGACGCGGCGCTGGAGGCCGCCCGGATCGCGCTGACCTACCGCACGCCCGTGTTCCTGCTGTCGGACGGCTATCTGGCGAACGGCTCCGAGCCGTGGCGGATCCCGGACGTCGAGGAGCTGCCCGACCTGACGACCCCCTTCGCCACCGGCCCGAACCACACCCTGGACGATGGCACCGAGGTGTTCTGGCCCTACAAGCGCGACCCGGAGACCCTGGCCCGGCCGTGGGCGGTGCCCGGCACCCCGGGCCTGGAGCACCGCATCGGCGGCATCGAGAAGCAGGACGGCACCGGCAACATCTCGTACGACCCGGCCAACCACGAGTTCATGGTCCGCACCCGCCAGGCCAAGATCGACAACATCGCCGTGCCGGACCTGGAGGTCGACGACCCCGACGGCGCCACCACTCTCGTGCTGGGCTGGGGCTCCACCTACGGGCCGATCACCGCCGCGGTGCGCCGCATCCGCCGGGAGGGCGGGCCCATCGCCCAGGCCCACCTGCGCCACCTCAACCCCTTCCCCCGCAACCTCGGCGAGATCCTGAAGCGGTACGAGAAGGTCGTCATCCCCGAGATGAACCTCGGCCAGCTGGCCACCCTCGTCCGGGCGACGTACCTGGTCGACGCCCGCAGCCACACCCAGGTCAACGGCATGCCGTTCAAGGCCGAACAGCTCGCCGCCGCCCTCAAGGAGGCCATCGATGCCTGAGCCCACCGAGCCGCTCCTGCACCTGGTCCCCAAGGCCGAGGCCGCCCAGTCCATGAAGGACTTCAAGTCCGACCAGGAGGTCCGCTGGTGCCCCGGCTGCGGTGACTACGCCGTCCTGGCCGCCGTGCAGGGCTTCATGCCCGAGCTCGGCCTGGCACGCGAGAACATCGTCTTCGTCTCCGGCATCGGCTGCTCCTCCCGCTTCCCGTACTACATGAACACCTACGGGATGCACTCCATCCACGGCCGCGCCCCCGCCATCGCCACCGGCCTGGCCACCTCCCGCCGCGACCTGTCCGTCTGGGTCGTCACCGGCGACGGCGACGCCCTGTCCATCGGCGGCAACCACCTCATCCACGCCCTGCGCCGCAACGTCAACCTCAAGATCCTGCTCTTCAACAACCGGATCTACGGCCTCACCAAGGGCCAGTACTCCCCCACCTCGGAGCTCGGCAAGATCACCAAATCCACGCCGATGGGCTCCCTCGACGCCCCCTTCAACCCCGTCTCCCTCGCGCTCGGCGCGGAGGCGTCCTTCGTGGCCCGCACCGTCGACTCCGACCGCAAGCACCTCACCGAGGTCCTGCGCCAGGCCTCCGCACACAACGGCACCGCCCTGGTGGAGATCTACCAGAACTGCAACATCTTCAACGACGGCGCCTTCGAGGCCCTCAAGGACAAGGACCAGGCCCAGGAGGCGGTCATCCGCCTCGAACACGGCCGGCCCATTCGCTTCGGCGCCGACAACGCCAAGGGCGTCGTCCGCGACCCCGCCACCGGCGACCTGAAGGTCGTCACCGTCACCCCCGACAACGAGGGCTCGGTCCTGATCCACGACGCCCACGCCGCCACCCCGACGACCGCCTTCGCGCTCTCCCGGCTGGCGGACCCGGACACCCTGCACCAGACGCCCATCGGCGTCTTCCGCTCGGTGGACCGGCCGGTCTACGACACCCTGATGGCCGACCAGCTGGAGACGGCGGTGGAGCGGTACGGGAAGGGCGACCTGGGCCAGCTCCTGACCGGCAACGACACCTGGACGGTCGTCGGTTAGCACCCGCGCCCGAGGGCCCGGCCCGCACCGCGGGCCGGGCCCTCGTCAGTCCTCCTTCGCGGCGGTCGCGAACGGGCCCCGGTAGGTGGGGACCCCGCCGCGCACCTGCCAGAGGAAGACCGCGTTCAGCATCGCGTCCTTGCTGTTCCTGAGGTCGGGCCGGTACGCCTTCGCGATCCCCTGGTACGGGGCCTGTCGCAGGGCGTTCGCGGCCGCGGTGGCCACGTGCTCCGCCTTGTTCACGACCGCCGTGCGCAGCGCCTGAGCGATCCAGTGGACCGTGTCGTACGCCTCCGTCGCGTACCGCTCGAACGGCGCCGTGGCGGGCAGTTTCCAGCGCTCGCGGTACGCGGCGGCGAATTGCTTCCCGGCCGGCATGCGGTCGGGGTCGACGTAGCTGGTGCCGAAGTACCAGCCCTCCGCCGCCGGGCCCGCCACGCTCAGGAACTCGGGTTGGAGCACCTGCTCCCCGGCGCCGCGCGGGCCCTCGTACCCCTGGCGTGCCAGGGCCTTGGCGCACAGTGCGGCCCGGCGGGGCGACGTCCCCGCGTAGTACATGCCGTCGGGGTGGGTCGCGAGGGCCTGTCGCACGGCGGACTCGAAGTCCTCGCTGTCCGCCTCCACCGGGTGGGATGTGGTGACGCCGCCGCTGGCGGACGAAGGGGGGTTCTCCTTCAGGATCTTGGCGGCGAACCAGGTGGCGCGTCCGCCCGCCCGGTCCTCGATGACGGCGGTCCTGCGGCGGCCGTGCTCTTCCAGCCACCGGGCGAAGGCCACGACCATCGTGTCGGGCGAGGCCCGGGCCTCGAGGTAGGACTGGTCATTGCCCTGTCCGGCGAGGTCCGATTCCTGCACCGAGGCGACCACACTCACCAACGGGACCCTGTGGGTGAAGAGTTCGTCGTGGGCGGCGATGTCGGTCCCGGTGACCGTCGGGCCGAGCACGGCGGCCAGGTTCCCGATGCCGGCCAGGGTACGGGCGGCCGCCTTGGCGCGCTTCGGGTCTCCCCCGTCGTCGACGGCCTTCAGGGCCAGGTCGAAGGTGCGGTCGGCGCGGGCGTTGTGGGTCTCCACGGCGAGCCGCGCCCCGCGCTCCTGGGCCCGCCCGTCGGTCTTCGTGGCTCCGCTCAGGTCGGTGACGACGCCGATCGTGTACGTGGGGAGCCGTGCGCCCGTGCCCGTACCGCCACCACTGCCCGCGCTGCCGGAGGGCGTACGGCTCAGCAGGTAGGCGGTCAGGCCGCCGGCGCCCACGACGGCTGCCGCCGAGCCGCCGATCAGGAACCGGCGGCGCGAAGGGCCCTGCGGGGGCTCGTCGTTCACGAGCATCGTGGGCTCCGGCACCGGCAGGTCGAGGACCCGGGAGGAGCGCTGGGCGATCAGGGCGGGAAGGCCGTCCGGCAGCCAGTCCCCCGCCGGGCGCTCGGCCTCCCCCAAGGCGGCCCGCACCTCGGCCGCCGTGGGCCGGTCCGCCGGATCCTTGGCCAGGCAGGCCTCGACCAGGGGAAGGATCGTGTCCGGCACCTCGGCGAGGTCGGGCTCCTCGTGGACCGTGCGGTAGACGACGGCCGCCACCCCGCCCGTACCGAAGGGGCGTTCGCCGGTGAGCGCGTACGCGAGGACGCAGCCGAGCGAGAAGACGTCGGCGGCCGGGCCGACCTCGCCGGCGCCCGCGGCCCGGGCCTGTTCCGGGGCGAGGAAGCCGGGGGTGCCGATCATCGCGTCGGTGGCCGTGAGTGCGGTCGCCCCGGCGGTCCGGGCGATGCCGAAGTCGATGAGCCGGGGCCCGTCGAGGGCGAGGAGGACGTTGCCGGGCTTGACGTCCCGGTGGACGAGACCCGCCTCGTGCATGTCGGCGAGCGCGGCCGCGAGCCGGGCGCCCAGGGCCCGTACGGTCGGCTCGGGTAGGGCGCCGTGCAGGCCCACGGCCTCGGCCAGCGAGGGGCCGGGCACGTACTCGGTCGCGAGCCACGGCTCGCGGGCCTCCGGGTCGGCGCCGAGGACGCGGACGACCCAGCGGCCCGTGATGCGTTCGGCGGCCCGCGCCTCGCGGCGGAACCGCTCCCGGAAGCCGGGGTCGGCGGCGTGCTCGGCGCGGATCAGCTTGAGCGCGGCGAGCGCGCCGCCGGTCGAGCGGGCGAGGAAGACGACGCCCATGCCCCCGGCGCCGAGTCGGCCGAGGAGCCGGTAGCCGGCGATGGCCGACGGATCGGCCTTGCGAAGCGGCTGCACGGGTTCAGGCCTTCTTCTTGTTCTGCCCGGGCTTGTTCGGTACCAGCGGTGCGGCGCCCACGGGCTTGTACGCGCCGTTCCGCACCGCGTAGACGTACGTGCCGCCGGGGCTCAGCTCGCCCGTCTCGTTGAACATCAAGGCCCCCAGGGCGCCGGTGTACTTCTGCTTGCGCAGCGCGGCCCACAGCCCCTTGCGGGCGGGCTTGCGACCGGCCTTCGCGTCGGCCACCAGCTGCCCGATCGTCATCGTGACGACGTCGTACGACTCGCCCGCGTAGTACGCGGGGGCCGTGCCGTACCGCTTGCGGTGCGCGGCGCTGAAGGCGGCGGCCGACTTCAGCGTGGCGGGGTCGGCCACGGGCGCGCACACGAACCAGCCCTCGGCGTCCGCCCCGCCCTGCTTCAGGAAGTCCGGGCCGAAGACGGCCTGGCCGGTGAACCTCGGCCCGGTGAAGCGGAGTTCGTTGAGGGCGCGGGCCGCGAGGACGGCGGTCTCGGTGATTCCGCAGTGGACGTACGCGTCGATGCCGGCGTCGATCATCTCGCCGAGGACCCGGCGGTAGTCGCGTGCGCCCGCCCGGGCCGGGACGACCCGGTAGTGCGGGGTGATCCCGGCCTGCCCGAAGCCGAAGCGCACGCCGCCGGTGACCTGCCAGCTGTACGAGTCCTGGGTCCGGTCCTCCAGGACACCGGGGCGGCTGATGCCCGGCAGCAGCGTGGCGGCGAAGGCGAGGTGGGAGCCGGCGAAGATGTGACTCGGGATGGCCCGCAGGACCGTCTCGTTCGGCGAGGCCCCGTCGGGCCGCAGGGTGAGCATGTTGTATCCGGCCGAGACCGTGATCAGCGGGAGTCCGGCCTCCTCGAAGACGGGGAGGACGGCCAGGCCGACGGCGTCGGTGGTGGCGCCGAGGACGGCGACGACCCCCGGGTCGGTGGTCAGGGTCCTGGCGCGTTCCACGGCCCGGGCCGCGTCGCCCCGGTCGTCGACCACCTCGAGGTCGAGCGTGAAGGGCTTGTCCTTGCGGGCGTTGAACTGCTCGACGGCCAGGCGTGCACCGTGCTCCTGGGCCTGTCCGATGACCTTGGCGGGTCCCGAGAGGTCGGCGAGGACACCGATCGTCCAGCGGGTGCGGGGCGGCGGGGTCTTCTTGCCGTCGCCCCGGGTGTCCCGGTCGTCTCCGAGCGCCGCCCAGACGGCGCCGCCGCCCAACGCCAGCACGGCGCCGCCGGCGGCGAGCAGGAAGCCGCGCCGGCTCTTCGGGGGCGCGGCGGGTGCCGTGCCCGCCTCGGTGGTGTCGATCTCGGGGAGGGCGAGCATCCGTGCGGAGCGTTCGGCGATGGTCCGGACGACGGGGGCGGGCAGCCACTCGGCGCCGTCGCGCGGGGTGTCCTCGACGAGCTGTACGCCGATCTCGGCCGCCGTGGGCCGGGCGGCCGGGTCCTTGGCGAGGCAGGCCCGGACGAGGTCGAGCAGTCCTTCGGGTACGCCGGTGAGGTCGGGCTCGTCGTGGACGGTGCGGTACATGAGGGCGTCCACGGCGCCGGTGCCGAAGGGCGGGCGGCCGGTCGCCGCGTACGCGAGGAGGCAGCCGAGGGCGAAGACGTCGGCGGGCGGGCCGATCGCGTCGGTGCGGGCCTCGGCCTGCTCGGGGGCGAGGAAGCCGGGGGTGCCGACGACCATGTCGGTGGCGGTGAGGGCGGTCTCGCCGGTGGCGCGGGCGATGCCGAAGTCGATGAGGCGGGGGCCGTCGACGGCGAGGAGGACGTTGCCGGGCTTGACGTCCCGGTGGACGAGCCCGGCGGCGTGCACGGCGGCAAGTGCGCGGGCGACGGACCAGCCGAGGAGGCGGACGGACCGCTCGGGCAGCGGGCCGTGCGCGGCGACGGCCTCGCCGAGGGAGGGGCCGGCGACGAAGGCGGTGGCCATCCAGGGTTCGGGGGCGTCCGGGTCGGCGCCGGTGACGGGCACGGCCCAGGGGCTGGAGACCCGGCGGGCGGCCTCGACCTCGCGGCGGAAGCGGGCCCGGAAGTCGGGCTGGTCGGCCTGGTCGGCGTGGGTGACCTTGACGGCGGCGAGTTCGCCGGCGGCGGTGCGGCCGAGGTAGACGACGCCCATGCCGCCGGCGCCGAGCCGGCCGAGGAGCCGGTAGCCGGCGATCGTCGAGGGGTCGGAGGGAAGGAGGGGCTGGAGGTCGCCGGGCCGGGGTCCCGGCTGCGGGGCAGCGGTGCTCACGACTGGACCTCCAACTGCTTCTTGACGCGATTCAGCATGGTGACGAGGGCGTTGACCTGGGGCTGGATCGTGCCCGTGGTCGTGGCCGTGGCCGTCTCGCTGTAGCCGGCGGCGCCCTTGACCACGACGGCGACGGTGACCTGGCCGATCCGGGACTGGGTCCAGCCGTACTGCTGCTTCCCCTTCACGTCGTCGCGCTCGTAGAAGCCGCGTTCGCCGAGGGAGTCCTCGGCGGTGTACATGCCGTCCCTGCCGAACGAGTTGCCGACCGAGATGAGTCCGGAGATGCGCTCGCCGGCGCGCAGTTGCTGGTCGGGGCAGCGCAGCGCCTCTTCGAGGGTGGAGGCCATCTCCCAGTCGGCGTCGGTCGCGGTGCGGTGCACGGTGACGGTGGAGGCGACCCGAAGGTTGCCCTTGCCGCCGGCGGCCGGGATCTCGCTGTAGGCGGTGACGCTGTAGAGCACCGTCGAGGGACGGCTGCCGGTCTCCCAGGAGCAGGTCTCGTCGAGCACCGGCCAGTACTCCGGGTCGCTGAGGTACGGGCTGCGCTTGACGTACTCGGGGCCCCAGGCGTCGGGACCCGCGACGACGGCGAGGGCGAGGCGCCTGGCCTCGGCCTCGGTCTTCGGCGCGCGCTTCGGGTCCGGGGTGAAGTCGAAGGCGGTCGGCGTGGGAGTGGGCGTCGCGGTCGGGGCCTTGGTCGGGGCCGCCGTCGCGCTCGTACCGCCCTTGCCTCCGGGTTTCTCGCCGCCTCCGGGTTTCTCGCCCTCGCCGCCGCTACTGCACCCGGTCGCGATCAGCCCGCCCACCATCACGGCACAGCAGGCACGCAGCAGTCTTCGGTCCCCGTACGCCACAGTTCCCCCACGGTCGCTCGCACGATCCCCCGGTCGGTGAGGGAGATCGTACGGCTCCGCAGATCAACTCGCGCGGGCTACAACGTCATTGGGACGCCGCACGCACCGTGTCGTAACGCACACGCGCCGCCTCGACCGCGCCGACCTGCTGCTCGGTCCAGCGGGCGAGCTCCCAGACCTGGCGGGCGGCCCCCTCCCCGAGGGGGGTGAGGCTGTAGTCGACGCGGGGCGGGATGACGGGCTTGGCGTCGCGGTGGACGAAGCCGTCGCGCTCCAGGGTCTGGAGGGTCTGGGCCAGCATCTTCTCGCTGACGCCGCCGATCGTGCGGCGCAGCTCGCTGAAGCGGTACGAGCGCTCCAGGAGGGCCGCGAGGACGAGGACGCCCCAGCGGCTGGTGACGTGCTCCAGGACGAGGCGCGAGGGGCACATCGGCTCGTTCACGTTCGGCGGCTTGCTTACTTCCATGCCAGTACCTTACTTCAAAGTGGGTACTTACGAATGGTTAGCGCCCGTCGTACGGTGAGTGCATCGCCCAGCGGAGCCACCGGCCTACCGCACCCACCGCACCCACCGCACCCACCGCACCCACGGGAAGAAGGAAGCACCATGAGCATCGTCGTCACCGGAGCCACCGGACAGCTCGGCCGTCTCGTCGTCGACACCCTCCTCGAAACCGTCCCCGCCCAGTCCGTCGCCGCCGTCGTCCGCGACAAGGCGAAGGCCGCCGACCTCGCCGAGCGCGGTGTCGAGCTGCGGATCGCCGACTACAGCCGACCGGAGACCCTGGCGGAGGCCTTCGAGGCCGGCGACCGGGTGCTGCTGATCTCGGGCAGCGAGGTCGGGCAGCGCGTCGCCCAGCACGCCGCCGTGATCGACGCGGCCAAGGCGGCGGGCGTGGCCCAGCTCGCGTACACCGGCGTCCTCGGCGGCCCGGAGGCCGACTTCACGCTCGCCGACGAGCACAAGGCGACCGAGGAGCTGATCCTCGCGTCCGGCCTGCCGTACACCTTCCTCCGCAACGGCTGGTACTCCGAGAACTACACCGCGAACCTCGCCCCGGTCCTGGCCCACGGCGCCGTCGTCGCCAGCGCCGGCGAGGGCCGCGTCGCCTCCGCCGCCCGCGCCGACTACGCCGCCGCCGCGGCCGCCGTCCTGACCGGCCCGGCCGAGGAGCACCTGAACAAGACGTACGAGCTGAGCGGCGACACCGCCTGGTCCTTCGCCGAGTATGCGGCCGAGGTCGGCGCCCAGACCGGCCGGGAGATCACGTACAACGCCGTCCCCGGCGCGGTCCACCTGGAGATCCTCACCGGCGCCGGGGTCCCGGGGCCCTTCGCCGAGATCCTCGTCGACGTCGACCGGGCCGTCGCGCTCGGCGCGCTCGCCCTGCGGACCGGCGACCTGGCCCGGCTGATCGGCCGCCCGACCACCCCGATCGCCGAGTCGATCAAGGACGCGCTCGCCGCCTCCTGACGCTGTCATGACCGTATGGCGATACGGCCATGACAACCCGCCCCGTGCGGCGCTACCTTCGACAGGACAGGCGCGGCGCACAGGGCGGGAGGTCCGGTGAAGACGGAGAAGAACGAGGGACGAGCAGGACTGCTCTACGGGATCGGCGCCTACGGCATGTGGGGGCTGGTCCCGCTCTTCTGGCCCCTCCTCAAGCCCGCCGGCGCGATCGAGATCCTCGCCCACCGGATGGTGTGGTCCCTGGCCTTCGTCGGCATCGCGCTGCTCGCGCTGCGCCGCTGGGGCTGGATACCCGAGCTGGTGCGCAGCCCGCGCAAGCTCGGCCTGATCACCTTCGCCGCCGCCGTCATCACCGTGAACTGGGGCCTCTACATCTGGTCCGTGAACACGGGCCACGTCGTCGAGGCCTCCCTCGGCTACTTCATCAACCCGCTCGTCACCATCGCCCTCGGCGTCCTCGTCCTGAAGGAGCGGCTGCGCCCCGCGCAGTGGGCGGCGGTCGGCGTCGGCGTCGCGGCCGTGCTCGTCCTGGCGATCGGGTACGGGCGGCCGCCGTGGATCTCGCTCACCCTCGCCTTCTCCTTCGCCGTCTACGGCCTGGTGAAGAAGAAGGTCAACATCGGCGGCCTGGAGTCGCTCGCCGCCGAGACCGCCGTCCAGTTCCTGCCCGCCCTCGGCTACCTCGTCTGGCTCGGCACCCGGGGCGACCTGGCCTTCGGCCACCACGGCGCCGGGCACACGGCGCTGCTCGCCGCCACCGGCATCGTCACGGCGGCGCCCCTCGTCTGCTTCGGGGCGGCGGCGATCCGCGTACCGCTGTCGACGCTCGGACTCCTCCAGTACCTGGCGCCGACCTTCCAGTTCCTCCTCGGGGTCGTCTACTTCCACGAGGAGATGCCGCCGGAGCGCTGGGCGGGCTTCTCCCTCGTCTGGCTGGCCCTGACGATCCTCACCTGGGACGCGCTCCGGACGGCCCGGAAGAGCCGCGCGGCGGTCGAGGCGGCGGCCGCCGCTGCCCTCCTGGACGCCGCTCCCGCGACCGGACACAGCGGCGGAGAGACGGAGACCACTCCGGTTTCCACCCCGTCGGCGCAGCCGGGGCACTGACCGCGGGCGGGCATCGCGACCTCGGTGACCGGCCTCGGTGACCGGCCCGGTGCTCACGGCCGTGCTCGCCATGATCGCCGGTGCCGTGATCGTCGGCGTCGGCGGCGGCCTCGTCACCCCGATGCGGGCCCTACGCGGGGAGCAGCCGACGGACCCGACGCCCGCCCTGCGCGCGGACCCTCCGGCGGACCCGATGCAGGGCGGGCCTACGCGTCCAGCAGGTCGTGTTCCCGGATCAGCCAGCAGACCGCCGTCAGGCGCAGGGTCGCGAAGTCGTGGCCGACGGGCTCGGTCCAGTCGACCTCGGTCAGCCAGTCGGTGAACCCGAGGACGTAGTCGGCGAGGTCCTCACGGCGGACGGTCCGGACCTCCGGGCCCCGCTGGGCCGGGAGCAGTGCGTCGCACACGGCCGCCGCGTGCTGGTCGACGGCGGCCACGAGCCCCGGCTCGAAGGAGAACTCCGAGAGCCGGGGCATGTACGTGGCGACGACGTCGATCAACGGGCTGCCGGGCGAATCGTTCATCCCTCCACATTAGGGGCGTACTCGGCGGTTCAGACCGTGACGTTGCTCGCAGCACGAAAACCGGTGGCCGCGCCCGGCGCCCGCCCCGCACCCTGAGGCGCATGGAAGAACCGAAGTACCGGATCCGCGCGCTGCACACCGAGCGCACGATCACCGTCTACCAGGCCTACCGGCCCGAGATCGGGGTCCCCGCCGCCCGGGACGGCCGCTTCCCGGCGGTCTGGAAGCGGGACCGGATGACGTGGATCAAGCCCTCGTTCCTGTGGATGATGTACCGCTGCGGCTGGGGGGAGAAGGAGGGCCAGGAGACCGTCCTCGCCGTGGAGATCACCCGCGAGGGCTTCGAATGGGCCCTGCGGAACGCCTGCCTCTCCCACTACCAGCGCGGTTTCCACACGGACCAGGCCTCCTGGAAGCGGCAGTTGCGGCAGGCGCCGGCCCGGGTCCAGTGGGACCCGGAGCGCGACCTCCACCTCCGGCCCCTCCCGCACCGCTCGCTCCAGCTCGGCCTGGCGGGCGAGGCGTCCCGCCGGTACGCGGACGAGTGGACGGTCTCGATCACCGACGTGACCGCGCTGGCCCACGAGGTCCACGGTCTGGTCCGGGCCGGTGATCTGGAGGCCGCCGGTCGGCTGCTCCCCCGGGAGGAGCCCTACCCGGAGCCGGAAGGCCTCCTGGACCACCTGCGGGATCAGGCTCGGGCCCCCACGACGGCGAAGTTGAAGTCCCCGGTGCCGAGCATCCCGTAGAGCCGCAGCCACAGGGGCAGCAGCTGCTCGGTGGCGCGGGCGCTCGACAGCTCGCCGAGGTCGATGATCTGGTCGGCCGCCCAGCCGAAGGAGGCGAGCAGCTCCGCGACCACGGCCTTCGCGTCCGCGTCGTCGCCGCTCAGGAAGACGTTGTGGTGCCCCGAGACCCGGCCGGGCTCGACCATGACGGTGTTGGTCATGGTGTTGAGCGTCTTGACGACGCGCGTCCCCGGGAAGGCGTCCTGGAGCTGCTCGGCGACGCTCCTGCCGTCGGGCAGGCCGACCTTGGGCGGGAAGCCCTCCGAGAAGTCCAGCGCGTTGGACACGTCGATCAGGACCTTGCCGCTCAGGTTGTCGGCGCCCGCGGCCTGGAGTGCGGCGAGGGAGACGAGCCCGCCGGTCGCGTTGACGACGAGCTCGGCGGGGCCGGCCGCGTCGGCGAAGGTCCCGTGCGTCCCGCCGTGCTCCCCGGCCCACTTGGCGGCGTCGGCGTTGTCCGCGGTACGGGACCCCAGGGCGACCTCGTGTCCGAGGGAGACCAGCTTCGTGGCGAGCCGGCGACCGACCTCGCCCGTTCCCAGTACGGCGATCTTCATGTGCGGTGCTCCTTCGAGGCGGCGACGGTCGCGCGGAGCCCGACCCTAGTGCCTGAATCCCCCGTTCCGCCGTCGCACGCCGTCCCGCCGCGTCCCCGAGTCACGCCACTGGGGGGATGCTCAACGTCGACGTCGTCCACGGCCGGATCGTGTACGTCGAGATCCTCGACCGCCCGCCCCTGATCCGACGCGAATTGCCAGACAGGCCCTAGGAGCGACCACCCACCATGGCGACCTTCGTCCACCTCACCCCCGGCGCGAACGCGGCCCGGGTCCGGCGGTCCGGTCTTCGTGCCGCCGGACACGGCGAGTGGCGCGGGGTGTTCCTCTTCCCCGTCCTCCCCTCGTACACCCTCACCCACCAGTGGCTACGCGAACTGTCCCGCCGGCCGGGGCCGCGCGGGCTCGTCGCCGTGCACGTACGGCTCCCCGACGAGGAGCCGGTGCGCGTCGGCCGGTACGGCGACCGCGAGCCCGCCCGGGTGACGGCGGCGGGGGCGGTACGGCGGGTGGCCGGGGCCTCGGACGCCCGGGGCTGGGAGGTGTTCCGGGGCGTCGCGGGCCTGTACACGGGCGTCCTGGAGAACTGACCCGAGCCCGCGTGCCCGCCGCCGGGCTGGGCGGTGCCCCGCTGCCATGTGGGCCCGCACCTACGCCGGGCGGTGCCCCGCTGCCATGTGACCCCGCGCCGGGGCGGGCGGTGCCCCGCTGCCGTGTGGGCAATCGTCCCGCTGGGGCGGGACGGGTGGGCACACGGGACGGCGCCCCCGGCCGGGCCTAGGCGTTCCGGGCCTGGACCCGCACCCCGACGGTGCCGTACCTGCGGTGCGGGTTCAGGCGCGGGAGCCTCGGGCGCCGGCAGGGCGCGGGTCCGTTGTGCCCACCCGTTCCGCCCCAGCGGAACGATTGCCCACAACGGGGGCGGCACGAGGCGCCCACAACGGGCGGTGGTCCGGATACAGGGCGAGGGGCCGGAGTGGACGCCCTGCTGCGGGAGTTGGGCCGCGACGCCGATCCGCGCGTGCGGGAGGCGGTGGAGGACGTCCTCGTCCGGTGAGCGAACACACCTGACCGGTTTCCGCTCTTGACGGGAAGTCAAATTCTCACTGAACATTCAGCACGCACGACCGAACAGTCGCACAACTGAACAATCGCGTATCCGCACAGCTCCAGCGCCTCGTGGCACCGCCGCCCGGGGCGTCTCGCACGTTCCGTCCCATCCCCGTTCGGAATCCGGAGCCCCCACATGAACATCTCCGTGCCCAGACGCGCCACAGCGGCCGCCGCCCTCGCGGCGCTCGCGCTCGCCGGACTCACCGGCACCAGCGCCTCCGCCAGCCCGGCCGCGGCCGCCGCCGTCACGCCGCCCGACATCTCCCTCGCCAACGTCAAGCAGCACTTGGCGGACCTCCAGTCGATCGCCACCGCCAACGGCGGCAACCGCGCCCACGGCCGTACCGGCTACAAGGCCTCGATCGACTTCGTGAAGGCGAAGCTGGACGCCGCCGGCTACACCACCGCGCTCCAGCAGTTCACGTACAACGGCGCCACCGGCTACAACCTGATAGCCGACTGGCCGGGCGGCGACCCGAACCAGGTCGTCATGTCCGGCTCGCACCTCGACTCGGTCACCGGCGGCCCCGGCATCAACGACAACGGCTCCGGGTCCGCCGCGATCCTGGAGACCGCGCTCGCCGTCTCCCGCGCCCAGCTCCAGCCGACGAAGCACCTGCGCTTCGGCTGGTGGGGCGCCGAGGAGCTGGGGCTCGTCGGCTCGAAGTACTACGTCAACAACCTGCCCGCCACCGAGCGGTCAAAGATCAGCGGCTATCTGAACTTCGACATGATCGGCTCGCCGAACCCGGGCTACTTCGTCTACGACGACGACCCGACGATCGAGCAGACCTTCAAGGACTACTTCGCCGGGCTCGGCATCCCCACCGAGATCGAGACCGAGGGCGACGGCCGCTCCGACCACGCGCCCTTCAAGAACGTGGGCATCCCGGTCGGCGGGCTCTTCTCCGGCGCCGACTACATCAAGACGGCGGCGCAGGCGCAGAAGTGGGGCGGCACGTCCGGCCAGGCCTTCGACCGCTGCTACCACTCGTCCTGCGACACCTCGGCGAACATCAACGACACCGCCCTGGACCGGAACGCGGACGCCATCGCGTACGCGGTCTGGAACCTGTCGAGCGGGACGACGACCCCGCCGGCCGGCACGGTCTTCGAGAACACCGCGGACGTCGCCATCCCGGACTCCCCGGGAGCCGCGGTGACCTCCTCGGTGACCGTCTCCGGCATCACCGGCAACGCGCCCTCGACGCTGAAGGTCGGCGTGGACATCGTCCACACCTACATCGGTGACCTCGTCGTCGACCTGATCGCCCCCGACGGCTCGGTCTACAACCTGTCCAACCGGGCGGGCGGCAGCGCCGACAACATCAACCAGACCTACACCGTGAACGCCTCCTCGGAGGTCGCCAACGGCGTCTGGAAGCTCCGCGTCCAGGACAAGGCCGGCGCGGACACCGGCTACATCAACAGCTTCAAGCTGACGTTCCCGTAGATCTGACGTTGCCGTAGATCCGGAAGAACTCCCGGGCGGGTCGGTGAATTTCGCCCCCGACCCGCCCGGGGTCCCAACTCGGCCGTTACTTGCGTTACTTGCCGGAGTTCGCCGCGTCGACCAGCGCGTCCTTCGTCACCGCGCCGACGTAGACCTTGCCGTCGTCGGTGAGGAGCGCGTTCACCAGCTTCGTCTTGAAGACGGTGCCCGAGCCGAACTTGCCGGTGACCTTGTCGCCGAAGGAGTCCAGGAAGCCCTGGATCTCCTTCGGCGCCTCGTCGGTCTTGGGCGCGGGCGCCCCGGTGTCGAGCTTCGCGATGGTCGTCCAGCCCTCGCCGATGACGGTCGGGCCCTCGCCGGAGCCGGAGTCGGAGCCGGGGACGAGGCCGGCGCCGCCGAAGACGTCCCCGAGGCCGGGGATGCCCTCCTCGAAGCCCTCCGGCAGGTCACCCGGGGCCTCCTCGCCCTTCTCCGCCGCGCCCTCCGTCACCTTCGCGCCCTTCGGCGCCGTGAAGGTGAACTCCGAGGCGGCCGGCTTGCCGAAGTCGACCTTCGTGAAGCCCGCGTCGACGACCGGCTTGCCGCCCTCGACCGAGGAGAGGGTGAACTTCAGCGGGGTGCCGTTCGCCGCGTCCACCGCGATCTTCACCGACTCGACCGTCGAGCCGGACTGCTTCGGCTTGATCACCAGCTGGTACGCGTCCCGGCCGGCCACCTTCGCCGTGCCGTCGACCGTGATCGACGTGGTGTCGCCCGCGGCCTTCAGGACCTCGTCGGCGAGCTCCTTGGGCGTACCGGGGAGTTTCTGCTCCTTCTCGGGGGCGCCGCCGGACGCGCCCTTCTCGTGGAAGGCCTCGTTCGACTTGCTGTCGTAGGCCCAGACGTCGTCGCCGTTGTGGATCAGGCTGTACTCGTCGGAGCCGTCGAGCAGGGTGAGCCGCTGGCGCTCGGGGCCGTCCGCCGCGATGCGCAGCGTGTGGCTGCCCGAGACGAGCTCGGTGAGCTTCTCGGACGGGTCCGCCGAGGAGGGGCCGCCGTCGCCGGCGTCCAGGCCCCCGAGGCCGGACGCCAGGCCGTCGAGGGCCGGCAGGCCCAGGTCGGTGGAGATCTTGAAGGTGCCGGACAGGGTCTGGGTGTCCGACGCGGCGATCTTCTCGATGAGCTGCTGGGCCGTGATCTCCGGCAGGTCCGGGTCGCCGGACGCGGCCAGCGCCGGGACGAGCCCGATGGTCGCCGCGGCCACTCCTGCCACCGCGACCGGGACGATGAACCGGCTCGCCTTACGGGTCTCTGCCATGGTCTCCGCTACCTCCGTGCCGTGCTGCCCCTGTGGATGATGACTCCATCTCACCAAGGCGCGGGCCCGGAATCGTCAGACCCGGGGATCAACCTCGCGTACTGCTTCGGGATGACCCGACCCTGAGACGCCCTAGCCCGCTCGGTGGACCACGGCGTCGCACATCTCGGCCAGGGCCGCCTTCGCGTAGCCGTCGGGCAGCGGCGCCAGCATCGCGCGGGCCTCCTCGGCGTACCGCACGGTGTCCCGGCGGGCCTGCTCCAGGGCGGGGTGGGTGCGGAGCCGGCGCAGGGCCTCGGCGTGCCGCTCGTCGTCGCTGAGGTCGCCGTCGATCAGGGCGACGAGCTCCAGGTCCTCCGGGCGCCCGTGGGCGGCCGCGGCGGCCCGCAGGTGGAGGACGGGGAGGGTCGGGATGCCCTCGCGGAGGTCGGTGCCGGGGGTCTTGCCGGACTCGTGGGAGTCGGAGGCGATGTCGAGGACGTCGTCGGCGAGCTGGAAGGCGACGCCGAGCCGCTCGCCGTACTGGGTGAGGATGTCGACGACGCTCTCGTCGGCGCCGGACATCATGGCGCCGAAGCGGCAGGAGACGGCGACGAGGGAGCCGGTCTTGCCGCCGAGGACGTCGAGGTAGTGGTCGACGGGGTCGCGGCCGTCCATCGGACCCGCGGTCTCCAGGATCTGGCCGGTCACGAGCCGTTCGAACGCCTCGGACTGGATGCGTACGGCCTCGGGGCCGAGGTCCGCGAGCGTGTGCGAGGCGCGGGCGAAGAGGAAGTCACCCGTGAGGACGGCGATCGAGTTGCCCCAGCGGGTGTTGGCGCTGTCGACGCCGCGCCGGACGTCGGCCTCGTCCATGACGTCGTCGTGGTAGAGCGTGGCCAGGTGGGTGAGCTCGACGACCACGGCGGAGGGCACGACGCCCGGCGCGTAGGGGTCGCCGAACTGGGCGGCGAGCATCACGAGCAGGGGGCGGAACCGCTTGCCCCCGGCCAGGACGAGGTGCTGCGCGGCCTCCGTGATGAAGGGGACATCGCTCTTGGTGGCGTCCAGGAGGCCCGCCTCCACAGCCGCCAAACCGGTCTGGACATCGGCTTCAAGAGCCTGGTCCCGCACGCTAAGACCGAACGGCCCGACGACGGTCACGAGGGGGTCTCCTGTCTGCTGACGCCTGCTGACGATCACATGGATTGTCGATGTGTCGCTCGGTTCACTCAAGCCAGCGTATCCGGTCACCTTTCGATCACCGTGGGCGCCTTCCCGTCACCCCCGGTATGTTCGTGATCAGCCGATACGACCAGGAATGGCCACTTTCGCCCCGAACGGCGATCGTGCACCCCGTCCACCGAGGTTCTGACATGCGCATCCGTACCGACTTCCCGTACGAGACCCGCCACGAGGACCTCCGCATCCCGCTGCCGGACGGCACCGGGCTGTACGCGCGCGTGTGGCGTCCGCTCGCCGACGAACCCGTACCGGCCCTCCTGGAGTACCTGCCGGACCGCCTGACCGACTGGACCGCCCCCCGCGACCGGCAGCGCCACCCCTGGTACGCGGGCCACGGCTACGCCTCCGTACGGGTCGACGTCCGCGGCCACGGCAACAGCGAGGGCCTGCCCGGCGACGCGTACGACGCCGTCGAGCTCGCCGACGGCGTCGCCGTCGTGAACTGGCTCGCCGAGCAGGAGTGGTGCACCGGGAGGGTCGGCATGTTCGGCATCGGCCGGGGCGGCTCCACCGCGCTCCGGATCGCCGCCCTCGCCCCCGGACCGCTCGGGGCGGTCGTCGCCGTCTGCGCCACCGACGACCGCTACGACAACGACGTGCACTACCTGGGCGGCTCGGTCCTCGGCGTCGGCATGCACGCCCGGGCGGCCACCGCGCTCGCCTTCACCGCCCGGCCCCCGGACCCCCGGTACGTGGGCGAGGAGTGGCGCGAGCTGTGGCTCGGGCGCCTGGAGGCCGTCGAGCCGCCCGTCCACACCTGGCTCGCCCACCAGACCCGGGACGCGTACTGGAGGCACGGCAGCGTCCGCGAGGAGTACGGGGCCGTCCGGGCCGCCGTCCTCGCCGTCGGCGGCTGGCACGACCCGTACCGCGACACCGTCCTCCGGCTCGCCCGCCACCTCCCCCAGGACCGGGTCCGCGCGATCATCGGCCCCTGGTCCCACCAGTACCCGGACCGCGGCCTGCCGCCGGGCCCGGCGATCGGCTTCCTCCAGGAGACCCTGCGCTGGTGGGACCACCACCTCAAGGACGTCGAGAACGACGTGATGGCCGAGCCGCTGCTCCGCTCCTGGATCAGCGACGCGCACCCGCCGGCCACCGTGTACGAGGAGCTGCCCGGCCGCTGGGTCGCCGACCCCGCCTGGCCCTCCCCGCACGTCACCCCCGTCACGTACGGCTTCCAGGGCGCCCCGGTTTTTGTCGACTCGCCCCAGCGGACCGGGCTCGACGCGGGCCGCTTCCTCCCCCTCGGCAACGACGCCGACCTGCCGCCGGACCAGCGCGAGGAGGACGCCCGCTCGGCCTGCTTCGACTTCCCCGTACCGGAGTCCGCCGAGCCGATCGAGATCCTGGGCCGCCCCTCGGTGAGCCTGCGCCTGACCACCACGGCCCCCACCGGGCAGGTCGTCGCCCGGCTCTGCGACGTCGCCCCCGACGGCTCCTCCACCCTCGTCACCCGGGGCGCCCTGAACCTCTCCGCCCGCTACGGCCCCGACCGGGCCGTGGAGGCCCAGATCGGCGAGCCGGAGACCCTCGTCTTCGAGCTGAACGGCATCGGGCACGCCTTCCCGCCCGGCCACCGGGTGCGGCTCGCCGTCTCCTCCACGTACTGGCCGTGGATCTGGCCCCAGCCCGACGCCGCCGGCTTCACCCTCGACCCGGTCGGCTCCTCCCTCACCCTCCCCGTCCGGACGCGCGCCGAGGACGCCGTCGAGTGGGAGGAGCCGGAGCAGTCCGCGCCGCTCGGCGTCGCCCACCCGGCCACCCTGGAGGAGCCGCGCCCGGAGCGGCTGGTGGTCCGGGACGTCGCCAGGGACGAGTGGACGCTCGAGGTCGACCCGAAGTACGGCGGCACGCGCGTGTACCCGGACGGCCTGGAGTACACCGAGGACGCCGTGGAGACGTACACCGTCGACGAGGGCGGCCCGCTGTCCGCCCGGACCCGCTCGGAGTGGACGATCCGGCTGCACCGGCCCGAACTGGCCTGGGACGTCACGATCGACACCCGCTCGGAGATCTCCTGCGACGCGGACGTCTTCCACACCGAGGACGAGGTGGTGTGCAGGGAGGGCGGCGAGGTCGTCTTCCACCGCACCTGGGAAAAGCGGATCCCCCGCACGGCGGGCTGAACTCACGCCGTGCGGGGGACCGATCAGGGGTTACGCCTGCGTGGCGGCCTTGCGGCGGCGGGCGAAGACCAGCGCGCCGGCGCCCAGGGCGACGGCCCCGGCGGCGGCGAGACCGAGCGGCAGGGTGTCGTTCGCACCGGTCGCGGCGAGGGTGCCGGTCACGGGGGTGTTCGACGTGCCGCCCTGCTGGGTGGTGTTCGTGTTGCCGCCGGTGGTGACGGTCGGCGCCGGGGTCGGCGTCGCGGTCTCCGTCGGCTTCGGCTTCGGCTTGTCGCCCTTGTCGGCGGCGAGGATGTCGAAGTTGACGTCCTTGAAGTCGCTGGCGAAGCCGCAGGAGCCGTCGTTGTTCTCGTACTCCCCGTAGCCGAAGAGGGCGCCCTTGCCGGCGGTGGCCTTGGCGTCGACCGTGAGCCGCAGCTTCAGGTCGTACGAGGCGCCCTTGTCGAGCTTGCCGACCTCGATGGAGTCGGACTTCTCGGTGATCGACGTCCACTCCAGGACGTCGGCGGAGGACCACTCGACGGGGATGACGAGCTTGGAGAAGTCCGTGTCCTCGTCGATCACGTCGCCGGGCGCGGGCAGCCGAATGGCGTTCGCGAAGGCGTTGACGAGGTCCAGTTCGTGGTCGGAGGTGTTGGTGAGGCGCATCGAGAAGACCGCGGGCTCACCGGCGGTGACCTTCTTCGGACCGCTCACCGCGACCTTGAGGGAGGGGTCCTCCTCGCACTCGCCCCCCATGTCCTGGTAGAAGGCGAGCTCTTCCTTGGCCTCGTCGAGCTTCTCGGAGGCGGACTGCTTCACCTTCTCGGCGAGGTCGACCACGTGCGCGGCGGCGTCCTTGGCGGCCTTGAGCGCGCCCTCGGCCTGCGCCAGCTTCGTGTCGGCGGCGGTCTTCGCGGTGGCTGCCTCGTCGGCGGCCGTCTGCGCGGCGGTGACGGCAGCGGCGGCGGCCGCCTTCTCCTCCTCGGTCGCGGTCTCCGGCAGCTTCGTCACGGCCTCCTGGGCCTTGGCGAGCGCCTCGTCGGCGGCCGTCTTCTTGGCGGCGGCCTCGGCGACGGCCTTCTGCGCGTCGGCGACCGCGACCACGAGCGGGTTGTCGGCCGCGTCCAGGGCCTTCAGGGCCTCGGTGGCCTTGTCGAGGTCGACGACGGCCTTGTCGCACGCCTTCTGGGCCTCGGCGACGGCGGCCTTCAGCTCCTCGAGCGAGGGCATGTCGTCCTCGGGGTCGTCCTCGCCGGACGCGGGCTTCTGCGTCGCCGGGGCCGACGGCTTGGCGTCGGCGAACGCCGGGGCGGCCGAGAGGAACACGACCGGGGTGGTCACGGCGGCGGCCACGGCGGTCGCCAGAATGCGGCGGATCTTCACGTTGCGGACCTTTTCCTGGTCAGAGAGAAAGACTGCGAAGAACAGTGGTGGGCGCGCGCCCGCGGCTACCTCACGCGGCACGACACCGACATGATCGTAGGGCCGGGAAGGCCCCGGCGGGAGCCCGTTTCCGCAGCTCGCAGGGGCGTTCCGGGGCGGCTCGGGACACAAACCGCGCGAATGCGGGCAGTTGCCCACGGAGGCCGCGGTTTCTGTGTGATCCATGTCATCAGCGCCCGGCGGCCCGCCCCGTAACGTGTCCCCCACACACGTGGAAAGCGAGGCACGCACCGATGTCCGAGCACAGCCCGCTCGATCTGGCCGAGGGCGACCCCTTCGGCCCGCACAACCTCCCGTACGGCGTCTTCTCCACCGCCGACGAGCCCGGGCGGCGCCGGCTCGGCGTCCGCATCGGCGGGCACGTCCTGGACGCGGGTGCCGCGGCGCACGCGCTCGGCTCCCCGTACGCGGCGCTGCTCGCGCAGCCCAGCCTCAACCCGCTGCTCGCGGCCGGGCGGACCGCCTGGCGCGACGTCCGCCGGGCGCTGACGGCCTGGGTGACGGTGCCCGCGCACCGGGCGGACATCGAGCCGCTGCTCCACCCGCTCGACGCGGTGACGCTGCACCTGCCGTACGAGGTCGCGGACTACGTCGACTTCTACGCGAGCGAGCACCACGCGACGAACGTGGGGAAGATCTTCCGCCCCGACGGCGACGCGCTCACCCCCAACTGGAAGCACCTGCCGATCGGTTACCACGGTCGCGCGGGCACGGTCGTGGTCTCCGGCACCGATGTCGTACGCCCCTCCGGGCAGCGCAAGGCCCCGTCGGACCCGGCGCCGGTCTTCGGCCCCTCGGTCAAGCTGGACATCGAGGCGGAGGTCGGCTTCCTCGTCGGCACCCCGTCCGAGCTCGGGAAGCCGGTCCCGCTGGCCGACTTCCGGGAGCACGTCTTCGGCCTGACGCTGCTCAACGACTGGTCGGCGCGGGACGTGCAGGCCTGGGAGTACGTGCCGCTCGGCCCGTTCCTCGGCAAGTCGTTCCAGACCTCGGTCTCGGCGTGGGTGACGCCCCTGGAGGCCCTGGACGCGGCCCGTACGGCCCCGCCCGCCCGCGACTTCCCGCTCCTCCCCTACCTGGACGACGCGGCGGAGGAGGAGCCGGGCGGCTTCGACCTGCGGATCTCGGTGGAGATCAACGGCGAGGTGGTGGCCGAGCCGCCGTTCTCCTCGATGTACTGGACGGCGGCCCAGCAGCTCGCCCACATGACGGTGAACGGCGCCTCGCTCCGTACGGGCGACCTGTACGGCTCCGGCACGGTCTCCGGGCCCGAGGTGAACCAGCGGGGCTCGCTCCTGGAGCTCACCTGGAACGGCCGCGACGCCCTCGAACTGCCGGGCGGCAAGCGGACGTTCCTGGAGGACGGCGACGAGGTCGTCCTCACGGCCTGGGCCCCGGGCCCGGACGGCACCCGGGTGGCCCTCGGCGAGGTCCGCGGCCGGATCGTCCCCTCCGCCTGACCCGTACGGCCGAGAGGAAGGGCGCCCCCGCACGGAGGCGCCCTTCCCTTTCCATGGGTCTGCGCACACCATCTCTTGTCGGAGCCTTGGCCCGAGCTTTGGAGTGTGGATTCCGGGAGCGAACTAGCGTTCCCGGCATGTCCTTCAACCCCCCACAAACCCCCTTCCGTCCCCCCGCACGACCCGCCGCCCGCCCCGCCGGACTCCCGGTCCTCCCCTACCGGAAGCCGACGAAGGGCCGCGACTACTGGGTCATCGACGACGTCCTGCCGAACATCGACGAGGTGCGCGCCCGGTGCCTCGCCAAGGACGACTGGGTCCAGGGCGCCCCGGTCAACCCCGAGCCCTGGCCGGGCCAGCGGGCCATGCCCGCCCTGGAGCCGGGCGAACTCGCCCGCGTGGAAAGGCTGGTGCGCAAGGCCACCGGCGCCCCGCGGATCTGGGCCGAGAACCCGGACGGCGCCGGCACCTTCAACCACAACTGCGTCCAGGCCGTCGGCAAGGACGAGTGCGAGCCCCGCCCGCACACCGACTCCCGCAGCCTGTGCCGCTACGCCGCCGTGCTCTACCTCAGCCCGGACACCCCCAAGGACTGCGGCACCAGCTTCTACCGCCAGAACCTCCCGGGCGGCCGGCTCGGCGGCAACCAGGTCCTGGCCCCGCACAACAACCTGGTCGACGCCCTGGGCACCCGCTTCGTCCCCCCGGACTCCTTCACCGAGGACATCCGCGTCCCCCACCGCTACAACCGCCTGCTGCTGTACTCCGCGAACCTGATGCACAGCGCGACGGGCTACTGGGGCACCACCCTGGAGGACAAGCGGATGACCGCCGTCTTCTTCTGGATGGCCTGACCGCCGACGGCCTGACCGCTGATGGCCTGACCGCGTCCGCGTACGACGAAGGGCCCGGCTCGCCCCCGAGCCGGGCCCTTCGCGCGTGCCGCCGGTCCTACCGGACGAACACGCTCGCCTGGTTCGCCAGGTCCAGGAAGTACTGCGGGGCGAGGCCGAGGACCAGGGTGACCACGACGCCCGCGGCGATCGTGAGGCTCGTCAGGGCCGAGGGCACGGCGACCGTCGGGCCGTCCGCCTTCGGCTCGCTGAAGAACATGAGCACGATGACCCGGATGTAGAAGAACGCGGCGATCGCCGAGGAGATCACACCGACCACGACGAGCGCGCCCGCGCCGCCGTCCGCCGCCGCCTTGAAGACCGCGAACTTCCCGGAGAAGCCGGAGGTCAGCGGAATGC
This sequence comes from Streptomyces vietnamensis, assembly GCF_000830005.1. Taxonomy (NCBI): domain Bacteria; kingdom Bacillati; phylum Actinomycetota; class Actinomycetes; order Kitasatosporales; family Streptomycetaceae; genus Streptomyces; species Streptomyces vietnamensis. The sequence goes on along the minus strand of NZ_CP010407.1, from coordinate 4,972,816 downwards.
CGGCGAAGGCGAGCAGGAAGACCGCGAAGACCGCCGCGACGAGCGGCGAACGGCGGCCGAGCCCGGCCCACTTGGACAGGTGGGTGGCCTCGCCGCCCGCGTCCCGGACCAGGGTGACGACGGCGAAGGCGCCGATCGTCACGAAGGAGTAGGCGCCCAGGTAGAACAGGACGGACGAGATGCCGGACGGCGTCGCCGCGATGACGCCCGCGAGCAGGAAGCCCGCGTGCGCGATCGACGAGTACGCCAGGAGCCGCTTGATGTCGGTCTGGGTGATGGCGACGATCGCACCGCCCAGCATGGTGACGATGGCGACGCCCCACATGACCGGCCGCCAGTCCCAGGTGAGACCGGGCAGCACCACGTAGAGCAGGCGGAGCAGCGCGCCGAAGGCGGCGACCTTGGTGGCGGCGGCCATGAAGCCGGTGACCGGGGTCGGGGCGCCCTGGTAGACGTCCGGGGTCCACATGTGGAAGGGCACGGCGCCGACCTTGAAGAGGAGCCCCACGAGGACCATGGCGAAGCCGATGAGCAGCAGCGCGTCGTTGCCCATGGTGTCGGCGAGCGCCGGGTCGACGGCGCCGATCGAGCCGTCGACGACCCGGGCGATCGTCGCGTACGAGACGGAGCCCGCGTAGCCGTAGAGCAGGGCGATCCCGAAGAGCAGGAAGGCCGAGGAGAAGGCGCCGAGCAGGAAGTACTTGACGGCCGCCTCCTGCGACATCAGCCGCTTGCGGCGGGCGACGGCGCAGAGCAGGTACAGCGGGAGGGAGAAGACCTCCAGGGCGACGAAGAGCGTCAGGAGGTCGTTGGCGGCCGGGAAGACCAGCATGCCGGAGATCGCGAAGAGCGCGAGCGGGAAGACCTCGGTGGTGGTGAAGCCCGCCTTGACGGCGGCCTTCTCGTGCTCGCTGCCGGGGACGGCGGCGGCCTCGGCGGCGAAGGAGTCGACCTTGTGGCCGTGGTCGGCCGGGTCGAGCCTGCGCTCGGCGAAGGTGAAGAGCGCCACGATGGAGGCGAGGAGAATGGTGCCCTGGAGGAACAGGGCGGGTCCGTCGACGGCGACGGCGCCCATGGCCGCGATGTGGGCCTTGGTGGAGCCGTAACCGCCCGCCGCCAGGCCGACGATGGCGGCGAAGGCGGCGGCGAGCGCCGCGACGGAGAGGAAGACCTGGCTGTGGTAGCGGGCCTTGCGGGGCACGAAGGCCTCGACGAGGACGCTGACGACCGCGGCACCGAGCACGATGAGCACGGGCGAGAGTTGCGTGTACTCGATGTGGGGCGCCGGGATCTTGTCGAGCGGCCCGGCAGCCGTCGTCCACAAGCTGTGGACAGCCATGGAACTCACTTGGCCGCCTCCACGTTCTGAATCTGGGGCTCGGGGTCCTTCTGCTGGACGTCGGACATGGTGTGCCGCACGGCCGGGTTGACGACGTCCGTCAGCGGCTTCGGGAAGACCCCGAGGAAGATCAGGACGGCGATCAGCGGGACGACCACGGCCAGTTCGCGCGCGCGCAGGTCGGGCAGTGCCCGCACCTCCTCCTTCACCGGCCCGGTCATCGTCCGCTGGTACAGGACGAGGGTGTAGAGCGCGGCGAGGACGATGCCGGTGGTGGCGATGATGCCGGCCACCGGGTAGCGCTCGAAGGCGCCGACCAGGACGAGGAACTCGCTGACGAACGGGGCGAGTCCGGGCAGCGACAGGGTCGCGAGGCCGCCGATCAGGAAGGTGCCGGCGAGCACCGGGGCGACCTTCTGCACACCGCCGTAGTCGGCGATGAGCCGCGAGCCGCGCCGGGAGATCAGGAAGCCGGCGACGAGCATGAGCGCGGCGGTCGAGATGCCGTGGTTGACCATGTAGAGCGTGGCGCCGGACTGGCCCTGGCTGGTCATCGCGAAGATGCCCAGGATGATGAAGCCGAAGTGCGAGATCGACGCGTAGGCGACCAGGCGCTTGATGTCCCGCTGGCCGACGGCGAGCAGCGCGCCGTAGACGATGCTGATGAGGGCGAGGACGACGATCGCGGGGGTGGCCCACTTGCTGGCCTCGGGGAAGAGGCCGAGGCAGAAGCGGAGCATCGCGAAGGTGCCGACCTTGTCGACGACGGCGGTGATGAGGACGGCGACCGGGGCGGTGGCCTCCCCCATCGCGTTCGGCAGCCAGGTGTGCAGCGGCCACAGCGGCGCCTTCACCGCGAAGGCGAAGAAGAAGCCGAGGAACAGCAGCCGCTCGGTGTTGGTCGCCATGTCGAGCGAGCCGTTGGCCCGGGCCTCGGCGATCTCGGTGAGCGAGAAGTTCCCCGCGACCACGTAGAGCCCGATGACCGCGGCCAGCATGATCAGGCCGCCGACGAGGTTGTAGAGCAGGAACTTGACGGCCGCGTACGAGCGCTGGGCCGCCGCGTTCTCGTCGGAGCCCGTGTGGGCGCGGTCGCCGAAGCCGCCGATGAGGAAGTACATCGGGATGAGCATGGCTTCGAACAGGATGTAGAAGAGGAAGACGTCGGTGGCCTCGAAGGAGAGGATCACCATCGCCTCGACCATGAGGATCAGGGCGAAGAAGCCCTGCGTGGGCCGCCACCGCCTGGAGGAGGTCTCCAGGGGGTCGGCGTCGTGCCAGCCGGCCAGGACGATGAACGGGATCAGCAGGGCGGTGAGCGCGATGAGCGCGACCCCGATGCCGTCGACGCCGAGCTCGTACCGGACGCCGAAGTCCTTGATCCAGGTGTGCGACTCGGTCAGCTGGTACCGGTCGCCGCCGGGCTCGAACTGTGCCCAGACGACGGCGGCGAGCACCAGCGTGACGAGCGAGACGAGCAGCGCCAGCCACTTGGCGGCGGTGCGCCGGGCGGCGGGCACGGCCGCGGTGAGCACGGCGCCCACCGCTGGCACCGCTGCCGTCGCCGTAAGGAGCGGGAAGGACATGGGAGTTACACCGCCCTCATCAGCAGGGTCGCGGCGATCAGCACCGCCGTACCTCCGAACATGGAGACCGCGTACGAGCGGGCGTAGCCGTTCTGGAGCTTGCGCAGCCGGCCGGAGAGTCCGCCGACGGAGGCCGCGGTGCCGTTGACGACGCCGTCGACCAGGCTGTGGTCGACGTAGACCAGCGAGCGGGTCAGGTGCGTGCCGCCGGTGACGAAGACGGCGTGGTTGAAGTCGTCCTGGAGCAGGTCGCGGCGGGCGGCCCGGGTGAGGAGCGAGCCGCGCGGGGCGACCACCGGGACGGGCCTGCGGCCGTACTGGAGGTACGCGAGGCCGACGCCGATCACCATGACGGCGACGGTGGCGGCGGTGACGGCGGCGGCGCTGATCGGCGCGTGGCCGTGCTCGAAGCCGGTGACCGGCTCCAGCCACTCGACGAACCCGGAGAACTCGAAGATCGCACCACCGGCGACCGAGCCGACGGCCAGCAGGATCATCGGGATGACCATCGACTTGGGCGACTCGTGCGGGTGGGGCATCTCGCCCGCCGCGTGCTCGGCGGCCGGCTCGGCGCTGGGCACCTGGTCGGCGTCCGGGGCCGGCTGCCAGCGCTTCTCGCCGAAGAAGGTCATCAGCATCACGCGGGTCATGTAGTACGCGGTGATGGCCGCGCCGAGCAGGGTGACCGCGCCGAGGATCCAGCCCTCGGTGCCGCCCTTGGCGAAGGCCGCCTCGATGATCTTGTCCTTGGAGAAGAAGCCGGACAGACCGGGGAAGCCGATGATCGCGAGGTAGCCGAGGCCGAAGGTGACGAAGGTGACCGGCATGTACTTCCGCAGGCCGCCGTACTTCCGCATGTCGACCTCGTCGTTCATGCCGTGCATGACGGATCCGGCACCGAGGAAGAGCCCGGCCTTGAAGAAGCCGTGCGTGACCAGGTGCATGATCGCGAAGACGTAGCCGATGGGGCCGAGGCCGGCCGCCAGGATCATGTAGCCGATCTGCGACATCGTCGAACCGGCGAGGGCCTTCTTGATGTCGTCCTTCGCGCAACCGACGATCGCACCGAAGAGGAGCGTGACCGCTCCGACGACGGTGACGACGAGCTGGGCGTCCGGCGCGGCGTTGAAGATGTCGGCGGAGCGGACGATCAGGTACACGCCAGCGGTCACCATCGTGGCCGCGTGGATGAGGGCCGAGACCGGGGTCGGGCCCTCCATCGCGTCCCCGAGCCAGGACTGCAGCGGCACCTGGGCCGACTTGCCGCAGGCGGCGAGGAGCAGCATCAGGCCGATCGCGGTCAGCTTGCCCTCGGAGGCCTGTCCGCTCGCCTCCAGGACCGGCCCGAAGGCGAAGGTCCCGAAGGTGGTGAACATGATCATGATGGCGATGGAGAGGCCCATGTCGCCGACCCGGTTGACCAGGAAGGCCTTCTTCGCGGCGGTGGCCGCGGTGGGCTTGTGCTGCCAGAAGCCGATCAGGAGGTACGAGGCGAGGCCGACGCCCTCCCAGCCGAAGTACAGGAGCAGGTAGTTGTCGGCGAGGACGAGCAGGAGCATCGCCGCGACGAACAGGTTGAGGTAGCCGAAGAAGCGGCGGCGGCGCTCGTCGTGCTCCATGTAGCCGATGGAGTAGACGTGGATGAGCGTGCCGACCCCGGTGATCAGCAGGACGAAGGTCATCGACAGCTGGTCGAGCTGGAAGGCCATGTCCGCCCGGAAGCCCTCGACGGGGATCCAGGTGTAGAGCGTCTGGTGCAGGGCCCGGTCGTCGGCGCTCTTGCCGAGCATGTCGGCGAAGAGCGCGAGGCCGATCACGAAGGACACGGCCGCGAGCAGCGTGCCGAGCCAGTGCCCGGCCTTGTCGAGTCGCCGGCCGCCGCAGAGCAGCACCGCCGCCCCGAGCAGGGGCGCCCCGATGAGCAGCGCAATGAGATTTTCCACGGTCAGCCCCTCACAGCTTCATCAGGCTGGCGTCGTCGACCGAGGCCGAGTGGCGGGCACGGAAGACGGACACGATGATCGCGAGCCCGACGACGACCTCCGCGGCGGCGACGACCATCGTGAAGAAGGCGATGATCTGGCCGTCGAGGTTGCCGTGCATGCGGGAGAAGGTGACGAACGCGAGGTTGCAGGCGTTGAGCATGAGCTCCACGCACATGAACAGGACGATCGCGTTGCGCCGGATCAGGACCCCGGCCGCACCGATGGTGAACAACAGGGCGGCCAGGTACAGGTAGTTGACGGGATTCACCGAGAAGCCTCCTCTTCGCGGCCCAGGCGCTCGGCCGCACGCTGCTCAAGCGCCTTGAGGTCCGCGAGGGCCTCGGGGGACACGTCCCGGATCTGGCCCCGCTTGCGCAGGGTCCCCATGACGGTGAGCTCCGCCGCGGTGCCGTCGGGCAGCAGACCGGCGATGTCGACGGCGTTGTGCCGGGCGTACACACCGGGCGCGGGCAGCGGCGGCACGTGCTTGCCCTCGCGGACGCGCTGCTCGGAGAGCTCGCGCTGGGTGCGGGCCCGCTCGGTGCGCTCCCGGTGGGTGAGCACCATCGCGCCGACGGCGGCGGTGATCAGCAGCGCGCCGGTGATCTCGAAGGCGAAGACGTACTTGGTGAAGATGAGGGCGGCGAGGCCCTCGACGTTCCCGCCGTGCGCGCTGTTGGCCGTGCCGAGTCCGGCGAACTCCGTCAGCGAGGCGTTGCCGATGCCGGCGGAGAGCAGGATGCCGAAGCCGAGGCCGCAGGCGACGGCCCACCAGCGCTGGCCCTTGATGGTCTCCTTCAGCGAGTCCGCGGCCGTGACGCCGACCAGCATGACGACGAAGAGGAAGAGCATCATGATCGCGCCGGTGTAGACGACGATCTGGACGATGCCGAGGAAGTACGCGCCGTTGGCGAGGTAGAAGACCGCCAGGACGATCATGGTCCCGGCGAGGGAGAGCGCCGAGTGCACGGCCTTCTTCATCAGGATCGTGGACAGCGCGCCGACGACGGCGACGGTGCCGAGGACCCAGAACTGGAAGGCCTCACCGGAGGACGTCGTGTACGCCGCGAGGTTCGCGCTCATGCGTCCGCCCCCTCCGGCTCGCCCTTCTCCCCCTTGGACACCGCGACCTGACGGACGGTGCCGGGCGCGGCCCCGGTGACCAGGCCCTTGTAGTAGTCCTGCTCGGTCATCCCCGGGAAGATCGCGTGCGGGGTGTCGACCATCTCCTCCTCCAGGCCCGCGAGGAGCTGCTCCTTGGTGTAGATCAGGGCCTCGCGGGAGGAGTCGGCCAGCTCGAACTCGTTGGTCATCGTCAGCGCGCGTGTGGGGCACGCCTCGATGCACAGCCCGCACAGGATGCAGCGGGCGTAGTTGATCTGGTAGACGCGGCCGTACCGCTCGCCCGGCGAGTAGCGCTCCTCGTCGGTGTTGTCCGCGCCCTCCACGTAGATCGCGTCGGCGGGACAGGCCCAGGCGCACAGCTCGCAGCCGACGCACTTCTCCAGGCCGTCGGGGTGACGGTTGAGCTGGTGCCGTCCGTGGAAGCGGGGCGCCGTCGTCTTCTGCTGCTCCGGGTACTGCTCGGTCAGCCGCTTCTTGAACATGGCCTTGAAGGTCACGCCGAAGCCGGCCACCGGATTCTGGAAATCAGACACCGTCCGTCCCCCTTTCATCACTCTCGGTAGCAGTATCGGGGCCACCACTGACAACGAGGTCCCGTTCGCGCCGGGGCCTGCGCCGCGGCACGGGCGGCAGGGACTGTCCGGGCTTGGGCGGTACGGGGAAGCCGCCCGCCATCGGGTCGAAGGCCCGCTCCTCGGCGGGTCCGGCCGCGGCCTCCTTCGCCTTCCGGTCACGGAACGCGTCGTACAGGAAGGAGAGGAGGAGCAGCGCGAGGACGGCACCGGCCACGTACAGCACGATGTTGGAGAAGGCGATGTTCTCGTTCCGCAGCGCGCGGACGGTGGCGACCAGCATCAGCCAGACCACGGCGACCGGGATGAGGACCTTCCAGCCGAGCTTCATCAGCTGGTCGTAGCGGACGCGGGGCAGGGTGCCGCGGAGCCAGATGAAGAAGAACAGCAGCAGCTGCACCTTGATGACGAACCAGAGCATCGGCCACCAGCCGTGGTTCGCGCCCTCCCAGAAGGTGGAGACCGGGTACGGGGCCCGCCAGCCGCCCAGGAAGAGGGTCACCGACACGGCCGAGACCGTCACCATGTTCACGTACTCGGCGAGCATGAACATCGCGAACTTGATGGACGAGTACTCGGTGTTGAAGCCGCCGACGAGGTCGCCCTCGGACTCCGGCATGTCGAACGGGGCGCGGTTCGTCTCGCCGACCATCGTGACGATGTAGATGATGAACGAGACCGGCAGCAGGATCACGAACCAGCGGTCCGCCTGCGCCTCGACGATCTTCGAGGTCGACATCGACCCGGAGTAGAGGAAGACGGAGGCGAAGGCCGCGCCCATGGCGATCTCGTACGAGATCATCTGCGCGCAGGAGCGGAGGCCGCCGAGCAGCGGGTACGTGGAGCCGGAGGACCAGCCGGCGAGGACGATGCCGTAGATGCCGACGGAGGCGACCGCGAGGACGTACAGCATCGCGATCGGCAGGTCGGTGAGCTGCATCGCCGTGCGGTGGCCGAAGATCGAGACCTCGTTGCCGGCCGGGCCGAAGGGGATCACGGCGATCGCCATGAAGGCGGGGATCGCGGCGACGATCGGGGCGAGGACGTAGACGACCTTGTCGGCCTTCCTGACGATCACGTCCTCCTTGAGCATCAGCTTGACGCCGTCCGCGAGGGACTGGAGGAGACCCCAGGGGCCGTGCCGGTTGGGGCCGATGCGCAGCTGCATCCAGGCGACGACCTTGCGCTCCCACACGATGGAGAAGAGCACGGTGACCATCAGGAAGGCGAAGCAGAAGACCGCCTTGATCAGCACGAGCCACCAGGGGTCCGTGCCGAACATGGACAGGTCTTCGGCCGCGAGGACGTTCGGGGTCATGCCTGCACCTCCTGCGAGGTCGCCGGGCCGATGCGGACCAGGTCGCCGGGGTGGGCGCCGGTGTCGGAGAGGACGCCCCGGCCCTTCGAGTTCAGCGGGAGCCAGACGACGCGGTCGGGCATCTCGGTGACCTGGAGCGGGAAGGCGACGGAGCCCGCGGGGCCGGTCACCTCCAGGACGTCGCCGTCCTTGACGCCGGTGTCGGCGGCGGTGGCGGCGGAGAGCCGGGCGACCGCGGCGTGCCGGGTGCCGGCCAGGGCGGTGTCGCCCTCCTGGAGCCTGCCCAGGTCGAGGAGGAGGCGGTGTCCGGCGAGGACGGCCTCGCCCTCGCCGGGCCGGGGCGCCGGCTGACCGGGCGAGCTGGGCTCGGTCGCCCGCTCCTCGGTCCAGCCGCCGAGCCGGTCCAGCTCCCGGCGGGCCGACCGCAGGTCGGGCAGGCCGAGGTGGACGTCGAGGGCGTCGGCCAGCATGTGGAGGACGCGGGCGTCGGTCGGCGCGAGCGGCCTCGTCATCTGCTCGGGCTTGAGCGCGGCCTCGAAGAGCCGGGCCCTGCCCTCCCAGTTGAGGAAGGTGCCGGGCTTCTCGGCGACGGCCGCGACCGGCAGGACCACGTCGGCGCGCTCGGTGACCTCGCTCGGCCGCAGCTCCAGGGAGACCACGAAGGCCGTGTCGAGGGCCTCACGCGCGCGTGCCGGGTCCGGCAGGTCGACGACCTCGACGCCGGCGACGAGCAGCGCGGCGAGTTCGCCGCCGGCGGCGGCCTCCAGGATCTGGCCGGTGTCGCGGCCGTAGCGGTGCGGGAGTTCGCGGACGCCCCAGGCGGCGGCGACCTCCTCACGCGCGCGGGGATCGGTCGCGGGCCGGCCGCCGGGCAGCAGCGCCGGCAGCGCACCGGCCTCGACGGCGCCGCGCTCGCCGGCGCGGCGCGGGATCCACACGAGGCGGGCGCCGGTGGCGACGGAGGCGCGGAGGGCGGCGGTGAGCGCGCCGGGCACGCCCGCGAGGCGCTCGCCGACGGCGATGACGGCACCCTCCTGGCGGAGGGCCTCGGCCGCGGCGGCGCCGTCCTCGGAGAGCCCGACCCGGGAGGTGAGGGCGTCGAGCCACTCGGTCTCGGTGCCGGGGGCGGCGGGCAGCAGGGTGCCGCCCGTCTTCTCCAGGCCCCGGGTCGCGAACGGGGCGACGGCGTACGTCTTCTGGCCGTGCTTGCGCCAGGCCTTGCGGAGCCGCAGGAAGACGCCGGGGGCCTCCTCCTCGGACTCCAGGCCGACGAGGAGCACCGCCGGGGCCGCTTCGAGCGAGGTGTACGTGACGCCCGACCCGTCCAGGTCCCGTCCCCGGCCCGCGACGGCGGAGGCCAGGAAGTCGGCCTCCTCGCCGGAGTGGATCCGGGCCCGGAAGTCGATGTCGTTGGTGTCGAGGGCGACCCGGGCGAACTTGGCGTACGCGTAGGAGTCCTCGACGGTCAGCCTGCCGCCGGTCAGGACGCCGGTCCGGCCGCGGACCAGCCCGCGGGCGGCGGCCTCCAGGGCCTCGGGCCAGGACGCGGGCTCCAGCTCACCGGTGTCGGCGTTCCGCACGAGCGGGGTGGTGAGCCGGTCGCGCTGCTGGGCGTACCGGAAGCCGAAGCGGCCCTTGTCGCAGATCCACTCCTCGTTGACCTCGGGGTCCTCGGCGGCGAGCCGCCGCATGACCTTGCCGCGCCGGTGGTCGGTGCGGGTGGCGCAGCCACCGGCGCAGTGCTCGCAGACGGACGGCGAGGAGACCAGGTCGAAGGGGCGGGAGCGGAAGCGGTAGGCGGCCGAGGTGAGGGCGCCGACCGGGCAGATCTGGATGGTGTTGCCGGAGAAGTACGACTCGAAGGGGTCGCCCTCGCCGGTGCCGACCTGCTGGAGCGCGCCGCGCTCGATGAGCTCGATCATCGGGTCGCCCGCGACCTGGTTGGAGAAGCGGGTGCAGCGGGCGCACAGGACGCACCGCTCGCGGTCGAGCAGCACCTGCGTGGAGATCGGGATCGGCTTCTCGTACGTCCGCTTGACGCCCTCGAAGCGGGACTCGGCCTGTCCGTGGGACATGGCCTGGTTCTGCAGGGGGCACTCGCCGCCCTTGTCGCAGACCGGGCAGTCGAGCGGGTGGTTGACGAGCAGCAGCTCCATCACGCCGTGCTGGGCCTTCTCGGCGACGGGCGAGGTCAGCTGGGACTTCACCACCATGCCGTCGGTGCAGGTGATGGTGCAGGAGGCCATGGGCTTGCGCTGGCCCTCGACCTCGACGATGCACTGGCGGCAGGCGCCGGCGGGGTCGAGGAGCGGGTGGTCGCAGAAGCGCGGGATCTCGATGCCGAGCTGTTCGGCGGCGCGGATGACCAGCGTCCCCTTGGGGACGGAGATCTCGATGCCGTCGATGGTCAGCGTCACGAGGTCCTCCGGCGGTACGGCAGGGCTGCCGCCGCCCGCCGAGCCGGCCGTGGTGACGGTCATGCGGTCACCTCCTTGTGGTTGTCCGCCCAGGCGGTCGACTTGGCCGGGTCGAAGGGGCAGCCCTTGCCCGTGATGTGCTGCTCGTACTCCTCGCGGAAGTACTTCAGGGAGGAGAAGATCGGCGAGGCGGCGCCGTCGCCGAGGGCGCAGAACGACTTGCCGTTGATGTTGTCGGCGATGTCGCCCAGCTTGTCGAGGTCGGACGTCTTCCCCTTGCCGGCCTCGATGTCGCGGAGCAGCTGGACGAGCCAGTACGTGCCCTCGCGGCAGGGCGTGCACTTGCCGCAGGACTCGTGGGCGTAGAACTCGGTCCAGCGGGTGACGGCCCGGACGACACAGGTGGTCTCGTCGAAGCACTGGAGCGCCTTGGTGCCGAGCATGGAGCCGGCGGCGCCGACGCCCTCGTAGTCGAGGGGCACGTCGAGGTGCTCGTCGGTGAACATCGGGGTGGAGGAACCGCCCGGGGTCCAGAACTTGAGCCGGTGGCCGGGGCGCATGCCGCCGCTCATGTCGAGGAGCTGGCGCAGGGTGATGCCGAGGGGGGCCTCGTACTGGCCGGGCGAGGCGACGTGCCCGCTGAGCGAGTAGAGGGTGAAGCCCGGGGACTTCTCCGTCCCCATGGACGTGAACCAGTCCTTGCCCTTGTTCAGGATCGCGGGAACCGAGGCGATGGATTCGACGTTGTTCACCACAGTGGGGCAGGCGTACAGACCGGCGACCGCGGGGAAGGGGGGTCGCAGCCGGGGCTGGCCGCGGCGCCCTTCGAGCGAGTCGAGCAGTGCGGTCTCCTCACCGCAGATGTACGCGCCGGCGCCGGCGTGCACGGTGAGTTCGAGGTCGAGTCCGCTGCCGAGGATGTTCGTGCCGAGGTAGCCGGCGGCGTAGGCCTCGCGGACGGCCTCGTGCAGGCGGCGCAGGACGGGGACGACCTCGCCGCGCAGATAGATGAAGGCGTGGTTCGAGCGGATCGCGTAGCAGGCGATCACGATGCCCTCGATGAGGGAGTGCGGGTTGGCGAAGAGGAGGGGGATGTCCTTGCAGGTGCCGGGCTCGGACTCGTCGGCGTTGACGACGAGGTAGTGGGGCTTGCCGTCGCCCTGCGGGATGAACTGCCACTTCATGCCGGTGGGGAAGCCGGCGCCGCCGCGTCCGCGGAGGCCGGATTCCTTGACGTACGCGATGAGGTCGTCGGGGCTCATCGCGAGGGCCTTGCGCAGGCCTTCGTAGCCCTCGTGCCGCCGGTAGGTCTCCAGGGTCCAGGAGTCGGGCTGGTCCCAGAAGGCCGACAGGACGGGTGCGAGCAGCTTCTCGGGACTGCTGTTGTTGATCTCGGCGGCCAAGGTCATTCCTCCCCCTCCTGTCCGGAGGTCTCACCACGCGGGTGGACGATTCGGTGGTGCGGCTTCTCGCCCTTGGCCAGGCGCAGCCCGACGAGGGAGGCGGGTCCGGCTCCGCCGGTGGCCTCGACGGCGCCGGGGCGCTCGTCGGGGAAGCCGGCGAGGATGCGGGCGGTCTCCTTGAAGGTGCAGAGCGGGGCGCCGCGGGTGGGTTCGACGGTGCGTCCGGCCCGGAGGTCGTCGACCATCTTCTTGGCGGACTCGGGCGTCTGGTTGTCGAAGAACTCCCAGTTGACCATCACGACGGGCGCGAAGTCGCAGGCCGCGTTGCACTCGATGTGCTCGAGGGTGATCTTGCCGTCCTCGGTGGTCTGGTCGTTGCCGACGCCGAGGTGCTGCTTGAGTTCCTCGAAGATGGCGTCGCCGCCCATGACCGCGCAGAGCGTGTTCGTACAGACGCCGACCTGGTAGTCGCCGGAGGGCTTGCGCCGGTACATCGTGTAGAAGGTGGCGACGGCGGTGACCTCGGCGGTGGTCAGGCCGAGGGTGTCGGCGCAGAAGGCCATGCCGGTACGGGTCACGTGGCCCTCCTCCGACTGCACGAGGTGCAGCATCGGCAGGAGCGCGGAGCGGGAGTCCGGGTAGCGGGCGATGATCGCCTTCGCGTCCTCGGTGAGCCGGGCGTGGACGTCCGCCGGGTACGGGGGCGCGGGAAGCCGGGGCATCCCGAGGCTGACGTTCTCCGTCATCGGTCGACGCCTCCCATCACGGGGTCGATGGAGGCGACGGCGACGATGACGTCGGCGACCTGGCCGCCCTCGCACATCGCGGCCATGGCCTGGAGGTTGGTGAAGGACGGGTCGCGGAAGTGGACCCGGTACGGGCGGGTGCCGCCGTCGGAGACGACGTGGACGCCGAGCTCGCCCTTGGGCGACTCGACGGCCGCGTAGGCCTGCCCGGCGGGGACCCGGAAGCCCTCGGTGACCAGCTTGAAGTGGTGGATCAGGGCCTCCATGGAGGTGCCCATGATCTTCGCGATGTGGTCGGTGGAGTTGCCGAGGCCGTCCGGGCCGAGGGCGAGCTGCGCCGGCCAGGCGATCTTCTTGTCGCCGACCATGACCGGTCCTGGCGCCAGGCGGTCGAGGCACTGCTCGACGATCCGCAGGGACTGCCGCATCTCCTCCAGGCGGACGAGGAAGCGTCCGTAGGAGTCGCAGGTGTCGGCGGTCGGGATCTCGAAGTCGTAGTTCTCGTAGCCGCAGTACGGGTCGGTCTTCCGCAGGTCGTGCGGGAGGCCCGCCGAGCGGAGGATCGGTCCGGTGGCGCCGAGGGCCATGCAGCCGGTGAGGTCGAGGTAGCCGACGTCCTGCATGCGGGCCTTGAAGATGGGGTTGCCGGTGGCGAGCTTGTCGTACTCCGGCAGGTTCTTCTTCATGGTCTTCACGAACTCGCGCACGGCGTCGACGGCGCCGGGCGGGAGGTCCTGGGCGAGGCCGCCGGGGCGGATGAACGCGTGGTTCATGCGCAGGCCGGTGATCAGCTCGTACAGGTCCAGGATCATCTCGCGGTCCCGGAAGCCGTAGATCATGATCGTGGTGGCGCCGAGCTCCATGCCGCCGGTGGCGATGCACACCAGGTGCGAGGAGAGCCGGTTCAGCTCCATGAGCAGGACCCGGATGACGCTGGCGCGGTCCGGGATCTGCTCGGTGATGCCGAGGAGCTTCTCCACGCCCAGGCAGTACGCCGTCTCGTTGTAGAACGAGGTGAGGTAGTCCATGCGCGTGACGAAGGTGGTGCCCTGCGTCCAGGTCCGGTACTCGAGGTTCTTCTCGATGCCGGTGTGGAGGTAGCCGATGCCGCAGCGTGCCTCGGTGACGGTCTCGCCGTCGATCTCCAGGATCAGGCGGAGCACGCCATGGGTGGACGGGTGCTGGGGCCCCATGTTGACGATGATGCGCTCGTCGTCGGCCTTCGCGGCGGACTGGACGACCTCTTCCCAGTCGCCGCCGGTCACCGTGTAGACGGCGCCTTCGGTGGTCTCGCGGGGAGACGCGTGTTCGGTGGACATCAGCTGTACGACCTCCGCTGGTCCGGAGCCGGGATCTGGGCGCCCTTGTACTCGACGGCGATGCCGCCGAGGGGGTAGTCCTTGCGCTGCGGGTGGCCCTGCCAGTCGTCCGGCATCATGATCCGGGTGAGGGCGGGGTGGCCGTCGAAGACGATGCCGAAGAAGTCGTACGTCTCGCGCTCGTGCCAGTCGTTCGTCGGGTAGACGGCGACGAGGGACGGGATGTGCGGCTCGGCGTCCGGGGCCGAGACCTCCAGGCGGATCAGCCGGCCGTGGGTGATCGAGCGCAGGTGGTAGACGGCGTGCAGCTCGCGACCCTTGTCACCGGGGTAGTGGACGCCGGAGACGCCCGTACACAGCTCGAAGCGCAGGGCCGGGTCGTCGCGCAGGGTGCGGGCCACGCGGACGAGGTGCTCGCGCTCGATGTGGAAGGTGAGCTCGCCGCGGTCGACGACCGTCTTCTCGATGGCGTTCTCAGGGAGGAGTCCCTGCTCCTCCAGGGCGCCCTCCAGCTCGTCGGCGACCTCGTCGAACCAGCCGCCGTACGGGCGGACGGCCGGGCCGGGGAGCCGGACGGAGCGGACGAGGCCGCCGTAGCCGGAGGTGTCGCCGCCGTTGTTGGCGCCGAACATGCCGCGCTGGACGCGGACCTCCTCGCCGTGGTCCCCGCGCTGGCCCGGCAGGTTCTGCGCGCTGAGGTCCTTCTCGGGGTTCGGGGTTTCGTCGCTCACTGTGCAGCCCTGTTCCCTTCTCCGCCCACGCGGCGCAGAGGTGCGGCCTTCGTTGTCGTCTGCGGCCCGGCGGCCGCGCGTGCGTCGGTCACCTCAGCAGACCCTTCAGTTCGATCGTCGGCAGCGCCTTGAGCGCCGCCTCCTCCGCCTCGCGGGCCGCCTCCTCGGCGTTCACGCCGAGCTTGGAGGTCTGGATCTTCTGGTGGAGCTTGAGGATCGCGTCCAGGAGCATCTCCGGACGCGGCGGGCAGCCGGGCAGGTAGATGTCGACCGGCACGATGTGGTCGACGCCCTGGACGATCGCGTAGTTGTTGAACATGCCGCCCGAGGAGGCGCAGACGCCCATGGAGATGACCCACTTGGGGTTGGGCATCTGGTCGTAGACCTGCCGCAGGACGGGCGCCATCTTCTGGCTGACCCGGCCGGCGACGATCATCAGGTCGGCCTGGCGCGGCGAGCCGCGGAAGACCTCCATGCCGAAGCGGGCCAGGTCGTACCGGCCGGCTCCGGTGGTCATCATCTCGATGGCGCAGCAGGCGAGGCCGAAGGTCGCGGGGAACACGGACGCCTTGCGCACCCAGCCCGCGGCCTGTTCGACCGTCGTCAGCAGAAAGCCGCTCGGGAGTTTCTCTTCGAGTCCCATAGGTGCCCCTCAGCCCCTCAGTCCCATTCCAGGCCGCCGCGCCGCCACACGTACGCGTAGGCGACGAAGACGGTGAGCACGAAGAGCAACATCTCCACGAGCCCGAAAAGCCCCAGGGCGTCGAAGGTGACGGCCCAGGGGTAGAGGAAGACGATCTCGATGTCGAAGACGATGAAGAGCATCGCCGTCAGGTAGTACTTGATCGGGAAGCGGCCGCCTCCGGCGGGAGTGGGCGTCGGCTCGATGCCGCACTCGTACGCTTCAAGCTTGGCCCTGTTGTACCGCTTTGGCCCGATAAGCGTGGCCATGACCACGGAGAAGATCGCAAACCCCGCACCCAGGGCACCGAGCACGAGGACGGGCGCGTACGCATTCACGCTCCTCGCTCCTTCCAGTCGTCCTTGACCGTTGGACCGCACTGCCGGCCGTGAAAGATCGCCCCCATGTGAGGCAGTTCACAAGCCCGACTGCCCCGCATCTTATGCCCGCCCCTATGTGATCTGCGACACGGGGTACAGCAAGGAGTTTGTGATCTCCACCACCTGGCGAAGGATCATGAAGTCGGATGAGCGGTGACCTTGTTGCGCGAAGCACCCAGGTGGTCACCAGATGTGACATCCGTACCGGAAAACGCTGCTCGGAAGGGGTGTCGCACTATCAAGTGTTGGCCACTGCAGGCAAATTGGCGATGGACTCGTCCGGGTGATAAAGGAACCGGCCATCGCCCGGTCGGGGGGTCGGGCGTACGGAGGTGGACGCGTGCACGCGTTCACGAGCATCCGTCAGGCGATGATGTGACCTGCGTCACCTCACAGGAACCTCAAAAGAAGAGGGCTTGGCCATCGGCGTCAAGAGGTGGTAAGCGTCGGGCAATTCGGGCGTTTCATTGAAAACCCGTGATCAAGGGCCGGATGGGCCGTGCCCGATTTGCCCGTTACGGCGTCAATAAGGCCGCCACAGAAGTGGATTCAGGCGTTCCAAACGCAACTGTGGCGCAACGCACGTTTCTTGAAGGGAACCGTGAAGCCCTGATAGCGGTTGTACCCATGTCCCACACCGCTCACATACCCAGCCACCGGAAGCCCCGCCGCAGCGCCTCGAAGCTCGCGCTCCGTGCCGGAGTTGCCGGTGGCGTCCTCGGCACCATCGCGGTGGCCGGTGCTGCCGGGCCGGCGAATGCCGAGCCGGTGACCGAGACCATCGAAATGCCCACCCTGGGCTCGCTCGACGCCGCCGGCGGCCTCGCCAGCGCCGTCGCCGCCTCCGCGGAGGCCTCCCAGCAGGAGGCCCTCGACCAGAACCTCCAGACGCTGGAGGACGCGGCGCTGCACAAGGCCGCCAAGGAGGCCAAGAAGGCGAAGGCCGAGGCCGAGCGCAAGGCCGCGGCCGAGCGCGCCGAGAAGGCCCGCCTCAAGGCCGAGCAGGAGCGCAAGGAGGCCGCGGAGCGCGCCTCCCGCGACGCCGCGCGCACCCAGCTCTCCACCACGAGCTCGTCGAACGACAGCGGCTCGTCGTCGTCCGACAGCGGCTCCACCGCCTCGGAGAGCAGCAGCAGCCAGACGCAGGCCCCCACCGGCTCCGCCGCCGCGATCGTGGCCTTCGCCCGCGCCCAGATCGGCGACGCGTACGTCTCCGGCGGCACCGGCCCCAACTCCTGGGACTGCTCCGGCCTCGTCCAGGCCGCCTACCGCGCGGCCGGCATCGACCTGCCCCGCATCTCGTACGAGCAGTCGAGCATGGGCACCGAGGTCTCCCTGAGCAACCTGCAGCCGGGCGACATCCTGTACTGGGGCAGCCGCAGCGGCTCGTACCACGTCGCCATCTACGTCGGCGGCGGCAAGTACGTCGGCGCGCAGAACCCGTCCAGCGGCGTCGTCGAGCACACCATGGACTGGGACACCCCCTCGGGCGCGGTCCGCATCCTCTGATCCACCCGCTCGTACGACGAAGGGCCGCCACTCCTCGGGGGAGCGACGGCCCTTCGGCGTACCGGGCGCGGCGGGTCAGGCCTTCGGCGCGACCTTCGACAGGCCGTTGATGATGCGGTCCATCGCGTCGCCGCCCGTCGGGTCGGTGAGATTCGCCAGCATCTTCAGCGTGAACTTCATCAGCAGCGGGTGGGTCAGACCGCGCTGGGTCGCGATCTTCATGACCTTCGGGTTGCCGATGAGCTTCACGAAGGCGCGGCCCAGCGTGTAGTAGCCGCCGTAGGTGTCCTTGAGGATCTGCGGGTAGTTCCGCAGGGCCAGCTCGCGCTGGGCCGGGGTGGCGCGGGCGTGCGCCTGGACGATGACGTCGGCCGCGATCTGGCCGGACTCCATGGCGTACGCGATGCCCTCGCCGTTGAACGGGTTGACGAGGCCGCCCGCGTCGCCGACGAGCAGCAGGCCCTTGGTGTAGTGCGGCTGGCGGTTGAAGGCCATCGGGAGGGCGGCGCCGCGGATCGGCGTCGTCATGTTCTCCGGGGTGTAGCCCCAGTCCTCCGGCATCGACGCGCACCAGGCCTTGAGCACCTCGCGCCAGTCCAGCTCCCGGAAGGCGGAGGAGGAGTTGAGGATGCCGAGGCCGACGTTGGACGTGCCGTCGCCCATGCCGAAGATCCAGCCGTAGCCGGGGAGCAGCCGGTCCTGCGGGCCGCGCCGGTCCCACAGCTCCAGCCAGGACTCCAGGTAGTCGTCGTCGTGGCGGGGCGAGGTGAAGTACGTGCGGACGGCGACGCCCATCGGCCGGTCCTCGCGCCGGTGCAGGCCCATGGCGAGGGAGAGCCGGGTGGAGTTGCCGTCGGCGGCGACGACGAGCGGGGCGTGGAAGGTGACCTCGCGCTTCTCCTCGCCGAGCTTGGCGTGCACGCCGGTGATGCGGCCCGTACGGTCGTCGATGATCGGCGCGCCGACGTTGCAGCGCTCGTAGAGGCGCGCGCCGGCCTTCTGCGCCTGCCGGGCGAGCTGCTCGTCGAAGTCGTCGCGCTTGCGGACGAGTCCGTAGTCCGGGTACGAGGCGAGCTCCGGCCAGTCGAGTTCGAGCCGGACGCCGCCGCCGATGATCCGCAGGCCCTTGTTCCGCAGCCAGCCGGCCTCTTCGGAGATGTCGATGCCCATGGAGACGAGCTGCTTGGTGGCGCGCGGGGTGAGGCCGTCGCCGCAGACCTTCTCGCGGGGGAACGCGGTCTTCTCCAGGAGCAGGACGTCGAGTCCGGCCTTGGCCAGGTAGTACGCGGTGGTCGAGCCGGCCGGGCCCGCTCCGACGACGATCACATCTGCGGTGTGCTCGGAGAGGGGCTGCTCGGTCACGGCGGGTCTCCCGGAGGGGTCGAGGGAAGGATGGGGAAAGTTTATGGGCGGAGGTGGCCGCGGGGGCCGCCCGGTGCGGCAGGGCCGGTTACGCCTTGAAACCGCGGTGCAGGGCGACGATGCCGCCCGTCAGGTTCCGGTGGGCCACCCTCGACCAGCCGGCCTTCTGGAGCATGCCCGCCAGGGTCTCCTGGTCCGGCCAGGACTGGATGGACTCGGCGAGGTACACGTACGCGTCGGGGTTGGAGGACACGGCGCGGGCCACCGGCGGCAGCGCGCGCATCAGGTACTCCTCGTACACCGTGCGGAACGGCGCCCAGGTGGGGTGCGAGAACTCGCAGATGACGACCCGGCCGCCGGGCTTCGTCACCCGGTACAGCTCGCGCAGCGCCTGGTCGGTGTCCTGGATGTTCCGCAGCCCGAAGGAGATCGTGACGGCGTCGAACACGTCGTCGCGGAAGGGCAGCTTCGTGCCGTCGCCCGCCGTGAACGGCATCCACGGGTGGTTCTTCTTGCCGACCCGCAGCATCCCGAGCGAGAAGTCGCACGGCACGACGTACGCCCCCGCGCGCGCGAAGGGCTGCGAGGAGGTGGCCGTGCCGGCGGCGAGGTCGAGGATCTTCTGCGCGGGGCGGGCGTCGACCGCCTTCGCGACCTCCTTGCGCCAGCGCCGGTCCTGGCCGAGCGAGAGCACGTCGTTGGTGAGGTCGTAGTTCTCCGCCACGTCGTCGAACATCGTGGCGACTTCGTGCGGCTGCTTGTCCAGGGATGCGCGGGTCACTGGCGTTCGGCCTCGCAGTGTCGGGAACGGGCGGACCCGCCCATTCTGGCAGGCGGGGCCCGGCCGCCCCGCGCGGGCCCGCCGGACGGCACGTGCGGCACGTGCGGCACGATCTCCCGATTTCCCGGAACTCCTTTCAACCTTTCCGGGCCGGGCGTGCTCAAGGACGGTCGAGCACGACCGCGAGGGGAGAAGGGGTGCGATGGCGATGGCGATGGAGTTGCAGATGGAGACGGAGCCGGACGTCGGGGCGGGCCTCGGGTTCGAGGAGTTCGCCCGGGCCGCCCAGACGCGGCTGTACCGCACGGCGTACCTCCTCTGCGGCGACCCCGAGACCGCCCGCGACCTGACCCAGACCACGCTGGCCAAGCTCTACCAGTACTGGCGGCGGGCGGGGGCCGCCGATCATCCGTACGCGTACGCCAAGACGGTGCTGACCCGCACCTTCCTGTCCGAACGGCGGCGCCGGCTGCGCGATCTGCTCCTCCTGACCCGGACCGGGGGTACGGCCCCGGCGCCGGTCGCCGACCACGCCGACCTGCGGGTGACCCTGCTCGGCGCGCTCGCCGAACTCCCGCCCCGGGCTCGGGCGATGGTCGTGCTGCGCTACTGGGAGGACCAGAGCGTGGCCTCCGTGGCCTCGCTGCTGCGGTGCAGCGAGGCCACCGTCAAGAGCCAGTGCTCCCGCTCGCTCGCCCGACTCCGCGTACGCCTGGCGGACGCCGGGCTCTCACACACGGAAAGCTGAGGTCCACCGTGGAACACCTGGAAGACGTGGAAGCCGTGGAAGACGACGAGAGCGGCGTCCTGCTGCGCGACGCCATGGACCGGACCACGGTCGGGCTGCCGCCGCTGCCCGACCTCGCCCCGCTCGCGGTGCGCGAGGGCCGCAGGCGGCGGGCCCGGGCCCGGTTCGCGGTCGGCGCGGCGGCGGTCGGTGTGCTCGCGGTGGGGGTCCTCGGCCTCACGCTGCTGCCGCGCCCGGGGGCGGACGTCACCGGGGTGGCGACGCACACCGGCACCGAGACCGATGCCGAGCGGGAGCGCGTCGCGGAGCACCAGCGGAAGGCGGCGGCTCTGCTCGACGAGCTGCTGCCCGCGAAGGTCACCGCCGTCCGCCCGGTGCGGGACGAGGTGGCCGGGTACTGGATCACGGTGGACGGCGAGACCTACCCCCTGGTGTTCTCGGTGCGGCGGTCCCCCGTCCTCCGGGACTGCGAGGACTGTGCGAAGGACACGCGGCTGAGGACCGGTTCGATCAGCGAGTGGCCGGACAAGACGTCCGTGCAGTACCGGTACCGCACGAGCCGGGTCGAGCTCTCCGTGTACGCGGGGACGTCGGGGAAGGCCGGGACGGCGGCGGCGCCGCTGAAGGCACGCGACTTCTCCGCCGTGGCCGCGGACCCGCGCTTCCTCGCGCTGGTGAAGGACGCGGACGCGCGCCCGGTGGAGGAGCGGGAGGAGCCCTGGGGCGGGCCGGACCTGCACTGGTTCCAGGACGGCTCAGCGGGCGCGGTGGACCAGGCGGCCGGCGATCACGGTGGCGACACAGGTTGACGCGCCCAGGCGGACCAGGGACGCCCGGTCCGGGACGTCGAAGACGGCGAAGCGGGCCGGGGCGCCCGGCTGGAGGGCCGGGAGGAGGATGAGGGGGGTCGGCGAGAAGGAGGGGGTGCCCGGGAGCTTCTCCGGGCGGCGGCCCACCGCCAGGCCGGCCCTCCGTACGGCGTCCGCCGCCGCCTGGACGTGGAGTTCGCCCGCGACCGCGACCGTGCCGTGGGCGAGGAGGCGCTGCACGCCTCGGCGCGCCGAGGCGCCCCGGCGTGAGGCGTCCATACGGAAGATCCGCTGCGCCCGCTCGCCGGTGATCGGCTCGGTGCCGAAGGCCTCGGCCTCGCGGGGGTCCGGGTGGTACATGCCTTCGAGGATCTCGGGCGCGTACGGGTTGAGGAGGCCGGGCGTGAGGATGCCCGGCCACTGACGGACCCGCGCCTCGGGGCGTACGGCGGCCAGGTCCTCGTACGGGCCGACGGCCGCGACGAGGCCGCCGTCGACGAGGACGGCGGTCTCGGGCGTCGCCTCGGCGACGTGGAGCGTGAGCATCAGTTGGCGTCGAGGAGCTTCAGCTCCGGGTGCGCCGTGCCGCCCTCGATCGCGATCGAGGAGATGTGCGAGGCGACGCGCTCGTCGACCGGGTCGTTCGCCGGGTCGTCGTGGACGACGAGGTGCTCGTACGTGGTGGCGCGCTGCGCCGGGACGCGGCCCGCCTTGCGGATGAGGTCGATGATCTCCAGGCGGTTGGAGCGGTGCTTGGCACCGGCGGAGGAGACGACGTTCTCCTCCAGCATGATCGAGCCCAGGTCGTCGGCGCCGTAGTGCAGGGAGAGCTGGCCGACCTCCTTGCCGGTGGTCAGCCACGAGCCCTGGATGTGGGCGACGTTGTCGAGGAAGAGGCGGGCGATCGCGATCATGCGCAGGTACTCGAAGAGCGTGGCCTGCGTGCGGCCCTTGAGGTGGTTGTTCTCGGGCTGGTACGTGTACGGGATGAAGGCCCGGAAGCCGCCCGTCCGGTCCTGCACGTCACGGATCATGCGCAGGTGCTCGATCCGCTCGGCGTTGGTCTCGCCGGTGCCCATCAGCATGGTGGAGGTGGACTCGACGCCCAGCTTGTGGGCGATCTCCATGATCTCCAGCCAGCGCTCGCCGGACTCCTTCAGGGGCGCGATGACCTTGCGGGGGCGCTCGGGGAGCAGCTCGGCGCCGGCACCGGCGAAGGAGTCGAGTCCTGCGGCGTGGATGCGGGTGATGGCCTCCTCGACGGAGACCTTGGAGATGCGGGCCATGTGCTCGACCTCGGAGGCACCGAGGGAGTGGATGACCAGCTGCGGGAACTCGGCCTTGATGGCGGCGAAGTGCTTCTCGTAGTACTCGACGCCGTAGTCCGGGTGGTGGCCGCCCTGGAACATGATCTGGGTGCCGCCGAGCTCCACGGTCTCCGCGCAGCGGCGCAGGATGTCGTCGAGGTCGCGGGTCCAGCCCTTCTCGGTGTCCTTCGGGGCGGCGTAGAAGGCGCAGAACTTGCACGCCGTCACGCAGACGTTCGTGTAGTTGATGTTCCGCTCGATGATGTACGTCGCGATGTGCTCGGCCCCCGCGTACCGGCGGCGGCGCACCGCGTCGGCGGCGGCGCCCAGCGCGTGCAGGGGCGCCGAGCGGTAGAGGTCGAGCGCCTCCTCGGGGGTGATCCGGCCACCCGCGGCGGCGCGGTCGAGAACAGACTGGAGTTCGGCCTTCTCGGTCACCGGGTGCGTCCCTTTCGGAGGGGTTCTGATCGACCGAACCAGCCTACGCCAGGGCTCCCGGCGGCTTCCGCAGGGTGCGGGTCGGCGGCCGCCGGAGTCCTGGGAGGGTGAGCGGCGGGTGGGAGAACGGCGCGAGACACGCGGGGGTCCGGCGAATATCCGGTGAATTCCGGGTGTGTCGCGGGCGGCCGATTACCGGCGCCCGGGAGAGCGCGCGCATTCCCCGGTGGCGCCTTCCCGTGACGCCTTCCCTCGGTGCCTCCCGTAGCGCCTTCCCGGTGGCGTCCGGAAAGGCCCGCCCGACGCGCGGGAGGGCCCACCGGTATTCCTTTCCCGCACCATTCCGCGCGGCTCCGCCGCTTATCGCACCGGGGGCGGCAGGAGTTCCACCGCGACGTCCGCCGGGAAGCCGGTCGTGGGGCCGGTGCGGCGGGCGAACTCCCGTACGCCGGCGAGCTGCTCGGGGCCGAATCGGAAGTCGAGCGTGCGGAAGTACCGCTCCAGGAGTTCGGCGTCGAAGGTCTCCCAGCGGGCGGCCTGCTCGGCGACCTTGGCGACCTCTTCGAGGGAGAGGTCGCGGGAGGCCAGGAACGCCTGGTGCACCTCGTGGACGGTCTCCGGCTCGCGCGCCAGGAAGTCCTTGCGGGCCGCCCACACGGCGAAGACGAACGGCAGGCCCGTCCACTCCTTCCACATCAGCCCCAGGTCGTGGACCTGGAGGCCGAGCCGGGGCGCGTCGTGCAAGGAGGCCCGGAGCGCGGCGTCGCCGATCAGGACGGCGGCCTCCGCCTCCTGCATCATCAGGCCGAGGTCCGGCGGGCAGGCGTAGTAGTCGGGCCTGACCCCGTACTGCTCGGCCAGGAGCAGCTGGGCGAGGCGCACCGAGGTGCGGGAGGTGGAGCCGAGGGCCACGCGCGCGCGGTCGAGCTCCGCCAGGGGCCGCTGGGAGACGATCACGCAGGACATGACGGGCCCGTCGCAGCCGACGGCGATGTCGGGGAGCGCGACCAGGTCGTCCGCGTTGCGGAGGTACTCGACGAGGGTGATGGGCCCGATGTCGAGATCGCCCCGGACGAGCCGCTCGCTGAGCTTTTCCGGGGTGTCCTTGGTGAGCTCGAGATCGAGGAGCGTTCCGGTCCTGGCCAGGCCCCAGTAGAGGGGGAGGCAGTTGAGGAACTGGATGTGTCCGACGCGGGGCCGGCTGCGCTGCTGGTCGTCGGTTGCTTTGTCCACATCGCGAGGCTAGACCCGTCTCGCAGTGTGGGCATCGGCGGGGCACGCGCGTCAGCACACGGAACGGAATCAAACATGCGGGTGACGTGATCTTTCCCTCTACCGTCCCGAGCGTCCTGCGTGCTAGGCTCAACGCAAGTTGCAGTTTGGTTTCCCTTGCAGTACAGAGCCTGCGGAGCATGTGACCCGCAGGCTTTTGTAGTTTTCAGACTTGTTTGCAGGTTCTGGAGCAGGGCGACCCTTTGGCCCATAGGAGGGCTCATGGCTACCGGAACCGTGAAGTGGTTCAACGCTGAAAAGGGCTTCGGCTTCATCGCCCAGGACGGCGGCGGCCCGGATGTCTTCGTCCACTACTCCGCGATCAACGCGAACGGCTTCCGCTCGCTCGAGGAGAACCAGGTCGTGACCTTCGACGTCACGCAGGGCCCGAAGGGCCCGCAGGCGGAGAACGTCTCCCCGGCCTAAGTTGCCCGGGTCGGCGATCACGTACGACTAGAGCAGTACCCAAGGAGCCCCGCTCCGTGCCTCACGGCACGAGCGGGGCTCCTGCCCTTTTCCGGGACGGGCCCTTTTCCGACGGGCCCTTTCCGGGACGGGCTCTTTTCCGGGACGGTCAGCGGTTCGGGACGGTCAGCAGTTCGGGATCACGGTCCCGTTGTTGTCGCGGGCCTCGTCGTTGCCCCAGCGGGACAGGTAGTACGCGGACACGTAC
Source organism: Streptomyces vietnamensis (assembly GCF_000830005.1). Lineage (NCBI taxonomy): Bacteria > Bacillati > Actinomycetota > Actinomycetes > Kitasatosporales > Streptomycetaceae > Streptomyces > Streptomyces vietnamensis. The sequence goes on along the minus strand of NZ_CP010407.1, from coordinate 4,948,314 downwards.
GCCCCGTAGCCGTTCTTGCCGGCGTAGACGGTGTCGAGGTCGGTCCGCAGCCACCAGTGGTTGTAGTTCCCGGAGCCGTCGCGGACCTCCGCGCCCCAGACCTTGCAGTACACGTAGTTCGTGCCCGCGTTCAGCACGCCCTGCGGGTCGTTCGTGTTCGCCTGGGCGTAGCCGGTGGCGTTGGCGAAGGTGTCGACCCAGTACTTTCCGCCTCCCCCGCCCGAGCAGCCGTTGTCGCTGGTCAGGGACTTGGAGCCGTAGGAGGAGGGGTAGGGGGCGAGGGAGACGCCGTTGATCACGATGGTCTGGCCGACGCCGTTGTAGAGCTGCTCGTAGTGGATGTGGGCGCCGGAGCTGTTGCCCGTCGAGCCGGTGACGCCGATCTGCCGGCCCTGGGAGACCTGGGCGCCGTCGGCGACGGAGTAGGCGCTGAGGTGGAAGTAGTACGTCTTCCAGCCGCCGCCGTGGTCGATCACGATGTACTGGCCCGCGCCGGTGGGCTGGTCGTAGCGGTAGGCGGTGCCGGACGCCGAGGCGAGGACCGGGGTGCCGGCCGTGGTGCCGCCGTCCGAACGGACGAAGTCGAGCGCCTGGCGGACCTCGGCCGAGTGGTGGCTGTAGGTCCAGGTCTGCCCGCAGGGGAACGGCGCCTTGAAGAGCGGCGCGGCCTGGGCGGGGCCGGCGGTGACGAGCGCGGTGAGCAGGCCCGCGACGAGCGCGAGGAGGGTGCCGAGGGGGGTGATCCGTGCACGCATGCGTCCTCCGGTGAAGGGGGATGGGACATGGGTCGACGCGCGTTGAACGGACCACAGAGTGCCGGAAGATCGCGGGTCGCAGTAGCCCGCGAGAACCACACCCGTACCGCGGCGGTTACGTAGTCTGGACACATGACCGAACGCAAGCCGCCCGGAGTCAGCTTCGAGTCGTTCGTCGACAAACAGATCCGCGAGGCCGCGGAGCGCGGCGAGTTCCGGGGCCTGTCCGGCTTCGGCAAGCCCCTCCCCGACGACTCGGCGCCGTACGACGAGCTGTGGTGGATCAAGGGGAAGATGCACCGCGAGGGCGCGTCCGTCCTGCCGCCCTCCCTCGCCCTGCGCAAGGCGGCCGAGGACGCGGAGGCGGCGGTCGCCGCGGCCGTCTCGGAGCACCAGGTGCGCCGCATCCTCGGGGAGATCAACACCAGGATCGCCGAAGCCCTCGCCCGCCCGCCGGCCGGTCCCCCGCTGAACCTGAGGCCCTTCGACGTGGAGGCCGCGGTGGAGCGGTGGAGGGCACGGCGTCCTTAGCTCGATGCGCAGGTCCCCCGACCCCGAGGAGCCCCCATGAACAGCGCCGGTCTGTTGCTCGACTCGTTCGGCCGGATCCGTGAGGTCGTCCACGAGGCCGTGGAGGGCCTCACGGACGAGGAGCTCACCGTACGGATCGATCCCGACGCCAATTCGGTCGCCTGGCTCGTCTGGCACCTCACCCGCGTCCAGGACGACCACCTCGCGGACGCCTTCGACACGGATCAGCTGTGGACCTCGGACGGCTGGGCGGACCGCTTCGGGCTGCCCTTCCCGAAGGGCGCCACCGGCTACGGGATGACGAGGGCGCAGGTCGACGCCGTCCGCGCCCCGGCGGAGCTGCTGCTCGGTTACCACGACGCCGTGCACGCCCGTACCGAGGAGCTGATCCGTGGGGTCACGAACGCGGACCTGGACCGGATCGTCGACACCCGCTGGGACCCGCCGGTCACCCTCGGCGTCCGACTGGTGTCGGTGATCGCGGACGACCTCCAGCACGCGGGGCAGGCGGCGTACGCGCGGGGTGTGGTGGAGCGGCGGGAAAGCTCCTGAACGACCCGTGAACGCCCCGTTCGCATGACGGGATCATCTGTTCGGCATACGCGTACAACCCCCACGGACGATCATGAGTCCAACCGGGCGTGGCGATCGCCACGCCCGGTTGTCCTGGGGGGAATCACACCGTGCAGCACCGTTGTTCGTCAGCCCGTCGTCTCGCCGCGGCCGTGACCGCCGTCCTCGCCGTCACCGCCGGCACCCTCGCGGCCGGTCCGGCCGCCCTCGCGTCCGCCTCCGCCTCCACCTCCGTCCAGGGCCCGGCGGACGCCCTCGACGGCGCTATCTCCATCCCGCAGACGAGCCGGATCGTCGGCTCCGGCCCCTCCGGCTTCCTGACCGTCGAGAACCAGCACGGCCGGGAGGTCTACCGCTGGACGAGCACCGTCGACCGCACCACCACGACCCTGGACCAGCAGTCCGAGTACCTCGCGGGCCACTCCGACACGGTCGTCACCCGGGTGCCCACGCGCCCCCAGTACCTGCTCCGGGACATGTCGGACCCGAGCGGCGCCACCACCGTCATCGAGCAGCCCGACACCCGCCAACGGCTGCGGACGGTCATCGGCCGGACGCTGCTCTTCTCTTCGTACGACTTCACGTCCAAGACCGGCGAGGTCCGGCTCCGGAGCGAGGGCGTGTACGCGGACTCCGACCGCAAGGTGGCCGGGTTCCCCGCCGACGCCCAGGTCTGGCGGGCCGAGACGGTCTCGCCGACGACCGCCCTCGTCCGGTACACGGTCGACAACGGCGGCTCCGCCACCGGCTTCCTCGCCGTCGTGGACGTCACCACCGCCCAGGTCGTCGAGAAGCGCGAGGCCGGCGCCAGGGACTTCGCGGCCAGCGCCACCTCCTTCGCCTGGGTCGGGGGCGAGGGCGGGGTCGGGGGCGAGACGACGGACCCGTACGCCGCCCGGATCCTTTACGCCGAGCGCGGCGGAGAGGCCCCCGGCCCGGTCACCGACCTCGCCGAACTCACCTCGGGCAGCTGGAACTTCAACAGCATGCACATCGGCCTCGTCGGCTCCTGGGTGACGTACGGGCTGACGCAGGGCGGCACCACCCAGTACCCCACCCCGTACGACGCGCTCACCGCCGTCGACTCCCACAACCCCGACAACAAGATCAAGCTGCTCGACCACGCCACGTCCTCGGTCTCCGCGCCCGACGGCAGCCTCCTCGTCCGCGGCGGCTCGGTCGCCCACGGCGAGGGCATCTACCGGATCGCCCCGGACCCGGCCACCGGCAGGCCGGCCGCCACGCTCGTCGCCAGCACCGGGCAGCCCACCGCACTCACCCTCCTCGGGACGGACGTCCCCGCGACCGTCGACTTCGACGCCCTCACCGAGCCCGCGAAGCTCAGCTGGACCCTGTCCCGCAACACCGTCGAGGGCTCGGTGACGCTGCGGCACAAGGCGACGGGACGGAAGGCCGTGTTCCCGTTCAACGCCTACGTGAACGCTCCGGTCAACGGCGTGCTCGCCATCGGCTGGGACGGCATGACCGCCGAGAACCTCGGCGACCTCGGCGACTACGCCCCGGCCGGCGAGTACACGTGGGAGCTCAGCGCCAGGCCGCTCAACAACATCGGCCCCAACCTCAAGCAGACCGGCACCTTCAAGGTCGCCCGCAAGACCGGCCCGCACGACTACACGTCCAACACGAGCCCGGACCTCCTCGCCCGGGACGCCTCCGGCAAGCTGTGGCGGGACGACACCGTCGTCACCCCGGCGGGAGAGGTCTCCTCGACCGGGCGGTACGCGATCGGCACCGGCTGGGGGATCTACAACCAGCTGGAGGCCGTCGGCAACGTCGCGGGCGGCGCGGCCCCCGACCTCCTCGCCCGGGACGCCTCGGGCGTCCTGTGGCTGTACCAGGGCAACGGGAACGGCGGCTTCGCCACGCGCGTGAAGGTCGGTTCCGGCTGGAACACGTACAAGCAGCTCACCGGCGGCTCCGACCTCAACGGCGACGGCCGCTCGGACCTCCTCGCCACCGACACGACCGGCGCGCTGTGGTTCTACAAGGGCACCGGCAGTACGACCGCGCCCTTCGCGGCACGCGTGAAGGTCGGCGGCGGCTGGGGCATCTACAACCAGATCACCGCCACCGGCAACCTCGCCGGTACGGCCGCCGGCGACCTCGTCGCCCGCGACACCTCCGGCGTCCTCTGGCTCTACCAGGGCAACGGCAGCGGCGGCTTCACCACGCGTGTGAAGGTCGGTTCCGGCTGGGGCGGCTTCACCCACCTCGTGGGCGTCGGCGACGCCGACCGCGACGGCCGGGCCGACCTCTACGCCGCCGGTCCCTCCGGCTTCCGCCTCTACTCGGGCACCGGGGTCGCGACGGCCCCCTTCAAGCCGGGCGTGTTCACGGACGTGCACTCCGGCGCCGCCCAGTTCAACTCGATCTTCTGACCGGTCTTTCCAGGAAGGCGCACATGAAGCACGCCCGTATATCCGGCCGCCGTCTGGCCGCGGCGCTCCTCACCCTCTCCACGGTCACCGCCGTGACGGGGACCCTCGTCACCGCGTCGGCCTTCGCCGCCACCACCGCCGAGGGCCGGTGCGCGCCGACCGCCGCCGGCCTGCTGCCCGTCGGCGCCGAGGTCGTCTCCACCGGCGCCTACGGCTACGTCACGACCTGCACGGACGAGAACGGCACCACCGCGCTGGAGTGGCACCACACCGACGGCACGGTGACGACGCTGTCCGGGCCGAAGGCCTACGACTCCACCTCCGACTACATGCTGACGGGCGACGGCAGCATGTTCACCGCGTACAACCCGGCGACCACGACGTACGCCAACCTCAACATCGGCGTGCTCGGTCCCGGCGCCCAGCTGGTCGGCATCGTCCGCGACAGCCTCTTCGTGAGCGTCCCGAGCGGCACCGAGAACTACCGCGACCTGTGGAAGCTGACCCAGGTCAACGGTGTCGTCCAGAAGACGAAGCTGTCGTCCCGCGCCCGCAACGTGGACTTCAAGGTCGTCGCCACCGACGGAACGAACATGGTCGTCCTGGGCACCGAGATGGTGCAGGACACATCGGGCCTCAAGCCCGCGTGGTGGAGGGCGACCACGGGCGCCTTCAACAACTCCGTCGTCGACTGGGGCGGCAGCACCGGCACCGCCCAGTGGTCCCAGTCCTCGACCGGCGCCCTCACCGCCGACTGGCAGGCGTGGGTCCACTCGGCCCCGGAGGGCGGCCTGGAGATCAGAGCGGAGAAGCTCGGCACCACCACGGTCACGCGCATCCCTCTGACCGGCGCCATGACCGGCGCCGTCGTCGCGGGCATCGTCGGCGACACGATCCTGTACGGCGTCCCGGGCACCGCCACCGCCGAGAACCCCAGCCCGCTGTACGCGCGGAGCCTCACCGACGCGGGCGCCCAGCCGTACAAGCTCCTGGACAACTTCTCCAGCGTGGCCCACGCCCCCGACGGCACCCTGCTCGTGCGCGGCTTCGGCGCCGACGGCGACGGAGTCTTCCGGATCTCCGGCTCGGGCGGCACGCGCCCGACGGTCGCCCTGGAGACCTCCACCGGCCGGGTCCTGGCCATCCAGGTGACCGACTCGAAGGTCCTGTCGACGGTGAACCTGGAGAAGCCGGGCACCACGGTCCCGATGGAGTGGACGCTGTCGCGCGGCAACGCCACCGTCGACCTCACGCTCACGCACCAGACCACCGGCAAGAAGCTCGTCCAGCGCCTGACGTCCGTCTCCGGCAACCGGTACACCTACGCGTGGGGCGGCATCCTGGACAACACCAGCGCGCCGAACGGCGACTACACCTGGAAGATCACCGCCACCCCGACCGACGGCGTCGGCGGCCCGGCGACCGCCCAGGGCGCCTTCCGGGTCACGCGGACGACCAACCCGCACGACTTCGACGACAACGGCTCCACCGACGTCTTCGCCCGGGACGCCTCCGGTGTGCTGTGGCGCGACGACCTGTTCGACTGGCCCGTGGGCAGCCAGATCAACACCGCCCGCCGTACGAAGGTCGGCCCGGGCTGGAACACGTACAAGCAGATCGAGGCCGTCGGCGACATCGCCGGCCTTCCTTACGGCGACCTCATCGCCCTCGACGGTTCCGGTGTCCTCTGGCAGTACATCGGCAAGAGGGACGGCACCTTCACCCCGCGCATCAAGGTCGGCGGCGGCTGGGGCGGCTACACCAAGCTCGCGGGCGGCTCGGACCTCAACGGCGACGGCCGCGCCGACCTCCTCGCCACCGACGCCTCGGGCGTGCTGTGGTTCTACAAGGGCACCGGCGACGACCTCGCCCCCTTCGCGACCCGCGTCAAGGTCGGCTCCGGCTGGGGCGTCTACAACCAGATCACGGCCGTCGGCAACATCGCCGGCTCGTCCGCCGGTGACCTGGTCGCCCGTGACACCTCCGGCGTCCTGTGGCTCTACCAGGGCAACGGCACCGGCGGCTTCTCCACCCGGGTGAAGGTCGGCTCCGGCTGGGGCGCCTTCTCCCAGCTCGTCGGCGCGGGCGACGTGAACGCCGACGGCCGCCCGGACCTGATCGCGTACGGCGCCGGCGGCACGTACGTCTACCGGTCGACGGGCTCGGCGACGGCGCCGTTCGCGCGCCTGACGACGAACCTGTACGCGGGCGAGGGAACGAAGTTCAACTCGGTCTCCTAGCCGAGGGGGTTCGGCTCCGGCAATGTTCCGGGCCCCAAGGTGCCGACCTCCGGCCTTTCGGCTCCCTCGATGATCGGTGAGGGTGTGACGGAACATCCGTCACACCCGCTCCGCTGGGGGAGAAGTGTCCTTGCTGCATGTACACACCGGCCGGACACGGCTGGTGGCGGCCGTCACGGCCGTCCTCGCCGTCACCGCCGTCACCGGGCTCGCGGCCCCTGCCTTCGCCACCGGGCCGACAGCCCCGGCCCCGGCGCTCACGGCGGTCTCGGACAGCCAGGACACGCTGACGATCCCGGCCGGCTCGCAGCTGTTGAGCTCCGGCCGTACCGGCGTGCTGAGCGTCACCGAGGGGGCGAGCACCGTCCACCGCTGGACGCGCTTCTCGGACGGCGTCACGACCACGCTTCCCGCAGGCGAGCGCTGGGGAGTCCCGGGCACGGACACCGTCGCCACGCAGAACGGGAGCGTGTACACGCTCACCGACATGAGCGGGGCTTCGGAACCCGTCGTGATCGACACCTCGGCCTTCAACACCGCGGCCACCCCGTACAGCTTCGTCAGGGTCGTCGGCTCCACGCTCGTCATGAGGAAGAGCACGCCCGACGGCATGGAGTTCCACCTCGTCTCCGAGGAGGACGGCCACGCCGTCGACCACGAGATCGTCCTGCCCGAGGGCGCCCGCCCCCTGCTGAGCTACAGCAACGGGCCCGGCACCCTCGCACTTCAGTACGTCCGCAGCATGAGCAATGTCCGCACCCTGGGCGTGGTGGACCTCGCCACCGGCGCGATCACCGACACGCACGACGTCCCGGTGGCCACCGTCATCGCCTCCGTCGTCGTCTCCCCGACCCACGTGGCCTGGACCGAGAGGCCCGTCGAGGCCAAGTCGTTCCTCGCCGTGGCCCGCCGGGACGGGACGACGGTCGAGCGGACGCTGCTGGACGACCGCACCGACACGGAGCTGATCCGCCTCGGGGCGGTCGGCGACTGGGTGACGTACGACCGGGACGGCGGCGGCACGGCCACCCTCCCCCTCGCCCTGCACGCCCTCACCGCCCGTTCCCTGAACACCGGCGAGACGGTCAAGCTCCTCGACCACGTCCAGTCCGGCACCGTCGGCGCCGACGGCGGCCTGCTCGCCCTCGGCGGTACGGTCGAGCACGGCGAGGGCCTCTACCGCGTCGCCCCCGGCGCCGACGGCACGCCCGTCGCGACCCTGGTGGCGGGCACCGGGCGGCCCACCGCGCTCACGGTGGAGAAGGAGACCCTGCCGCCGAGCGGCGTCGTCGACTTCGACCACAACGGCGGTGCGCTGAACGCCTCGTGGACGCTCAGCCGGTCCAACACGACCGTGAGCCTGGTCTTCACCCACACCGCCTCCGGCCTGACGGGGGGCGAGGCCTACACCGACCCGCACGCGGGGCTGACCGACTTCCCGTTCACCTGGGACGGCACGTTCTCCAACGGCCTCCCGGCGTACAACGGCGACTACACCTGGACGATGACGGCGAAGCCCGCCAACGGCATCGGCCCGGACGTCGTCCGCACCGGCACCTTCACCCTCACCCGCGCGCCGAGGCCGCACGACTTCGACGACAACGGCTCGCCGGACGTGCTCTCCCGGGACGGGGCGGGCCGGCTGCGCTCGTACGACCTGCGGCAGATCGAGGGCTCCTCCCCGACCCAAAAGCCGGACCCGGTGGACCTCGGGACGGGCTGGTACGCGTACGACCGGATCACGGCCACCGGCGACATCGCCGGCACGACCGCCGGGGACGTCGTCACCCGCGACACGACGGGTGTGCTCTGGCTGCACCAGGGCAACGGCAAGGGCCTCGGTCCCCGGACGAAGATCGGCAGCGGCTGGCAGATCTACACCAAGCTCACCGCCGGCTCCGACCTCACGGGCGACGGCCGCCCGGACCTCCTCGCCACCGACACCAGCGGCGTGCTGTGGCTCTACAAGGCCACGGGCGACGCCGTGAAGCCCTTCGAGGCGCGTGTGCAGATCGGCGCCGGCTGGGGCATCTACAACCAGCTCACGGCCGTCGGCGACCTCGCCGGAGCGGCCGCCGGGGACCTCGTCGCCCGCGACACCTCCGGGGTCCTCTGGCTCTACCTCGGCAAGGGCGACGGCACCTTCGCGTCCCGCACGAAGATCGGCAGCGGCTGGAGCCAGTACTCCAGCCTCGTCGGTGTCGGCGACACCGACCGCGACGGCAGGAACGACCTCGTCGCGTACGACGACTCCCACAGCGACCTCTACGTGTACAAGGGCACGGGCGACTGGCAGGCCCCGTTCGCGTCCCGCCGGGCGCTGTACAACCCCGGTCTGGGCGACGGCGTGACCGAACTCTTCTGATCGCGACGCACAACCCTTCGAACGGTCCGTGAGTCATGTGGGCGTGGCGATCTCGCCGCGCCCACACCTCCAAGGGAGGAAACACCGCTTTGTCCAGAGCACATGCGTCCCGGCACCGCATCGCCGCCGCTGCGACCCTCGTAGCCGCCGTCACCGTGGGCACGCTCACGGCCGTACCGGCGGCCGTGGCGACGACGGGGGCCGTGACGGCGGCCGGGGACACACAGCAGGTCACGGCGGAGCTGCCGCCGGGCTCCCGGATCCGGGGCAACGGCACGTCGGGCTTCCTGACGCGGCTGCCCTCGGACGGGACCTTCCGCTGGACGCGGTACGAGGACGGCGCCACGACCGTGCTGCCCACCGGTGACTACCAGGGCGGCCAGCAGACCGACATGATCGCGAAGCGGGAGGGGGCCACGTACAAGCTGTACGACATGGCCACCGGCGCCGACCCCGTGGTGATCGACACCGCCTTCCTGGGCACGTCCGCCGAGTTCGTCGGACTGGCCGGCGCCACGGTCGTCATGAAGGTCACCGACGCCGGCGAGGGAACCTCTCTCCACCTCGTCGGCAAGCCCGCGGGCACCGTCGTGGACCGCCGGGTGAACGGGCTGCCCAGGGACACCGTGATCCACCACGCGTTCGCGGACTCGCCCGGCACCCTGAACCTGTTCTACACCGGCACGGTCGGCGGGGTGTCCGCGAAGCACGTGGCCCGCGTGGACGTCGCGACCGCCGCGATCACCGAGGACCGAGCCGTCCCGAAGGCGTACGACGAGGTGCTGGCCGGCCCGGGCTACACCTGGCGCGCGCTGTCCAGCGTCAGCACGACCGCCACCCACGTGGCCTGGACGGAGAAGTCGTCCACCGGCACCGTGGACCTGGTGGTGGCCCGGTGGGGCGAGGCCGCGGTCCAGCGCATCCCCCTCGGGACCAAGACCCCGCTCACCGTCCGCCTGCTCGGCGACTGGGTGATGTACGCCGTGACCGGCGGGGCCGCGGCCCTCACGCCCGACCCGTACTACGCGCTGACGGCCCAGTCCCTCACGAGCGGCAGGACCGTCAAGCTCCTCGACCACGTGATCAGCTCCCGGAGCGAGCCCGGCGGCGCGGCCCTGGTCCAGGGCGGGTCGATCGCCCAGGGTGACGGCCTCTTCCGGATCGCCCCCGGCGAGGACGGCACCCCGGCCGCCACGCAGGTGGCGAGCACGGGCGAGACCGTCGTGCTCGGCGCCAAGGAGCACGCGACCGCTCCCCTCCCCACCGCGGCCGACCTCGCGCGCGGCGACGAGCCGGGCTTCTTCTGGGAGTTCAGCAAGCCCAACCGGTTCCGCGTCGTCCTCACCCACACCGCGTCCGGGAAGCGCTGGACCTCCGACCTCGGCTTCACGGAACGCGACGGCTCCCTTTCCGGGGTGCGCTGGACCGGCATGTTCGACGACCACTCCGCCGCCTCCAACGGCGACTACACCTGGAAGATGACCGCCCGCCCGTCCAACGGCATCGGGCCCGACCTGGTCAGGACCGGCACCCTCAAGGTCACCGGCAAGCCCGCCCCGCACGACTTCTCCGACAGCGGTCTCGCGGACCTCCTCGTCCTGGACGGCTCGGGCTCGGGCCGACTGCTCAACTACGACGCCCGCCAGAGCCTCTACGAGACCCGCTGGGGCTACAAGCGGACGCCCACGGTCATCGGCCAGGGCTGGAACATCTACGACCGGCTCGCGGCCCCCGGCAACCTGGACGCCTCCCCGTACGCCGACGTCATCGGCCGCGACCGGGTCGGCGACCTCTGGCTGTACTCCGGAACCGGCCACGCCTTCGCCCCCCGTACGAAGATCGGCGGCGGCTGGCAGACCTACGACAAGCTCGTCGGCGGCAGCAGCGACCTCACCAACGACGGCCGCTCCGACCTCCTCGCCGCCGACAAGGCCGGCGACCTGTGGCTGTACAAGGGCACCGGCAAGGGAACCGCACCCTTCGCCGCCCGCAAGAAGATCGGCGGCGGCTGGGGGATCTACAACCAGATCTCCGCCGTCGGCAACCTCGCCGGAGGCCCCGCCGGCGACCTCGTCGCCCGCGACCGCGCCGGTGTCCTCTGGCTGTACCTCGGCAAGGGCGACGGCACCTTCGCCCCGCGCACCAGGATCGGCACGGGCTGGGACCGCTACACCGACCTCGTCGGCGTCGGCGACGTCAACAGGGACGGCCGCCCGGACCTCGTCGCCCAGGGAGTCATGGGCGGCAACTTCGAGACCCTCTCCTACTACGTGGGCACGGGCGACTGGCGCGCGCCGTTCAGCTCCCGGCGCGAGGTGTACAGCCCGGAGCCCCTCGGGACGTACCCCACGACCCTGTTCTGACCCGGACGTACAACCTTCCGATTCCCTCGGAGGTCCTGTGGGCATGGCGTCGAACGCCATGCCCACACCTCTGGGGGAGGACCAGTCTCTTGACCCGCACCCGCACCGCCCGGATCCGGCTGGGCGCGGCGGTCACCGCCGTCCTGGCCGTGACGACTGTGACCGCCGTGACCGTCACGCCTTCCTTCGCGGCCGCGCCGACGGCCGTGACCCCGGCCGCCGCCGCGCAGTCGGCGGAGCAGGACGTCGTCCCGTTCCCGGTCGACGCCTCGGTCCTCAGCGCCGGCCCGACCGGCTTCCTGAGCGGCCAGGGCGGCACGCCGATCACCTACCGGTGGATGCGGTACTCGGACGGCGCCACGACCGTGCTCCCCGGGGGCTCGTACGGGGGCTCGCGGCGCACGGACGTCGTGCGGGGGACCGACGGCAGCGGTGTCTTCAAGCTGTACGACATGGCGACGGGCGCCGATCCGCTGGAGATCGACATCCGCCCCCTCGGCGAGGGCTACACCGTCGTGGGATCGGCCGGCACCCGGCTCGTCGCGAAGAAGGCCAACGCGACCGGCGGCAGCGACCTCCACGTCATCGGCAAGCAGCAAGGGGACTTGGTCGACGACACGGTCACCGGCCTGCCGGCTGACGCCGCGATCACCGTCATCAACCTGGAATCCCCCGACAGCGCCGTGGTCCTGTACGCGGGCACCGTGGACGGGACGAAGCAGAGCCGCGCGGCCGTCGTGGACATCGCGACCCACGCGGTCGTCGAGAAGTACGAGACGCCCGACGTCCCCCTGGGAGGCACCGCCCTCTCGGCCACCCACATCGCCTGGGTCGAGAAGCCCACGAACTCCACGGTGAAGGTGGCCGTGGCGCGGCGGGACACCGGCGAGACCGTACGCCACGACCTGGGCATCACGAACGCCGTCGGCATCCAACTGGTCGGCGGCTGGCTGACGTACCGACAGTTCGCGTCGGACCCGGCCTCGCTCCCGAACTCCAGGTACGCACTGCGGGCCTTCTCCCTGACGACGGGTGAGACGGTCGACCTCCTGGACCACACGCTGACCTCCACCCCCGGCCCCGACGGGACCCAGATGGCGCGGGGCGGGACGATCGAGCACGGCGAGGGCCTCTACCGGATCGCCCCGGGCGCCGACGGCGCCCGGCCGACGGTCACCCTCGTGGCGAGCACCGGCCAGTCCACCACGCTGGAGTTCGTGAAGCACGACGTCCCCGAGACGATCGACTTCGACCGCGTCACCACCCCGGTCCCACTGACCTGGACCCTCAACAGGCCGGCGATGGAGGTACACGTCCGGCTGGAGCACCCCGCGACCGGCAAATCGTGGAGTCCCGAGGTCTCCTCCTCCGGAGACGGTCGATACGGCTTCAAGTGGGACGGCGCGTTCGTCACGAGCAACCCCGGCATTCCTGCCGAGTACAGGGCCCCCGCCCCCAACGGCGACTACACCTGGCGCTTCACGGCGCAGCCCATCGGCGGCATCGGCCCGGCCGTGGAGAAGACCGGCACCTTCAAGGTCGTCCGCAAGGTCGTCCCGCACGACTTCGACGACAACGGCACCCCCGACCTGCTCGTGCGGGACTCCACCGGTCTGAAGCTGTACAACACGAGCAGCCCCCTCGGCGCGTGGACCCACGACTTTCCCACCTGGCTCGGCACCGGCGGCTGGAACGCCTACGACCGGCTCGTCTCCCCCGGGAACGTCGCCGGCTCCCCGCAGTCCGACATCGTCGCCCGCGACAAGACCGGCGTCCTCTGGCTCCACCAGGGCACCGGCCTGGCCCTCGCCCCCCGCGTGAAGATCGGCGGCGGCTGGGGGATCTACAAGCAGATCACCGGCGGCAGCGACCTCAACGGCGACGGCCGCCCGGACCTCCTCGCCACCGACACCTCCGGCGTCCTGTGGCTCTACAAGGGCACCGGCGACGCCGTGAAGCCCTTCGCGCCGCGTGTGAAGGTCGGCGGCGGCTGGGGGATCTACAACCAGATCACCGCCACCGCCGACATCGGCGGCGGCCCGGCCGGTGACCTCGTCGCCCGCGACGCCTCAGGTGTCCTCTGGCTGTACCTCGGCAAGGGGGACGGCACCTTCGCCGCCCGTACCCGCATCGGCGCGGGCTGGAACACGTACTACGGGCTCGCCGGCTTCGGCGACGTCGACCGCGACGGCCACCCGGACCTGCTGGCGAACAACCACTACGGCAACACGTACGTCTACAAGGGCACGGGCGACTGGCGAGCGCCCTTCGGGACCCGCCAGGCGATCTACTCCTACGACTACTTCGGCTCGGATCTGACGATCTTCTGACGATCTCGTGCCGGCCTTCTGATGGATCGACGGGGTACGGCCGGAAGGGGGCGCCCGGACCGTACAACCTTCCGGTCATCTCAAGAGTCCTGCGGGCGCGGCGTATCTCGCCGCGCCCGCGCCTCTTGAGAAAGAGCACCGCCTTGGCACACGCACGCAAGTCCCGCCACCGGCTCGCCGCCGCCGTGGCCGTCGCCCTCGCCGTCACGGCGGGCGTCCTGACCTCGCCCGCCGTGGCGGCGACCGGCGCGCGCCCGGGGACGGCGGCCGTCGCGGCGGATCAGCAGGCCGCCACCGTGCCCACCCTGCCGCAGGACTCCCAGCTGGTCGGCAACGGCCCGTCGGGGTTCCTCACCCGTCACCACGACGGCGGCTTCTCCTGGACCCGGTACGCGGACGGCGTCACGACCGCGCTGCCCGCGGGCTCCAAGGGGACCGTCCGCGCGGACACCGTCGTGGCCTCGTCCGGAACCGTCCACACCGTGTACGACATGTCCGGGGCCTCCTCCCCCGTGACCATAGACATCGGCTTCCTCGGCCCGGACGCCACCCTCATGGACCTCGTCGGCAGCACCCTCGTCGTGAGCGTCCCCAAGGCCGACGGCAGCGAGGGCCGGGACGTCCACCTCGTCGGCAAGCCGGACGGCACGATCGTCGACCGTACGATCTTCGGGCTGCCCACGGGCATGGCCGCGCGCGACCTCTCCAGCCAGGTGGACTCGCCGGACACCTTGTCCCTCCTGTACTACGTGGAGGAGGACAACGCGGCCGACTGGCGTACGGCCGTGGTGGACGTCGCCACCGCCACGGTGGTGGAGGAGCGCAGCGCGACACGAGGCGGCTATCAGACCGATGTCACCCTGTCCGCCACACACCTGGCCTGGGGCGAAGAGCCGAATGCCAGAGGAGCGGTGGCCCTGGAGGTGGCCCGGCGGGGCGAGTCCGGTTCCACACGCATCCCCATCGGCTACGCGCAGTTCCTCCAGGCCGAGTTGATGGACGACGACTGGTTGGCATACTCCGAAACGACAAGGCCTGATTTCCTGGAGCGCCGCCCCAACCCCCTCTACGGGCTGACGCTCCGCTCGCTGACGACCGGGCAGACGGTCAAGGTCCTCGACGTCGTCGACACCATCCGCAGCCAGTCGGACTCCGAGCTCCTCGTGCAGGGCGGCACGATCGAACAGGGCGAGGGCATCTACCGGATCGCCGCAGGCCCGGACGGCCTCCCCGCCGCCACCCTCGTGGCGAGCCTGGGCAGGCCCGTCGCGCTCACCGTGGTGGGCGAAGAGACCCCCGCATCCGTCGACTTCGACACGGCCGGTTCCAAGGCACGGTTCTCCTGGCAGTTCGGGAGGTGGGGCGCAGACGTGCGGCTCCTGGTCACGCACGAGGCGTCCGGGAAGCGTTGGACGTCCTTCGCCGGCGGCTGGGGCGACAGGGGCACCATCGACTGGCCCGGCCAGTTCGACAACGCCGTCGCCGCCTACCACGGCACGTACACCTGGAAGATGACGGCGACCCCCATGAACGGCATCGGCCCGGCGGTGGAACGATCCGGCACCTTCAAGGTCGCCGGCAAGGCGCACCCCCACGACTACTCCGACAGCGGCTCCCCCGACCTGCTCCTCACGAACAGCGCGGGACGCCTCTCCTCCCTCGACGTCCGGCAGATGTTCGACAACCGCTATCAGGGCCCGTGGGAGCGGACCGACCGTGGCGGCGGCTGGAACACGTACGACCGGATCATCGCCCCGGGCAACCTGGCCGGTTCCTCCTACGCCGACCTGCTCGGCCGCGACCGGACCGGCGCCCTCTGGTACTACCGGGGCACCGGACACTCCTTCGCCCCCCGGACCAAGGTGGGCAGCGGCTGGCAGATCTACGACAAGCTCACCGCCGGCAGCGACCTCACCGGCGACGGCCGCCCCGACCTCCTCGCCACCGACAGGTCCGGCGTCCTCTGGCTCTACCGGGCCACCGGCAACGAACAGGCACCGTTCGCCCCGCGCAGGAAGATCGGCGGCGGCTGGGGCGGCTACACCCTGCTCACCGCCACCGGCAACATCGGCGGCGGCCCGGCCGGTGACCTCGTCGCCCGCGACAAGGACGGCTACCTCTGGCTCTACCTCGGCAAGGGAGACGGGACCTTCGCACCCCGCACCCGCGTCGACAGGGACTTGGTGTTGAGCCGGTACACCGACCTCGTCGGCATCGGCGACGTCGACAGGGACGGCCGCGCCGACCTGCTCGCGGTGAGCCACAAGGGCACCACCGACGATCTCGTGGAGATCTACAGGGGCACGGGTGACTACCGGAACCCCTTCACTTACTACCTGGGCAGCCACTTGAGCTACGCCAAGGACTTCGACAGGGCCTTCTGACGGATCAGCCGACCGGGCGTACAACCTTTCGATCCACCCGGATGTCCTGTGGTCGGGGCATGGAGCACCATGTCCCGACCACAGGGGGAGGAACAGCACCGTGTCCCCAGCACGTACATCCCGGCACCGTCTCGCCGCCGCCGTCACCGTCGCCCTCGCCGTCACCGTGGGCGGTCTGACGGCCGCCGTCCCCGCCACGGCCGCCACCGCCTCCGCCACGGCCGCGGCCACCACCGCGGCGGCGGTCGTGCCCTACCCGCAGGGCAGGACGGACATCGTGAGCGCCGGAACGACCGGGTTCCTGACCTGGGAGCGGGACGACCGGGCCATCCACGGCGTCTGGACCCGGTACGCCGACGGCAGCAGGAAGGAGCCGTGGCCGGGCGACAGCTGGGCCTCTGTCTCTCACGCCTCCGACGTGGTCGCGGGGGTCGGGTCCGACGGCTACATCACGCTCCGGGACATGATCACGGACCAGGACGTCCTGTCCGTGTCGCCCAGGATCGCGGGTTCCGACGCGACGTACATCGGCGCCGTCGGCCGGACCGCGTTCGTCAAGGCGTCCAACGCCCAGGGCGGACACGCCGTGCACCTGCTCTCCCGGAGCGACGACGGCGGGACCGCCAACGTGCTCGTGACCGGGCTGCCGGCCGACGCGAAGGACCCGATCGTCAGGGCCGGCACGCCCGACACCGCCCTCCTCACGTACGTCACCGCCGCGGGCCGGCGCTGGGCCACCGTGGACCTCGCCACCGCCAAGGTCACGGAGACCGGTGCCCTCGCGGGCAACGACCAGCAGACCCCCATCGCGCTCTCGGGCACGCACGTCGCCTGGCTGGAGCCCGCGAGCGGCGGCTCCCGGACCGCGGTCGTCACCCAGCGGGGCCCCTCCACCACCACCCAGCGGATCGCCCTGCCGGGCGCGATCGACTCCCTCGGCCTGGTCGGCAACTGGCTGACGTACGCGCAGTCCGGCGGATACGACGAGCGGAACCCGTCCCCGACGTACGCCGTGACCGCGCGCTCCCTCACGAGCACCACGACCCGGAAGCTCATGGACGACATGGCCTCCTCGGCCGTGGCTCCGGACGGGGCGCTTCTCGTCCAGGGCGGCACCGCCGCGAAGGGCGAGGGCCTGTACCGGATCGCTCCGGGCGCGGACGGCGCCCCGGTCGCCACACAGGTCGCCTCCTCCGGCCTCTCCACCAAGGTCACGCTGCTCTCGCACAACATCCCGCCGGTCCTCGACCTCGACAAGACCGGCGGCAAGTTCACCATGGTCTGGCAGCTCAGCCGGTCCGAGGTGGAGATGACCGTCAAGATCCGCAACACCCGGACGGGCGAGACCCTGACCGACGGGGTCTACCCGCTCAACGCCGACTACGACCCCCACAAGGCCTCGTACGCCTGGAAGGGCCAGCTCGCCTGGAACGGCGCCCCCGAGCTGTGGACCGGGGCGCAGAGCGGGCCGTACACCTGGGAGATCAGCGCCAAGCCGATGAACGGCATCGGACCGGAGCTGAAGACCTCCGGCTCGTTCACCGTCACCCGGAAGCCCGGCGCGCACGACTACGACGCCGACGGCTCGCCCGACGTGCTCGTGCGGGACACCTCGGGCCGCCTGTGGATCGACGACACGTTCCTCCGCCCCGAAGCCGGCTATCTCGACCAGAACCCGGGGCTGCTCGTCGGCTCGGGCTGGCAGACGTACGACCGGATCGAGGCCGCCGGGAACGTCACCGGCTCGGCCGTGAGCGACGTCGTGGCCCGGGACAAGTCCGGGGTCCTCTGGCTCTACCAGGGCACGGGGCAGGCCAAGGCCCCGCTGGCCGGCCGCGTCCGGATCGGCTCCGGCTGGAACACGTACAACCAGCTCACCGGCGGCAGCGACCTCACCGGCGACGGCCGGGCGGACCTGGTCGCCACCGACAAGACCGGCGACCTGTGGCTCTACAAGGGCACGGGCTCGGCCACCGCCCCGTACGCGACCCGCAGGAAGATCGGCGGCGGCTGGGGCGTCTACAACCAGCTCACCGCCACCGGCAACCTCGCCGGCGGCCCGGCCGGAGACCTCGTCGCCCGCGACAAGGACGGCGTCCTCTGGCTCTACCTCGGCAAGGGCGACGGCACCTTCGCGCCCCGCGTGAAGGTGGGCGGCGGCTGGGGCGGGTACGGCGACCTGCTCGGCATCGGCGACGCGAACGGCGACGGCCGTCCCGACCTGTACGCCTCCATTCGGGGCAGCGGCGGCCTGGCCTACCTGTACCAGGGCACAGGCTCCTGGCAGCAGCCGTTCCGCACGCGCAGCCAGGTCTCCTGGTGGACCACCTCCCCGGACACCAGTTACAACCTCTCCTCCTGACGACCCCTCACCGGGACGCCAGCGGGACGGTCGCCCAGACCGTCTTGCCGACGGACCGGTCCTTCACGCCCCACGCCGTGGCGAGGGCGGCGACGAGCAGCAGCCCGTAGCCGCCCTCGTCCGGTTCCCGGGCCGGGACCGGCAGCCGTTCGCCGCGCGCGTCGGACAGTTCGATCCGTACGTGGTCGTCGCCCCGCTCCATCCGTACCTCGAAGTCCCGCCCCGGCACCCGCCCGTGCCGGACCGCGTTGTTGGCGAGCTCGGCGACGACCAGCTCGGCCGCCTCGGCCGAGGGGCCCGTGACGCCCCAGTCGTGGAGCTGCTGCACAGCCAGTAACCGTGCCAGGCGTGCGCCCCGGCGCGTTGCCGAGAGCCGGAGCGTGAACTCACCGGTTGGAGTGGCGGTTTCGGATTTCATGCCCCCGAGCTTGGGCCCCCGACCGTACGCTGACCAGCAGCGACGCGACGACGCTGCGTAACAGTACGGGTACGCCAAGAAGGCGGTACGGATGTCGGGGAACAAGAAGGAGGAGCGGCCGGAGCGGCCCTCCGAGGTGGACGGCACGGCGCACCTGTTCCGTGCGATCGGGAAGATCATCAAGGTGCTGCGGAACAACGCGGGCCTGAGCCAGGTGGAGCTGGCGGAGCTCACGCACTGCGGCGAGGACCTGATCTCGTCGATCGAGAGGGGGGTACGGACGCCACAGCCGGACTTCCTGCTGCTGGCGGACCCGGCGCTGGGGGCGGGGGGTGTGCTGACGGCGGCGGTGGATGACGTACGGCAGGCGCTGGCGCGGGCGCGGGTGCGGCACCCGGACTGGTTCCGGAGCTTCGCGAAGGCGGAGGCCGAGGCCGTTGCCCTGCACTATTACGCCGTGCAGGCGGTACCGGGCATTCTGCAGACCCCGGCCTACGCGGAGGCCGTCTTCCGCTACCGCCGCCCGCTCTATGACGAGGAGACGATCCAGACGCGGTTGGCCGACCGGATCTCCCGACAAGCACTGTTCGACAAGTGGCCGGGCCCGACGATGAGCTTCGTCATCGAGGAGGCGGTGCTGCGGCGCCTTCTGGGCGGCCGAGACGTCCTCCGGGAGCAGCTGCGACGCATCATCGAGGTCGCCCGGCTGAGGACCGTCCACTTCCAGATCATGCCGAACGACCCGGACGAACACCCGGGCCTGGGCGGCTCGTTCACCCTGCTCACACCCAAAGGACGGCGGGAGGTCGCGTACACCGAGATCTACGGACACGCCCGACTGATCATCGACCCAGAGGAGGTGCGCATGTATACCGAGCGCTATGGGATCATCCGGGCGCAGGCACTCACGCGCCGCGAGTCCCTGGAGCGGATCGAGAAAATGCTGGGAGAGCTATGAGCACCGCAGATCTGGCCTGGTTCAAGAGCAGCTACAGCGACGGCGAGGGCGGCGAGTGCATCGAAGTCGCCTACGACTGGCGCAAGTCCAGCTACAGCAGCGGCGAAGGCGGCAACTGCGTCGAGGTCGCCGCCCACCCCACCCTCATCCACATCCGCGACTCCAAGAACCCCCACGGCCCCCAGCTCGCCGTCTCCCCCGCCTCCTGGGCCGCGTTCGTGGACGTAGCATCCCGGGCGTGACCTCCATAAAGTTCGTTCTCTTCGACGTCGACGGCACCCTCATGGACGCCGTCGAGAACCAGCGCCGCGTCTGGCACGAGTGGGCCGCGCGGTACGGGCTCGACGGCGCCGAGGTGTACGCCACGGCGTTGCGGACGCGGCCCGTGGAGACCTTCGCCGCCGTCGTGCCCGGCGCCGACCCGGACGAGTGCCTCGCCCTCCTGCACGCGCTGGAGGACGAGGACGTCCGTACGGGCGACTACGCGGCCTTCGACGGGGCCGCCGGGCTGCTCCACGCGCTCCCCGCCGACCGGTGGGCGCTCGTCACGTCGAACTACGAGCACCGGGTGCGGGGGCGGTTCGAGCGGACCGGGCTGCCGTTCCCCGGGCTGATCGTCGACGCGGGCTCCGTCGCCGAGGGGAAGCCGTCGCCCGTCCCGTACCTCACCGCCGCCGAGAAGCTGGGCGCGGACCCGGCGGAGTGTCTCGTGATCGAGGACGCGCCCTCCGGGGTCCGCTCCGGGCTCGACGCCGGGATGACCGTCTGGACCGTCAACACCCCCGCCCCGCACCCCGACGCCCACCGTCACTTCCCCACCCTCACGGAGGCGGCCCCGCACGTTCTGGGTGCGCTCAGCTGATCCGCCAGGGGCGGAGCTTCTCGGGGTTCCGCACCGCCCAGATGCGCCTGATCCGGTCGCCCGTGGTCTCGAAGGCGTACACGGTCACGAGGACGCCGTCCTGCCACGCCACCAGGCCGGGTAGGCCGTTGACCGTGCGCTCCACGAACGTGGTGCGGTCGCCCGCCAGGCGGCCGATCTCGGCGTAGCCCCGCGCGATCCGCTCGGCGCCCACGAGCGGACGCGGGTGGGTGACGGCAAGCCCGCCGCCGTCGGCGGTCGCGACGGCGTCGGGGTCGAGCAGGCCGACCAGGGCGTCGATGTCCTTGGCCTCCCACGCCGCCTTGAACCGTCTGACGATGTCCGCCTGCCCTGCGGCACTCGGGGCCGCCGGACTCTGCGCCGTACGGACGCGTCGGCGGGCGGACGAGGCCAGCTGGCGGCAGGCCGCCGGACTGCGGCCGACGATCTCTGCGACCTCGCCGAAGGGGTAGCGGAAGACGTCGTGCAGGACGAACGCGACGCGTTCGGCCGGGGTCATCGCGTCGAGGACGACCAGGAAGGCCATCGTCACCGACTCGTCGAGGGTGACCCGGTCCGCCGGGTCGGTTCCGTCGGCGCGCCCGGTGGCGTACTCCGTGGGCTCGGGCAGGGGTTCCGGGATCCAGTCGCCCACGTACGTCTCCCGCCTGACCCGCGCCGAGCCGAGGAGGTTCAGGCAGATGCGGCTGGCGACCGTCATCAGCCAGGCGCCGGGCGATTCGATGGCCTGCTGCTCGCGTGCGGACAGGGCGTACCAGCGGGCGTAGGTCTCCTGCACGACGTCCTCGGCGTCCGCGAGGGAACCCAGGAGCCGATAACCGAGGTTGATCAGCCTGCGGCGCTCGTTCATGATCTCGGCTCCCGTGGTCATGGTCCGGTCTTCTCCCTCGCTCGCTCGCCCGTTTCTGCGTCTCTCCCCCATACGACAGGACAGCGCCTCGGAATGTGAGGCCGATGCCCGCCTCACATTCCGGTGCGCTGTCTTGTCGTCACGGTGAAGGCGATGACGAGACCGAGAGGGAACTTCGATGAACGACTTCCAGGCCATCGCGGACCGCGTCGAGATCGAGGCGCTGCGCGGCGAGTTCACCGACGCGGCGATGATGCGCGACCGGCCCCGCATGGCGGCGCTGTTCACCCCGGACGGTGTCCTGAGCATGCCCAACGTCCCCGTCGAGCTGGTCGGCCGCGAGGAGATCCTCGCCGGGGGCGAGCGGCTGCAGGCCCAGTGGGACTTCTTCGTGCAGAACACGCACCCCGGCGCGATCCGGATCGACGGCGACACCGCGACCGGCCGGGCGTACATGCACGAGCTCGCGCGCACCCTCGACGGACGCCAGGGGCAGAACTTCGCCGTCTACCACGACCGCTACCGGCGGACCGAGGAAGGCTGGAGGTTCGCCGAGCGGGTGTACGAGGTCAGGTATCTCGACACCTCCCCGCTGGCGGGCGGGGCGCCCCGCGCGGAGCAGGGCGCGGAGGGAAGCTCGGAGGCGGGCCCGGAGGAGGCCTCCGCCTGGGGCGCCCCGGCGGCGGACGAACGGCTGGAGCGGGTGGCCGCCGCGCTGCGCGCCAACGGCTTCGCCGCCGAGATCCTCGACGACGCCGCCGAAGCGCGTACCCGTATCAAGGAGCTGATCCCCGAGGGCTCCAGCGTGCTCACCGGAGCCAGCGAGACGCTCCGGCTGTCCGGCATCGACGAGGACATCAACGCCGGCGGCCCGTACGACGCCGTCAGGCCGCGCATCCTGGGCATCGACCGCGCCACCGGCGCCGACGAGATCCGACGGCTCGCCGCCTGCCCGGACTTCGTCGTGAACAGCGTCGCCGCCGTCACCGAGACCGGTGCGCTCGTGCTCGCCTCGGGCAGCGGTAGCCAGCTCCCCGCCAACGCGGGCGGCGCGGCCCGCGCGGTGTGGATCGTCGGCGCGCAGAAGGTGGTGCCCGACCTGGGCACGGCCCTGCGCCGCATCGAGGAGCACGTCCTCCCGCTGGAGAACGCCCGCTGCCAGGCGGCGTACGGGATGGACAGCGCCGTCAACCGCCTGCTCGTCCTCAACGCGGAACCCCACCCGGGGCGCGGCACGGTGCTGCTGCTCCGAGAGGCCGTCGGGTACTAGGTCGGGTACTGCTACTGCAGCTGGAATAGGGCTGTACGGGGACCGGTTGCAGCGGGGCATGCGACGTGATCCGGAACCGTCCGACGGCGGCATACACCCCCTGCTGGCCGGACGGTTCAGCCCGTACCGGTTCGACCCGTCGGCCGCCGTCGACGACGAGACCCTGGGCCTGCTGCTCGAAGCCGCGCGGTGGGCCCCGTCCGCCGGGAACTCCCAGCCGTGGGGCTTCTTCGCGGCCCGGCCCGGTGAGCCGGACCACGAGCGGGTGGTCCGGCACCTCGCTCCCAGCTCGGCCCGGTGGGCGACGGACGCGGGGCTGCTCGTCGTCACGTCGACGCGGCGCCACGTGGACGACACGGAGCTGCGGTACTCCGAGTTCGCGGACTACGACCTCGGGCAGGCCATCGCCCACATGACCCTCCAGGCGGAGGCGCTGGGACTGGCCTCCCACCAGTTCCGGGCCTTCGACATGGAGGGGCTCACGAAGGAGCTGAGCCCGAACCCGGGGTGGGCGATCGTGTCCATGATCGCGTTGGGGAAGGCGGTCGGGGAGCCGCCGGAGGGGCGGGACCGGCGCAGCGTCGCCGAGCTGCTGTCGGCGCCCTGGGCGTCGCCGTAGCGCACGGTCACGGCCCTCGGGGTGGGCCCGGACCTACTTCAGGTGCCGGGCGAAGAACCGGGCCCCGGCGTCGAGCTCGTACTGCGGGACGCCGGCGTGCCCGCCCATGTTGGCGTGCAGGGTCTTCTCCTTGGAGCCGAAGGCGTCGTACAGGTTCAGGGACGCCTGCCGGTCGTTGCCCTCGTCGTCCCACTGCAGCAGGACCTGCAGCGGGATGCCGACCTGGCGGGCCTCCTCGAAGATGACGCGGGGGATGAGGCTTCCGGCGTAGAGACAGGCGGCCGCGATGCGCGGCTCGACCGTCGCGAGCCGGACGCCGATGGAGATCACTCCCCCCTCGTACCCGACCGGGCCGCCGAGCCCGGGCAGCGCGAGGAGGGCGTCCAGGGCGGTCCGCCATTCCGGGACCGCCCTTTCGACGAGCGGGAGGACCAGGGCGTCGACGATCTCGTCGCCGACCGGCTCGCCGGCCTCCATCACCCGGCGCAGGTCGGCGCGGGCCTGGTCGAGCTCGGCCAGACGGGGCCGCTCGCCGCTCCCGGGGAGCTCGATGGTGGCCGCGGCGAAGCCGTACTGCGTCGCGTAGTACCGGGCCCGCCCCGCCAGGCGGGGGTACATCTTGCGCAGGCCGAGCGGCGGGGGGCTGATCAGGATCAGCGGCGCCGGTTCGGACGCGGATGCGGACGCGGACGCGGATGCCGGTACGGACGCGGATGCCGGTACGGATGCGGATGCGGATGCGGATGCCGGTACGGATTCGGGCGCGGGCGCGGGCGCGGGCGTCCACAGGATGCCGGGGATGTCGCCGAGGGTGAATTCGCGCTCGACGACGCCGTCGTCGAGGCTCTGCTCAGAAGTGAAGTGCACGGTCGTGCCTTTCGGGAGTGCTCGCGAAACGGCGCTCCCGGACGACCTGCCTATCGCCCGACCGTGGCCTCGGAGAGGAGCACCCATGTCGTTGATGTGTTCACGGGTACCACCTCCTGGATCTCTTGCACGGCCACCGGAAACGTAGCAGGGGGCGTCACGGTCCACCAACAGGTTTCCGCGCGGGCTCCGTGGCCGGGCGGGAGGAGGCGGCCGCGCTCCCGACGGAGCCGGACCAGTAGCCGCCCCGCACCCTCAACCACAGTTACACAACCAGAACTTGAGCCCCATTCAGGTTGCAAACCCGCTCGGCTACTGTGTGGCCCATGCAGGGGGAACCGGAAGACCACTCCACTTCGGACAGTTTGAGCGGCAGCGGGGCAATGCCCCTCGAGTCGGGCGATCCCCGGCAGATCGGGGCGTTCAGGCTGCTCGGTGTGCTCGGGTCCGGCGGGATGGGCCGGGTCTATCTCGGCGCCGTTCCCGGGACGTTCGCGGCGGTGAAGCGGGTGCTTCCCGTGCTCGCCGAGGACGCCGACTTCCTCAGCCACTTCGGGCACGAGCTCGACAACCTGGCCCGGCTGCCCGCCGGGGCCAACACCAAGCTCCTCGCGAGCGACCGCACGGCGAAGCCGCCGTGGTTCGCGACCGAGTTCATTCCCGGCATCACCCTCAACGAGGCCATCCGGCTCAACGGCGGCCCGCTGGCCGGCGGCGCCCTGTGGCGGCTGCTCCGGGAGGCGGCGGCCGGGCTGCGGGTGGTGCACGGCGCCGACATGGTGCACCGCGACCTCAAGCCGTCCAACGTGATGCTGACCGGCGGCGGCCTCTCGCTCATCGACTTCGGCGTGGCCCGCGCGGCCGACCAGAGCCGGCTGACCAAGACCGGCATGGTCATCGGCACCCCCGCCTACATGGCGCCCGAGCAGGCCGTCGCCGACCGGCAGCTGACCGGTGCGGCCGATGTGTTCGCCCTGGGCAGTCTGCTGCTGTACGCGGCGAACGGGCGGCCTCCGTTCGGCGACGGCTCCGGGCCCGACCTGCTCTACCGGGTCGTCCACGGCGAGCCCGACTTCGGGCGGCTCACGGAGGGCGACCCCGAGCTGGCGGAGCTCGTACGGAAGTGTCTCGCGAAGGATCCGGCGGACCGGCCGACGGCCGACGAGCTCGTCGGGCTCACCGAGGAGCACGCGGCGGGCGCCGTCTGGCCGGCGGCCGTCGCCGAGCGGATCGCCGAGCGGGCGGCCTTCGCCGCCGGGGCGCCGACCGCCGAGCAGCTCGAAGAGCTGGAGCGGACCGACCCGACGCGGGACGTGGCGACGGCCTCGCTGACCCCTCAGGCCCCTCAGGCCTCGAAGGAGCCCGCGACCGGCTCTCCCGACCCGCTGGCCGTCACCGGCCAGGCCGTCCCGAGCACGCCGCGGTGGCGCCGCAACAAGTACGTCATGCTCGCCGTGCCCGTCGTCGTCGCGACCGGCACCACCCTGACCGTCGCCCTCAGCCCGTACGTGGGCAAGCTGGGCGCGTCCCCGGAGGCGTCCCCGTCCTCGGTGGCCTCGCAGCCCGCCTCCGTACCGCCGTCGAGCGGGACGGCGAAGCCGTCGGCCAAGCCCTCCGCCAAGCCGTCGGCGAAGCCCTCGGGGAAGGCGTCGGGGAAGCCGTCGCCCGGCGCCCCGGTCCCGCCCGCCACCGGTGGCGGCGACGCGGGCGGATCCGTCATCGGCGGCGGGTCCGTCACCGGCGGGGGCGGATCGAGCACCACCACCTCCGGCGGCTCCGGCTCGGGCTCGGGATCGGGCTCCGCCTCCGGAGGCTCCGGGTCCGGGTCCGCCTCCGGGTCCGGCTCCGGTTCCGCCTCCGGTTCCGGCTCCTCCGGCGGAAGCGGGTCGACGACCCAGCAGCCCGCCCCGCCGCCGCCCACCACCCAGCCCACGACGCGTCCGCCGTCCTCCGGCGGCTCGGCGCCCTCGGGGACGTACTCCCTGGAGAACGCGAACACCGGCAACTGCCTGGCGGAGTACAACGCGGGCTTCGGCGACCTCGTCACCACGGCCGAGTGCGGCTCCCGGGGCAGCAACGGCACCACCTACTGGTTCTCCTGGACCTACGCGTCCGGCGCGAACGGCACCTTCCGGCTGATCAACAAGAAGTCCGGCCGCTGCCTCCAGCCCGCGGGCAACACCACGGTCACGACCGCCGCCTGCAACGGAGCGAGCCTTCAGTCCTGGAAGGTCGTCTCCTCCTCGTCCTCCGGCCGGACCTTCAAGAACATGAGTGACGGGCAGTGCCTGACGGCCGGCTCGTTCGCGATGGACTACGCCTGCGGTTCCGGCACCAACCAGCTCTGGCGGAACATCTCAGCGCTCTGATGCCGATCCGAAGACGGGGACGGCGACGTCCCCGTCTTCGCGGAACGCGACCCGCAGCTCCATCCCGATCCGCAGGTCCCCCTCCGCCACGCCCACGACCTCCGTCATCATGCGCGGTCCCTCGGCGAGGTCGACGACGGCCGCGACGTACGGGACGCGCTCGCCGAAGGGCGGGAGGTCGTTCCGGTGGACGACCGACCAGGTGTAGAGGGTCGCGCGGCCGCTCGCCCGCTCCCAGCGGACGTCCTCGCTCCAGCAGTACGGGCAGAACTCGCGCGGGTAGTGGTGGGCACGGTCGCAGGCGGCGCAGTGCCGGAGCAGCAGGTGTCCTTCGGCGGCGGCGTCCCAGTAGGGGCGGGTGAAGGCGTCGACGTCGGGCAGGTTCGCCGGTGTGGCCGTCATCAGAAGAGTCCGATCGCGGAGTCGAGGGACCAGGTCTGCCAGGAGACGGCGAGGAGCGCGACGAGGGAGATGAGCGCCATCATCGCGTTCTGCCCCTGCTCGGCCCAGTCGTGGATCATCAGGACGAGGTAGAGGAGGTTGAGGAGGAGGCCGCCGACGAGGGCGACGGGGGTGAGGAGGCCGGTGACCAGGCCGAGGCCGAGGGCGAGTTCGGCGTAGACGACGACGTACGCCATGAGCTTGGGGCGCGGGGCGACGACGGTGTCGAAGCCGTTCTTCACGGCCGCCCACCTGTGCTTGCCGGCGACGTCGGCCGCCCAGGCGATGCCGGTGCCGCGCTCGAACCAGCCCTTCTTGTCCTTGTGGCGCCAGCTCTCCAGCCACCACAGGCCGAGGCCGATGCGGAGGACGGCGAGCCATTCGGCGCCGGTGAGCCAGACGGTCTGCATGCGGACCCTCCCCAGGAACTGGATCTGACGGTACGTCAGTTCAGCGCAGAGCGGTCGGGCAGCGCAAGAGGCGGGAACCCCGGACGAGCCGCGAACCCGGCGGGCCGACGGACGGCGGAAGAAGCCGAGTCCTTCTCCTTCCCGCACGGCGAGATGGCCGGAACCATAAGGTGCCGACACACACAGAAGCCCCCGACCCCTCCTCTTTCCCGAGGGGCGCCGCGGGGTGCGGGCCTCGCGACCATCGGGGGCCATTCCGGCCGTCGGTGCAGATGTCGCCATACCTACCAGGTCAGGCGACATTCACTCGTTTCAAGATCCCCCAACCGAGACCTCCGTCACCCGTTAACACCCTCCGAATAACGAACACCTAGCCTAGGCTCTCGACAAGTAAGCTTTAGGCCAACATCATGACGTGGGAGCTCTGTTGACCACTCGCTCCGAACTCGCGATCCTCTCTCTGCGCGCGTACTCCGCCGCACTCAAAAACGGGGAATTCCACACCACCGAGATAGCCCGGGACATCGGCTGCGACGAGGCCGCGGCCCACCAGATAAAGATCTACCTCAGCAAGCTGAGACTGCTCGCCGAAGGGCATCCCGACGAGGGCTTGCGTCCCGTCGACCCGGAAGTTGCCGAAGTGGAACTAAGACTTCCACTGGAGCAGCGGATCCATGTCGGCCAGCAGGAACTCTCCCGTATCCACCACGTCCTGGACCAGTTCACCGGCCCCTACCGGGAGCACACCCGTGCCCAGCGCACCCAGGAGACGATACGGGTGCTGACCGATCCCGCCGACGTGCAGCAGGAGGTCGGGCTCATGATGCGCCGCTGCACCAAGGAGATGGTGACCATGCAGCCCGGCGGCGGGCGCAGTGCGGAGACCATCCGCGCGGTGCTGCCCCCCACGCTGGACCTGCTGCACCGCGGCGTGCAGATGCGCACCCTCTACCAGCACACCGCCCGCGCCAGCCTCACCACCCGCAACTACGTGCGCCAGGTCGCCGAAGAGGGCGCGCAGATACGCACCACCGGTGAACCCTTCGAGCGCCTGATCATCTTCGACGCCGAAACCGTGTTCGTACCGGCGGCGCGCTCCGGCCGCCAGGTCCCCGGTGCGGCACTCGTCACCGATCCGACGGTCGTGAACTTCATGTACCGCACCTTCGAGAGCATGTGGCAGTCGGCTCAGGACTTCGAGGCGCACCGCCACGACTACCAGCAGGCGGCGGAGGAGCTGCGCGGCCGGATCCTGCGGCTGATGGCCGCCGGGCTGAAGGACGACGTCATCGCCCGCCGGCTCGGCATGGCCACCCGGACCTGCCGGCGGTACATCACGGGGATCACGGAGGAGATCGGCGCGGTCAGCCGCTTCCAGGCGGGCGTGAAGGCCGCCCGCCTGGGGCTCCTGCCGGACGAGGAGGAGCTGGCGTCCCTCACTCCGGGAAGCTGAACACCCCCGTCGTCCGGCAGGCCGGGTTCGCGCCCATGCCGACGACGCCGACCTGCTCGCGGGGCAGCGCCCTGATGTGCGAGCCGGCGTATCCGTGCGGAGTGATGAAGGCGTCCCAGGTCGCCGCCCAGTCCGTGAGGGTGCCGGTCGCCGGGTCGTACATCGGCTCCGCGCGCGGCAGGACCCGCCGCTGCACGACGTAACTCGCGTCCAGGCACTCGTGCAGCCGCTCCTTCCAGTCCTGCTCGGAGAGCTCCCAGCCCGGCACGATGCCCGCCCCGCCGAAGTCGCCGCGCGGCTTGAGGATCAGCTGGTCCTTGCGGGTGCGGCAGTAGTCGAGCAGGTCCACGCTCGCCCCCTCGGCCTCGACGAGGCCGGGGGTGAGCGTGCGGGTCCACGGCAGGACACGGTCGATCAGCGCCGCCTCGTCCGCGGAGAACGCCTCGCGCCAGCGCGGGTCGGAGAGCATCGCCATGGTGCCCTTGTTGCCGTAGAGGAAGCTCTCCAGCGGCGTGTAGAGGATCGTGCCGCCGGCCTCGTGCGCCCGGAACACCGCCTCGGCGGCCTCCTCGCCGCCATTGCCCTCACAGAGCTGGTCGACCGAGAAGTACCGCAGCACGACGTCGATCGGAGCGCCGTCCAGGTACAGCTTCCCGCCGCGCTCGCGGGTCTGGCCGACCTCACCGAGCCGCAGGTCGATGCCCAGGCCCCTCATCATCTCTGCGAAGGAGTCGACGAGATGGCGGTACGGGGCGAGCCCGCCGTCCGCCTCCAGGAAGGCGACGACCGGTTCCTCGCCGCGGGCGACCGGCTCCGCGACCTCGCGCAGCAGCCCGGCGAGCACCCGGCCGGTGTGCACGTAGTCCAGCCGGTGCTCCTCCGCGAAGGCCCGGAAGGCGGGAACCTCCAGGAGCGCCCTGCTGATCTCGGCGCGGTCGGTGCCGCCGAGCTGGGTGCCCAGGTTGAACTCCAGGACCTTGAAGGACTCGCCGTCGTGATAGAGGTCGGCGCGCCCGTGCATCGGCGGGGTGTGCCCGCCCAGGCGCGTCATCAGCGCGGTCTTGCGCTCGTCGATGCCCAGGGCCGCGCAGTACCGGCGCAGGTCGCCGTCGAAGAGCCGGCCGGGCAGGGAGACCAGCAGGTCGAACAGCCGGGCGAGTTCGTCGGCGAAGCCCCGTATCTCGCGCTCCGGGACGAAACAGGGCCGCGGGAGCAGACGGTGGGCGCAGGAGGCGGCGAACGCGGGCGGGAACGCCGTCTGCTCCATGGCGTGCGCCAGTTCCCCGGAGGAGGCGACTGCCGCCAGGTACGCCTCGGTGACGTGGTCGGTCACGGCTGCTTCTCCTCGGTGGTGGTGGCGAAGATCGGCCCCCGGTGCACCTTGTGCTGCGCCGCCTGGGCGAGCGGGCGTACGACGAGCCGGTCGATGTTGACGTGCGCGGGCAGCGTCACCGCCCACCGCACGCATTCGGCGACGTCCTCGGCGCGCAGCGGACCGTCGACGCCGGCGTAGACCGCGTCGGCCTTGGCGCGGTCGCCGTGGAAGCGGTTGAGGGCGAACTCCTCGGTGTGCACCATGCCGGGTGCGATCTCGACGATGCGCACCGGCTGCCCCGCCAGCTCCAGCCGGAGGGTCTCGGACAGGGCGTGCGCCGCGTGTTTGGCGGCGCTGTAGCTGCCGCCGCTCTCGTAGTTGACGGACGCCGCCGTGGAGGTGAGGTTCACGATCGTGCCGCCCGCGCCGGCCCCCAGCAGGGGCAACAGGGCCTGCGTCATGTGCAGCGTGCCCAGGACGTTGACCTCGTACGTCGAGAGCCAGGACGCCGGGTCTCCCGTCGCCACGGGTGACGCGTCGAAGGCGCCGCCGGCGATGTTCACCAGCACGTCGCAGCTGTCGAGGGTGGCGGCGAACTCGGCGACGGCCGTGGCGTCGGTGACGTCGAGCCGGTGGGCCCGGCCGCCCGTGCGGGCGGCGAGGTCCGCCAGCCGGTCGGCGCGGCGGGCGACGACGACCACGTCGTAGCCCGCCTTGACCAGCGACTCTGCGGTGGCGGCACCGATGCCGCCGCTCGCTCCGGTGATGACCGCGGTAGGGGACATCGGTTCAGTTCTCCAGCTCGTCGGGCCAGGTGCGCAGGGTGCGCAGCGGGGAAAGGAAGATCGGGATCCATACCAGGGCCATGCCGATGGCACCGGCCCACAGCGCGGCGCGCGGTCCCGCGGCGGCGCCGAGGCCGCCGGCCAGCGCCGCTCCGACGGCCAGGGCGCCGGTCAGCAGGAAGCGCATCGTGGCGTTCATCCGGCCGAGCAGCTCCTCGGGGGTGCAGCGCTGGCGGAAGCTGACCTGGATGACGTTGTTCACGCCGACCCGGAAGGTCGTCAGCAGCCAGGACAGGCCGGCCAGCCACAGCCCCGCACCGCGGTCGACCAGCGGCACCAGGAGGGCGAAGGGGGCCACGGCGAGCCCCAGGATCCACAGGGTGCGGCCTTGGCCGAGCCGCTCGCCGATCCAGCGGGAGGACCGCGCGCCCAGGAACACTCCGATGCCGCCGACGGCGAGGTAGAGGCCGACGACGCCCTCGGAGAGTCCGAGTTCGCTGACGAAGACCACCGGCAGCATGGTGACGCTGACCTGGATGGAGAGGTTGTTCATCGCACCGGCCGTGGCGACGGCGCGCAGCACCGGCTGCTTGAGGACGAACCGCAGGCCCTCGTTGACCTCCTTGACGAGGTTGCGCTGCGCGCGGCGCTCGGGGCGTACGTCCGGATGACGGATCGTGGCGATCCACGCCGCCGACCACAGGTCGGTGAGCGCGTTCACCGCGATCGCAGCGGGCGCGGCCACCAGCTGCACGAGGAAGCCGCCGACGCTGCGCCCCGCCAGCTGGTTCAGGGCGTCCACGCTGACCAGCGCGGAGTTGGCGGCGGGCAGCTGGTCGCGGTCGACGAGCTGCGGCAGGTAGCTCTGCTGGCCGACCTCGGCGAAGACGGTCGCCACTCCGGAGAGCAGGACGACGGCGTACAGCTGGGTCATGGTGAGGGAGTCCATGAGCCAGGCCACCGGGATGGAGCCGAGCAGCAGGCCCCGCGACAGATCGGCGGCGACCATGACGCGGCGGCGGCGCATCCGGTCCACCCAGGCCCCGGCGGGCAAGCCGATCAGCAGGAACGACAGGGTGCTGAGGGTGGCCAGCAGCCCGACCTGTCCGGCGCCGGCGTGCAGGGTCGTGACGGCCAGGAGCGGGATCGCCACGTAGCCGATCTGGGTGCCGAGTTTCCCCGCGGCGGCGGCGGTGAACAACCGGCGGAAGCCGGGGTGGCGCATCACCGAGGGTGGTGCGGGGGGCGCCGCCTGCGCGGCGGGCTGGAGGGTGGTCATCTCCTGGTTCTCCTCTGCTGGGGCCCGTCGGCCTATTCGACGTGGAAGCAGATCTGGTCGACGACGCGCTCGCAGATGGCCGTGGCCTCGTCGGCGTCCTTTCCGGTGGCGATCACGTAGCCGGAGCTGCAGTCCTTCACCGACCGCAGCTCGGGCAGGGTGTCGCCGGGGTGGCGGGTGATGACGACGACGACCTCGGCCTCCCGGGTCCGGGAGAGCAGCGGCACGATGTTGCCCTTGGCCTCGCCCGGGGGGACGGTGAGGACGAGGGCGTCCACGGTGTCGAGGCCGGTGATCTCCTTGAGGGTGCCGGGCTGGGGGGTGAAGAAGCGGATCGCGGCCCCGTGGTCGTTGACGGGCGAGGTCTGCGGCAGCTCCTCGAAGCCCAGCTGCACGGCGAGGAACATCCGGTACAGGTCGACGCCGCAGGCGCGGCGGACGAGTTCGGGGGCCCCGCTGCCGGCGAAGCGGTCGTGGGACTCCAGCACCTTCGGGCCGGTGGGGGTGAGGACGAACTCGCTGTGCGCGGGGCCGTCGGTGAGACCGACGACGTCGAGGAGCCGGCCGACGAGTTCGGTCAGCTCGGCCCGGTGGGGGGCGGCGACCCGGCTGGGCGTGCTGACCTCCCACTCCACGAAGCGGTCGTTCATCTGGTACTCGGACATGCCGAAGACGACGTGCCTGCCCCGGTGGGAGAAGGTGTCGACGCTCACCACCGGTCCTTCGAGGTACTCCTCGGCGATGGCGCGCGTGTACCCGGCCTCCCTCAGCTGCTTGAAGGCGGTCGCCGCGTCCTCGCGGGACTCCACGACATGGACGTGCAGGCTGGCGACGCCGTCCGCGGGCTTGACGACGATCCGGCCACCGACGGACTCGGCGAAGTCCGCCGTCTCCTGCTCGCTGGCGACCATGGCGTGGCGGATCGGGGACAGGTCGTGCTCGTCGAGCAGCCGCCGGGTCTCCGCCTTGTCCTTGAGGGCGCGCGCGGTACGGGCGGTGGTGCCGGGCACGCCGAGGGCGTCGGCGACCTCGCCGGCCGCGATGGCCGCGTACTCGGTGGCCGACAGGACGGCGTCGAAGGGCTGCTCGGCGTGCAGGGGGCGGAGCACCTCGAGGATGGCGGCGCTGTCGCCGATCGGGGCGTGGAGGATCCGCGAGCAGTAGTCGGCGAAGTCCGGCTCGTACCGTCCCTCCTCGTGCACGAGCACGACGTCCACCCCCAGCTCGTGGGCGGTGGTGATCGGCCGGGCGTTACCGCCTATCAGGGCGATTCTGGGCATGGCTGTGCTGCCTTTCGGGGTTTCGGGGTCGGTGAAGTGGGGGGAGCCGCTGAAACGGTGGCACGGCGGACGGGTCCGCGCCGCCGACCGGACGGTGGCCGCTAGCGGACTGGCGACTTGCGGACACCGGAGTGTGGGCGGCTCAGCTCGCGTAGCAGCGGCGCAGCCACCGCGCGTTGTCGTCGTGCCGGGCGGTGAACGCCTTGCGGCGGTGCAGGACGCGGTAGTTGTCGAAGGCCAGGAACTGTCCCGCCCGCAGCACCGGATCCCAGGCGGGGCCCTCGGCGAGGGTGTCGGCCCAGGAGGCGAGGGCGGTCGTCGCCTCGTGGCGGCGGGAGCTGGTGGTGCCGAGGTCGAAGCGCACGCGCAGGCCCGTCTCCGACTGTTCCAGGACGGGAGCGCCGCGCAGCGCGAGACGGTCGCCGCCCTCGGACACGTCGTTGGAGTCCGGGGCGCTGATCTCGTACGAGGCGGAGGCCAGCAGCCGCCCGAGTTCCCGGTCAAGACCGTGGGTCGCCGACTCGACGGACATCAGCTCGGTCGGGACCTCCTCCAGGTTGCGCAGCGTGCAGAACGTCAGATAGCGCGGCACGTACGGCCTGGGGTCGTACCCCTCCTCCCCGAAGGGCAGATGGGGGTTGTCCGTGTGCCAGAAGAACTCCGCGTCGGAGCCCCAGGAGCTGGTCTGCCCGGCGGCGGCGGGGTTGGGCACGACGTTGCGGATCAGCCGGCCCTCGTTCTCGTACGGGACGGCGAACGGGGTCAGGCCGAGCAGCTGGATCATGCCGAACTGGATGGCGTTCACCACCGCCAGCGGCGCCTCGTCGCAGAAGCCGTTCACCGGGGTCGGCGGGACCTTCGGCACCACCAGGTTGTCGACCAGCAGGGCGTGGCAGCCGGATCCGGTGAAGGAGGTGACGGCGTCCAGGACGTCCACCGGCAGCCTGCCGCGCAGGACGTGCGCGCCGATCCTGGCGAGGATCGCCGTCTCCCGGTCCGGGTCGAACTCGGCGTCCGCGAGGCGGTCGCCGATCTCCTTCGCCAGCACGTCCCGCGTGTGGTCGTCCACGGAGTGCTCGGACAGCTGCAGGGGTATGGTCACGTACTCCTCCATGATTGCGGGGACGGAGACACTTCAGGGACGCGTCCGCAGCCGCACGGTGCGGACCAGTTCCTCGAAGGTGCCGTCCAGGTCTTCGGCCTCGTCGACCTTGAAGATCAGGTGTCCGTGGCTCTGGAAGGTCCGCGGCGGGACGTCGAGGAACTCGCCGGGCTCGCGGTAGATCTGGATCTCGTCCACCCGGGGGTCCTCGACGGCCCGGTCCCGGCCGTCGACCTCGGTGAGGAAGCCCGGCTCGGCGGGGAAGATGTTCCAGAAGCCCACATGTGTCCTGCGCTCGGCCGGCTCGATCCGCGGCGTCCGGCCGCAGGCCAGGTCGAGGACCGCGCCGACCATGTCGACTCCCGTGCTGAGCTGCACGGAGCGGCAGATCGGGCCGCCGCCGAGCCGGGCCGCGGCCTCCAGGAGCACGGGCTCCTCGCCGCGGAGCCGGAACTCCACGTGGCTGCCACCGGTGCGGATGCCCAGTGCCTCGTGCACCCGGGCGGTGGCCTCCTCCAGCCGCTCCACCACGTGCGCGGGCAGGCGGGTGGGGGTGCAGGCGTAGACCTCCTCGAAGGTGGGGCCGGTGGGCAGCGGCTTGTCGTGGACCGCGATCACCCGGGTGGCACCGTCGACGATCAGCGACTCGACGCTGACCTCGGCGCCCGGCACGAACTCCTCGAGGAGCAGCGCCCCTTCGTAGAGCCGGAGCGCCTCGGCGTACAGGGGATCCCAGTCGAAGCCCTCCCAGGCTCCGGTCCGCAGCTCCTCGAAGTGCTCCTCGAGGTCCCGCTCGTCGTCGATCCTGCGGACGTACATGCTTCCGTAGCCGATGAAGGGCTTGAGGATCAGCGGGTAGCCGATCCGGGCGGCCTTCTCCTTCGCCTCGTCCACGGTCCGCGCGAGGTCGAAGGCCGGCTGGGCGACACCGCCCTCGGCCGCCGCCTGCCGCATGGCGAACTTGTCGCGGGCCAGATAGGCGGTGCGTTCGCTCACCGCGGGCAGGCCGAGCACGGCCGCCACCCGGGCCGCCATGGGCACCCCGCTGTCGGTGAAGGTCACCACGGCGCGGATCGGCTCGTTCTCGTCGTGCACCAGCTGCTTGACGGCGGTCTCGGTCTCCGTCAGGTCGGAGGTGTCCGCGACGACCACCCGGTCGACGTAGTCGGCCTCCCAGGTGGGATCCTTCATCATCAGCAGCAGCCGCTCGCCGTGCTGCGTGGCGTAGCTCCTCGCCCGCTCCAGGTGGCGGCGGCGGCTGAGGTTCTTCCTCTGCAGGATCAGGATGCTCATGCCGCCTCACTCCCCGTGCCCGCGAGGCGCGCGAACTGCTCGGCGGTGAGCTCCAGTCGGGCGGCGGCCGCGTTCTCCTCCAGGTGGGCGGGGGAGGACGTGCCCGGGATCGGCAGCACGGCCGGCGAGCGGTGCAGCAGCCAGGCCAGGGAGACCTGGGCGGGGGTGGCGCCCAGCTCGGCGGCGACCTCGGCCAGCGGGCCCTCGGCGGCGGCGTGTGCGCCGCGGTCGATGGGCAGCCAGGGGATGAACGCCAGGCCCTCCCGCTCGCAGTAGTCCAGCACGTCGTCGTCCTCCCGGCGGGAGAGGTTGTAGAGGTTCTGCACGCTGACGACCTCGACGTGGCGCCGTGCCTCCTCCAGCTGGGCGACCGACACCTGGGAGAGGCCGATGTGGCGGATCTTGCCCTCGTCCTGCAGCCGCTTGAGCGCGCCCAGCTGGTCGGCCAGCGGGACCTGCGGGTCGATGCGGTGCAGCTGGAACAGGTCGATGCGTTCGAGACGCAGCCTGCGCAGGCTCAACTCCGCCTGCTGGCGCAGGTATTCGGGGCGGCCCAGGGGCTGCCACTCGGCCGCCGAGGGGCGGCTCTGACCTGCCTTGGTCGCGATGACCAGACCCTCGGGGTACGGGTGGAGCGCCTCGGCCAGCAGCTCCTCGCTGACCCCGGGGCCGTAGGAGTCGGCGGTGTCGATGAAGGTGATGCCCAGCTCGACGGCCCGCCGGACCAGCTTGAGGGCGCCCGGCACGTCGGCGGGCGGGCCCCAGACCTGCGGACCGGTGATCCGCATGGCGCCGAATCCGAGGCGGCCGACCGTGAGGTCGCCTCCGATGGTGAGGGTGGGGTGGGTCAACGTCTTCCCTTTCGTATGCGCGCGCACGCCTGTGCCCGCGTTCGTCGATGCGTCCGTGCCGCGTTCGTGTGGTCCGCGCTCACGTCGTGAGCAGGAGCTTGCCCGTGGAGCGGCGGCTCTCCAGCCGGGCGTGCGCGTCCGCCGCCCGCTCCAGGGGGTGGACGGCGCCGCAGGAGACGGTCAGTTCGCCGGTGGCCACCCGGTCCAGTACCTCCGCGGCCCTGGTCCGCAGTTCGGCGGTGCCGGCGATGAAGTGGTCGAGGTTGGGGCGGGTCACGCTCAGCGAGCCGCCCGCGTTGAGCCGCTCCAGGTCCAGCGGCGGCACCGCCCCGCCCGCCCTGCCGTGCATCACCAGCGTTCCCCGGGGCCGCAGTGCGCCCAGGGAGCCTTCGAAGGTGGGCCCGCCCACCCCGTCGTACACCGCCGCCACGCCCTCGCCGCCGGTCAGCCGGCGGACCTGGGCGGGCACGTCCTCATAGCCGATGACCTCGTCCGCGCCCGCGTGCCGCGCCACCTCCGCCTTCTCGGCCGAGGAGACGGTGCCGATCACGCGCCCGCCGAGCAGTTTCACCCACCGCACGAGCAGCTGCCCGAGTCCGCCGGCCGCCGCCTGCACCAGCACCGTCTCTCCGGGGCGCACCCCGTGGCTGTCGTGCACCAGGTAGTGCGCCGTCATGCCCTGCAGCAGCACCGTCGCCGCCGTCGTGGCGTCCACCTCGTCGGGCAGCGGTACCGCCCGCGCGGCGGGGATCACGGCCAGTTCGGCGTACGCGCCGGGCAGGTTGACCCAACCGACGCGGTCACCGGGGCGCAGGCCGTCCACGCCGGGCCCGGTCTCCACCACCCGGCCCGCGGCCTCCTGGCCGGGGATCAGCGGGTAGCGGGCCGGGTAGCGGCCGGAGCGCAGCTGCACGTCGATGAAGTTGACGCCGGCCGCCTCCACCGCGACGAGTACCTCGCCCGGCCCCGGGCGGGGGTCGGCGACCGTCACGTACCGCAGCACCTCCGGGCCTCCCGGCTCGGTCACCACGATGGCTCTCATCACGCGTCCTTCCTGGAATCGATCCTCGACCGCGGCACCGCGAGGCCGCGTCTCAGATGTGCAGTTCGGTGAACCAGTCGCGGTGCTCGCCGCTCTCCCCGCGCACCAGCCGGGTGTACGCGGCCTCCAACCGCCCGGTGACCGGCCCCGGCACGCCCGTGCCGACCGGCAGACCGTCGATCGAGGTGACCGGGAGGATCTCCCAGGCGGTGCCCATGAAGAACAGCTCGTCGGCCAGGTACAGCTCGGTGCGGTCCACCTCGCGCTCCTCGACGGGCACGCCCAGCTCACGCAGCAGGGTGAGGGCCGTGGAGCGGGTGATGCTGTCCAGCACGCCGCTGGTCAGCGAGGGGGTGATCACCACACCGTCGCGGACCAGCGCGAGGCAGGCGGCGGCGCCTTCGGTGACCTTGTGGCGCTCGTTGAGCAGGATCGGCCAGTCGTGGCCGTTCTCCCGCGCCTCCATCAGCGCCAGGCGGCCGTTGTGGTAGTTCGAGAACGCCTTCACGCGAGGCGGGGTGGAGGCGTCGCTGATGCGCAGCCAGGAGCTGACCGCCGCGCGACAGCCCTGCGTCCGCTTGAGTCCGCTGTCGAACGGCCAGGTGTCGACGACCAGTTCGCAGCGGGCGCCGGCGGGCACCATCTGCTCCCGGATGATGCCTTCGGGGAAGGCCCAGGGGCGGATGTAGGCGTCGTCGCGGTAGCCGTTGGCCCGTATGGTGCGCACCACCGCGTCGACCATCTCGTCGGTGCTGTACGGGAGGTCGAGACGACAGATCCGGGCGGAGGTCCGCAGGCGCTCCAGGTGCTCGCGCAGCCGGAACAGCAGCAGGCGCTCGCCGTCCGCGGCCCGGTACGCCTTGATGCCTTCGAAGACTGCGGCGGCCGAGGCGTGGCCGACGGCGTTGACGTGGATCCGGGCCTCCTCCCAGGGCAGCAGTTCGCCGCTGCGCCAGATCCAGTCCGGGTGCCCGGCACCGGGGCTGGCAAGGGCGCCCGCCCCGCCGCCGGGCGCCGCGGGGTGCTGGGCGAGGGTGTCGCTCATCGGGAGTGGCTTCCTTCCGTGTGCTGGTCGAAGTGGAACTCGTCGAGCGAGTCGAGTACGGCGGACGCCCCGTCCAGGGCGGC
This sequence comes from Streptomyces vietnamensis, assembly GCF_000830005.1. Classification (NCBI taxonomy): domain Bacteria; kingdom Bacillati; phylum Actinomycetota; class Actinomycetes; order Kitasatosporales; family Streptomycetaceae; genus Streptomyces; species Streptomyces vietnamensis. The sequence goes on along the minus strand of NZ_CP010407.1, from coordinate 4,909,399 downwards.
GCCCTCGGCGGCGGCCGACGGCACCACGACGCAGCGCAGACCGGCGGCGCGCGCGGCGCGCAGACCGACCGGGGAGTCCTCGAAGGCGTACGCCTCCCGTGGGGACAGGCCGGCGCGCCGCAGGGCGAGCAGGTAGAGGTCCGGTGCGGGTTTGCGCCGCTCCACGAGGTCGCCGGTCACCAGCGAGGCGAAACGGTCGCGGACGCCGAGCCGCAGCAGGTGCGGCTCCACCCAGTCGGCCGACGAGCTGGACACGACGTGCGCGGGGACACCGCGCCGTTCGGCCTCGTCCAACAGGGCGGTGACGCCCGGCCGCAGTCCCTGCGCGCGGCAGAGCTCGGCCTTCAGTCCGAGCCGCCGCTCCCGCTCCTCCGGGGGCACGGGGGCGCCCAGTTCGTCCGCCAGCCGGGCCAGCGCCAGGTCCTCCCCGTCGTGCCGGCCGGCCATCCGCCGCCACAGGCCGTCCGGGAAGTCGAGCCCGTGGGAGGCGAACAGCGCGGTCCAGGAGTCGCGGGCGGCCTGCTCGGTGTCGCAGATCAGCCCGTCGAAGTCGAGGAGGATCGCTCGCACGACCATGTCACCGGACCCCTTCCCCTGCGGCTTCCGGCACGGCGGCCGGGGCCCGTACCGGACCCAGTACGCGGCGGATGTAGTCGCTGGTGAAGCGGCCCTTCGGGTCCAGCTGCGCCCGTACCCGCTGGAAGTCGTCCCAGCGCGGGTAGCGTCCGGCGAGGACCGCCGCGTCCGCGGTGTGCGCCTTGCCCCAGTGCGGCCGGCCGCCGTGCTCGCGCATGACCGCCTCGACCGTGCGCAGCAGCACCCGGTAGCGGGCGCTCCTGGGAACGGTGAGGTTCACATAGCCGGTGGGTCCGCCGTACGCGGGGCTGAGCGGGGCGTCGTCGCCGGCGCCGACGCGTACCAGCACCGAGTAGGGGGAGTGGATGCCGCGGCCACGCAGAGCCGGCCGCAGGGCGCGCAGTGCCTCGGGCACCCGCTCCAGCGGCAGCGCGTGCTCCAGGGCGTGGAACCGCACCGGCTGCGGGAAGGTGTGGACCCGGTGTCCGGTCCCGGTGTACGGGCCGGTGTCGCCGCCGGGGAACAGGCCCGTCAGCCTCGGTACCGCCGCGGGGACGCCCGCTCCGGCGAGTCCCAGCGCCCCGGCCCACAGCTCGCCGGCCGTGGTCCGGTAGCGCCGCCGGTCGCCACCGGGGGTGACCGGCTCGGTGGTGCGGTGGCAGGCCAGGGTGCCGGCCGTGTCGCCCCAGGGCTGCCAGGACAGGGTCACGTGGTCGGCGCTGCCCGCCCACTGCCCGAACCGCTCCAGGACGGCGTCCAGCGGTTCGCTTCCGGAGACCGTGCGCAGGTTGTACGCCGGTACGCAGCGCAGGGTGATCGTGGACAGCACTCCCAGGGCGCCGAGGGAGACGCGGGCGCAGGCCAGGAGTTCGGGATCCTCCCGGGTCAGCTGCCGGACCTCGCCCTCGGCGTCCACCAGGCGTACGGCCAGGACCTCCGCCGCCAGCGGCGGGTGGGCGAGCCCGGTGCCGTGGTTGCCGGTGGAGATCGCGCCGGCCACCGTCTGCTCGGCGAGGGTGCCGATGTTGGGCAGGGCCAGTCCCTCCCGGTGCAGGGCGGCGGCCAGCTCGCCGAGCCGGGTGCCGGCCCTGACGGTGACCGACGGGGCGTCGTGGTCGACGGCCACGACGCCCCGGTAGCGGGTGAGGTCCACCAGCGCGTCGTCCGTGGCCGCCAGGGCGTTGAAGGAGTGGCCGGTGCCGGCCGCCCGGAGGACCAGGTCCTCGCGGGCGGCCCGCGCCACGGCCTCGGCTATGCCGTCCTCCGTCTCCGGCCGGGTGAGCTGCAGCGGGGTGCACTCGGCCGCGTTGGACCAGGTGCGCCAGCGGTGTCGGGTGTTCATCTCACGGCGTCCTCGGGGGCGTCGGCGGGGAGGTCGGCAAGGAAGCGGTGCAGGGCGTCGCGCCAGTGCGGCAGGACCAGGCCGAGCCCGGCCAGCCGCGCGGTGCCGAGGGTGGAGTCGACGGGCCGGCCGCCGATGAACCCGCACTCCGCCATGGGCAGCGGCAGCGGCTGCGGTCCGGTGCCGAGCACGGCGCGGATCTCCCGGCCCACCTCGTACCAGCTCGCGGTGCCGCTGTTGGCGATGTGCAGCGTGCCGGTGACCGGGGTCTCGCGGGTCAGCAGGAAGACCAGCGCGTCGGCCAGGTCGGCGGTGTACGTCGGCAGGCTGAACTGGTCGTGGATCAGCCGGGGTGCCTCGCCGCGGCGCAGTTGTCGCACCGCCGCGAGGACCACGTCCACCCCTTCGTCCGTACCGCCGAAGAGCCAGGAGGTCCGGATGTTGAGGTGGCCGGGCACGAGGGAGCAGATCCGCTCGCCCGCGACCTTGGTCAGTCCGTAGACGCTGAGCGGGTTGGGCAGGTCCTCCTCCCGGTAACCGCCGGCCGGGGCGCCGAGGCCGTCGAAGACGTAGTCGCTGGAGAGCGACAGCAGTCGGGCCCCGTGCCGCCGGCAGGCGGCGGCGATGTTGCGCAGGCCCTCGATGTTGACCCGCATCGCCGTCTTCGGGGAGGTCTCGCAGGTGTCCACGACGGCCAGCGCGGCCGTGTGGATGACCACGTCCGGGCCGAACGCGTCGACGCAGGCGTCCAGCGCCTCCCGGTCCGCGATGTCGAAGTCGGCGAGGGACACCCCGAGGAGCGGCCAGTCCCGGGTGGCCGGGCTCGCGGCGAGAGCGGCCGTCAGAGCCCGGCCGAGCATCCCGTCGGCACCGGTCAGGAGGATCCGCGTCGGTCGCATCACAGGTGTCCGAACTCGGCGAGCAGCTCCGCCAGCGTGGCACCCGAGTTGATCTTCTCGCGGATCGTCTTCTCCTTCCCGATCTGGAAGCGGGTGCCCTCCAGCACCTCCTCGGCGCTGTTCTTCGGCACGACGGCGATGCCGTTCTCGTCCGCGACGACGATGTCGCCCGGCTCGATCACCTGGCCGTCGATCACCACGGGGACGTTGAACTGCACGGGTTCGGTGCGGTCGTGCACCGCGCTGGGCGAGGGGCGCGGGACGGTGCTGCGGTACCAGACCGGGAAGTCCAGGTCGCGGATCTCGTCCACGTCCCGGATCGCGCCGTCGACGATGCCGCCGGCGATGCCCGCCTTCATCGACAGGGTCGACATCAGCCCGCCCCACATGGCGGTGCGCTTGGTCTCGTGACAGGCGACGACGATGACGTCACCGGGCTTGGCGCGGCTGAGCAGCGGCATGCAGTCGACCAGGTCGTCGATGGACAGCGAGACGGTGAGCGCCGGGCCGGCGATCTTGTGGTGCGGCTTGACGGGCAGCAGGCCGCCGATGCCCCCCACCCGGGCGCGGGCGTCGGTGACGAGGCAGCTGGGGCTGTACTCCTCGGTCACCTCGCGGAAGGACTGGATGAGCTCCTCCGGGGGGCGGGTGACGTCGTTGTAGACGGTCTTCACGGGATGTACTCCTCGGGATTCGGATGTCGGAGAGGGTGTTGCCGGGGGGGGGTGGGGCCGCGCTCAGACCCGGCGGGAGGCCCCACGGGAGGCGAGGTCCAGCGGGCCCGGGGTTCCGGTGCCCGCGGCCTCCGCGCGGATGGTCCGCGCGAGCTGCTCCGCGTGCAGGCCGTGGGCCTTGAGGGCCTCCTCGTCGGTGCCGCAGCGCGGGACCTCGGTGAGGCCGACGCCCCGGAAGGACGGCGACGCGGCGGGGGCGATCTCCAGCAGGGTCCGGGCGATCCGGTCCGCCTGGCCGCCCTTGACGTAGTGGTCCTCCACCACGATCAGCTGGTCCGCACCGGCCGCGAGGGCGGTCAGCCAGTCGGCGTCGACCCGGTTCAGCCACGGCAGTTCCACGACCGTGAGGTCGATGCCGTCGGCTTCGAGCAGCTGGGCGGCCCGCAGCAGCTGGCCGAGCACCACCGGCCCCGCGCCGACGGCGACCGTGCGCCCGCCGGCCCGGACGATCCGGCCGACGCCGGTGCGCAGTTCCTCCGCGCCGAGCGCGTCGACCTCCGCCGGCACGGCCACGCTGGCGATCCGCAGGTAGACGCTGTGCGGTGTGTCCAGGCAGTACCGCACCGCGGCCCGCGCCCCGGCGGCGTTCGCCGGCTGCAGTACGACCGTCCCCGGCATGGCGCCGATCGCGCTGACGTCGCGTACCGCCTGGTGCGAGTGGCCCGGCTGGGCCGGGAGCAGTCCGGCCAGCGCGCCGGCGTACACGACCTTCCGGCCCTCGGTCGCGTTGTTGTAGATCTGCTCGTTGGGCCGCGAGTGCAGGAAGCAGGAGAAGGAGTGCACGAACGGCAGCAGTCCGCCCGCGGCCATCCCGCCGGCCGCCGAGACCATGTCCTGCTCGGCGATCCCGAACTCGAAGAAGCGGTCGGGGTGGCGCTCCGAGAACGGGATCAGACCGGTGTCGAGCACCAGGTCCGCGTCCAGGGCCACGATGTCCGTCCGCTGCTCGGCCTGCGCCGCCAGCTCCTCGCCGTACGCCTGGAACAGCCGCAGTGACGGCGGCGCGGGCGGGACGCGCGGCGCCTCCTGCACGAGGCGCAGCGGGTCCAGGCCCGCGCGGCGCAGGATCTCGTCGGCGGCGGTGACCAGTTCGGCGTGGGCCGACCGGTGGTCCTCGTCGCTCGGGGCGCCGCTGTGGTACTGGTACATCCACTCGTCCGCCGGCATGGAGGTCGCGGCGAAGGTCGCACAGCCGCCCCCCTTGACCGTGTCGGCGACGATCACGACCGGACGGTCCGGGAACGCCTCGGCCCGCTTGCGGAAGGCCGCCTCCAGAGCCTGCTGGTCGTGCCCGTCGACGCGCAGCGCGCCCCAGCCGAACGCCTCGAACTTCGCGATCAGGTCGCCCAGGTCGTTGACGTCGGCGACCCAGGTGTCCGACTGGATCTTGTTGTGGTCGACGATGACGGTCAGCTCGCCCATCGCGTGATGGGCGGTGCTGCCCAGGGCCTCCCAGTTCTGGCCCTCCTGCAGCTCCCCGTCGCCGGTCATGACGTACATCCGGCGCCGACGGCCGAGCTGCCGGTCGGCCAGGATGAGACCCTTGGCCTTGGAGATGCCCATCCCGAGCGAGCCGGTGTTGAACGGCATGAACGGGGTGTGCACGTCCGGGTGTCCGGGCAGTCCGTCGATCCGGCGCAGCCGGTGCACCAGGTCCTCGGGCAGAGCGCCGAAGCCGATCAGGGCCGAGTACAGGCCGGGGGCGTCGTGCCCCTTGGAGGAGAAGTAGACGTCGCCGTCGTCCGTACAGGGGTCGGTCATCTCGTTCAGCAGCAGGTGGCTGACCACGTCGGCGGCGCTGAAGCTCGAACCGAGATGGCCCGAGCCGGCGCGCATCACCATGTAGAGGGTGTTGATCCGGCACAGCGCGGAGAAGGCGCGCGTGCGTTCGTAGGGGTCTTCGATGCCGGTGCGCACGCGGTCGAACTCCGCGAGCGGAACCCGGCTCAGGGGCAGGTTCATGTATGACTCCGTAGGAGGAGGGCCACCGGGACTTCGCGGCCGGGGATCACCAGCAGGTGTAGCCGCCGTCGACGAGCAGTTCCTGGCCAGTGACGTAGCTGCTCTGGGCCGAGGCGAGGAAGAGCAGCGGACCGGAGAGGTCCTCGGGGTGCGCCATCCGGCCCATCGGTACGCGGTCGGTGAACTTCTCCCGGAACTGCGGGTCCTGGTCACCCAGCACACCGCCGGGGGAAAGGGTGTTCACCCGTACGCCGCGCGGACCCCACAGAGCCGCGAGGTACCGGCTCAGCGCGCCGACCCCGGCCTTGGACATGCCGTACGCGGGCGGCTTGAGGAAGGGCGGGTCGCTCGCCAGGTGCTCGTAGAGCGGCGGATACGGGGCCACGCTTCCGTACAGCGAACCGATGTTGACGATGACGCCCCGGCCCTGGGCCGCCATCACCGAGCCGAAGACCTGACAGACGCGCAGCGCCCCGATGGCGTTGACGTCGAGGGTCATGGCCGACAGCTCTTCGGGGACGTCCTCGAAGTAGAAGTTGCCCACCCGGGACGAGGGCGGCTGGTCGATACCGGCGTTGTTGATCAGGATGGTGGGCGCGCCGAACCGGTCCTGGCACCACCGCAGGGACTGCTCCAGCGACGGCCGGTGGGTCACGTCCGCCCAGACGGCGGCGTAGTCCCCGCTGCCCTCCCGGTCCGCGACCTCCTGTACGTCCTTCGGCGGCGTCTCGTCGAGGTCCAGGCCGACCACGTTCGCCCCGGCGGCCAGCAGGGTCTGGCTCCACAGCCGGCCCAGCCTGCCCGCGGCACCGGTGACGACGGCCACCTCACCGCGCAGGTCAGTGGACAACGACTCCCTCCGTCGCCATGACCGGCTCGCCCTGTCCGGCCGTACCGGCCGCCGCGGGAAGCCCGTCCGCGGTGGGGATCTCGTCCAGCGGGAGGAAGTCGGCCGCGTCCGCCAGGTCCTGGATGCGAACGGTGTCGTCGGCGCGCAACGGCATCAGCAGCGCGCGGCCCACCACGAGACCGGAGAGGTACGGCTTCATGCCGTCGCCCGGCGAGCGGTACGCGAGGTCCTCCTCCGTCAGCACGTGGCCGACGGGCAGGTCACGGGCCGCGACGATCTTCTTGCCCATCTTGCGGACGGCCGGCGCCTCCGTGTCGCTGCACTGCTTGACCGGGGAGCCCAGCGCCTGGCGGGTGCGCTCCAGGCCGGTGACGAGCTCGGCGAGCTGGCCCGGGTCCAGGGAGAACTGGTGGTCGGTGCCGGGGAGGGTGCGGTCCATCGTGAAGTGCTTCTCGACGACCCGCGCGCCGACCGCGTGTGCCAGGAAGGCGGCCTCCGGGCCGAGGTCGTGGCCGGAGAAACCGATCACGACGTCCGGGAACTCGCGGCGGAAGGTCTCGATGACGGCGAGGTTCAGGTCGCTCGGCGCGGCCGGGTAGACGGCCGTGCACTGCAGCAGGGCGAGCTGCGGGTTCAGCGGCAGGATGGTCTCCACCGCGCGGCGCACCTCGTCCATGGTGGCGCCGCCGGTGCTGACGATCAGCGGCTTGCCGGTCTTGGCGGCGTACTCGAGGAGCGGGGTGTTCGTCACGTCCGCGGACGCGATCTTGATGGCGGGGAGGTCCAGCTCGACGAGGAAGTCGACGCTCGGGCGGTCGAAGGCCGTGGAGAAGAAGTCGATGCCGACCTCGGCGGCCACCTTGGCGAGGTGGGCGTACTCGGCGCGGCCGAACTCCAGGGCCTCGCGGTGCGTGCCGTAGGTGGGGCCGTAGCTGTTGCGGCCGGTGTACGGCTGGTCGTACATGGCCTTGGTGAACAGGGACTTGTTGTCCCGCTTCTGCAGCTTGGCCGCGTGGGCGCCGGCCGCGGCGGCCGCGCGGAACAGTTCTTCGGCCTTCTCCAGGCTGCCACCGTGGTTGTGGCCGATCTCGGCGATGACGTAGGAACCGGTGTCGTCACCGACGCGGCGGCCGGCTATCTGGAATTCACGCATGGTTGAGCACCATCCCTTGACGGTCTATTGGGGCGGACATTCCATTACAAAAAGGGCACAGATGGGCGACCCCGACCCTCCGCCGCCGCATGGCGTCACGGAGAGCCGGAGCCGAGGCCGGGGCCGGGGCGCGGGGCGCCGCGACCGGAGCGCGGGGTGCCGGGCCCCGGTGCGCGGGGCACCGGGGACGGGGCACGGGGCGCCGAGGCGTCACGCCCGGACGGCAGGGCGCGGTGCCAGGGCGCGGGGCGCCGGGAGCGTCAGACCGTGCGGGCCGCGGTGTCCCAGCCCGGGTCGGTGGGCATGCTGTCCCAGCCCGGATCCCGGGGGGTGGCGGAAGCGTCCAGGGACACCACCGCGGCGGACGAGCCGTTCGCCTCGACGGCGAGCGCCGAACCGGCCGCCAGGATTGCGCCGGCGAGCACAGAACCCGCCAGGGTGGTCATTACTCTGGAACGAAGCGCCTTCACGTCTCCCCCTTCGATGCCCCGGACTCTCGCCGGGGCGTTGACTCGACCTTGGCAGCTGAGGGCGCGTCTGCGGGGCGCATGGCGGTGTCCTCATTTGGCCTGGCAACAAGGAGATAGCCGCAAAATTGGGCATACCGGGACTTCCGAGCGGTGCGAACGAGCCACACAGCAGGAGGACGCGGCCCGCGACCGGCCCGATCCGCCCAGGTCGGCGAGGGGCCGCGACGGCGAGGTGGGACATTCGGCCATTACGGCGTGCGGCCATGGACTCGCCCGACACCAGGCGCCGACCACCGGCGGGCCGGCGCCCGCGCCGGGTTCGGCAGCCGTGACCACCGGTGCGCGCGTGACCGATTCGCAACCGAAATCCCTTCCCGGTCGAGACCCATTGCGTGTACACGTCATTACGCTCGGTACTCATGGTCACCACCCCCCAACCACCGTCTCCACAGTCCGTCCACCCCGTGTACGTCATCGGCGGCGGACCCGGCGGGCTCGCCGTCGCCGCCGCCCTGCGCGCGCGGGGCGTCCGGGCCGTCGTCCTGGAGAAGTCCGACGCCGTCGGCGCCTCCTGGCGCGCGCACTACGACCGGCTGCGGCTGCACACCACCCGGCGGCTCTCCGCCCTCCCCGGGCTCAAGATGCCCCGCTCGTTCGGCCGCTGGGTCGCCCGCGCCGACGTCGTCCGCTACCTGGAGACGTACGCGGAGAAGCACGAGCTGGAGGTCGTGACCGGGGTCGAGGTCCACCGGATCGAGCGGGCGGGCGAGGACTGGGTCCTGCACGCCACCGGAGGGCGCCGGCTCACCGGGCGCGCGGTGGTCGTGGCCACCGGGTACAACCACACCCCGCACCTGCCCGCGTGGCCCGGCCTCCACGAGTACGGGGAGAAGCTGGTCCACGCGTGCGCGTACCGGAACCCCGGGCCGTACGAGGGGAAGGACGTCCTCGTCGTCGGCGTCGGCAACACCGGCGCCGAGATAGCCGCCGACCTCGCCGGGGGCGGCGCGGCCCGGGTGCGGCTCGCGGTGCGGACCGTCCCGCACATCGTGCGCCGCACGACCCTCGGCTGGCCCGCCCAGCGCTCCGGCATCCTGGTGCGGCGGCTGCCGGTGGCGCTGGTCGACCGGCTGGGCGCGCTGTCCGCCCGGTTCGCGGTGCCGGACCTCACGGCGCACGGGCTGCCCCGGCCGGACAAGGGCCTCGCCACCCGGCAGCGGGAGGGCGCGATCCCGGTGCAGGACGTCGGCCTGATCGACGCCGTGCGGGCCGGGAAGGTCGAGGTCGTCGCGGCCCTGGAGTCCTTCGAGGACGGCGAGGTGGTCCTCGCGGACGGCAGCCGGATCGCCCCGGACGCGGTGATCGCGGCCACCGGCTACCGGCGCGCCCTGGAGCCGCTCCTCGGGCACCTGGACGTGCTCGACGGTCGCGGGCTGCCGGTGACGCACGGGGCACGGAGCCCGCGCGAGACGCCGGGGCTCTACTTCACGGGGTTCACGAACCCGATCAGCGGGATGCTGCGCGAGCTGGCGAGGGACGCGGAGCGGATCGCGCGGCGGATCGCGCGGAGCGGCAAGACCCCCTCTCGCTGAGACCGCCGGGAAACCGACGGGAAGCCGACGGGGAGCCGGCCCGTACGACTCCTCCCCGCACGCCTATTCCTGACTACTCGTCAGTTCTGTAATCTGACTGAGCGTCAGTTCATCAGTCATGGGCGGAAGGGTGGAGCGGAACGATGCTCGGATCGACTCACGGCACCTTCACCACCGATCTCCGCGCCCGCGTGGTCGCCTGCGGAGAGGCGCCCAGGGACGCCGTGCACGGCGTCACCGCCGTCGCCGGCGACCTGGACGTCAGCGGGCGGCCGCTGCACCTGCCCGTCCCCGACCTCGACCGGTTCTTCCGGCCCGAGTCCGTCGCGGTCGTCGGCGCCTCCGACGCCGAGGGCCGGCCCAACACCGGCATCACCCGGCAGCTGCTCGCCTGGGCCGAGCGGGTCGGCGCCCGGCTCGTGCCCGTGCACCCGACCCGTACGAGCGTGTTCGGGATCGACTGCGTGCCGTCCGTCCGCGCGCTCGCCGAACCCGTCGACCTCGCCGTCCTCCTCGTCGCCGATCCGCTGCCCGTGATCGAGGAACTCGCCGAGACCAAGGTGAAGTTCGCCGTCGCCTTCGCCTCCGGCTTCGCCGAGACCGGGGAGGCCGGCGCCGCAGCGCAGGAGCGGCTCGCCGCCGCCGTGCGCCGCTCCGGGCTCCGCCTCCTCGGCCCCAACACCAACCTCAACGCCTTCGAGCGCTTCCGCGACGACCTCGAAGGCCCCGCCGTCGCCCTCATCACCCAGTCCGGCCACCAGGGGCGGCCCGTCTTCACCCTCCAGGAGCTCGGCGTCCGCCTCTCCCACTGGGCGCCCACGGGCAACGAGGCCGACCTGGAGACCGCCGACTTCCTCTCGTACTTCGCCGGACGGCCCGAGGTCGGGGCCATCGCCTGCTACGTCGAGGGGCTCAAGGACGGCCGTTCCTTCCTCCTCGCCGCCGACCGGGCCGCGCGCGAGGGCGTGCCCGTCGTCGCCGTGAAGGTCGGCCGCACCGAGACCGGGGCCAGGACCGCCGCCTCCCACACCGGCAAGCTCACCGGCGCCGACCGGGTCGTCGACGCGGCCATGCGGCAGTTCGGGGTGATCCGGGTCGACGGGCTCGACCAGCTCCAGGACACCTCGGCCCTCCTCGCCCGCGCGCGCCGGCCGCTCGCCGACGGCGTCGTCGTCTACTCCATCTCCGGCGGTACGGGAGCCCACTTCGCCGACCTGGCCACGGCGGCGGGCCTCTCCCTGCCGGTGCTCCACCAGGCCAAGCAGGACGAACTCCACCAGTGGATACCGGAGTACCTGAACGTCGCCAACCCCGTCGACAACGGCGGGCACCCGGTGGGCGACTGGCGCGGCCGGAAGATCATCGACGCGATCCTCGCCGACCCGTCCGTCGGCGTCCTGATCTGTCCGATCACCGGCCCCTTCCCGCCGATGAGCGACAAGCTCGCCCAGGACCTCGTCGAGGCGGCCGAGGCGACCGACAAGCTGGTGTGCGTGGTCTGGGGCTCGCCGGTCGGCACCGAGGAGGCGTACCGCACGACCCTCCTCGGCTCCTCCCGCGTCGCCACCTTCCGTACGTTCTCCAACTGCATCGGGGCCGTGAAGGCCTACCTCGACCACCACCGCTTCACCGCCGCCTACCGCTCCCCCTTCGACGAGGCCCCCCGCACCCCCTCCCCGTCCCTCCGCAAGGCCCAGGCGCTCCTGCGGCCGGGCAGGCGGCTCAGCGAGCACGCGGCGAAGCAGCTGCTCCGGGCGTACGGGATACGGGTGCCGCGCGAGCAGCTCGTGACGAGCGCGGCGGCGGCCGTCCGGGCGGCGGGCCTCGTGGGCTACCCGGTGGTGATGAAGGCGTCGGGGGCCCAGCTCGCCCACAAGACGGAACTGGGCCTGGTGAAGGTCGGGCTGACCTCGGCCAGCCAGGTCAGGGACGCCTACCGCGAGCTCACGGACATCGCCCGCTTCGAGGAGATCGACCTCGACGGCATCCTCGTCTGCCAGATGGTCGGGCGCGGGGTCGAGATGGTGGTGGGCGTGACCCAGGACGAACTCTTCGGCCCGACGGTCACGGTGGGCCTGGGAGGGGTGCTGGTGGAGGTCCTGAACGACACCGCCGTCCGCGTCCCGCCCTTCGGCGAACGCGAGGCCCGCTCGATGCTCGACGAACTGCGCGGCCGGGCCCTGCTCGACGGCGTACGGGGCGCCCCGCCGGCCGACGTCGACGCGCTCGTCGAGGTCGTGCTCCGGGTGCAGCGGATGGCCCTCGAACTCGACGGCGACCTCGCCGAACTGGACATCAACCCGCTGATGGTGCTGCCGCGCGGGCAGGGGGCGGTGGCCCTGGACGCGCTGGCGGTCTGCCGATAGGAGTCACTCGTGTCCGACGTCCTCCACTCCGTCGAGAACGGCGTCTCGTGGATCACCCTCAACCGGCCCGAGGCGATGAACGCGGTCACCTGGGACCAGCGGGAGCGGATCATCGCCCTGCTCGCGGAGGCGTCCGCCGACCCGGACGTGCGCTGCGTGGTGGTGACGGCCACCGGGCGCGGCTTCTGCGCGGGCGCGGACCTGCGGGGCGCGCCGTCGTCGGGCGATCGTGTCGCGGGGGACGTGGCGCGAATGATCCGGCTCGGCGCGCAGCGCTTCGTCTCCGCCGTACTGGACTGCGAGAAGCCGGTGATCGCGGCGGTGAACGGGACGGCGGCCGGGATCGGGGCGCACCTCGCGTTCGCCTGTGACCTGGTGCTCGCGGCGGACTCGGCGCGCTTCATCGAGGTGTTCGTACGGCGGGGGCTCGTGCCCGACGGCGGCGGGGCGTACCTCCTGCCCCGGCTGATCGGGCCGCAGCGGGCGAAGGAGTTGATGTTCTTCGGCGACGCGGTGCCGGCGGCGGAGGCGCTCGGGATGGGCCTGGTGAACCGGGTGGTCCCATCCGACGCCCTGGAGAAGACGGCCCGGGAGTGGGCCGAACGCCTCGCCCAGGGCCCGACGCGGGCCCTGACCCTCACGAAGCAGCTGGTCAACGCGTCCCTGGACGTGGACCGTTCCGTCGCCTTCGCGGCGGAGGCGACGGCGCAGGAGATCAACATGACGACGAGGGACGCGCAGGAGGGGGTGGCGAGCTTCGTGGAGCGGCGGGAGGCGCGGTACGAGGGGCGGTAGCGGAGGCTGTCGTACCGGGCCCCTAGGGTGTGACGCGCATATGCCAAACACCGCTCCGGGGGGAACGGAATGCCCAACCCCGCGCGCTCGCGCGAAAGATCTGGAAGACCCAGGAGATCCGGAAGATCCGGAAGATCGCTCCTGCTGGTCCCCGCCCTGCTGACGGCCCTCCTGGGCCCTCTGCTCCCGACGGGCACGGCCCTGGCGGCCACGGCGTCGTCCTCGACGGCGCCCTCGGTGGCGTCCGAGCCCACGACGGCCCCGGCGCCGGAACCCACGACGGACCCGACGCCCGCGCCGACCCCGACGGCCGATCCCTGCCCAGCCCTGCCTCTCGCCCAGCTGAACGGCCCCGGCGACGCGTCCCGCCCGTTCGTGGTGGGCCCGGACGGCCACGCCTGCTTCACGGTCACCGTGGAAAGGCCGGGCCTGCACCAGGTGCTCGTGGAAGGCGGGATCGGGTCCATCACGTTCTTCTCCGGCGGGACACGGGTCGCCTGCCCCGAACTGACCAGCAGCCCCTGCGAGCTCGCCGCCGGCACGTACACCCTCGACCTCACCCGTGGTGGCGCGACAAGCGCTCAGGTCGCGGTCGTCCCGCTGATGGCAGGCCCCGGCTGCTCCGCCCCCGCCGACACCGCTTTCGGTACGGCCCCGGTGACCGGCACCTCCTCCGGTGACCTCGGCATGGTCTGCCACCCCTTCACCGCCACTCAGGGCGAGCTGATCAAGACGGCCCTCGGGCCGCGCGCGTCCGCCAACGTCAGCGCGTGGATCACCGACGACACGGGCAAGGTGCTCTGCGGCGTCGGCCACGACTGCGTCCTGCCCGCCGGGGTCGGCGGCTACCGCGTCCTCGCACACCTCGACCCCAACGCCGGCGTCTACCCCGTCCCGTACACCCTGACGGTCCGGCAGCTCTCCCACCCGGTGGGCTGCGCGGTCATCGGCGTGACGCCCTACGGTTCCGTGCCTGTCGAGGTCTCGCCCCCGACCGAGTGCAAGACGTTCACGCCCACCACGACCGGCACCTACGCGGTGGAGGCCTTCACGGCAGACGGCGTTTCCAGCAGCCTCGAGGTGTATGCGCCGACCGGACAGATCTGCGAGTACACGGTCGGCTGCAAGCTCACCGCAGGCGTCACGTACACCCTCGTCACCGGCGGCACCGTGCGGATCCTCGACCGGACCTCCGCCGCTGCGGGCTGCGAGAACGTGTCGCTCGGGCAGCTCTACCAGGGCGCTCTGACCGCACCCACCGAGGCCGACTGTGTGAACCTGCCCGTCCCGCAGGGCGCCCACGTGGCGATCCTCTCGACTCCCTCCGCCGGCGGCGTGGCGACGGACATCGAGGTTCTGGACGCGACCGGCGCCCCGCGCTGCTGGGCCGAGGAGGCACTGTCCGCGGGCACCTGCGCCCTCGGCGGCACGGCGCCCTACCGCGCCATCGTGAAGAAGAAGTACTCGGGCCCGGACACCGGCGCATACGGACTCGTCGTCCGCCGCACGGACACCCCGAGCGACTGCCGGACCCTCCCCGCAGGTGACTTCGGCCTGAACTCGCCCCGGGCGGACGTCACCACCGGCGGCGAGGTCTTCTCCGACTGCCTGACGATCCCGGCGGCCGACCACTCCACGCGCGAGCTGATCTCGCTCTCCGACGCGTCGGGCGGCCGCAGCCTCGACATCAGCGTGCTCGACGAGAAGGGCCGGCAGGCCTGTCTGCCGAAGGACCAGGAGGTCAGGTTCCCGCTGGACTGCGCCCTGAAGCCCGGGCTCTCGTACACGGTCCTGCTCCACGGCGACGCCACACCCGCCGAGCACACCCTCGTCCGCAGGGACGTCACCACCACCGCGCGCGGCTGCGTCGACACCCCGGCCACCAAGGCCGGCGCCCCGTCGGCCGCCGGTGTCCCGGCCGAGCCCGGCACGCTCCTGTGCCACCGGGTGACCACGGCCGATGCGCGGGACACCCTGCACCTGAACGCCCGGTACACGGCGGCGGGGCTCGCGACAGGGTTCGGGGTGTACGACGCGAACGGCGAGGCCGCGTGCGAGGACTTCGGTTCGGGCTGCGCCGTCACCGGGTCCACCGGCTACCAGGCGATCGTCCAGGTCGCCGACGGCGACACCACCGCCCCCGCGTACCGCTTCGACGCCCTCCGCATCGGCACGGCCACCGGGCCCCCGCCCGAGTGCGTCAGGGTGCCGGACGTCACGTACGGCTTCGGGCCGCTCACCGGCACGCTGAACGAGCAGAGGCCGGCCCTCTGCGCGGTGCTCCCGACGGCGTCGAACGACTGGCTCAAGCTGTCGTTCGCGCCCGCGCTCGAACTCTCGAAGTCGCCGACGCCGTGGCTGTACGACGGGACGGCCGGCCAGAGCGTCTGCGACCGGTCCGGCAACGCGTACTACAGCTGCAGCGTGCCGTCCGAGGACAGCTACGGCGGCGTGGCCCGGCCGACCACCCTCGTGATCGGGCTGCCGTCGATTCCCGCGCAGACCCCGACCGACGTACGGGCCACGGCGTACTGCCCGTACGGCTGCGGCACCGTGACCCGCACGGTCACCGCCGTCACCCCCGGCACCGTCGGCGCCGGGAAGATCACGATGAAGGTGACCGGGGCCGCGCTGCACGAGAAGGACGTGGTCGAGGTCTCCGGCGGCACCTACCGCGCCCGGTCGACGACGGTCTCCGTCGCGCCCGACCGGCGGAGCATGGACGTCTCCCTGGACCTGACGAGCGCCCCGCGCACCGCGCTGAGCCTGAGCGTGCTCACGCACGACGGCGTGCGGTACTCCCGCGGCACCGTCACGGTCATCGCGCCCCTCCACGCCACCGTCGCCCCCACCGTCACCGGCACCGCCGTCGTCGGCGGAAAGGTGACGGCGAAGGTCGGGACGTGGGCGCCGGTGCCCGACGGGTACGCGTATCAGTGGCGGGCCGACGGCGTCGCCATCGCCGGGGCCACGGCCTCCACGTACACGATTCCCTCCACCCTCCAGGGCAAGCAGCTGTCGGTGGCCGTGACCGCACGGAAGGCCGGGCATCCGACGCTCACCGTGGCCAGTGCCGCCGTGGTCGTGAAGGGCGTCGCGCCCAAGCCGACCACGGTGCCGCGCATCTCCGGGACCGTGCGGGTCGGGTCGAAGGTGACGGCGGTCGTCGGCACCTGGACGCCGGCGCCGACCTCGTACGCGTACCAGTGGCGGGCCGACGGCGTGGCGATCGCGGGCGCGACGGGCGCCTCGTACGTGCCCGTCGCCTCCGCGCTCGGCAAGAAGCTGACCGTGACGGTCACGGCACTGCGGACCGGGCACCTGAACGGGTCGTACACGACGGCGGGCGTCACCGTCGCCGTCGGCCTCGCGCCGAAGGCCACGACCGCGCCGTACGTCACGGGCACGGTCCGGGTGGGGCGGACGCTCACCCTGAACGGGGGCGTGTGGACGCCGGCGCCGACCTCGTACGCGTACCAGTGGTACGCGAACGGGCGGGCGATCAGCGGGGCGACGCGGACGACGTTCACGCCGACGTCGGCCCAGCGCGGGCTGAAGATCACCGTCCGGGTGACGGCCTACCGGACCGGGCACACGGCGGGTGTGGCCTGGACCCGGTCGACGGGAGCCGTCGCGGGCTGACCCGAGCCGGTGGCCGTCGTCCCCGAGGGCTTCCCATCTGACGAACCGTCAGTTTCAATGGACGGTGTGATGGGACACGCGGGGATGGCGGCCACCGCCGTCCGACACCTGAGAGCGGCCGGTTCGCCGACGGCCGTGGAACCACTGCCCCGGCCGGCCCTGCGCGCGGTACGGGAGGACGAGCGCCCGCCCGTCGACCCGGCCGAATTCCGCCGCGTCCTCGGCCACTTCGCGAGCGGGGTCACGATCGTGACGGCCCTCGACGCCGACGGACCGACGGGCTTCGCCTGCCAGTCCTTCGCCTCCCTCTCCCTCGACCCGCCCCTGGTGGCCTTCATGGTCGCCCGCACGTCGACGACGTGGCCGCGGATCGCGGCGGCCGGGACCTTCTGCGTCAACGTCCTCGGCGCGGGGCAGGGCGAACTGTGCCGGTCCTTCGCGGTGAGCGGCGCGGACAAGTTCGCGGGCGTGGAGTGGGAGCCGACCCCGGCGACGGGCTCACCGCGCCTGGCGGGCGCGCCCGCCTGGATCGACTGCACGATCACCACCGTCCACACGGGGGGCGACCACCTGATCGTGGTGGGGCGGGTGGAGTCCCTGGACGCGGAGGAGGGGGCCGGGGACCCGCTGCTGTTCCACCGGGGGCGGTTCGGCCGCTTCAGCGCGTAGACCCGCCACCCGCCGCGTGGGCCCGCGCCGTGCTGGGCGGCCGGCTGCAACGGGTAGTCAGCTCTCGAGGACGCCCGTGTACAGGCCCGCGCCGCCCAGCATGAGCACCGTCAGAACCGCAGCCGTCCCCCACAGCAGCAGGGAGACGAAGTAGCCCTTGCGCGCGGGCCGCGCGAGCAGCGCCGCCACCGCCACGCAGACCGCTCCCAGGGCCCACCCCCACCCGCCCGCGAGCGGCAGCAGGAGGGCTCCGGCGGCGGCCGACAGGAGCAGGTGCCACCAGAGCGGACGGCCACCGGCCCGGCGCGCCAGGTCCTCGCCGAGCAGCACCGTCGGCAGCACGATCACCGCGGAGACCGCGGCGGCGGGCAGCAGCGCCAGCACTGGCAGGAACGGAAGCACCAGCAGCGACAGAGCGCTGACGCGTTCCTCTCCCGGTTCCGGCTGCCGGGTGTCGCCGAAGATCACGCCCAGGACCACGGCCAGCGCCGCTTCGAGGAACAGCGCGAGGATCGAGGCCCACAGCATCCGGACGTGCGTGCGCCCCGTGTCAGGACCGCTCATCGACGATCACCCCCTGGCGGTCATCATGCTCCCGCCAGGGACGGCATCTCCGTCCGGGGTCGGGCGATGACCAGGGCCATCAGGGCCGCCGCCGCGCACAGGGCGCCCGAGGCGTACCAGACGACGTCGTACGTGCCGAAGACGTCGCGCGCCACGCCGCCCGCGAAGGCGACGGCCGCCGCGCCGACCTGGTGGGAGGCGAGGACCCAGCCGAAGACGATCGCCGAGTCCTCGCCGTAGTGCTCGCGGCACAGGGCGATCGTCGGCGGGACCGTGGCGACCCAGTCCAGGCCGTAGAAGACGATGAAGAACAGCATCGGGGGGTGCACCGACGGCGCCAGGAGCATGGGGAGGAACAGCAGCGAGATGCCGCGCAGGGCGTAGTAGACCGCCAGCAGGCGCCGCGGCGAGAAGCGGTCCGTGAACCAGCCCGAGGCGATCGTGCCGACCACGTCGAAGACGCCGATCACGGCCAGGAGGCCCGCCGCCGCCGTGACCGGCATCCCGTGGTCGTGCGCCGCCGGTACGAAGTGGGTCTTCACCAGGCCGTTCGTCGAGGCGCCGCAGATCGCGAACGAGCCTGCCAGGAGCCAGAACGGGCCCGTGCGGGCCGCCTTGAAGAGGACCGTGACCGCGCGGCGCGCCGCGCCCGTGACGGGGGCGGGCTTCTCGGCGTACTCCCCGCCGTACGGGGCCAGTCGGACGTCCGCCGGGTGGTCCCGGAGCAGCAGCCAGACGAAGGGGACGACCGTGAGGGCCGCGAGGGCCACCGTCACGGCGGCCGGGCGCCAGCCGTGGTGTTCCACCAGCCAGGAGAGGAGGGGGAGGAAGATCAGTTGGCCCGAGGCTCCCGCCGCCGTCAGGATGCCCGTCACCAGGCCCCTCCGCGCCACGAACCAGCGGTTCGTCACCGTCGCCGCGAAGGCCAGCGCCATGGACCCGCTGCCCAGGCCGACGAGGATGCCCCAGTAGAGGACGAGCTGCCAGGCCGCCGTCATCCAGACGGTGAGGAGCGAGCCGAGCGCGATGACGCTCAGCGCCACCGCCACCACCCTCCTGATGCCGAAGCGGTCCATCAGCGCCGCCGCGAACGGCGCCGTCAGGCCGTAAAGGGCCAGGTTCACCGAGACCGCGAAGCCGATCGTCCCCCGCGACCAGTGGAACTCCTCGTGCAGCGGCTCGATCAGCAGGCCCGGCAGGGAGGCGAAGGCCGCGGCGCCGATGATCGTGACGAAGGTGACCGCCGCGACGAACCAGGCGCGGTGGATACGAGGAGTACGAGGCGCGGGCGGACGAGTGCGCGTTTCCGTTGTCTGGGCCATGCCATCGAGCATCCGGGTCCGCCCCCTCCCCTCACCATTGGCCCGAATGACAAGTTTCCAAAGGATCGGGACACACACTCCTACAAGCGCGGCAGCGTTCTGATCGGCCTCGCCAGCAGCAGCGCCGCCACCACGAGCACCGCGATCCCCGCCCCCGTGAGCAGCACCTCCTCCGTGCCGACCACCGCCGCCACCGGCCCCGACAGGGTGCGGCCGACGCCCATCATCAGGAGCGAGCCGGCCACGTCGTACGCGTGCATCCGGTTCAGGGCCTCCTGCGGCACGTGCGTCTGGACCGAGGTGGACCACATCACCAGCCAGAAGGCGAAGGCCGCCCCGCCGATGAACTGGCCCGCGCCGAGCACCGCCACCGGGGCGCCCAGGCCGAGCAGGGTCAGGTTCACGGGCAGGCCGGTCAGCGCCACCGCGCCCGCCGCGAGCGGGCGGCGCGGGCGCAGTCGGATCGCGAGGAGCCCGCCGACCGCGCTGCCGGCGCCGTTGACGGCCATGAGCACGCCGTACGCGGCCGAGCCGTGCTCCTCGGTCACCAGGCTCGCGGTGAGCGGCACCATGGGTCCGGCGACGGTCAGTCCGTACACCGTCCAGATGGAGATGACGCCCCACAGCCAGCTCCGGGAGCGGAACTCCCGCCAGCCGCCGACGAGTTCGGCACCGAGGGAGTCGCGCCGCGCGGTGTCGGAGGGGATCGGGGTGAGGCGTATCAGGAGGAAGCAGACGGCGCTGATCGCGAACGTGGTGCCGTTGACGGCGAAGGCCGCGCCCGCGCTCCAGACCGCCACCAGCAGGCCCGCCGCGGCCGGGCCCGCCATCGTCATGAGGGCCTCGACGACCCGCAGGACGGCGTTGGCGCGCTGCACGTCGGGGGCGATGCGGGGGATGGTGGAGGCGACGCCCGGCTGGAAGAGGGCGGCGCCGATCCCGCTGAGCACGGAGAGGGCGTACACCGCCCAGAGCGGCGGGCTGCCGAGCGTGAAGGAGACGGCGAGGACGGCGGCGCCGGGCAGCCGCAGCAGGTCGGCGAGGATCATCATGCGGCGGGCGGTGAACCGGTCGGCGAGGACGCCGCCGAAGAGCACGAAGACCGCGAAGGCGGCGGTCCATCCGCCGAGCGCGTAGCCGACGGTGGAGCCGGGGTGGCCGGCGCCGAGGAGTCCGGCGGCGAAGGCGACCGGGACCATGCCCTCGCCGAAGACGGCGACGCCCCGGGCGACGAAGAAGAGCCGGAAGTTACGGTTCCACAGCGCGGGCGGCACCGGCGACTGCTGTACGGGCGGCTCGGGCGACTGCTGTACGGGCGGCTCGACCGGGGCGGGAATCCGTCCGGCGGCCTCAGACTTGTACGTGTTGTCCGTCACGGACACGTACTCGTACCAGCCTTATGGTCTGGACCACCACCGAATTACGGAGGGAGCACCGCCCGTGCCACCGTCGCCGCACCGCGTCGCCGTTCTCGCCCTGCCCGGCCTCCTCCCCTTCGAGCTGGGCATCCCGCACCGCATCTTCGGCCGCGCGAAGGACCCCGGAGGGCGGCCGCTGTACGAGATCGTGACCTGTGCCCCGGCCGCCGGGCCGGTGCAGACGGACGCCGACTTCGCGATCCACGTCGAGCACGGCCCGGAGGCGCTCGCCACCGCCGACACGGTCGTCGTGCCCGCCTCGTACGAGCTCGGACCCATCTACGACGAGGGCAGGCTCCCCGAGGAGCTGGCCGCCGCGCTCGCGCACATCCGGCCCGGCACGCGCCTCGTCTCCATCTGCACCGGCGGGTACGTCCTCGCCGCCGCCGGCTTCCTCGACGGGCGTCCGGCCACCACCCACTGGGCGTCCGCCGAGCACTTCCAGCGCCTCTTCCCGCGCGTGCGGGTCGACGCGGACGTCCTCTTCATCGACGACGGCGACGTCCTCACCTCGGCCGGGGTGGCCGCCGGGATCGACCTGTGCCTGCACATCGTGCGCCGCGACCACGGCACAGCCGTCGCCAACGACGTGGCCCGCAGGACCGTCGTACCGCCCCACCGGGACGGCGGGCAGGCCCAGTACATCGAGCGGCCCCTGCCGGAGACCGGCACGCACACCACGACCGCCGCGCGGGCCTGGGCCCTCGCGCACCTCCACGAGCCGATCCAGCTGCGGGACCTGGCGGAACAGGAGGCGATGAGCGTACGGACGTTCACGCGCCGCTTCCGCGACGAGGTCGGCATCAGCCCCGGCCAGTGGCTCACCCAGCAGCGCGTCGAACGCGCCCGGCACCTCCTGGAGTCCACCGACCTGCCCGTCGACCGGGTCGCCCAGGACGCGGGCTTCGGCACGGCCCAGTCGCTGCGGGTGCACCTGATGACGGCGATCGGGGTGACCCCGACGTCCTACCGGCGGACCTTCCGGGCGTCGACGGGGACGCCCTCCGCCTGAGGAGCCGGCGCACACCGGTTCAGCCGCCGCTCCCCGCCGGGGCGACCTCCGTCCGGTCCTCCGTGGTCGCCGCCTCGGGGGTACGCCCGCCGAGCCGCCGCTCCCCCACCGCGCCGGCCACCGCGAGCAGCACCGTCAGGACCACCCCGCAGAGGATCGCCGTCGACGGGGCCACCGCCTTGAGGAGTCCGCCCGCGAGGGTGCCGCTCGCCGCGTAACCCGCGCCCACCGCCGCGTACATGACCGAGTACCCGGCGGCGAGCGCGCCCGGCGGGAGCGCCTCCCGAAGGGCCAGGTTCCGGGTGAGGCTCGCGGGCGCCTGCAGGAGCCCGGCGGCGACCAGCGCGACCGCGATCGCCGCCGTCCAGGGCAGTACGGCGACCAGGGCCACGCCCGCGGCGACCGCGAGGACCAGGACCAGGGACTGGACGGCCAGCGGGCCGGGCCAGCGGCCCCGGAGGCCGTACACGAACGCGCCGACCGCCGAGCCGATCGAGAACCCGGCGAGCAGCGGCCCCGCCCAGCCGATGCCGATCCCGCGCTGTTCGAGGAGCGCGGGCAGGATGAGCTCGGCGAGGGCGAGCAGGGTGAGGCCGGCGGCGCCCAGGACGTACACCGGCCAGGCCCGCAGCAGCGCCCGCCGCATCGAGGCGCCCTTCTCCTGCGCCCCGGCGGCCCAGCCGGCCGGCAGCAGCCACAGACCGGCCACCGCGATCCCCATCAGGGAGCCCTGGAGCAGCAGCGGTACGGCGGGGGCGACGCCGAGCGCCAGACCGGTGGTGAGCGCGGGCGCGGCCGCCCAGATCCCGAAGGTCAGCATCGACTCCATGCTCATCGCCTGGGTGACGGCCCGTTCCGGGACGAGGCTGGTGAGCAGGGCCCGCTGCCCGCCGGGCACGGCGGCGGGCCCTGCGCCCGCGAGCAGCGCGAGGACGGCGAGCACGACGGGGTGTGCGCCGGGCGCGAGCCCGAGCCCGGCGAACCCGGCGGCGCCGACCGCGAGCCCGGCGACGAGCTGCGGCCGGGCCCGTTCGGCGTTCAGCCGCATGCCGAGGACGGGTGCGGCGAGGATCTCCCCGAGGACGTACGCGGCGGCGAGGACGGCCCCGAGCGTGTAGCCCCCGGGCCGCTCGCGCACGAGGAACACGAGCGCGAGCGGCGCCATGGCGACGGGCAGCCGGCTGGTGACGGTGACGGCGCACCAGGCGAGGACGGGGCGGGTGGCGAGCTCGCGGTAGGACATGCCCGGGACGGTAACGGCCGTACGGCCCCGCGGCCCAGCACGTTTCGCCCGCACCCGCCGGGCGCGGGCCCGTGCCGCTCAGAACGTGAGTACCCCCCGCGCCACCTTCCCCCGCTCCGCGTCCTCCGCCGCCCGCCCGAACTCCTCCACCGGATACGTCGCCGTCACCAGCTCGTCGAGGAGCAGGGTTCCCGAGCGGTACAGCTCCGCGTACAGGGCGATGTCCTTCTGCGGCCGTGAGGAGCCGTACCGGCAGCCCAGGATCGACTTGTCCAGGAACATCGCGGCCGGCAGGAAGCTCGCCTCCGCCTTCGGCGCGGTCATGCCGAGCAGGATCGCCTGGCCGTGCCGGTCGAGGAGGTCGATCGCGGTCCGCACGAGGCCCGTGTGGCCGACGCATTCGAAGACGTGGTCGGCGCCGGTGGGCAGGATGTCCCGTACCCCGTCCGTGGAGGTCAGGAAGTGGCTCGCCCCGAACTGCCGGGCCACCGCCTCCTTCTCCGGGTTGGTGTCGACGGCGACGATCGTCAGCGCGCCCGCGATCCGGGCGCCCTGGAGGACGTTGAGGCCGATGCCGCCGGTGCCGATGACGACGACGGTCTCGCCGCGCCCGACCTTCGCCCTGTTGAGTACGGCTCCGACACCGGTGAGGACGCCGCAGCCCATGAGGGCGGCGGAGGTCAGCGGGATGTCCTGCGGGATCTTCACGGCCTGGACGGCCTTGACGACGGTCCGCTCGGCGAAGGACGAGTTCGACGCGAACTGGAACAACGGCTGCCCGGTCGACGCCCGCGAGAACGGCTGCCCCGGCATCCCGATGGCCTTGCGGCACATGGTCGGCCGGCCCCGGTCGCAGTCGGCGCAGGCGCCGCAGTTCGCGAGCGTGGACAGGGCGACGTGGTCGCCGGGGACGACGTGCGTGACGCCGGGGCCCACGGCCTCGACGACACCCGCGCCCTCGTGGCCGAGGACGACGGGCGGCGGGAACGGGATGGTCCCGTCGATGACGGACAGATCGCTGTGGCAGAGCCCGGCGGCGGCGATCCCGACGAGCACCTCCCCGGGGCCCGGGTCCCGTACCTCCAGGTCGTCGACGACCTGGACCTGCTTCCCGTCGAAGACGACGCCCCTCATGATCCGTTCTCCTCACGGGAGTTCGGCCGGTCTCCGGCGGCCGCCGCGCGGGCCATCTCCTCCAGCATCGCCAGCATCGGCATCGGGTCCGTCCCGACCGTCCCGGGCAGGAAGTCCGCGATGCGTTCGGGGGTCCAGCCGCCGCCCTCGGCGTACCCGGCGCGCAGCTCCCTCGGCTGCGCCCAGACCGCGATCTTGGGCCCGGCGATGGTGTACACCTGTCCGGTGATCCGTTCCTCCTTGGCCCGGTCGGAGAGCAGGTAGACGACGAGGGCGGCCACGTCCTCCGGCTCCCCGATCTCCTTGAGTTCCATGGGGACGTTCGCGGACATCCGGGTGCGGGCGACCGGCGCGACGGCGTTCGCGGTGACTCCGTACTTGTGCAGGCCGAGGGCCGCGCTCCGTACGAGCGAGATGATCCCGCCCTTCGCCGCCGAGTAGTTGGCCTGGGCGACGGAGCCCTGGTGGTTGCCGCTGGTGAAGCCGATGAGCGTCCCGGTGCCCTGCTTGCGCATGACGGCCGACGCGGCCCGGAAGACGGTGAAGGTGCCCTTCAGGTGGGTGGCGACGACGGGGTCCCACTCCTCCTCGGACATGTTGAAGAGCATCCGCTCGCGCAGGATGCCGGCGACGCAGACGACCCCGTCGATCCGCCCGTACTCGGCGAGGGCGACGTCGACGATCCGCTGTCCGCCCGCCATGGTGGAGATGTCGTCGGCGACGGCCACCGCCGATCCGCCCGCCGCCTCGATCTCCTTCACCACCGAGACCGCGACCTCGGAGGTCGGCTCGCCGCCCTCGATCGACACCCCGTAGTCGTTGACGACGACCTTCGCGCCCTCCGCCGCGCACGCGAGGGCGACGGCGCGGCCGATGCCGCGCCCCGCTCCCGTCACGGCGACGACCTTGCCAGCCAAGAAGTTCCCCACGCCCGGCCCCTTCCCGCGCTTTCTGACGGTCCGTTAGATTCGTTCGTCGTCAGGATTCTACGGTCCGTCAGATACCGGAAAACAAGACCCCGGAGGCCCCGATGTCTCTTCCCGCCGCCTTCCACGAGATCGCCAAGCGCGTCAACAACTGGGGCCGTTGGGGCCAGGACGACGAGATCGGCACGCTCAACCTCGTCACCGACGAGGTCGTACGGGAGGCCGCCGCCACCGTCCGCACCGGCCGCCGCATCCCGCTCGCCGTCGACCTCAAGCAGGACGGCGTACAGACCGGCATGATCCCCGGCCGGGTCAACCCGCTCCACGTCATGGTCCAGGTCAACCAGGAGCTCTTCGGCCCCGGCACGGTCGCCACCAGCGACGACGCCGCGACCCTGGGCCTCCAGGCCGGCACCCACTGGGACGCCCTGACGCACGTCTCCCACTCGGGCCGCATCTACAACGGCCGCCCCGCCGCCACCATCACCCCGCACGGCCGCTCCGAGTTCAGCGGCATCCACACGGCCCGTCACATCGTGAGCCGCGGGGTCCTCCTGGACGTCGCCGCGGCGAAGGGGGTGGACCGGCTGCCCGGCGACCACGCCGTCACCCCCGAAGACCTCGACGAGGCGGCGGAATTCGGCGGGGTGACCGTACGGTCCGGGGACGTCGTCCTCGTACGGACCGGGCAGATGCAGGTGTACCTGGCCGGGGACAAGCACGGGTACGCGTTCCCGTCACCGGGCCTCTCGGTCCGTACGCCGGAGTGGTTCCACGCGCACGACGTCGCGGCCGTCGCCAACGACACGCTCACCTTCGAGATCTTCCCGCCCGAGATCGAGGACCTCTGGCTGCCCGTGCACGCCCTCGACCTGGTCGAGATGGGCATGCTCCAGGGGCAGAACTGGAATCTGGAGGCTCTGTCCACAGCCTGTGCAGAAGAAGGGCGCTACGCCTTCCTGCTCTCCGCGATGCCGGAGCCCTTCGTCGGCGGCACGGGCACGCCGGTGGCCCCGGTGGCCGTCCTGTAGGACCTTGCGGGCGGCGGCGCGCTCGCACGCGCCCCGAGCACGGCACGGACTCGCCGCCACCCGACCACGACCCGCACACGCCGAGGACACACGGCCCTCGGCTCCCCTCGCTCGCCACGAATCGCTCACCCCAGGGTGGGCAAAACGGAACGAATCGTCAACAGTGCACCCGACCGGGCGACAACGTCGGCACCGTCGCCGACACGGGTACGACCCGGTCCACCTCGCACCAGATGCTCTTGCCGACGCCCTCCGGCTGCCAGCCCCACCGGTCCGCGAGCCCGTCCACCAGCTCCAGGCCGCGCCCGTTGGTGTCGTCGCCCTCCGCGTGCCGGGGCTGCGGCGGGCGGTCGCTCGTGTCGGCCACCTCGACCCGCACCCCGCCACCCCCCGCGGCGAACAGCATCCGCAGCACGGCCGGGCAGCCCGTGTGCACCACGGCGTTGGTCACGAGCTCGGAGATGAGCAGCACCAGCGTCTCGGCGAGCGGCTCGTCATCCCCTATGCCCGAACCGGCGAGCCGCGACCGGGCCCACCTCCGGGCTCGTCCCACCTCTGCCGGGTCCGGCCCGACCTCCAACTGAACCTGAAGCACCTGCACCGCTCACACCATCCGAACCGGCGGACACACCTTTACGGAACGTGATTCCCTTGTGGGACAGCATGGTTGACGTACAGTCACCGCAACAAGCGCTTCGGGCATATTCCAGCGCGAAGGAGTACGCATGGTCCATACTGTGCGACGCACGCTGCGGGTAGTCGAACGCCGGGCGCGAGCGGCGGGCATTCCCGGCCGCGGAGCCGCCGCAGGGGCGACACCGGGACGAACCGGGCCAACGAGCACTCGCATCCCACGGAGCGTACCGGAGGCGGAGGCCGACTCCGGGCCGTGACGGCCCCGCCGAAGGACACAACCCGATATCAACATTCCGCACCGTCTCGAACACGAAGCGCTACAGCCCCGCGGCCACGGTCTCCTCGGCCCGGGCGGCGGTCATCCCCAGCTCGGCCCGCACCCAGGCCCGCTTCAGATGCAGGTGGACATCGGCCTCCCAGGTGAACCCCATGCCGCCGTGCACCTGAAGGCAGTCCCGCGCGTTGCCGACGGCCGCGTCATCGGCGAGCAGCTTGGCCCCGGCGACCTCGACGGGATCACCGGTGACGGCAGCGGCCCACACGGCGGCCCGAGCGAGCTCGACCCGCACGAGCATCCCGGCACACAGATGCTTCACGGCCTGAAACCCCCCGATGACCTGCCCGAACTGAGACCGCGCGTGAGCGTAGGAGACGGCCATGTCGGTAGTGGCCTGCGCACTGCCCACCTGCTCGGCGGCGGTGAGGAGAGTGGCCTCCGCCAACCCCGTTGTGGGCAGGCGTTCCGCTCGGGGGTCCCCCCAGGACGAAGTCCTAGGGGGAGGATAAGGGTGGGCACCGTCCCCAGTGCCGGGCAACCGGTGCAAGGGCGTGAGCGGATCGACCGACCGCACCGGCACGGCGCCCGTGACATCGCCCAGCACCACATCGGCCTCGTCCAGCCAAGGGACCAGCCCCTCGTCCACAGAGGTCACGACAACGGACCCGTCCGCAGCGCCCGGCACGGCCCCCGCCGCCAGGTGCGTGGAAACCAACGGCCCCGGCAGCAGCACCCTCCCCGCCTCCTCGAACACCAACACCGCCTCGGGCAGCCCGAGCCCGACACCCCCCTCCGCCTCGGGAAGCCGCAGCGAGAAGAACCCGGCGTCACCGAGCTCCCGCCACAGCCCCCTGTCCAGGGAAGGCGCATCCACAAAGCCCCGCAACACCTCCCGGTCGAACCGCCCCGCCAGCAACTCCCGCACCCCCCGCCGCAACGCCCTCTGGTCCTCCGTGAGCCGGAAGTCCATGACCGAATCACCGCCCCTTCGGCAGGCCGAGGATCCGCTCGGCGACGATGTTGCGCTGGATCTGCGAGGTGCCGGCCGCGATCGTGTACGAGAGCGAGGACAGCCGGTCGAGGGTCCAGTCGCGCCCGAGGTCGAGCGCGTCGGGCCCGAGGACGGCGGCGGCCGCGTCGTACAGCTCCTGGCGGGCGTGCGAGTAGTGCAGCTTGAAGACGGAGCCGCCGGCACCGGGAACCCCGCCCGTCGCCTGGGCCTCGCTGACGTTGGCCTGGACGATCCGCCACAGCGCCTGGAACTCGGCGGAGAGCCTGCCGAGCCGCCTGCGGAGTACGGGATCGTCCCAGGTGCCGTTCTTCCGGGCCGTACGGGCAAGTTCGCCGAGCAGCCGACGACACGCGACGACCTCGCCGACGAACGCGGTGCCGCGTTCGAAGGACAGCGTCACCATGGTGACCCGCCAGCCGTCGTTCTCCTCCCCGACCCGGTTCTCGACGGGCACCCGCACCTCGTCGAGGAAGACCTCGGCGAACTCGGTGGACCCGGCGAGGGTGCGCAGCGGTCGTACGGTGATGCCGGGGGCGTCCATGGGCATGGCGAGCCAGGTGATGCCCTTGTGCTTGGACGGCGCGTCCGGGTCCGTCCGTACCAGCAGCTCGCACCAGTCGGCGACCTCGGCGTGCGAGGTCCAGATCTTCTGGCCGGTGACGACGTACGCGTCCCCGTCCCGTACGGCCTTCGTCCGCAGGGAGGCGAGGTCCGATCCGGCGTCCGGCTCGCTGAAGCCCTGGCACCAGACCTCGTCGCCGCGCAGGATCGGCGGCAGCCACCGTTCCCGCTGGGCGGCCGTGCCCTCGGCGGCGATGGTGGGTCCGGCGTGGAGGAGGCCGACGAAGTTGGCGCCGACGTAGGGGGCTCCGGCGAGTTCGGTCTCCTCCAGGAAGATGAGGCGCTGGGTCGGGGAGGCGTCCCAGTGGGTGTCGGCGTATCCGGCGTCGTACAGACGGCGTTGCCAGCCGCAGTCGTAGGCGCGGCGCGCCGGCCAGTCGAGCGGGTCGGGCCGTTCGGGGAGGCCGGGCAGGGTGGCGGCGAGCCACTCGCGCAGCCGCGCGCGGAACTCCTCCTCCTCGTCGGTGCAGGAGAGGTCCATCAGACGATCCCGAGATCGAGCATCCGGATGGCGTTCCCCCGCATCAGCTTGTAGATCGTCTCGTCGTCGAGGCCCTGGACGTGGTCGAGGGCGACCTCCTTGGTGTGCGGGAAGGTCGAGTCGACGTGCGGGTAGTCGGTCTCGAAGGTGGCGTTGTCCCGTCCCACCACGTCCAGCGAGGCGATGCCGTGCTTGTCGCGGAAGAAGCAGCAGAAGATCTGCCGGTAGTAGTACGTGGACGGCGGCTCGGGGATCAGGTCGCGCACCCCGCCCCACGCCCGGTGCTCCTCCCAGACGTCGTCGGCGCGTTCGAGGGCGTACGGGATCCACCCCATCTGGCCCTCGCTGTAGGCGAGCTTGAGCCGGGGGAACTTCACGAGGACCCCACTGAACAGGAAGTCCATCATCGAGGCCATCGCGTTGTTGAAGCTCAGTGAGGCCTGGACGGCGGGCGGGGCGTCGGGGGACGCGGCCGGCATCTGGCTGCTGGAGCCGATGTGCATGTTCACCACCGTCCCGGTCTCCTGGCAGACGGCGAAGAACGGATCCCAGTAGCCGGAGTGGATCGACGGGAGCCCGAGGTGGGTGGGGATCTCGGAGAAGGTGACGGCCTTGACCCCACGGGCGGCGTTGCGCCGGATCTCGGCGACGGCCAGGTCGATGTCCCAGAGCGGGATGATGCACAGCGGGATCAGCCGGCCGCCGCTGTCGCCGCACCACTCCTCGACCATCCAGTCGTTGTAGGCGCGGACGCAGGCGAGGGCGACCTCCTTGTCGTGGGCCTCGGCGAAGGTCTGGCCGCAGAAGCGGGGGAAGGTCGGGAAGCAGAGCGAGGCCTCGACGTGGTTGAGGTCCATGTCCTTCAGACGTGCGGCCGGGTCCCAGCAGCCGCGCCGCATCTCCTCCCGCGTGATCCCCTCCAGGGTCATGTCGTCGCGGTCGAAGCCCACGGCGGCGATGTTGCGCTTGTACGGGAACTTGAGGTCCTCGTAGATCCACCAGTCGGTGGGCGGGCCTTCGGGGTCCATCGTGATCTGGTACTTGCCGGCGACGTAGGCGAGCTCGCCGATGCCGGCCGTGAGGGGCCGGGGGCCGCGGTCGCGGTACTTCTTCGGGAGCCAGGTCTCGAAGAGGTGGGCGGGCTCGATCACGTGGTCGTCGACGCTGATGATGCGGGGCAGTTCCGTCATGGAGCCTCTCCCGGATTCGGCGGACCGTTCCCGGCCCGTTACGGCGGACCGTTCCCGGCCCGTTTCTGATGACCCGTCAGATCTGACGGAATCAGGCTAGCCGCGCACCCCTGGACCGACAAGCGCCGGACCTCTACGCTCACCGCACGATCTGACGGAACGTCAGCCAAGAGGAGTACGGACGAGAGGAGTACGGTCATGAACGAGACCGCACACGCACTCGGCGGGTCCCGCACGCTCTGGGAGCTCGTCGAGCGCCGCGCCGCCCTCACCCCCGACCGGCCCGTCCTCCTCCAGGGCGACCGCGTCCTCACCTTCGGCGGCCTCCGCGAGCGCGCCGAGCGCTGCGCCGCCGGGCTGTACGGGATGGGGGTGCGCCCCGGGACGGTCGTCGCCTGGCAGCTGCCCACCCGCATCGAGACCGCCGTGCTCTCCTTCGCGCTCGCCCGCATCGGCGCCGTGCAGTCCCCGGTGATCCCCTTCTACCGGGACAAGGAGGTCGGCTTCGCGCTGCGCGAGTCCAAGGCCGAGTTCTTCGCGGTCCCCGGAATCTGGCGTGGATTCGACTACGCGGAGATGGCCCGGAGGCTCGGCGCGCGCGGGATCTTCGAGGCGTACTCCCCGGAGGGCCTGCCCGACGGCGACCCGGCCGTCCTCCCCCCGCCCCCCGCCTCCGGCACCGACGTCCGCTGGATCTACTGGACCTCCGGGACCACCTCCGACCCCAAGGGCGTCCTGCACACCGACCGTTCGCTCCTCGCCGGCGGCTCCTGCCTCGCCCACGCCCTCCAACTGACGGACGGGGACGTCGGCTCGATGGCCTTCCCGTACGCGCACATCGCCGGGCCCGACTACACGGTGATGCTCCTGCTGTACGGATTCCCCGCCGTGATGTTCGAACAGTTCGCGCTGCCGGAGGCCCTCGACGAGTACAACCGGCACGGCGTGACCGTCGCCGGCGGCTCCACCGCCTTCTACTCGATGTTCCTCGCCGAGCAGCGCAAGCAGCCCGGGAAGCCCGTCATCCCCACCCTCCGCCTGCTCGCGGGCGGAGGGGCGCCCAAACCGCCCGAGATCTATCACGCGGTACGGAAGGAGCTGGGCTGCCAGCTCACCCACGGGTACGGCATGACCGAGGTCCCCATGATCACGATGGGCGCCCCCGACGACACCGTCGAGAACCTCGCCTCCACCGAGGGCCGCCCGCCCGCCGGCATGGAGATCCGGATCACCGGCGACGGCGAGGTCCGGCTCCGCGGCGAGGCCGTCTGCCGGGGCTACCTCGACCCCGCGCAGACGGCCGCCGCCTTCGACGAGGACGGCTTCCTCATCACCGGCGACGTCGGACACCTCACGCCCAGCGGGCACCTCGTCCTCACGGGCCGCATCAAGGACATCATCATCCGTAAGGGAGAGAACATCTCGGCCAAGGAGATCGAGGACCTCCTCCACACGCACCCGGACGTCGGCGACGCCGCCGTCATAGGCCTCCCCGACGCCGAGCGCGGCGAACGCGTCTGTGCCGTCGTCGAACAGCCGCCGGGCGCGGCCCCGCTGGACCTTCCGCAGGTCACGGCCTTCCTGCGGGGGGCCGGGCTCTCCGTCCACAAGCTGCCCGAACAGCTGGAGGTGGTGGACGCGCTCCCCCGCAACGAGACCCTGCGGAAAGTGCTGAAGTACAAGCTCAGGGAGCGCTTCGGCCCGGCACCCCGGTGACCCCGGCGATCGCCTCCGGCACGTCCTCGTACACGTCGAAGAGGCGGCGCACCCCGAGCGCGGAGAGCACCCGCCCGACGTGGCCGTCCCGCTCCTCCTCGGGAAGGATCAGGCGGAGCCGGCCGCCGCAGGAGCGGAGCAGGCGGCGGGAGGCGATCAGCACGCCGACGCCGCTGGAATCGCAGAACCGCACGGCGGACAGGTCGATCACCAGGTCGTGGCGGCCGCCCGCGACGGCGTCGTGGACGCGGCGGCGTATCAGGGGGGAGGTGACCAGGTCCAGTTCCCCCTGGACGCGGAACACCGTCCAGGAGCCGTGCTCGTCCTCGTCGACTTCGATCGTCGTCACGGACGCCGCCTGCCCCGCCAGGAAACGCCGAAACCCCCGGGCCGGGGGATGACGCTTTCCTTACCATCCGCATCTGCGTCAAGGGCGCACTTGCGGCAAACAGGAGTGTGTTGTCGGAGCGGCGCATTACTTTGGAGGAGAACCGGAACGGGGAGGGCCTCATGGCGATGGACACACCACCGCGCTGGGACCGCAGGATGCAGCAGCGGCTGGCGCGCGGGGAGGCCGCTGCCCTCGGCGAGTTCTACGACCGGTTCGCCTCCCTCGTGCACAGCCTCGCCCACCGGGTCCTCGACGACGACGCGGCGGCCGACCAGGTCACCCGCGAGGTCTTCGGCTACATCTGGGAGAACCCCGACTCGTACGACCCGAAGCAGGGCAACATGCGCGCGTGGGTCGCCAAGCTGACCCAGCGGCAGGCCGTGCACCGGCTGCGGCAGGCCGAGGCCCTGGCGTACGCGGAGACGGGGATCGGCTCCGCCGAGGAGCTGGAGCAGAAGGTCCGCCGGGCCTCGGCCGCCGCCCGCGCCGACTACATCGTGACCTCCATGCCCGCCCCGCTGCGGGCCGCGCTCGAACTGGCGTACTTCCAGCGGCGCGACTACCGGCAGACCGCCGCCGACCTCGGCGTCACCGAGGACGAGGCCCGCCGGCGCCTCCGGCTCGGCCTCCAGCTGCTCTCCTCCGCGAACGGCTACGGACGGACACCGTGACCGGGCCGGACGACGACGACGACGCGGACGCCACCGCACGCGCCCCGTGGATACCGGGACCGCGCAGGGCTGCCGACGACCACGCGGACCTGACGGCACCACCGGCGGCGGAGGAGACGACACCGGAGGCGGAGGAGCCGGACGTGCCGGTCCTCACCCACAGCGTGCTCAAGTCCCTCCTCGGGGCCTGGGCGCTCTCGGCGTGCTCCGCCGGCGAGACCAGGGCCGTCGAGGACCACCTCACCGGCTGCGCGCCCTGCGCCGACGAAGCCCTCCGGCTCCGCGACGCCGTCTCGCTCCTCCACGAGGACCGCGACCTGGACCTCGACCCGCTGCTCCGCTCCCGGGTCCTGGAGAACTGCCTGGGCCGCCGGCCCGCCCGCATCCCCGTGCCCGACTGGGTCACGCCGTACGACGCGGAGACCGCCCGGCTCGACGCGCTCCTGAGGGACATCGGCGAGTCCGAGTGGCACGCGCCGGTACGGCTCAAGTGGTACGAGGAGAACCGCGTGGTGCGCCGCAAGGCCACCGTCGCGGGGGTCATCGGCCACCTCCTGGCGGTGGACGGCCTGGTGTCGGCGGCGCTCGGCCTCGACGACCCGCTGGGAGCCGGGGTCCCGGAACTGTCCCCGACGGAACGCACGGAGGCGTTCTGGTCGTCCCTCGACCGGCCGCCGAACCGCTCCGTCCGGGGGCCGTGGCGGGACCAGTCGCACACGCTGATCCGGACGGTCGCGTTCGCGGGGAGAGGGGTGGCGGACCTGACGGTGGGCTACAAGGACTTCGCCCTCCCGCTCCGTGACTCCCTCCTGGAGCGGGCCTTCGAGTGCTGGCTGCACGCGGACGACATCGCGACCGCGGTGGCGTACCCGTACGCGCCGCCGAGCGGGCCGCACCTCCACGGCATGATCGACCTCGCGGCCCGGCTGCTCCCCGGGGCCCTCGCGAACCGCCGCCGCACGGGCCTGGCCGGGCCCGCGCGAGAGCTCGTCGCGGCGGGCGCGCCGGGCCGCTCGCTCCACCTGGAGGTGGAGGGCGCGGGCGGCGGCCACTGGTACATCGCCCTGGACTCCCCGGCGGCGATCGGCTCGGCGGAGCGCGCGGTGGCGCAGGTGGCGATGGACGGGGTGGAGTTCTGCCAGCTGGTGGCGGGGCACATCACGCCGGAGGAGGCGGCGGCGGGGCAGGACGGCGACCGCGAGGCGATCAGAGACGTCCTGTCGGCAGCAGCCTCCTTGAGCCGCCTGTAGCCGCGCCCGGCACCCCCGTTGCGGGCGTCGCTCCGCCGGGGCGGTGCCCACCCGCCCGGACGGCGCCGCCCCCGTGGTGGGCGCCTCGTGCCGCCCCGTTGTGGGCAGTCGTTCCGCTGGGGCGGAACGGGTGGGCACAACGGACCCGCGCCCTGCCGGCGCCCGAGGCTTCCGCGCCCTGACCCGCACCACGGGTGCGCCGCGCTGGTGGTGCGGGTTCAGGCGCGGAACGCGGAGGCGCCGCTGGGGGCGCCGTCCCGTGTGCCCACCCGTCCCGCCCCAGCGGGACGATTGCCCACACGGCGGGTGGGCGACGCCCAGCCGGGCGCGGGCACCACGCGGGCGCGGGGCGAAGGCCCAGCCGGGCACGGGCCCACACGGGGGGCGCGAAGGGCACCGCCCAGCACGGGTGCGGGCCCACACGGCGGTGGGGCACCGCCCAGCCCGGGTGCGGGGCCCTAGGGTCAGGCGAAGACGACCGTGCGGCGGCCGTTCAGGAGGATTCGGCGTTCCGCGTGCCACTTGACGGCGCGGGCGAGGGCCTGGCATTCGACGTCGCGGCCGATCGCCACCAGCTGGTCCGGGGTCACCTCGTGCCCCACCCGCTCGACCTCCTGCTCGATGATCGGGCCCTCGTCGAGGTCGGCCGTCACGTAGTGCGCGGTCGCGCCGATGAGCTTCACGCCGCGCGCGTGCGCCTGGTGGTAGGGCTTGGCGCCCTTGAAGCTGGGGAGGAAGGAGTGGTGGATGTTGATGATCCGGCCGGACAGGGCCTTGCACAGGTCGTCCGACAGGACCTGCATGTAGCGGGCCAGGACGACCAGCTCCACGTTCTCCGAGCGGACGAGGTCGAGCAGCTCCGCTTCCGCCTCCGGCTTGTTCTCCTTCGTGACCGGGATGTGCCGGAACGGGATCCCGTACGAGCCCACCAGCTCCTCGAAGTCCGTGTGGTTGGAGACGACCGCGACGATCTCCACCGGCAGCGCCCCGATCCGCGAGCGGAACAGCAGGTCGTTCAGGCAGTGGCCGAACTTGGAGACCATGAGCACGACCCGCATGGGCTGGTCGGCCCGGTTGATCTGCCAGTCCATGGCGTAGGAGTCGCCGACGGCGGCGAAGCTGGCCCGGAGCTTGTCGACCGTCACCGGCGCCTCGGCCGAGAAGTGGACCCGCATGAAGAAGAGACCCGTGTCACGGTCTCCGAACTGCTGGCTGTCCTCGATGTTGCAACCGGTGATGAAGAGGTAGCTCGACACGGCGTGCACGATGCCCTGCTTGTCGGGGCACGAGAGGGTGAGGACATACTGGTCGGTCATTCCGTCAGCCTGCCACACCCCGCCCCCGCCGGGAGGCCGCTGTCCGTCAGGCGGAACGCCTCAGGACCGCGTCATGATACGGAGCACGTCGAGGGAGCGCGGGGGCGTGTCGGGGTCCTCGCCGTCGGCCTGCGCCATCCGTACGTGTGCCTCGCGGGCGGCCCGTACGGCCTCGGGCCAGCCCGGGTGGGCCAGGTACGCGGAGACCGGGGCGTCCGGGCCCACCTGGTGCATGATCCGCAGCACCCGGAGGACGGCGACGTCGACGAGGGCGGCCTCGCCGGTGTCCCGGAAGATCGCGCCGACGTACTTCTCGGCGGACCAGTTGTCGAGCCAGGTGTCCTCGACGAGGCGGTAGACGGCGTCGGTGACGTCGCCGTACCCCTCCTGGCCGGTCAGCCAGGTCGTCTCGTGGAACACGGGGTCGGAGAGCATGTGCAGCGCCGAGCGCACGTTGCTGCGCCAGCGCCACCACGGCATGTCGTTGAGCGGCATGCCGCCCATGGTGGAGGAGCGACGGCCGCGACGGGAAGAGTTAACCGAACCGGGGACTGGACTGGCGACGGGACTGGACACGTTCCGATCGTACGTTCCTTGTCCGACAAGCGGAGTCGCCCCCTCCCCATACGGACACCGGCCCCCGCAATTCACCTTTGCGTCACCCCCCGTTGAACCGTGCTCACTCCCGCGTTACCCATGAGGCGGAAATGTGCATGCCCATGACCGGTAGGCGACTGACCTCACTCCTCGCGTACGTCACGACCGCGGCGACCGGAGCGTCGCTGCTCACCGGATGTGGCGTGCTCCCTGGGGCCACGGGGGGCTCCAGGGAGCCCGTCACGGTGATGACGTGGGCTCCCGACCAGACCCGAGCGACCAATATGCCCGGAATGCCCGCGATGGCGCAGACGTTCGCCCGGTGGGTCAACTCCCAGGGCGGCATCGACGGGCACGAACTGCGCGTCCTCACCTGCAACGAGCAGAACAGCACCGCCGGCGCCGCCGCCTGCGCCCGCCGTGCCGTGCGCGAGAAGGCGGTGGCGGTCGTCGGCTCGTACAGCCAGAACGGCCGCGCCTTCATGGCCCCGCTGGAAGCCGCGGGCATCCCGTACATCGGCGGCTACGGCATCGCGGAGGACGAGTTCACCAGCCCGCTCTCCTACCCCGTCAACGGCGGGGTGGCCTCGCTCGTCGCCGGGCACGGCATGCAGCTGGCCGACTCCTGCGAGCGGGTCTCCCTCGTCCGCCCCGACACCGCCTCGGGCGACCGGCTTCCCGAGCTCCTCGACTCCGGCCTGCGCAAGGCGAGTCACCAGAGGGCCGTCGACATCCCGGCCCTGGAGGACTCCGCCGAGTACACGGAGCAGGCGGACCGGGCCCGCACCCGGGCGGGCGGCGAGAAGGGCTGTGTGACCGCCGTCCTCGGCGAGCGCACCCAGACCTTCTTCGACTCCTTCCGCCGGCTCCCCGAGCAGGAGAAGAAGCCCGGCACCGTCCGGATCTCCTCCGTCCTCGGCAGCGTCGACCAGCCCGTCATCGACCGCACCGGCGGCCCCCACAGCCCCTTCGAGGGCGCGTTCGTCACCGGCTGGTACCCGGCGGAGGGCGACAAGAGCTGGGAGCCGATGCGCAAGGTCATCCAGGAGTTCGCCTTCGTCGACAACCGGGTCGACCCGGCCGACGCCGGCGTCCAGACCACCTGGATCGCGTACACGGTCCTCAAGAAGGTCATCGAGTCCATCGACGAGGACGAGATCACGGCCTGGCAGATCAGCCACGCCCTCGACCGGGGCGAGCGGATCGACACCGGCGGCCTCACCCCCAGCCTGCGCTGGAAGTACGAGGACCTGCTCGGCGCCCCCGGCTTCACCCGGATCGTCAACCACGAGGTGACGTTCCAGGTGGTGCGCCAGGGGCGGCTCGTGGCGCAGAAGCCCGGTTTCGTCGACGTCGGCGAGACCGTCCTCAGCGCCCCGTAAGCCCGCTCAGAGCTGCGTCGGGCTCCGCTTCTCCAAGCCGTACTTCGAGGCGATCGGGTTCCACAGCCCGGACGCCTCGCGCTTGGCGTTGGTGGCCTCGCCGCTCTTCGCGTCCCCCGCGGCCTTCTGGCTGGTCGACCGGGCGTGACCGCCCTTGCAGGCCTTCTTGCCCTTCATCTGGTCGGCCCAGGCCGCGTAGTGGTCGTCGGCGGCGGCCGAGGCCTGCCAGGCCTTGGTGAGCGCCGCCGTCAGCGCCGCGTTGTCCGGGATCTTGTCGACCGACAGCGCCTGGAGCTTGGTGATCAGCCCGCGGCGCTGCTCGGCGGCGCCCCGCAGATCGCTCGCGGCCTGGTCGAGGTTCTTGCACTGGCCGATGGACCCGACCGAACTGATCACCGTCTCACGGCTGCTGCTGCTGGTCGCGAGGAGCTTGCTGAGCTCCTGCGCCTGCGGCTCCGCCGGGTCGGCCGGCTTCTCCGTGGGCTGCCCCGCCGAGGCGGAGGGCGCGGCGGAGCTCGCCGCGACGTTCTGCCCGCCGGTCTTGGAGGGCTCCTCGTCGCCGCCGCTGAGCAGCATCCCGGCCCCGAGGCCGACGACCGCGCAGCCGACGACGACGGCGGCGATCAGCGCGACCGGCGACTTGCGGCGCGGCTCGGGCTCGTCGTCGTAGTAGGCGTCCTGGAAGCCGTACTGCTGCTGCGGGGGCTGCGGCGGCTGGTGCTGCTGCTGGTACGGGGCCGGGCCCGGCTGCTGGTAGCCCTGCGGCGCGTGCGGCTGCTGAGGCGGCCGCGGGGCCTCCGTACGGAAGAGGCTGTCGAACTCGGCGGGCGGCTGCCGCTCACCGGGCGTCTGCGCCGGTACGGGGGCGATGTACTGGGTCGCGTCCGAGGCGCCGGCCGGGCCGGGCCCCTGCTGGGCGAGCGGGCCCGTGCCGAGGAACTGGGTGTCGGAGCCCCCGCCCTGCTGCGGCGGCACCGGGGCCATGTGCTGCGTGGCCTGCATGTCGGCGGCGGCCGGGCCGCCGGGGCCCGGGTAGCCGTAGCCGGGCTGCGGGGCGGCCGGGGCGCCCGGACCCGGGTAGCCGTACCCCGGCTGCGGGGCGCCCTGGGCAGGCGGCATCCCGGCCTGCGGAGGCATCCCGCCCTGCACCGGGGGCATCCCGCCGGGGACCGGCGCGATGTGCTGGGTCGCCTGCATGTCGGCGGCCGCCGGGCCGCCGGGGCCCGGGTAGCCGTAGCCGGGCTGCGGCGGGGCCTGCTGCGGCGGTATCGGCGGCAGGTACTGGGTGGACTGCATGTCGGCGGCGCCCTGCGGCGCCTCCGGGGGCAGCGGCTGCGCGGGCGGCAGCGGCTGCCCGCCCGGCTGACCCGCGGCGGGACCCCAGGCGCCGCCCCACGGCTGACCGCCGCCATGCTCCGGACCCTGTCCGTTCTGCGTCACCGGGACTCCCACTGATGGACCAACCTACGGAATCGTCGGCTCACGCTACCGGGTGCCGACAGGGCTCCGCACACACGTGTGAGACCGGTTACACAACCTGTTTACGAAACGGACATGGGCGTCCAGGCCTGTCCGGCGGATCAGGGCCGGACAGGCCCTAGGCGGCATAGAGCTCCATCCGCGCCCCGAACTCCCGCACCACCGCCTCCCCCGCGTACGGCTCCAGGCGCTCCCTCAGGTCGTCCAGGTACTCCGCGCCCCGCGACGACCGCAGCGTGCCGAGCAGTTCGAGCGCCCGCGTGCCCGTCCGGCAGGCCTGCTCCACCTCCCGCTGCTGGACCTGCGCCGCGGCGAGCAGCGCGAGGCCGATCGCGCGCCGCCGCGCCCGCGACTCCGGGTGCCCGGCGATCGACTCCTCCGCCGCCCGCGCCGCCGCCTCCGCCTGCCCCAGGTCCCGGTGGCAGTGCGCCAGTTCGTCCGCGAGGTAGGCCGCGTCGAAGTGGGCGATCCACGCCGGGTCGTCGCCCGCCTCCGGATCGGCCCGGTCGAGCGCCCGTACGGCACGGCCCGCCGCCGTCTCGAAGGCGCCCACGTCGCCCATCAGCGCGTGCCCGCGCGCCTCCGCCGCGAGGAACATGGCCTCCGCGCGCGGCGGCACCTTCCCGCGCGCCCCCTCCTGCGCCGCCCGCGCCAACTGGGCGATCTCCCGCGGGTTGCCGAGCTGGGCGGCGAGGTGGCTCATCGAGGCGGCCAGGACATAGCCGCCGTACCCCCGGTCCCCCGCCGCCTGCGCGAGCCGCAGCGCCTGGATGTAGTACCGCTGCGCGAGGCCCGGTTCGCCGGTGTCCACCGCCATGTACCCGGCGAGCTCGGTCAGTCGGGCGACCGCCGCGAACAGCTGCCGGCCGACCGCCTCCCGGTACGAGCCGGACAGCATCCCCGACACCACGCTGTTGAGGTAGTGCACCACCACCGGCCGCACGTGGCCGCTGCCGAAGCGCCGGTCGAGGTCGACGAGCGCCGCCGTCATCTCCCGTACCGCCGCCACGTCCGCGACCCCGACGCGGGCCCCCGCCATCCGCGCCACGTGCGCGTCGGGCCCCGTGATCAGCCAGTCCCTGCTGGGCTCGACGAGCGCGGAGGCCGCGACGGTCGAGCCGTTCAGGAAGTCCCGGCGGCCCACGTCGCTGCGCCACAGCTCGCAGACCTGCTCGATCGCCCCGGGCACGGTCGGCGCGAACTGGAGCCCCACCCCGGCGGCGAGGTTCCGGCCGTTGGCCATGCCGACCTCGTCGATCGTGACCGTGCGCCCCAGCTTGCGGCCGAGGGCCTCCGCGATGATCCCGGGCGCCCGGCCGCGCGGCTGCTGCCCGCGCAGCCAGCGCGCCACCGACGTCTTGTCGTACCGCAGGTCGAGACCGCGCTCCGCGCCGACCATGTTGACCCTGCGGGCGAGGCCGGCGTTGGAGCAGCCTGCCTCCTGGATGAGCGCCTGGAGCCGTTCGTTGAGCTGACGCGGAACGAGTGGCCTGGCTGCCATGAGTACCCCCTGAGGCCGTGCGGTGATCACCGGAGAAGGGATCACTGCCCGGTGGATATCCGGTCAATGCCGATGTGAACACGCGAAACCGGACACGTCGACCACGAGGATGAGCCATCCTGTCGAGCCACCCCCTCGCCGGCGCCCCCACCTGTCCGTACCCACCCCCGCTCCCCGGCCCTCCGCGCGCCCCCGCCAGTGCACCCATGCGCCCCGCGTGCAGGATCGATGCGTCAACACACCCTCCGCCGAGCCCGTAACCCCAGGTGGCGGGGGAAGTTGTGCTCACCGTGGAAGAGACCATGGGAGTCACGGAAGCCGCACAGATCCCCAAGCAGCGGGGCGAGCAGCTGCTCGACAGCGCCGTGCGGTATGCGGAAGAGCGGCACTGGGACGTGTTTCCCGGGACCTGGCTGGAAGCCGTCGAGGGCAGGGAGCGCTGCTCCTGCGGCGCGGACGCGTGCGCCGTGCCCGGCGCCCACGCGGTCAGGCCCGACTGGTCGACCCAGGCGACCGGGAGCGGGGTCGGGGCGCGGCGGATGTGGTCGAAGACGCCGAAGGCGTCGATCCTGCTGCCGACCGGCCGCACCTTCGACGCGATCGAGGTGTCCGAGTCGGCCGGTTTCCTGGCGCTCGCCCGCATGGAGCGCATGGAGCTGACGCTCGGCCCCGTGACCTGCACCCCGGACCGCCGCATGTACTTCTTCGTGCTGCCCGGCGCCGCCACCAAGGTGCCCGACCTCGTCCGCAAGCTCGGCTGGGCCCCGGCCTCCATCGACCTCGTCACGCGCGGCGAGGGCCACTACGTGGCGGCCCCGCCCACCCGGATCGGCGGCTTCGGCGCGGTGCAGTGGGCACGGCGCCCCACCCCGGCGAACCGCTGGCTGCCGGACGCGGAGGAACTGATCAGCGCCCTCGCGTACGCGTGCGGCCGAGAAGCGGCGGAGGCGAGGAGCCGGGCGCAGTGACCCGGAGGTCCGGCAGGGCCCGGTCGTAGGGTGGTCCCCGTAAGTATGACGGGGACCATTGAAGGGTTGACCGACCATGCCTGACCAGGCATTTGACGGAGCGTTCGACAAGGACGGCGCCGCACCGGGGGGCGGTGCGGTGCCCGCCGTGCGCGTCGAGGGGCTGTGGAAGCGTTTCGGCCAGCAGATCGCGGTGAACGGGATCGATCTCGTCCTGCCCGCGGGGAAGTTCATCGGGCTCGTGGGGCCCAACGGGGCCGGCAAGACCACCACCCTCTCCATGATCACCGGCCTGCTGCGGCCCGACCAGGGGCGGATCCTCGTCGCCGGGCACGACGTGTGGGCCGACCCGGAGTCCGTCGCCCAGGTCAAGGCCCGCATCGGCATCCTGCCGGAGGGCCTGCGGCTCTTCGAGCGCCTCTCGGGCCGCGAACTCCTCGCCTACAGCGGCCGGCTCCGCGGACTGCCCGGCGCCGAGGTCGACAAGCGGGCCGCGCAGCTCCTCGACGTGCTCGACCTGACCGGCTCGCAGAACAAGCTGGTCGTCGACTACTCGACCGGCATGCGGAAGAAGATCGGGCTCGCCGCCGCGCTCCTCCACAACCCCGAGGTCCTCTTCCTCGACGAGCCCTTCGAGGGCGTCGACCCGGTCTCCGCGCAGACCATCCGCGGCGTCCTGGAGCGGTACACCTCCTCCGGTGCGACCGTCGTCTTCTCCAGCCACGTCATGGAGCTCGTCGAGTCGCTCTGCGACTGGGTCGCCGTCATGGCGGCCGGCCGGATCCGGGCGCAGGGCCCGCTGGCCGAGGTGCGGGGCTCGGCTCCCTCGCTCCAGGAGGCGTTCCTGGAGCTCGTCGGCGCGAACGGCCGCGCGGCGGCCGGGGACTCGCTGGACTGGCTGGGCGGCGGCGCGGGCGGTACGGGTGCGGGCGGCTCCGGTACGAACGGGGCTCAGCGATGAGCGCCGTCACCACTCCCGTACAGGCTTCCGCTCCCGGACCGTCCCTCACGTCCGTCTTCGTACGGCTCAAGCTGTCGCTGCTGCGGAACGGGCTGCGGCAGTCCGGCGGGCGGACCGTCGCGTACGTCCTGTCGGCCGTCACCGGCGCCGTCGTCGTCGCCGGCATAGTGCTGGCCTTCGCCCTCCTGCGCGGCCACGCCGACGCCGGCACGGTCGCGGTCCTCCTCACGGGGGCGCTCTCGCTGGGCTGGGCGGTGATGCCGCTGTTCCTCCCGAGCGGCGACGAGACCCTCGACCCCTCGCGGCTCGTGATGCTGCCGCTGCGGCCCCGGCCACTGGTCCGGGCACTGCTCGTGGCCTCCCTCGTGGGCATCGGCCCCGTCCTCACCCTCGTCCTGACCTCGGGCGCGTCCGTGGCCGTCGCGCACGGCGCGGCCGGCACCGTCGCCGCCGTCCTCGCCGTCCCGCTCACCACCGTGACCTGCGTGGCGCTGTCCCGGGCCGTGGCCGCCGCCAACGTCCGGCTCCTCACCTCCCGCAAGGGCCGGGACCTGGCACTGCTGAGCGGCCTGGTCATCGCGGTCGGCATGCAGTTCGTGAACTTCGCCGCCCAGCGCCTCGGCCGGGCCGGCGGCCTGGAGTCCCTCGAACCGGCCTCGACCGTCGTCGGCTGGCTGCCGCCGGCCGCCGCGATCGGCGCGGTCGACTCCGCGAGCCGGGGCGACCACGCGGTGGCGGCGGCCCGGCTGCTGCTCACGGCGGCCGCCCTCGCGGCGCTCGTGTACTGGTGGCAGCGGAGCCTGGTGCGGCTGATGGTCGAGCCGGACGGCTCCACGATCGGCGCGGCCTCGGACGCGGGCGCCCGCGACAAGGCCGACTCGGGGCTGCTCGCCCGGTTCCTGCCGGGCGGACGCACGGGCACGGTGATGGAACGCAGCCTGCGGTACATCTGGCGCGACCCGAAGACGAAGGCCGCGTGGGTGACCTCGCTGGCCATCGGCCTGATCGTCCCCCTGTTCAACGCCTTCCAGGGCGCGGGCTCGGTCTACTTCGCGTGCTTCTCCTCCGGCATGCTCGGCATGCTGATGTACAACCAGTTCGGGCAGGACACCTCGGCGTTCTGGATGGTCGCGCAGACCATCTCGACGGCGGCCGACGCGTACGCCGAACTCCGGTCGCGGGCCCTGGCGCTGCTGACGATCACGCTGCCGTTCACGGTGCTCGTGACGGGCGTGACGGCCGGTGTCCTCGGCGACTGGGCGAAGTTCCCCGAGGCCCTCGGCCTGGCGCTCGGCCTGCTCGGCGCGATGGTCGGCACGGGCGCCGTGACCTCGGCGAACTTCCCGTACTCGATCCCCCAGGACAGCGGCTACAAGAACGTCGCGCCGGGGCAGGCCGGCCTGGCCTGGATCTCGATCTTCGGCGGCATGGTCACGTCCGGCGTCCTGTGCTCCCCGCTGATCGCCGCGACGGTCTACCTGCACGTATCCGACCAGCAGTCGCTGCTGTGGCTCCTGCTCCCGGCCGGTCTGCTCTACGGCGCGCTGCTGATCCTCGCGGGCCTCAAGCTGGCGGCGCCGCGCGCGGCGAAGCGCCTGCCGGAGATCCTGGCGGCGGTCAGCAAGGGGTGACCCTCTGGTTCGCCAGCACGCGCGCGAGGGCGGCGCGGCCGGCCGGGCCCCAGGTCGGCTTGCCGCCCGGGAGGCCGCGATCGCCCGCGCGGCCGATGCCGATGAGACCGGCCGCGCGGAGCAGGGCCCAGCCCCGGGCGCGGCGGACGGTGGCGTCGTCCACGCGCGCGTACGTCCGGAAGAACCGGTCGGCCGCACCCTCCGGCAGCAGCAGCCACGCGGCCGAGAGGTCGGTGGCCG
The DNA here is from genome assembly GCF_000830005.1 of Streptomyces vietnamensis. Classification (NCBI taxonomy): domain Bacteria; kingdom Bacillati; phylum Actinomycetota; class Actinomycetes; order Kitasatosporales; family Streptomycetaceae; genus Streptomyces; species Streptomyces vietnamensis. Next base: position 4,865,379 of record NZ_CP010407.1, on the reverse strand, counting down.
GGTCGCCCGCGCAGACCTCGCCGAAGTCCACCACTCCGGCGAGGGTGCCGTCCGCGACGACGACGTTCGCCGGGTGCAGGTCCCCGTGCAGCCACAGCGGCGGGCCCTGCCGGACGGGGGCCGCGAGGGCGTCCTCCCACATGCTTCGTACGGCCCCGGGGTCGGCGTGTTCGGCGAGCAGTGGGAACCCCGCCTCGAACCCGGCCGCGAAGTCCGCGAGGGGCACGCCCCGGTCGGGGTTGGTAGGGGCGTCCCCGGGCGCCTCGCGGTGGAGGGCCCGCAGGAAGCCGGCCAGGGCCTCGGCCGCGTGGTCGCCGCGCGTGACGGGGACGGCGTCGCTCGGCTCGCCCGGGACCCAGCGGGCGACCGTCCAGGTCCGGGGGAAGCGGTCGGACGGCTCCCCGGTGCGTACGGGAACGGGCACGGGCAGCGGGAGCAGCGGCGCCAGGGCGGGCAGCCAGCGGTACTCCTTGCGGAGCAGGTCCGGGGCCCGCTCGGTACGGGGCATCCGTACGGCCAACTCGTCGCCGAGCCGCCACAGTTGGTTGTCCCAGCCGCCCGGGACCGGCCGGATCGGCAGCTCGGCCAGGTCCGGGTGCTGGTCGCGGAGCAGCGCGCGTACGAGGTCCTCGTCGATTCCCATGGCGTCCCCCGTTGATGACTGCCCGTCCGGTCACCGACCGGCTTCGAGCCTACGTCCGCGCCCGCCGAAATCCCTTGCCCGCGGCGACCGGTGCGGAAGATCCTCCCTCCATGGACCTTTCACCTGAGACCCGCATCGAGCTCGACGGCGGACTGACGCTGCGCGCCTTCGAGGGCGAGGCGGACCTTCCCGAGTTCTTCCGGGTCGTCGACGAGTCGGTGGAACACCTCCGCCCGTGGATGCCGTGGGTCGCCGAGCACAGCCGCGAGAGCACCGCCCAGTTCCTGGCCGGCCGGGCGGAACTGTGGGCGAGCGGCGAGGCGTACTCGTACGCGATCGTCCTCGACGGGGCCGTCGTCGGTTCCTGCGGGCTGCACCGGCACGGCGACACCCCGGCCGACGCGCTCGAGCTCGGCTACTGGCTGCACCCGGCCACCACCGGCCGGGGCCTCGCGACGCGCGCGGCCCGTGCCCTGGTCGAGCAGGCGTTCCGCCTCCCCGGGGTCACGGCCGTCGAGGTCGTCCACGACGTCGCCAACCACGCCAGCGGCGCCGTCCCCGCCCGCCTCGGCTTCACCGCCCACCTCCGCCGCCCCCACGAGCCCACCGCCCCGGCGGAGACGGGCGAGGACCAGGTCTGGCGCCTGAGCCGCTGATCGCCGTTCCCTTCTGCCCGCACTGCGCGACGGTCGCCCCCGACGCGAACTCCGTCTTCTCCCCGCCACGGACGCCTGGTGGGAGACGGGCATCGCCGACGTCCGCGAGTTCCTCGACGAGGCGTTGCCCGGCCTCCTCGCCCAGGACTGGAAGCCGGGCGCCCCGTCGAGCTGACGCCTCACATCCCGAAGAGCCGGATCACCCGCGTCACGGCCTGTGCGACCGGCGCGCCGACCTCGCCGACCAGTGCGGTCGCCCTCCGGGACCCGCTCGCGCAGTGCGAGGACCAGGTCGACCAGCTCCTGGAGTGCGGCCTGCGGGGCCTGCGGGGCGTTGTACTGCTTGCTGAGCTCGACGACGGTGACCTTGCGTCTGGCCATACGGATCCCCCCTGCACCAGACCCACCTCGACCCAGCACGGAGGATCCTCACGAGCGCCCTGGTCGGCAACCCAAATCGGCCATCAGGTAGGAGAGTTCATACGGGGGGATGTCCACGGGGGCCGACCGGGTCGGCGGGTCGGCGGCTCGGCGGCTCGGCGGCTCGGCGGCTCGGCGGCATCGAAGCCGACAGGCCCCGGGCATGAAGTCCGTTACTCATGCTTGCCCGTGTGGTTCCTGACGCCCTGCCGGATCGGCCTTGAGCCCTTCCATCGTCTCGCTGCTCACCACCCCTGTCGATTCGGGAGCGGACGACGCGAGGGCCCCCACCCGTCGGGGTGGAGGCCCTCGTTTCACTGCTCGGTGGATCAGAACGCGCCGTTCAGGCCCCACCAGTTGGCGTCCTCCGGGGAGCCCGCGTTGAACGCGCCCGTACCCTTGCCCGAGTACAGGACCAGGCAGCCCACGCCGCTGCAACCCTCGCCGGAGTAGCTGCTGTTGGTGATGGTGGCCAGGTCGTTGCGGCCGTCGGCGTTGAAGTCGCCGACCGCGAGGAACTGCGCCATGACGTTCCAGCCGCCCGAGCCGATCAGGACGCGCGAGCCGAGGGTGCCCGTGGCGGTGCCCGGGTAGAACCAGAGCTTGCCCGTGGAGCCCTCGCGGGCGACCAGGTCGGCCCGGTTGTCGCCGTTCAGGTCGCCCGTGCCGACCAGCTTGTTCATGGCGTTCCAGCCGCCCGCACCGAGCAGCTTGCGGGCGCCGAGGGTGCCCGTCGAGGTGCCCGGGTACAGCCACAGCTTGCCGGTGGACTTCTCGATGGCGAGGAGGTCCGAGCGGCCGTCGGCGGACAGGTCGCCGAAGGCGGTGAGCTTGTCCATGGCGTTCCAGCCGCCCGAGCCGATGAGCTTGCGGGCGCCGACCGCGCCCGTGCCCGTGCCCGGGTAGAGCCACAGCTTGCCGGTGGAGCCCTCGCGGGCGATGACGTCCTCGCGGCCGTCGGCGGTGAAGTCGCCGTGGCGGGTGAGGGCGTTCATGACGTTCCAGCCGCCGGCGCCGACGAGCTTGCCGGAGCCGTCGCCGGGCAGGAACCACAGGCGCCCGGCCTGGTCGCGGACGAGGACGTCCGACTTCTTGTCGGCGTTCAGGTCACCGAAGCCCGCCGCCTTGGGGGCGGTGGACGCGTTCCACTCCGGGTACGCGGGCAGGACGCACTCGCGCTCGGTCGGAACGAACTTCAGCGAGCTGACCGAGTTGCTGCCGGGACCGCCCCACTCGCTGCCCGAGGGGCTGGGGTCGATCACGCCCGCGCCGTTGGTGTCGTCGTAGTTGGCGCCGTCGTACAGGCAGGCGATCTTGCTGGTGCGGTTCATGACCGAGCGGAACGTGTTGTCCCACGTCCCGAGCGTCGCCGTGTTCACGTTCGTCTTGTACATGGAGCCGGTGCCGTTGTCCGTCTTCCAGGCACAGAAGTAGCCGGACGGGCAGTCGCTGAGAGCGGCCTGCGCCGGCGTCACGCCCGCGCCCAGGAGGCCGAGCGAGGTGAGCCCCAGCGTCGTGGCCACCGTGGCCACGCGCCGCAGCATGGAAATGCGCATCGAGTTCCCTCCAACCGGCGCGGAGACGTGCTGCTCGACGCGCCGTGAGAGGGACCGTACCGCGCCGGGTCCCCCGCCTCGCCGGAGGGGCCCCGTTTCCGGAAGGCCCCTCTCCGCGGGGTGTTCGAGGGGTGCCGTCAGGAGTGCCGTCAGGAGTGCCGTCAGGAGTGCCCTCAGGGGGTGAGCACGCCGTTCAGGAAGGGCTCGACCGCCTCGCTCCAGGCCTCCGGGTGGGTGTAGTGGAGGAGGTGGCCCGCGTCCGGGATCTCCGCGTACGCCCCGTGGGGCAGTACCCGGACCATCTCCTGGGCCTCCGCGCGGCCCAGCTCGCCGTCGAGGCCGCGGACGACGAGGGTGGGGCAGCGGACCTGGGCGAGGGAGTCCCAGTGGGCGTCGTGCACCCAGGTCTCGCGGGAGGTCAGCATCTGCTCCGGGTCGAAGACCGGACGCCAGCCGTCGGGGTGCTCGGCCATCACCTCGGCCATGAAGGCGCCCCGCGCCGGGTTCGGGGTCTCCACCCAGGGGTCCTCGTCGCCGAACCAGCGGTGGACGGCCTCCAGGGACGGGAAGGGCGCCGGCCAGCCGCGGAACCAGTCCTGCCAGGCGCGCTGCGAGGCCGCGCCGAGGGCCGAGGCGCGCATGTCGCAGATGACGAGGGCGCGGACGAGGTCGGGGCGCTCGGCGGCCAGCTGCCAGGCGGTCAGGGCTCCCATGGAGTGGCCGACGAGGGTGACGGGGCCGAGGCCGAGCTGCTCGACGACGGCGGCGGCGTCCGCCACGTACGCCTCGCGCGTGAAGGGGCCGGCGGCGGGCTTCTCGCTCGCGCCGTGGCCGCGCTGGTCGAGGGCGACGATCCGGTGGCCGCCGGTGAGGTGGCGCACGGCGGGGGCCCAGTGGCCCGCGTGCCCCATCAGGCCGTGGAGGAGTAACACGCCGGGGGCGGGGGCCTGTGTCCCCGGCACGCCCGATGTCCCAGACGTGCCGGACGGCACCGGGGGTCGTGGGGACTGTGGGGCCCGTGCGGGGCGGGGGACGGACCGGTCGCCGTGGTGCGCGGCGGTGTCCGGACCGGGCTGCGGGATGATCCCGGGCCCTCCGGGCCCGGCCGTGTACTCCCAGGCCGCCAGCCGGACGCCATCGGCCCCGGTGACGTCGAGTCGTCGCGCCATGGATCCGGCACCCCCTCTTTTCCGTCGAACCTCGCCAGACTATCGAACTCGCATTCGAAAATGCGCTCCTGCCACATAACACCCCTCGTTCGAGTGACAGGGCTCAAGGATTGACGCGCGCTGCCGAGGGGAGATCTTGAGCGGGAGGCGGACCGCTCGGGGAAAAACGGTCCGAAGGGAATGACCTTGAGAGCTCGGGGCTCCAGGTCAGCACAGGGGAGGACAGGCCCCGGCGCCGGAAGGCGCCGGGGCCCTCTGTCGTCCGCGGTCCGCGACCTTCTGTCGTCCGTAGCCCCCATGGCCCACCCCCTCCACGCCCGGCTCCCACCAGCGTGGCACGGCAAGGGCGCGGGCGTGGCGATTCCGGCGTAAAACGGGGCGCACGACGGTTCGCCGGTCCGCCGGGGCCGAACCGACACGGGTTCGTGGCCCCGTTCCGTACGGCCGACACGACCGACGCCGGTCGGCGCCGACCGGACACGGAACGAGGGGCGCCCCGCCGGGCTTCTCAGCCGTCGGCGGGGCGCCCCTCGTCACGTACGGGAAGAGGTCAGCGCTTCGCCACGAACACGTGCGCCGCGATCTCCGCGTCCAGCTCCGCGGCCTCGCCGCTGCTGCCCACCAGGACACCGCCCGGCGACTCCGACACCGACACCACCGAGCCGGGCTGCACGCCCGCCCTCCGCAGCGTGTACATCAGCTGGGCGTCCGTCTGGATCGGCTCGCCGATCCGGCGCACGATCACCGTCTTGCCGCCGCTCGCGTCCAGGTCGGCGAGCGACACCATCGAGTCGTCGAGGAAGGCCTCGGTCTCCGCCTTCTCGCCCAGCTCCTCCAGGCCCGGGATCGGGTTCCCGTACGGAGACTCCGTCGGGTGACGCAGCAGCTCCAGGACCCGCCGTTCCACGGCCTCGCTCATCACGTGCTCCCAGCGGCACGCCTCGGCGTGGACCTGCTCCCACTCCAGGCCGATCACGTCGACGAGCAGGCACTCGGCGAGGCGGTGCTTGCGCATCACCCGGGTGGCGAGGCGGCGGCCCTCGTCCGTCAGCTCCAGGTGGCGGTCGCTCGCCACGGCCACCAGGCCGTCGCGCTCCATCCGGGCCACCGTCTGGCTCACCGTCGGACCGCTCTGGTCGAGCCGCTCGGCGATACGGGCGCGCATGGGGACCACACCCTCTTCCTCGAGCTCGAGGATGGTGCGGAGATACATCTCCGTTGTGTCGATCAGTCCGGACATACGTGCCCCTCGATGAGTCGTGCGCTGGCCCTGCCCCAATTCTGACGCATCGGACCGACAACCGGGCCGCGCCGGGGTACGGCGGTATTGACAGAGCAATGGTCCAGACCGCACCGTGATCGGCGACCACGAGGACGAGAAGGAGCCGCCGTCATGGGCGAGAGCAAGCTGGCCGGACAGTTCTTCGACGCCGCGATCGGGCTCCTCAAGGAGGTCCGCGACGGGGACTCCGCCGAGATCGCCGCCGCCGGGAAGGCCATCGCCGAGGCCGTCGCGAACGGCAACCGGCTCTTCGCCTTCGGCGCCGGACACTCCTCCCTCGCCGCGCAGGACGTCGTCTACCGGGCCGGCGGCCTCGCCCTGATGAACCTGCTCGCCGTCCCCGGCGTCGTCGGCGTCGACGTCATGCCGGCCACCCTCGGCTCCGCCCTGGAACGCGTCGACGGCCTCGCCGGAGCGGTCCTCGACTCGTCCCCCGCCAAGGCCGGCGACGTCCTGATCATCATCTCCCTCTCCGGGCGCAACGCCCTGCCCGTCGAGATGGCCATGAACGCCCGCGCGCTCGGCCTCACCGTCATCGGCGTCACCTCCGTGGCGTACGCCACGGAGACGAAGTCACGGCACGTCTCGGGCACGTACCTCAAGGACCACTGCGACATCGTCCTCGACTCGAAGATCGCCATCGGGGACGCCGAGCTCACCCACGAGGGCATCGAGGCGCCCTTCGCCCCCGCCTCCACCGTCGTCACCAGCGCCCTCATGCAGGCCACGATGGCCGCCGCCGCCGAGGAGCTCGTACGCCTCGGCATCGAGCCGCCGCTGCTGCGCTCCGGCAACGTCGACGGCGGGCACGAGTGGAACGGGCGCGTGATGACCGAGTACGGCGACCGGATCTTCTTCCGGCACTAGAGGTACTGGGGCCTCGGGTCCTCAGCCGGCGAACGGATTGCCGTGCCCCGGAAGCCGCCCGCCCGGCGGCAGATACCGCGGCCGGCCGTTCCGGTCGGGCACCGGTGTGTACCCGGCGGCCTCGAGGCGGGCGGTGTACTTGGCGGCGAGGCGCCGGCTGACGGCGAACAGGACGGGCACGAGGGCCGTGCCCGAAGCCCAGGAGACGCCGGCGACGGTGAGGGCGGCGGCCGCGTCGTCGCCGAGCTCGAAGCCGAACCCCAGGGAGGCGGTGGCCCAGCCGACGACGCCGAGCACCGCTCTCTGACACGACCCCGTTGAGGAGGTGAGCTCCAGCGGCTCCCCGCTCTCCATCCGCCGCATCATCTTCCGCACACGCCTTTTGCCCACGGGTGCTCCGGCCTTCCTAGGCCGCGGGGTGCGGGGCCCGCCCGTGCCGCGGGTGCAGGCGGCTCGCCAGGACGAAGGCGATGCCGACGAGCTCCACGGCGTTGCCGGTGAAGGCGAGCCAGGGGTGGCTCACCACGTCATCGGACCGGTCCCGGGACAGGAGGAAATAGGTGGCCACCGAGACGAGGAGGCCCGTGCCCACCAGCGTGGCGCCGACCCCGTAGACCCGGGGCCGCCGGACGCTCCGGCGCGCCGGAGGGATCATCCAGCCCGTACGGAACGCGGCCACGCCCATCGCGATCGCCGCCACGCCGAACGGCACGGTCGCTCCCATGAACCAAGCCATCATGACGGCCCCCACATCTCCTGAACGTGGGCCCATCGTCGTCCCGCCGCACCGGGTCCTGCCATGCCGGAACCCGGCAGCAACCGGACCTCTTCCTTGCCGGTCAGCCGCGCTCCATCACCTGCGTCACCCGCGTGAAGCCGTCCGCGCCGTGCCCCCGGTCCACCGCCCGCCGCGCCAGCGCCTCCGCCGCGCGCATGACGCTCGCGTCGATGCCGTGCGCCTCGGCGGCGTGCACCACGTGGGTCATCGTCGACACGGCCGAGGTGAGCGGATTGCCCTCGCCCGAGTACGAGCCGCCGTCCACGTCCTCCGCCCACTCCTGGAACAGCGGCGGCAGGATCGCCCCGATGCCCTGGGCGAACGGCGCGAGCTCCCGCGCCGAGATCCCCTCCGCGCGCGCCACCGCGAGGGCGTGCACGTACCCCGTCATCGACGTCCAGAAGACGTCGAGCAGCGCGATGTCGTACGCGGCGGCCCGGCCGATGTCCTCGCCGAGGTGGCTGTGCGTGCCGCCCAGGGCGTCGAGGACCCGCCGGTGCTCGCGGTACAGCGGCTCCGGGCCGCTGTGCAGGAACACCCCGGCGGGCGTCCCGATCGTCGGCGTCGGGGTCATGATGGCGCCGTCCAGGTAGCCGACGCCGTGCTCCGCCGCCCAGCGGCCGGTGTCCCGGGACCGCTCCGGGACGTCGGCGCTCAGATTGACCAGGGTCCGGCCCTTGAGCGCGTCCGTGACGGCCGGCTGCCGCAGGACGGAGTCCGTGGCGTCGTAGTTGACCAGGCAGATCACCGTGAGCGGGCTCGCGGCGACCGCCTCCTCGGCGCTCGCGGCCAGGACCGCGCCCCGCGCGGCGAGGTCGCCCTCCCGGCCCGGGGTGCGGTTCCACACGGTGGTCCGCACTCCGGCGTCCAGGAACGCGCCGGCCAGCGCACGCCCCATGGGCCCGAGACCGAGAACGGTGACGCGGGAAGAAGACATGACGGAACTCCCTTGCACATACGGGGGTTGAAAAGAGATGAGTGACGACGGAGAGGGACGCGCATGACACGCCTCCGGGCCCAGGACACGAACCTCTGCGGTGTGTCCGCCGCGATCGCCGTCATCGACGGCAAATGGAAGACGTGGCTGCTGTGGCTGCTGGAATCAGGACCGCACCGGCCCGGCGAACTGCGCCGCAAGATCCCCCGGATCAGCGAGAAGATGCTGACGCAGGCGCTGCGGGAGATGGAGACGGACGGTCTCGTGCACCGCGAGGTGCACGACGTGGTGCCGCCGAAGACCGTCTACTCGCTGACGGAGTTCGGGCGCGAACTCTCCGAACTGCTCGGCCCGTTGTCGGACTGGGGCCATCGCCGGCTCGACCGGCTGACGGAGGCGCGGACCGTCTCCTGAGGCCCTGTCGATCCCCTCTCCGCCCGGGCCACGACCAGGTTCTCCCGGGGCCGGGACGGCGGACAAGTACCCACAAAAAAGTGGGTGTACGAGGGTGTACGAGGAGGCTAGGGGGCCTCGCCCAGATCGAGGGACATCGCCACCCGGGACGCCACCGACTCCGCGTACACCACGTCCTCGCGCTCGAAGGGCGCCCGGCAGGCGGCGCGCAGGAACGTCAGGACGCCGAGGGTCCGGCCCCGGGAGCGCAGGACCACGCACAGGGCGTGCGCCGCGTCCCCCGGCCACTGGTGGGCCTCCGCCCACACCTCGGCGGTCCGGCCCGCGCTCGCCCGGACCGTGCCGAGCCGGTCCCAGGCCTCGAGGGCGGGGTGCCGGGGCCCGTACCGCAGCGGGATGCCGCCGCCGACGACCGGCGAAAACGGGCCGGGGGCGGTGCCCGCCGGGGTGGCGAGGGCCCGGGTGAGGCGCCGCTCCCCCGCCGGGCGGTCCACCAGGGCGTGGTCGGCGAACCCGGCCAGGGCGAAGTCGAGCAGGACCGTCGCCGCCTCCACCGGGTCCTCGCACTCCGCGGCCGCCGCGCCCGCCCGGTGCAGCTGGCTCCACCGGAACCGCAGCCGGTCCGCCCCGCGCGCCGCGAGCCGCTCCTCCGTGACGTCCTGGAACAGCCAGGCCACGCCCAGCGGCACCGGCTCCTCCGCCATCGGCGACGACAGCCGCAGGAAGCCGCTGCGCCAGCACCGGCGCCGCTCCCCCGAGGAGGTCCTGAGCGTCACCCACACCTCGGCGGGCGCGGGCGGGGTGCCCTCGGCCAGGACGTGCTGAAGGGCCCCCTCCAGCTCCTCCACGCCGTGCAGGACGACGTCCCCGAGGGGCCGCCCGAGCAGGGCCGTGCGCCCGGTTCCGAAGGCGCGGGCGGCGTGACCGTTGATGACGGCGGGCCGCAGATCGGCGTCGACGAGGACGACACCCCACGACGCGTCCTCGAACAGGGCCTCGCTCAGCGCGACCGACCGCTCCAGATCGAGCTGTACGTGCACCTCGCTGAACGCGCAGTACACCCCGGCGGGACCGCCGTCGGCACCACGCACCCCGGCGGCCTGGCTCCGCACGAGGACCCGCCCGCCGTCCTTGCGCAGCAACACGAACTCATGGACCTGCCGCCCGGGCCCCTTCATGGCCCCCATCAGCCGCCCGAGGGTCTCCTCGGCGTCCGCGCTCCGCGCCGCCCACCCCTCGAACCCGCGCCGCCCGACGGCCTCGGCGGCGGACCAGCCGAGGATCCGCTCGGCCTCCCGGTTCCAGTGCGTGACCGTCCCGTCGGCGTCGAACGCGCAGAGCGCCGCGTCCATCCCGTCGAGCAACGCGGCCAGTAGATCGGCCCCCGCCCCCGGGACGGACACGGCATCGCTCGTGGCCCCCGTGAATGCACTCATCCAGGCACCCCCCATGCTGGGACCATTCAACTGGAACGTGACGCAGAGCACACCACCTTCGCTCAAATCATTCGCTTCGAATCACCCGAATAAATCGCTTGAGCGGGAGACGGACCGTTCGTAGTGTGTGGGTACACGCGAAAGGAGGTGATCCGAAAAAATGGTTTCTTTTCGGACTCGTGAGGTGACTGCGGGCTAAGGCCTGCCAGTCGCACTCTGTGCACCTCGGCAGGCCTTCTGCCGAACACCAACGCAGTCACCCGACCCGTGAGTCGCCGGCAGTCCGGCCGGCAGGCATCCGTCCGAACCTAGGCGGACGGTGCCAAGACTCACGGGTCGCCTGCGTTCCCCCTTCTTCCGCGGAGATCAGGGCGCCAGCCGCTCCACCCGCCACGTCCCGTCCGTCTCGTGGACGTAGCGCAGGCGGTCGTGGAGGCGGTTTTCGTGGCCCTGCCAGAATTCGACCGTCTCGGGGACGACGCGGATGCCGCCCCAGGACGGGGGGACCGGGACCTGTTCGGGTTCCGGGTAGCGGGCGGCCAGTTCGTCGTAGCGGGCCAGGAGTTCCGCGCGGGAGTCGATCACCTGGGACTGGGGGCTCGCCCAGGCGCCGAGCTGGGAGCCGTGCGGGCGGGTGCGGAAGTAGGCGACCGTCTCGTCGCGGCCGACGTGGACCGCGCGGCCGGTGACGATGACCTGGCGGGCCAGCGGGTGCCAGGGGAAGAGCAGCGAGGCGTACGGGTTCGCCGCCAGCTCCTTGCCCTTGCGGGACTCGTAGTTGGTGAAGAAGACGAAGCCGGCTTCGTCGTAGTGCTTCAGGAGGACCGTACGGGACGACGGGCGGCCTTCGGGGGTCGCGGTGGACACGATCATCGCGTTCGGTTCGTGGATCGCCGGGTTCTCGGCGGTCTCCTTGAACCAGCGGGCGAACTGGCCGACCGGTTCGGGGGCGAGGTCTGCCACGGTCAGCTCCGTGGTGCGGTACTGCTCGCGCATGTCTGCGGGATCCAGGGCGTCGGTCACAGGGGCCATCCTGCCGCAGCGGCCCAGTCTGCCCGGCACCGGCGGGCGCTAATCCTCTCTCGCCGAATCGGCGCAGTGTGCCGGATGTCACGCTTCCCCGCATCATCGGAACCGTACAGACTCTTCCGCTGGATGACTGTTGATTCCCCACGATCGCCCCACACGGTTGATCGATCATCGATAGAGGAGCCGCCTGATGTCCGACTTCGTACCCGGCCTCGAGGGAGTCGTCGCGTTCGAGACGGAGATCGCCGAACCCGACAAGGAGGGCGGCGCCCTCCGCTATCGCGGGGTCGACATCGAGGATCTCGTGGGCCACGTCTCCTTCGGCAACGTCTGGGGCCTGCTCGTCGACGGTGCCTTCAACCCCGGCCTCCCGGCCGCCGAGCCCTTCCCGATCCCCGTCCACTCCGGTGACATCCGCGTCGACGTGCAGTCCGCGCTCGCGATGCTCGCGCCCGTGTGGGGCCTCAAACCGCTCCTCGACATCTCCGCCGAGCAGGCCCGCGACGACCTCGCCCGCGCCGCCGTCATGGCCCTCTCGTACGTCGCGCAGTCCGCGCGCGGCCAGGGCCTCCCGATGGTCCCGCAGAGCGAGATCGACAAGGCCGAGTCCGTCGTCGAGCGCTTCATGATCCGCTGGCGCGGCGAGCCCGACCCGAAGCACGTCAAGGCCGTCGACGCCTACTGGACCTCCGCCGCCGAGCACGGCATGAACGCGTCCACCTTCACCGCGCGCGTCATCGCCTCCACCGGGGCCGATGTCGCCGCTTCCCTCTCCGGTGCCGTCGGCGCCATGTCCGGGCCGCTGCACGGCGGTGCGCCCTCCCGCGTCCTCGGCATGATCGAGGAGATCGAGCGGACCGGCGACGCCACCGCGTACGTGAAGCAGGCCCTCGACAAGGGCGAGCGCCTGATGGGCTTCGGCCACCGCGTCTACCGCGCCGAGGACCCCCGCGCGCGCGTGCTCCGCCGTACGGCCAAGGAGCTGGCGGCCCCGCGCTTCGAGGTCGCCGAGGCCCTGGAGAAGGCCGCACTGGAGGAGCTGCACAACCGCCGCCCCGACCGCGTCCTCGCCACGAACGTCGAGTTCTGGGCGGCGATCGTCCTCGACTTCGCCGAGGTCCCGGCGCACATGTTCACGTCGATGTTCACGTGCGCGCGTACGGCCGGCTGGTCCGCCCACATCCTGGAGCAGAAGCGCACCGGCCGCCTCGTCCGTCCGTCCGCGCGGTACGTGGGCCCCGGCCAGCGGAACCCGCGTGAGATCGAGGGGTACGCGGACATCGTCGGTTAGAGCCGGCAGGCGGCTGCCGACTGCCGGAGGCGGAGCCGATGCCGAAGCCGGAGCCGGAGCCGAAGCCGGAGCCGGTGCTGAAGCCGGTGGTGCCTGGCGGGCCCGCACAGCCCCGCCAGGCCCACACGGCCCCACCGGGCCCGCAGCCCCGCCGTGGCCCACACGGCCCCACCGGGCCCGCAGCCCCGCCGTGGCCCACACGGCCCACCAGGCCCGCAGCCCCGCACGGCCCTCCGGCCCGCTGCGCCCGCTAGACCAGCTGCGCCGACTGCTCCTGCGGGTGCAGCAGCAGGTCCGCGTGGTGGCGGGCCGTCGTCAGCGGGTGGGCGCGGAGCTTGCCCTTCAGTTCGTTGCGGCCGTACTCGGCGAACAGCGGGTTCGTCGGGTCGGCCGTGACGCCGGGGGCGCGGTCCGCGAACGGGAACTCCAGCGGCGCGATCCTGGCGTCCAGGCGCGGGTTGTAGAAGAACGGCACGGAGAATCGTTCCGTCGCCCCAGGCGGCGACACCACGCGGTGGTTCGTCGCGATCAGGTAGCCGTTCGTGGCGACCTCCAGGAGCTCGCCCAGGTTGACGACGAACGCGCCCGGCAGCGGCGGCACGTCGTGGAACTTCCCGTCCTCGCGCTGCACCTGGAGGCCGCCCACGTGGTCCTGGAGCAGCAGGGTGAGGAAGCCGTAGTCCTTGTGCGCGCCGACGCCCTGGTCGTCGCCCTCGCCGCTGCTGCCCGGGTAGCGCACCAGCTTGAGGTGCGGGTGGGCGCGCGGGCCGAAGATGTCGTCGTAGAAGTCCGCGGGCGCGCCGATCGACGCGAGGAGCTCGTGCAGGAGGCGTTCGGCGACGCCGCTCAGGCGGTCGATCCAGTGCAGGGCCGCCGTGCGCAGCTCGGGCAGGGCGGCGGGCCACTGGTTGGGGCCTTCGAGCCACCAGTACGGGGCTTCCCAGGGGCCGGGGTCGCGCGCGGGGCGCTCGGCGCCGATGTCGAGCTGGTCGCGCCAGTCGCGGGCGCCGGCGGTGCGCTCGTCGCCGATGCGCGTGTAGCCGCGGAAGTGCGGCGAGTTGATGTTGTCGAGGGCGAGCCGGTCGGCCTCGGGCAGCGCGAAGAAGGCGTGCATCGCGTCGGTCAGGGCCTTGGTCTCGGCCTCGGTGATGCCGTGCCCGATGAGCTGGAAGAAGCCCACGTCGTGGGCGGCCGAGTGGAGCTGCGCGTGGAGCAGCCTCCGGGCCTGGTGGCCTCGGTCTGCCGCCGAGAGGTCCACGATGGGGAGCTGCGAGGAGTACGAGCTGTTCGTCATGTGTGTGCATCCGCGGGGTATACGGGTCCCGGGGCGGCCGCCAAGGGTGGGGCGGGGGCCACGGGTGCCGGTCGGCTGGGGCTCGGACGAGGGACCGCGGGGGTGTGGAGTGGTACCCCGGAAGGTCAGGCGGAGCGGCGACAGCCCATGCTCGTGACGCGGACGTAGTCCACGTGGCGACGGCGTACGAGCAGAGGCATGGGGTCAGCGTACTGCGGCGCGGACCGGACCACTGTGGTCCGCATCACGTCCGGCTCCTGGATGGCTCAAAGTCTGTTCAAAGCGGCGGGTCTACGCGAAGATCGCCGCCACGCATGTTGCGTACACGCCATGCTTCCCGTCGCAGCATCCCATCGCAGGAGGATGTCCATGACCCGCCGCACCTCTCGTGGCCTGGTCGCCGCGGCCGCCGTCACCGTGGCCACCGCCACCGCGGCGCTGCTCCCGTCCGCGGGAGCCTCCGCGGCCACCGCGCCGCAGGCCCGCGTCTTCATGGTGAACCCGGTCCAGTCCTCGGGCGACCAGTCCCTCGCCGACCACAAGGACGCGGCGAGCGACGTCCCCGCCTCCGCGTACGCCACGGTCGCGCTCCGCAACCTCGACGCGAGCGGCGGCCTGTCCGGCAAGTGGGCGGCCGTCCGCTCGGAGACCGGCAACCCCGCGAAGGCCTCCGCCGCCGCCACGTACGACCGTCACGACGACGAGTTCGAGCAGGTCATGGCGTACTTCTGGGTCAACGAGGCGCAGGAGTACCTCCAGGGCCTCGGCTTCGGCAGCGAGCTGCGCGGGGCGAACGACCGGGTGCAGCCGGTCCGCCTCAACCAGTGGGGCTCCGACAACTCCTTCTTCACCGACAAGAAGGACGAGATCCGCTTCGGCAAGGGCGGCGTGGACGACGCCGAGGACGCCGAGGTGATCGTCCACGAGTACGGCCACGCCGTGCACGAGGCCCAGGTGCACGGCTTCGGCAGCTCCCCGGAGGCCGGCGCGATCGGCGAGGCCTTCGGCGACTACCTGGCCGTGGAGGTCGGCGCCGCCGCGGACGCCAAGTACGGCTGGCCGATGAAGACCGACCTGGCCTGCGTCGGCGACTGGGACTCCACCGGCTACACGGCGACCGCCCCGCACTGCCTGCGCCGCCTCGACGGCACCAAGACCTACGCGGACTGGGCGGGCGAGGTCCACGCGGACGGCGAGATCTGGTCCCGCGCGCTCTTCGACATCCGGAACAAGCTCGGCGCCCGCACGGCCGACCGGATCATCGTGAACGCGCAGTTCGGCTTCGCCCCCGACACCAGCTTCAAGGACGCGGCCCTGACGACGGTCGCGACCGCGCAGAAGATGTACGGGACGCAGGCCGCGGCGGCCGTGCGCGACGCCTTCCGGGCCCGCGCGATCCCGGGCGTCTGATCCCGGGCGCCTGGAGAGGTCCCGGCCGTCCGACCGCTCTAGTCGCTCAGCGCCTCGTTCACCAGCCGCGCCCACTGGGACACCACCCGTTCCCGGCGGGCGCGGTCGTCCGTGAGGAGGGTGGCGAGGCCCAGGCCGCGGGCCATGTCCAGGAGGCCCTGGACGGTCTCGCGGACGCCGGGCCGTGACTCGTCGGCGCCCAGGACCTCGACGGCGATGCGGTGCGACTCGCGCCCGACGCGGGCCTCCAGCTCCGTGACCCGCTCGCGGAGCTGCTCCTCGTCGGTGGCGGCGACCCACAGGTGGAGCGCGGCCCGGAAGAGGGGCCCGGTGTAGAGGCCGACGAGGGCGGCGACGGCCTGCTCGCGGTCGTCCGTGGGGAGGGCACGCAGGGCCTGCGAGCGCTCCTCCGCGACGTACTCGACGGCGGCCGTGAAGAGGTCCTCGCGGGTGGGGAAGTGGTGCTGGGCGGCGCCCCGGGAGACGCCGGCGCGTTCGGCGACGACGGAGACCGTGGAGCCCGCCCAGCCGTGCTCGGCGAGGCAGGCCACGGCGGCCTCGAGCAGCCGCTGCCGGGTGGCGCGGCTGCGGTCCTGCTTGGGGTTCCGGTCGGGCTTGGTGGTCCCGTCCGGCTTCGGCTGATTCTGTGCGGTCAGAGCCGCCATGCGGGGTCCCGTCGTTCGAGGAAGGCCGTCATCCCCTCGCGCGCCTCGGCGGAGGCGAAGAGCGTGGCCGACCTCTGCACCAGGTCCTCCGCGTCGCGTTCGAAGGTCTCCAGGACTCTAGCGGTGACCAGTCGTTTCGCCTCCCGCAGGCCCTGCGGGGAGCCGGCGCGGAGGGAGTCGAGGATGCCGGGAAGCTCCCCGTCCCCGGCGGTCACGAGGCCCATGGCGATGGCCTCGGGGACCCCGAACCGCTCGCCCGTCAGGTAGTGCCGGGCGGCCGCGCGCGGTTCGAGGCGCGGCAGGAGGGTGAGGGAGATGACGGCGGGCGCGACCCCGATCCGTACCTCGGTGAGGGCGAAGTCCGCCCCCTCCCCGGCGAGGACGATGTCGGCCGCGCCGAGCAGCCCGAGGCCTCCGGCCCGGGTGTGGCTGCCGGCGGTGACGTGGGCGACGACCGGTTTGGGGAGCTCCACTATCTGCCGGAGCAGGTCCACGAAGGCGTACGGGCTGGGCGGGGCCTTCAGGTCGGCGCCCGCGCTGAACGTGGAGCCGGTGTGGGTGAGGACGACGGCCCGGACGGCCGGGTCCTTGCCGCAGGCGGTGAGCGCGTCGGCGAGCTCGGTGACGAGCGGCGCGGAGAGTGCGTTGCGGGCGGCCGGGGAGTCCAGGGCGAGGGTGGTGATGCCCCGCTCCTCGGAGACGTTCACAAGGGTCATGCGCGGTCCCTCAACTCTCTGCGGAGGATCTTCCCGGACGCTGCCCGGGGGACGGTGTCGATGAACTCCACCGCGCGGACCTTCTTGTACGGGGAGACGAGCGCGGCGACGTGCGCGACGACCTCCTCGGCGGTGAGGCCGGGCGCGGTGGGCTGGCGGACGACGAAGGCCTTGGGGATCTCGGTGCCGTCGGCGTCGGTGACGCCGATGACGGCGGCGTCGGCGATGCCCTCGTGGGTGAGGAGGAGGGCTTCGAGCTCGGCGGGAGCGACCTGGAACCCCTTGTACTTGATGAGCTCCTTGACCCGGTCGACGACGAACAGCCACCCGTCCTCGTCGACGCGCCCGATGTCGCCGGTGTGCACCCAGCCGTCGGCGTCGATCATGGCGGCGGTGGCGTCGGGCCGCCCGAGGTACCCCTTCATGACCTGCGGTCCGCGGATCGCGATCTCCCCCTCCTCGCCGGGCGCCGCGTCCTTCTCGGGGTCGTCGAGGGAGAGGATCCGCATCTCGGTGGAGGGCAGGAGCCTGCCGACGGTGCCGGGCGGGGGGTTCTCGGCGTCGTGCGGGGTGACGTGGGTGCCGGGCGACAGCTCCGTCATCCCGTACGCCTGCCGGACGGGCGGCAGCCCGAGCCGGGCCGAACAGGCCTCGGCGAGGGCGGCGTCGAGCGGGGCGGCGGCGCTGACGACGTACTCGAGGGAGGACAGGTCGTAGTCGGCGACGGCCGGGTGCTTGGCGAGGGCGAGGACGATCGGCGGGGCGACGTACAGGCCGTTGATGCGGTGCTTCTGGATGGCGCCGAGGAAGGTGTCGAGCTCGAAGCGGGGCAGGACGACGACGGTGGCGCCGGAGCGGAGGGGGGCGTTCATGAGGGCGGTGAGCCCGTAGATGTGGAAGAAGGGGAGGACGGCGAGGATGCGGTCGCCCGGGCGCGCGGGGGCGAGCGGCTCCAGCTGGGCGAGGTTGGTGGCGATCGAGGTGTGGGTGAGCATGACGCCCTTGGGGACGCCGGTGGTGCCGGAGGAGTACGGGAGGGCGGCGACGTCCCGGTCGGGGTCGATGTCGACCTCGGGGACGGGCGCGGTGGAGCCGAGGAACTCCTGGAGCGACCGCACGCCCGCCCCGTCCGGAGCCTGGTCGCAGACGAAGATCTCCTCGATGCCGCCCACGAGTTCGGCGGCGGCGCGGGCGGAGGCGAGCAGCGGGGACACGGTGACGATCCACCGCGCGGAGGAGTCCCGGAGCTGCTTGGCGAACTCCTCGGGCGTGGCGAGCGGATGCACGGTGGTGACGGCCGCGCCCGCGCGCGTGGCGGCGTAGAAGGCGACCGGGAACAGCACGGTGTTGGGGCTGTGCAGGGCGAGCACGTCCCCCTTCCGCACCCCGGCCCCGGCGAGCCCGGCGGCGACGAGCCGGTGGAAGGCGTCGACCTGGGCGTACGTGAGGGTCAGCTCCCCGGCGCCGTCGATCAGGGCGGGCGTGTCCCCGTACTCGGCGGCGCGCCCGAGGACGGCGTCGTGGATGGGCAGGGAGACGGTGGGAACGGGTTCGTACGCGCTGTGGAACACCATGCGTGGCCCCCTGGGGAGGTGGGAAGGTGAGCGCCAGGATCGCTGCTGCGGGCGGAACTTGGGGAGACCCTGTCAGTACCCAGGAAAACAATCAAGCATGCTTGCATGGTTCTGAGGTGCCACGAACCGGGCAGGCAGGAACGGGGCGACGCTGCCGGACGCAGGCACTGCGCACGGCTCGGCGGGCCTGCGAGGCTGCCGGGATGGGGACGAGGTTCAAGGTTCTTGCCGCGCTCACGGGCGGGATGAGCGCGCTGATGGTGCTGACAGCTTTGCTGACGCTGCTGCCGGGGCGGCTTCCGCTGCCCCCGGACGAAGTCCTGATGGGCATCGCCTTCGCCGTCGCGTTCCCGCTCGGGGCCTGGACCGTCGTCGAGGGGGTCCTGAGCCGTGCCGAACGCAGCATGCAGTGGCCGGCCTTCCGGTGCCTGCCGGGCCGGGTCCAGCTGGCCGTCGGCGCCCTGGTCGTCCTGGCGGTCCTGACCGCCTTCGCCGACGCGGCCACCGGCAGCAGCCGGCAGAGCTCCGACGTCAGGGAAGGCCGTTACTACGCCTTCGAGACCTCCCGGGGGAACCGGGGCACGGTCGAGATCGGCCGGCAGGAGTACGAGGAGCTGGAGGAGAGCAGCCGACGGGGGTCGTTGGCGATCCCCGGAGTCATGCTGGCCGTCCTGACGGCGCTGATCCTCGTCAACGGGGAGCTGCGGCGGGTGCCGGTGCAGGCCGCACAGGCCGCACAGGCCGCACCGGGGGTCGCCGGGCGCCCGTGACCGGCCGGTCCGCCGGCCGGCCCGCGGCCGACAGGCCCTGAACCGGCCGGTCAGGGGCGGGGCGACCGCCGCGAGGCCGACCGGCGGGCTCAGTACGACTTGGGCAGGCCCAGTGACTGGTGGGAGACGTAGTTCAGGATCATCTCCCGGCTCACCGGGGCGATCCTCGCCACCCGGGCCGCCGTGATCAGGCGGGCGAGGCCGAACTCCTTGGTGAGGCCGTTGCCGCCGAGGGTGTGGACGGCGGTGTCGACCGCCTTCACGCACGCCTCCGCCGCCGCGTACTTCGCCATGTTTGCGGCCTCGCCCGCGCCCATGTCGTCGCCCGCGTCGTACAGGGCCGCGGCCTTCGCCATCATCAGGCGGGCCAGTTCGAGTTCGATGTGGGCCTGGGCGAGCGGGTGCGCGATGGCCTGGTGGGCGCCGATCGGGGCCTTCCAGACCTGGCGCTCCTTCGCGTACTTCACCGCCTGCGCGAGGGCGTACCGGCCCATGCCGATCGCGAAGGCCGCCGTCATGATCCGCTCCGGGTTCAGGCCCGCGAAGAGTTGCAGGAGGCCCGCGTCCTCGTCCCCGACCAGGGCGTCGAAGGGGAGGTGTACGTCGTCCAGCGTCAGTTCGAACTGCTTCTCGTTCGCGTCCAGTTCCATCTCGATGTGGCGGCGCCCGAAGCCGGGGGCGTCGCGCGGGACGATGAACAGGCAGGGCTTCAGGTTGCCCGTGCGGGCGTCCGACGTGCGGCCCACGATCAGCGTCGCGTCCGCGATGTCCACTCCCGAGACGAAGACCTTCCGGCCGTTCAGGACCCAGCCCTCCTCGGTGCGGGTCGCCGTCGTCGTGATGCGGTGCGAGTTCGAGCCCGCGTCCGGCTCCGTGATCCCGAACGCCATCGTCTTCGAGCCGTCCGCGAGCCCCGGCAGCCACGCCCGCTTCTGCTCCTCCGTCCCGAAGCGGGCGATGACCGTGCCGCAGATCGCCGGCGACACGACCATCATGAGCAGCGGCGCACCGGCCGCGCCCGCCTCCTCCAGGACGACCGACAGCTCGGTCATGCCGCCGCCCCCGCCGCCGTACTCCTCGGGCAGGTTCACGCCCAGGTAGCCGAGCTTGCCCGCCTCGGCCCACAGCTCGGCCCGGTCGAAGCCGGGGCCGTGGCGGTGGCCGAGGGCGGAGGCGGCGGCCCGGAGGGCGGTCAGCTCTTCGGTCTCGATGAGGGTGCTCATGCGGGGTCTTCCTCCTGTGCTTCGGTCGAGGCGTTTTCCTGTACGACGGCGAGCAGGGCGCCTACCTCGACCTGGCGGCCGGGGGCGGCGTGGAGCGCGGTGAGCGTGCCGGAGGCGGGGGCGATGACGCGGTGCTCCATCTTCATGGCCTCCAGCCAGAGGAGCGGCTGCCCGGCGGTGACCCGGTCGCCGACGGCGAGGCCGTCCGCGACCCGGACGACGGTGCCGGGCATCGGGGCGAGCAGGGAGCCGGGTGCCTGCTGCTCGCGCGGGTCGGTGAAGCGGGGGTGGGCGGTGAGGCGGTGGCCGGCCGCGTACACGACCGTGCCGTCCTGGTACGCCGTGCCGTCCTTGTACGCCGTGCCCTCCTCGTACGCCGTGACGTCGAAGTGCCGTACGACGTCGGCGATTTCGAGGCTCACCCGGTCGGGCGCCGCCGACACGACCCGTACCCCTTCCGGCTTCGTGACCTCGTAGCCTCCCGCCCTCGTCGGCCGGTAGCGGATCTCGTGGTCTCCGTACGTCCTCGTCTCGTCCTGCGAGCGGAGGTTGCGCCAACCGCCGCCGAAACGGCCGGTGCGGGACGCGGCACGGGCGAGGGCCGCCGCGACCGCCGCGTGTTCCTCGCCCTGCGCGGGGGTCGTCAGCTCGGGCAGGTTCCGGTCGTAGAAGCCCGTGTTCAGGGCTTCCCCCGAGGCGTAGTCCGGGTGCTTGAGCGAGGCGAGCAGCAGGTTCCTGTTGGTGACCGGGCCGTGGACCGCCGCCCGCTCCAGGGTGTGGGCGAGCTTGCGGAGGGCCGCCTCCCGGGTCTCCGCGTGGACGATCACCTTCGCGAGCATCGGGTCGTAGTGGACGCCGATCGTGTCCCCGGAGGCGTACCCGGTGTCGACGCGTACGCCCCCGGGGACCTCGAAGCGGTGCAGGACTCCCGTCTGCGGGGCCCAGTCCCGCGCCGGGTCCTCGGCGTAGAGCCGGGCCTCGATCGCGTGGCCGCGCGGGGCCGGGGGCTCGGGGGGAAGCGGACGGCCCTCGGCGACGGCCAGCTGGAGGGCGACGAGGTCGACCCCGTACACCTCCTCCGTCACCGGGTGCTCGACCTGGAGGCGGGTGTTCATCTCCAGGAAGTGCGCACGGCCGTCCGCGACCAGGAACTCGACCGTGCCCGCGCCGACGTAGCCGACGGCCTTCGCGGCGGCCGCCGACCGCTCGTACAGCTCGTCGAGGAGTGCCTCCGGCAGGCCGGGCGCCGGGGCCTCCTCGATGACCTTCTGGTGCCGGCGCTGGAGGGAGCAGTCGCGGGTGCCGAGCGCCCAGACCGTGCCGTGTGCGTCGCAGAGGAGCTGTACCTCGACGTGGCGGCCGTTCTCCACGTACGGCTCGACGAACACCTCGCCGTCGCCGAACGCGCTCGCGGCCTCGGCGGACGCGGCCTCCAACTCGCCTTGCAGAGAGGCGAGTTCCCGTACGATCCGCATGCCCCGGCCGCCGCCGCCCGCCGCCGCCTTCACCAGGACGGGCAGGTCGGCCTCGGTGACCTCCGTGAGGGGCGCGATCCCGAGGAGTTCCTTCGCGCGGGTCTTCGACGCCATCGCCTCGATCGCCGTCGGCGGCGGGCCGATCCAGATCAGCCCCGCGTCGGTCACGGCCCGCGCGAAGTCGGCGTTCTCGGAGAGGAAGCCGTAGCCGGGGTGGACGGCGTCGGCGCCCGCCGCGAGCGCCGCCTTCACCACCAGGTCGCCGCGCAGGTACGTCTCCGAGGGCGCGGCCCCCGGCAGCCGTACCGCCGCGTCGGCCTCCCGGACGTGCAGCGCGCCCGCGTCGGCGTCGGAGTACACGGCGACGGTGGAGATGCCCAGCTCACGGCAGGTGCGGAAGACCCGGCAGGCGATCTCGCCCCGGTTCGCGACAAGAACGGTACTGATCACGAGTGGCCTCACATTCGGAAGACGCCGAAGCCGCCGCGCGCGCCCTCGACCGGTGCCGTGTGGATCGCGGAGAGGCACAGCCCGAGGACCGTGCGGGTGTCGCGGGGGTCGATGACCCCGTCGTCGTAGAGCCGGCCGGAGAGGAACATCGGCAGCGACTCGGACTCGATCTGCGCCTCCACCAGGGCGCGCAGGCCGGCGTCGGCCTCGTCGTCGTACGGCTGCCCCTTCGCCGCCGCGCTTGCCCGCGCGACGATCGACAGGACGCCGGCGAGCTGCTGCGGGCCCATGACGGCGGACTTCGCGCTGGGCCAGGCGAAGAGGAAGCGCGGGTCGTAGGCCCGGCCGCACATGCCGTAGTGGCCGGCGCCGTACGACGCCCCCATGAGGACGGAGAGGTGGGGCACGCGGGAGTTCGACACCGCGTTGATCATCATGGCGCCGTGCTTGATGATGCCGCCCTGCTCGTACTCCTTGCCGACCATGTAGCCGGTGGTGTTGTGGAGGAAGACGAGCGGGATGTCGCGCTGGTTGGCGAGCTGGATGAACTGGGCGGCCTTCTGCGACTCGGCGGAGAAGAGGACGCCCTGCGCGTTGGCGAGGATGCCGACCGGGTAGCCGTGCAGCCGCGCCCAGCCCGTGGTCAGCGAGGTCCCGTACAGCGGCTTGAACTCGTCGAAGTCCGAGCCGTCGACGATCCGGGCGATCACCTCGCGCGGGTCGAAGGGGGTCTTGAGGTCGCCGGGGACGATCCCGAGGAGCTCCTCCGGGTCGTACTTGGGGGGTTCGGCCGGTCCGGGGTCCTCGTGGTGCTTGCGGTGGTTGAGGCGGGCGACGATCCGGCGGGCCTGGCGGATCGCGTCGGGCTCGTCGACGGCGTAGTGGTCAGCTAGGCCGGAGGTGCGGGCGTGCATCTCGGCGCCGCCGAGGGACTCGTCGTCGCTCTCCTCCCCCGTCGCCATCTTCACCAGCGGCGGCCCGCCGAGGAACACCTTCGACCGTTCCCTGATCATCACGGCGTGGTCGGACATGCCGGGGACGTACGCGCCGCCCGCCGTCGAGTTCCCGAAGACGACCGCGACGGTCGGGATGCCGGCGGCGGAGAGGCGGGTGAGGTCGCGGAAGAGCGCCCCGCCCGGGATGAAGATCTCCTTCTGGGAGGGCAGGTCGGCGCCGCCGGACTCGACGAGCGAGATGACCGGCAGCCGGTTGGCGAACGCGATCTCGTTGGCCCGCAGGGCCTTCTTCAGGGTCCACGGGTTGGAGGCGCCGCCGCGCACGGTCGGGTCGTTGGCGGTGATCAGGCACTCGACGCCCTCGACGACCCCGATGCCGGTGACGAGCGAGGCGCCCACGGTGTAGTCGCTGCCCCAGGCGGCGAGCGGGGAGAGTTCGAGGAAGGGGCTGTCGGGGTCGACGAGCAGCTCGATGCGCTCGCGGGCGAGGAGCTTGCCGCGCTTCTTGTGGCGGGCGGTGTACTTCTCGCCGCCGCCGGCGAGGGCCTTGGCGTGCTCGGCGTCGAGGGCGGCGAGCTTGTCGAGCATGGCGGCGCGGTGGGCCTGGTGGTCGGGTCCGCCGGTGTCGAGGGCGGAGGCGAGGACGGTCACTGGAGTTCCTCCGGTACGTCTACGTGGCGGGAGCGGAGCCACTCCCCGAGGGCCTTGGCCTGGGGGTCGAAGCGGGCCTGGGAGGCGACGCCTTCGCCGAGGATTCCGGCGATCGTGAAGTTGAGTGCCCGGAGGTCGGGGAGGAGGTGGCGGGTGACGGTCAAGTCGGCCGTCTCCGGGAGCAGTTCGCGGAACTTCTCGACGGTGAGGGTGTGGGCCAGCCAGCGCCACTCCTCCTCCGTGCGGACCCAGACGCCGACGTTCGCGTCGCCGCCCTTGTCGCCGCTGCGGGCCCCGGCGACCCGGCCGAGGGGCGCCCTCCGGGTGGGCCCCCCGGGGAGCGGCGGCGGAAGGTCCGGGTCGGGTACGGGTTCCAGGTCGCGGGTCCTCGGGGGTACGGGGAGCTCCCGGCGGGTCCCGTCGGGGAGGACCGCCGTGTGCGGAACCTCCCCCTGGGGCACGTACATCGCCTCGAAGACCCCGTAGGGGGCGCCCTTGCCGGGTGGGGCGGTGACGTGGAAGCCGGGGTAGCTCGCGAGGGCCAGTTCGACGGCGGCCCCCGTGACGGTGCGGCCGACCTTCTCGGGGTCCCGGTCGCGGACGACGAGGCGGAGCAGGGCGCTCGCGGTCTCCTCGGTCTCCGCGTCCGGGCGGTCGGTGCGGACGAGTTCCCAACGGACCTCGGAAGGCGTCGACTTGGCGAACGCGTCGGTGATCTGCTCCCGAAGGAGCTCTGCCTTGGCCTCGATGTCGAGGCCGGTGAGGACGAAGACGACCTCGTTGCGGAAGCCGCCGAGCCTGCTGAGCCCGACCTTGAGGGTGGGGGGCGGGGCCTCTCCCCGTACGCCTTCGACACGGACCCGGTCGGGGCCCTCCTGGGTGAGCCGTACGGAGTCGAGGCGGGCGGTCACGTCGGGGCCCGCGTAGCGGGCGCCGGCCGTCTCGTAGAGGAGCTGGGCGGTGACCGTGCCGACGTCGACGAGGCCGCCGGTGCCGGGGTGCTTGGTGATGACGGAGGACCCGTCGGCGTGGAGTTCGGCGACCGGGAAGCCGGGGCGGCGCACGTCGTGCCCCCGGAAGAAGGCGTAGTTGCCGCCGGTGGCCTGGGTGCCGCACTCCAGGACGTGCCCGGCGACGACCGCGCCCGCCAGCTCGTCGTACGCCTCCGGGCCCCAGCCGAAGTGCCACTGCGCAGGCCCGGTGACGAGGGCGGCGTCGGTGACGCGGCCGGTGACGACGACGTCGGCGCCGGCGGCGAGGCAGGCGGCGATGCCGGCGCCGCCGAGGTAGGCGTTGGCGGTCAGCGCGCCCTCGGGCGGGGGCAGCCGGTCGCCCTCGACGTGGGCGATGCGGGTCGGCAGGCCGAGCTTCGCGGCGAGGGCGCGGAGGGCGTCGGCGAGTCCTGCGGGGTTGAGGCCGCCGGCGTTGGCGACGATCCGGACGCCGCGCTCGTGGGCGAGGCCGAGGCCCTCCTCCATCTGGCGCAGGAAGGTCTTCGCGTACCCGGCCGTGGGGTCCTTGAGCTGGTCGCGGCCGAGGATGAGCATGGTGAGTTCGGCGAGGTAGTCGCCGGTGAGGATGTCGAGTTCACCGCCGGTGAGCATCTCGCGGACGGCGTCGAAGCGGTCGCCGTAGAAGCCGGAGGCGTTGCCGATGCGGAGGATGTCCTTCACGCGTCCCCCTTGGCGGTGCGACCGCCGCCCGCCGGGCCCGCGAAGGCCTGGGCGATGGTGAGCCAGCGCTCGGCGTCCTCGCCCTCGGCGGTCAGGGCGGTGTCGTCGCGGTGGAGGCGCTGGGTGACGAGGAGACAGAAGTCGAGGGCGGGGCCGGTGACGCGCTGGGCGGCGCCCTCGGGACCGTACGTCCACAACGAACCGTCCGGCGCTCGGAGTTCGACCCGGAAGGGTTCGGCGGGCGCCGGGATGCCCCGTACGAGGAAGGCGTAGTCGCGGGCGCGGTGGCCGATCCAGGCGACGTGCCGGAGGCGGGCGGTGGGCGTGCGGACGATCTTCAGGGCGTCGGCGACGTCCTGGCCGTGGGCCCAGGTCTCCATCAGCCGGGCCGTGGCCATGGCGGGGGCGCTCATCGGCGGCCCGTACCAGGGGAACCGGACCCCGGACGGGACCGCCCGCAGGGCCGCCTGGAGCTGCTCGCGGCCGGCGCGCCAGCGGGCGAGGAGTTCGGCGGGCGGGAGTTTCGCGCCTTCCTCGGCGCCTTCGTCGACGAAGCGGTCGGGGGCGGCGAGGGCCTTCTCGGTCTCGACGGCGAAGGCCTCGGCGTCGGTGGCGGCTAGGAGGGCGGCCCGGTCGGTCCAGGCGAGGTGGGCGATCTGGTGGGCGATCGTCCAGCCGGGGGCGGGGGTGGGCACGGCCCACTGCTCCTCGTTCAACTCCGCGACGAGTCGGTCGAGTTCCTCGCTCTCGTCGCGCAGGTCGTCGAGGACGTCGACGGGGTCGGACACGGTGCGCTCCCCTCGGGGGACGGGCGGTCACGGGCCTTCGCGGAGGAGCATGCCAGCGCGACCAGAAACAATCAAGCGTGCTTGCTTTAGATTCGCGGCCGCGCTTGATGGGCCCGCGCCGGCAGGACCCCGTCATCCCCTGGAGGTACGCGGGCCCCAGCCGTACCGCCTTCGGTATGACCCCGAATCCCCCCTCGCGGGGCCGTGTTCGGCCCGTTCCCGCTCCTAGCGTGGACCGCATGTCGTCGTCACTGTTCACCTTCACCCTCAAGGACTTCCGCGCCCAGCTGCGCCGTCTCGTGCTGACCGGTTCGGCCGTCGCCGTCGGTGTGGCCTTTCTCGTGCTCTCCGTCGGCGGTGCGGGCGCGCTCGTCCAGTCGTACGAGCAGTCCGCCGCCGCCGACGTCGGTGACGCCGCCGTCCAGGTCGTCCCGCACGGCAGCAGCCCGGTACTCCCCGCCGGCGCGGCGGCGCGCGCCGCGCATGTGCCGCAGGTGACGTCGGTGGCGGAGCGGCTGGCCGGTCACGCCAACGTGATCGCCCCCTCCGGCCGCCCCCTCGACGACCGGGCCCTCGTCACCTCGATCGCCGCCGACCCGGCCCTGCGCTGGCAGCGTCTCGACGCAGGCCGCTGGCCCGAGGGTCCCGGTGAGGTCGTCCTCGACCGGGAGAGCGCGGAACGCGTCGGCGCGGAGCCCGGCGGGACCGTACGGGTGACGAAGGCCGACGGCGGCACGGCGGACGTCCGGCTCACCGGGCTCCTCGACACCTCCGCCTCTCAGGCGCTCGGCTCACAGCCCGCGATCGGCGTGCCGTACGCGCAGGTCAGGACGTACGCCACGGGGGTGAGGGCCACCCATCTCGACCTCGGCATCGCGCCCGGCGCGGACGCGCTCACCGTGGCGAAGGCCGCCAAGAAGGCCCTGGGCGGCGACGTGTCCGCGTACACCCACGAGGGCGCCGTGAACAACGCCCTCCAGGGCGCCAAGACCATGTACGCGATCGTCCTGACCGCCGCCCTGTCCTTCGTCCTGATCGCGATGGCCGTGGCCCGCATGGTCGTCACCAACACCTTCTCCGTCGTCCTCGCCCAACGCGCCCGCCAGCTCGCCCTGCTGCGCTGCGTCGGCACCGACCGCGAGCAGCTCCTCCGGATCATCCGCCGCCAGGGCCTCATGCTCGGCGCGCTCGCCTCGGCCGCCGGACTCGCGGCGGGCGCGGCGGCCTGCGCGCTCGGCACCGCGGTGATCAACGGGTTCGCCGACCTCGGACCGATCGAGGTCTCCCTCGTGCCGGGCCCCTGGACGTTCGGGCTCGCCGGGGTCTTCGGCGTCCTGCTCACCCTGTGGGCCGTACGCAAGCCGGCACGGGCCGCGGCCGCCGTGCCGCCGGTCGCCGCGCTCGCCGCGAGCGGGGCGGCGAACCTGCCGGAGCCGGGCAGCCGGACCGTCCGCGAGGCGGTGTCGGTACTGATGCTCGTCGCCGGTGCGGGGCTGCTGGTCCTCGGCGCGTTCGGCGGCTCGGCGCTCTCGCTCCTGGCGGTGACGGTCGGCGCGATCCTCACGTTCTTCGCCGTACTCCGGTACGCCCAGTACCTGTTGCCGCCGCTCGTCGGACTCCTCGGGCTCGCACTGCGCCGCCCGCTCGGGACGGTCGGCAGACTGTCCGTGCAGCAGCTGCGGGCCAACGCCCGCCGTACCGCCGCCGCTTCGTCCGCGATGCTCGTCGGCGTGACCGTCGCCGTCTCCGCCGTGACCGCGATCGGCGCGGCCGAGGGCGGCCTGGACAGCATGCTCGCCAACCGCATGCCGGCCGTCTTCGCCCTCGACCCGGACACCGGCCGGGTGCCCGCCGACGCGCTCGCCGCACTGCGCGCCGAACACGGCCTGACCGTCACCCCCGTCCGTACCGCGACCCTCGCGGTCGACGGCCGGAAGACGGTCTTCGCCGCCGCCGACCCGGCCGGGCTCAACCCGGACGCCGAGGGCGTCGGCGCGGCCCGCGCGCTCAAGGACGGCGAGGCGATCACCCTCACCCGGCGCCGGGAGCTGACCGTCGCGGGCACCCGCCTGACCACCGTGACCGGCGCGGCCGCGCTCCCCGTCTCCCTCTCCCCCGAGGCCACGGTGTACGTCACCGGCGCCACCCTCGACCGGCTCGCACCCGGCGCCGCCACCGTCTCCACCGTGCTGCTCAACCCGGCAGGCGACACCGGCCACGACGCGGCGCGCGCGGCGGTGGACCGGGCGCTCGCCGCACACCCCGAGATCCGGATCGCCGACACCGGGTCCGACGCCGATCTCATCCGCTCCCTGCTCGACCGGATGATGCTCGTGGTCACCGTCCTGCTCGGCTTCTCGATCGCGATCGCCGCGCTCGGCGTCGCCGCCACCCTGATGCTGACCGTGGAGGAGCGCACCCGCGAGTTCGGGATGCTCCGCGCGATCGGCCTCGCGGGCGAGCAGCTGCGCCGCATGCTGACCCTGGAGTCGGTCCTGCTCGCGCTCACGGGGGCGCTCGCCGGGACGCTCCTCGGCCTGCTGTACGGGACGCTGGCCGCCCGCTCCGTCCTGACGGGCCACGTCTCACCCCTGGAGGCCCTCGCCTCCTCGGGCGGCACGGCCCTGACGGTCCTCGGCATCCTCGCGGCCACCGTCCTCACGGGCGTCGCGGCCTCGGTCCTGCCGGCCCGCCGGGTGCGCCGCATGGTGGTGGTGGACGCGCTCCAGGCGGCCTAACTGATCGTTTCAGAATGAGTTGGGCGTGGGGCTTGCTGTTGGCGATCTTGATGGGCAGGGTGTCCGAGTGCGTGCTGATCTTGTTCCTGACGACTTGTGGGAGCGGGTGGCCCCGTTGCTTCCGCCCGCTCCTGAACGGCGCCGTCGCCACCCAGGGCGGTTGCGCGTTCCCGACCGGGCAGCCCTCGCCGGTGTGCTGTACGTGTTGCGGACTGGTGTCGCCTGGCGGGACGTGCCTGCGGAGATGGTGGGCTGTTCCGGGGTGACGGCCTGGCGCCGACTGCGGGACTGGACGGAGGCTGGCGTATGGCTCCGCCTGCACGCTGCCTTGCTGACCGAGCTTTGCCGGGCGGGCCTGTTGGATCTTGACGACTGCTCGGTGGACGGATCTCACGTCCGGGCTCTCAAAGGGGGGATCATGTCGGCCCTTCGCCTGTCGACCGCGCTCGTTCCGGCTCCAAGCATCACTTGATAGTGGACCGACACGGAACCCCGCTCGCCGTGACGCTGACCGGCGGCAACCGGCACGATGTCACTCAGCTCCTGCCGCTGCTGGCTGCCATTCGCCCGATCCGGGGTCTGCGGGGGCGTCCACGACGCAAGCCCCGGCGGCTTTATGCCGACCGGGGCTATGACTTCGACAAGTACCGCCGCCTGTTGTGGAAGCGCGGCATCAAACCTGTGATCGCCCGACGGGGTGTCGCCCACGGCTCCGGGCTGGGCAAGGTGCGCTGGGTGGTCGAGCGTACCTTTGCCTGGCTGCACCAGTTCAAACGGCTCCGGATCCGCTACGAACGACGCGCCGACCTTCACCAGGGCCTGCTCGAACTGGCTTGCAGTTT
This sequence comes from Streptomyces vietnamensis, assembly GCF_000830005.1. Taxonomy (NCBI): domain Bacteria; kingdom Bacillati; phylum Actinomycetota; class Actinomycetes; order Kitasatosporales; family Streptomycetaceae; genus Streptomyces; species Streptomyces vietnamensis. The sequence goes on along the minus strand of NZ_CP010407.1, from coordinate 4,835,676 downwards.
CTTGTGCCTTCGGCGCCTGCGAACCGTCGCATCACAGCGGGATGCCGACGGCTGAGCACCGTTGCCGATCTCTGCTCGGGGGTGCCGTCGCCCCCGGAGTCAGCGAGGTCCGCGCTCAGCGGGGTGTTGCTACTTGACGGTGATGTCCTGGAAGGCGAGGGCGATGGCCTCGGGGTCCTCGTCCTCGTCCTCGTGGAAGCTGGTGGCCGCCCACGCCTTGGTCAGGTGGAGGCGTCGCGCTTCGGGCGAGGCGGGGTCGCCGGCGATGATGATGACGTCCTGCTCGGTGCTGAGGTCCTCCACGGCCTGGACCCAGCGGTCGGCGGCGGCGTTGCGCTCGTCGTTGCGGACGATGATCAGGCTGCCGCGCCGGGGTGCGTCGGAGCCGTGGTCGGAGGCGACGAAGGTGTCGACGTCGAGTTCGGCCCCGTCGACGAGAAGCTGGATGACGTCGTCGAGTTCCTCGGTCTGCGCGTCGCCGAGGTCGAGGTGGAAAGTACCCATGGAAAAGCTCCTTCTCGGTGGTGAGGGGTCAGTCGTTCCGATCGTCCTAGTCGTCGTCATCGTCAGTCTTGTTGACCTCCTCGATGACAGCCTTGAGCCGGGCGTCTTCCGCGGCGGGGTCGACCTTGGCCTCATGGACAGCGGACGTGCGCACGGGGATCCTGACCTTCGTGACCTTGCCCGTCGAGAGGAAGAAGATCGTGCGGGCGTTGTCGCCCGGGGTGATCAGGTGGGTCGGCTTCTCGAACATGAGGTGGTAGGAGCCGGGGACAAAGTTGAACTCTCCCTTGGCAGGGATGGTGATCTTGTCGACCTTGACCACCTTGCTCGACTCGCCGTCCTTGACGGTCTGGTAGAGGGTGACCCTCTGGTAGTCGGGGCTCGTGACCTTGGTGACGTCGATGCTGTTGTCGGAGGAGTTCTTCAGCGTGAGGTAGCCGGCGGCGGGCAGGGAGTTGGGCAGCCAGCGCACCCACCGGGTCTCCGGATCGACGGTGACATAGGTCGAGATAGGCGTCTTCATAGACTGCCTTTCAGAGCAGGGCCCACAGGGGCCGGGGCAGGTCGCCACGCTTAACGATCCGAGCCTCCCGTCGGTACGGAACTTGACCGGGAGCCCTCCATCTGGCCGAAACGGCTACCTCGGTCGCGTCCTGACCGCTCTTCCTCAGGGGAGGGAACTGGCTGGGGCTTGCCCGGCCGCAAGTCACGACGCTCAACTCATTCTGAAATGATCAGTAAGGCCGTTTCCTTCAGATCATCTGATCGCTGGTTGATGTGTGTCGTTGACTGACGCCCAGTGGGCGAGGATCGAGCCGTTGCTGCCGGACCGGACACCGAAGCGGGGTGGACGGTGGCGTGATCACCGGCAGGTGATCACGACTGGATCGCCGCGGTCGACTCCACCCTCGTCCGCGCCCACCAGCACGCCGCCGGGCCCGTCAAAAGGGGCCCGGCCGGCGAGCCGGACGACCATGCCCTGGGACGGTCCCGCGACGGACCGACCATCAAGATCCACCTCGCCGCAGACAGCCGTTGCCGTCCGCCGGCGTTCGTCCTCACACCCGGCCAGGCCGGTGACGCACCCGTATTCCCCGAGGTCATGGCCCAGTTACGCGTGCCGCGACCGATCGGTCGGCCCAGGACCACGCCGGAGACGGTCCTGGCCGACAAGGCCTACTCGTCCCGCGCGATCCGCTTCACGACGGGTTCGCCTCTCGGTCACCTGCCGGGGAACGGCGGCCGTCGTCTCCCTGGGCCAGGAGCGGGCTGAGGGACTCCTGGTAGGGAGGCGGACAGCAAGGCGCCCTCGCCCCGCACGGTGCGCCCGGAAGGAACGTCCTTCTCGGCAGCGGGACTTGAACGGACCTCCAATGCCGGCGGTGGATCCGCCGCCCGTGTTCGTCGCGGCCGTGTGTGCCGGGATATTCCCTCCTCTCCGAGGTGTGCACCGTACGAGTGACTTGCGGGACTCGGAAGGAGTAAGCGGGACGATCATGGTTCAAGCCCGTCGCTAGCGTGCTCCGAGTCATCCGACGGTTGACATTTCGAGTGAGGAAGGCACGCGATGTCCAGCGACACCAGCGTCCTGCGGTCCGCCGCGTCGACGCAGATCGCCATCAAGAGTGTTTGCGCCATCATGCCGGGTTACGGCGCTGTCGGCGAGGAGTTCGGCAGGCTCGTCCCCACCGCGGAGATCGTCGAGGGGATCCGCCCGGGCCGGGACAAGGATCTCCCCGGTTCGTTCGTCGAGGACAAACTCGGTATCGCCTCGGTGGCCACCACGCATGCCACCGCGGCCGCAGCCCGGGCCGCCGTCGACAGCGGTCTCGACTGGGACGCCGCGGCCGCGGCCATCCCCAAGCCGGCGGGCAACGCCGACCTTTGGGCCATGCTCACGCGTGCGATGGACATCGCGCTGACCCGCCACGAGCGGGCGTCCGGTACAGGCGCCGCGCGGGCGACATCCATTGCCGGGCATCTGCATTTCGCCGCCAACGGCGACAATCCCACCGCGTTCGCCATTCTTGAGTGCCGCCGCAACGCGGGTTGCCACAAGCCGGGACTGCCCGGCGAGTACATGATCTCCGGCTGTGCCGGACTGTTCTTCGCCCTCCGACACGCCGAGTTCCTGCTCCGCCACACCGAGGCCCGCCACGATCCCGACGCCTACGTCCTGATCACCGCCGCCAGCGACCTCCTGCCCTTCGCCCACACGCGCGGTCGCGCCCCCGAGGGCCACCGCGCCGACCTGAACTCCTGGCTCTTCCAGACCATTTTCGGCGAAGGCGTGGGCGCGATGGTCGTCGGTCACGCGGATGTCGGTCAGGAGAGTGTCGGTCAGGCAGGTGTCGGTCGGGCAGGCGTCGGTCACGCCGGTGGTGACCAGCCCGGAGGGCACTGGAGGGTGGAGGACACGGGCTGGGAGACGGTCGCCGACGACTGGCGCGTGTCCTTCCGCAGTGACGGCGGTCCCCGCATGGTCATCCGCGCGCGTGACGTCTCGGCGACCTTCCGCTCCAGCGTCCCCGACGCCGCCCGCGAGGGACTGCGGCAGTTGGGGCTGAAGGAGGCCGACGACCTGCACCGGCTGTGCATCCACGAATCCAACCCCTTCCTGGTCGCGGCCGCCGCCAAGGACCTCGAAGCGCCCAGCGGGCTCGTCCACAGCCTGAGCGCGGAGGTCGGCACCCTCGGCGGTGTCTCGGTCTTCTCCCTTCTCGAGGAAGCCATCCACACCAACCAGCCGGCGTCGCACGCCCGCGACGGCATCGTCTGCGCTCTCATCGGAGAGACCGGCGACGCGGTCGTCGCCGGTCACCTGGCCCTGCGCCACATCCCGCACCAAGTCTCGCGTTGAGCGGCCGAATCGGTTGGTCCTGAGGTTCTCCTCGTCTCAGGGCCTCCGGTCCCGGCCGCGCACACGGGCCGCGGAACCGTTGAATCAGCAGGTCGTTAGCCCCGTGTGCATACCATCCCTTTTCGTCCCGTATCCGGTCCATCCGGGTTGCCGCTCCTCGGCAACCTCCCCGCCTTTCGCCGTGACCCCCTCGCGTTCCTCGCCCATCTGCGCGATGACTGCGGCGACGTGGTCGGCTGGTCGCTCGGCTCGAAACGGCTGACCCTCCTTTCCCATCCCGACCACATCGCGGAGCTCTTCGGCGGCAGCCAGGACCTCTTTCCGCCCGTCGACATCAGCTGGGTGTTCCGGCAGCTCGTCGGCGAGAGCGTCATCCTCAGTCAGGGTGCCGACTGGCGTCGCAAGCGCGGCCTCGTCCAGCCGTCCGTCCGCCCCCGCCAGGTACGGGGTTACGCCGCCACGATGGTCGAGTGCGCCCTGGACGCGGCGGACGGCTGGGCGGACGGGCACCGGATCGACGTGGAGGGGGAGATGAACCTCCTCACCCAACGGATCGTCGTCCGTACGCTCTTCGGCAACGACCTCGGCGACCGCGCCCGTACCCTCGCCGAGGCCATGGAGGTCACCGCGCTCGAACTCGGCGCCGAACTGCGCGGCATCGGCATGCTCCTGCCCGACTGGGTGCGTACGCCGGCACGACGGCGCGTCCTCGCCGCGATCGCCACCGTCGACGCCGAGATCGCCCGGCTCATCCGCGCACGACAGGAGGAAGCCGCCGAGGCCGGCACCGGTGACGACGTACTGAGCACGCTGCTCGCCGCCGAGGACGAGGAGGGCCGACGGCTGACGCCACGGCAGGTGCGCGACGAGGCGGTGACGCTCTGGGCCGCCGGCCACGAGACCACCTCCGTCGGACTGACGTGGTGCTGGTACCTCCTGTCCTCCGCGCCCGAGGTACGGGACAGGCTCGGTGAAGAGCTCGACACCGTCCTCGGCGGGCGTCCGCCCACCTTCGACGACTACGACCGGCTGACCTGGACCAAGCAGATCGTCAAGGAAGCCCTCCGCCTTTACCCGCCCGCCTGGATCCTCATCCCTCGGATCACGCGGGAGGGCGCCGTCCTGGGCGGCACGCCGCTCCCGCCCGGGACGATGATCTGCTGCAGCCCGTGGTCCACGCACCGCGACCCTCGCTGGTTCCCCGACCCGGACGCCTTCCGCCCCGAACGGTGGGACCCGCACCGGAAGGACGACGCGTCCGAACAGGCATGGTTCCCCTTCAGCGGCGGCGCCCGTACGTGCCTCGGCGCGCGCTTCGCCCTCGTCGAGATGGCGCTCGTCATCGCGACGCTCGCCCAGCGGTTCCACCTGGACATCGACCCGGGGGAGGTCGCCCCCGCCGCCGGGCTGCAGCTCCGCCCCGGCTCGGAGCTGTGCGCCACTCTGCGCGATCGCGAGACCAGCCTCTCACCCAGCGGCACGTGAGCACCTCGGCCAGTGAGCTGTACGTGGGAGCCTGACTCGTACGTCGGTCAGGTCCGGGCGCAGGTGCAGGTGCTGCGGCCGGACGGCTCCGGCCGTGGCGGGACCGGATGCGGCTCCCGTGACGGCCGGCATCGCGGCCCAGGGCCTGTCCGGCGGACTTCCGCCGGGTGCCGAGCCGCGCCCGGGCGGGTTCACGCGAGCGACGGCCACCGATCGGCAGCCCACTCCGCCCAGCCCGGCCACCCAGGAGGCGGACCTCCCACCTCGTGCCGCCCAGTTCGGCGGCGTCGGGCTCCTCGAAGAGCGTCCTCCAGTGCGCGAGGTCCGCATCGCTGATGGGGAAGGTCTGATCCGGGGTGGTCGACTGGCGGCGGGCGATGCGAGCACGTTGGGTCTCGTGGTCCACCGGCAGGTACACCAGGCGGCAGGATGCCCCCACGGACTCCGCCAGGCAGCGGATCGCGGACCTCTCGTCACGGGACCAGCATCCGAAATCCAGGACCACGTCGGTTCCGAGTCTCAGCGCCTCCAGTGCGGTCCAGAGCAGCCGGCCTTCCAGCACGTCGCGCTTCCCGTCCGCCTCCGGCTCGCCGAACAATGGAATCATCCACTCGTCCGGCGTCAGCCGCAGGGCGCCGTATTCCAGGGCGAGTTCCCGAGCCCTCGTGGTCTTTCCGGCCCCGGGCAGGCCGATCGTCAGGAACAACGTGGTCATGTCCAGATCGTCATCAGGAGGACCAGGCGCGTGGCCCGAGGCGGCCGGACAGGCCCTGGCAGCCCCCGCCGCCCCTGGTCTTCCGTCGTATCAGGGAGGCCAGGGCGGTCACGCCGACGACGAGGGCGAGGGAGCGGAACGGGAGGAGGGCGCCGGGGGCGTCGTCGATCAGATCGATGCCGTTCCCCACGGCCGTGATCCAGGCGGCCACCCCCACCAGCACCATCGGCCCCACCCGCCGCTCCCCCGCGACGAGCATCCCGATCCACAGGACCACCGGCATGACCAGGAACGTGTTGATGAGCGCCGTGGTGAACGCCTGGTCTGCGGAGTACCCGGGCCCGGCCCCGAGCGTCGAGGCCGCCTGACCCGCGAACGACAGGGAGAGCGTGTCGGACAGGATCAGGTGCGAGGCGGCGACTCCGAGGGCGGAGACGACCAGCGCCTTCAGGAAACGGGGGCCGAGGGGCGTGGGTGTGGATGTGGGCGTGGATGTGGGTGTGGGTGTGGGTACAGGCGATGCCATGTGCCCGACTATACGCACGGTTTATACACCGCACGTATAGCCCCCTCCCTCTCTGCCGCGCACAGCCACCCCCGATCAGGCTCCCGAGGGGAAGACCGTGGCCGCGTAGGCCGCGGCCGCCGGGGCGGGCTGGAGGGCCGCGTGGGCGGCGATCGCGTGGATGTCGCGCCAGGCGCGCTCCAGGCCGCCGCCCGCGATGAGGCCGCGGGCGCCGCCGGTGCGCATGAGACGTTCCACCGCGCCGGTGAGCAGGTCGACGGCGAGGGCCGCGTCGCGCTGGTTGAGGGCCGCGTCGGCCGGGCCCGCCCTCAGGCCGTCCGCCCGCGCCGCCGCCGCCTCCAGGAGCAGGCGGGCCGCGTCGATCTCGGCGGAGCAGCGGGCCAGGGTCTGCTGGACCGTCGGCTCGTCGGCGAGCGGCCGCCCGTCGGGGAGGGGGGGGGAGCCGACGAGGAGGGTCCAGGCCTCCAGGGCTCCGCGCGCCGCGCCGAGTGCGGGGGCGGCGAAGAGGAGGGCCGCGACCAGCTGGTACGGCACCCGGTGGCAGGGGGCCGCGTCGGCGTCGGCGACGCCGGTCACCAGGGCTTCGCGGAGGAAGGCGCGATGTTCGGGCACGAACACCCCGTCGACCGTGACGCTGTGGCTGCCGGTGGCGCGGAGCCCGACCGCGTCCCAGGTCTCACGGATCCGGACCGCCTCGCGCGGCACCGCGAGCACCCGGTACGCGGGGGCCCCGCCCCCCGAGTGGTCGAGGGAGGCGAGGAGCACCCAGTCGACGTGCTCGACCCCGCTGGCGAAGCCCCACTCCCCCGACAGGGTCCAGCCGCCGGGCGCCGGGACGAGCCGGCCGGCCGGGGGCACGATCGCCGCCGCGACGCGCACGTCCGGCGAGTCGCCCCACAGTTCGCGCTGTCCCTCGGCCGGCAGGTGCGCGGCGAGGCGGCCGTGGGCGGCGAGCAGCACCGCGCACCAGGCGGTGGAGGCGCAGGCCGAGCCGACTCCGGCGACCGTGTCGAGCAGTTCGGCGAAGCCTCCGGCCGTACCGCCCCAGCGGCGGGGCACGAAGTGCCGGGCGAGGCCGGCGACGGTCATCGCCCCGACGACCTCGGGGTGGAGCCGTCCGGTCCGCTCGGCCTCCTCGGCGTGGAGCGCGGCGACGGCCGGGAGGGCGCCGGCGTCGAGGGAGACGGGGCCATCGAGGGAGACGGGGGCGTCGAGGGTGCCGGGGGCGTCGAGGACTGTCATGACACGTACTCCTTGAGTGGAGGTTCAGTGGTGGTGCTGATGCGACTGGAAAAAGATTCGATCTGGAAGGTATTTTCTGAGAGGCCGTCATGAGAGACATGGAGGGCCACGACAGCGGAAGGGAGGCGGACACCCGGTGAGGCAACAGGACAGGGCCCGCATGACCTATGACCTGGTGCTCGGTGCGGCAGCCGCCGAGTTCGCCCTGCACGGATTCGCGGGGACGAACCTGGCCGACATCACGGCCCGCACCGGACTGACCAAGGGAGCCCTCTACGGACACTTCTCCTCGAAAGCCGACCTCGCCGGCGAACTGACCCGCTCCTTCGAGGCGGCCTGGGCCGACGCCCTCGCCACCGCCGCCGGCGAGGCGGAGGAGAGCGGCGCGGCCCTGCCCGTCCTGCGGAGACTGCTCCTGGACCTCGCCCGACGGGTGTCCGAGGACGTGCCCTTCGCCGCCGGACTGCGCCTGGTCATGGACGCCGCCCGCGCGGAGGAAACCGTGCCCGTGCACCTCGGCAGGCTCTGCGGTGTCGTCGCACTCCTGATCCGCAGGGGCCAGGAGGAGGGCTCGATCCGCACCGCCCACCCGGCCGAGCCGTTGGCCCGGCTCGTCGTGGCCCTCCTGGTCGGCGCCCCCGCCGTGGTGACGGCGGCGGACGGGACCGGTCCCGCCGAGCTGGTGAGCGAGGTGTGGGACGTTTTGGAGCCCGCGTTGTCGGGCGCCGGTGGCGGCGACTGACGGGGAGAGGCCGGGGCGGGGGTACGCGTGGGGGCCTTGCGCACGTGGGGGCTTGCCCAAGGAGGGGAGGCGTTACGGGAGTTACGAGGGTTACGAGGGTTACGGAGGCGTCCCGGGCCCTCGGAGCCAGCGTGGCGGCGGGACTCACGCAAGGTCAGAGCTTCCGTGACGGGCGGGGATTCCGTGACCGACAGGACTCCCGTGACGGGCGGGAATTCCGTGACGGTCAGAGCTCCCGTGACAGGCAGGGCTTTCGTGACGGGCCGCGGCGGCGGGAAGGTCCGCGTCCTGGTCCGGAGCCTCAAGCCGCCCGTGGCGTCAGGGTGTGCGCGGGCCGCGCGGCCGCCGGGGAGGCGGTGGGGGAGGCGGCCGGGGAAACGGGCGGGGCCACCGGCTCGGGGCCCGGCAGTCGGGACCAGGACGCCGTCTCCGACGCCGGGGCGGAGATCGGTCCTTCGCCCACCAGGACCGGATGACCGACGGAGCGCAGCAGCGGCAGGTCGCTCTCGTCGTCGGCGTACGCGAAACACTCCTCGGCGGCGAGGCCGAAGGCCGAGATGATCCGGCGGGCGGCCTCGGCCTTGGGTTCGCCGATCATGGGCGGGCCGGACAGTTCTCCGGTGAGCCGTCCCTGCGAGGTCACCTCGGGGACGGTGCACACCACCAGATCAGCGCCGATCTCCCGGGCCAGCGGGTCCAGGCAGGCGGAGAAGGCTCCGGAGACGAGGACGATCAGGTCGCCGGCGTCCCGGTGGCGGCGCAGCGCCTCGTACACGGGGGCGTGGAGCAGTCCGCCGGCGCGGGCCGTCTCGTACCACTCCCGGCCACAGGTCTCCAGGTCGTCCAGGTGACTTCCGGCGAGGAAGCGGAAGAAGGAACGGTTCACCTGCTCGCGGGGCACGCCCTCGCGGATCTGGCGCTGGAGCGAGGCGCGTGCCGAGGCGAGTCTGCGGGCGGCCACCTCCCCGCGCCCCCAGTACCGGGCGAGGACGCAGGCCATGCTCTTGCAGGTGATCAGGGTCTCGTCCACGTCGAAGAACGCGGCCCGCGCGGGAGCGATGCTCATGCTCTTCTCCCTCTGCCGGTGAGCCGGCCGTCGGCGAGGCGACTGTCGGTCAGGCGGCCATCGGTCAGGTGGCCTTCAGCCAGTCGGCCGGCACCGAAGCCGTTGCCGCCGAGCGGGGGCATCCGCCTGCTCGCCCTGGCGGGCGCGGGTGCGGGGTCGGCGATCTCGTACTGCGCCGTCTCGACCAGTTCGAGGATCTGCTCCGCGAGCGGGCGCAGGCGCGCCCCGGCCGGCGTGAGTTCCACGGAACGGTTGCCGCGCCGCTGGAACAGCGAGGCTCCCATGTCCTCTTCCAGGCCCTTGATCTGCGCGGTCACCGCGGGCTGGGAGTAGTGCAGGTTGTGGGCCGCGCGGGTGAAGCTGAGTTCCCGGGCCACTTCGCGGAAGGCCCGTAAGTGCTGGAGTTCCATCCTTCTGCCTTTCTACGCTCGTCCGTTCTTCCCCTGGACCTTTCGCCGCACGGTCACGCGCACCGGGCCACGGCCGTGGCGAGGACGCGTGCGCCCTGGGTGGCGGAGAGGCGCACCCGGCCGTCCTCCCCCGCCGTGGCCTCGACGGCCACGGCCTCGGCCAGCTCGCCGAAGACGGCGAATTCGGCGTCCAGAGAGGTCAGCGTGGTCAGCGCCGCACCTCCCGCCGTCCCCTGAGCCGTCTGCCGAGCCGTCTGTCGGGCCGCCTGTCGGAAGGCCTCCAGGAGCAGCATCCCGGGCACGTGGTCCGAGGGGTGCTCGAAGTAGCCGGGGTGCGTGGGGTCGACGTGCAGCCGCCATTCCCGGGTGCCGTCCGGCAGGGGCCGCGCCTCTTCGGCGGGTACGGGGAGCAACACCGCCCGGTCGTCGCCGGCGCCCGCCCCGTACGCCGGGGCACTCGTCTGCGGGACGGTCTCCGCGATCCGGCCGCGCTGCCGCAGTCGCCCGTACCGTACGCCGTCGATCACGACGACCCCGGCGGAGGCGCGGGCGCACTCCCGGCCGCCGACCTCGATCACCATGTCGAAGCGGGCGTCGAAGCGGCGCGGGTTCCGCGCGCCGGCGGGGGTCACGACCTTGACGTCGAGGACCGCCGCGAGCGGCCCGGAGCCGACCCGGAGGGCGGCCGGGTCGCTGATGCGCAGCGACAGCGCTTTGAAGATGAAGTGGTGGCCGAGCGGCACGTCGTGGTAGCGGTGGCTCAGGAAGATGCCGGCCTGGCGCACGGTCTCGACGAGGAGCATGAAGTCGCACTGCCCGGTCTCCTCCGGGCGGTACAGCGCGTGGTTCCGGGGCAGTTGGGCGCCGACCAGGAAGCGGTCGGCCCCGGCGGCGGCCGCGTCGGTGAGGAAGACCTCCGTCACCGAGGCGCGGTGCACGAACCGGCGGGAGATCGTGCGGTCGAAGCTCAGCCCGTCCTTGACCTGCCGGATCATGGACTGGAGCCGCTCGACGGCCGGCGCGGGCTGCTCGATGGTCGAGGCGAGCGGCTCGATGGTCGAGGCGAGCGGCTCGGCGGTCAGCGCGAGCGAGTCGGCGGTCGAGGCGAGCGGTCCGGCAGGTAACGCGGTCTGCAGCACACCGATGGACATCCTTATCCCCCTACAAGGTGAAGCATCGCGATGGACGAGGGACCTCGGTGGCCCCTCGGCAGCAAGAAATATACCTTCGAGAATGTATATTGCAAGGCGTAGGCACGAGAGAGGCGGACAGGCATGGCGACACCCCGAAGCGAACCGAAGCAGGAACGCGCCCGGCGCACGAAGAACCACATCCTCCAGTCGGCGGCCCAGCTCTTCGCCGAGCGCGGCTACGCGACCGTGACCCTCCAGGACGTGGCCGAACGCGCGGAGATGACCAAGGGAGCGGTGTACTTCCACTACACGAACAAGGAAGCCCTGGCCGTCGCGGTCGTGCAGGAGCACTACGCGCGCTGGCCCGAGATCCTCAAGGGCGCCGAGGGCAACCACGAGGAGCCGTTCGACACGCTCACCGCCGTCCTCGACACGGTCACCCGGGCGTTCGCGACGGACATCGTCGTCCAGGCCGGCGCGCGGCTCCAGATCGAGCGGGCGCTGATCGACGCCGAGCTGCCGGAGCCCTACGTCGGCTGGGAGGACTACCTCACCCGGCTGATCGCCGAGGCCCGGGACGCGGGACAACTGCGGGCCGGAGTGGAACCGCGCGCGGCGGCCCGCGTCCTGGTCTCCGCCTTCTTCGGCATGCAGCACATCTCGGACGTCCTCAGCCGGCGCAAGGACCTCGCCGAGCGGCACGAGGAGCTGCGGGCCGTCCTCCTCGAAGGGTTGCGCGGCTGATCAGCCGCGCGCCCGCCATGAGGGACGGAAAAACGGCGTGGCCCCCCACGGATGTGGGAGGCCACGCCGTACGCGTTCAGCGGGTCGGGACCGGTCAGGACCTGCTGCCGGAGCCGACGGGCGCCGGGGCGGAAGCGGAACTCGTACCGGACGCCGAACCGGACGCCGTACCGGAACCCGAACCGGAAGCCACGACCGGCGTCGGGGTCGGGGCCGGGGCGGCCGCCGCGGCCTTGGCGGCCACCCGGCGCAGGTACAGGTTGTTGAAGACCAGCGCCGCGGCGGTGAGCGAGGCACCGACGATCTGCATGCCGGCCGGGACGACACCGGTCAGGGCGGAGATCACGAAGGCGGTGATCGGCACCACGTCCATGAACAGGACGCCGTTGAGCGGGCCGAGGTAGCGGTTGCCGAAGTTCCAGCCGAGGACACCGACGAAGCCGGCGATGACGCTCATGTAGGCCAGCTGGGGCAGGATCGAGCCCACGGCGCCCGCCGTCGGGACCGGGACGCCGCCGGCGGCCAGGATGATCGCCGTGATGACGGCGGCGGAGGCGAGGCCGAGGACCGTGGTGATGGCGGTGTACTTGATCGGGGACCAGGTCGGGAAGTAGCTCGCGCCCGAGGTGTAGACGACCCAGCACAGCGCGGCGAAGAGCAGCAGGGCGTCGGCGCCGGCCGTCTTCGGGTCGGCGATCAGCGAGCCGATGTCACCGTCGGAGACGACGAGGATGGTGCCGACGAAGGACATCGCGATGAAGACGAGCGAGAACTTCGGCGGAACGACCTTCTTCAGCACCCAGTTCACCAGGAAGCCCATCATGGGCATGGTCGCCATCATGATCGAGGCGTTGAGGGCGCCGCGCGCGCCGATCAGGTCCTGGCCGAAGAAGACCAGGAACTGGAAGCCCGCGAAGCCGGCCGTGCCGAACAGCCAGGCCAGACCGATGCGCTCGCCCTTGAGACGGAGCCCCGCCCTGCCCTCCCGCATCCGCAGGAAGACCAGGAACATCGCACCGGCGATGGTGTACCGCATCACGGTGAAGGTGAAGGGGTCGATGTGCTGGAGGGTGGAGTCCATGAGGGGGAACATCGCGCCCCAGGACACCGTGGCCAGGAGGCAGAGGAGGACGCCTCGCGTGTACGTGTTCTGACTGTTCATGAGTCTTCCTGTCGGGCCTGAGCCGGCTGGGAGTGGGAGGAAAGGGAGGGGAGGGGCGGGGAGGGGGCCGGGCCCTGTGGAGGGGTACGGGACCCGGCCCGTGGCGGAGCCGTACGGATCAGCGCAGCCGTACGGGTCAGCGCAGCCGTACGGATCAGCGGAGCCGTAAGGATCAGCCGAGCCGTACGGACCGGCGGAGCCGTACGGATCAGACGCCGGCCGGCTCCGGCTCGCGGGAGTCCGCGGGCCGGATGTCGAGCAGCGGCAGGACCGACTCCAGGAGCTGGGCGGCCCTGACCTTGCCGGTCGGGCTGTACGGGATGGCGTCGACGGGGACGACGTACGCCGGGAGGCAGGGCACCCGGCGGGCGCAGGCGGCGCTGACCGCCCGGTAGCCGCTCTCCTGGCGCTCCGGCGCGACCGGCGTGAAGGGCACGACGAGCACCTCGCCCACACCGGGGAGGCTGGTCCGCAGGACGGCGGTCTCCCGGACGCAGGGCAGGTCCATCAAGTCGGCTTCGAGACCGAAGATGTTGACGTCGAGCGGCTTGCCGGCCTCGGCCTTCGCGACGCCGTCGTTGCGGCCGGTGAGTTCGAGCCGGCCCGCCTCGTCGACGAGCCCGCTGTCGCCGGTGAGCAGGAAGCGCTGCGTACGGCCGCCGTAGTCGAGGGTCATGAAGTCGGGCTCGCTCGTCGCGTAACTGTCCATCAGCTGGTAGCTGGCGATGGCGACCCGGCCCCGACTGCCCTTCGGGAGCGGCTTGTTGTCGGCGTCGAGGACGACGACGGTGTTGCCGGGCATGGGGCGGCCGGAGCGGCAGGGCGCCACGTGCAGCTCCTCGGGGCCGATCATGACGTTCACGCCGGTCTCGGTCGTCCCGTAGTAGAGGTGGAGCACCGGCCCGAGGCGGTCCCAGGCGTTGTTGATGACCCACCGGTTGAGGTGCCGGCCGCCGGAGAGCACGAAGTGCAGGCGGGAGGTCTTGTGCAGGTGCTCGGAGTTCGGGTGGGCGACGACCCGGGCCAGGACGGGCGGCACCATGAGGGTGGTGGAGACGCCCTCGTCCTGGATGATGCGGATGAGCTCCCCGGCGTCGTCGTGCGGGCCGAGGACGACGGTGCCGCCCAGGGTGAGGAAGATGCGCGCCCAGCCCGGCCCGGAGGCGTGGTAGAGCGGCACGGTGACGAGGTGGACGTCCTCTTCGTCGAAGGCGTACTGGTCGACGAGGTCGGCGAAGCGGCGGGCCTCGAAGGAGGTGCGCCGGACGACCATCTTGGGGACGCCGCTGGTGCCGGAGGTGAAGGAGAAGGCCTCGAAGGGCTGCTCCACCGGCTGCGGTTCGCCCGGCGCCGACACGAGGAGGTCGGTGAAGCTGACCGAGACGGTCTGGCCGTCGGGCAGGCCCACGGGCTCGCTGTCGATGAATATGTCGAGGATGTCTCTGCCGCCCGGCCAGCCGCACTCCTCGACGAGCGCCCGGTGGGCCTTCGAGGTGATGACGACGGTCGGCTCCAGCTGGTCGAGCGCGGCGGTGGTGGCGACGGGCCCGGCGGTGTAGTCGAGGCCGACGCAGGGGATGCCGAGGGAGCTGACGGCGGCCATGGAGACCACCAGCTCCCAGCTGTTCTCGGCGAGGAAGACCGCGCGGGCGGGCCGGGCCTCGGGCAGCAGGTCCTGGATGGCGCAGGCGACCCGGCTGACCTTGTCGGCGAAGCTCGCCCAGGTCATGCGGGTCTCGCCGTCGACGACGGCGACGCGCTGGGGCCAGCGGGCGGCGTGCTTGCGGATGTCCGCGATCTTGATCATGAGGTGCTCTCCTCGGAATCGGGGGTGGCGGATCAGCTGGTGACGACGGCGGTGGCGGCGGCCGTGACGGTGGCCGCGGTGGTGCCGGCGGCCGAGACGGCGGCGGCGGCACCGGCGAGCTGTTCGGTACGGCACTCGACCGGACGGGACTCGCTCGTACTCGTACGGGACTCGCTCGTACTCGCACGGGCCGGCAGGTGATCGACGGTCGTCGGTACGGAGCCGGTGACGGCGGCCTGGACGGCGAGCTCGCGCGCGGAGACGGTCGGGTTCCGCAGCGTGTAGATCTCGCAGCCGCTGGAGCGCAGCTCGTCGATCTGACTGAGCGTCCGCTCGCAGAGCTTCTCGCCGGGCACCGTGATGGGGATGCCGGGCGGGTAGGCGATGATGAAGTGCTCGGAGGTACCCGTGGCCAGGGCCGCGGAGGCGCTCCGGTAGGTGCGCTGGATGGTGCGCAGGGCGTCGAGCAGGCGCAGCAGGGTGGCCTCGTCCACACCGATGTGGATGTGGAAGAGGACGGCGTCGCCGCTCTCCCGGGCCACGTACAGCGCGTACTCGTCGAAGAGCATCCGGCGGAAGTCGGCCGCCGTGATGCCGAGGGCGCTGATGTCGACGAGGACCCGGGTGGGGTCGTCGCTGACGAGCTGCGCGGCGTCGGTGAGGTGGCCGTCGGGCCCGAGCGGGCGGTACGCGGAGAGCCGCGGGTCGGTGGCGAGCTCGACGCGCAGGGTGCTGGCGAGCCCGAGGGAGCGGCCGAGGAGGGCCTCGCCCTCGGTCTCGGCCTGGAGCCGGGCGAGGTCCAGGCTGGCGAGCACGGGCCAGCTGGGCGAGGTGGTGTGGTGCTGGAAGAGGGCCTGGGCGGTGCGCTCCTGGGCCTCGCCGTCGCCGATGAGGTGCAGGTAGGAGCCCTGGCGGAGTGCGGACATCGACTTGTGCGCGGAGTGGGTGACGGCCACGTTCAGGGCGAAGCGGGGGTCGGCGGCGCGCAGGGTCTCGACGGCGTGCAGCGCGGTGAGCGGGCGCAGCCGGGGGTGGAAGCGGTGGGCGGCGCCCCAGGCCTCGTCGACCAGGACCGACACCGTGGGGTGGACGGAGGCGAGTTCGGTAAGGACGGTCGGCAGGTCGTACCGGACGCCGTCGTAGGAGACGGCGGAGAGGACGACGGTGTCGAAGGGCCGGCCCTCGGCGGCGGCTGCGCGGAACATCTCCAGGAGCCGGGGCAGGTCGGCGTACGTCCGGGGGCAGCCGTCGCAGCAGCGCTGCATGGGGGCGTACGCGACCTCGACGCCGAGCGAGTTGAGGGCGAAGTGCACCGACTGGTGGCAGGAGCGGTCCGCGAGGACGCGGGAGCCGGGCTGGGTCAGCGCGGTCAGGGCGACCCGGTTGGCGGTGCTCGTGCCGGCGGAGAGGAAGAAGGTGGCGTCGGCGCCGAAGCTGCGGGCCGCGAGGCGCTGGGCCTCGCGGAGCGGGCCCCGTGGCCGGAAGAAGGAATCGAGCATCGTGCCGCTGTAGGACACGTCGGCCGCGAGCTGCGCGACGCCGAAGAGCGCCTCGTAGGTCTCCCGCATGTGGGAGTCGCGGATAGACCGGCCGTGCGAGAGCGGCAGCGCGTGGAACGTGGCGATGTCACGTCGGGCGACTGCGAGCACGGCGTCGGCGAGGGGGGTCCTGCCGTCCGGGTAGGCCCCGGGACGAGCCGGCAGTGCTGCCGGCTCCGGAGTGGAGCTGGTGGATGCGGTCATGGACCCATGAAATAAAAACCTTCGCGAAGGTATCAACTATCATCAGCGAGACTGATGAACGGTCGGCCGGACCCCCGGCCGACCTGCGAAGGCGCAACTTCGACTACCTGCGGCTACCCGACGGCCCGACGCGGACGCGGGACGAGTTCGCCGCCGCAGTTGGGGCAGACGTCGTTCATGGCGTCGGCGCAGGGCACGCAGTAGCTGCACTCGTACGAGCAGATCCGGGCGGGCCCGTCCGCCGTCAGGACCGCCGTCTCGCAGCGCTCGCACCGGTCACGCATCTCCAGAGCCATGGCCGACTCCCCCTCTTCGTACGACTGGGAACGACTCCATGATCCACAGGCGCTCCCGCCCCCGGAAACAGCCCGGCGGCCAAGCTTCGATGGAATCGGGTCAGTGCCTGACCAGGCAGAACGGATGCCCCGCCGGGTCCGCGTAGACGCGCCAGCTCCGCGTCCCGGCCCCGTCGTCGAGCAGCGTCGCACCCGCCGCGAGGACCTGCTCCTGGGCGGCGTCCAGATCGGCGACGCCGAAGTCGAGGTGGGACTGCTGGGGCCGCTCCGGGCCCGGCCACGTCGGCGGGCGGTGGCCGGCGACGCCCTGGAAGCAGAGGACGAGCCCGCCGGGCGTGTGCAGCGTGGACCAGCCCTCGCCGAGGGACCAGCGCGGATCGGGCCGGTCGACGTCCCCGCCGAGCACGGCCCGGTAGAACGCGGAGAGTTCACGGGGCGCGGGACAGTCGAGGACGACGCACTGCAGGTCGGCGATCATGCTCGGATTCTAGAGAGCGTCCCGGCGGCGCGTCTGCGTCCGGACCGCGCCCATGCTCGCCCCGATGACGAGGGCGATCGCGAGGGCGTCGGTGGCGGACAGCGCCTGGTGGAGGACGAGGAAGCCCGCCGTGGCCGCGATGGCCGGTTCCAGGCTCATCAGGATCGCGAAGGTGGGCGCGGGCAGGCGGCGCAGGGCGAGGAGTTCCAGGGTGTACGGGAGGACCGAGGACATCAGCGCGACGCCGAGGCCCAGGCCGATCGTCGACGGCACGAGGAGCTTGTCGCCGGCCTCCGCGATGCCGAGCGGCAGGCTGATGACCGCACCGAAGGCCATGGCGAGCGCGAGCCCGTCGGCCTGCGGGAAGCGGCGGCCCGTGCGGGCGCTGAAGACGATGTACGCCGCCCACATCGCGCCCGCCGCGAGCGCGAAGCCCGCACCGAGCGGGTCGAGCCGCTCGAAGCCCCCGCCCCCGAGGAGGACGACACCGCCGAGGGCGAGCCCGGCCCACAGGAGGTTGACGAGGCGACGGGAGGCCACGACCGAGAGGATCAGCGGGCCGAGGACCTCCAGGGTCACGGCGGCGCCCAGCGGGATCCGGCTGGCGGACAGGTAGAAGAGGTTGTTCATGCCGGCCATGGCCGTACCGAAGGCGACGATCGTCCCCCAGTCGGCGCGACCGTAGCCGCGGACCTTGGGCCGGCAGACGATCAGCAGGATGGCGGCCGCGAGCACGAGCCGCAGGGTGACGACCCCGAGCGCACCCGCGCGGGGCATCAGGAGCACGGCGACGGCGGAGCCGAACTGCACGGAGAGCCCACCGGCGACGACGAGCGCGATGGGGGCGAGGCGGTGACCGGCGACGGAGGACCGAGCCGCCTCCGCCCGCACCGGCGGCGCCGCGGCCGGGGCCACCTCCTTGACGGGACTGTCCACCGACGACTCCTTCACCCACACGCTAGTTCAC
The DNA here is from genome assembly GCF_000830005.1 of Streptomyces vietnamensis. Classification (NCBI taxonomy): domain Bacteria; kingdom Bacillati; phylum Actinomycetota; class Actinomycetes; order Kitasatosporales; family Streptomycetaceae; genus Streptomyces; species Streptomyces vietnamensis. Next base: position 4,817,797 of record NZ_CP010407.1, on the reverse strand, counting down.
CAAATTGGACCCCCGGTCCAGAATAATGCACCCACCTACGGGCGGCAGCCTGGATTCCCCTCTCACGCTACGAGCCCCCGCGCGGCACCGGAAATGCCGATTGTGCTGCGGTTATGCTCCGGACGCATGAGCATCGAGCTGCGCCACCTCCGCTGCTTCCTCGCCATCGCCGAGGAGACCAGCCTCACCAGGGCGGCCGCCCGGCTCCACCTCACCCAGCCCGCCGTCTCCCGCACCCTCGCCGCCCTGGAACAGCACCTCGGCGCCCGGCTCGTCGACCGCTCCACCCACCACCTCGCGCTCACCGCCGAAGGCCGCGCGTTCCAGGACCGGGCGGCCGCCGCCCTCGCCGCCTTCGACGCCGCCGTCGACCCGGCGCGCCTGCGCCACCGCCCGCTGCGCCTCGGGCACGCCTGGTCGGCCTTCGGCCCGTACACCACTCCCCTGCTCCGGCGCTGGCGGCGCACCCACCCCGAGACCCCGCTCGAACTCCTCCGCATCGACGACCGCACCGCCGGTCTCGCCCGCGGCGAGGTCGACGCGGCGCTGCTGCGCGGGGCCGTGGACGCGCCCGGCCTGGTCACGGAGGAACTCGCCACGGAGGACCGGGTTGCCGCCCTCCCCGACGACCACCCGCTCGCGGACCGCCCCCGCCTCACCCTCGGCGACCTCGCGGACGAGACGGTCGTCCTCAACACCGTCTCGGGCACGACCACCCTCTCGCTCTGGCCGGCCACCGCCCGCCCGGCGGCCACCCTGACCGTCGCCAACACCGACGACTGGCTCACGGCGATCGCCGCCGGCCGGGGCATCGGCGTCTCCTCCGCCTCGACGGCGGCCCTCCACCCCCACCCGGGCGTCACCTACCGCCCCCTCCCCGACGCACCCCCGCTCCCGGTGGTCCTGGCCTGGCGCGACGCCTTCCCGCACCCGGCGACGGGGGCGCTGGTGGCGATGGCGCGGGAGATCGTCAGCGGGGAGTGAGGCCCCGCCTCCGCAGGGAACGCCAGACGCGCAGGGCCCGGGTGTGCCGCTCCGGCCGCTCGGCGTGCTGCCGCGCGGCCGGAACCCCGCCGAGGAAACCCTCCGCGGAACGGCCGGCCCGATCGCCCCGGAAGAAGGTGAGGTCCACGCTGCGATCGGGCCCGGTGAACCGGTCGACAGACCGGTCAGATACGCCCCTGCGCGGCGGCCTCGACGAACATGGCGAAGGCGGCGGGGGTGGCGAGGAAGGCGGGGCCTTCGGGGTTCTTGGAGTCGCGGACGGCGATGTGGGGGGCGAGGTCGGCGACCTCGACGCAGTCGCCGCCGTTCGGGCCGCTGTAGGAGGACTTACGCCAGGAGGCGGTGCCGAGGGGGGCGCACTCGATGCACTCGCCGCCGTTCGGGCCGCTGTACGACGACTTACGCCACTGCACCGGGTCCATATCGTTCCTCCATGACGCGCGCGATCAGCTCGGCCGACTCCTTCGGGGAGGCGGCCATCGCCTGCAGGCGAGCGTATCCGAAGGAACGTTCCCTGATCACGTGGGAATTGACGGTCATGTGCCCCGAGTCGTAGCTCTCGCAGTAGAAAAGGTCAGGGTCTTTCTCGAACCTCAGAAGGGTGAATGAACCAAGCAGACCCGGGTGCTCCCCCACCGTGTTCGGCAGAACCTGGATCTGCACCCACGGTTCGCTGCCGAAACTCAGCAGGTGCTCCAGCTGCGCCCGCATAACCTCCTGCCCACCGATCTCCCGGCGCAGCGCGGCCTCGTCGAGCACCACGCAGAGCATCGGTGGATGCGCACCTTGCAGGATTCGCTGCCGCTCCATGCGACCGGCGAGCATCTCTTCCAGGCGATCGGTCTGCTCGACGCTCAGTACCGCCCGCGCGTACGCCTCCGTCTGGAGCAGCCCGTAGATCATCTGCGACTGGTACGTCGAGATGTACGCCGCCTTCGCCTCCAGCTCGGCGAACTCCTGGAACCACGTCGGCAACTGGCTCCGCAGCACCAGCCCCACCAGCCGCGTGAAGAACCCGCCCGTCATCAGCGCCGCGTCGATCCGCTCCGAGAACTCCCGCGTCGGGACCTTCTTCGCCGTCTCGATCTGGCCGATCAGCGAACCCGTACAGAAGACGACGGCACCGAGCTGGCTCTGGCTGAGCCCGGAGTCCTCTCTGAGGCGGCGGAGTTCGGATCCGTAGTAGTCCAGCGGCGAGGCGGACGGGTCAAGGCTACGGATGTTGACCACGAAGCGGTCACCCCCAATGTCGGCTGCTGCCGACAGTAACGGGGCACCGCCCGCGAAAGGTCCGAAATCGGGTAACTGCCCCTCGTTCGAAGGAACTTGGATCCTCGGGCGCATGAAAGCGAGCCGGGCGGCACCGGCGTATCCACCCTCGTGGGCTTCTGGCGCGGCCGCCCTCTTTCCGAGAGTCGCACCTTCCGGCGCCGCGTCAAGGGCGCCTCCGGCGTCGCTGCGCGATGGGCTGCGCCCACCCTTGACCCGGCACCTCCAGGCGCGAAAGACCTCTCGGAGGGCGGCCGGGGGCGGGGGTCCACGCGGGGACACCGGGGACGCGTCCCGCCGTAGGCGGATGGCAGGTGCGGGGGTGGTGGCGAGGCCGGGCATCGGCCGGGCGGGTGCCGGCTGCGCGGGCCGGTGGGTGGGGGCTCGGCTCGTGGCAGGGGTGGGTGGGACCGTTTCCCTGGGTGGGGTCGCGCGGCAGTTGAATGGGGCGGCCCGGGTCGGCATAGCGGGTTGCGGCCGTCGCGTGGTCGGGCTTCAGGCCCCGCTGGTCACTCCCGGTGGGTGGAGAGGGAACCGCTGGGGGTCTTGGCCGCGAGGATGTCGGTGCACTCGATCGCCGGCGGCTGCTCCGTCCGGTCACGGAGCGTCGAAGAGGCTCCTGGCGTGGATTACAGAGGGCCAACGGTCCGAGAAGGCCGAAAACGTCGACCGCTTCCTGCACGAGTCCCACTTCGGCCAGTTCAACATCACCGACGTGATCCCGTCGCTGACGCTGGAAGTCAGACAGCGACCGGCTTGCGGTAGCGGACGTGCTCGTTCTGGCGCCGGAACCCTACGCTCTCGTAGAGGTCGTAGGACCGGTGCGGATTCGCAGTCCCGGTGTACAACCGGGCGGTCTCCGCACCGTGCTCGCGAAGACATCGCAGCCCGTCCAGCAGCAGGGCCCGCCCAAGTCCCAGACGCCTCGACTCTGCCCGGACGCTCAGTTCTTCGACTTCGCCCACAGCGGGGTCGTGCCGACGATGGAGCACAAGGCGACCCCGGCCATACTCTCCCCGTCCCAAGCGGCCCGCCAGCAGGTCGGGGCGGCAGTGGCGAGGAAGCTCTCGAACGTCCACCTCTGGGTGAAGGCGGCATCCGCATACGAATCAACGACCGTCTTCCAGGCCGCACGGTAGCTGCTCGGATCGACCGCACCGACTCGGATGCCGGCCGGCAACGGCTTGCCGTCGGAGAGCTGTCGCAGATCGGACAGCTCCAGCTCCACCAGGCTGAAGACACGCCGGTATCCCGTTTCGAGCAGCAGCGCCGTTGCCTCCTGTTCGGAGGCCATGGCGTTCGCGCCGATCACGGCCGTCTGCGCGGTTCCATGCTGCTGCACGAGCTGGCGGATACGGCTTTCTGCCCAGTTGAGCATGGCCGAGCCGATGCCCTGGCCGCGGTGCTCGGGCAGCAGGTAGCCGCGGTGCAGGTACAGCCATGTCCCGTCCCGCTCGTGCCACCACCTGATCGTCGAGTAGCCGACGACGCCACCGTCGTGCTCCACCAGGACCTGGTTCTCGGATGGGTCGTCCAGTCTGGCGCAGGATTCGGCGATCTCGGCTGCCGTCGGGATTCCTTCCACAACCGAGCGGGCGTCGGCCCGATCCCGCTGGGCACAGCCCAGCCGCACAGCGGCCATCGCGCCATGGTCGTCGTGGCCGCGATACGGCCGGAAGACGTAGCCACGCAACCGTTCCCACGATGCAAGGCCACTGCCGCTGTTCACCTCCACATCGATACCCCCGTCACGTTGGAGATGCGGTGTCATCGACCATGGAAGCGTAGGCCGTGCTGATCAGACGGCAGAACTCGTTTTCCGCAGCATGACCGTTCGCGGGGACTTGACGGACGAGGCGTGGGACCGGCTGCGGCCGTTCCTGCCCGCGAGCAACGGCCGGTGCGGCCGGCGGCGGGACCACCGCCAGGTGATCGACGGCATCCTGTGTCGGGTACGGACTGGGGTGCAGTGGCGTGACCTGCCGGAACGCTTCGGACCGTGGGAAACGGTCTACGAACGGCACCGGCTACGGGTCGTAGGGTCTCGTGACATGTCGTGGAGCGAAGCCCAGTACGAGGAGTGCCTGCACGGCGAACGACGTCGCTATGCGTGGACGATGCAGCATCACGGCGGCCTGACACCGTCGGACGCCTGGGCAGCGGCGCTGGACTGGTATCCCTACGAGCCCAGCGATACGCCACATCGCGGTCTCGTCTTCCACGACGAGGCGTGGCACTGGGCCATGCTGGCGATCCACGGCGACCGATACCCGGTCGAGCGGCCCGAGTTGGTCGAGCCGCCGGCGGAGTACCTCGCCCTCGACTGAGAACACCACCCACCGGGAGTGACCAGCGGGGCCCGAAGCCCGACCACGCGACGGCCGCAACCCGCCAAGCACCGCCGGGCCGCCCCATTCAACGACTGCGCGACCCCACCCAGGGAAACAGTCCCGCCCACCCCCGCTGCGAACCGAGCCCCCACCCACCGGCCCGCGCAGCCGGCACCCGCCCGGCCGATGCCCGGCCTCGCCACCACCCCCGCACCCGCCACCCGCCCACGGCGGGAACGGCCCCGGTGCCCCCGCGTGGACCCCCGCCCCCGGCCGCCCTCCGAGAGGTCTTTCGCGCCTGGAGGTGCCGGGTCAAGGGTGGAGCGAAGCGGAATCGGCGCAGCCGACGCCGGAGGCGCCCTTGACGCGGCGCCGGAAGGTGCGACTCTCGGAAAGAGGGCGGCCGCACCAGAAGCCCACGAAGCCGGATCACCCGGTGCGGTCAGGAGACCCGACCTACAGCTCCTCCTACAGCTCCTCCTCCAACCCCTCCGCCAGCACCTCCGCCAGATGCCGGGCCCGCGCCTCCGTCAGGTCCCCGATCTGCGTCCTGCACGAGAAGCCGTCCGCCAGGACCGTCGCGTCCCCGGCCGCCCTCAGTGCCGGCAGCAGCTGGTCCTCCGCGCAGGCCACCGAGACCTCGTAGTGGCCCGGCTCGAAGCCGAAGTTGCCGGCCAGGCCACAGCAGCCGCCCGCCAACTCGCCCGTCAGGCCCGCCCGTTCCCTCAGCCGGCGGTCCGCCGCGTCGCCCAGGACCGCGTGCTGGTGGCAGTGGGTCTGGCCGGTGACCGGGCGGTCGAGGCGGGGCGGGGTCCAGTCGGGGGCCAGGGTCTCCAGGGCCTCCGCGAAGGTGAGGACCGATGCCGCGAGGCGCGCGGCCCGGGGGTCGTCCCCCAGCAGCTCGGGCAGGTCGGTGCGGAGGGTCGCCGCGCAGGAGGGCTCCAGAACGACCACCGGGCGGACGGCACCACCGACCCCGTCAGCCCCACCAGCCCCCTCCACCTCCCCCTCCCCCTCCCCCATCACGTCCAACGTCCGCCGCATCACCTTCCTGGCCGCCCCCAGCTGCCCCGTCGACACGTACGTCAGCCCGCAGCACACCCTCCCCGGCGGCAGCTCCACCCCCAACCCCGCGTCCTCCAGGACCCGGACCGCCGCCTCGCCCACCTCCGGTGCCAGGTGGTTCGTGAAGGTGTCCGGCCACAGGGTGAGCGCCGGCGGGCGGGTCGAGGCGCGTTGGGCGAACCAGTACGCGAAGGACCGTTCCGCCACCCTCGGCATCGTCCGCTCCGGCGTCACCCCCGCGAGCCGCGCCGCGAACGGCAGCCCCATCACCGCGTTGAGGCCCCGCCCGAAGTGCGCCAGCCACCCCGGGAGGCGGCCCATCGTCCAGTGCGAGCGGGGTCGGCGCCACACGCCCGCCAGGCCCGCATAGTGCCGGTCAAGGAACTCCGCCTTGTACGCCGCCATGTCGACGCCCACCGGACAGTCGCTCCGGCACCCCTTGCAGGACAGGCACAGGTCAAGCGCCTCCCGTACCTCCTCCGAACGCCAGCCGTCCGTGATCACCTCGCCCAGCGCCATCTCGTGGAGCAGACGCGCCCGACCCCGGGTGGAGTGCTTCTCCTCCCCCGTCGCCCGGTACGAGGGACACATCACCCCCGGCCCCGCGCTCGGCCCCTCCACCCGGCACTTCGCCACCCCCACGCACCGGGCGGCGGCCCTCCCCACGTCCATCCCCATCCCCACCACCGGCAGGCCCTCGAAGCGCAGCCCCTCGTCCAGCCGCCTCGGCCGCACCAGCATCCCCGGGTTCAGGCCCCCGTCCGGGTCCCACACGTCCTTGACCGCGCCGAAGAGGCCGACCAGCTCCTCCCCGTACATCCTCGGCAGCAGTTCGGCCCGCGCCTGCCCGTCGCCGTGCTCCCCGGAGAGCGAGCCGCCGTGGGCGACCACGAGGTCGGCGACGGCCTCCGAGAACCTGCGGAAGTCCCGTACGCCCTCCCGACCCCACAGGTCGAAGTCGATCCGCACGTGCACGCACCCGTCCCCGAAGTGCCCGTACGGGACTCCCCGGAGCCCGAAGTCGGCCAGCAGCGCACGGAATTCCCTCAGATACGCCCCAAGGCGCGCCGGCGGCACCGCGCAGTCCTCCCAGCCCGGCCAGGCGTCCCCGCCCCCCGGCATCCGCGTCGCCGTCCCCGCCGCGTCCTCCCGGATCCTCCACAGCGCCCGCTGCCCGGCGGCCTCCCGCACCACGACCGCGTCCAGCGCGTCCGCCGCCCGGACCAGGTCCGTGGCGGCCGGAGCACCGTCCACCTCGCAGAACAGCCACGCCGCACCCTTCGGGAGCCCTGCCGCACCCCGTACGAGATCGGCCGTACCCCGTACGAGATCCGCCGCCATCCCCTCCACCGTCAGCGGGCCGTACTGCAGCAGCCCCGCCGCCGCATCCGCCGCCGCCGTCTCGTCCGCGTACCCCAGGACCACGAGCACCGGCTCGGCGGGCAGCGGGACGAGCGCGACCGTCGCCTCCGTGACGACCCCCAGGGTCCCCTCGCTCCCGACGAAGGAGCGGGCCACGTCCACGCCCCGCTCGGGGAGCAGCGCGTCGAGGGCGTACCCCGAGATCCGGCGCGGGAGCCCTTCCGGGTAGCCGGTCCGCAGAAGAGCGAGCCGACGGTCCACGAGGTCGAGGAGGCCCGCCGGTGCTCCCCGCCCGCCCCTCCCCAACGTCAACCTCTCGCCCCGGTACGTCACCACTTCCAGCGAGCGCACGTTGTCCGCCGTGGTCCCCCAGGCGACCGAGTGCGCCCCGCACGCGTTGTTGCCGATCATGCCGCCGAGGGTGCAGCGGCTGTGCGTGGACGGGTCGGGGCCGAAGGTCAGCCCGTACGGGCGGGCCGCCGCCCGCAGCCGGTCCAGAACCACCCCCGGCTGGACGACGGCCGTGCGCTCGGAAGGGTCGATCGAGACGATCCCGTCCATGTGCCGTGTGAGGTCGAGCACCACGCCGGTGCCGGTCGCCTGCCCTCCGATCGAGGTCCCGGCGCCCCGCGCGACGACCGGGGTGGTGCCGTGCGCCCGGCACACCTCCAGGGCGGCCGCGACGTCGGCGGCGTCGCGCGGCGCGACCGTACCGGTCGGAACGCGGCGGTAGTTGGAGGCGTCCATCGTCGCCAGGGCCCTCGCGGTGACGGAGAAATCGACGTCTCCCACGACCGCGGCGCGCAGGTCGGAGGCCAGCTCGGACGCGTGTTCCTGGTGTGTTCCCACAACCCCAGGATGTCTCAGTCCTCGTCTCATCGGGCGGACATCCGACGACCGGTCCCGCTCCGACCCGATACTCTCCGCCTCGTGGCTGAGATCCAGATTCCCGCTGACATCAAGCCCGCCGACGGCCGTTTCGGCGCGGGCCCCTCCAAGGTGCGTACGGAGGCGCTGGACGCCCTGGCCGCCACCGGCACCTCCCTCCTCGGCACGTCCCACCGCCAGGCTCCGGTCAAGAACCTGGTCGGCGAGGTACGTGCCGGCATCTCCGACCTCTTCTCGCTGCCCGAGGGCTACGAGGTGATCCTGGGCAACGGCGGCTCCACCGCCTTCTGGGACGTGGCGACCCACGGTCTCATCGAGAACAAGTCGCAGCACCTCACCTTCGGCGAGTTCTCCTCCAAGTTCGCGAAGGCCGCCAAGCTGGCTCCCTGGCTTGCCGAGCCGACCGTGATCTCCTCCGACCCGGGCACCCACCCGGAGCCGGTGGCCGAGGCGGGCGTCGACGTCTACGCGTACACCCACAACGAGACCTCCACCGGTGTCGCCGCCCCGATCAAGCGGGTCGCGGGCGCCGACGAGGGTGCGCTCGTCCTGGTCGACGCGACCTCCGGTGCGGGCGGCCTGCCGGTCGACATCACCGAGTCGGACGTCTACTACTTCGCCCCGCAGAAGTCCTTCGCCGCCGAGGGCGGCCTGTGGCTCGCGGCCTTCTCCCCGGCCGCCCTGGAGCGCGCCGCCCGCGTGCACGCCTCCGGCCGCCACATCCCGGAGTTCTTCTCGCTCCCGACGGCGATCGACAACTCCCTCAAGAACCAGACGTACAACACCCCGGCGCTCTCGACCCTCTTCCTGCTCAACGAGCAGCTGAAGTGGATCAACGGCCAGGGCGGTCTGGACTGGGCCGTGGCGCGTACGAAGGAGTCCTCGGACGCCCTGTACACGTGGGCCCAGGAGTCCAAGTACGCGACGCCGTTCGTCACCGACCCGGCGAAGCGCTCGCAGGTCATCGGCACGATCGACTTCGCGGACGAGGTCGACGCGGCGGCGGTCGCGAAGGTGCTGCGCGCCAACGGCATCGTGGACACGGAGCCGTACCGCAAGCTGGGCCGCAACCAGCTGCGGATCGCGATGTTCCCGGCGATCGACCCGGCGGACGTGCGGGCCCTGACGGCCTGCATCGACTACGTCATCGAGAAGCTGTAACACCAGGTTCCGCACGAAGGGCCCGGCGCCGGACACCGTCCGCGCCGGACACCGTCCGCGCCGGGCCCTTCGGCTGTCCCTCCGGCTATCCCTTCCGGAGCAGGCGCTTGATGCCGACCACGAGGACGGTGGCGCCGGCGAGGACGAGGAAGCCGGTGGTCGCGCTCCCCTGCCCGCCCTGGCTGCTCTGATCGCCCGCCGTAGGGGACTTCGGCGTCCCGCCCGGCGTCTCCGTCGGCTTCTGCGCAGGCCCCCCGGACTCCCGCTCCACCCGCACCACCCGGCTGTTCTTGCCCTCCGAGCCGAACATGAAGGCCGAGCCGTCGGTCGTGTACGTCACCGATTCCGCCTGCCCCTGGAAGGGGGCGCCGACCGCCGTGCCCCCGTCGGCGAGGCGGCCGTCCTTCCAGGCGTACTCCTTGGCCATGAAGTAGCCGCGCAGGACGAGCCGGTCGCCGTCCGGCGAGAAGGCGCCGTCCGTCACCCAGGGGACTTCCCCGACGCGACGGAAGACGTTCGTGCCGGACGTGGAGAGGTGCTCGGGGCCGGCGTAAAGCCCGCCGCCGTCCTCCTTCTTGCTCGCGATGTACACCCGGCCGGTCTTCGGATGGACCATCAGGGCCTCGGCGTTGCGGGCCCCGTCGGCGTACTTCACGACGTACTGCTTCGCCCGGACGGTCTGGTCCTTCAGCGTCTCCGGCTCGGGGAAGCGGTAGATCCAGACGTGGTCCCAGGAGCCGTCGAGGTTGTCGCCGATGTCGCCGACGTAGATGTCGCCGTCCGGGCCGACGGAGATCCCCTCCATGTCGCGGGGGGTGCCGACCCCGGCCATGGTCAGGGTCGCGACGGTTTTCCCCGTACGGGAGTCGATGCCGTAGATCAGGGGCGCGTCCTGGTCGTTGTGCGTCCAGTAGATCCCGGGGTGGGCCCGGCTCGCCGCGAGGCCGCTGGACTCGGTGATCCGGGAGTCCTCGATCGTGAAGTCCCGGTCGGGTTCCTGCCCTTCGGCACGGGCATGGCCGGCCGGGAGCAGCACCAGGGCAGCGGCCGCGCCGAGGGCGCACAGAGCAGATCGCATGGATCAAGCCTGCCACGGTGTGCGGGAAACCCGAGGAAACCCGGGGAAACCCGCTTGACCAGCATCGGAGCCGCTGTCATGGTCGCGCCCATGCCTACCTTCCCCGCTCCCGACGGCACCCTGCTCGCGTACCACGCGTCCGGTTCCGGCGACCCGCTGATCTGTCTGCCCGGCGGCCCCATGCAGGACTCCGTGTACCTCGAAGACCTGGGCGGGCTCGACGCCCACCGGACGCTGATCCGGCTCGACCTGCGGGGCACGGGCGCCTCCGCGGTGCCGGAGGACCCGGCCTCGTACCGCTGCGACCGGCTCGTCGAGGACGTGGAGGCGCTGCGCGTGCACCTCGGGCTCGACACGGTCGACCTCCTCGGACACTCGGCGGGCGCGAACCTGGCCGCGCTGTACACGGCCCGGTACCCGGAGCGGGTGGCGCGCCTCGTCCTCCTGACCCCGGGCACGGCGGCGGTCGGGCTCGACACGACGGGCGAGGAGCGGCTCGCGGCGGCACGGCAGCCGTGGCGCGAGGAGGAGCCGTGGTTCGGTCCGGCGTACGCGGCGCTCGAGGAGCTGGCCGCGGGCCGCGGTTCGGCGGAGACCTTCAAGGCGGTCGCGCCGTTCTTCCACGGGACGTGGGACGAGGCCGCGCAGGAGCGGAACGCGGCCATGGTGCGGCAGCGGAACGGGGAGGCCGCCGGCGTCTACGCGAGCGAGGGGGCCTTCGAACCGGCGGCCACGCGCGCGGTGTTCGCGGAGTTCGACCGTCCGGTCCTGGTCGTCGCCGGGGAGGGCGACGCGAACACCCCCGTACCGACGGCCACCGCGTACGCGAACCTGTTCCCGAAGTCCGAGCTCGCGGTCCTCGCGGGCGCCGGGCACTTCCCGTGGCACGACGACGCGGAGTGGACGGCGGACCGACTGGCGTCCTTCCTGAACTAGGCAAGGACCAGGCAAGCAGCAGGCAAGCAGGCCCGTGTCCCGGATCACGTCGAGGTCCGGGCCCGGGTCCGCGAAGATGTGACCATGCGTTTTCTGTTCGTCGGCGACAGCATGACCATCGGACGCGCCGGCGACTGGACCTGGCGCTACCGCATGTGGGAGCACCTGGAGGCGACGCTCCCCGGCGGGTACGAGATCGTCGGCCCGCGCTCCGGTCTGTACGACCCCGCCGCCGACGCCCCGGCCTCGGAGGCGTACCCCGACCCGGCGTTCCCCGCCGACGCCCGGCGTCATCTGGCGGGCTGGGGCGAGGGCTGGCTGCACATGGCGCCGGTGATCGGCGAGACGGTCACGGCGACCGGGGCGGACGTGCTGCTGATCTCCCTGGGCCTGATCGACCTGGGCTTCTACACGAACAGCGACCAGACGGAGGAGAACGTCCGGGCGTTCATCGAGGGCGCCCGGGCCGCGAATCCGCAGGTCCGGGCGGTCCTCCTGCCGGTCATCCCGAACGTCCGCGCCGGGTACGACGCCGCCTTCGCCGCCGAGTGCGCCCGCTTCAACGAGCTGCTCGCGAAGGCGGTCGCCGACCTGGACACGGCGGCCTCGCCGCTGCTCCTGGCGACGGTCCCGGAGTCGTACGACCTGCGGGAGGACACGTACGACGGCACTCACCCGGGCCCCACCGGGGAGCACAAGCTGGCGGCGGCGTTCGCCGACGCGATGCACCAGGCGTGGGGCGTGGGCGGCCCGTACGCCGCCTGACGGGTCAGGCGGCGCGGACGAGCCGGTTGGCGAAGGTGGAGACGGTGTACGTACCGATGCCGAGGACGACCTCCAGGGCGTTGCGCCGGGTGTAGCCGGCCTTCTCGAAGGCGGCGAGTTCCTCGTCGCTCACCGCGCCGGAGGAGGCGAGGACGCGGAGGGTGAACGCCCGGACGGCGGCGAGGCGTTCGGCGTCGGGGGCCGGGCCGAGGGCGGCCATCTTGGCCTCGTGCATGTCGACGCAGAGGTGGCACTGGTTGCGTTCGGCGACGGTGAGGATGACGGTCTCGCGGGAGTGCGGGTCGAGGGTGGTGGACTCGAAGATCGCGCCGAGCTTGAGGAAGCCGTCGAGGGTCTCCGGGGAGGTTTTCTTGAGGAGGGCGGCGGCGGAAGAGATACGGGCGGACATGTCGATGGTTGCGGACAACGCGGATCCCCCAGAACTAGAATGGACAACATGGTTGACCATGTCGCTGGAGAAAACGTAAACCAGGTTGTCGATTCGGGCAAGGGGGTGCCCCGCGACACCCCGGGATACGAGCTGCCCCTGCTCCTCTTCGGCGGCTTCCGCACCCTCATCGAGCAGCTGCACGCCCGCCTGGCCGACGAGGGCCACCCCGACATGCGCCCGGCCCACGGCTTCGCCATGCAGGCCATCGGGGTCCACGGCGCCACCGCCAGCGACATCGGCCGGCGCCTCGGCGTCTCCAAGCAGGCGGCGGGCAAGACCGTCGACCGGCTGCTCGCCGTCGGCTACGCCGAGCGCGCCGACGACCCCGCCGACGCGCGCCGCAAACTCGTCCGGCTCACCCCGCGCGGATACGAGGCCCTCGCCCGCTCCGCCGCGATCTTCGACGACCTGCGGGCTGAGTGGGTCGCGGTCCTCGGCGCGGACCGCGTCCGGGACATGGAGGCGGCCCTGCGGAACGTCGTCCCCGAGGAGACGGCGTTCCGCCTGGACGCCACGAGCTGGCTGGGAGCGCCCTAGGAAGAGCCCTTAGGAAGGGCCCCAGGAAGAACCCCTAGGAAGAGCCCCCAGGAAGAACCCCTGAGGAAGAGGTCACCAGGCGAAGGCCTCCGGGGAAGGCCCCGGGCCCGGGAAGATCTCGTCGAGACCGCCGAGGACCTCCTCGCTCAGCTCAAGCTCCAGGGCGCGCAGCGCGCCCGCCAGCTGCTCCGGCGTACGGGGCCCGACGATCGGGCCGGTGACGCCGGGCCGGGTCAGCAGCCAGGCCAGAGCGGTCTCGCCCGGCTGGAGGCCGTGCTTGTCGAGCAGGTCCTCGTAGGCCTGGAGCTGCGCCCGCGCCGCCGGGTCGGCGAGCGTGGCCGCCGCGCGCCCCTCGGTGCGCCGCTTGCCCTCGGCTTCCTTCTTCAGGACGCCGCCGAGCAGACCGCCGTGCAGCGGCGACCAGGGGATGACGCCGAGGCCGTACTCCTGCGCGGCCGGGATGACCTCCATCTCGGCGCGGCGCTCGAAGAGGTTGTAGAGGCACTGCTCGCTGACGAGCCCGACCGAGCCGCGCCGGGCGGCGACCTCGTTGGCCTGGGCGATCTTGTATCCGGGGAAGTTCGAGGAGCCGGCGTACAGCACCTTCCCCTGCTGGATCAGCACGTCGACGGCCTGCCAGATCTCCTCGAAAGGAGTGGCCCGGTCGACGTGATGGAACTGGTAGAGATCGATGTAATCGGTCCCGAGCCGCTTGAGGCTGGCCTCCACGGCCCGCCGGATGTTGAGCGCGGAGAGCTTGTCGTGGTTGGGCCAGGCCTCGCCGTCGGGGCCCATGTTCCCGTACACCTTGGTGGCGAGGACCGTACGGTCACGGCGACCGTCGCCCTTGGCGAACCAGGAGCCGATGATCGACTCCGTGCGCCCCTTGTTCTCCGCCCACCCGTACACGTTCGCGGTGTCGAAGAAGTTGAGTCCCGCGTCGAGGGCGGTGTCCATGATGGCGTGGCTGGTGGCTTCGTCCGTCTGCGGTCCGAAGTTCATCGTGCCGAGGACGAGTCGGCTGACCTTGAGTCCGGTGCGTCCGAGCTGCGTGTACTCCATGGGCGTCAAGCCAACTGCTTGGAGCGCACTCGAAGCAAGAGCCTTCCCACGACGTGGGTACGGAGGGTTACCGACCGACCAGGGAGGTCACCGCGATAATCGCGAACATCAGTACGAGCACGCCGGCCATGATTCGGTTTCGGGTCTTCGGATCCACCCGACGAGGTTAACCCGACTGTTCCTCCCGCCCCTCAAGGGGCCAGGTGCCGACCGTCTCGTACCGGGGCTGCGCGCCCGGCACCCCGCCTCCCGGCAGGTTCGACCGTACGAGCGCCAGCTCACCGACCCGCCACCGCGCGCCCTCGAACCCGCCGAGCTCCTCCACGAACGAACCGAGCGACACCCCGTCCCCCCGCGCACGGCCGACGGTCAGGTGCGCCTGGTAGCGGCGGTGCTCGTCCATCGGGACCCCGGCCCGGCGCGCGGCGGCGTCGGACCGCTCGGCGAGGAGCCGCAGCAGGTCCAGATCCCCGGCGACCCCGACCCACAGGGCCCGCCGCCCGAAGTGCCCGCCGGCGTGCAGCCGCAGCGAGAACGGCGGCGTCCGGTGCGCGGCCCTCTCCATCCGCACCCGCAACTCGGGCAGCAGCTCCTCGTCGACCTCCCCCATGAAGGCCAGGGTGAGGTGCCAGCCGGGCCGCGAGGTCCAGCGGAGCCGGTCCGCACCGGGCATCCGATGGAGCCGGTCGACGACGCGACCGAGCTCGTCCAGCTGCCCCGGCGGGGGCACGACGGCGGCGAAAAGCCTCATGTCAGAAGTCTGGCACCGACTAACGTCTCCGGCATGAAGATCCGGAAGGGCGGGGCCGAGGACCTCCCCGCGATACTCGCGATACTCGACAGCGCCGTGGGGTGGCTCAACGGCAAGGGGATCACCGCCCAGTGGGGTACGGAGAGCTTCTCCGGACGCCCCAAGGCGGTGGAGCAGGTCGAGCGGACGATGTCCGAGGGCGATCCGTGGATCGTCGAGATCGACGGCGTACCGGCGGGCACGATGACGCTGACGCCGCACCCCGGCCAGTACATCGAGCCCGCGGCCGAGCCGGAGGTGTACGTCCGCCTCCTGGCGACGGACGCCCGCTTCCACGGCCACGGAGTAGGAGCGGCACTCCTCGCCCACGCGGCGGAGGAGACCCGGCGCCAGGGAGTCTCCCTCCTCCGGGTGGACTGCTTCGCGGGCAGCGAGGGCCGCCTGATCGCGTACTACGAAGACCAGGGCTTCACCCGCACGGAACCGTTCCAGGTCGGCGACTGGCCGGGGCAGGTGCTGGAGCGGCGGGTGTGAGGAGGCCCGGACAGGGCCGTCGACCCGCCGCTCGGTCAGCTGTGCGTGAGCTCGGTCAGCTGGTGAAGTATCCGGCGTCCAGCGCGATCCAGCCGGCGAAACCGCGCTCGTCGTAGACGCGCAGCTGGCCGTCGGGGGTGACCTCCCAGCGGACGGTGAGGGGGCCGGTGATCGTGCCGGCGCCGGTCGCCGTGCCCACCATGCCCTGGGTACGGCCGGGACGGAGGTGCGACGGGAGCGTGAGGATCGTCGTACCGCTGGCCCACGGCTTCCCGTCGACGCGGGTCACCCGGAGGCGGAGGTCGACGCGGTCGCCCGACTGGCGGTACTGCGGGCGGTAGCTGTCGGTGGCGGTGAAGGCGGGGTCGTAGGCCAGGTCGGTCCACGGGACGGTGGTGCCGGAGATGCCGTAGAGGGCCATGTGTCGTGTCTCCTGGGTGGCGAAGCCGAAGACGAGCTGCGGCCCCGTGGGCGTTCGGCGGACGGTGATCGCTTCGGTCTCGCGGTGGGACAGGTCGAGAGCGGTGCCGTTGAAGGTCCGCTCGACCACCGCGCCGGTGAGGACGTCGTAGACGGTCCACCAGGAGTTGCCGGGACTCGGGTTGGTGGCGCTGTAGGCGCTGCCCTGGTTCTGGTAGACGAGGTTCCCGTAGAGGCACCAGGACTGGGTGGTGTACTGCGCCGGGAAGCTGTGCTCCGGGGTGAAGACCCGGTTCTTGAAGGCGTCGAGCCCGTAGACGCGGTACTCCGCGGCGCCGCTCGACGACACGTGGCGCACCGCGATGCGGCCGTGGTCGACGTCCAGGGCCGGGGTGATGTGCAGGGCGCCGGGGACGGGGTCGAAGACCTCGACGAGGCTGCTCCCCGCGTCGACGACGGCACCGGGCGTGAACGCGATCCGGCCGATGTGCTTGCCGTAGGCGAAGCCCTCGGCGACGCGGTCCGCGTCGGTCTCCAGCCAGAGCCAGGGCGTGCCGTCGACGTGCTCGACGCCGAGTCCGCCGCCGTGGCCGAAGCCCCGCAGGTGCATGACGGCGAGGACCGTGCCGTCGGGCGCGAGCTGGTTGACGCACAGGTCGCCCCGCTGGTTGCGGTCCGTGGTGGACAGCGTGGGAGCGTTCGGGTCCTCGTCCGGGAGCCGGCGGCCGCCGCTCATGAGCTGCACGGCATAGGCCAGGCCGGTCACCGGGTCGAAGGCGACCTGCTGGTGCACCCTGGTGTGTTCGAGGAGGATCTCCCTGCCGAGCAGGTCGGCGGGCTCGGACTTCAGGTCGAACCTGTGCCCCGCGGGCAGGGTGACGGCGGCGGGCCAGACCACGGGCTCGGCCGCCGGGAGGACCGCCTCCGGGAGGACCGCCTGCGGGACGGCCGCCTGGGCGGCTCCGGCGGGAGCGAGGACGGGGGCGAGGACCGGAGCGGCGGCCATCGCGGTCAGGACGTTGCGGCGGGTCAGTGGCATGGGCGTGCAAGCCCCCCTTTTCCTTGATCATCACCTGCACGGCTCGGCGATCTTCGCACGCGCGAGCGAGAGGTCAAGGGGGGCCCGGCACCTTCACGTCGGCCGGACGCCTGCGCCTACGCGGCCGGACGCCTGCGCCTACGCCGCCGTCGCCAGCCGCTCGCGCGAGACGAACCGCACCTGCGGGTGCCCGCGGTGCCAGCCCATCGCGACCTTGAGCCCGCCGACCCGGGCGAGGACCAGCCCCACGAGGACCGCCGCGAGCAGCGAGATCACACCGCCCGTGGCGAAGCCGACGCGCGCGCCGTACGTGTCGGTGACCCAGCCGAGGAGCGGGGCCCCGATGGGCGTGCCGCCGGCGAAGACCATCATGTAGAGGCTCATCACGCGCCCCCGCATGGCGGGGTCGGTGGCCATCTGGACGGCGGAGTTCGCGGTGATGTTGACCGTGAGGCCGATCATGCCGATCGGCACGAGCAGCAGCGCGAACACCCAGAAGGCCGGCGAGAGGGCCGCCGCGATCTCCAGGACGCCGAAGACGGCGGCGGCGATCACCAGCATCCGCAGCCGGGTGGAGCCGCGGCGGGCGGCGGCGAGGGCGCCCACGAGGGAGCCGGCGGCCATGAGGGTGTTGAGGAGGCCGTACGAGCCGGCGCCGACGTGGAAGACGTCGCCGGAGAAGGCGGTGAGCCAGATCGGGAAGTTGAACCCGAAGGTCCCGATGAACCCGACGAGCACGATCGGCCAGATCAGGTCCGGCCTGCCCGCCACGTACCGCAGCCCCTCCCGCAGCTGGCCCTTGCCGCGCGGGACGCGCTCCACCCGGTGGAACTCGGCGGGCCGCATGCGCAGGAGGCCGACGATGGGCCCGAGGAAGAAGAGCCCGTTGAGCAGGAAGGCCCAGCCGCTGCCGACCCCGGCGATGAGGACACCGGCGACGGCGGGTCCGATGAGCCGCGCGGACTGGAAGTTCGCGGAGTTCAGGGAGACGGCGTTGCGGAGCTGCTGGGGGCCGACCATCTCGGAGACGAAGGTCTGCCGGGCGGGGTTGTCGACGACGGTGACCATGCCGAGCAGGAACGCGATGAGGTACACGTGCCAGACCTGGATGGATCCGGACAGCGTGAGCGCGGCGAGCGCGAGCCCGCACAGGCCGAGCGCGGCCTGGCTGACGAGCAGCAGGCGCCGCTTCGGGTAGCGGTCGGCGATGACACCGCCGTACAGACCGAAGAGCAGCATCGGCAGGAACTGCAGGGCCGTCGTGATGCCGACGGCGGCGGCCGAACCGGTGAGGCTGAGGACCAGCCAGTCCTGGGTGATGCGGGCCATCCACGTACCGGTGTTGGAGACGATCGCTCCGGTGAAGAACAGCCGGTAGTTGCGGATGCGGAGCGAGGAGAAGGTGTCCCCGAAGAGGGTTCCTCCCCGCCCGCGGGTGTCGAGGGTGGGTTTATGGACGGGTGCGGAGTCTGCTCCGTGTCCCGTACTCAAAGTGCGTCGCCTCCTTGGCGCCTCGGTTACAGGTGGGCGAGCTTCTCCAGGACCGGGGCGGCCGCGCGCAGCTTCGCCCATTCGTCCTCGTCCAGGCCCTCGGCGAGGGAGGCCAGCCAGGCGTTCCGCTTGCGGCGGGACTCGTCGAGCATGGCTTCGGCCTGCTCGGTCTGGCGGACCACCTTCTGCCGGCGGTCGTCGGGATGCGGCTCCAGCCGGACCAGTCCCTTGGCTTCGAGCAGCGCGACGATGCGGGTCATCGACGGCGGCTGGACGTGCTCCTTGCGGGCCAGCTCACCGGGGGTGGCGGAGCCGCAGAGCGACAGGGTGCCGAGCACCGACATCTCGGTGGGGCTCAGCGACTCGTCGACGCGCTGGTGCTTGAGGCGTCGGCCGAGTCGCATGACTGCGGAGCGGAGCGCGTTCACGGCGGCGGCGTCGTCGGCGGTGCCGTGGGACAGATCTGGCATGTTCGTTAGCCTAACTCATTACTCTGCCTAAATACCAACGGGAGTGGGTGGACGTTGCACGGATCACACCCGCCCACTCCCATCCCACCCACCACACCCCCGCGAAGGGCGGCAGCACGACGCACGGCAGATCACGCTTCGGCATCCATGTATCACCCAAATGAGTGAGTCGGATCCGGAAAGTGACGCAAAGAGGCCCCGGCTGCCCCGACCCTGAACGGCATGGGATCGACAGTGCTCAGCCTGCGCATCGACGGTGAGCTGCTCGACCGGCTCAGGAGTCACGCCGCGAAAAGAGGAATGAGCGTCCAGGACTATGTAGCCCGGACGCTCATTCGCGAGGATTTCGACGAGCGGTTCAAGACCGCGGTCGACGAGACGGAGAAGTTCTACGGGGCGGCCGACGCGCCCCGCGATCAGGTCAGGCCCAGCGCCGGCATCGCGTAGTAGAAGACGAAGACCGCCGACACGACGTACATGGCCACCGGGACCTCGCGGCCCCGGCCGGCCGCGAGCCGCAGCACGGCGAACGCGATGAAGCCGATGCCGATGCCGTTCGTGATCGAGTACGTGAACGGCATCATCAGCATGGCCAGGAACGCCGGCACCGCGATGGTGAAGTCGCTCCAGTCGATCTCCTTGATCGACCCGGCCAGGATCAGGAAGCCGACCGCGAGCAGCGCGGGCGTGGCCGCCTGCGACGGCACCATGGTCGCGAGCGGCGTGAGGAACAGCGCCACCGAGAACAGGGCGCCGGTCACCACCGAGGCGAGACCCGTACGGGCACCCTCGCCGACACCGGCCGTGGACTCCACGAAGCAGGTGGTGGCGGAGGAGGAGGTGGCACCGCCGGAGGCGACGGCGAGGCCGTCGACGAGCAGCACCCGGTTGATGCCGGGGAAGTTGCCGTCCTTGTCGATCAGCTTGGCCTCGTCGCCGACGCCGAGGATCGTGCCCATGGCGTCGAAGAAGCAGGACAGCAGCACGGTGAAGACGAAGAGCACGCCGGTGAGCATGCCGACCTTCTCGAAGCCGCCGAAGAGGCTGACCTTGCCGACGAGACCGAAGTCGGGCGAGGCGACGGGGTTGCCCGGCCACTCGGGGGTGGTGAGGCCCCACGAAGGAACCTTCGCGACGGCGTTGATCACCATGGCGACGATCGTCATGACGACGATGGAGATCAGGATCGCGCCGGAGACCTTGCGGATGATCAGCGCGAGGGTGAGGAGCGTGCCCAGGATGAAGACGAGGACCGGCCAGCCGGTGAGGTGACCGTCGCCGCCGAGCTGCAGCGGGACGGTGGTGTGCGCGGCGTCGGGGATGCGGGAGACGAAGCCCGAGTCGACGAGGCCGATGAGCATGATGAAGAGGCCGATGCCGATCGCGATGCCCTTGCGCAGGCCGACCGGGACGGCGTTCATGACGCGCTCGCGGAGCCCGCTCGCGACGAGCAGCATGACGACGATGCCGGCGAGGACGACCATGCCCATGGCGTCGGGCCAGGACATCTTCGGCGCGAGCTGGAGCGCGACGACCGTGTTGACGCCGAGGCCGGCGGCGAGGGCGATCGGGACGTTGCCGATGACGCCCATGAGGAGGGTCGTGAACGCCGCCGTGAGGACGGTGGCGGTGACGAGCTGGCCGCTGTCGAGCTGGTGCCCGTACATGTCCTTGGCGCTGCCGAGGATGATCGGGTTCAGCACGATGATGTAGGCCATCGCGAAGAAGGTGGCGAAGCCGCCACGGATCTCACGGGCTACAGTGGAGCCGCGCTCCGTGATCTTGAAGAAGCGGTCGAGACCGGAGACGGGACCGACGGGGATCTGGTCTTCGGACGCCGGGGGCGTGGCCTTGGCGGTGGCCGTCGTGCTCATGGGGGGTGGTTCCTCTTTCAGAGAATTACGTCCCTTTTGGCGGTTCATACGAGTGGAACCCGCCAGAGGCAAACCGTTTCAGTATGAACACATGAACGAGCGGGCGTCTATCTCCGCGCGTAGACACAAAACCCGGCCACCTAGACTGAGCCGCATGGCGAAGTGGACACCGAAGCACGAGGCACCCGAGCCCCTCGAAGGGCCGGTCGTCGCCACCATCACCGGCGGAACGATCCTCTGGTTCGTCCTCTTCCTCGTCCAGGTCCCCTTCTACGGCTGGTTCGACGACCGGGACCTCACCTGGTGGGTGTGGACGTGCCTGGCGGGGGCGGGGCTCGGCCTGATCGGCATCTGGTACGTACGAAAGCGGGACGCTGCGATCAAGCGCCACGAGGCGGCGCGGCAGAGCACCGGCCAGGACGAGGCGTGACGCCGGGGACGCGTCACACCGGCGACGCGTAACGCCGGCGGCGCGGCAGAGCACCCGCCAGGACGACGCGTGACGCCGGCGGCGCGTCACACCGGGGGAACGACCCCGATCCTCCCCCGGCCCGATCTTCACCGCTCTCGACTCTCGGCAGGTGAACGACCGAATCCGGTCGTACCGTCGAAAACATGACTCAGCGGGCGAAGATCGACACGGACGGCAGCGGGGCGGCGGACACCGGGCCGCCCGTCGTGCACCGCCCCGCCGGACTGACCTCCGCCGAGGTCGCCGAACGCGTCGCGCGCGGCGAGGTCAACGACGTACCCGTACGGAGCTCCCGCTCGACCACGGAGATCGTCCGCGCGAACGTCTTCACCCGCTTCAACGCGATCATCGGCGTGCTGTGGGTGATCATGCTCTTCGTCGCGCCGATCCAGGACAGCCTCTTCGGCTTCGTGATCATCGCCAACACCGGCATCGGCATCATCCAGGAGCTCCGCGCCAAGAAGACCCTGGACGGCCTGGCGGTCATCGGCGAGGCGAAACCCACGGTCAGGCGCGACGGCGTGGCCGCCGGACTCTCCACCTCGGAGATCGTCCTGGGCGACCTGATCGAGCTGGGACCGGGCGACAAGGTCGTAGTCGACGGCGAGGTGGCGGAGGCGGACAGCCTCGAAATCGACGAATCCCTCCTCACCGGCGAGGCGGACCCGGTGGTGAAGAAACCGGGCGACCGCATGATGTCCGGCTCGTTCGTGGTCGCCGGCGGCGGCGCCTTCACCGCCACCAAGGTCGGCCGCGAGGCGTACGCCGCCCAGCTCGCCGAGGAGGCGTCCCGCTTCACCCTGGTCCACTCCGAGCTGCGTACGGGCATCTCCACGATCCTCAAGTACGTGACGTGGATGATGGTCCCGACCGCGATCGGCCTCGTCATCAGCCAGCTGGTGGTCAAGGACAACAACTTCAAGGACGCGATCGCCCGCACGGTCGGCGGCATCGTCCCGATGATCCCCGAGGGCCTCGTCCTCCTCACCTCCGTGGCCTTCGCGATCGGCGTGATCCGCCTCGGCCGCAAACAGTGCCTCGTGCAGGAGCTGCCGGCGATCGAGGGCCTGGCCCGGGTGGACGTGGTCTGCCTGGACAAGACGGGCACGCTGACGGAGGGAGGCATGGACGTCACGGAGCTCCGAGCTCTCAACGGCAACGACGAGACATACGTACGAAAGGTCCTGGGCGCCCTGGGCGAGTCGGACCCGCGCCCAAACGCCTCCCTGCAGGCGATCATCGACGCCTACCCGGACGCGGTGGAGTGGCGCTGCACGGAATCGCTCCCGTTCTCCTCCGCCCGCAAGTACAGCGGGGCGTCGTTCAGCGAGGGGGACGGGGAGAACTCGACCTGGCTCCTGGGAGCCCCGGACGTCCTCCTGAACACGGACGACCCGACGCTCCCCGAGATCGACCACCTCAACGAGCAGGGCCTCAGGGTCCTCCTCCTGGCCCGCGCGACCCGGGAACTCGACTCCCCGGACCTCACCGCCGACACCCACCCCACGGCCCTCGTCGTCCTGGAACAGCGCCTGCGCCCCGACGCGGCCGACACCCTCTCCTACTTCGCCGACCAGAAGGTCGCCACGAAGGTCATCTCGGGCGACAACGCGGTCTCGGTGGGAGCGGTGGCCGGAAAGCTGAACATGCCGGGCGCGGAGAACACGGTGGACGCGCGACACCTGCCCACCGACCGGGAGGACATGGCGAAGGCCCTGGACGAGAACGCGGTCTTCGGCCGGGTCACGCCACAGCAGAAACGGGACATGGTGGCGGCGCTCCAGTCCCACGGCCACACGGTCGCGATGACGGGCGACGGCGTCAACGACGTCCTGGCCCTGAAGGACGCGGACATCGGCGTGTCGATGGGCTCGGGCTCGGAGGCGACGAGGGCGGTGGCCCAGATCGTCCTCCTGAACAACAGCTTCGCCACCCTCCCGTCGGTCGTGGCGGAAGGCCGCCGGGTCATCGGCAACATCACCAGGGTCGCCACCCTCTTCCTCACCAAGACGGTGTACTCGGTCCTCCTGGCGATCCTGGTGGTGGTCTCGCAGGTGGAGTACCCCTTCCTCCCCCGCCACCTGACCCTGCTCTCCACCCTCACGATCGGCGTCCCGGCCTTCTTCCTCGCCCTGGCCCCCAACAAGGAACGCGCGAAGCCGAACTTCGTACGCCGGGTCATGCGGTACGCGATCCCCGGCGGCGTCATCGCGGCGGCGGCCACCTTCACCACGTACCTCCTGGCCCGCCACTACTACACGGGCACGGACGCCCTGGGCGCCGAGACCAGCGCGGCCACCCTCACCCTCTTCCTGGTCTCCATGTGGGTCCTCGCGATCATCGCCCGCCCCTACACCTGGTGGCGCATCACTCTGGTCGCCGCCATGGCCGCCGCCTTCCTCCTGGTCCTGGCGGTCCCGTGGCTCCAGGACTTCTTCGCCCTGAAACTGGTGGGCGTGACGATGCCGTGGACGGCGGTGGCGATCGCGGCGGCGGGCTGCGCCCTGCTGGAGGTGGCGTGGCGATGGGTGGACCGAAGGTTCCCGGCGTGACCCGGGACCGGGCCCGAAGCTCAAGGTCCGAGGTTCGAGCGGTGTTTGAGGGAAGGGGATCGGGCCTGGGATTCAACCCACCCGCCCACCCAGCGAGTTGACGGAGGGTCGCCGACTTGCCACGCAGCGTCATATGCCTCTAGCGTGACGGCAACGCTCAGAAAACAAGCGACCCCCACAAGGTGCTGGAACACCTGGAGGGGGTCTCACCACAAAGATCGCGAGACCGATCATCATGGTTGATAACGAGTTTAGTGCTGCCCCTCACCCCCTGGCCAACCCGGGATACGGCAAGCGCTCCGCGCCGCACCAGGAGCCGCGCGGGCCCCAGGACTTCGCCCACCTCCCGGCGCGCGAGGCCGCCATCGCCGCCTACATCGACCGGCTCCCCGAGGGCAGTGACATCTCGGTGAAGACGCTGGCCAAGCAGCTGCCGTACGGGCAGTGCGCCCTGCGCACCGCGCTCAACCGCATCCAGCGGGCCGGACACCTGCGGCGCGGACGCGAGTGTGTGGGCGGACGCTGGATCACCCGAACGTGGTTCACCCGGACGCCGCGTGACAGCGCCTGGTGGGCGGCGTTCCAGCAGGGCGACGTCCCGCGCGAGTCGAAGCGGAGCACCCGCTCACGCGCCTACGTCCTCCTCGCCGCCCTCGGCCGCTCGAACTCCGCCCTGTCCCTGTCCCACGCCGAGTGCCACGCCCTCACCCCGCTCGTCGAGGAGTGGTTCGACCGCGACGCCACCGACGACTTCATCCTGCACGCACTCACCACCGGCCTGCCGCAGCCCGTCCACCACCCCGCCGGCCTCGTCCGCCGCCGCCTCACCGACAAGCTCCCGCCCCTCCCCGTCCGCCGCGACCCCGCACCCCTTCGCATCCTGGAATGCGGGACCTGCGGCACGCCGGGGTACGCGGACACCCTCCAGGGCGGCGACTGCGGCGACTGCCGGGGCGAAACCGTCCCCCGCCCCCGTACCCACCTCCCGGCCGTCCAGGTCCACACCCGGGCCGCCACGATCCGGGGAAGGCTGGAAGCCGCTCGGAGGTGATCCGTTGACGGCCGAGACCGCCGAATCAGGCCTGCACCCGGAGTACCGGGGCGGTGTGCACGTTCGCGGAGCCGTCACTGTGACGGCTCCGCGAACGGGACTCTGCGGGGTGTGTCGGGGGCTTCCTAGGCGAGGACCTGCTTGACGAAGGTGATGAGCGCTTCTGCGGACTCCCGGAGGAAGGAGAGTCCGTTGTTGACGGGACCGGCCGGCGCGGCGTGGGCGGTAGCTGCTGTGGTCAGGACGATGACGGCGGAGGATGCCAGGGTCGCTGTCAGGCGCTTAATCGGGTTCATGCCAGAGAAACGCCGATCCGCGTAAGCGGTTCGCCGCAGCTGCGATCAGCTCACCGGAACGGCGGCTCCGCTTCACCCCTCCGGCCAGGTGGACCAGCTTCTGGCCGGTTCAATCGCCCGCATCAGGGGACGGCCGCGTTCGAAGACCTCGCGGGCGTGGGCCGCGCTGCACCGCGATGGCGACGACCGTTGGGTCGTCCGCCAAGGCGGTCCGGACCGCCTGTGGGACCGGGTCGAGGAACACGTGGCCCGGTGGCGCCGAGACGGCTCCCCCGACCTCGGCCGCTTCCGGATCACGGTCACCCCGGAGACGCAGACCATCACCTGGCCGAACTGACCGAGGACACGTATGCCGCAGGGCCCGTCAGGGGTGCCGTCGTCTTGGTCCTCGGGGCGGGCCTGCTGTGCGGGCCTCGGGTGGGACCGCCCGGCGCACCCCGCCGCTCGGTCTCAGAGGAGCACGGCGGCGAGGCGGTCCAGGACGTGGGGCCAGCCGTGGCCCATGCCCTCGTATGCCTGGCGGCCCATCGGGGAATCGAGGTCGAAGCCGGTGTGGGTGAGGACGAGGCGGGTGCCCTCGCCCTCCGGGTGGAGCGTCCAGGTGACGGTGGTGTCGAGCGTGCCCTCGGCGAAGCGGTAGGCGAGCAGCCGCTCCTCGTCGACGGCTGTCACCTCGCAGGGCTGCTGCCCGAAGTCGCCCATGTCGAGGGTGAAGCGGTGCCCGACGACGGCCTTGACGTCGCCGGCGGCCCACCAGCGGGCGTGCAGGTCGGGGTCGGTCAGGGCCTTCCACACCGCCGCGGGTGCGTGGGGCAGGTACTTCTCGCAGGTGATCGTGTTGTTCTCGGTCATCACGTTCCGTTTTCCTCGTCCAGGAGATCGGACAGCGCGTCCAGGCGCTGCTTCCAGTAGTGCTCGAACGGATGCAGCCACTCGCCCACCTCGGCGAGCCGGGCCGGTTCGAGGTGGTAGAAGCGGTGCCGCCCTCGGGGCTCTTCGCGTACCAGTCCCGCGGTACGGAGCACCGCCAGGTGCTCGGAGACCGCGGGCCTCCCGAGCTCGAACATCCCGGCCAGCTCGCCCGTGGAGCGAGGCCCTTCACGCAGCGTTTCGAGCAGTTTGCGGCGTACCGGGTTGGCCAGTACGCCGAACACGTCGGTCGGCATGGCGCTCATGATACGTCGGGATTTTCCGACGCGTCAAAACTTTCCGACGCGTTCCGCGGCGCGGGCGGCCGCCGACCCATCGGGTGAAATCACTCTCCGTGCATCGAGGCGCCCCCCTGCTCGTGGCAGAGATCACGCAACGTGATCACCTCTCGGTGGTCGTGCTCTCCCTCGCTCGTTCGCCTCCGCCTCCGCCTCCGCCTCCGTCTCCTGCCACGGGAAGGACCCCCATGCCCCGCAGAACAGCCGTCCGCACGACCGCGCGCCGCCGGACCCTCGGCCTTCTGTGCGCGCCCGCGCTCGTCGCCGCGGCCCTCACCGTCACCGCCGCCGGGGCTCCCGCCGTCGCGGCGCCCACCTGCTTCGAAGCCGCCGCCACCGTCACCGGCACCATCGGCACCCCGGGCGACGACGTCATCATCGGCACGCCCGGCAACGACGTCATCGACGGCAAGGGCGGCAACGACCGGATCTGCGGCCTGGGCGGCAACGACTACATCCACGGCGGGGACGGCAACGACCGCATCTCCGGCGGGACCGGCGACGACCGGATCTTCGGCGACGCCGGCAACGACGAGGTGGGCGGTGACGAGCGCGCGTTCACCGGAAACGTCAGCAGCGCCACCGGGCGGGACTACATCGACGGCGGGACCGGGGACGACTTCCTGCTCGGGGACAACGCGGCGACGCAGGGCACTGCCGACGGCGCCTCCCCCGACGTTCTCGTCGGCGGGGACGGCGACGACGTCCTGTACGGGGACAGTGCCGGCGACCACGCCAACGGCGGGGCCTCCGACCGTGTCATCGGCGGCAACGGGGAGGACGTCATCGTCGGGGACTCGCTCGGCTACTACGGTGCGACGGGTGCCGGAGACGACGTCCTGCTCGAAGGCCCCGGAACCCTCGGCGACGTCACGGGGGACAGCTTCGCGCCGTTCGGCAACGCCAGCGGGGCCGGCGGCGACGACCTGATCGACCTGGGACCCGACGGCGCGTTCGGCGCCGTCGGCGACCACACGTCCGCCGGCACCGCGGTCGGCTCCGGCAACGACGTGATCCTCGGCGGCAGCACGGGCGAGATCATCCTCATCGGCGACAACTCCCTCGTCGATCCCGCCGGGTCCACCGCGGGCAACGACCAGATCGAGGGCCGCGGCGGCGACGACCGGATCTTCGGCGACAACTCGGACTGGAGCCAGACGCTCGGCACCGCCGGCGGCCGGGACGCCCTGCGCGGCGGCGACGGCAACGACTACCTGCGCGGCGGCCCCGCCGCCGACGCCCTCGACGGCCAGGCGGGCGTCGACGACTGCGACGGCGAGGGCGGGACGAACATCGTGGTCAACTGCGAGACCCAGGCGGCCGCACGGTCGGCCCGAAAGGCCGCCCCCGCCCGGACGGAGCGGCCCCTGTACGACCGCCTCGCCGGGCAGAAGGGCCGGAACGGGCTGTTCTGACCGGCCCCCGGGCCCGACCTCTCGGACCGGCCCGGGCCGTCCGGGCTGGGCCGGGCCACTCGGACTGACCCGGGCCGTCCGGGCTGGGCCGGTCCGAGGGGTCGGGCCCGGGCCGTCGGCTCGGCTGTGCGTCCCGTCAGTTGCCCGGTGCCGCCGTCCTGATGAAGTCCGTCACGACCCTCACGTACTCCTTCGGGTGCGTGACGTGCGGGATGTGGCCCGCGCCCTCGAAGGTCTGGTGCCGGGCGTTCGGCAGGACCGCGGCCAGGCGGTCCAGGACCGTGCCGAACCAGGCGGGGCTCTCCGTACCACGGCTCAGGAGGACCGGGACCGGGCAGGCGGAGAGGCCTTCGAGGTCCAGTTCGGCCCAGGACGGGTCGTTCTGTTCGTCCAGCCAGGTCTGGGCGTTCGTCACGAACGTCTGTCGGATGGCGGGCGGCAGTTGGTCCCACATGCCCGGGCCCATCGCCACCTCCTCCACGAACAGGCGCGCCCCCTGCTCGTCCTCCCCCTTGCGGAGGTGGTCGAGGATCGCGTCGAAGGACGTGAACGTCGGCTGCAGTTGCTCCATGGATTCATGGTCGTCCGCCACCACCCCCACCAGCGGCGGCTCGTGGACCGTGATCGTGCGGAACAGCTCCGGGCGGCGGGCCGCCAGGCCGAGGGTGATCGACGCGCCGAAGGAGCTGCCGGCGACGTGCGCGGGGCCGTCGAAGAGCTCCTCGATCAGCGCCGCCAGGTCGTCCTCGTCCTCCCTCCGGGCGCCCCGGCCCGGAACCTTCTCGCTCTCGCCGTGGCCGCGGCGGTCGTACGCGACCGCGGTGAAGGACGCGCGGATGTCCGCCTCGATCGCCGGCTGCCAGCTGTGGCGGTCGTTCCACGAACCGTGGACGAGGACGAGTGGTTCGCCTTCGCCCACGGAGTCGTACGCGAGTTTCACGCCGTTGACGCGTACCTGGGGCATGCGGTGCCTCCTGGGAGAGGGGGTGGGGGGTGAGGACGCGGCGACCCGTCTCCGTGCGTCGCCGCCCTCTGGTCTCTACCAGGACGATTCGATGTCGCGCCGCCGCCGCGCCGTCACAGGCCCCTTCCGTGTCGGCCGCCGCCGTGCCGCTACAGGGCCGTTCCCTTTCGCCCGCCGCCGCGCCGTCAGTCGAACCACCTGTCCCTCGCCAGTTCCGCCGTCCTCGACGGGTCCTCCAGGAGGGCCGCCACCTCGAAGCGGCGGGGCCACTGGCCCGCCGCCCAGGCGAGGCCGGCCGCCACGCCCTCCAGGGTGGCGGCGTGGACGACGCCGTCGGGGGTGCGGCGCCAGTCGAGTTCGATGCCGCCGGCGTGGAGTTCCTCGTGCTCGATGTACGAGGCGGGGGTCGCCGGGCCGAGGAGGGCGTGGACCGAGGGCGGAACCTCGTGCTCCTCACCGACCGTCGTGACCTCGGCCTCCACCGCCTCGCTCAGGCGGCGGACCTGGAAGAGGTCCGCCAGGTCGTCCGCGCGGGACGGGGAGACCGGCAGGAGCGGGAGGTCGCCGGCCAGCGGGAGGAGGTCGGGGGCGTCCGCCACCAGGGCCTCCGAGGCCTCGACCACGACGAGGGTGCCGTCCACGACCGCGCGCAGGTCGTCGGGGAGCGTCACCTGCTCCGGGTCCAGGTCCGCCAGGGCCGTGTACAGGGCGTGGAGTTGGGGTGCCGTGACCTCGCGGGACGGGTCCGCCAGGCGGGCCAGGAGCTCCGCCGCGCCGCCCGGTTCGTCGAGGAGGGCCGCGACCGAGGTGCGGACGCCCAGGGCCCGGAGGACCTGCTCGTCCTCGAAGCCGGTCGCGTCGGCGGAGTCGTACAGGCCGATGAGGAGCGGGTCCGAGCCCTCCGCGCGGAGGCCCGCCGGGCGGCGGCCGTCCAGGACGGGGTGGTCGCGCAGCCACCAGGCCGTGTACGAGCGGACGGTCTCCGTCGTGCCGTCCGGCAGGAGCACCCGTACGGGCTGGGTCAGGGCGTCCCTGAGCGGCGGCTGCGCGAGGAGCGCGAGGGCCTGCGGCCAGCGGTCGTCGTCGACCAGGTCCAGGTCCCGTACGGCCACGATCTCCGTCGCCACCGGCGGTACGGCGGTCATCGGGAGGCGGTCCAGGACGTCCTCGCACCACACGTCGACCGCGTCGAGCAGGCCCGCGTCGTCCGGCTCCGGGTAGTCGCCCTCGCGGGGCTCGACCTCGTCCGGGTCGAGGACCAGGTCGGTCGCGCGGACCAGGGCGAAGTTGGCGAGGACACCACAGGCGGCGAGGGGCTGTTCGCCCCAGCGGGCGGCCAGGTCGGCGTCGACGAAGGCGAGTTCCTCCTCGCGCATCACGGCCGCGAACGGCGAGCCCGGGAGGACCAGTTCGCCCGCCGGGGACAGTTCGCCGTCCTCGTCGGGGAGGGCGAGCGCGCCGAGCCACGGCTCCTCGCCGGGGTCGAGCTCCGCGTCGCGGACCAGGGCGAGGACGGTCTCGGCCAGTTCCTCCGCGTCGAGGGCGTCGGCGTCCTCGTCCCAGATCTCGCCCGCGTCGAGGGAGGCCGCGACCGCCGCCCGTACCTGCGGGGTCGTCAGGACCGCGCGGGGTGTGGCCGGCAGGGCGCCCAGCTTCTCCAGGAGCGGGTGGGCCGCCTCCGGGTGCGCCACCTTCAGGCCGAGCCGTGTCAGTTCGGCGGGCGTGCGGTCCTGCGGCAGGAGGACCTGGCGGGGGCCGATCGTCGTACGGATCCTGGCGCCCTCCTCGGCCTCCGCGAGCGGCACCGGGAGGCCCGTCAGACGGTCCGGGTCGACGCCGGCGAGCGAGTCGTACAGCCGCCACCACCACGTCGGCGGGCGGTCCACACCGGCAAGGCGGTCGATCGCCTCGGTGAGGGGGACGCGGCCGACGCCGAGGGTACGGAGCTCGGGGCGGCGTTCGAGACCGGCGGGCAGGAGCGTCGGGAACACCTCGGCGAGGACGTCGACCGTCTCCGCGCCCGCGCCCTCCACGACCTCCGCCTCGATCGGGCGGAGTGCCGGAAGCTCCTCGGAGGGGGCGGCCGGGGCCAGGAACGCGACGCGCGGCAGCCGGTCGAGGATCGCCTCGCGCAGGGCGCCGTCGACGTGCCCCTTGCCGAGCGGGCCGGGCACGAGGTCGAGGGTCGCGGTCGTCACCGGCTGCCAGTCGGCGAGGAGTTCGGCGTACGCGTCGGCCGCCCGCTGCACCAGGAAGTCCGTCAGCGGCCCGGGCGCCGGGTGCCGCCGGGCCGTGTCCAGCGGGAGGGACGCGATGAGGAGGGCGGGGATGCCGAGGGGCTCGTCGGTGGGGGTGGGGGCGTGCACGACGGGGGTCGTACGGGGGTACTTCGGGGCCCCCTCCGCATCCACCGGTACGGCCCAGGTGACCGACCAGTGCGGGCGGAGTCGCTCCTCGACCGGGCGGTCCTTCAGGAGGGCGGGGTCGAGGGGGCCGCCGTGGGTGACGGTCCGCCAGCGGTGGGTGCCGGTGGCGCTGTCGCCGGAATCGTCGATGCGGACGTATCCCTCGTCCTCGGAGCGGCGGAGGGTCCGCACGCCCTCCGCCGTCTCCACGACGATCTCGGCGATACCCGGAAGAGTGAGGAGCAGAGCGTCGTCCACGGAGGCGAGGAGACGCTCGGCCAGGTCCTCGGCGGCGGCATCCCGCAGCGGGAGGACGACGACGGTGTCGTATCCCTCGGGCGCGGTGCCCTCGGCGGGCAGCGGAAGACGCAGGAGCGGTACGTGGCCGTCACGGCGGCGCAGTTCGTCGCCGAGGCCCGGGCTGTACCGGGCGGCCTCGGCGGCCAGCTCGCGCGCCTCGGCCAGGGACCAGCGGACGCCGCCGTGCCGGCCCAGGACGGCGGGCTCGTCGGAGACGGCGAGGACGGCGGCGAAACCGACGCCGAAACGGCCGACGGCGCCGTGGCCGCCCTGTCCGTCCTGTCCGCCCTGTCCGCCCTGCTCGCGTTTGGCGGAGGCGCGGAGGGTGGACAGCGACTCCACGCCCGCGGCGTCCAGCGGGGCGCCGGTGTTCGCGGCGGCGAGGACCGCGGGGCCCTCGTGGTCCGCGGGGTGCAGGGTCAGGCGGAGGCGGCCGGTGACGCCGGCGCGGTGGGCGGCGTCGGCGGCGTTCTGCGCCAGCTCGACGACGAGGCGGTCGCGGTAGCCGCCGAGGGCCAGGTCCTCCTCGGCGTTGGCGTCCTCCCGGAACCGGGCCGGACTCGCGCCCCAGGCGTCGAGCACGCCTCGCCGCAGCCGTGCCGTGCCGAAGGGATCGGTTCCGTCGGTCGTCGTCCGGACGCTGACGCTCACGTCTGACTCCAGTCTGCGGTTCTGCGGGGCGGTCGGTCCCGACTCATTGAGCCCGGGGGCCCGAAGGTACCTTGCGCTGCGGTGCGGGGCGGACGGGGCACGTCCGTGGGCGGGGGCGCGCGGGGTCGTTCGCCCCGAACTGCGCTTGCCGGGCCACGGGCCGGGCGCTGCCGAGCCGGGCCGGGCGCTGCTGGGCCGCGGGCCGGGCCCGGTGCGGGCGGCACCCTTGCGGGCCCGGTGCGGCCGGGGCGCGAGCCTTCGCTCCTCGCGGGCGGCGCCCTTGTGGGCCCGGGTGGCGGGCCCGCGCCCGGGTCCGGGCCGCGCTCTCGCCGGGCCGGGTCGTGGGCCTGCGCC
The DNA here is from genome assembly GCF_000830005.1 of Streptomyces vietnamensis. Classification (NCBI taxonomy): domain Bacteria; kingdom Bacillati; phylum Actinomycetota; class Actinomycetes; order Kitasatosporales; family Streptomycetaceae; genus Streptomyces; species Streptomyces vietnamensis. The sequence continues at coordinate 4,785,641 of NZ_CP010407.1, read as the reverse complement.
CCGCCGTTGTGGGCGGTCGTTCCGCCGGGCGGTGCCCACCCGCGCGGCCGGCGCCACCCCGTTGTGGGCGCCTCGTGCCGCCCCCGTTGTGGGCGGCGCCCCGCCCGGGGCGGTGCCCCCGCCGCCCTCGTTGTGGGCAATCGTTCCGCTGGGGCGGAACGGGTGGGCACAACGGACCCGCGCCCTGCCGGCGCCCGAGGCTCCCGCGCCCGAACCCGCACCGGCAGCGCGCCGCAGCGGTGGTGCGGGTCCAGGCGCGGAACGCGGAGGCGCCGCTGAAGGGCGCCGTCCCGTGTGCCCACCCGTCCCGCCCCAGCGGGACGATTGCCCACACGGCGGTGCGCACCGCCCGCCCCGGCGCGGGGCCACACGGCGGGCGGCGAAGGGCACCGCCCAGCCCGGACGCGGGCCCACACGGCGGCGGGGTGCCGCCCCGCAAAGCGGGGGGCCACACGGGGCGGGGCGCAGCCCCGGGCGAGGGCGCCGCCCAGCCGGGCGCGGGTCACACGAGGCGGGGCGCAGCCCGGCAAGGCGCGGGCCCGCACGAGGCGGGGGTGCCGGTCGGCGCGGGCGCAGGCCGCACGGTGTGGCCCAGCGGGGGCGCCGCGCGGTGTGGCCCGGCGGGGGCGCCGCCCGGAGTGGTCCAGCGGGGGCGCCGCCCGGAGTGAGCGGAGGGTTACGAGTGGCCCAGGTCCTCCGAGGACGCGTCCGGTTCCGTCGTCGAGCCGGAGTCCTTCGCCGGACGGAGCGGAAAGACGTCCGCGGCCATCGAGTCCAGCACCGGCGGCGCCGGCCGCGGCGGCTTCGGCATGACCGCGGCCTCCGAGTGCCCCCCGCAGCCGTACGCCAGCGACACGACCCGGCCGTCCGCCGGGGAGAACTCGTTCGCGCAGATGCCGAAGGCCTGCTTCAGGGAGCCCGCCAGCGGCACCAGGAACGCGCAGGACTCGCAGGAGGCCGGTGCCGCCTGCGCCATCGGCGTCTTCGCGCCGAACGCCTCGTCCCAGCGGTCCGCCGCCACGTGCAGGCCGTAGCGGGACAGGACCCGGGCCCGGCGCATGCCGAGTTCCTCCGCGACCGCCGCGATCGCGCCCCGCGACGGGGTGCGGGACGTCAGCTCGGCGTCCTCCTCGTCCAGGTGCTCCGACATCTCCTCCGACACCGCGGAGTTCGGCGGCGGCGCGTCCTCGCCCGAGTACCCGGGCTCCAGACGCAGGTCGTCCTGCTCCGTGGGGAGGAGGTCCCCGGGGCCCATGTCGCCGGGGCGCAGCCGCTCGCTCCACGGCACCCACTCCGGGGCCAGGAGCGCGTCGGCGCCCGGCAGCAGGACGGTTTCGTCAAGCGTGACGTTCTTGGCGCGGGAGGCGCGGGTGACGGTCACCGCCCAGCGCCAGCCCCGGTAGCCGGGCTCCTTGGACTCGAAGTAGTGGGTGACGACTCGGTCGCCCTCCGCGACGACCTCGACGTGCGCGCCCACGATCCCTGGCGCGGCCGCCTCCTCGGCGGCCTCCCGCGCGAGGTCTACGGCCTCCGCGCACAGGCGGTCGGGGGTACGCGTGGCTCGCGGGGTACGCGGGGTACCGCTTCGCGTCGTCGCAGCACTCACAGGTCTCGCTTCTCTCCTACGCCGTCTCACGGGTGCGCCGGCCGAGGGGCGGGAGCGAAGCCACGGGCGGCGGGCGGAGCGGACCAGGGGGCCGCATCGACGTCCGCACCCGACTTGTCTCGCACGTCTCGGGCACACCTAACGCCATCCATTCTGCGGGATGCCGAAGAGGCGCGCGGCCGAGAGCTTCCGCCGGTGACGCGCTACGCACGCTACCCCGTTCGCGGGCCTCCGCCCACCTGCCCGCCCCAAGTGACCGGATCCTGGAGCGCCGGAACCGCCCCGGACCCGGCCCGCGCCCGTGTGGGCGATCGTCCCGCAGGGGCGAGGGGGCCCCTGCGCGAGCGGAGCGACGGCCCCCAACGGGGGCGCGGCGCGCAATCGATCCTCCGTGGTCGTCTCCGTCGTGCCCCGGTTCGTCCGGCGCGCCCGTGGGGCACTATGACGGAGTGGCAGCCGCACGGTCCCCCGTACGATCACACGATCCCGCCGGGCCGCTCCGCCGAGCGGGCCGGAAGGTCGGGCGCGCCCTGCACCTGCCGTTCACCGGGACCGCCAAGGGCATCCGGAAGGCCACCCACGCGCACGGCGCGGGCGAGTCGGGGCTCGGGAAGCTGATCGAGCTGCACGCCGTGAACGGCGCCGGCGACGTCATGATCACCGTCGCCCTCGCCTCCACCGTCTTCTTCTCCGTGCCGACCGACGAGGCCCGCGGCCGCGTCGCGCTCTACCTCGCCGTCACCATGGCCCCCTTCACCCTCCTCGCCCCCGTGATCGGCCCGCTCCTGGACCGCATCCCGCACGGGCGGCGCGCGGCGATGGCGGGCGCGATGCTGACCCGGGCCGTCCTCGCGATCATGATGTCGGGGGCCGTGGCGACCGGCGGCCTGGAGCTGTACCCCGCCGCGCTGGGCGTGCTCGTGGCCTCCAAGGCGTACGGAGTCGTCCGCAGCGCCGTCGTACCCCGCCTCCTCCCACCGAACTTCTCCCTCGTGAAGGCGAACTCCCGGGTCACCCTGGCCGGGCTGCTCGCCACCGGCATCGCCGCGCCCATCGGTGCGGGGCTCCAGATGATCGGGCCGGGCTGGCCGCTGTACGGGGCGTGCGCGCTGTTCCTGCTCGGCACGTTCTGGGCGCTGCGGATGCCGCACAAGGTGGACTCCGCGAAGGGTGAGCGGCGGGCGCACCTGCTGACGCACGGCGAGAAGAAGCCGAGCCTGCGGACGGTCGGCCCCTCCGTGCTGCACGGCCTGGAGGCGAACGCCGCGCAGCGCATGCTGTCGGGTTTCCTGATCTTCTTCCTGGCGTTCCTGCTGCGCGAACACCCGTTGCCCGGGCAGAGCGCCGCCGTCTCCCTCGGCATCGTGGGCGTGGCGGCCGGTGCGGGGAACGCCTGCGGTACGGCCGTCGGCTCGCTGCTCCGGGACCGGGGCCACGGGCCCGAGGTGATCATCGCCACGATGATCAGCGTGGTCTGCGGTACGGCGGTCCTCGCCGCGATCTTCTTCGGCGGGCTCATGGTCGCCGTCCTCGGCGCGGTCGCGGGCCTCACCCAGGCCCTGTCGAAGCTGTCCCTGGACGCGCTGATCCAGCGGGACGTGCCGGAGCAGGTGCGGACCTCGGCGTTCGCCCGCTCCGAGACGGCGCTGCAGATGGCGTGGGTGGTGGGCGGCGGGATCGGCATCGCGCTGCCCCTGAACGGCACCCTCGGCATGTCCGTCGCCGCCGCGATCCTGGGCCTGGGCGCGTTCCTCTCGGTCCGCGGCCTCCTGTCGGCGGCCCGCCGCCCGACCCCCAAGGGCGGCCGACCGAAGACGAAAGCGGCTTAGGGGTGCCTTGCCGGCCGGGGCGGGCCGGGCAGGCCCTGGGGCCCCTAGGGGCGTCTTGCCGAGCGGGGCCGGACAGGCCCCGGGGACGTCTTGCCGGCCGGGGGGGCAAGCCCCTGGGGGCGCCTTGCCGGCCGGGGCGGACAGGACCTAGGGACGTCTTGCCGAGCGGGGCGGACAGGACCCGGGGCGTCTTGCCTAGCGGGGCCAGCAGGCCCTGGGGCGCCTTGCCGGCCGGGGCGGACAGGACCTGGGGCGTCTTGCCGAGCGGGCCGGGCAGGCCCCGGCATCGCTGGGGACACTCCGTGCGAAGCGGTACGCCGGGGCGGCACGCCGTACCCCCGCGTGGCGCGGGCGCGGCGGCCCGATAGCCTTCGGCTCATGACCGTTGCGTTCTTCTCCGGCTCGCGCCGCCGGGCCGCCGTCGCCCTCGGGGCCGTCTCCGCCGGGCTCCTCGTACTCTCCGCCTGCGACAAGCCGACTCCGCTCGCGACCCTGACGGTCGGGACCGACTCGGTGCACTCCGAGGCCGCCTGCTACAACAACGGCGACGCCATCAAGGAGTCGCAGATCCAGCAGTGCCTCAACAAGAAGGCCGAGAAGACCATCACGGTCTCCGCGGACGACAAGATCCGCTTCGGCGTGGACCCGGAGATCGCCGACCACGGCTGGACGATCTTCCTCGGCGGCCAGCAGGCCGAGCCCGAGCCGTACAAGAAGACGTACCGGACCATCCCGGCCAGCGCCTTCTTCTCCCAGTCCCCGACCGGCGAGGCCACCGACAAGACCCAGGTGACCATCGTCGAGAACACCGGCAAGAAGCTGACCGGCATCTGGCACTTCCAGCTGAAGAAGGACTCCTGATCCGCCGGTGGTCCACCGGATCCTGATCGTGACGGCCGTGGCGGCGGAGGCGGACTCCGTCTCCGCCGGCCTCGGTCTCGGCGACCCCGAGCCGCTTCCGCTGCCGGGGGGCCTCGTCCTGCGCCGTCACGAGAACCGCGTCGACGTCCTCGTCGGCGGGGTCGGCCCCGCGGCCGTCGCCGCCGCGACCGGGACGGCCCTCGCGTACGCCTCGTTGAAGGACGGCGGGTACGGGCTCGTCGTCTCCGCCGGCATCGCCGGCGGGTTCCAGCCCGCCGCGCCCGTCGGCTCCGTCGTCGTGTCGTCGGCGATCGTCGCCGCCGACCTCGGGGCCGAGACCCCGGACGGGTACCTCACGGTCGAGGAGCTGGGCTTCGGCCGGTCCGCCCACCCCGTGCCCGAGGCGCTGACCGACCGGATCGTCGCCGCGCTCGCCGCGCTCGCCACGGGATGCACCCTCGCACCCGTCCTCACCGTCTCCACCGTCACCGGCACCGCCCGTCGCGCCGCCGAACTCGCCGAGCGGCATCCGACCGCCGCCGCCGAGGCGATGGAGGGCTTCGGCGTCGCCGAGGCCGCCGCCGTGTACGGCGTGCCCGTCGTCGAGGTCCGGGCCGTGTCCAACGCCGTCGGCCCCCGCGACCGCGCCGCCTGGCGCATCGGCGAGGCCCTGGGCGCCCTCCGGCACACCTTCGAGCTGCTCGGCAGCACCGTCTTCGTGGAGGCGCACGCGTGAAACTCAAGATCGCCTACTCGCCCTGCCCCAACGACACCTTCGTCTTCGACGCCTGGGCGCACGGCCGGGTCCCGGGCGCGCCCCGGCTCGACGTGACGTTCGCGGACATCGACGTCACCAACGGCTGGGCGGAGAGCGGCACCGACGCGCACGACGTCCTGAAGGTGTCGTACGCGGTGCTGCCGTGGATCCTCGACGAGTACGCCCTGCTGCCCTGCGGCGGCGCCCTGGGCCGCGGCTGCGGGCCGCTCGTGCTGACCCGTGAGGAGGGGGCGGACCTCGCCGGGAAGACCGTCGCGGTGCCGAGCGAGCGCTCGACCGCGTACCTGCTGTTCCGGCTGTGGGCGGCCGAGAAGGTGCCCGGCGGGGTCGGGGACGTCGTCGTGATGCCGTTCCACGAGATCATGCCCGCCGTGCGGGACGGGAAGGTCGACGCGGGGCTCGTCATCCACGAGGCCCGCTTCACGTACAAGAACTACGGGCTGCACTGCCTCGCCGACATGGGCGAGCACTGGGAGTCCACGACCGGCCTCCCGATCCCGCTGGGCGCGATCGTCGCCCGTCGCTCGCTGGGCGCCGAGACGCTCGAGCTGCTCGCCGAGTCCGCCCGCGCGTCGGTGCGGATGGCCTGGGACGATCCGGGGGCCTCCCGGCCGTACGTCCTGGAGCACGCCCAGGAGATGGACCCGAAGGTGGCCGACCAGCACATCGGCCTCTACGTGAACGAGTTCACGGCCGACCTCGGCGAGCACGGCTACGCGGCGGTCCGCGGGCTGCTCACGCGCGCCGCGGCCGAGGGACTCGTACCGCCCCTCGGCCCGGACGCGCTGCGGTTCCCGTAGAACCGTAGGACCTCAGCCCCGGACGCGCGGCGATTCCGTAGAACCTCAGCCCCGGACCCGCCGCGGTTCCCGTGGAACCTCAGCCCCGGACGCGCCGCGGTTCCCGTGAAGGGCTACACGTCCAGCTGGTCGGCGACCGCCCGCAGCAGGCCGGCGATCTTCTTGCCCGCCGCCTTCTCCGGGTAGCGGCCGCGCTCCAGCATCGGCGTGATGTTCTCCAGGAGCGTCGTCAGGTCCTGCACGATGGACGCCAGTTCGTCGGGCTTACGGCGCTGCGCCGCGGCGACGGACGGGGTCGGCTCGAGGATCGTGACGGACAGCGCCTGGTCGCCACGCTGACCGGCGACGACCCCGAACTCGACCCGCTGCCCCGGCTTCAGTGCGTCGACTCCGGCAGGGAGCACCGACGAGTGGACGAAGACGTCGCCGCCGTCGTCGCGGGAGAGAAAGCCGAAGCCCTTCTCGCTGTTGAACCATTTGACCTTGCCGGTAGGCACGTCTGTCCTCGTCCTCGTCCTCGTCGATGGGGATGGCAAACAGCGGGTCGTCGACCGACCCGCCGGCACCAGGCTAATGGTCAGAAGGCCGGTGACAAGACGTCTCCGACGTGTTCCTCCGGCCTGGGAACTACCCTGGCGGGATGCGTAACGAAACCCCCGCCGTGCCGGTGGACGACAGTGCCCCGGGTGACGGACTCGTCAAGGCCGGTGTGATCGTGTTCGCGATCGGTGCGGTCGCGACGCTGGTCACGGTGGCTCCGCTGTTCCTCGGGACGGATCCGTTCCCCACCGTCGCGTACCTCGTGTCGATGCTGATGGGGGTCGGGTTCCTCGTCGCCGCCGCCGGGCTGCTGCGGTCGGTCGCGGCCCAGCGGCGGCAGGCCCGTTCCGGCCGGGCCGCCTGAGGCTCAGGCCAGATACCCCTCCCACCAGGCGCGGAAGTCCGTCAGGTCCGGCAGGACCACGTCCGCGCCGGCCGCCCGGAGCTCCTCGGCGGGGCAGGGACCGGTCGCGACGGCCACCGAGTACGCGCCCGCGGTGGCGGCGCCCCGGACGTCGCCGACGTGGTCCCCGACGTACACCCCGGCGCCGTGCGCGCGCAGGGCCTCCGCCTTGCCCTCGGCCCACAGACCGCCGGCGACCGCGTCGGGCTCGATGCCGAGGTGGGCGAGGTGCAGCTCGGCGTGCGGGCCGTTCTTCGCGGTGACGACGATCGTGCGGCCGCCCGCCTCGCGCACGGCCTCGATCGCGTCCCGGGCGCCGGGCATCGGGACGGTGGGCTCGATCGCGTACGAGGGGTAGAGGGCCCGGTAGCGGGCAGTCATCTCCGTGACGTGCTCCGCCGGGAACCAGTGCGCCATCTCCTGCTCGAGCGGCGGCCCGAGGCGGCTGACGACGAGGTCGGCGTCGATCGGGACGCCCGTCTCGGCGGAGAAGGCGACGAAGGCCGCCTTGATGCCCGGGCGGGTGTCGAGGAGCGTCAGGTCGAGGTCGAAACCGACGGTGGGCGGGGTCGCGGGCCTGGGCGGGATCGCGGGCGTGGCCGGCGTCGCGAGCGTGGGCGGGGTCGTGGGCGTGGGCGTGGGCGTGGGCGTGGGCGGCGTGGTCGTCATGGGGCCATTGTCCGGGGCCTGGGGGCACATACGTTCGCACCGGGGCGCCGCTTAAGCTAAGGCGAGCCTAACCAAACCTGAACTCCCCCCGATGGGTCCCGATGCCAGCCGCTTTCCGTACCAGACGGGTCCTCGCGACCTCGGCGGCCCTCGTCGCCCTGCTCCTCGCCGTCCTCCTCAGCCTCGCCGTCGGCGCCCGCCCCATCGCGCCCTCCACCGTCCTCGACGCCCTGCTGCACGGCGCGACCGGCGACGACGCCGAGGTCGTCCGGCAACTCCGCGTCCCCCGGACCCTCATCGGGCTGATGGTCGGCGCCGCCCTCGCGCTCGCCGGCACCGCCCTCCAGGGCATCACCCGCAACCCGATCGCCGACCCCGGCATCCTCGGCATCAGCCAGGGCTCGTCGGTCGCCGTCGTCCTCGCCATCGCCTTCCTCGGCGTGCACGAGCTCAGCGGGTACGTGTGGTTCGCCTTCGCCGGCGCCGCCCTCGCCTCCGTCGCCGTCTACGCGATCGCCGCCGGCGGGCGCGGTGGCGCCACGCCCGTGAAACTGGCGCTCGGCGGAGCCGCGATCAACGCCCTGCTGCTCTCGATCACCACCGGCGTCCTCACCACCCGGGCCTCGGCGCTCGACGAGTTCCGGTTCTGGCAGATCGGCTCCCTCGACGGGCGCGACACCGAGATCGTCGGCCAGATCTGGCCCTTCCTGCTGCTCGGCACCGTCCTCGTCCTCTCCGTGGCCCGCGGCCTCGACGCGCTCGCGCTCGGCGAGGACGTCGCCAAGGGGCTCGGGCAGCGCGTCGCGACCGTACGGATCGTGGGCGGGCTCGGCGCGACCGTCCTCACCGGCGCGGCCGTCGCCGCCGCCGGTCCCGTCGCCTTCGTCGGCCTCGCCGTCCCCCACATCGCGCGTGCGGTCGTCGGCTCCGACCACCGGTGGGTACTGCCGATGGCCGCGATCGTCGGGCCCGTGATGCTGCTCGTGGCCGATGTCGCCGGGCGGATCGTGTTCCCGCCGGGAGAGGTGCCGGCGGGCGTGATGACGGCGCTGATCGGCGTGCCGTTCCTGGTCACGCTCGTACGACGGAAGGCGGTGCCGGCGTGAGTACGCCCCTGATCGGAGGGCCGATCCCGGCCGTGCCCGTACGACCGAAGGCGGTGCCCGCGTGAGTACGCCCCTGATCGGAGGGCCGATCCCGGCCATGCCCGTACGACCGAAGGCGGTGCCCGCGTGAGTACGCCCCTGACCGGAGTACCGACCCCGGCCATGCCCGTACGGCGCAAGGCGGTGCCCGCGTGAGCGTCGTGCATCTCCGGCCCGCCGGGTACGGGCTCGTGCGCGCCGGACGCGGGTCCTTCCTCGTCCACCGGCGCTCGGCCCTCGTCGCCGCGGCCCTCCTGCTGCTCCTGGGCGCGGCCTGCCTCGCGTACCTCTGCGTCGGCGAGAAGTCCGTCGCCCCGGACGAAGTCGTACGGATCCTCCTCGGCGAGCCCTCGCCGTCCGCGTTCGTCGTCACGGAGCTGCGCGAGCCGCGGCTCGTCGTCGCCCTCGCCGTCGGCGCCGCCTTCGGCATCGCGGGCGGCCTCATCCAGACCGTGGCCCGCAACCCGCTCGCCTCCCCCGACATCATCGGCATCAGCCAGGGCGCCGGGGCCGTCACCGTCGCCGCGATGACCTTCGGCCTCACCTCGTACACCGTCCTGCCGTACGTCTCCATCGCCGGCGGCATCCTCGCCGCCGCCCTCGTGTACGCCTTCGCCTGGCGCGGCGGGCTGCACGCGACCCGGTTCGTGCTCATCGGCATCGGCATCGCGATCGCGCTGCGGTCCCTCATCACGCTGTTCATGACGAAGGGCGACTACCTCGTCGCCCAACAGGCCCAGATCTGGATGACCGGCTCCCTCAACGGGCGCGGCTGGGACGAGTCCGCGCCGATCCGCTGGACGCTGCTCCTGCTGCTGCCCGCCGTGCTGTGGGCGGCCCGCGCCCAGCGGACCGTCTCCCTCGACGACGACACGGCGACCGCGCTCGGCGCGCGGCTGGGCGGGGTCCGGCTCGGACTCGTCGCGGTCGGCGTCGTCCTCGCGTCGGTGGCGACCGGCGTCGCCGGGCCGGTGGACTTCGTGGCGCTGCTCGCGCCGCAGATCGCCCGCCGCATGACCCGCACGGCGCAGATCCCGCTGCTCTGTTCCGCGCTCACCGGCGCGGTGATCGTGGTCGTCGCCGACCTGCTCGGCCGGCGTCTCTTCTCCCCCGTCGAACTGCCGGTGGGTGTCCTCACGGCGGCGGTCGGCGCCCCGTACCTGATCTGGCTCATCGTCCGGAGCCGAGCCGCTGGAGGTGCTTCGTGACCAGACTGCAGGCCCGTGAGCTGACGCTCGCCTACGAGGACCGCACCGTCGTCGAGGAGCTCGACCTCGCGATCCCCGACGGCAAGGTGACGGTGATCGTCGGCCCGAACGCGTGCGGGAAGTCCACGACGCTGCGGGCGCTGGGGCGGTTGCTGAAGCCGGCGGGCGGCGCGGTCCTCCTCGACGGGGAGTCGCTCGCGAAACTGCCGACCAAGCGGATCGCCCGCTCGATCGGGCTGCTGCCACAGACGCCCGTCGCGCCCGAGGCCATCACCGTCGCCGACCTGGTGTCCCGGGGCCGGCAGCCGCACCAGGCCTGGTGGAAGCAGTGGTCGGAGGAGGACGAGCGGGCCGTCGCCGACGCCATGTCCCGTACGGACGTGACCGCCCTCGCCGACCGGCCCGTCGACGCGCTGTCGGGCGGGCAGCGGCAGCGGGTGTGGATCGCGATGGCCCTCGCGCAGGAGACGGACCTGCTGCTCCTCGACGAGCCCACCACCTACCTGGACATCTCCCACCAGGTGGAGGTCCTCGACCTGGTCCGCCGCCTCAACCGGCTCCGCGGCCGGACCGTCGTCCTCGTCCTCCACGACCTGAACCAGGCCGCGCGGTACGCCGACCACCTCGTCGCCATGAAGGCGGGGCGGGTGATCGCGGAGGGCGCGCCGGCGGACATCGTGACGGCGGAGCTCGTACGGGACGTCTTCGGGCTGTCGTCGGTGGTGGTCCCGGACCCGGTGACGGGGTCGCCGCTGGTGGTGCCGGGGGCGCCGTGGCATGCGGAGACCCCGACCACGAACTGACCCGCACCCGGCGGGGCGGTGCCTGGCCGCTGCGGGCCCACGCCCCGCCCGTTGTGGCCCGCGCCCGGGTGTGCCCGCGCCCCGCGCCCGTGTGACCCGCGCCCGTGCTGGGCGGCGCCCCGCCGCCGTGTGGGCAATCGTCCCGCAGGGCGGGACGGGTGGGCACACGGGACGGCGCCCTTCAGCGGCGCCTCCGCGTTCCGAGCCTGGACCCGCACCACCAGCGGCGCCGCACGACGTGGTGCGGGTTCAGGCGCGGGAGCCTCGGGCGCCGGCAGGGCGCGGGTCCGTTGTGCCCACCCGTTCCGCCCCAGCGGAACGATTGCCCACAACGGCGGGGCGCAGGCCCACAACGGGGGCGGCGGGGGCACCGCCCCGGGCGGGCGCCGCCCACAACGGGGCGGGCGGGGGCGCCGTCCGGGCGGGTGGGTGCCGCCCCGGCGGAGCGACGCCCACAACGGCGGTGGCGCGGCTCAGTGTTTGCGGGAGCGCCAGAGCAGGAACAGGGCCGAGGCGATCGCCGCACCCCGCAGGACCCACGGCCACGTCTCGGAGATCGCCGCGCCCATCGCCTCGCCGCCCGGCGCCACCGCCTCGCCCCAGCGGCCCTGGACGCGGCCCCACAGCCAGAGGATCCCGGTCGCGGCGCTGAGGCCGGGGATCACCAGGACGGCGCCCTTGACCTCGGCCGGGGTCAGCCGGCGGGAGGCGTACGCGAGGAGCCAGCCCGCCGCGAGGGCCACCAGCGAGCCGAAGACCGCGCCGCCGAGCAGGAGCAGCGCGGCGAGCAGCACGAAGGGGTTCGCGAGGCGGGCGCGGGCCGGGGCGGCCCCCTCGGTCTCTTCCCCGGGCGCCTCCTCCACGGCCGGCGCCTCCGCCTTGCGGCGTCGGAGGACACGGGCCAGTCGGCGGCGCTTCCCCGGTACGGGGGCCCCGGCCGCCTCGTCCTCGGCCGGCTCGTCCTCCTCCGGGGGCGTGAAGAGGTCGGGGCGCTCGATGCCGCCGACGAAGCCGAAGCCGAGGAAGTCGTCGTCGGTGTCCGTGGTGTCCTCGGTGTCCGTATGCCACCAGTCCGAGGCGCGTCCGGCGCCGGGAGCGGCAGGAGCGGCAGGAACAGCGGAGCCCGCGCCGTCCGGGCCTCGGTCGTCCTGAGCGGGAATCACGGGGCCCGACGCACCGGCGCCCGACGCCCCGGGGCGCGCAGTGCGGGGGCCCGCAGCGCCGGGGCGCGCAGCACCAGGGGCCGACGCCCCGGGGCCCACAGCGCCAGGGCCCGACGCGCCACCACCCGGCGCGCCGGAACCCGACGCCCCGGAGGCAGCCGCGCCGGAGGCCGACGCGCGGCGCCCCCGCAGCCGGCCCGTCCCCCCGCCCTCCCCCGTACGCGGCTTCGGCATCGGCCCCCCGGCCGTGGGGCCCGCCCGGTCGACGACCTCGTCCGGGGTGCCCAGGGCGCCGAGGATGCCTCGTACCGCCGCCGGGCTCTCCTCGCCGTGGGTGGCGCGCCTGCGGTCGATCTCGTTGCGGAGGCCGGACACCAGCTTCATCCGGTCGCTCGCCGGCAGTTGTCGCTGCTGGGCCAGATCGCCGACCCGGCTCAGATAGTCGTAGACCAGACGGTCGCTCTCGATCCCCACGATGCCCCTCCACGGCCGGTTCGCCCGGTACGGCCCGACGTTAGCGCCTGAACAGCGGCTAACGTGGTCCGGATGGGGATCGGTGAGCTCGACCGGGAGGCGCACGTGCCCGAGGTAACTGGCGCCGGCGCGGCGCCCCGCACGCTCGCGGAGGCGCTGCGCGCGCGGGGCGACGAGGGGCTCGCCGCGCTGCTGCGCGCCCGGCCGGACCTGCTGAGTCCCGTACCGAACGATCTGACGCAGCTGGCGACCCGCGCCGGCACGCGCGGGTCGGTGGTGCGGGCCCTGGAGCGGCTCGACCGGTTCGCCCTCCAGACGGCCGAAGCCCTGGCCGTGGCCCCGGACCCCGCCCCGTACCCCGTGCTCCTCGCGCTGCTCACCGGCGACGAGGGCGATCCGGAGATCGAGGCGGCGCTGCCGGGCGCGGTGGCGCTGCTGCGCGAGCAGGCCCTGGTGTGGGGCGAGGACGACCGGCTGCGGCTCGTACGGACCGCGCGGGAGCTCCTCGCGCCCTCGGCGCAGCATCCTTCGCCGACGGGGCTCGGGCCGACGGTCGCGGAGGCGACGGCGGGCATGTCGCCGGGCCGGGTGCAGGAGATCATCGTGACGGCCGGTCTGACGGCGACGCACGATCCGGTGTCGGCGGTCGCGGCGCTCACGGAGCTGTTCACGGACCGGACGCGGATGGGCGCGCTCCTCGACGAGGCGTCGCCGGAGGCCCTCGCGGTCCTGGACCGGCTCGTGTGGGGTCCGCCGTACGGCGAGGTGACGGCGAATCCGGCGCCTCCGGTGCAGTGGCTGCGCGACCGGGGGCTGCTGCTTCCGGTGTCGGCGCGGACGATGGTGCTGCCGCGCGAGGTGGCGCTGCACCTGCGGGGCGGGCGGGCGCAGCGGGCGCCGGAGCCGGTGGCGCCGGTGGTGGAGGCGGCGCGCGACTACCGTCCCCAGGTGGTGGACAGCGCGGCGGCCGGGCAGGCGTACGCGGCGCTCGCGACGGTCGAGGAACTGCTCAAGTCCTGGGACCAGGGCGGGCCGCAGGTCCTGCGGGCGGGCGGCATGTCCGTACGGGACCTCAAGCGGACGGCGGCGGCCCTGGACGTGTCGGAGCAGCTCGCCGCGTTCTGGGTCGAGCTGTGCTTCGGGGCGGGGCTGCTCGCCTCGGACGGCGAGGCGGACGAGCGGTACGCGCCGACGCCCGCGTACGACGACTGGCTCGACCTGCCGCCGGCCGAGCGCTGGGCGCGGCTCGTCGCGCCCTGGCTCATGTCGACCCGGGTGGCGGGCCTGGTGGGCGGTGCGGACGCGAAGGGCCGCACGCTGGCCGCGCTCGGCCCGGACCTGGACCGCGCGGCCGCGCCGGAGGTCCGGCACCGGGTGCTCGAACTCCTCGCGACCCTGCCGCCGGGCGCGGCGGCGGATCCGGAGACGGTGTTCGCCCGGATGCGGTGGGAGCGGCCGCTGCGGGGGGCGGGGCAGGCGGGCCCGCCGCGCCCGCCGCAGCCGACGACCGACGCGGAAGAGACCGCTGCCCCCGCCCCCGACCCCCACACCGACCTCCGCTCGCGCCTCGCCCGCTGGACGCTCGCCGAGGCCGAGCTGCTCGGGCTCACGGGCCGGGGCGCGCTCGCGGGCCCCGCCCGGGCTCTGCTCAACCTGCCGCTCGCGGAGGCCGCGGCCCCCGCCGACCACGGCGGCCGGGTCGAACTGTCGGTGGCCGCCGGGCGGGCGGCGACCCTGCTCGCGCCGCTGCTGCCCGAGGCCGTCGACCACGTCCTGCTGCAGGCCGACCTGACGGCCGTGGCGCCCGGGCCGCTGCGGCGGCCGCTCGCCGACGCGCTCGCGGTCCTGGCGGACGTGGAATCGAAGGGTGGCGCGACGGTCTACCGGTTCACGCCCGGTTCCGTACGGCGCGCGCTGGACTCGGGGCGGTCGGCGTCCGACCTGCACGACTTCCTGACCGCGCACTCCCGTACGCCGGTGCCGCAGCCGCTCGCGTACCTGATCGACGACGTGGCGAGGAAGCACGGCCACCTGCGGATCGGGGCGGCGTCCGCGTACGTGCGCTGCGACGACGACACCGTCCTCGGCGAGATCCTGGCCGACCGGCGCTCCGCCGCCCTGGGCCTGCGCCGCCTCGCGCCGACGGTGCTGGCCGCGCAGGCGGACCCGGCGTCGCTGCTCGACGGGCTGCGGGCGATGGGGTACGCCCCGGCGGCCGAGTCCGCCGAGGGCGACGTCCTGATCACCCGCGCCGACGCGTACCGCACCCCGGCCCGTACGGCCCCGGTGCCCGTCCCCGACGGCCCGCCGGCCCCCGACGCCACCCTCCTCGGCGCGGCGGTGAAGGCGATCCGGGCGGGCGACCGGGCGGCGACGGCGGTACGGAAGGAGCCTGCGGCCCCCGCGGCGACGGGCGGCCTCCCCCGCACCTCGGCCGCCGAGACCCTGGCGACGGTCCAGGCGGCGGCGATGACGGGCTCGGCGGTGTGGATCGGCTACGTCAACGCGGAGGGCGCGGCGAGCCAGCGCGTCATCGCCCCGGTCCGCGTCGAGGGCGGCTTCGTGACGGGCTACGACCACACGGCCGACGAGGTCCGCACGTACCCCCTGCACCGCATCACGGGCGTGGCGGAACTGGCGGACGACCAGGTCTAGGGCCCATCCGGCCCCGATCCGCCGGACAGGCCCTAGGGGATCAGCGCGAAGAAGCGGGCCAGGGCGGGGCAGGCGAGCCCGACGGCGCAGGCGAGTCCGGCGAAGACCCGCCGGACCGTCCGCCGGTCGGGCGTGCGCGCGAGGAACCAGGTGGGGACCGCCACCAGGACCGGCAGCAGCAGGCAGCCGCCGATCACGGCCGGGTGCGCGCGCAGCAGCCCGAGCCTGCTCCCGACGAGCAGCACGAGCAGGGGGCCGCCGAGGGCCCCGGTCAGCACGGCCGCCGACCAGTTCGGGTCGTGAGCGGCGGATGTGGACCGCTTCCCGGCCCCGGCGGTCGGTGGCATGCCCCTCATCCCACCGCCGTCTCCCGGGCCCGTCCATCCGTATGCGTACTCATTCGGCATGTGCCGGGTACTCATGCCGACGCATGCCCCGGCTCCGACGGGCGCCCCGCAGGAGCCCCGCAGGAGCCCCGCGAGGGCCCCGGATCAGGCAGACTGGAGGATTGGCCGTCGTCGGAGCGGCCCGGGAAGGATCTGATCGCAGGTGAATGGGCCACTCATCGTCCAGAGCGACAAGACGCTGCTCCTGGAGGTCGACCACGAGCTCGCCGAGGCCTGCCGGCGGGCCATCGCGCCGTTCGCGGAGCTGGAGCGGGCGCCGGAGCACATCCACACGTACCGGGTGACGCCGCTGGGGCTGTGGAACGCGCGGGCCGCCGGGCACGACGCCGAGCAGGTCGTCGACGCGCTCGTCGAGTACTCGCGGTATCCCGTGCCGCACGCGCTGCTCGTCGACATCGCCGAGACCATGGCCCGGTACGGCCGGCTCACGCTCTCCAAGCACCCCACGCACGGGCTCGTGCTCACCACGACCGACCGGCCGGTCCTCGAGGAGATCCTGCGGTCGAAGAAGGTGCAGCCGCTGGTCGGGCAGCGGATCGACCCGGACACCGTCGTCGTGCACCCCTCCGAGCGCGGGCAGATCAAGCAGACTCTCCTCAAGCTGGGCTGGCCGGCCGAGGACCTCGCCGGGTACGTGGACGGCGAGGCGCACCGGATCGACCTCGCCGAGGACGGTTGGTCGCTGCGCCCGTACCAGAAGCAGGCCGTCGACGGCTTCTGGCACGGCGGCTCCGGTGTCGTCGTGCTGCCCTGTGGCGCGGGGAAGACGCTGGTCGGGGCCGGGGCGATGGCCCAGGCCAAGGCGACGACGCTGATCCTGGTGACGAACACCGTCTCCGCCCGGCAGTGGAAGCACGAGCTGGTGAAGCGGACCTCGCTGACCGAGGACGAGATCGGCGAGTACTCCGGTACGCGCAAGGAGATCCGGCCGGTCACCATCGCCACCTACCAGGTGCTGACGACGAAGCGGAAGGGGATCTATCCCCACCTGGAGCTCTTCGACTCCCGGGACTGGGGCCTCATCGTCTACGACGAGGTCCACCTGCTGCCGGCGCCCGTCTTCAAGTTCACCGCCGACCTGCAGGCCCGGCGGCGGCTCGGGCTGACCGCGACGCTCGTCCGGGAGGACGGGCGGGAGTCCGACGTCTTCTCGCTGATCGGGCCGAAGCGGTTCGACGCGCCGTGGAAGGAGATCGAGGCGCAGGGGTACATCGCGCCCGCCGACTGCGTCGAGGTGCGGGTGAACCTGACCGACTCCGAGCGGCTCGCGTACGCCACCGCCGAGGCCGAGGAGAAGTACCGGTTCTGCGCGACGACCGCGACGAAGCGGAAGGTGACCGAGGCCCTGGTGAAGAAGTTCGAGGGTCAGCAGATCCTCGTCATCGGGCAGTACATCGACCAGCTGGACGAGCTCGGCGAGCACCTGGACGCGCCGGTCATCAAGGGCGAGACGTCGAACGCGCAGCGGGAGAAGCTCTTCGACGCCTTCCGCAACGGCGAGATCAACGTGCTCGTGGTGTCGAAGGTCGCGAACTTCTCGATCGACCTGCCGGAGGCCACGGTCGCCATCCAGGTCTCGGGCACCTTCGGCTCCCGCCAGGAGGAGGCACAGCGCCTGGGCCGGGTCCTGCGCCCGAAGGCGGACGGCCACCAGGCGCACTTCTACTCGGTGGTCGCCCGGGACACGATCGACCAGGACTTCGCGGCGCACCGGCAGCGGTTCCTGGCGGAGCAGGGGTACGCGTACCGGATCGTGGACGCGGACGAGCTGCTGGCGCCGTAGCCGGGTCAGTCCATGAGCTGGAGGACGACTCCGGCGACCCCGAGGGCGTACTGGGCGACGACCAGGGCCCGGCGAGGCGTGGTCGCCATCAGATCCCGAGGGGTGACGAGGGCGACCAGGCCGGCCACGGCGGCGGCACGGAACACCCAGATCGCGGCGTCGGTGAAGGCTCCGGCGGCGCCGTCGCCGTCGATGGCGTCGCCGAGGACCAGCACCACGGTGAAGACGAAGAGCCCGAGGAGGACGACGAAGCCTCCGAGGGCGGTGAAGCGCAGGATCCGGGTGGTGCGGGCGAAGTCGTCGGTCGCTGGGGTGGTCGGCGTCGTCGTCATGGCTCGATCACATCAGGGCGCGCCGGGCCCGCCCAGGCGTTCCCGTACTCAGTCGGGGCCGGGGGCGTACTCAGGGCGGGGGTTCTTGACCCCCGCCTCCGGCGGGCCGTAGTCGCCCAGGAGGGCGACCGACGCCGCCGCGCCGCCGAAGGCGCGTATCGCGCGGAGGGCCGTTCCCAGGTGGGTGCGGGGACGGGGGACAGTGGTCACGAGGGTGAAGGTCGTTGCGCTCATGACCCCATGATGGAATCCGGACATTCAGAACACATCGGCCCAGGGGTGGAATCCGGATACACCCCCGGGTGGACCCGTCCCCCTAGGGGAAAAGGGATTCGCCCGGCCGGCCGCCCGGAGTTACACTCGTCCGCTTCCCCGCCTCCCGCTCGTGGAGCGCGCCGCCGTCCGGTCGGAAACCGGCGGCCACTTCGTCGTGTCCGCGTATCCACCTGCCCGGAGGCTTCACCGTGTCCGTGTCCGTATCCGCCGTCGACGCACCCGACGACCCGCTCGCGCGCGAGCGGGCCCATCTGACCTCGTCCCGCGCCGCGCTGCGCGCGATGCGCGAGGACGTCGAGGCGCTCGACATCAAGGACGTCACCGCGAACTGGGTCAACTCCCTGGTCCTCGGGCGGCAGATCGAGGACCGGATCAAGGCGCTCGCCGACCTGGCCGACACCCCCCTCTTCTTCGGGCGGCTCGACTACCTGCACACCACGCAGGAGGGGCAGCGCTTCTACATCGGGCGGCGGCACGCGCACGACGCCGACGGCGATCCGATGGTGATCGACTGGCGTGCGCCGGTCTCGCAGCCGTACTACCAGGCGTCGAAGAAGGACCCGCAGGACGTCGGGCTGCGGCGCCGCTTCGGGTACACGGGCGGCGACCTCACCGCGTACGAGGACGAGCACCTCTCCGACCCGGCCGAGCTTGAGCACACCAGCCGGCTGCTCCAGGCCGAGATCGAGCGGCCCCGCGTCGGTCCCATGCGGGACATCGTCGCCACCATCCAGCCCGAGCAGGACGGAATCGTCCGCTCCGACCTGTCGGGGACGGTGTGCGTGCAGGGAGGCCCGGGGACCGGAAAGACGGCCGTCGGTCTGCACCGTGTCGCCTACCTGCTGTACGCGCACCGCGAGCGGCTCGCCCGCACCGGCACCCTGGTCATCGGGCCGAACCGTTCCTTCCTCCACTACATCGAGCAGGTGCTCCCCGCGCTCGGCGAGTTGGAGGTGCAGCAGGCGACCGTCGACGACCTCGTCGCGCACGTCGAGGTGCGGGGCACGGACGAGGCGGCGACGGCGGTCGTGAAGGGCGACGCCCGGATGGCGGAGGTGCTGCGGCGGGCGGTCCGCTCGCACGTGACGCTGCCGACGGAGTCCCTGATGGTGGTGCGCGGGTCCCGGCGCTGGCGGGTCCCGGCGTACGAACTGGAGGAGATGGTGCGGGAGTTGCTCGACCGCGACATCCGGTACGGCGCCGCCCGCGAGGCCCTCCCGCAGCGCATCGCGCACGCGGTGCTCGTCCGCATGGAGGAGGCGGGCGAGGCGCCCGACGACCGGGTGCAGAACGCCGTCGCGCGGAACACGGCCGTGAAGGCCGTCGTGAAGGAGTGCTGGCCGCTCGTCGACCCCGCGAAGCTGGTGCTGCGACTCCTTTCCGACGCCGAGTTCCTCGCCGAGCACGCCGAGGGGCTGCTCACCGAGGACGAGCAGAAGCTGCTGCTCTGGGCGAAGCCCGCGCGGAGCGTGAAGTCGGCGAAGTGGTCGGCGGCGGACGCCGTCCTCATCGACGAGGCGAAGGACCTGGTGGAGCGGACGCACTCGCTCGGGCACGTGGTCCTCGACGAGGCGCAGGACCTGTCCCCCATGCAGTACCGGGCGGTGGGCCGCCGCTGCACGACCGGTTCGGCGACGGTCCTGGGCGACCTGGCGCAGGGCACGACGCCGTGGGCGACGGAGAGCTGGGCGCAGGCGCTCGGGCACCTGGGGAAGCCGGAGGCGGTGGTGGAGGAGCTGACCGCCGGTTTCCGCGTGCCGCGCGAGGTCATCGCGTACGCCTCGCGGCTGCTTCCGCACATGTCGCCGGGGCTCGCGGCGGTGGAGTCGGTACGAGAGAACCCGGGGTCGCTTGAGGTGCGTCCCAGCGAGTCCCTCGACGAGGACGTCGTCGCCGCCTGCGTCGAGGCGCTCACGCACGAGGGCTCCATCGGTCTGATCGCCGCCGACGCGCGGATCGCGCCGCTCGCGGAGGCGCTGACGGCGGCCGGGCTCGCGTACCTCTCCCCCGGCGAGGAGACGACGGCCGAGTCGCGCCTCACCCTCGTCCCGGCCTCGCTCGCGAAGGGTCTGGAGTACGACTACGTGGTCCTGGACGAGCCGGCGGCCGTCGTCGACGGCGAACCCGACGAGCGGACGGGCCTGCGACGCCTCTACGTGGCGCTGACCCGTGCGGTGTCCGGCCTGACGGTCGTTCACTCGGCGCCGGTGCCGTCCCAGTTGGGGGCGCTGTGACCGTCGGGGCGCTGCACCACGTCGAGCTGTGGGTGGGCGACCTGGAGCGGGCCGAGCGGAGCCTCGGCTGGCTGCTCGGGGCGCTCGGCCACACGCCCTTCCAGTCCTGGGAGGGCGGCCGCAGCTGGGCGCTCGGCTCCTGCTACCTGGTGGTCGAGCAGTCCCCGGCCCGCACGGCGGACGAGCACGACCGCCTCCGGCCGGGCCTCAACCACCTGGCCTTCCACGCCGGCGACCGGTCGGCCGTCGACGCCCTCGCCGCCGAGGCGCCGGCGCACGGCTGGCGGCTGATGTTCGCGGACCGGCATCCGTACGCGGGCGGGGACGGCCACTACGCGGCGTACCTGGAGAACGAGGACGGGTTCGAGGTGGAGTTGGTGGCGACAGCGCAGGCGGCGGCAACCGCCTAGGCCATGGCCGCGTACCCGGCGAGACCCCAGGGGCTCGGACCGGCAGCGCGTACTCGGCGAGGACCTAGAGCATCGCCGCGTACTCGGCGAGGGCCTCCGTGTGGCTGCGGTGGGCGATCGTGGCGAGGACGGGGTTCTTCCCCCGGTAGTGGTTCTCGGTCACGACGCCCCAGACCAGCGCCCAGCCCCGGCCGCGCGCCCAGGTGGCGTCGTCGACGCCGGCGGCCTCGCGGAAGAGGGGGCGGGTGTCGGCGGTGAGCAGCGTCCAGGCGGGCATGGTGTCGACGGCCGGGTCGCCGACGCCGAGGCAGCCGAAGTCGATGACGGCGCTGAGGCGGCCGTCGCGGCCAAGGAGGTTGCCGGGCAGCAGGTCGCCGTGGGTCCAGACGGGCGGGCCGTCCCACTGCGGGAGCCGGAGCACGGACTCCCAGGCGGCGGTGGCGAGTTCCGTGTCGATGGTGCCGTCGGCCCCGAGGGCGCGGAGGGCGGGCGTCATCGCACCCTCCTCCCAGCCGGTGACCGGGCCGCCCCGGGAGGAGGTGGGGCCGCCGGTGGCGTCGACGGCGCGCAGGGCGCGACCGAAGCGGCCCAACTCGACGGCGGTGTGGGCGAGATCGGCGAGCGGCGCGTTGTGGACGTCGTCGCCGTCCAGCCAGGCGAAGACCGACCAGGCGCGGTCGTACCCCTCCCCCGGCGCGCCCTGCCCGAGGGGTACGGGCACGGGCAGGGTCAGGTGGGGTGCGAGGTGCGGCAGCCAGCGCTGTTCCTTCTCGGCCTGCCCCTCCGCCCAGTCGGCCTTCGGCAGCCGTACGGCGAACTCGTCGCCCAGCCGGAACATGGCGTTGTCGGTGCCGGCGGAGTCGACCTCCCGTACGGGAAGCCCCGCCCAGTCGGGGAACTGGGCGGCGATGAGCCGCTCGACGAGGGCGGTGTCGATGCGGGGAGGGGTCATGCGCGCGAGGTTAACGATCACCCGTCTTGCGGGCCACGGGATTTCGCCCCCTCCGGCCGGTCCAGGATGAGGTCGCCGGCGCGGGCGAGAACGTCGGCGCGGGTGCGGCCCTGGTGGTCGGCGGCGAGGAAGTGGTGTCCGATGGCGACGCAGAAGGCGAGGAGGGAACGGGCCTCGACCTCGTCGGGGTCGGCGCAGAAGGTGCCGATCATCTCGCGGAGCAGTGCCATGCGCCGGTTGTCGACGCGGCGCAGGCGTTCGGCGACGGCCTCGTCGCGGCGGGCCCAGTCGCGGACGGCGAGGTCGATGGGGCGCAGCCGGTCGCCGGAGAAGGTGAGCATGCCGGCGAGGGTGATGAGGGCCCTGGGGTCGCCGTCCGGGTCCTGCCGGACGCGCTCGACGACCTGGTCGGTGGCTTCGCGCTCCCAGGTGTCGAGCATGGCGGTGAGGAGGGCGTCGCGGTCGGCGAAGTACCCGTAGAAGCCGCCTTTGGTGACGCCGAGTCGTTTGGCGAGGGCTTCGACGCGCACGGCGTCGGGTCCGCCGTCGGCGAGGACGGTCAGTCCTTCCTCCACCCAGCGTTCGCGTGGTGTGCGTGCGGCGCCCACGGTGTGTCCTCCCTCACTCGCCGACCGAATATACGCCTGCGTACATCAGATCTGGCATCGTTGGTCCCGTCTTTATACGCAAGCGTATAGAACGCAGGGGAAAGGCGGCAGCGGTCATGAGACTTCCCGTCAGCGAGCACACCGGTCGGCCGTGGCGGATCCACGCGTACGTCCCCGACTTCACGACCCTGGACGTCTGGTCCTTCCGCATGCCGGGCGCCGGGCCCGACGACTTCCGGCTCGCGCTCGCCGCGATCACGGCCGGCGCCGGTCTGTCGAAGCAGACCGGGCCGACCCGCTTTCTGTTCGCGGTGCGCTGGAAGCTGGGCGCCCTGCTGGGCTGGGACAAGCCGCAGGAGGGCCTGGGCCCGCGGGTCCGGTCGCTGCGCGAGCGCATGCCGGAGGAGCTGACGGCGACAGCGGACCCGACGCCGGGCCCGGGCCCGTTCACCTCGCTGTACGAGCTGCACGACGAGTGCGCGCGGGAGCTGGCGAACAAGACCGTCCACGGGGTCATGCACCTGGGCTGGGTGGAGACCCCTGACGGCGGCCACGAACTGCGCATGGCGGTCCTGGTCAAGCCCAACGGCCCTTTCGGCCGCCTCTACATGGCCCTGATCGCGCCCTTCCGGTACGCCATCGTCTACCCGGCGATGACCCGCCAGTGGGAGGCGTCCTGGCGCGACCGGGAGCGGCTGCTCGGGTAGCGGTTACGGGGTGTCGACCGCCTCGCGCCACGTGCGGACCGCGGCCGCCGAGACCGGGGCCGTCCAGCCCTGGGGGCGGGCCGCGCCGCCGATGTGGAAGGCGGTGAGGCCGGCGGTGCGGAGGGTCGGGAGGTGGTCGAGGCGGAGGCCGCCGCCGACGAGGATCTGGGGTTCGTAGCCCGGTTCGCCCGTGCGGGCGGCTTCGGCGCGCAGGGTCGCCAGGCCGTCGTCGACGCCCGTGGCGGCGCCCGCCGTCAGGTAGGTGTCGAGGCCGGGCAGGTCGGCGAGCGCCTTGCGGAGTCCGTCGCGGTCGGCGGCGCGGTCGATCGCCCGGTGGAAGGTCCAGCGGCAGCCGTCCAGGACGGCGATCAGGCGTTCCACCGCGACCAGGTCCGGTTCGCCGTCCGCCGTGAGGAAGCCGAGGACGAATTCGGTCGCGCCCGCCGAGCGGAGCTCCTCCGCCCGGCCGACCAGGGCGTCGACGTCGCCGGCCGCGAAGCCGTCCGCCAGGCGGAGCATCACGCGGAGCGGGATGTCGACCGCGCGGCGGATGGCGGTGAAGGTGGCCGTGGCCGGGGTGAGCCCGTCCGCCGCCATGTCGGTGACGAGTTCGAGCCGGTCGGCCCCACCGGTCTGGGCAGCGACCGCGTCTTCCTCGTCGAGGGCGATCACCTCAAGGACAGCACGGTTGCTCATCGAGCCCATTCCTCCATGAATGACGGCTACAGGTCTAGTCCAATGTCCAGACTAGCCGTGCGCGTGGCCTGCCGCACCGTGCCCCGCCTCATCCGCCTCGTCCCCGGCCGGAGCGGGCGCCTTGCCCGTCGCGCCCGCCGTCACCGTGAAGGCCGCCGTCCGGACCTTCCCCTCGTGCTGGAAGTCGAGGAACAGGCGGTACGTGCCCGCGCTGGGTGCCGTCGCCGTGAAGGAGACGTCCGGGCCGGGGCCGCCCTCGTTCGGGTGCACGTGGAGGTAGGCGAGGTCGCCGTCGCGGAGGGCGACGAGGTGTCCGTACGCGCCGAGGTACGGCTCCAGGTCCGTCACCGGCTTTCCGGCCTTGGTGACGGTGAGCTTCAGCTCGCCCGCCCTGCCCGGGTCCAGGACCCCGCCCAGGCGGACCTGGTAGCCGTCGACGGTCGCGGTCGGGGCGACGGCCGGGAGCGGCTTCGGGGCGTACGCGCCCGCGACCGAGAGGTCCGCGCCCAGGGTGATGCCCTTGGCGCCGGGCGCGGCCGGCTTGAAGTCGGCGAAGGCCTTGTAGCCGCCGGCCGCCGGCAGGTCCGCGTCCACCGACCAGGTGCCGTCGGCGGCCTTCACCGGGTGCAGGTGGCGGAAGGTGTTGAGGTCGCGCGAGGCGACGATGAAGTGCAGCTGCTTGCCGTGCTCGGTGGTGAAGGCCGTGACCTTCTTGCCCGACGCGTCCTTGATGGAGAACTTCAGGGTGCTCCGGCCCACGGCGGGGGTCGGGGTCTCCAGGGCCAGGGTGTAGCCGTCCTGGGAGACCTGGAGGCCTCCCGGGAGCGATGAGGCCGCCGTCGTCGCGCCTTCCCCGTGGCCCTCGTGGCCCTCGTGGCCCGTCTTCTTCTGGGGGTCCTGCGCCGCATGCTCGCCGTGTCCCGCCTTCTGCGGCTCCTCGACCGGGCCGACCGCCTTGCCGACCCCGTACGCGGTCCCGAAGGTCGCGGCGAGCGCGGCGGCAAAGGCAGTGATCTTCACTCCGGTGTTCATGGCTGCTCTCCCGTATGTGAGGGGCGTGGGTGGGGTGGGCGGGCGGGGTGGGATTCGCTTGCCCGATGCACTTCACCATACCCCTGGGGGGTATCAAGTCAAGTCGGATCCACACTTGCGTCGGATACCACCGGGGGGTATACATGAACCCGTCAGTCGATACCCCCTGAGGGTATCGACCACCAGAACCGACCGAGGAGGAAGCCATGGGCTCCTGCTGCACCCCCGACAACAGCTGCTCGACCACGGAGACCACCGCCGTCGCGGTCGCCGACAGCACCGTCACCGTCTACGCCGTCTCCGGCATGACCTGCGGCCACTGCAAGTCGGCGATCACCAAGTCCGTCAGCGCCCTCGACGGCGTCATCTCCGTCGACGTCGACGTCGCCGGCGGCCTGGTGACCGTGACCACCGGCGGCGAGCCCGACGACGCCGCGATCACCGCGGCCGTCGACGACGCGGGCTACGAGCTGACCGGCCGGGCCTGATCCGCCGCCGGGCAGACCGACACCCACCGGCGTCCCCCGTCCCGGTACCCGACGGTCCGCCCGGCAGGCGGACACCCGCCCGCACCACCCCGGCCGCCGGGGCCCGACCACCACCACGCCCGGGCCCCGGCCCCCGAACCCGCTACACCGAGGAGCAGGAAATGACCACGACCACTCCGGGCACCGCCCAGGTCGAGCTCGCCATCGGCGGCATGACCTGCGCCTCGTGCGCGGCCCGCATCGAGAAGAAGCTCAACCGCATGGACGGGGTCGAGGCCACCGTCAACTACGCCACCGAGAAGGCGAAGGTCACCTTCGACGCCGACATCGCCGTCGCCGACCTGATCGCCACCGTCGAGGCCACCGGTTACACCGCCCAGGAGCCCCGGCCCGAACGGCCCGCGAGCGGCGGCGGCGAGGACGGCCCCTCCGACGAGGAGATCGCCGACGCCGAACTGCGGCCGCTCAAGCAGCGCCTGATCACGGCCGTCGCGCTCGCCGTGCCGACCATCGCGATGGCGATGGTCCCGGCCCTGCAGATCGAGTACTGGCAGTGGCTGAGCCTCACGCTCGCCGCCCCGGTCGTCGTCTACGCCGCCTGGCCCTTCCACAAGGCCGCCTGGACCAACGCCAGGCACGGCGCGGCCACCATGGACACCCTGATCTCGGTCGGCACGATCGCCGC
Organism: Streptomyces vietnamensis; assembly: GCF_000830005.1. NCBI lineage: Bacteria > Bacillati > Actinomycetota > Actinomycetes > Kitasatosporales > Streptomycetaceae > Streptomyces > Streptomyces vietnamensis. The sequence continues at coordinate 4,760,097 of NZ_CP010407.1, read as the reverse complement.
GTTCCTCTGGTCGCTGTGGGCGCTGTTCTTCGGGACCGCCGGTACGCCGGGGATGACGCACCCCTTCGAGTTCACGATCGCCCGCACCGACGGCGCCGGGAACATCTACCTGGAGGCCGCGGCCGGCGTCACCGCCTTCATCCTGGCCGGCCGCTACTTCGAGGCCCGCTCGAAGCGCAAGGCGGGCGCCGCGCTCAAGGCGCTCATGCAGCTCGGGGCCAAGGAGGTGACCGTCCTCAAGGGCGGCCGCGAGATCACCGTACCGACCTCCGAACTCCAGGTCGGCGACCGCTTCCTGGTCCGGCCCGGCGAGAAGATCGCCACCGACGGCACCGTCGTCGAGGGTTCCTCCGCGGTGGACGCGTCGATGCTGACCGGTGAGTCCGTGCCGGTCGAGGTGTCCGTCGGCGACTCCGTCACCGGCGCCACCCTGAACGCCGGCGGCCGCCTCGTCGTCGAGGCCACCCGCGTCGGCTCCGACACCCAGCTCGCCCGCATGGCGAAGCTCGTCGAGGACGCGCAGAACGGCAAGGCCGCCGCCCAGCGCCTCGCCGACAAGATCTCGGCCGTCTTCGTGCCGATCGTCATCGCCCTCGCGCTCGGCACCCTCGGCTTCTGGCTCGGCACGGGGCAGGGCCTCACCGCCGCCTTCACCGCCGCCGTCGCCGTACTGATCATCGCCTGCCCCTGCGCCCTCGGCCTGGCCACCCCGACCGCCCTCATGGTCGGCACCGGCCGCGGCGCCCAGCTCGGCATCCTCATCAAGGGCCCCGAGGTCCTGGAGACCACCCGCAAGGTCGACACGATCGTCCTCGACAAGACCGGCACCGTCACCACCGGCCGCATGACCCTCATCAAGGTCCACACCGCCGAAGGCGTCGACGAGACCGACGTCCTGCGCCTCGCCGGCGCCCTGGAGCACTCCTCCGAGCACCCCATCGCCCAGGCCGTCGCCACCGGCGCCGCCGCCAAGGTCGGCACCCTGCCCGCCCCCGAGGACTTCGCCAACATCCCCGGTCTCGGCGTCCAGGGCGTCGTCGAGGGCCACGCCGTCCTCGTCGGCCGCGAGAAGCTGCTCGACGAGTGGGCCATGGCCCTGCCCGCCGGGCTCAAGTCCGCGAAGGCAGAGGCCGAGCAGGCCGGCAAGACCGCCATCGCGGTCGCCTGGGACGGGGAGGCCCGCGCGGTCCTGGAGGTCGCCGACGCCGTCAAGGAGACCAGCGCCGAGGCCATCAAGCGGCTCCGCGCGCTCGGTCTGACCCCGATCCTGCTCACCGGTGACAACAAGGCGGTCGCCGAGGCCGTCGCCGCCGAGGTCGGCATCGACGAGGTCATCGCCGAGGTCATGCCGCAGGACAAGGTCGACGTCGTCAAGCGCCTCCAGGGCGAGGGCCGTTCGGTCGCCATGGTCGGCGACGGCGTCAACGACGCCGCCGCGCTCGCCCAGGCCGACCTGGGTCTGGCGATGGGCACCGGTACGGACGCGGCCATCGAGGCCGGCGACCTGACCCTCGTACGGGGAGACCTGCGGGCCGCGGCCGACGCGATCCGGCTCTCCCGCAAGACGCTCGGCACCATCCGCTCGAACCTCTTCTGGGCCTTCGCCTACAACGTGGCCGCCCTGCCGCTCGCCGCGGCCGGACTGCTCAACCCGATGATCGCGGGCGCGGCCATGGCCTTCTCCTCGGTCTTCGTGGTCGGCAACAGCCTCCGCCTGCGGGGCTTCCAGGCCGCCGACAAGTGACCGACCCGACCTGACGACGAGGAGCCCGCCGTGGCCGGTTACGGACAGCACAAGGAAGACATCATCAGACGCCTGAGGCGCATCGAGGGCCAGGTCAGGGGCGTGCAGCGGATGGTGGACGAGGACGTGTACTGCATCGACGTCCTCACCCAGGTCTCCGCCGTCAATGCGGCCCTCCAGTCCTGCGCGGTGGCCCTCCTGGACGAGCACCTGAGCTGCTGCGTCACGGAGGCCATCGCCCAGGGCGGGGACCAGGCGAAGGCGAAGGTGGGTGAGGCGTCGAAGGCCATCGCCCGGCTGATCCGGACGTGACGGAGCAGTGAAGCAGGACCTGGCAGTATCAACCGCCCTTGCGTGAAGGGCAGTCGGCGGACAGCGTGAGACTCAGCCGGAGACACAGGCCGAGCAGTTGCCGGAGGAGCACCAGCTCCACCGATCCGGGCAGACCGGAGTCGCAGACCTTCGCGCAGGGGCGGTTCTTCATGAGGGTCGACATCCCGCCACTGTACCCCTGGGGGGTATACCTGGGCAGGGGGAGCGGCCCGTACGATGAGCCGCCCGCAAGGGGAGGGTGAGGGGATGCGCGTGCGCCGGCTGGGAGAGCTGGAGGCCGAGATCATGGACCGGTTGTGGGCCTGGCAGCGGCCCGCCACGGTCCGCGAGGTCGTCGACGACATCAATCGGGGACGCAGGGTCGCCTATACGACGGTGATGACCGTCGCGGACATCCTGCACCGCAAGGGTTGGCTCCGCCGCGAGAAGTCCGGACGGGCCTGGCTGTACGAGCCGGTGCGCAGCCGCGAGGAGTACACGGCGGGCCTGATGCGGGACGCCCTCGGCGACAGCCAGGACCGCCCGGCCGCCCTCCTCCGCTTCGTGGAGGCCATCTCGGACGAGGACATGGCCGCGCTCGACGCGGCCCTCCGCGCCACGAGGGGCGGGGGCGGCGGGGGCTCCGACGGCCCGGCCGGGAGCGGCGCGTGAATCATCACCTCACCGCCCCGCTCGGGAGCGGCGCGTGAACCACCACCCCATCGCCCCGGTCGGGAGCAGCGCGTGAACCATCACCTCATCGCCCCGCTCGGCCTCGCGCTCCTCACCGGCTTCCTCGTCCCCCTGCTCGTCGTCCGGGCCCGCTGGGCCCAGCAGGTGCCCCGGCTCGCGCTCGCCGTCTGGGCCGCGTGCGGCGCCGGCTTCGCGGCCGCGACCGCGCTGCTGTCCGCCCAGCTGGTCCTGCCGGCCGACAGCGGTCACCGCCTGGCCGACATGATGTTCGGGCTCGAACCGCCCACGCTCGATCAGCTCCTGAACCTCGACGGGCGCGAACGGTTCGCCTTCTCCCTCGCGCTCCTCGTCCTCTCGCTGCCCGCCGCCGCGTTCGTCCGCCGCCTCGCCAGGGCCCGGCGGGTGCGTATCCGCCACGCGGGGGTGCTGCGGCTCGTCGGGCGGTACGACCCCGCGCTGGGGGCCACCGTCCTCGACGACGACCGGCCCGCCGTCTACTGCCTGCCGGGGCGGAGCCGCCGGGTCGTCGTCTCCTCGGGCGCGGTGCACACCCTGACCCCCGCCCAGCTCGCGGCGGCCCTCGCGCACGAGCGGGCGCACATCGCGGGACGGCACCACCTCCTGGTCGCGGCGGCGGAGGCCTTCACGGCCGTCTTCCCGCGCCTCCCGCTCGCGCGCCACGGCGGGACCGCCGTACCGCTGCTGCTCGAAATGGCCGCGGACGACCGGGCGTTGCGCCGGTGCACGCGGGACGCGCTCGCGACCGCGCTGTACGCGCTGGCCTCGGGCCGGGCGCCGCGGTCCGCGTTCGCCGCGGGCGGGCCGTCGGCGGCGCTGCGGATGCGGCGCATCCTCACCCCGCACAGCGCCGGGCACCCCGTACTGCTCGGGCTGTCGACGATCACGGCGGCGGCCCTCGCGATGGCCCCGCTGATCATCGCCTGCTGCTCGTTCCCCCGCTAATCGCGAACACCGGTATTTACTAAGCGAATTCGTAGATTTCGCATCGGTCACGAACCGCGGAATACGCCGCTATCGTGGGTACGTTGGGGCTCGGACTCGGCACGTCGAAGGGTGCAAAACCAATGCAGCTCGCTGGCGTTCGTACGGCAGCGGCCGGCGACGCGACGACGATATCCAGACTGCTTGCCGACATCATCCGGAGCAGCTACGCCGGAATACTGGACGAAATCCCGATGCGGCGGCTGATCTCCGCCCAATGCGCACTCCCCCGCATACGCGCGGAAATTGAAATTCCGGGGGGCGCGCCGGGATGGCTCGGCTGGCTGGTCGCCACGGACCCGGAGGGCACGGTCGTCGGCGTCGCCGCGGGCGGCGTCCCGGTGCCGGGCGAGGGCGAGGTGTACGCGCTCGCGGTGGAACCCGGCTCGCGCCGCACCGGCGTCGGTACGGCCCTGCTGACCGCCGCGACCGAGCGGATGCGCGGCTACGGCGCCCGGGAGCAGCGCGTGGAGCTCCCGGCGGAGACCGACCCGGCGCTCCCCTTCTACTCCCGCCTGGGCTTCGCGGCCCTCTCCCCGAGACGGTGGAGCAGACCGCTCCCCTGAACCGGACCGTGGCAGATCCACGCCATCGCGTGTTCACGCAGCCCGATCCGGTGGATCGGGGTTCGTTCCCCAGGTCAGGATGGGTTCAGCGGCGCGGGCCCGGCGGCACGGGTTCCCCGTCCGGACGGCATGGACCGAGCGAGCCCCTGGAGGAGCGATGCACACACCGAGCGGCACTTCCCTGCCCGTCGTGCCCGCAGCGCTCGCTCCGGTCCTGCCGTCCCGATACGGCCTCGACCAGGAGCCCGCCCCCGGCGCCGGCATCCGGGTCACCGCCGACACGCTCCCCGGGCTCGAGTCGGTCTCCCCCGCCGACGAGAGCTCGGTCTGGCTTCACGACACCCTGCTCGGCCCGCACAGCGCGGACATCGTCCGCTACCTCAGCCTCGCCCGCTCCACCGGCGGACCCGTCCTCGACCTCGGCTCCGGCGCCGGGCGGCTCGCCGTCCCGTTCGCCCGGCACGGCTTCGCCGTGGAAGCCGTGGACCGGGACGCCTCGGCCCTGGAGCGCCTCGAAGGCTGGGCCCGCAGGATCGGCCCGCAGGTGGCCGGGCTCGTCGTCACCCATCGCGCGGAGCTCACCGAGCTCCGGCTCGAAGGCAGCTACCGGCTCGCGCTGCTCGCGGGCGCCATGGTCACCGCCGTCCCGCCCGCCAGCCGGCCGGAACTGCTCCGGGAGGTCGCCGCCCATCTGGAGACGGGCGGGGCGCTCGCCCTCGACTACACCGCGCACCAGCTGCCGGGCCTGATCGCGGAGCCGCGGCGGACCTGGGCCTTCCAGGTGCCGCGCTTCGACGGGATCGACGAGTGGGTGGTGGCCCGGCAGGTCTTCGACCTGCCGTCGATGAGCGAGCGGATCACGTACTACGCGGCCAGGACCGGCAAGGTGTCCTCGGAGCGGGTGGTGCTGACCACCGACAAGTGGATCGTCGACCCGGAGCGGCTCGCGGCCGAGCTGCACTCGGCGGGCCTGCACATCGAGGGCCGACGGCGCCACCGCATCGACGAGCGGACCGAGTCCGTCCTCCTGGTGTGCAGGGCGGACGACTGACCGATACGGACCTGCCCAGGTTGACGGGCAAGAGGTACGATGCCCACAAAAGTTTGAGCCGACCAGGTGGCGGGCGGAGAAGATGGCAGTCGTGGAAGAGCTGACGGGCCGCGAGGCGGTGATCCAGCGCCTGCGCGATGTCGGGCTGCGGGTCACGGGCCCGCGCCTGGAGGTGCTCACGGTGCTCGCCGCCGGCGGCCATCTCGACGTCGAGGCGATCACCACGACCGCGCGCGAGCGGCTCGGCACGCTGACCAGCCAGGCCGTGTACGAGATGCTGCGGCACTTCCAGGAGACCGGCCTGGTCAGCAAGTTCGACCGGCCCGGCCTGCCCGCGGTCTTCGAGATCTCCGGACCGGCCCACCAGCACGCCCTGTGCACCTCCTGCGGCCGGGTGGAGAACGTCTCCGCGACCGCGCCCGAGCCGCCCCGGGGCGCCCTGCCGCAGTGGCGGGTGGACGACGCGGAGGTCGTCTTCAAGGGCCTGTGCCCCGACTGCCGGGCGGGCGAAAGCGCCGCCTGAGGCGCGTCCGGCTCCGTACGTCCGACCGTCTGCATCCCACCACCTGGGCCGCCGTCGCACGCGTGCGCCCCACCACCTGGGCCGCCGTCGCCCGCGTGCGCCCCACCATCAGGGCCACCGTCGCACGCGCGTGTCCCACCACCTGGGCCGCCGTCGCACGCGTGCGTCCCACCACCTGGGCCGCCGTCGCACGCGTGCGTCCCACCACCTGGGCCGCCGTCGGCTCCGCGTCTGCCCGCCTACTGAGGCGTAGTCAACATCGTGCGTGTCGTTCGATTTTGTGGCAGGGTCTAGCGGGGCGATTCAACAGGGTCCGCGGGGATCCGAGGGGAGTCTGCTGCGCCGTGTCCAGAAACGCCGCCGTGACCCGCGCGGGGAGCGATGTCCGCCTGGGCAGCGACCAGGCCCTCGCCGTCTACCAGGAACTGCGCGCCCGCCCCGAGGCCGGCTTCGACGAGGTCGCGGACCGTTTCGAGCTCTCCGCCGACGAGCGGGAGCGATGTCGGTGCGAACTCGCCTCCTTGGGCCTCACCGCCGCCCCCGACGACCTCTCGGACCCCGGCGCCCACACGGTCGTCGACCCCGATGTCGCCCTGCTGCGGCTGCTGCGCCGCGAGCGCGACCGGCTCCAGGAGCGCCTCGCCGCGACCAGCCGCGCGCACACCGCCCTCGAAGCCCTCGCCGGACCGTTCCTGCGGGCCGGGGCCGCGCCCCGCTCCGAGGTCGAGGTGGAGATCGTCACCGACCCGCAGCGGGTGCTGCGCGAGCTGTCGGACCTGACCGAGTCCGTGCGCACCGCCGTCCACGTCATGCACACCGGTTCCGTCCGGCGCGAGGACATGGCCGCCGAGCTGGAGCGGGACCGCTCCCGGGCCGCCCGCGGGGTGCGGGTCCGCGCCATGTACAGCCGCCGGGTCGGGACCGTGCCCGAGATGACCCAGCACCTGGAGGACCGGGCGGCGCTCGGTGTGGAGCTGCGCCTCTCCCCCGTCGTCCCGATGAACATGGTCCTCGCCGACGAGAACTTCGCCCTGCTGCCGACGGACCCCCACGACCCGGACTCGCCGATCATCCTGGCCCGCGGCCCCGGCCTGGTCCGCTCGTACCTCGCGCTGTACGAGTACTGCTGGCAGGCGGCCTCCCGGTACGGCGAGGAGCCCGGGGAGCAGGGCGGCGACGGGCTCTCGGACCAGCAGCGGGCCGCGCTGCACATGCTCGCCTCCGGGATCAAGGACGAGCAGATCGCCCGCAGCCTCGGGGTGTCGCTGCGCACGGTCAGCAGACTCCTCTCCGAGGTCATGCAGGAGCTGGGGGCGGCGAGCCGCTTCGAGGCCGGCGTCAAGGCGGCCCGGCTCGGGCTGCTCGACGGCGAGGGGCCGGAACCCGTGGCCTAGTACGAGGAGTTCGTATGTCATGGAGGACGCGCACGGGCCGCAGGGGCCGTGCGGGCCGCAGGAAGCACAGGACGGACTCCCGCCGAGCCGGATGACCGGGTGAGGGCGGGGCGACTCGGAGACAAGGGGGTCACTTCGCCATGGTCACCGCGGGCGACGGCATCGGGGGCATCGGGGACGGCACGACCGACGTCCTGCTGGCCGTGTACCAGGAGCTGCGCCGCCGGGGCGTCTCGGACTTCGAGGAGGTCCGCAGGGAGTTAGGGCTCGCGCCGGAGGAGTACGAGCGATGTCGCCGCGAACTCCTCTCCCTGGGCCTCATCGTGCCCACGGGTCAGGCGCACGCCACCGTCGCGGCCGTGCAGGACGGCAGCTGGCGGTCCGAGACGGACACGGTGGCGGCGATCGACCCGGAGATCGCGCTCCTCCGGCTCCTGGAGCGGGAGCGGGAGCGGCTGCGGGAGCACCTGGCCGAGGCGGACGAGGCGTACAGCACCCTCGAGGTCCTGGCGGGCTCCTATCTGCGGGCCGCGGCGCTGACCCGGGCGGAGGCGCACGTCGAGGCGCTGACCGACTACCGCAGGATCCAGCAGGCCATCGAGGACATCACCGATGTGATGCAGGAGAGTTCTGCCTCGCTGCACCCGGGGACGCCGGGCCGGCAGAACCCGGACCGGATGCTCGACCGGGACCGGCGGCAGCTCGCCAACGGGGTGCGGGTGCGCGCCATCTACGGCCGGCAGGAGGCCACGGACCCGCAGATGGAGAAGTTCCTCGGGCAGCGGGCGGAGCTGGGGGTGGAGATCCGGCTCGCGCCGGTGGTGCCGATGAACCTGATCATCGCCGACCAGCAGTTCGCCCTGGTGCCGATCCGGCCGGATGAGCCGGGCGAGGGCGCGATCCTGGCGCGGGGCAGTGCGCTCGTACGGCCGTATCTGAGCCTGTACGAGCACTGCTGGCACACGGCGACCCCGTACGGGAACGAGGCGGTGGCGGAGGCGGGCGGCGACGGGCTCTCGGAGCAGCAGCGGGCGGCGCTGCACATGCTGGCCTCGGGGATGAAGGACGAGCGGATCGCGCGGACGCTCGGGGTGTCGCTGCGGACGGTCAGCCGGATGATCTCGGAGCTGATGCAGGAGCTGGGGGCGACGAGCCGTTTCGAGGCGGGCGCGCGGGCGGTGCGGCTCGGCTGGCTGGACTGATTCTTTTCGATCTTTTCGTCGATCTTTTCGGGACTGCGCCGTTCCGGCTGCTTCGGCTGTTCCCTCTGCTTCGGCTGCTTCGGCTGTTCCGGCCGTTTCGAAAACGCCCTGGGCCCCGCAATCGTGGCAGCGATCGCGGGGCCTGGTGGGGGGGTGATTCCGGGGGCGATTCCCGGATTCGTGAAATCAGTTGGTGGGGGTCGGGTTCGGCGGAACGATCGGCCAGCCGTTGTCGTCCGCGACGCCGGCGACGGTCTGGGGGGTGACCGGGGCGGCGCTGTCGGGGGAGACGGCGAAGGCGGCGCCGGCCGCGACCGCCGTACACGCCACCATCGCGACCATGAACTGGCGGACGGCCTTGCGGATACCGGAGTTCTGCTGAACGGACATGATTCCTCCAGGACTTGGAATGTCAATTCCGCCTTCCGGGGCCCGTGCCGCCGGGCGTTCCCTGAAGACATCTCCATTCTGTCCCGGCCCCCGAATCGAATCCAGGGATTCTCCGTGCGTGGACCCGCCATGGCGTGGATGCGTCAACACGCCATCACCACAACGGAATTGAAGCATCCAGAGCTCGTCATACCTTTGGTCGAACCAAAAGAGATGCTAGACTTGCGCTACGGCCTTCTCGTTCCTCCAGGAGAGAGGGGCCGCCGGGGCAGGGGCGTGCCGCCGCCCCTGCCCCACTCCCCGCTCCAGGGCCCCCCGGTACACCTCGATGGTCCGCCCGGCCGAAGCCCGCCAGCTCATCCCGCGCGCATGGCGCACCGCCGCCGCGCCCATCGTCTCCACCGCCTCCGGGTGCGCCGCCAGCCAGCGCAGCCGGCGCGCGTACTCCGCCGGGTCGTGGCCCCGCACGAGCAGCCCCGTCACCCCGTCCCACACCGCCGTCGGCAGCCCGCCCACCGCCGCCGCGAGCACCGGCGTCCCGCACGCCTGCGCCTCGAGGGCCACCAGACCGAAGGACTCGCTGCGCGAGGGCACCACCAGGACGTCCGCCGCCCGGTACCAGTCCGCGAGCCGCTCCTGCGGTACGGGAGGACAGGGCCGCAGCACGCCGGTGACGCCCAGCTCCTCCGCGAGCCGCCAGGCCGAGCCCCGCCCGGTCGCGCCCGAATGCCCGCCCACCACCGGCACCAGGAGCCGGCGGCGCAGCTCCGGCGCCTCCCGCAGCAGCTCCGCCACCGCCCGTACGAGCACGTCCGGGCCCTTCAGCGGCTGGATGCGGCCGGCGTACAGCGGCACGAACGCGTCGGCCGGCAGCCCGAGCCGGGCCCGCGCCGCCGCCCGCCCGTCCCCCGGGCGGAAGGTGCGCAGGTCGACCCCGGGCCGTACGACCTCGGTCCGCGCCCCCTCCGCCCCGTACAGCGAGCGCAGCGCCTCCGCCTCGTCGGCCGTGTTCGCGATCAGCCGGTCCGCGCTGCCCACCACCTGGTGCTCGCCCCGCACCCGGAGCTCCGGCTCGGGGGCGTCGCCCTCGGCGAGCGCGGCGTTCTTCACCCGGGCCAGGGTGTGGGCGGTGTGCACGAGCGGTATCCGCCAGCCCACCGAGGCGATCCGGCCCGCCTGCCCGGAGAGCCAGTAGTGCGAGTGGACCAGGTCGTAGCGCCGCTCCTCCTTGAGCAGGGCCAGCGAGAACGGCACCACCAGATCGGGCATGGCCTCCTTGGGCAGCGCCCGGCGCGGCCCGGCGTGCAGGTGCCGGACCCGCACGCCCGGGGCGAGCTCGACGAGCGGGGGCGCGCCCTCGCCCCGGCAGCGGGTGAACAGGTCGACCTCGGCGCCCTGTTCGGCGAGGGCGCGGGAGAGCTCGACCATGTAGACGTTCATGCCGCCGGCGTCCCCCGTCCCGGGCTGGTGGAGCGGGGAGGTGTGGACGCTGAGCATGGCGACGCGCAGGGACACGTGGGGCTCCTGAGGAGTGGGGGGCCACGTGCCCCTGCGCGTCGCTCGCGCGCACGGTCACGCGGCAGGGAACGAACATTCCTACGGAAGTACTTAGTTGCTTAGTAGTACGGAGGCGTGGCGAGGCGTCAGAACCCGAAGACCGGCCCCGACGGCGGTGCCAGCCTGGTCCCCGGCAGCGGGCCCGTCAGGGCGTGCCAGTCGACCGGGCGTCCCGGCTCCACCCGCAGCGCCGACGCGAGCCGGTCCGCGCCCTCCGGCATCACCGGCCGCGACCAGGCCGCGAGGGCCGACGCCACCGCCAACTGGGCGGCGAGGGCCGGGAGGTGGCGGCAGGAGGTGCTGGGCCGGCACCGCTCGTGGGCGTTGACGTGACCGAAGTCGGCGGCCGAGCGGACCATCTCGTCGAGGACGGCGACCGCCCGGCGCGGGTCGAAGGCGTCGGGGCCGTACGCCTCGCGCAGGTCGTCCACGCCCCGGTGGAGCCGCCGCTCCAGGACCTCCCAGCCGGTGCCGCCGGGCAGCGCCTGCGGGGCGAGGCCGCCGCACTCCTCCCGTACGGCCGAGAAGAGCCGGGACAGCCAGCTGTTCCAGTTCTCGTCCAGCTCGTGCCGGGCGGCCGCGAGCCGCTCCCGCTGGAAGACCGTGCGGCGGCCCAGCGGGCGGGCCTGGAGGACGTGGCGGCGCAGGGTGTCGGAGCCGTACTCGGTGAGCAGGTCGAGCGCCCAGACGTTGCCCTCCTGGACGCCCTCCTCGATGACGTACGACTCGTTGACGTTGAAGTCCTGCGGCAGTTTGACGTCCTGCGCGAGCAGCAGCACCGGCAGCAGCACGGCGTGGCAGAACGCGTGCCCGAAGCCGCAGAAGTGGATCGCGCGGCGGGGCAGCGGGCCCTTCACGTCGTAGCCGAACAGGTGCATCGCGGCGGCCTCGAAGCAGCCGTCGATGCGGTGTTCGGGGAAGCCCTCGACCGGCACGGCAAGACCCCACTCGCCGGGATGGCCGACCGCGATGTCCGGCAGCCCGTCCTCGACGAGCGACTCGCACAGCGCGGCGAGGCGGGGCGGGAGCCCGGCGGTGGCCCAGTAGTCGGCGAGCGTGTCGCGGAACGGCTCCAGGGGCACGTACAGCCGGCGGCAGCGGCGGGCGACCGCCGGGGTGTCGCAGAGCGCGCAGCGCGCCGAGATCAGGTCGCCGCCGTCGTTCGGCCGGGCGCACTCGTGGCACATCCCGCCGTCGCTGGCCGCGCCGCAGTGCGGGCAGGTGCCGGTCGCGTGCGCCCCGTGCAGCCAGCGGTCGCACGGCTCGCAGTACGGGAGCAGCCGCGTCCGGGGGGCGATGACGCCCTGCGCGTACAGCTTCGCGAAGAGGTCCTGCACCCAGCGGCCGTACCCCTTGTCGCGGCGCGGGCGCACGATGTGGTCGAACTCCACGCCCGAACGCAGCCAGTCGGCGGTGATCGCCGCCCGGTACCCCTCCGCGACCTCCTCGGGCTTGCGGTGGTGCCGCAGCGCCCGGACCTCGACGGAGCTGGCGTGATCGGCGGTGCCGGTGGTGAACCGGACCGCCTCGCCGTCCGCGCGCAGGAAGCGGGTGAGGACGTCGGCGGCGACGTACGGCCCGGCGAGGTGGCCGATGTGGAGTTCGCCGTGGGTGGCGGGAGGGGTCGCGGTGATCCAGACGGGGGTGCTCATGGGACCTCCTTGACGTTTTCGACGGTCATCGGGGCTGTCAGCGGGGCTCGAAGTGGAAGGACCGGATGAAGCAGTCACGGGGCTGCTCGACGGCGTAGACGATGCACTCGAAAAGGGCCTGAGTGGTGAGCTTCTCGTCGGGTGCTATTCCGTCGGGATTCGATCCGTCCCATTCCGCGAAGCGCGGGTCCGAGGTCGAGAAATCGGGCGGGAAGAGGGAGAAGACGCGGACCCCGGAGGGCCGCAGCCGGCGCGACAGGATGTCGGCGAAACCGGCCTGCGCGCTCTTCGCCGCCCAGAAGGCCTCGTGGGCCGCGCCGGCGGTCGCGGCCGACGCGCCCTCCGCGTCCCGCACGGCCACCATGTTGACGATGTCGGGCCGCAGCGAGCCGCGCAGCAGCGGCAGGAAGTGCTTCACCATGAGGACCGTGCCGCCGGCCGTCGACTCGATCGTCTCCACGATCTCGGCGTCGCTGGCCGCCTCCAGGTCCATGCCGTCGAGCCAGCGGGCACCGTTGTTGACCAACAGGTCGACTCGGCCGGTCCGTTCGCCGACCCGGGCCGCGAACTCCCGGATCTCGGCGGGCCTGCTCAGGTCGCAGCCGAAGGCGTGGATACGGTCACGGGCCGAACCCATCACCTCGGTACGGGTCCGCTCGGCGGCCTCGACGGTCCGCGCCGACACGTAGACCTCGGCGCCGAGATGCGCGAATCCGACGGCGAGCGCGCGACCGAAATAGCGGGACGCGCCGGTCACGACGACACGCAGATTCTCGAATTTCATGTGTGTCTGCTCTCCCCACGGATACCGACGGATACCGACGACCGGTCGATTTCAGCGTGGCAGAGGATTCGGGGCGGAGGCCTGTTCGGACGGGTGCGCATTCACGCCGTTGCGTGGATACGCCACGGCAGTTCGAGGGTTTCGAGCACCTCGGCGCGCTTGTGGTGGACGCGGACGCGGTCGTGCGCGGCGGAGACGGTGACGGTGCTGGCGGGGGTACGGACGGGCCCTCGGACCGGCGGTACGACGGTCCCGCTGATCGCCCCGGCCGCGGCGAGGGCGGCGGCACCGGTGAGCGCGAGCCGGGGGTGCCAGCCGCCGACGGTGAGGGCACGGACGGAGAGCCCGCCGTCCTGGACGGAGATGGCGGCGATCTTGGGGAGGGCGGAGGTGGGGGGATGCCCGAGGAGCCGGGCGGCCTGGGCCCGGAGGGCGGCCAGCTGTCCTTGGAGGTCGCCTTCGGGCAGGTGCCGCCGGTCGACGAAGACGTAGGGATTCCCGTACCGGACGAGGGAGACGGGGACGCCGAGGAGGAGGTCGACGGGGCGGCCGGTGGGGAGGGTGCCGGGGGCGCCGGGCGGTTTCAGGAAGCTGAGCGTGTACGAGTCGCCGTCCGGCTCGCGCTCGCGCTCGCACAGGACGCGGTCACCGGTGGTCACGGCCCGGACGGTGACGGGCCCGGGACGCCCGTCGGCGACGACACAGGCGAGGAGGGAGTGCCCACAGCCGGCCCGAAAGTCGAAGGAGCCGTCGGGGAGGGCCTGGACGAAGCGGTAGTGGAGGGTGCGGGGGTCGAAGAGGGCGATCTTGTTGAGGCGGGGGTAGGTCGTGTCGGCGAGCGCCCGCCGCAGATGCGCCAACTCGCTCCCGAGCGCGAGCGCCCCTGCGGGCAGCTGATCGACGGTCACCACAAGGGTGGGCCCGGGAGCATCAAGGGCCCGCACAACGGTGGCCCCCGCCGTGGGCCTGCGCCCCGCCGGGGCGGTGCCCACCCGCCCGGACGACGCCGCCCCCGTTGTGGGCAATCGTTCCGCCGGGGCGGTGCCCACCCGCCCGGACGACGCCGCCCCCGTTGTGGGCAATCGTTCCGCTGGGGCGGAACGGGTGGGCACAACGGACCCGCGCCCTGCCGGCGCCCGAGGCTCCTGCGCCTGGACCCGCACCACGTCGGGCGCCGCGCGGTCGGTGCGGGTCAGGGCGCAGGGGGCGGAGGCGCCGCCAACCGCGCCGTCCCGTGTGCCCACCCGTCCCGCCCCAGCGGGACGATTGCCCACACGGCAGCGGGGCACCGCCCCAGCAGGCGCGGGCCCGCACGGGCCGGGGCCCGGCGCAGGCCCGAAGCACGCGGCGGCACCACACGGGGCGGGACGAAGGTCCGGCGCAGCACCGCCCGGCGCGGCACCACACGGCGCGGCACCACACGGCGCGGCACCGCCCGGCGTGGCGCCGCCCGGGGCGGCACCACCCGGCGCAGCACCACACGGGGCGGGTTCGGGACGTCGAGGGCCCGGGAGGTCAGGCCGCACAGCCGGCCGGGATTCGCATTCCCTGGACGACCTCCGTCCACAGCTCGTGGACAGCGAGGGCCCAGAGAGCCAGGGCGTCGTGCTGCGACGGCCGCTCCAGGTGCCGGGCCAGCAGCTTCGCCGCCCGGTCGGCGCGGATCTTCCCGCCGAGGACCAGCCGCGCCGGGGAGAGCAACTCCCGGACCAGGTCGAGGAGCGGGCCCCCCGGCGCCAGCATCGCCGCGACCGGAAGGGTGAAGGGCTGCTTGGGGCGGTTCAGGACCGACGGGGGCAGGAGCTCCGCCCCCGCCTCGTACAGCGCCCGCTTCCCCGTCCGCGCCGCCGCCGGCAGGGACCGCGCGTGCGTGACCACCGACGGCTGGCAGAACGGCAGGCGCGCCTCCACCGCCCACGCCATGGACAGGTGGTCCAGGCGCCGCAGGTGGTACGCCGGCAGCCGCCATCGCGTCTCGAAGGCCGTCATCGCCGTCAGCCGGTCCGCGCCGGCCGCCTCCGCCGAGCGCAGCTCCTGCTCGATGCGGTCGGCGGCGGAGCCCGTGTCCGCGATGTACGCCCGGTAGTTGGCGGTGTACAGGTGCTCGCGGAGCAGCCGCGGCGCCGCCGAGAGCGCGTCCGCGTACGCGCCCGCCCATTCGGGTCCGGCCGTCAGCGCCGCCCGCATCCGGTCGTAGCCCCCGAAGAGTTCGTCGGCCCCGTCGCCGGCGAGGGCGACGGTGAAGCCGTTCTCGCGGACGGCGCGGAAGAGGGCGTACGTGGAGAGGGTGATGGGGTCGGCGTTGGGCTGGCCGAGGTGGCGGACGGTCCGGGTGAGGAGGGAGCCGAGTTCGTCGGGGTCGACGGCGACCTCGTGGTGGACGGTCCGGGCGCGCCGGGCGACGGCACGGGCGTAGGCGGCCTCGGAGTCGGGCCACCGGCCCCGGTAGGTGAGGTGGAACGTGTGCAGCGGCGGCGCGTCGGTCTCGCGGGCGTGCTCGGCGGCGAGGGCGGTGACGAGCCCGGAGTCGAGGCCGCCGCTGGTGACGGCGCAGACGGGCACTTCGGCCCGGGCGAGCCGGCGGACTTCGCGGCGCAGGACGTCCTGGGTGTCGCCGAGGGGGCTCGCGCGGTACGGGCCGCGGCGGCGGACGACCGGGGCGGCGCCCGGCCGTACGACGGCCGTGGCGCCGGGCGGCAGGACGTCGACGCCGTCGAGCGCGGTGTGGGTGGAGAAGGAGGTGCGGGTGGCGAGGAGGGTGTCGAGGGCGTCCTCGCGCGGGGAGATCCGTACGCCTTCGAAGGCGAGGAGGGCGGGGATCTCGGAGGCGAAGCGGGTGGAGCCGTCGTACGGGTCGTGGTGGAGGTGGAGCGGCTTCATGCCCATGTCGTCGACGGCGAGGACGAGTTGCGTGGACCCGGGCCGCAGGTCGAGGAGGGCGACGGCGAACATGCCGTCGAGGTGTTCGGCGAAGGCGGGCCCGTACTCGGCGTAGAGCGCGGGGAGCACGGTGCCGTCGCAGCGGTCGGGGAAGCGGTGGCCGCGGGCGGCGAGGGTGCGGCGGAGCTCGGCGTGGTTGTAGATCTCGCCGTTGAGCACGGCGAGGATGCCGGGCAGGTGGGGCAGCCGGTAGGGCTGCTGTCCGCCGCAGGGGTCGGTCACGGCGAGCCGGTCGCAGCCGAGCGACCAGCCGGGGCCGCTGAGCACCTGGTGCTCGTCGGGGCCGCCGTGGCGCTGGCGGGCGGAGACCGCCGCGAGCTGGGCCGGCTCGGGGCGGTCCGCCCCGGCGGCGAAGGAGCCGAGGATCCTGCACATACCGGTCACCCTCCAAGCACGTCACCCGAATTACCCAATGATTTGAATCTACCAAGTTTTTGAATGGCGCGTAAGTGCCATGTCCTGTTCACGCCACGACTTGGCCTTGCGACGCCCCCGCCGCCCCAACAGGCTGGCCCCATGGAGGACTTCAACCGGACGGCACCCGAGTCCCTGCTGGTCGTGGCCGCGCACCCGGACGACATCGAGTTCTGCGTCAGCGGCACCGTCATGCAGTGGATCGAGCGCGGCACCCGCGTCACGTACTGCATCGTCACGGACGGCGGCGCGGGCGGTTACGACGAAGCGCTCCCCCGCCAGGCCATGGCGGACCTGCGCCGCGCCGAACAGGTCCACTCGGCCAAGCTCAGCGGCGTCGCCGACGTGCGCTTCCTCGGCTACCCCGACAGCTTCGTGGAGCCGTCCGTGGAGCTGCGCCGCGATCTGTGCCGGGTCATCCGCGAAGTACGGCCGCAGCGGGCGATCATCCCCTCCCCCGAGATCAACTGGGCGCGGGTCGCCGACCTCCACCCCGACCACCGGGCGGTCGGGGACGCCTGCCTGCGCGCCGTCTACCCCGAGGCCCGCAACCCCTTCGCCCACGCGGAACTCCTCAAGGAGGAGGGCCTGGAGCCGTGGATCGTCCACGAGCTGTGGCTGATGACCGGGCCGACCCCGAACCAGTACGTCGACGTCACCTCCGTCTTCGACCGCAAGGTGGAGGCCCTGCGCATCCACACCTCCCAGACGGCCCACTTCGACGACCTGGCGGGCCTCCTGCGCACCTGGCTCGGCGAACACGCGACGGCCGGCGGCCTGCCCCCGGGCCGGATGGCGGAGGCCTTCCAGATCGTCCACATCGACTGACCCTTGTCGCCTTTCGGAGCGCGTGAGACCGTGCCCTTCCAACGCACGTGATTCTGGGGGGAGTTCACGACATGGCACTGGAGAGGTCGGACGCGGACAAAGGCCTGATGGAGCAGTACGCACTGCCCTGGGTGGAGGCGAACGAGGACGACGCCCACGCGGCCGCCGACCGCATGCGCCCCTTCGGCTCGAAGTTCGCCGACGACCGGGCGGACGCGGCCAAGGCGGTCGAACGGCTCGTGTCCAGCGGCCAGGGCGAGGCGACCAAGGCGCTCGAAGAGCACTGGGCGGACCTGTCGGGCCGGTTCGCCCAGGTGTCCACGGCGGCCGGAGTGATCGCCGACGGCATGGACTCCTGCGGCGACATCGTCCGGTCCTCCAAGGACGCCGTCCTCAACCTCGTCCACAGCCTCCGGTGGACGATCTCCCCCATCGGCGAGGCAGAGATGCCGTCGATCAGCGACGCCGGCAAGCAGGCGATGGCCGCGGAGGCGGACAAGGTCAGGCCCCGGATCCAGGCCGAGGTGGACTCCGCGACCACCCGCGGCGACGAGCGCGTCAAGGGCGTGCGGGTCGACGGCTACGTCAGATCGCTCAGGTCCATCGCGGGACTGCCCGCGGGCTCGGGCTCCGGCTCCGGGACGGGCAAGCGGGCCGCCGACAGCATGCACCTGGCCTCCGCCGGCGGCTCCTGGTGGGACGGCGACCTGCGCCACGACGAGGACGAGCACACGCGGGCGCGGAAGCGGCTCGGCGAGATCGCCGACCACATCCGCGACACCAGCTCGCTGCCCCTCGCCCAGGCCGGCCTCCACCTGACCGAGCTCGGCGCGAGCGGCACCCTCGGCGCCACCCTGGCCGCCGGTCTCCGTCCGCTCCTCGACGACCTCGTCCTCGCCTCCCGCGCCCTCGCCGACCACCTGACCGGCCCCCTCTCCGGGGCGATCAAGGCGGCCGCCGAGGAGCAGAAGCGGCAGGACGACGAACTCCAGAAGCGCTTCGGCTGGCGGAGGTAGGGCCCGCCGGGTCCGGCGGGCCCCGGTCCGGTCGGAGGCGGGCTCAGCAGGCGCCCAGGTCCTGCCACACCCCCCACTCGCCCGTCGTGCCCGGCTCCTCGCCGGTCGTCCACCACTTGGCCTTCCAGGTGTGGCCCTTGTGGGAGACCTGCTGGCCGCCGGTGTAGACGGCGGAGGAGACCCACGGGGTGGCCGTGCACTGGGTGGCGCCGCCGGTGACGGTCAGGGAGAAGACCGCCGCGTGTCCGGCCGAGGGGCTCGCCGCGTTGACGACGATCTGGTACGTGCCGGAGACCGTGGCCGCCGTGGTGTTCACGGTGAGGGTCGAGGAGCCCCCGGCCGTCACCGAGGCGGGGCTGAGGGTGGCGGTGACGCCGGCGGGCAGGCCGCCGACCGTGAGGTTCACCGTCTGCGCCGCACCCGCGGTGACGGCCGTCTTCACCGTCGTCGTGGTGGACGCGCCGGCGGTGACGGTGGCGGCGGCCGGGGTGGCGGTCACCGAGAAGTCGTCGGTCGGGGTGGTCGTCCCGCTGGTGAAGGGGGCGAAGACGTGGGAGAAGTCCCAGGTGTTCTGCTGGATGCCGGAGCAGCCGTCGGCCGCCGCGCCACCGGCACAGCTGCCGTTGTCGCGCTGGAGCGCCCAGAAGGACAGGGTGTTGATGCCCTTGGCGACCGCCCAGTCGTAGACCGTGCGGGCGTTGGCGAGGGTGAAGGTCTCGGCCGGGCCGAAGTCGTCGACGCCGATCATCTCGATGATGCCGACCATGCCCCACAGCTGCGCGGCCGTCTTCGTCGGGTAGAGCTTGGCGAGCTGGTCGTAGAGGCCCTGGGCGGCCGTCTTGGTGTCCGCGGCCATGTCGTGGGCGGCGTTGTCGTAGTAGTCGAAGGTCATGAGGTTGACGACGTCGACCTTCGCGCCGTTGGTCACGGCGTTCTTGAGCACCGCGAGACCGCTGGCGGCGAGGCCGTGGGTGGTCGTCGGCAGGGTGTACGAGATCTGGAGCGGGCGGCCGTTGGCGGCGGCCCAGTCCTGGACGAGCTTGATGGCCTTGTTGCGGCGGTCGATGCCGGCGGTGTTGTCGAGGGAGTCGACCTCGATGTCCATGTCGAGCCGGGTGACGTCGTAGGTCGTGATGACCTTCTCGTACACGGCCGCGATCTGGTTGACGTCGGTGCAGCTGTCGGCGATCTCGGTGCCGGTGGTGTCGGCCGTGTAGCCGCCGAAGGAGGGGATGACGTCGCCGCCGCGGGACCGCATGGTGGCGATGTCGGCGCCGAAGGAGGACTGGGCGATCGGCAGGCCGGTGTCGCCGTTCCAGTACGCGGTGCAGGAGCCCTTGGTCGCGGTCTGGAGGAACGCCATCGTCAGGTGCTTGGCGCCCGACTGGGCGCTGAGGGCGGCCGGGCTCTCCCCGGTCCAGGACTCGAAGTAGGGGGCGAAGACCCGGGCGGGGAGCGGGGTCGCCGCCTGGGCCGCGGGGGCGGCGGCGACGGTGGCGAGGCCGAGGGCGGCCACGGCGGTGGCGGCGGCGGTGAGGGCCGAGCGGAGCGAACGTACGCGTCGTCTCATGGCGATCCCATGTCTGTGGTGGGGGGTACGGAGGTGCGTCAACGTCCTTGTCGCGCACGACTGTTGGGATACGAAATAACCCCCGCCACCATGGGCACGTCAATGGCCTGGACCAAACTTGGACTAGACCAATTACGTGGTTCGTTGCGTGGTGCGTCCAGCGAGTGCGGGCGGACGCTGGAGCGATGCGCGCGGCGGACCGGATTGGTCCAACGAGCCACGCGCAGGCTCCTTTCCGCCCTCCCCCAGGCCCTGAACCGCCCGACAGGCCCTAGCGTCCCGACCGGGACCAGAAGCCCCCGCTTCCCCCCGGGCGGGGCTCCATGGACCAGGCCCCGTCCGCCTCGACGACGAGGAGGCGCGGGCCCCGGGGGAGGTCGCCCTTCCCCCGGCCCCGGTCGCGCCGGCTGAACCGGTACTCCCAGTGGCCGCCCTTCCGGTGGGCCGCGACCCCGAAGTACCCCTTCTTGTCCTCGTCGCCCTCGAACCGGAACCTGACGCCGGTCTCGTCGCCGGTGTACGCCAGGACGTCCGGCCCGTACCCCTCCACCGGCCCGTCGAACGAACGCAGCGTCGACACCGGGCGGAGCCGGATCATCCACCGGCCGCGCGTGTCCACCCTCAGCCGCAACGGCGACTGACCGTCGTGGTGCAGGATGCCCACCCCGCGCAGATCGTCCATGCGGCTCCGCATGACCTGCCGCCACCTGCGCTTGCGGACGGTCAGCGTGACGATGTCCAGGTAGCCGGTGCCCTTCTTCATCACGTCGACCGCCAGGAAGCCCCGCGGGAGGGTGAGACCGGTCTCGACGTCCTCCTTGCCCTCCCCCTGGTACTCGAAGTACGCGAACTCCGGGCCCATTTCGCGGGGGAGGTCATTGAGCCGTCCCGGGGCAGCGGGTTGCGGTGCGCCGGAGTACGGGACGGGGGCGTCCGCCTTCTCCACGGCGACGGGGGCGGGGGCGTAGGGCGCGGGGACGGGAGCGGGGATGTAGGGCGCGGGGGCGTCCTGCACCGTTCCGGCGGCCGGCGAAAGGCCGTCGCCCGCCGCCCCCGGCTCGTCCTCCTCCCCTTCCTCCTCCGACGGCGAGAAACCGAAGTCCGTCGCGAGGGCCGGCAGCCCCGAGTCGTACCCCTGCCCGACCGCCCGGAACTTCCACCCCCCGTTCCTGCGGTAGAACTCGCCGAGCAGGATCGCGGTCTCCGTCGTCGCGTCCTCCACCGCGTACAGCGCCAGCTGCTCGCCGGTGGTCGCGCTCACCGCCCGTACGTACAGGTCCTCGACCTCTCCGAACGTCCCGCCGTCGCAGGACGCCGCGACCACGACCCGCTCCACGGACGGCTCGACCCGGCCCGGGTCCATCTCCAGCCAGTCCGCGACGACCCCGCCCTCGCCCTGGACCTCCCCCAGGAGCCGTATGCCGCTCCCGGCGTGCTCGGGCTGGTTGTAGAAGACCAGGTCGCCCCGGTCCCTGACCCTGCCGTCCGCGTCGACCAGCAGCGCCGCCGCGTCGACCTTCGGCGCCTCCGGCCCACCGGACCGGCGGACGACGGCGACCCGCATCGGCTCGCCGCTGAGCGGAAGGTTTCCCCCCTTGATGATCTGCGTCATGCGCGCATCCTGACAGCCCCGGTTCCCGGACTACCAGCGCTCGCCGCCCAGTTCGCACCAGCTCGTCTTCCCGTACGGCCCCTGCGGCACGCCCCCCGGTGTGATCCACGTCGCAGGCGCGGGATGTCACGGGCGGAGGCGGCGTCTCGTCTCGGGGACGCGGGCACCCCTCGACTCGACCAAGGAGCTTCACCATGAACATCGCCCTGTGGATCGTCGCCGGACTGATGGCCTTCGTCTGCTTCCTCGGCAGCGCCAAGATGTTCCTGCCGAGGGAGAGGATGGCGGCCCTGGGCGCGTCGGCCCAGTGGGTGCTGGAGTTCAGCCCGGGTGCGCTGAAGGCGATCGGCGCCGTGGAGCTGCTCGCGGCGGCGGGGCTCACCCTGCCCGCCGTACTCGGCATCGCACCGGTCCTGGTGCCGGTGACGGCGACGGGCCTGGTGCTGCTGTTCGTGGGGGCGCTGACGGTGCGGCTGCGGCGGGGGGAGCGGGCGACGATCGCGGGGGACGTGGTCTACCTGGTCCTGTGCCTGTTCCTGGTGTGGGGGCGGTTCGGTCCCGAGGCCTTCGCGGCGTGAGCCCGAGACCTTGCGGCGTGAGCCCCGAGGCCTTCGCGGCGTGAGCGCCTACGATCGGGTCATGACCTCTTCGGGCTCCTCCTCGCGCCTCTCGCTCTGGTCCAGGGACTCGTTCCTGTCCATCGGTTCCGTCGGTTCGACCCTCTCGATCGGTTCGGTCGGGTCGTTCCTCTCCGTCGGCTCGGTCGGCTCCGCCGCCTCGGCGCTGTCCGTCGGATCCTGGGCGAGCGTCGGGTCCCTGCTGTCGGCGCGGTCGTGCTGGTCGGTGCTCTCGTACCGCTCCGGGCGGGGCGTCATGGCGGCGGGCGCGGTCCTCGCGGTCGCGGGAGCGGTCGCGGTGACGGCGGGGGTACGGCGGGGCCGCTGACCGGCCAGAGGGCCCCGGAGGGCCTCAGAGCTCCTCGGCGACACCCGGCCGCAGCCACCGCAGCCGTCCCGCCAGGTCTGGGGCCGCGAAGGCCTCCGTGATGCGGGCCGGGTCCTCCGCGAGGTGGTCCCAGGAGTCGTAGTGGAGCGGGATCACCGTACGGGCGCCGAGGGTACGGGCGAGGGCCGCGCCCTCCGCCGCGCTCATCGAGAACGCGCGGTCGCCGGTCGACGGGAAGTGCGCGTCGCCGAGGTGGAGGAAGGCCGTGTCGATGCGGAAGCGGTCGCCGATCTCCGTCAGGGCGACGTGGCGGACGGTGTCGCCGGAGACGTACAGCGTGCCGCCCTCGTACCCGACGCCCTCGTGCTCAACACCCTCGTACCCGACGCCCTCGTACTCGACGACGAAGCCCGTGACGGGTCCCGTGACGTGTTCGGTGCCCTCCGGGCCGTGCCGGGCGGGGGTGGCCGTGACCGTGACGGTCGTGGCCCCGGCGGTGACCTTCCGGCTCTCCCAGGGCACGAGCCCCTCCGCCCGCCCGCCGAGCCGTTCGGCGGCTTCCGGCGTGGTGAGGACCCGAGCCGCCCGGCCCAGGACCTCGCGACCGGCCAGGTCGAGGTTGTCGAAGTGCTGGTCGTGCGAGAGCAGCACCAGGTCGACGGGCGGGAGTTCGGCGGCGGTCAGCGCGGGCCCGGCATTGCGGTGGAGCGGGCGGGCGCCGGGGTAGTCGGCGGGGGCCGGGTCGAGGGCGGGGTCGGTGAGGAGGGTCAGGTCGCCGATGCGGAGGAGGACGGTCGCGGTACCGAGGTGGGTGGCGGTGACGGCCGCCGGACGGGGACTCACGCGACGGCCTTCGACGCGTCGATCTTGGCCTGGAGGGCGGCCAGGAGGCCCTGGAGGAGCTCGATGGTGACCTCGTCCGTGAGGTTCCCGTCGGCGTCGAAGCGCTCGTGCGAGCGGAAGACGTGGACCTCGGGCTTCACGACGACGTCACTGTCGGTCCAGACGAAGACCTGACGGAGGGCGAGCTGCGCCCGGACGGTGCCGAAGTTGGTGGGCGCGGCGCCGAGGATCGCGACGGGCTTGCGGTGCAGCGGGAGGCCCTCGGTCTTCGTCCAGTCGGTGGAGAGCCAGTCGAGCGCGTTCTTGAGGACGCCGGGGACGGAGTAGTTGAACTCCGGGGTGGCGATGAGCAGTCCGTCCGCCTCCGCGACCCGGCGGCGCAGCTCGTCGACGACGGCCGGCCGCAGTTCGGGGGTGTCGAGGTCCAGGTCGTACGGCGGGATCTCGCGCAGGTCCTCGTAGATCTCGATCTCCTGGCCGCCGGGGTTGAACTTCTGGGCGGCGCGCAGCAGTTGCGTGTTGTGCGAGGTGGCGCGGAGCGAGCCGGAGATGGCGAGGATCGTGGACGCGGTCATGGGAACCCCCCAGTTCGTCGGGTGAGCCGGCGGGTGCCGGACTCGACGCCACCGAAGCTAAACCGATCGGTTCATTCTGTCAACGGAACGGTTCAGTCTTGACAGTGAACTGAATGGTGTAGTTCATTCGAGACATGACCACTCCTCAGCTCACGGGCCGCCGGACCGTCGCCCGCACGGCCCGCCCCTTCCACACCCACGAGGGCGCCGGATTCCCGGTACGCCGCCCGTTCCCCACCGAGGAACTCCCCTTCGTCGACCCCTTCCTGATGATCGATCAGGTCGGGCCGATCGAGCTCGCGCCCGGCGAGGCGAAGGGCGCGCCCCCGCACCCGCACCGGGGCTTCGAGACGATCCAGTACGTCCTCGACGGCGACATCGCGAACGCCGACTCACGCGGCCACCGCGCCGTCGTCCGCGCGGGCGGCGTCCAGTGGCTCACCGCCGGTTCGGGCATCGTCCACGAGGCCCTGCCCACGCCGGAGTTCCTCGCCTCGGGCGGCCGGCAGCACATGCTCCAGATCTGGCTGAACCTCCCCGCCCACCTCAAGGGCGTCCCGCCGCAGAGCCAGAACGCCGAGGCCGCCGACCTGCCGGTGGCCGTCACCCCGGAGGGCGCCGAACTGACCGTCCTCGCCGGGACCAGCCACGGCGTGACCGGCCCCTTCGAGACCCGTACGCCGGTACTCGTCGCCCACGGACGACTCGCGCCGGGAACCCGCGCCGAGTTCACCGTCCCCGCCGGGCACAACGCGATGGTGTACGTGATGCAGGGCGAGGCCACGGTCTCGGGCACCCCCCTCCCGGACGGCCACCTCGCGGTCCTGACCCAGGAGGGGGACGGCTTCACGGTGGAGGCCCCGGAGACGGCGGCCGAGGTCCTGGTCCTGACGGGCGAACCGATCGGCGAACCGGTGGCCCGCAGCGGCCCGTTCGTGATGAACACGGCAGCGGAACTCCGCGAAGCGGAAAGGGACTTCAGGGAGGGCCGAATGGGCCGGATGCCGGTATGAGCAGCCCGTTTGTGGGCAGGCGTTCCGCGGGGCGAGGGGGGTCCCCCCTGCTCGAGCGAAGCCGAGAGCTTGGGGGAGGGTGGGCACAAACGGACCACCGGGCCGCAGACGCCAACACGTCCCAGGCCCCACCGCCCCGGCGCGGCCTCCTGCTCGCGGCTCTCGCCGCCCCCGCCGCAATGGGCGTCTCAGGCCCAAGCCTCGCCCTCCCGGACGCGGCCCACGCCCTGGCCGTCGCCCCGACGGAGGCCGCCTGGCTCATGACGGCCTTCGGCCTGGGCATGGCGCTGGGCACCCCCCTCCTCTCCGCCACCGCCGGACGGCGCCACGGCCCCGCCGGGGTCATCAAAGCCGCGGCCGCCCTCGTGACCGCCGGCGCGCTCCTCATCCTCCTGGCCCCGAACCTCCCCCTGGCGACAGCCGGCCGGGCCCTGGAAGCGGCAGGCGCGGCCGGCCTGAACGTCGCCGCCTTCCAGCTGGCGGGCCGGGACCGCTCGGGCCGGACCCCCGGCCTGGTCGCGATCGGCAGCGCGGCCGGCGGCACCGTGGGCCTGTTCGCGGGGGCGGCGGTGGCGGGGGCGTTCGGCTGGCGCGGGGCCCTGGTCCTCCCGCTCCTGAGCCTGCTCTCGCTGCGCCCGGCGCTCCGCCTCGCGGGAGGGCACCCGTCACAGGACCGGTCGACCCCTCGTACCCCCGGCGGCCTCCCCCTGGACATCCTCCGCAACCGCCGCTTCCTCGCGGCATCCGCGCTGATGCTGGCACTCTCGACCGTCAACTTCGCCCTCCTGTACGCGGCTCCGCGCCGCGTCGCCGCGCTCACCGGCTGGGGCGCGGTGGAGACGGGGGCGGTCGCGTCCGTCGCCGCGCTCGCGGGGGCGCTGCTGTCCTGGCAGCTGGTCCGGGCGGCGCCGAGGCTGGGCCCCGCCCGACTCAAGGCCGTCCTCGCGCTCGGTTCGACGGCGGCGCTCGCACTCGCCGTGACGGCCCCCTGGCCGGCAGCCGTCCTGCTCGGCTCGGGGACCAGCGCGCTCGTCACGGCCGGCGGCCAGGGGCTGCTCACGGGCGCCGCGACCGGGAGCCTGCCGGCGGCCCGCCACGGGCTCGCGATCGGCCTGTTCAACCTGGCGTTCCTGATCGGTGTGGCGGTCGGACCGGCACTCGCGGCCTTTGCAGACCAAACCGTTCAGTTCATATACTGACGGACCCGCCACCACAGCTAAGGACCACCCATGGGAGCCGACGCACAGCAGGCCGCCGACGCGATCGACGAGTACGGCATCCCGATCATCCCGGACCCGGCGGACGCCGCCTCGCGCAAGCGCCAGGCGATCATCGACGCGGCGCTCGCGGAGTTCCTCGCGGAGGGGTACTCGGCGGCGTCGATGGACGCGATCACCCGTGGTTCCGGCGTCTCGAAGGCGACGATCTACAAGCACTTCGGCAGCAAGGAGCGCCTGTTCCTCGCCGTCATCGGCGGCGTCCTGCCGAAGACGTACGCCGATCTGGAGCCCTCCAACTCGACGATCGCCGACGCCCCCGACCTGCGGGCCGCGCTCGTCCGGCTCACCACCGACTGGGCGCGGATCCTGCTGCGCCCGGACATCATGTCGCTGCGGCGCCTGGTCATCGGCGAGATCGACCGCTTCCCGCAGCTCGGCCAGCTCTGGTACCGGGTCAGCTACGACATGAACAACGGCCCGCTGATCGAGGCCTTCACCGAGCTGAACGCGCGCGGCGTCCTCGACGCGCCCGACCCGGCGCTCGCCGTGCAGCAGCTGGTGGCGGCGACGGTGGGCGTGCCGCAGCTCGTCCGTACCTTCTCCCCTGACGCCGAGATCGACGACGCGGAGCTGACGCGGGTGATCAGCTCGGGAGTGGACCTGTTCCTGGCCCGGTACGCACGCTCCTGAGGCTCCGGACCCGGGCGAGGACGAGGAGGGCGAGGGCCCACGACCCCGTCGTCAGGAGCTGGGTGCGGGACGCGGCGTCGCCCAGCATGAACACCAGCACCCCGCCGATCCCCACGAGGGCGACGGCGGCCCGTACGGAAGGGCCGTGCAGCCGCAGGTGGGAGGCGGCGATCAGCGCCCAGACGAGCAGGATCGCGGCGCCGATCGAGTCGAGCAGGAACGGGAAGACCGTACGCGGCCAGAGAAGACTGAGCACGACGGAGACGAACCCGAACGCGGCGGAGGCGAGGACGGCGGCGTACGGGACGCCCGACCGCCGCCCGAGCCGGCCGAGGACGCGGGGCGCGTCGCCGCGCCCGACGAGGGCGTACAGCATGCGGGAGGAACCGTAGATGTTGGCGTTCATGGCGGACAGGAGCGCCACGAGGACGACGGCCTTCATGAGGTCGCCGGCGCCGGGCACGCCGATCCGGTCCATCACGGCGGCGTACGGCCCGTCGGCGACGCCCGGGGCGTCCCACGGTACGAGGGTCACGATGACGGCCATCGAGCCGAGGTAGCAGACGGCGACCCGCCACATCACGGCCCGGACGCCCGCCCGCACGGCGCGGACCGGGTCCTCGCACTCGGCGGCCGCGATGGTCACGGTCTCCAGACCGCCGAAGGCGAAGACGGCGGCGACGAGGCCGACGGCGACGCCGTACCAGCCGTGCGGCAGGAAGCCGCCGTCGCGGAGGAGGTGCCCGGCGCCGGGCGAGGGCGAGCCGGGCATCGTCCCGAGCAGAACGGCCGCCCCGAGCAGCAGGAACCCGCCGATCGCGGCGATCTTCAGGCCGGCGAACCAGAACTCCAGCTCGCCGAAGTTCCGTACGCCGGCGAGGTTGCTCGCCGTGAACACGGTCATGAAGACGGCCACCCAGGCCCAGCCGGGCACGGCGGGCAGCCAGCCGCCGACGATGTGCGCCGCCGCGACGGCCTCGGCGGCGACGCTCACGACGAGCAGCGCCCAGTACATCCAGCCGGCGAGCAGCCCGGCCCACGGCCCGAACGCCCGCCGTGCGTGCTCGGCGAAGGAACCGGTGTCGGGGTGGGCGGCGGACATCTCCCCGAGCATCCGCATGACGAGCACGGTCAGGACCCCGGCGAGGGCGTACGAGACGAGGATCCCGGGCCCGGCGGCCGCGATCCCGACCCCGGACCCGACGAACAGCCCGGCCCCGATGGCCCCACCCAACGCGATCATGGCCAGATGCCGCTGCCGCAGCCCTGCCCCGAGTCCCCGTCCTGCCACGATTCCCCCCGAAATTCAGCCAGTCAGCGCAGGAGCTTGGCCGGTCACCCCCGGGGAAGGCAAGCCGGTTCCGGCCTCCGAGATGTGACGGGACGGGCGGGAGACGCACAGGAACGGCCGGGGCCGGGGCCGACGTTGATGGAAGACCGGTTACCACCTGAATCCCCAGCAGCCGACGCGGACCCCTTGATGGCCGTCCCCTCGGGGCGGCCCCGCGTCACCCCTGTACGACCAGCCGGACCGCGAGGACGACGATCAGCGTGCTCGACGCGAGCGCCGTGCCGAGGCGGCCCCGGGGGCCCGTCAGGGTCCGGCCGAGGAGCGTGCCGCCGAGGGCGAGGAACAGCTGCCAGCTGGCGGAGGCGACGAGCGCGGCGAGGACGAAGGCGGTGCGGTCGACGGGGGTGGCGGGCGCGGAGGGGCCCGTGGCGAGGATGAGGGCGGCGAAGTAGATCACCGTCATGGGGTTGAGGGTCGTGATCCCCAGGAAGGTGAGGTACGCGCGCCCCGGCGTGAGCGTGCCCCCGTCGTCGCGGGAGGCGAGCCCGCCCGTACGGTACGCGGCGAGCGCCATCCACCCGGCCCGTACCGCGAGCACCGCGAGCACGACGGCGGACGCCCACCGCAGCGGGGTCATCACCGGGGCGAGTACGGGGACGAGCGCGGAGCCGCCGGCCACGGCGAGCAGGGCGTAGACCCCGTCGGCCGTGGCGACGCCGAGGGCCGCGCCGGCGCCCGTACGCCAGCCGTTGCGGGCCGTGACGGCCACGAGGTAGGCGCCGACCCCGCCGACCGGGATCGCGATGCCGTAGCCGGCCAGCAGGCCGGCCACCAGGGCGGCCGTCACGCGACGGCGGGGATCGCGCCTCCGGGGGAGCCGGGCTGCTGCTGTCGGCGGTAGTCCGCGCCGTCCTTCGTACGGGCGAGGAACCCGCCGATCACCAGATACCGGCGCAACGCCGAGAAGTCCTCGTGGACGGTCTTCAGGGCCTCGTTGACCTCGGCCTCGCGGTAGGTCCGGCCGGCCTCGAACAGCGTCTCGGCGAGGTGCGCGAGGAGCGCCTCGCGGCGGGCGGGCCTGCGCGGGATCGCCTGGAGACGCCCGTCGGCGGAGAACAGGTCCGCGACGGGGCGGGCGGCGGGGGGACTGGTCATGCTGGTCATGCCCGAGAGCGTGGCGCCCCGCACCCCCGCCCGGCAATGGGTTTTCGGCACGCTCGACGCGTTCGGCTCGCTCGGCACGCTCGACGCGCTCGACGCGCTCGACGCGCTCGACGCGCTCGGCACGCTCGACGCGTTCAGCGCGTTCAGCGCGTGACGACGTTCACGGCCTGCTGCACGCGCGGGATGATCTGCGGGGTCCCGGTCTGCTCGAAGATCGGCCGGGCCTTCTCCACGAACGCGAGGAAGTCCTCCTCCGACTCGAAGAAGTCCGTGATCCGCCACCCACCGGTCCCGTCCGGCCCGGACGCGTGCGCGATGAACCCGGCCGGCGGGAACCACTCGGCGGCCTGGATCAGCCGCGTGGTCTCCTCGTACTGCTCCTGGGTCCCGCCGGGAATCTCGACGGTGACGACGACGCCCTTGCGCATGGCTCTGCTCCTGTACGTCCGGGAAGGGATCCCGACCAGCAGACCAGCCGCCCCCGCCCCACGCACGACGACGGCGCCCGTTCGAGCGAGCCGGGCGGGGCCGGTTCATCGGCGTGGACCTCCGCACGGGCGAGGGGCTCGTCCCGGCACTGGCGGGCGCCGGACCGGCCGCGGTGGCGCGTCGGATCACCACTGGCTGATCAGTGGCGTGTCCGGTCCGTGCTGCCGCCAGGCTCCGGTGAGGCGTACGAGGCGGGTGGGGGCGGCGATGCCCCGCACGGTTGCGATCCTGCCGCCTGCGATGTCGAACGTCACGGCGCCGATGACCTGGTCGCCGAGCACGAAGAGGATGGCCGGGGCGCCGTTGACGAGGGCGTAGTGGACGCCGGGCGTGCCGCCGACAAGTCGCCGTTTCGCGGGTGTGGGCCGGAAGCCGGCCCGTGCCATGGCGGCGACGCGTTGCGGAGTGTCGTACCGCAGCAGCCTCTCGGCCGGGCCCGCGCCGTTGGAGTCCGAGATCGCGGTCGCGTCATCGGTGAGCAGCGCCACCAACCGTTCGGTGCGGCCCGAGGAGGCGGCTGCGAGGAATTCCTCGACGATCCTGCGGGCGGTCGCCGGGTCGACTTCGCCACTGCCGCCGCGGCGGGCGGCGGCGATGCGGCGGCGGGCGCGGTGGAGGCGCTGCTGGCTTGCGGACTCGGTGATGTCGAGGATCTCGGCGATCTCGGGGTGGTTGTAGGAGAACGCCTCGCGCAGGATGTAGACGGCCCGTTCGAGGGGTGAGAGGCGCTCCA
This sequence comes from Streptomyces vietnamensis, assembly GCF_000830005.1. Lineage (NCBI taxonomy): Bacteria > Bacillati > Actinomycetota > Actinomycetes > Kitasatosporales > Streptomycetaceae > Streptomyces > Streptomyces vietnamensis. The sequence continues at coordinate 4,729,884 of NZ_CP010407.1, read as the reverse complement.
TGACGGTCAGCACGGCCAGGGAGACCGATTCGCGCTGCTCGAACGTGTCGGCCGGGCCGAGCATCGGGTCGCCGTCGAGGAGCGGTTCGGGCAGCCAGGCGCCGACGGTACGTTCGCGGCGGGCCTGTGCCGAGCGGAGCCGGTCGAGGCACAGGTTGGTGAGGACCTTGGTCAGCCATGCTTCCGGCACCTTGATCCGCTGCCGGTCGGCGGCCTGCCAGTGCAGGAACGTGTCCTGTACGGCGTCTTCGGCGTCGGTGGCGGAGCCCAGCAGCCGGTACGCCAGCGAGGCCAGCCGGTTCCGGCTGGCCTCGAACCGGCCGGTGTCGAAGCGATCGGTTGCGGTGCTGTCCACGCGGATCACCCTAGGCGGCTATGCGACCGCCTTCTCGGCGGACACGTCCGGCGCGGCGGGCACGGGGGCCGCGGCGGCCAGGCGGTGCTTGCGCCTGGGCAGGCCGAACGTCGGGTGCGAGTTGGCCCACAGCGACATCCTGAGGATGCCTGCCTTGATCCGCGCGGCCTTCCGGCCTCCCACGTACTTCGGCTTGGCCAGCCCTTCGTCGTCGACCATCTGCAGGATTCCGTCGCGCCGCCCGAGGCTGATGTGGTTGCCCGGGTACTCCAGCTTGGTGTTCGGGACCTTCCGGCCGGTCAGGCGTCCGACGATCGCGGCCGTGGCCTGCATGCCGGTGTAGCCGGCCGAAGCGCAGGACATCGGCAGCGGCCGGCCGTTGTCGCGGACGGCATGGGCGCTGTCGCCGACGGCGTAGACGTTCGGGTACGAGACGGACCGCATGGTGCGGTCGACGACGATCCGGCCGTCCTCGGTGACCTCGAGACCGCCGGCGGCGGCGATGGGGTCGACCGCGAACCCGGCCGTCCACACGGTCGCGTCGGACGCCAGAGCGGTGCCGTCCGCGCACAGCACCCGCGCCGCTTCGACGGCTTCGACCTCGGTGTGCTCCAGGACGGTGACACCCAGCCGGTCGCAGGCCCGGCGCAGGTGGCCGCGGGCCCCGGCGGAGAGCCGGGCGCCCAGTTCGCCACGGGCGACCAGCGCAACCGACAGGCCGGGCCGGGATTCGGCGATCTCGGTGGCGGTCTCGATACCCGTCAGCCCGTCGCCGACGACCAGCACGCTTCCGCCTTCGTCCCGCCCGCTCAGGCTGTCCAGGCGCTCGCGCAGGCGCAGCGCCGAGGGCCGACTGGCGATGTCGAAGGCGTGCTCGGCCACGCCGGGGAGGCCGTGGTCGGCGCCGTGGCTGCCGAGCGCGTAGAGGAGCGTGTCGTAGCCGATCTCGCCGCCGCCGTCGGCGTCGGCCACTGCGACGACCTGGCGCTCGGGGTCGACGGCGGTGACACGGGCCAGGCGCAGCCGTATCCCCGTGCCGGCGAAGACGTCGGTGAGCTTCGGGGCCTCGATCTCCTGGCCGGCCGCGAGCTGGTGCAGCCGCAGCCGCTGGACGAAGTCCGGCTCGGCGTTGACCACGGTGATCTCGGTGTCCGCCGGGGACAGCCGACGGGCCAGGGTCCCGGCCGTGTAGGCCCCGGCATAGCCGGCGCCGAGGACGACGATGCGGTGCTTCATGTGATGCTCCCGTCGGTTCGCTTGCTCCCTGTCGGTGACTTGAGCGGAACAGCGACTCGATCCCTGACAAGAACCACGTGTGATGCGGGTCACAGGACGGCAGGGGCGCCACCTGGCGATGCCCACGACGGCAAGACGGCGCAGACGGCGAGGCGGCGCAGACGGCGCAGACGGCGCAGACGGCGCAGACGGCGCAGACGGCGCAGACGGCGCAGACGGCAAGACGACACGAATGCGGGCCGAGCAGAACAAGGCGCGCGGTCGGGGTCCGAGAGCCCCGACCGCGCGCCCGCCCCGTGTCACACCGCGGCGAGCCGGTCCACCAGCAGTTCCACCCGCCACTCGGTGTGCTCCGGCGGCAGCCGGCCCGCGCGGGTCAGGGTGGCCAGGCCGTGCAGGGCCGCCCAGAACGTCTCGGTGAACAGGCCCGGGTGGACGCCGTCCCCGGCGACCTCTTCGAGGGTCTCCATCAGGGCGGCGAAGGCGTCCTTCAGCGGTTCGGGGGTGTCCTCGTGCGCGAAGGCCAGGCCGCCGTCGAGCTGGAAGATGGCGTCGTAGACCGCCGGGTTGCGGGCGGCGAAGTCGAGGTAGGCGCGGGCCAGGGCGGCGACCCGGGCGCGCGGGCCGTCCGCGGCCGAGGTCGCGACCCGTACCGCCGCGGCCAGTTCGGCGGCGCCCTGGAGGGCGACGGCGCCGATGATCTCGCGCTTGCCGCGGAAGTGGCTGTAGAGGACGGGCTGGCTGTATTCGATGCGCTCGGCGAGCCGGCGGGTGGTGACCGCGTCCCAGCCCTGCTGCTCGGCGAGTTCACGGGCGGTGGCCACGATGAGGCGTTCGCGGTCCGCCCGTTCGCGCTGCTTGCGTTCCTGTACCGACATGATTCGATCCTAGCACCGCTAGACAATCGAGCGGCAGCAGTACTAGCGTTGCCTCATCAGCTAGCAACGCTAGATCCCGGGAGGGGCGTCATGCTCAGCGCACTGCAGGTCTTCACCACCGTCACCGTCGGCCTGATGGTGGGGGTGGAGTTCTCCGTCCTCTTCGTCATCAACCGGATCCTCGACGCGCTCCCCGAGGACAGCCGCCAGCTCGGCCACGCCCACGGCGGCCGGATGCTCGGCGCCCTGATGCCGTTCTGGTACATCGGCTCGCTCGTCCTCGCCGCCGTCTGGGCCGTCGCCGGATGGCACGACCAGGGCGTCGGCCTCGTCGTCACCGCCGCCGGACTGCTCGTCGTCAGCGTGCTCATGTCGGTGCTGCTGCTCGTCCCGATCAACAACCGGAACAAGACCTGGACCCCCGAGAACCGGCCCGCCGACTGGAAGGAGCAGCTGCGCCGCTGGGAGCGCTACCACTACGCCCGCGTCGCCGTCATCATCGCCGCCTTCACCCTGCTGGTCACCGCCCTCGTCTGAGGCCTCGGGCCCCATCCGTCTCCGCAAGCTCCACGAAGCCCACCAAGCCGACGAAGACTCGCAAGGAGAAGAACCGTGTCGCTGAAGAAGATCAACACCGTCCTGGCCGCCGCCTTCATCCTCTTCATCCTCTGGTTCGGGACGGAGTACATCCTGAGCCCGGAGACGGTCGCGCCGGGCTACGGCCTGCCGACCTGGCCGTCCGGCGACGGCGACGGCTTCCTGGTCGTCAAGGGAATCCGCGACGTCGTCCTGGCCCTGGTCCTGGGCGTCCTGCTGGTGACGGGCCACCGCCGGGCACTGGGCTGGGCGCTGCTGGTGGAGGCCTTCGCCGCGTACGGCGACATGGCCAACGTGCTGGCCCACCACGGCTCCGTGGCCATCGCGTTCGGCGTCCACTGCCTGACCGCGACGGCGATGGTGGTCAACGGCCTGCTGATCCTGCGCGAGACCCGCAAGGCCGCGACCGCTCAGGGGGCGCCCGCCCCGCAGCCCGCCTAGAGCGGACGTCGCCACTCGGTTGGCCGGCCTCGCCACCACCCCCAGAAGCCCGCGAAGCCGGGTCACCCCGCAGCCCCCCGCCGGAGCGCTTCGGCCAGCCGGGCAGCCACGTCGGCGCGCACCCGGCCCAGCTCCACGAGCTTCAAGGCCGGAGACCCGAGGTCGACTCCCAGCGACGGCAGGACGACCCCGACCCCGGCCAGCGCTTCCCGCAGGGACTCCATCGATACGAACGGGTCCACCTCGTGCAGTTCCTTCGTCGTCATGAACTCGACGCTAGGGATGAGGGTTTGCTCGGCGGTACGCTGTTTTCTCGTATTTGCTCGACAGGTGGACCGGGTTGCTCGTGTTTTCTCCTGGACTCCGGCTGAAACCGTAGTGCCGAGCCGGACCGCCGACCAGGCTGTTGGATCGACACCCCTGGAAGGGAGAGCGCCCATGGCACGCCAGTTGCGCTTCACCGGTACCGACAGCAAGATCGACGGCTGCCCCGCCCTGCACACGGACGAGGGCACCGGCGAGATCATCGTTCAAGGCACGCCCATCACCGACCCGGCAGATCTCGCGCAGCTCCAGCACTTCGGGCCGGACGAGGCGGCGGTGGCCGTGCCGCGCGAACTGCTCGTGAACTGGGCGCCGAAGGAGATGAAGCGCGTGCCGGAGCTGGTCGACCGGGACACCTTCCGCCGTCTCTTCGAGACCTTCGAGCACACCGCCTGGCGGCTGGAGACGCGGCGCGGCTACGCGTCGGACCGACAGGACCCCGACTATCAGGCGTTCCTGGCCACCGGCTCCTCGCCCTGCGACCCCACCGAGCCCTGGTTCGTGAACATCCGCGCCCAGGTGGACGCGGGCAAGACGGTCGGCCGGGTCCGGATCGCCGACCGCCCGCCGACCACCGAGCAGCTGTTCCTGCTCGACTACTCCCGGCACAACGCGGCCTCCGGCGAGGACATCCGCTACCTGTGGCGCGAGGACGCGGCCGGCCTGCCCGCCGAGGACTTCTGGATCTTCGACTCGCGGATCGTCGCCCTGCTCCACTTCGACGACGAGGACAACATGCTCGGCATCGAGCTGATCACCGAACCGGCGGCGGTCGTCCGGTACTGCGTCGCCCGTGACGCGGCCATGCACCACGCCGTGCCGTACGACCGGTTCGCCGCGCAGGTGGCTGCGACCGACTAGTGGCTACCGACTACCAGCAGGCACGGGAGGCGTTGGGCGCGCGGCTGCGTGAACTGCGTTTCTCGTGCCCTGGTGGTCGGCTGACGGGCCAGCAACTCGCCCGGCGGCTCGGCTGGCAGGGCTCCAAGGTCAGCAAGCTGGAGAACGGGAAACAGACGGCCTCACCCGAGGACCTGCGGGCGTGGGCCGACGCGACCGAGCAGCCGGACGCGTACCCGGAACTGGCCGCCAGGCTGGCCGGATTCGAGTCGCACATCCGGTCATGGCGCAGGGCTCTGGCGAACGGCTTCAAGCCCATGAACGAGGGGCTCACCGCCGAGATCAACCGCACCTCGAACATCTGGGTGTGGGAAGAGGCCGTGGTCCCCGGGCTGATGCAGACCCCCGAGTACGCGCGCCACGTCGTCCAGCGGTACGCGGACCTGCTGAACGTCACCAAGGGCGTCGAGGACGCCGTACGCGCTCGCGCCCAGCGCCAGGAGTGGCTGTACCAGCCCGGCCGCAAGCTGCGCGTACTGATGTGGGAGGCCGCGTTGCGCTCGCTGATCTGCCCGCCCTCCGTGCTGGCCGCCCAGCTCGACCGCCTCACCGGCATGATCGGCATGGACACGGTCGAGCTGGGCGTCGTGCCGTTCACGGCACCGATGAAGATCGTCCCCGCCAACGGCTTCTGGGTCCTGGACGACCGGCTGGTGGTCGCGGAGGACTGGCACGCCGAGCTGTGGCTGGACGACGCCGACAACATCGCCTTGTACCGGAAGGTCTGGAAGACCCTTCGCGAGTCGGCGGTGTACGGGGCCGACGCCAACAACGTCATCAACTCGGCGCGGCGCGAACTGGGTTCCCGCTGACGGCCGGAGCCGGAGGGCGCTTCACTCGTACGGGGGTTCTTCGTGCGGTGTGTCGGTCTGGACACGGTTTGCGCTGTACGTTCACGCAAAACGGCCCCCGTCGATGGTTCGCACCCATCGGCGAGGGCCTGAACCACTAGTGGAAAGCGACTCCACACCGTGATCTACCGGCACTTTAACGCGCCCTCGCGCGGCTTCACCCAGTTCTCGCACGACATCATCCGGCATCCCCGGCTCTCCTCCGACGCCGTCCGCCTCCTGACCTGGCAGCTCTCCCTCCCCCACGGCGCCCGCGAATCCCTCTCCCGCACCGCCGAACGCGCCCGGATCGGGGGATCCGCCTTCATCCGCGCCAAGCGTCAGCTCAAGGAGGAAGGCTTCGTCCACGAACGGCGGGTCCAGGGACCCGGCGGACATTGGTCCACCCAACAGCTCGTCTCCAGCACCCCGTTGACCGCCGACCAGGCCGCCAAACTCCTCGCCCGGGAACCCGTACCCGCGTCTTCCCAGGCCGCACCGACTCCCCGGAAACCGGCCGTCGGTCAGCCGACGGCCCCGCCGACCGGCGGTCATCCAAAGAAAGACCGCCAGGAGGACACCTCCAACCTTCCCCCGGAAGCCACGGAGGAGGCGTCGCCTCGTCTTGACGACGCCCGCGCCCTCGTCGGCGCACTCCCCCTCCTCTCCCCCACCCTCCGCCACATCCCGCCCGGCATGCGCGACGAACTCGCCCACCTCGCCGCCCGCTGGCTCGACGCCGGCCACACCTCCACCGACGTCCACGAACACATCCTGCGCGGCCTTCCCGGCGCCGCGACCCCCGTACACCGGCCCGGCGGCCTCGTCCGCTACCTCCTGCGCGACGTACCCCGCCGCGAGCTGCCCTCCCTGGTCTCCTCCGGGCCGCGGATCTCCGCCCGCCTCGAAGGTGCCCGTGAGTGCGCCGGTCGCCATACCCAGACGACACTGTTCCGGCCCCTCGGCGACGAGACGCACTGCGCCGCCTGCGTACCGCAGACCGTCGACGACACTGCGGGTCCGTACGTCGCCTAGGGGTGTTCGGCGGATCATCGCCTCGTACGCTCGGGTCCATGCACGCCACCCTGACGGATCACGCCCGATGCCTTTTCGGGGACGAGTACCGGCCGACGCCGCCGTGCGACCGTCAGCACGATGAGGACTTCTTCATCGAGGAGCTGACGTTCGCCGACGCCGACGCGATCCTGGCCATGCTGCGGGAACTGTGCCCGAACTTGGTCGACGGGTACCTGCCCGTGCGGATCCGTAACCTCGCGTATCGACTCGTCCTCCTTCAACGGCCGGACGAACCGGCGCTGATGAGGGAGGCAGCGGGCAGCCTTTATCTTCACGGACCCGACTGGGACGACATCGCCGCCGATCTTGAACGACGGGCCGACGTTCTGGATGCGGCAGCCTAGGTTCGGCCCTGGCCCTCGTTCGGGCCGAACCTACGATGTCGCCATGACGATCTCCGGGCCGCAGCCACTGATACGCGTCCTGTACGACGAGTCCCGCAGTGACCTGCGGGATCCGGCTCGTCCGCGACCCGTCCGTATCTACCTGTGGGAACCGGACCGCCTGCCTGCTCTCCCCGCTCCACTGGTCGTCGTCTCGCACGGCACCGGAGGCTCCGGCAGCAATATGGAGTGGCTGGTGGGCCCACTGCACGAGGCAGGTTTCCGCGTCGTGGCCCTGGACCACCACGGCAACAACTTCATCGACGGCTACGAGCCGGAAGGCTTTCTGCACGTATGGGAACGGCCTCGCGACGTTTCCTTCGTCCTCGACGTGCTTGCTGGCGAGCAGCCCATCGGACCGATCGGTGTGGCGGGTTTCTCCCTGGGCGGCTATACGGCGGTGGCACTCGCCGGTGTTCGTGTCGATCCGCAGGTTCTGTGGGCGGTGATGACGGGTGCGGTTCCCCTGCCGGAGATTCCTGAGTTCCCCGGCGCACTGGAGGCGCTCAAGAAGAAGTACCCGCTGGACGAGTCGTTGCGGCACGTGCTCAACGGCGCCGGGGCAGACTTCTCGGATCCTCGAGTCCGGGCGGTCTTCCAAGTGGCCCCCGGAGTCGGCGGTCTCGTGACCCGAGAGAGCCTGGCAACTGTACAAGTGCCGGTGGGCATCCGCTGGGGTGGAGCGGACACCGTCAACCCCTACGAGATCGACACCCGGCCGTACCTGGACCACATCCCCGGGGCAAGTGGCTGCTCAGCCGGCCCCGACGTCCGCCACGAGGACTTCTTCATGCCGGAACCCGCCAGAGCCGGCGTCCGAGCACGGGTGGGCAGGGAGGCTGCCACCTTCTTCGAGCAGCACCTTGCCTGAACCTCGGCCCGTTCGAGGATGGGGCAGGACCAGCGGATCGCGCCACAGCAATCGGGGAGGAAGCACGCGCCCATCCTGCATCGAGGCCGGGCCGTTCGGGTCACGGGCCACCGATCACCGATCACCGATCACCCGCTCACCGGGTCGTCAAGGTCCCGGCTCGGCGAGGTCCCGGCTCGGCGGGTGAGGTCGGGCAGGACCGTGGTCAGGCCCGCCAGGGCCAGGGTCGCACCGAGCCAGAGCGGGGCGCGCAGGCCCCAGGTCTCGATCGCCACGGCGCCGATGGAGGAGCCGAGGATGATGCCGAGGGTGATGAAGGAGGAGTGGACGGTGTTGACCAGCGGGCCGGCGTTGCCGGTGCGCTGGACGCGGGTCGCCATCGCCGGGTTCATGGTGACGCCGACCAGGCCGACGCCCATCATGCAGACCACGGCCGGTGCGGGCAGGTCGGCGAGGAGTGCGAAGCCGGCCAGGAACACGGTGTTGAGGACCAGGCCCACGGCCAGCACCGGGACGGTGTGACGGTCGGCGAAGCGACCGACGACGTTGTTGCCGACGACGGTGGCGGCACCGTACGCGATCAGCAGCAAGGGGACGGTGCCGGTGGAGAAACCTGCGAGTCCCGTGAGGATCGGGTTGAAGTAGCTGAAGGCCGAGAAGGTGGCCCCGATGATGAGCGTGCTGGTGGACAGCACCAGCCACAGCTTGGGCTTCCTGAAGACGCCGGCCTCCTGCCGGAATCCGCCGCCGTCCCCGGCTCGCTCGATGCGGGGCACGCCGAGCAGGGTCGTCACGGCAGCGATCACGGTGAGTCCGGTGATGGTCCAGAACGCCGCCCGCCAGCCGAACCGTTCGCCGACCAGGGTGGAGAGGGGAAGTCCGAGGAGGGTGCCGAGCATGAGGCCGTTCATGGCGACCGCCATCGCGCGACCGCGGACTTCGGGGCGGGTGATCTGTGCGCACATCGAGATGCCCACGCCGAAGAAGGCCTGGGAGGCGATGCCGGTGATGATGCGCGCGGCCATCATCGTGGAGTAGCCGGTCGCTGTGGCAGCGAGGACGTTGCCCGCCAGGAAGACGGCGAACAGCACCATCAGTGCCGTCCGTGAGGGAAGTTTCATGACCGCCACGGTGAGGAACGGCCCACCCGCCGCCATGGCCACCGCGAACGCGGTGATGAGGTATCCGATCTGCGGGATGGTGACGTTCAGGCCGTCGGCCATCTGCGGCATCAGTCCGGCGACCACGAACTCACTGGTCACCATCGCGAAGATGCCGAGTGCCAGGACGTATACGGCGCGGGGCACGGTTCGGTCTCCTTGGGGCTGGGCGACGAAGGGTTATGGATCGATCAGTTCAAAACATGGGTACGGGCAGGCCCCCGCGGGGACGGCTCGGGTCGGACGGCTAGAAGGTCAGTGCGTCCAGGGCCACTTCGGCGATCGACTCCAGCGCAGCACGATCCGCGCCGCCCTGACTGGAGATGCGCATGCCGCCGATCGCCGCGTTGATGAAGCGGGCCAGCGCTTCGGCGTCCCGCCGGGAGGTGACACTGCCGTCCCGGCGCCCCTCCTCGATCACCGCACGCAACACGGCGAGCCTGCGGGCCGTGTCGCGCTCCAGCATTCCCGCCGCCCGGCCGCCCTGAGCGGCCGGCTCGACCGTGGTGTTCACGGTCAGGCAGCCCAGGCCGCGGCCGCCGGCTCGGTGTTCGGTCTCGCCGTCGACGACCATGGCGAACAAGGCGCGGATACGGTCGGCGGCGCTCTGCCGGGAGTCCTCCAGGACGGCCAGCTGGGCGGTCGTCATGGTGTCGATGTAGTGGGCCAGAGCGCGCTCGAACAGGTCGCGCTTGCTCTTGAACGTGTTGTAGATACTGCTGCGCCCCAGGCCCGTGGCCTCACACAGGTCCTGGGTGGAAGTGGCGTCGTAGCCCTTCTCCCAGAACGTGTGCATCGCCGCGTCCAGGGCCCGTTCCTCATCGAACATCCGCGGTCGGGCCATGGTGCGAGACTAGCCGTTTTGGATCGGCCGTTGCAATACGTCTCCCGGTGCGGGACAGCGCGAAGGCCCGTCGCCGGCCACCCGGTGGGGTGGTGGGGACGGGCCTTCGGAGAGGGCTCACGGTTTCTACTTGGGGTCTCGGTTGAACACCGCCTTCGACCAGAAGTAGCCGAGGGTGGTCAGGGCGAGGCACCAGGCCAGGGCCAGCCAGCCGTTGTGGCCGATCTCGGTGCCCAGGAGCAGGCCGCGGAGGGTTTCGATGGCCGGGGTGAAGGGCTGGTACTCGGCGATCGGCTGGAACCAGCCGGGCATCTGGTCGACCGGGACGAAGGTGCTGGAGATCAGCGGCAGGAAGATCAGCGGCATCGCGTTGTTGCTGGCCGCCTCCGCGTTCGGGCTGACCATGCCCATGCCGACCGCGATCCAGGTCAGGGCCGTGGCGAAGAGGACCAGGAGGCCGAAGGCCGCCAGCCACTCCAGGGCCGTCGCATCCGTCGAGCGGAAGCCGATCGCCACTCCCACCGCGCCCACCAGGACCACGCTGATCACCGACTGGAGCACGCTGCCGATGACGTGGCCCGTGATGACCGAGCCGCGGTGGATCGCCATCGTGCGGAAGCGGGCGATGATGCCCTCCGTCATGTCGTTCGAGACGGAGACCGCCGTGCCGATCGTCGTCGAGCCGATCGTCATCAGGAGCAGGCCCGGGACCAGGTACGCGATGTAGTCCGAGCGGTCCCCGCCGCCCATGCCCGCGCTCATCGTGTCGCCGAAGATGTAGACGAACAGCAGGAGCAGCATGATCGGGGTGAGCAGGAGGTTCAGGGTCAGGGACGGGTAGCGCCTCGCGTGCAGCAGGTTGCGGCGCAGCATCGTCGACGTGTCGCGGACGGCGAGGGACAGGGTGCTCATCGGGCGGACTCCTTCTGCTGGGCGGGGACGGTGGCGGTGGTGGTGGCGGTGGCGGTGAGGGCGAAGAAGACGTCGTCCAGGTCCGGCGTGTGGACCGTGAGTTCGTCCGCCTCGATGCCGGCCGTGTCCAACCGGTCGAGGATCGCGCGCAGTTCGCGCTGGCTTCCGTCGCTCGGGAGCTGGAGGGCGAGGGCCTCGTCGTCCCGGGCCGCGTCCGCCAGAGCCGATGCGGCGGTGCGGTAGGCGTCCGGGGCGGAGAACCTCAGTCTCACGTGGCCGCCGGGGATCAGGCGCTTGAGTTCCTCCGCCGTGCCCTCCGCCGCGATCTTGCCGTTGTTGAGGACCGCGATGCGGTCGGCGAGCTGGTCGGCCTCCTCCAGGTACTGGGTGGTGAGGAAGACCGTCACGCCGTCGGAGACCAGCTCGCGGATGATCTGCCACATGTTGTGCCGGGAGCGCGGGTCCAGGCCGGTGGTCGGCTCGTCGAGGAAGATGATCCGCGGGCTGCCGACCAGGGTCATGGCGATGTCCAGGCGGCGTTTCATGCCGCCGGAGTACGTGGAGGCCGGCTTCTTGGCCGCCTCCGTCAGGTCGAAGCGCTCCAGGAGTTCGGCGGTGACCCGGCGGCCCTCCTGCTTGGAGAGGTGGTTCAGGTCCGCCATCAGGAGCATGTTCTCCTCGCCCGTGATCAGGCCGTCGACCGCGGAGAACTGGCCCGTCACGCCGATCGCGGCCCGGACGGACTGTGCTTCGGCCGTGAGGTCGTGGCCCGCCACCCGGGCCTGGCCGCCGTCGGCGGTGATGAGGGTGGACAGGATCTTCACGGCGGTCGTCTTGCCCGCGCCGTTCGGGCCGAGCAGGGCGAAGATCGAGCCCTCGGGGACGGTCAGGTCGATGCCGTCGAGGACGACCTTGTCGCCGTAGGACTTCCGCAGCCCGTTCGCTGCGATGGCCTGGGTGGTCATGGTGCGTGCTCCTTGGAGGCTGCGGGTCGGAACGAGGGGGTGGGTTACAGGCTGCGGGCCGCGATGTCGCCGTACGCCGTCGTCGCCTGGATGATCAGGCCCGGAGCGCCGTCGTTCTTCAGGGAGTTGGCGACCCGGCCGTAGGCCGTACCGGCGTCCAGGGAGGCGGAGACGCCCGCCGCGGCGCCGACCGTGATGTCGCCCATCTGGGTGTTCAGGACGACCGAGCCGCCCACCGCCTCGGCGATGCGGATGTCACCCCGTGCGGTGCTGATCTCGGCGGAGCCGGCCAGGCGGCCGACCTCGACGTCGCCGTCGACCGCGGTGAGGCGGAGGGTCGCGGCCTCGTCGACCTTGATCCGGCTGTACGCGCCCTCGAAGGCGACGTCGCCGAGCCGGCCCACGGCGCGGAGTTCGGCGGCGGCGGCCTGGGCCTCGATCCGGGAGCCGGCCGGGAGCTGGACCGTCACCTCGATGGCGCCGGCGTGTCCGAGGATCCGGTTCTTCGGCTTCGGGACCTCGATGCGCAGGACACCGTCGGCGTAGGCGACTTCGGTCTCCTCGGCCGTCTTCACGTCGCGGCTCTTGGAGGGGTCGGCCGGCAGGACCTCGACGGTGGTGTCGGTGCGGTCGGCGGCGATGAGGTGGATGCGGCCGGCGGGGACGGCGAAGGTGGCGACGATGGCGGCGGGGGTGGCGAAGTTCTGCATGGTGCTTCTCCTTCGTGTGGAGCGGGCGCTTGTTCGCCTCGCTCTTTCCGATGAAGGAAAAGCTACGTTGCGTTCGAGACTCCGGCAAGCACTTCATTGCGTGAAAACAGGATCTACGCAGGTCAGTTGATGGATTTCATTGCAATGGTTCTGAATCTAATGCAACAACACCCCTTCATGCCGTTGCAATGGATTGCCGGTGAACGCTATGCTGACGCCATCACGGACGAACGGACGAAGAAGGAGACCGCGATGCCCGGAGGCAGGCTCACCCAGCCCGAACGTCAGCAGATCGCGTTGGGGCTCGCCGACGGCCTCGCGTACGCGGAGATCGCCCGCCGCCTCGAACGCCCGACCTCGACCATCACCCGCGAGGTCATGCGCAACGGCGGCCCCACCAACTACCGCGCCGACCTCGCCCACCGCGCCACCGAGCACCGCGCCCACCGCCGCAAGCCGGCCGCACCCAAGGGGACTTCCGCCGCCCCGCAGGCCCATGGGCGCGACGCCGAGGCCGTGCGCGCGTACGAGGAGACGCTCACGACCGTCATGATGGCCTCGGGCATGCCCAAGATGATGGCCCGCGTCATGGCCAGCCTCACGCTCGCGGACACGGGCAGTCTCACCGCGTCCGAGCTCTCCGAGCGCCTCCAGGTCAGCCCGGCGTCCGTCTCCAAGGCCGTCGCGTTCCTCGACAGCCAGGACCTCATCCGCCGGGAGCGCGACGACCGCCGCCGCGAGCGCTACGTCGTCGACGACGACGTCTGGTACCAGGCGATGACGGCCTCCGCCCGGTCCATCGCGCAGATCGTCGAGACCGCGCGGCAGGGCGTCACCGTCCTCGGCTCCGACACTCCGGCCGGCCACCGCCTGGAGAACGTCGCCCGCTTCCTCGACTTCGTCTCCGAAAGCACGGCCCGGGCCGCCGAACAGGCCCGGGCCATCCTTCACACCAAGCCCCCGGTCACGGGGGACGGCGACGCTACAGCCCCAGGCGGTAGCGGATCTTCTTGACCAGCTCCGTCAGGTCCGGCCGGCGCAGCAGGCTGTAGTGGTCCGCGTCCAGTTCCACGACCGTCGGCGGGCGGGTGGACCAGCCCGTGGCCCGCTCGAGGAAGGAGTAGTCGTCGCCTTCCGCCTTGAAGAGCGTCACCGGGCACTTCACCTGCCGCTCCGTCAACTCCCGGAAGGTGTACGTGAACTCGAAGGTCTCCTCGACGATCGCGACGATCCGGGAGATCAGGTCCGGGTCCAGGGCCGGGAAGTTCTCCGCGACGTACGCCACGAAGCCCTCCCGGTCCCCCGCCGTCACGTTCGCGTCGATCGCTCCCGCGAAGACCGAGTACAGGATCGTCACGAACGCCGGGTTGTCGTACGTCGCCCCGCCCGTCCCCCGCCCCGCCTCCGACGACCGGACCTTCGGGGAGCCCGGCGCGATCAGGAAGAGGTGCTCCACCTGCTCCCCCGCCGCCTCGAGCAGGTGTGCCGACTCGAAGGCGACGCGGGCGCCGAAGGAGTAGCCCCACAGCGTGTACGGGCCGGTGGGCTGGCGGCGGCGGATCGCGGCCACGTCGGCGGCGGCCATCTCGCGGATGGTCGCGTACGGCTCCTCGCCCCGGTTGATGCCGTGCGCCTGCACCCCGTAGAAGGGCCGGTCGATGCCGACCTCCTCGGCCAGGTGCCGCAGGTTCATCGTGTACCCGCCGAGCCCCGGCCAGCAGTACACCGGCGACTGCGCGCCGGCCGCGTGGAGCCGTACGAGACGGGACGCGGGGGTGGCCGCGGCGCCGTCCAGCCGGTGGGCGAGCTTCTCGATCGTCGGGCGCTCGAAGAGGACCTGGAGCGGGAGCGAAGCCCCGAACTCGCGGTTGATCCTGGTCACCAGCGCGACCGCGATCAGCGAGTTGCCGCCGGACTCGAAGAAGTCGTCCAGGACGGAGACCGCCTCGACCTCCTCGTACTTGAGCGCCGCCGCCCAGACCTCCGCGAGCCTGCTCTCCGTACGGGTACGGGGCAGGACGTGCGGGCGGCCGTGCAGGCCCGCGTTGACCACGGCGAGGTCGGCGAGCGCCTTCGCGTCCACCTTGCCGTTCGCCGACAGGGGCAGCCGGTCCAGGACCACGACCCGGTTCGGGATCATGTAGTCCGGCAGGTGGTGCACGAGGTCGTCCCGGATCATCTCCGCCGGGCCCTTCATGTGGACCGTGTCCTCGTACATCCCCTCGCTCAGCCGCTGCTCCTCGCTCACCCGGCCGCCGACGAAGAAGTACGAGGGGCCGGTCGCCCGTCCCGCCGCCGCCAGGATCTCGTCCACGCGGCGGGCGGCGGGAAGGGGGTGGCCGGACTTGGAGCTGTAGCCGGAGGACATGAACCCGAGTCCGTGGCCGCCGAGTTGGAGCCGCTGGAGGGTCCGCCCGAGGTCGACGTACGCGCGCTCCGTAGCCGCCGTCCGGCTGACGACGGTGACGCCGAGCGAGGCCCGCTCGTACACCGCCTGGTTGATGGCGATGACGTGCTTCTTCTCGACGAGGGAGGGGGAGACGGGGGTCAGGGCGCCCCGGCCGGTATAGACGTACTGGCCTTCCGGGAGGTCCCGGACGCGGTCGCCGTGGGCCTGGACGTAGACGTCCACCTCCGGGGCCTCCAGGTCTGTGCGCGTCTCCTCGTCGTACGGGACGACCTCCCACGCGCCGTCGGCGCACGCGCGGACGTCGAGGCCGTAGCCGGGCAGGATCTCCTCGAAGAGGCCGAGCATGTGGCCGGTCTCGATCTCCAGGACTTCCTGGATGTTGTTCTTGTAGACGGGCTCGATGGCCTCCCGCTTGCCCCGGAAGCGGAGGCGGAGGGACGGTCCGCCGTCCTCCGGCAGCGGGTCGGTCAGGTACAGGCGGTGGCGGACCGGGTGGTAGTAGTACGTGCCCGGCTCCAGGCCCGCGATCCCGCGCGCCTCCACGTACAGCTGCGTCGCGTACAGCGCGCCCGGTGAGGCGTAGCCGTACTTCGGGAGGAGCCGCTCTTCGCTCGTGAACTGCCCGAACCAGCGCAGGATTTCACCGAGGTCGGCCGAGGTGAGGCTGCCGACCTGGCGGGAGCCGATGCCCTCGGGGCGGCGGGCCAGGGTCGCGAGGACGTCGGCGCGGGTGACCTCGCCGCCCTCGTAGAAGCGGTACGTCTTGCGGGCGAAGACCGTACGGCGCATCCGCTCCGTCGGCGTCCCGCCCGGCAGCTGGACCACCGGGCAGCCCGCCAGCTCGGCGTCCCCGCGGGTGCCGGCGTTCGACAGCTGGGCCTTGACCTGGAGCTTCGACTCCTTGGACTGGTGGTGGGCGCCGTGGTTGCCCTGGTCCATCAGGGCCGCCTCCTTCGGCGACAGCTCCACGCAGGCGACGAGGTTCTGGAAGCCGGTGCGGGGCTCGTCCTTGACGATGACCGCCGCGTTCTTGACCCAGTCGTGGTCCTCGATGGCGAGCGCGATCTCGTCCAGCTCGACGCGGAAGCCGCGCAGCTTGATCTGGTTGTCGGCGCGGCCGGCGAACTGGACGGTGCCGTCGTCGTTGAGGTGGGCCAGGTCTCCGGTGCGGTACAGCCGCTCGCCGGTCTCGCTCGTGATGAACCGCTCGGCGGTGAGCTCGGGACGGTCCAGGTACCCCCGCGCCACCTGGACCCCGCCGATGCACAGCTCGCCGTCGCGTATGTGGAAGGTCGTGTCGTACGCCGGTCTGCCGATCGGTATCGCGGCCGGGCCGTCGGCGACCGTCGCGCGGTCCACCGTGTGGGAGGAGGCGTTGATGGTGCACTCGGTGGGGCCGTAGAGGTTGATCAGATCGGCGGCCGGGAGCTCGGCGAGCAGTTGTACGGCGAGGTTGCGGGAGAGGATCTCGCCGCCCGAGTACACGCGGCGCAGGCTGGTGCAGGTGCCGAGTCGCTCGGTGTCGACGAGGGCCTGGAGGAGGGTCGGCACGCCCTGGAGCATGGTGGCGCCGTGCCGCCGCACGGTGTCGATCAGACCCTCGGGGTCGCGATAGACGCCGGGCGGGCCCATGGCGACGCGGGCGCCGACGGCCGGGGCGAGGATCTCCCACTGGGCGGCGTCGAAGCTCATCGGGGTCTTCTGGACGACGGTCTCGCCGGGGCCGAGCCGGTGCTCGGCGGCCATCCACTCCATCTGGGAGACGATCGAACGGTGCTCGACCATCACGCCCTTGGGCTTGCCGGTGGAGCCCGAGGTGTAGATGACGTACGCGAGCCGGTCCGGGTCCAACCCGGCATCGGCGACGGGCCGTTCGTCACCGGCGGGGCACCGGGCGTGCCGGGCGGCGTCCTCGAGGGTGACGACGGTCGTGCCGGGCGGGGCCAACTCGGTCACGCGGGCGCGGAACTGTTCCTGGGTGAACACGATCCGGGCGCCGCTGTCCTCGATCATGTAGCGCAGCCGCTCCTCCGGGTACTCCGGGGAGAGCGGGACGTAGGCGCCGCCGGAGAGCACGACACCCCATGTGCCGATCATCAGTTCGAGTGACGGTTCGACGTGGACGCCGACCCGCTGGTCGGCGGTGACACCGAGGGTGCGGAGGTACCCGGCGAGGACGGCGGCGCCCTCGTGGAGCTCCCCGAAACTCAGGGTCTCATCGGCCAGGACGACGGCGATGTCGTCGGGTCGTCGTGCGGCCTGGGCGCGGAGGTGCCGGTCGAGCGTGGGCATGAGGGTCCCTTCGATCTGCGGGCCCGCGGTGGGGGCGACGGGATGGGCGGGGGTGGGTTCACCCGTTCCTATCCCGGGGAGCCGGCGCGTGCCGACCCGTGCCCACCCCTAGAAATGCGCGAGAAATGCGGGGGCAGGAGGAGAGGAGCGGAAAGGAGAGGGGCAGAGATGCGGTGCCCCTCCCCGGCCCGACCCGGCCCGGCCCGACCCGGCCCGACCTAGCGGTAGATGAGAAGTTCCTGCTCCGTGGCGCCCGTCAGTTCGTAACGCGTCCTGACCAGCGGGCGTCCCGAATAGATGCGGATCAAGGTGGCCGCGTCGCCGTGGAAGCGGGCTGCCGGCCGGCCCTCGATCTCGTTGCCGAGGGCCACCTCCCTCTTCCGGTCCGCGAGGACGCCGACCAGGCGCGGCGTCTCCCGGCGCCGGCTCGTCACCGACAACAGCGGGAGCGCCAGGTCGAGGGCCGCGCCGCAGTACGCGCCGGGCTCGCCGAAGGCCTCCCGTACGTCTCCGGCGTGGACCCACTCCCCCAGGGCGACCGCGTCGAGCCGGCCGTCCTCGCGCGCCGCGATGACCGGCCCCGCCTCCGTCAGGCCTCGTTCCAGTTCGTCGAGGATCCGGCCCACCGGCCAGTCCTCGCGTTCCGCCACGTCACACGCGTTGGCCTCCGGCAGGAAGACTCCTTCCTCCAGGCGGTCCTCGACGATCCGGACGAGCGCCGCCCCGCAGTGGGCGAGGACCTGCCGTGCGGTCCAGCCGGGACACGCGGTGCGGAGCTCGTACGCCGCCTCCGGTGTGCGCCGGAGGAGCGGCATCAGCAGGTCCCGTTCCGTACGGAGGAGTCTGTCCGGGAGCCACGGATCACGGGTGTCGTCGGTACACATGCGGCCTCAGTAGCGGTAGTGGTCCGGCTTGTACGGTCCCTCCACCGGGACCCCGATGTACGACGCCTGCTCCGGACGCAGCGTCGTCAGCTTCACGCCCAGCGCGTCCAGGTGCAGCCGCGCCACCTTCTCGTCCAGCTGCTTGGGCAGCGTGTACACCCCCACCGGATACTCCGCCGTCTTCGTGAACAGCTCGATCTGCGCCAGCGTCTGGTCCGCGAACGAGTTCGACATCACGAACGAGGGATGCCCGGTCGCGTTGCCCAGGTTCAGCAGCCGGCCCTCGGAGAGCACGATGACGACCTTGCCGTCGGGGAACGTCCAGGTATGGACCTGCGGCTTCACCTCGTCCTTCACGATCCCCGGGATCTGCGCCAGACCCGCCATGTCGATCTCGTTGTCGAAGTGACCGATGTTGCCGACGATGGCCTGGTGCTTCATCCGGGCGATGTCGGACGCCATGATGATGTCCTTGTTGCCGGTGGTGGTGATGAAGATGTCGGCCGTCTCCACCACGTCCTCCAGGGTGGCGACCTGGTAGCCGTCCATCGCCGCCTGCAGCGCACAGATCGGGTCGATCTCCGTGACGATCACCCGGGCGCCCTGGCCGCGCAGCGACTCCGCCGAGCCCTTGCCGACGTCCCCGTAGCCGCACACGACGGCCGTCTTGCCGCCGATGAGGACGTCGGTGGCGCGGTTGATGCCGTCGATCAGGGAGTGGCGGCAGCCGTACTTGTTGTCGAACTTCGACTTCGTCACCGCGTCGTTCACGTTGATCGCCGGGAAGAGCAGGGCGCCCTCGCGGTGCATCTCGTACAGCCGGTGCACGCCCGTGGTGGTCTCCTCCGTCACGCCCCGGATGCCGGCCGCGATCGCCGCCCAGTCCAGGGTGGTGGACTCAAGCAGGGCGCGGACGACCGCGAGCTCCTCGTTGGAGGCCTCCGGCAGCACGCCGGTCTTCTGGTACTCCACCCCCTTGTGGACCAGGAGGGTCGCGTCCCCGCCGTCGTCCAGGATCATGTTGGGGCCCTCGGCGCCGGGCCAGGTCAGGGCCTGCTCGGTGCACCACCAGTACTCCTCCAGGGTCTCGCCCTTCCAGGCGAAGACCGGGATCCCGGCGGCGGCGATCGCGGCGGCCGCGTGGTCCTGGGTGGAGTAGATGTTGCACGACACCCAGCGCACCTGGGCGCCGAGGGCGACGAGGGTCTCGATGAGGACGGCCGTCTGCACGGTCATGTGCAGGGAGCCGGTGATCCGGGCCCCGGCCAGCGGCCGGGTCTGGGCGTACTCGCGGCGGATCGCCATCAGGCCGGGCATCTCGTGCTCGGCCAGCGTGATCTCCTTCCGGCCGAAGGCGGCCAGCGAGATGTCGGCGACCTTGTAATCGGTGAAGTCAGACATGCGCTGCAACTCTCCTTGCACTCATGATGGTTCGGTGGATTTCCAGGGCCGCCGTCGACTTGTTGAGCGTGATGTAGTGCAGGCCCGGCGCGCCCTCGTCGAGCAGCCGCAGGCCCATCCGCGTCGCGTGCTCGACCCCGATGCGGTACGAGGCCGCCGGGTCGTCCTTCGCCGCCTCCAGGCGGTGCGCCAGGTCCTCGGGGAAGGCCGCGTCGCTCAGCTCGGCGAAGCGCCGGATCTGGCGTACGTCGGTGGCGGGCATGATCTCCGGGATGATCGGGGTGTCGCAGCCGGCGGCGGCGACCCGGTCCCGCAGCCGCAGGTAGTCCTCGGGGTCGAAGAACATCTGCGTGATGGCGTAGTCCGCACCCGCCCGGCACTTCGCGACGAAGTGCGCCAGATCGCTCCTGGCGTCGACGGACCTCGGGTGGCCCTCCGGGAAGGCCGCCACCCCGATCCTGAACTCGCCCAGCGACCGGACCAGTTCGACGAGTTCGTACGCGTGACGGAATCCGTCCGGGTGCGGGGTCCACTCCCCCCGCGGATCGCCCGGCGGGTCGCCGCGCAGCACGAGCACGTCCCGTACGCCGGCGTCCGCGTACGCGCCGATGATGGCCCGCAGCTCGGCGGCCGAGTGCCCGACGGCCGTCAGATGGGCGACGGGCCGCATCGTCGTCTCCGTCACGATCCGCTTCGTGACCTCGATCGTCCGGTCGCGGGACGAGCCGCCCGCCCCGTACGTCACCGACACGAAGTCCGGCTTCAACGCCTCCACGCGCCGGATCGCGTCCCACAGGGTCTGCTCGCCCTTGTCGCTCTTCGGCGGGAAGAACTCGAAGGAGAAGGTGGGGGTCACAGCCGTCGGCCTCCCGCGTTGAAGTAGCTCGCCTCCGGGTGGTGGACCACGATCGCGTCCGTCGACTGCTCGGGATGGAGCTGGTACTCCTCCGACAGCTCGACCCCGATCCGCTCCGGGCGGAGCAGCTCGGCGATCTTCGCCCGGTCCTCCAGGTCCGGGCAGGCCGGATAGCCGAGGGAGTAGCGGCAGCCCTGGTACTCGGTGCGCAGCATGCCCTCCAGGCCGGCGGGGTCGGCGGCGCCGATGCCCCACTCCTCCCGCACCCGGGCGTGCCAGTACTCGGCGAGCGCCTCCGCCAACTGCACGGACAGACCGTGCAGTTCGAGGTAGTCGCGGTAGGCGTCGGCGGCGAAGAGCCGGGCCGTCTCCTCCCCGATCCGCGATCCGACGGTGACGACCTGGAGGGCGACCACGTCCACCTCGCCGGAGTCCTCGGCACGGTGGAAGTCGGCCAGGCAGAGGCGGCGGCCCCGCTGCTGGCGGGGGAAGGAGAAGCGGGTCCGCTCGCCTCCGTCCTCGTCCAGGACGATCAGGTCGTCGCCCTTGGACACACAGGGGAACCAGCCGTACACGACGGCCGCTTCGACCAGGCCCTCCCGCTCGATCCGGTCGAGCAGCGCCCGCAGGCGCGGTCGGCCTTCCGAGTCGATGGTCCCGTTGTCCTTGAGACCCCACTGGCCCTTGAAGAGGGCGGTCTCGTCGAGCCAGGGGGCGTATTCGGCGAGCGGGATGCCGGTGACGACCTTGGTTCCGAGGAAGGGGGGCTCGGGTACGGGGTTGTCGGCGGCCACGTCGGAGCGGCCGGCCGGCTCGGGCTCCCGGACCTCCGGAAGCACCACCGGCTGCTTGGGCACCCTGCGCTGCTTCAGCTCCGGGAGTACGGCCCCGGGGACGCCCCGCTTCACGCCCATCAGCGCGTCCATGAGCCGCAGGCCCTCGAAGGCGTCGCGGGCGTAGCGGACCTCGCCCTGGTACAGCTCGTGCAGGTCCTGCTCGACGTACGCCCTGGTCAGGGCCGCCCCACCCAGGATCACCGGGTACTTCGCGGCCAACCCGCGGCCGTTCAGCTCCTCCAGGTTCTCCTTCATGATCACGGTGGACTTCACCAGCAGGCCGGACATGCCGATGACGTCGGCGTTGTGTTCCTCGGCGGCCTCCAGGATCGCGGAGACCGGCTGCTTGATGCCGATGTTGACGACGTTGTAGCCGTTGTTGGACAGGATGATGTCCACGAGGTTCTTGCCGATGTCGTGGACATCGCCACGGACCGTCGCCAGGACGATCGTCCCCTTGCCCTCGGCATCCGACTTCTCCATGTGCGGCTCCAGATAGGCCACCGCCGTCTTCATCACCTCGGCGGACTGGAGCACAAACGGCAGCTGCATCTGGCCGGAGCCGAACAGCTCACCGACCGTCTTCATGCCGTCCAACAGCACGTCGTTGACGATCTCCAGCGCCGGCCGCTCCGACAGTGCCGCATCGAGGTCGGCCTCCAGGCCGTTCTTCTCGCCGTCGACGATCCGCCGCTTCAGACGCTCCTCCAGCGGCAGCGCGAGCAGCTCCTCGGCCTTCCCCGCCTTCAGGGACTTCGCCGTCGCCCCCTCGAACAGCTCAAGCAGCCGCTGCAGCGGGTCGTAGCCCTCCCGCCGCCGGTCGTGGATCAGGTCGAGCGCCACCTCCACCTGCTCCGGCTCCAGGCGCGCGATCGGCAGGATCTTCGAGGCGTGCACGATCGCCGAGTCCAGGCCCGCCTTCACGCACTCGTCCAGGAAGACGGAGTTGAGGACGATCCGCGCCGCCGGGTTGAGACCGAAGGAGATGTTCGACAGGCCCAGCGTGGTCTGCACGTCCGGGTGGCGGCGCTTCAGTTCGCGGATCGCCTCGATCGTCGCGATGCCGTCGCCCCGCGACTCCTCCTGGCCCGTGCAGATCGTGAACGTGAGGGTGTCGATCAGGATGTCGGACTCCCTGATCCCCCACTTCCCCGTGAGGTCGGCGATGAGCCGCTCGGCGATCGCGACCTTCTGCTCGGCCGTCCGCGCCTGCCCCTCCTCGTCGATCGTCAGCGCCATCAGCGCCGCGCCGTGCTCCTTCGCGAGGGCCGTGACCTGCGCGAACCGCGACTCGGGCCCGTCGCCGTCCTCGTAGTTGACCGAGTTGACGACCGCCCGGCCGCCGAGCTTCTCCAGGCCGGCCCGCAGCACCCCCACCTCGGTGGAGTCGAGCACGATCGGCAGCGTCGACGCCGTCGCGAAACGGCCCGCCAGCTCCGCCATGTCCGCGACGCCGTCGCGGCCCACGTAGTCCACGCACAGGTCGAGCATGTGCGCGCCCTCGCGGATCTGGTCGCGGGCCATCTCCACGCAGTCGTCCCAGCGGCCCTCGAGCATGGCCTCGCGGAACTTCTTCGAGCCGTTGGCGTTGGTCCGCTCGCCGATCGCCAGGTACGAGGTGTCCTGCCGGAACGGGACGTGGCTGTACAGGGACGAGGCGCCGGGCTCCGCGACCGGCTGCCGGTCGAGTACGGCCGCGCCCCGCACCCGCTCCACGATCTCCCGCAGGTGCTCCGGAGTCGTACCGCAGCAGCCGCCGACCAGCGCCGGCCCGTACTCCCGTACGAACTGCTCCTGGGCGTCGGCCAGTTCGGACGGCGACAGCGGGTAGTGGGCGCCGTCCGAGGTCAGCACCGGCAGGCCCGCGTTCGGCATGACCGAGATCGGGATGCGGGCGTGCCGCGACAGGTGGCGGAGGTGCTCGGCCATCTCCACCGGGCCCGTGGCACAGTTCAGGCCGATCATGTCGATGCCGAGCGGCTCCAGGGCCGTCAGCGCCGCCCCGATCTCGGAGCCGAGCAGCATCGTGCCGGTCGTCTCCACCGTGACCTGCACGATGACCGGCAGGTCCACGCCGACCCAGTCCAGGGCCCGGCGGGCGCCGATGACGGCCGCCTTCGTCTGGAGCAGGTCCTGCGAGGTCTCGATGAGCAGGGCGTCGGCGCCGCCGCGGATCAGGCCCTCGGCGTTCTGCTGGAAGGCCTCGCGGAGGGGCTCGTACGTGACGTGGCCCAGGGTCGGCAGTTTCGTACCGGGTCCCATGGAGCCGAGGACCCAGCGGGGGCGGCCGTCGACGGCCGTGTGGGCGTCGGCGACCCCCCGGGCGATCCGGGCGCCCGCCTCGGACAGTTCGTACACCCGGTTCTCGATGCCGTACTCGGCGAGCGCGGCCAGGTTCGCCCCGAAGGTGTTGGTCTCGACGCAGTCCACGCCGACCGAGAAGTAGGCGTCGTGGACGGAGGCGACGACGTCGGGGCGGGTGAGGTTGAGGATCTCGTTGCAGCCTTCGAGGCCGGTGAAGTCGTCCATCGTCGGGTCGGCGGCCTGGAGCATGGTGCCCATCGCCCCGTCGGCGACGACGACCCGCGTCGCGAACTCCTCCCTGAGCGACCGCCGGGCTTCGCTCATGACAGCCCCCTCAGATGGGTGACCAGGGTGGCCGTGCAGCCCACCCCGTACGTCGTCCTGATCCGGTCGAGGAGGGAGTCCCGGTGCAGCCGGTACTCCTGCGTCCCCACGTAGTCGAGGACGGTCGCCGCGACCGCGCAGCCCAGCTGTGCCGCGCACCGCTCCGGCACGCCCCACAGCGTCCCCGCGAGGAACCCGGCCCGGAAGGCGTCGCCGACGCCGGTCGGGTCGACGACCGCCGGGACCTCCACGGCCGGAACCGCCGACGGATCCCGGCCCTCGCCGCGGATGCGGACGCCGGCCTCGCCGTGGGTGGTGACCCAGGTGCCGACCCGGCTCAGCACCTCCGCCTCCGGCCAGCCGGTCTTCTCCAGGAGGAGGGCCGTCTCGTACTCGTTGGTGAACAGGAACCGGGCCCCGTCCACCAGCTCCCGCACCTGCTCCCCGTCGAGCCGCGCCAGCTGCTGCGACGGATCGGCGGCGAAGGGGATCCCCAGGTCACGGCAGGTGCGGGTGTGCCGGAGCATGGCCTCGGGGTCGTCCGGGGAGACCAGGACCAGTTCCAGGCGGCCGGTGCGGGCGACGACCTCGCGGAGGTCGATCTCGCGCGCCTCGGCCATCGCCCCGGCGTAGAAGGTGGCGATCTGGTTCTGGGCCCGGTCGGTGGTACAGACGAAGCGGGCGGTGTGGAGCGACTCGCTGACGCGCACCGAGTCGGTGTCCACGCCGTGGTCCTTCAGCCAGACCCGGTACGGCTCGAAGTCCGCGCCGACCGCGCCCACGAGGGCCGGCCGCAGGCCGAGGACGCCGAGTCCGAAGGCGATGTTCGCTGCCACTCCGCCGCGCCTGACCTCCAGGTTGTCGGCGAGGAACGACAGGGAGACCCGGTCGAGCCGGTCGGCGAGCAGCTGCTCGCTGAACCAGCCGGGGAAGGTCATCAGATGGTCGGTCGCGATGGATCCCGTGACAGCGATGCGCATCTCCCTCAGACCCCCGCTGCCTTCTTCAACCGCTCCACGCGGTCGGTGCGCTCCCAGGTGAACTCGGGGAGTTCGCGGCCGAAGTGGCCGTACGCCGCCGTCGCCGCGTAGATGGGCCGCTTGAGGTCCAGGTCGCGGATGATCGCCGCCGGGCGCAGGTCGAAGACCTCGCTCACGGCCTCCTGGATCTTCTCGTCCGGGAGCGTGCCCGTGCCGAAGGTCTCGACGAAGAGGCCGACGGGCTCCGCCTTGCCGATCGCGTACGCGACCTGCACCTCGCAGCGCTTGGCGAGACCGGCCGCGACGACGTTCTTCGCGACCCAGCGCATCGCGTACGCCGCCGAGCGGTCCACCTTCGACGGGTCCTTGCCGGAGAACGCGCCGCCGCCGTGCCGGGCCATCCCACCGTACGTGTCGATGATGATCTTCCGGCCGGTCAGGCCCGCGTCGCCCATCGGGCCGCCGACCTCGAAGCGGCCGGTCGGGTTCACGAGCAGGCGGTAGCCGTCGGACTCCAGGCTGACGCCCTCCTCGACGAGCTGCTTGAGGACGTGCTCGACGACGTACTCGCGGACGTCCGGGGTGAGCAGGCCCTCCACCGAGATGTCGGCGGCGTGCTGCGAGGAGACGACGACCGTGTCGAGGCGGACCGGGCGGTCCCCGTCGTACTCGATGGTCACCTGCGTCTTGCCGTCCGGACGCAGGTACGGCACGGTGCCGTCCTTGCGGACCTCGGTGAGGCGGCGGGAGAGCCGGTGGGCGAGCGCGATCGGCAGCGGCATCAGTTCGGCCGTGTCGTCGCAGGCGTAGCCGAACATCAGGCCCTGGTCGCCGGCGCCCTGGGCCGCCAGCTCGTCGTCCACGCCCTCGACGCGCGCCTCGTGGGCGGTGTCGACGCCCTGCGCGATGTCCGGCGACTGCGCGCCGATGGACACCGACACGCCGCAGGAGGCGCCGTCGAAGCCCTTCGCGGAGGAGTCGTAGCCGATGTCGAGGACGGCGTCGCGCACCAGCTGGGCTATCGGCGCGTACGCGGAGGTGGTGACCTCGCCGGCGATGTGGACCTGACCGGTGGTGATCAGGGTCTCCACGGCGACCCGGGAGTGGGGGTCCTCGGCGAGGAGCGCGTCGAGGATGGTGTCGCTGATCCGGTCGGCGATCTTGTCGGGATGTCCCTCGGTCACGGACTCCGAGGTGAACAGGCGACGGCTCATGCCTGGCCCACCTCCACCTTGGCCGTGAAGAAGTGCTGCTCGATGGCGCCGAGGGTGCGGATGGAGTCGACCTCCAGGGTCTCCATCTGGATGGCGGTGCCGCTCTCCTGCTCCAGGAGGAAGACGAACTCGACGAAGGACAGCGAGTCGATGAGCCGGTTCTCGATCAGGTCGAGGTCGGCGGCGATGTCGTCGCGCTCGGGGTGACGCTCGAGGATCCAGTTCTTCACCGTCTGCAGGCCGTCGGCCATGGTTGTTCTCCTTGTCAGCTGTTCGATGAGGAAGGGGTGGGGGCGATGATCGGGGCGGCGACCGCGACCGCGTAGTCCACGTCGTGGCTGATGGACACGGTGATCTCGGTGATCCCGGACTCGGCGGCCATCTCGGCCGCGGGCCCGTGCAGTTCCACGAGCGGCCAGCCGCCCTCGGAGCGCCGCACGACGATGTCCGGCCAGGGCAGGAACCTGCCGCGGACCCGTAAGGTCTTGAACGCCGCTTCCTTCGCCGCGATCCGCCCGCACAGGCTCAGGACGTCGAGCCCGGAGGAGGTGCGGCAGTCGGCGAGCTCGCCGGGGGTGAGCATCCGCTCGAAGAACCGCTCCCCGTACTGGGCGAGGAGCCTGCGGACACGGTTGACGGACACGATGTCCATGCCGAGGTTCGCCCACCCCAGGCCGCCCGCCGGCGGGGCGGCGGGACGGGCCGGCACGTCAGATCACCGGCCCGGCCGCGCCGCTCGCACCGGCTTCGAGGACGGCCCGCTCGGCGGACTCCCAGCTGCCGTGGCGGCGGGTCAGCGCCGACAGCCAGCGCTCCAGGCCGAAGGCGACACAGCTGGTGAAGGCCGGTCCGCCGGTCGAGGCCAGGGTGATGTCGCAGCGCTCGCCGAAGAAGTTCCGGTGCGTGTTGACCGAGGCGATCGCCAGGTCCTCGTACAGGAACTCGTACTTCACCGGGGTGAGCCGCTGGAGGACGGCCTTGGAGCTGCCCTTGTCGAAGAAGGGGTCGCAGGCGGCCTCCCTGCGCAGCGGCAGGTCGAGGGCCTTCGCGAAGGACTGGATGCGGGTGGTGAACTCGGCGAGGTGGTTCTCGGCGTGCTCGCGGGTGCCGATGGCGACGACCTCCCGCATGCGGAAGCCGAGCTGGCGCCGCATGCCCTCGTAGTGCGTCTCCTTGCGGAAGCACCAGGAGCAGATCGTGACGAGGGTGTCGTCGGCGACCCGGGTGCCCTGGTGGGTGAGGTAGACGGCGTAGCAGGAGGCCGAGGGCAGGCCGAGCGCGGCGGGTTCGAGTGCGTCGCTCGGGAAGCGGCCGGCGGTGGTGTCGAAGGGCGTGGTCGCGCGGCGCTCCAGGTCGAGCGGGGCGGCGACGACGGCCTGGTGGGGGAAGTTGTCGTAGTAGTCGAGCTTGGCCAGGTCGGCGGCCGGGAGGAGCGGGGGCATGGTCATGGGGCGGGCGCCCGCGGCCACCCCCCAGCCCTCGAAGGTGTCGTCGAGGAGCCGCAGCAGGCGGGTCCCCTCCGGGCCGAGCGTGGGCAGTCCCGTGGTCGCCCCGACGTTCTGCTCGGGGGTGGTCGTGGTCATGATCGGTGCACCTCTCGGGTGAGGGCGTCTCTCAGAGGACGGGCAGGGTGTCGTCCGAGAAGATCCCGGTCTTCAGGAAGAAGGCGAGCGGCTTGCGGACCGCCTTGCGCTCGTGGGCGCGCCGGGACTCGTCGGCGATCAGCGCGTTGCGCAGGCCGAGCGGGTCGGCGATGCCGGCGTCCTTGTACACGTGCGGGTTGTAGAGGGAGTTGATGCTGTAGACGACGTACCGCTTGAGGTACGCCTCGACCTCGCGGACCCGCTCGGCGCTCACGGCCTGGCACATCCGCTGGTGGAGGAGGGAGACCAGCTCGCGCCCGAAGGCGATGTGGCGGGACTCGTCCTGGTGGTGGATGCGGTTGACCTCGCGGATGGTGTGGCAGAGGGAATCGTCCTTCGCCATCCGGGAGTTGTAGTGGTCGACGAGCTCCTCGAAGAAGAGGATGCGGGTGAAGACGAGGAAGTTCTCGACCTCCGGCTCCCAGGCGGCGTCGGCGCGCATGGCGGTGGAGCCGTAGATCTTGTGGCCGTAGCGCCGGCAGAACTCGGAGAAGAACCACATGTGTTCGTTCTCCTCGCCGATGAAGTGGTGGAAGAAGTCCGAGGGGACTTCGAAGCCGGGCATGTGGATGCGGCCGACGACCTCGATGAGGAGCTCGCGGATGCCGTGCACGTTGAGGCTGTAGAAGTTGATCGACTCCCACTTCGACAGGCACTGAAGCGTTTCCTCACCGAGGGTGTCGTAGTGCTCGGTGCCGTAGACGGTGAGCAGCTCCGGCGTCATCCAGAAGCGGTTCTCCTCCAGCGTCTCGGGCCACCGGAAGGTCTGGTACGGGTTGTAGTAGTCCTCGACCGAACGCTCGCTGAGGCGGCTCAGGACCTCCATGAAGCGGTCGGTGACGGGCAGGGGGGCGGTCACGCCCATGGTCTCGCTCCTCGCGACGTGGGGTTACGGGCGGACTTCGTAGACCGCGTTGACCGGGGTCTCGGTGGCGCGCCGCCAGCGGGTGAAGCCGGCCTCCTCGGCGATGGCGCGGAAGGCCTTCTCGCCGGAGTGGTTGCCGAGGGCGTGCGGGCCGCGCTGCGCGACGGCGACCGGCAGGCACATCACGGCGGACAGGGCCATGAACATGCGGGCGGCGGGGGTCTGGGTGTCGATGTCCTGCGGGGAGACGTTGGACTCGACGAGCATCCAGGTGCCGTCCGCGTCGAGGGACTTGTGGACGTGCTGGGCGGCGGCGACGGGGTCGCCCATGTCGTGCAGGGCGTTGAAGAAGCACACCAGGTCGTAGCCGGAGCCGGGGTAGTCGTCGGCGGAGGCGACCTCGAAGACGACCCGGTCGGAGAGGCCGGCCTCCTCGGCGAGCTCGCGCGCGATGGAGATGGCCTCCTCGGAGTAGTCGAAGCCGTGGACGGTGGCGTTCGGGAAGGCCTTCGCGATGAGGAGGGTGGTGTGGCCGACGCCGCAGCCGACGTCGGCGACGGTGCCGCCGTTCGCCAGCTTGTCGGTGACCTGGTGGAGGGCGGGCAGCCAGTCGGGGACGAGCTTGTGCTCGTACGTGGGCTGGAAGAAGGAGCCCATGCCGGTGTCGAGGGCCGCGTCGTGCTCGGCCCAGCCGACGCCGTCGCCGGTGCGGTATGCGTCGACGAGCAGGTCCTCGGTGGCGTACAGCGCCTTGAGGGCGGTGAAGAACCCGGCGGCGTACGTCACGGCCTTCGGGTCGGCGAGGACCTCGACGTGGTCGGCGGGCAGGGTGTACGTGAGGGAGCTGGGGTGCCGCTCGACGTACCCGGCGGAGAGCTGGGCGTGCAGCCACTCCTCGATGTAGCGCGTGTTCGTGCCGGTCTTCTCCGCCAGCTGCTCGGCGGTGAGCGGACCGTCGGCGGCCAGGGCCTTGTAGAGCCCGAGGCGCTCGCCGAGGGCGACGGTCAGGCCGCGGACGGCCGCGCCCGCGTCGGTGATGACCTTCTGGTGGAAGTCGTGGGCGCTCATGCGGCCTTCTCCTCGTACGCCGGCGTGTCACACGTGAACAAGAACGACCTCGGCATGCGCGGTACGGAGCGGGCCGGGACCGGGTAGGGCCAGCGGTCGAAGGCGGCGCCGTCCTCACCGGGCTGCTTGACCTCGCGTACGGCCCAGCCGCAGTCGGCGAGCAGCGCCTCGGGCTCCTCGGTGCCGAAGAGCCACGGGTTGCCGTCCTCCTCCAGGGCCTTCATGAAGCTCCGGGCGAGCGGGTTCTCCAGGGCGGACTTCGAGATGACGTCGCCGAGCAGCACGGAGCCGGGCGCGGCGTGCGAGGCGAGCAGCGAGATGAGGGTCCGTACGGCCTGCTCGGGCAGGAAGAACAGCAGGCCCTCGACCACCCACAGGACGGGCTCCTCGCTCTTCCAGCCGGCCTCCTTCAGGGGGCCGGTCCAGTCCCGGGTGAGGTCGACGGGGACGGTGACGCGGGTCCGGCCGGCGGGCCGCGGCTCGTCCTTGAGCATCTCGGCCTTGGCCTCCAGGAGGGCCGGGCGGTCGAGCTCGTAGACGGTGACGCCGTCGGGCCAGGGAAGCCGGAAGAAGCGGGTGTCCATGCCGGCGGCGAGGAAGACGACCTGGCGGATGCCGCGCTCCTCCACCGCCTTGACTATGGCCCGGTCGAGGTAGGTGGTGCGGATGGCGAGGAACGGCACGATGCCGCCGCCGTCGTAGCGCGCGAGCAGTTCGAAGCCGATCTCGTCGGCGACGGTGCGCGCGTAGGGATCGGCGAACAGCCGGTCCTCGCGCTCGGTCTCCAGGGCGCGCGCGGCGGCGGTCCACTGGGCGGTGCGGGATACGGCCTCCACAGGAGGTCCCCCTTCGGTTGGGTTGCGGAGATTCGGACGGCCGTGTTCAGGGGCCCGACGAAGGAACGGTTCGTCAGGCGCTCATGGCCGGGACACAGGTCTTGGCCGGTCGCACACAGGCGACGGGGTCCTCGGCCGCGGGCATCGACGACAGATGGTCGGCCTCGGAGTCGGCGGGGCGCCGGCGGAAGATGCTGTGCAGGATCATGCTGAACACGGCCGTCCCGTCGGCGGCCACGAGCGTGCACCGCGGCTTGACGGTGCCGGTGGCGGGATTGAACGGCGACGGGGTGGAGCCGAGGATCTCGACGCGCGCGGTGAGGACGTCGCCCGGGCGGACGGGCCGCAGGTAGCGGACCTCGTCGATGCCGGGCGAGCCCGTACAGGCGCTGTAGGCGAGCAGTCCGTCGACGTAGCGGCGCATGAACATCGCCTGGGTGTGGAACCCGCTCGCGATCAGACCGCCGAACGGGGAGTCCTTCGCGAGCTCGGGGTCCGTGTGGAAGGGCTGCGGGTCGAAGCGCCTGCCGAACTCCAGCACCTCCTCCGCCGTGACGGTGACGGTGCCCAGCTCGTGGACGTCGCCGGGCCGGAAGTCCTCGAAGTAGCGCATCACGCGCCCCCCTTGACCTAGGAGTCAACGTTTCCTGGCATCACCCAATCTACGAATCGACCATTTATTTTGTCAACCCAAAAGAGGGGCCCTGGGGGCCCCTCATCCCAGTGCTTGCTGTAGGTCCTCCCACAGGTCCTCGACGTCCTCGATCCCCACCGACATCCGCACGAGCCCGGGAGCGATCCCCGCGGCCGCCAACTCGCCCTCGTCCAGCTCGCGATGGGAGGTGGACGCGGGATGCGCGACGAGCGTCTCCACGCCGCCGAGCGACAGCGCGAGCTTCGCGAGCCGTACGCGTTCGATGAAGGCGCGGCCTGCCTCCCGGCCCCCGGCGAGCTCGAAGGAGAGCAGCCCGCCGCCGCCGGCGAGGACCTTCCGGGCGGTGTCGTACGAGGGATGGCCGGCGCGCCACGGGTAGTGGACGGCCGTGACGCCGGCGCGGGTCGCGAGCAGCTCGGCGAGGGCGGCGGCGTTGGCGCAGTGCTCGCGCATCCGCAGCGGCAGGGTGGGGATCCCGCGCAGGGTGAGCCAGGCCGCGAACGGGTCGGCGCAGGCGCCGAGTTCGACCGTGCGGGGCCAGACCCGGCGGAGCAGGGCGTCGTCCGCGAAGACGGCGGCGCCGCCGAGGACGTCGGAGTGCCCGGAGAGGTACTTGGTGGTGGAGTGCACGACGACGTCGGCGCCGAGCTCCAGGGGGCGGCACAGGACGGGCGAGGCGAGCGAGTTGTCGACCAGGCTCGTCACCCCGAGGGCGCGGGCGGCGGCGAGGAGGCCGGGCAGGTCGGGGACCTGGCCGGTGGGGTTGGCGATCGTCTCCAGGACGAGGAGCCGGGTGGCGGGGTGGACGGCGGCGGCCTCGAACTCGGCCGGGTCGTCGCCGGACATCCGTACGACCTCGATGCCGTACCGCTCGGCCAGATCCGCCAGGACCGCGTGCGTCCCCCCGTACAGGCAGCGCTGGGCGACCACCCGGTCGCCGGGCTTGAGCAGGGCGAGGAGCACGCCGCTGATGGCGCCCATCCCCGAGGCGAAGGCGATGGCCCCCTCGCCCCCCTCCAGGCCCGCGAGGGTCTGCTCCAGGGCCCGTACGGTCGGGTTGCCGCGGCGGCTGTAGACGTACCGCCCGTCGGGGTCGGCCATCGCGTCGGCGAGCTCGGCGGCGGAGTCGAAGGCGAAGGCGGAGGACTGCACGATGGGCACGGAGAGCGGCCGACCACCGCTGGGGAAAGGATCGTTGACGACGTGCACGGCGCGGGTGTTCAGCTCCACGGGGATTCCTTCCTGAGTACGGAACCTGAGTACGGAAAAGGGGCCGCCCGACGTCCGGTGGTACGGACATCGGGCGGCCCCTTCTGTCTTCGGGTCAGGCTGCGACCTTCTCG
The DNA here is from genome assembly GCF_000830005.1 of Streptomyces vietnamensis. Taxonomy (NCBI): domain Bacteria; kingdom Bacillati; phylum Actinomycetota; class Actinomycetes; order Kitasatosporales; family Streptomycetaceae; genus Streptomyces; species Streptomyces vietnamensis. Next base: position 4,697,490 of record NZ_CP010407.1, on the reverse strand, counting down.
CCCTGCGGCGCGGGGGCGGCGGCCTCGGCCGCGACCGCCTTGTCGCCCTTCATGACGAGGAGGGTGACGACACCGCCGACGGCGGCGATGATCGCGGCGCCGATGAAGGCGGACGAGAAGCCGTCCGTCAGCTTCGGCAGGTTGCCGAGCTCGTTGGCGCCCTGGGACATGGCGACGGCGGTGAGCGCGGCGAGGCCGAGCGCGGAGCCGACGTTGTAGGTGGTGTTGACGATGCCGGAGGCGAGGCCCGCCTGCTCCTGCGGGGCGTTGGCCATCGCGCTCATCATCGTCGGGATGTAGGCGAGGGACATGCCGAGCGCGGCGACCAGCGAGGCCGGCAGGACGTCGACCAGGAAGGTGCCGGTGGGCTCGACGGCGGAGAGCCAGACCAGACCGGCCGCGAGGACCAGCAGACCGCCGGCGATGAGCGGCTTGGCGCCGACCTTCATCATGAGCCGGGCCGTGATGGCCGTCATGAAGATCATGAGGAGCACGGTCATCGGGAGGAGCGCGGCACCGGACTCGAAGGCGCCGTAGCCGAGGACCTGCTGGAGGTACAGGTTGAGGAAGTACCACATCGGGATCCACGCGGCGCCGAGCAGCGTCATCGCCAGGTTGGCCGAGCCGAGGCGCGGGACCCGCCAGACGCTGAGCGGCATGAGGGGCTCGCGGATGCTCTTCTGGATCACGAAGAAGAGGATCAGGAGGACGACGGCGCCGGCCAGCTCCAGGATCGTGGCGGTGGCGCCCCAGCCGACCTCGGGGGCACGGACGACGGCGAAGACGGCGAGCGCGAGACCGGCGGTGACGGCGACGGCGCCGAGGATGTCGACGGAGCCGCGGCGGGACTCGACGTTCGGGAGAAGCTTGGTCGCGGCGAGGGTCGCGAGGCCGATCGGGATGTAGATGATGAAGACCCACTGCCAGCTCACCCACTCGGTGAAGACACCACCGAGGAAGACGCCCGCGGTACCGCCGGCGGGAGCGGCGGCGCCGTAGAGCGCCATCGCCTTGCCGAGCTCCTTCGGGTCGTGCATGAAGAGCATCATCAGCAGGGTCATCGCGGAGGGCGCGATCAGCGCGCCGCCGACGCCCTGGACGGCGCGGCCGACGATCTCGACCCAGGCGGTCTGCGCGGCGGCGGCCACGACCGAACCGGCGATCATGACGGCCCAGCCGGAGACGAAGATCTTGCGGGCTCCGACGAGGTCGGAGAGGCGTCCGCCGAGGAGCAGCAGACCGCCGAAGACGATCACGTAGGCGTTGAAGATCCACTGGAGCTCGCTCTGCGAGAAGCCCAGGTCCTTCTGCATCTCGGGGAGCGCGACCCCGATGATCGAGGTGTCCATGATGACCATGAACTGAGCGGCCGCGAGCACGACAAGTGCCCACCAGCGCCGGGGATTGACGGTTGACATTGCCCTGACCCTTCACTCGCTGCTGCATACCCCTAGGGGGTACCTGTGCGGAGCACCGTAGCATACCCATGGGGGGTATGTAAGGGTGAGATGAGAGCGCGTGGGAAGCGTCGCCTCCGCGCTTGCGGCGACGCGCGGGAAGCACCCCCTCCGCACCCCCGGCCGGGCAGAATGCCCCCATGACCGCCGACCAGGACCCCGCCCTGCTCCAGCGCTGGAACACCACCCTGCTCGCCGCCCGCTCCGGCCGCGAGGGCCCCGACCCCGCCCCGTACGGCCGGAACCTGCTGTCCCGCTGGGCCGAACCGCAGCGCCGCTACCACACGGTCGACCACCTCCGGGCGGTCCTGGACCGCATCGACGAGCTCGCCGACCAGGGCGGGGAGGGCGGCGAGCTGGAGCTCGTACGGCTCGCCGCCTGGTTCCACGACGCCGTCTACCGCCCGGACCGCTCGGAGAACGAGGAACGCTCGGCGGCCCTGGCCGAGAAGGCCCTCACCGAGGCGGGCCTCACCCCGCGCGAGGTGACCGAGGTGGCCCGCCTGGTCCGCCTCACCACCAGCCACGACCCGGCTGCCGGCGACCTCAACGGCGAGACCCTCTGCGACGCGGACCTCGCGATCCTGGCCACCGACCCCGATACGTACGGGGGGTATGCGGCCGCGGTCCGCGAGGAGTACGCCTTCGTCCCCGAGCCCGCCTTCCGCGAAGGCCGCGCCGCGGTCCTCCGCCACCTCCTCGGCCTCCCCCGCCTCTTCCGTACGCCGTACGGGGCGGCCGTCTGGGAGGAGAAGGCACGGGCGAACATGGAACGGGAGCTGGCGGAACTGACGACGGGACCGGCGGGCGAGGGCTGAGCCGGCGGCGGGACCGGCGGGCGAGGGCCGAGCCCGCGACGGCACCGGCGGGCGAGGGCCGAGAGCAACCGGAGGCCCGCCCTTAGAATGGCCGTCGTGACCGACAACACTCAGCAGCAGACAGCGCCGACCCCCGAACTGCCGACCCAGTACGCGCCGGCCGAGGTAGAGGGGCCGCTGTACGAGCGCTGGGTAGAGCGCGGGTACTTCGAGGCGGACGCGAAGAGCGACAAGCCGGCGTACACCATCGTCATCCCGCCGCCGAACGTCACCGGCTCCCTCCACCTCGGCCACGCCTTCGAGCACACGCTGATCGACGCCCTCACCCGCCGCAAGCGCATGCAGGGCTTCGAGACGCTGTGGCAGCCCGGCATGGACCACGCCGGCATCGCCACCCAGAACGTCGTCGAGCGCGAGCTCGCCAAGGAGGGCAAGTCCCGCCACGACCTGGGCCGCGAGGCCTTCGTCGAGCGCGTCTGGGAGTGGAAGGCCGAGTCCGGCGGGCAGATCGCCGGCCAGATGCGGCGCCTCGGCGAGGGCCTGGCCTGGAGCCGGGACCGCTTCACCATGGACGAGGGCCTGTCCCGCGCCGTCCAGACCGTCTTCAAGAAGATGTTCGACGACGGTCTGATCTACCGCGCCGAGCGCATCATCAACTGGTGCCCGCGCTGTCTGACGGCCATCTCCGACATCGAGGTCGACTACCAGGACGACGACGGCGAGCTCGTCTCCATGAAGTACGGCGAGGGCGAGGACACCATCGTCGTCGCGACGACCCGCGCGGAGACGATGCTCGGCGACACCGCCGTCGCCGTCCACCCGGACGACGAGCGGTACGCCCACCTGATCGGCAAGCGGATCAAGCTGCCGCTGACCGACCGTACGATCCCGGTCGTCGCCGACACGCACGTCGACCCGGAGTTCGGCACCGGCGCCGTCAAGGTGACCCCGGCGCACGACCCGAACGACTTCGCCATCGGCCAGCGCCACGACCTCGAGTCCATCGAGGTCCTCGACGAGCGCGGCGTCATCACCGTCCACGGCCCCTTCCAGGGCCTGGACCGCTTCGAGGCCCGCTCCGCGATCGTCGCCGCCCTGCGCGCCGAGGGCCGGATCGTCGCCGAGAAGCGCCCGTACGTCCACTCCGTCGGCCACTGCTCGCGCTGCAAGACGACGCTGGAACCGCGCCTGTCGATGCAGTGGTGGGTCAAGGTCGAGACGCTCGCCAAGGCCGCCGGCGACGCGGTCCGCGACGGCCGGGTCAACATCCACCCGGCCGACATGTCGCAGCGGTACTTCGACTGGGTCGACAACCTCAACGACTGGTGCATCTCGCGCCAGCTGTGGTGGGGCCACCGCATCCCCGTCTGGCACGGCCCCGACGGCGAGCTGGTCTGCGTCGGCCCCGACGAGGAGCCGCCGACGGGCGAGGGCTGGACCCAGGACACCGACGTCCTCGACACCTGGTTCTCGTCCGGCCTGTGGCCGTTCTCGACGCTCGGCTGGCCCGAGCAGACCCCTGACCTGGAGAAGTTCTACCCGAACTCCGTCCTGGTCACCGGCTACGACCTGATGTTCTTCTGGGTCGCCCGCATGATGATGTTCGGCCTGTACGCGATGGACGGGCAGCCGCCGTTCCACACGATCGCGTTCCACGGCATGGTCCGCGACGAGTTCGGCAAGAAGATGTCGAAGTCGTTCGGGAACACGGTCAACCCGCTGGACTGGATGGACAAGTACGGCTCCGACGCCCTGCGCTTCACCCTGGCCAAGGGCGCCAACCCGGGCGTCGACGTCCCGATCGGCGAGGACTGGGTCCAGGCGTCCCGGAACTTCGCCAACAAGATCTGGAACGCGACCCGCTTCGCCATGATGAACGGCGCCACGGTCGAGGGCCCGCTGCCGGACGCCTCCGCGATGTCGGCGACCGACCGCTGGATCCTGTCCCGCCTGAACAAGGTCGTCGCCGAGGCGGACGCCTTCTACGACGACTACCAGTTCGCCAAGCTCGCCGACGCCCTCTACCACTTCGCGTGGGACGAGGTCTTCGACTGGTACGTCGAGCTGTCGAAGACCACGTTCTTCGAGGGCGGCGAGCAGGCCAAGGTCTCGGCGCGCGTCCTGGGCGAGGTCCTCGACGTCACCCTGCGGCTGCTCCACCCGATCGTCCCGTTCGTCACGGACACCCTGTGGACGACGCTGACGGGCCGCGAGTCGGTCGTCATCGCGGAGTGGCCGAAGGACAGTGGCTTCCGCGACGAGGCCGCCGAGCGCGAGATCGAGCTCGTCCAGCAGGTCGTCACCGAGGTCCGCCGCTTCCGCTCCGACCAGGGCCTCCAGCCCGGCCAGAAGGTCCCGGCCCGCCTGGAGCTGACCGGCACCGCGCTCGCCCCGCACGAGGCGGCCATCCGCCAGCTGCTGCGCCTCCAGCCGGAGGGCGAGGGCTTCGCCGCCACCGCCACCCTGCCGGTCGCCGGTGCCACCGTCGCGCTCGACCTCTCGGGCACGATCGACGTGGCCGCCGAGCGCAAGCGGCTCACGAAGGACCTCGCGGCGGCCGAGAAGGAGAAGGCCCAGGCCGAGGGCAAGCTCGGCAACGAGGCGTTCCTGGCGAAGGCCCCCGACAACGTCGTGGACAAGATCAAGGGCCGGCTCGCCAAGGCGGACGAGGACATCGCCCGCATCCAGGCCCAGCTGGACAAGCTGCCGCAGGCGTAGCCCGTACGACGAAGGGGCCCGGAACCGTCACGCACGGTTCCGGGCCCCTTCGGGTTCACCAGGGCGGCGGCCGTCTCGGATCCCGAGAAGTCCGACGATCCCGGAATGACAGGCACAAACCGCAGGTTGACGCATGTCATGCCGTCTCCCTCAGCCGAGCACACGACCACCGCCCCCGCGACCATCCCCGAGCCCCGCACCCGCATGCCCCTGGCCGTCTACATCCTCGGCCTGTCGGTCTTCGCGCTCGGCACGAGCGAGTTCATGCTCTCCGGGCTCCTGCCGCCCATAGCGGAGGACATGAACGTCTCCATCCCCCGCGCCGGACTGCTCATCTCCGCCTTCGCGATCGGCATGGTCGTCGGCGCGCCGCTGCTCGCCGTGGCGACGCTCCGCCTCCCCCGCAAGACGACCCTCGTCACGCTCATCACCGTCTTCGGCCTCGGCCAGATCGCCGGCGCGCTGGCCCCGAACTACGCCGTCCTCTTCGCCTCGCGCGTGGTGAGCGCGCTCGCCTGCGCGGGCTTCTGGGCGGTCGGCGCGGCCGTCGCCATCGCGATGGTCCCGGTCGGCTCGCGCGCCAAGGCGATGGCGGTCATGATCGGCGGCCTGTCCATCGCCAACGTCCTCGGCGTCCCGGCGGGCGCGTTCCTCGGCGAGCACCTCGGCTGGCGGTCGGCGTTCTGGGCGGTCGGCGCGGCCTCCGCGATCGCGCTGATCGGCGTCGTCACCCGCATCCCGCACCTCCCGCTCCCCGAGACCAAGCCCCGCCTGAAGCGGGAGCTGGCCATCTACCGCGACCGCCAGGTCCTCCTCGCCGTCACGATCACCGCGCTCGCGGCGGGCGGCGTGTTCTGCGCCTTCTCCTACCTCGCCCCGCTCCTCACCGACGTCTCCGGCCTCGACGAGAGCTGGGTCTCGGCCGTCCTCGGCCTCTTCGGCATCGGTGCCCTGGTCGGTACGACGATCGGCGGCCGCGTGGCGGACGCCCACCTCTTCGGCGTACTGCTCAGCGGCATCGCCGCGTCGACCGTCTTCCTGATCGCCCTGGCCCTCCTGGCGCCCAGCCCGATCGCGACGATCCTCCTGACCTTCCTCCTCGGCGTCTCCGCCTTCTACACGGCCCCGGCCCTCAACGCCCGCATGTTCAACGTCGCCGGCGCCGCCCCCACCCTCGCGGGCGCCACCACCACCGCCGCCTTCAACCTCGGCAACACCGGCGGCCCCTGGCTCGGCGGCACCGTCATCGACGCCGACCTCGGCTACGCCTCCACGGCCTGGGCGGGCGCCGCCATGACGGCCCTGGGCCTGGCCACGGCAGCGGTCGCCCTCAAGCTCCACAAGTCCACGTCCCGCGTGGTCACTTCGGGCACGCCCCAGAAGAAGGAACAGCCCGCCGAAGCACCCTGCTGAGGACGGGGCGGCCCGCCGGAGGAGACCGTGCTCGTCAGGGTCGGCCGAAATCGGATGCGGGTCGCCACCGCGCCGCCTAGGGTGGCGCGGTGCCGACGCGGATGATCATTCTCAACGGCGGGTCCAGCTCGGGGAAGTCCGGGATCGTACGGTGCCTGCAGGCCGTCCTTCCGGAACCGTGGCTGGCCTTCGGGGTCGACTCGTTCATCGACGCGCTGCCCGCGAAGATGCAGGACTCCGACGGCGGGATCGTCTTCGACGCCGTCGGCGGGGTCAGCGTCGGCGCCGGGTTCCGGGCCCTCGAGGCCGCCTGGGCCGGAGGGCTCGTGGCGATGGCCCGGGCCGGCGCCAGGATCGTCGTCGACGACGTGTTCCTCGGCGGGGCCGCCTCCCAGCAGCGCTGGCGCGAGGCCCTCGGCGACCTGCCCGTGCTGTGGGTCGGCGTCCGGTGCGACAGCGCGGTCGCCGAGGGCAGGGAGATCGCCCGGGGCGACCGGACCGTCGGCATGGCGGCACAGCAGGCGCTGATCGTGCACGAGGGCGTGGAGTACGACATCGAGGTGGACACCACGCGCGCCGAGTCCCTGGAGTGCGCCCGCGCCATCGCCGACAAGCTCGGCTGAGACCCGCAGCCTCGGCCGGGACTCACAGCCTCGGCCGGGACTCACAGCACGGGCCCGGCTCGCCCGGCGCTCAGGCGACCGGCCTTCCCTTCGGCCGCCGCAGTCCCGCCTCCGTGAGGTGTCGGAGCAGTTCCTTCGAGCCGACCTCGATCGCGCCCGCCGCCACCGCGTCCCCGTACCGGTCGGAGGGGATGTCGTAGTGGTCCCGCTCGAAGGCGCGCGGCGGGGCGCCGATCGAGGCGGCGAAGGCGTGCAGCTCCTCGAAGGAGACGTCGCTGACCAGGTGCGACCACATGCGGCCATGGCCCGGCCAGGTCGGCGGGTCGATGTAGAGGGTCACGTCAGGCCGCCCACGGGGGCCACCACCACGCCCTGCTTGCCGCAGACCCAGTGCGGGTCCGGGCCGAGTTCCGGCTCCACGTCGAGGGCGTGCGGGTCGCCCGAGGCGCAGACCGGGCAGAGCGGCCAGCGTCCGTACCGTTCGAGCAGGGCGTCCTGCACGTCCTGGGCGACGAGCCCGGCGACGTACGACACCCCCTCGGGCCACTGCTCGACCCACCAGCGTCGGTGGGTCACCGCGTCCTCCACCATCGACACGACCTCTGCGGCGGCCACCTCCCGGGCCACCAGGTCGGCCAGCACCAGCGCGCGGGCGGCGTGCAGCGCCTGCTCCACGGGGTCGATGTCGTCCATGGAGTCATTGTCACCCGAGCAGGGGGAAGGGCGAAGGTCCCCTCCGGATCCGGGGCCGAAGAAGACCCACGGGGTCTTGCCGCCCCCGTCCGCGCGAAAGTATCTTTCACGTGTGACCAATGACGTGAAGGAAAGTTTCACCAGCGGCGCGCCGCCCGCCCCCGCCGCCCTCGCCGCCAAGGTGCGCACCCTCGCGCCGTCCATGACCCGCTCCATGCAGCGGGTCGCCGAGGCCGTCGCCGGAGACCCGGCCGGCTGCGCCGCCCTCACGGTCACCGGCCTCGCCGAGCTCACCGGCACCAGCGAGGCGACCGTCGTCCGCACCGCCCGGCTCCTCGGCTACCCCGGCTACCGCGACCTGCGCCTCGCCCTCGCCGGCCTCGCCGCCCAGCAGCAGTCCGGCCGCGCCCCGGCCGTCACCGCCGACATCGCCGTCGACGACCCGATCGCCGACGTCGTCGCCAAGCTGGCCTACGACGAGCAGCAGACCCTCGCCGACACCGCCGCCGGACTCGACACCGTCCAGCTCGGCGCCGCCGTCGCCGCCCTCGCCACCGCCCGCCGCATCGACATCTACGGCATCGGCGCCTCCGGCCTCGTCGCCCAGGACCTCGGCCAGAAACTGCTCCGGATCGGGCTGATCGCGCACGCCCACAGCGACCCGCACCTCGCCGTCACCAACGCCGTGCAGCTCCGCTCCGGCGACGTCGCCATCGCCATCACCCACTCCGGCTCCACCGGCGACGTCATAGAACCCCTCCGGGTGGCCTTCGACCACGGCGCGACGACGGTCGCGATCACCGGCCGCCCGGACGGCCCCGTCACCCAGTACGCCGACCACGTACTGACCACCTCCACCGCCCGCGAGAGCGAGCTGCGCCCCGCGGCCATGTCGTCCCGCACCAGCCAACTCCTGGTCGTGGACTGCCTGTTCACCTGCGTCACGCAGCGCACGTACGAGACGGCGGCCCCTGCCCTGGCCGCCTCGTACGAGGCCCTCGCCCACCGCCACTCGCCCCGCACCCGCTGAGCCGGTCGCCCACCGCCACTCGCCCGCACCCGCCGAGCCTCCCCTGACCACAGGCGCCGACGACGCCGCCGTACCGAAAGAGCCCCCGTGTCCACCTCGTACTCCGAACTCCGCGCCCAGCTGGCCACCCTCACCACCGAGGCCTTCCGCCCCGAGCTCGCCGAGATCGACCGGCTGCCCACCCTGGACATCGCCCGCACCATGAACGGCGAGGACCGGACCGTCCCCGAGGCCGTCGCCCGGCAGCTCCCCGCGATCGCCGCCGCCATCGACGCCACCGCCGAGCGGATGGCCCGCGGCGGGCGCCTCGTCTACATGGGCGCCGGCACCGCGGGCCGCCTCGGCGTCCTCGACGCCAGCGAGTGCCCGCCCACCTTCAACACCGACCCCTCGCAGGTCGTCGGCCTCATCGCGGGCGGCCCGTCCGCCATGGTCAAGGCCGTCGAGGGCGCCGAGGACTCCGAGGAACTCGCGGTGGCCGACCTGACCGCCCTCGGGCTCACCGCCGACGACACCGTCGTCGGCATCTCCGCCTCCGGCCGCACCCCGTACGCCGTCGGCGCCGTCGAACACGCCCGCGCCCACGGCGCCCTGACCATCGGCCTCTCCTGCAACGAGGACAGCGCGCTCGCCGCCGCCGCCGAGCACGGCATCGAGGTCGTGACGGGCCCCGAACTCCTCACCGGATCCACCCGGTTGAAGGCGGGCACGGCGCAGAAGCTGGTCCTCAACATGATCTCGACCATCACGATGATCCGCCTCGGCAAGACCTACGGAAACCTGATGGTCGACGTCCGCGCCTCCAACGACAAGCTCCAGGCCCGCTCGCGGCGGATCGTCGCCCTCGCCACCGGCGCGCCCGACGAGCAGATCGAGACGGCGCTCGCCGCCGCCGACGGCGAGGTGAAGACCGCGATCCTGATGATCCTCGCCGACGTCGACGCCAAGACCGCCGACCAGCGGCTGACCGCGTCCAAGGGACACCTGCGCACGGCGCTCCACGCGTAGGCCGTCACTTGCAGAGGACGTCCTCCGCCGGCCGCACGCCCTCCGTCAGGAAGCGGGTCACCGTGCGGTCGCCGCAGGCGTTCCCGTTGCCGAGGTAGACCGCGTGGCCGCCCTTGTCGACCGAGACGAGGCGTGCCCGGCCGCCGAAGGCCTCGCGCATCTTGAGGCCGGCGGAGTGCGGGGTCGACGGGTCGCGCAGGTTCTGGATCATGAGCACGTTGGACGGGCCCCGGTCGGTGATCCGGGTCGGCCTCTCCACCGCGCCGCCCTTCCAGAAGGCGCAGGGCGTGATGTTCGCGGGCATGCCCGCGGTCAGCGGGTACCGCGTCCGGTCGGCGGCGACGGCCCGCTCGTACGCCGGTACGGAACGGGGCCAGTCCACGTCGTTGCAGATCACGCCCACGCTGACGGTCGCCGCCTCGTCGGGCATGGGCCCGGCCAGCTCGGGCGGCAGCACGGGGACGCCCGCCGGGTCGAGGGCCTGGGACACGAGGCGGGCGAAGGCGGGGAAGGAGGCGTCGGAGTAGAGGGCCTGCTGGAGGGCCTGGCGCAGGACGGTGCCGTTCAGCGGTACGCCGGGGGTGGCCGAGGCGCGCGGCTCACGATCGAGCCGGGCGGCGAGGTCGAGGAACAACGGCCGTACGTCCTCCGGGCGTTCGGCGAGCCGCAGGCCCTCCGGGCGCGCCGGGTCGGACGCCCAGGCGGCGAAGTCGGGGAAACGGTCCTCGGCGCCGCGCGCCATGCCCGCGAGCCAGCCCTGCGCGACGTGCTTCGGGTCGGGGTCGGCGCTGCTGTCGAGGACCCAACGATCGGTGCGCTCCGGGAACTTCTGGGCGTACACGGCGGCCACGTACGTCCCGTACGAGACGGCCCACGCGGACAGCTTCCGCTCGCCGAGCGCCTGCCGCAGCCGGTCGAGGTCCCGGACCTGATTGGCCGTGGTGAGGCCGCGGACCATCGCACCACCGTTCCGCGCACAGGCCTCGGCCATCCGGCGGGAGCGGGCCACGTTCTCGCCGATGCCGCCGTCGGCGGCGGGCCAGGACCGCAGGGTCACCAGGCGCCGGTCGTCCTCGTCGAAGCCGCACCGGGCCTTGGCGGAACCGCCGACCCCGCGCGGGTCGAAGGCGACGAGGTCGTACGCGCCGTCCATCTCCTTCGCGAGGGCGGCCCCCTTCTGCCCGAGCCGCTGCACACCGGAGCTCCCCGGACCGCCGGGGATCACCATGAGCGTGCCGCGCCGCGCCTCGGGCCGGGTGCTGCGCAGCCGGGCGACGGCGAGGCCGATCTGCTCGCCGTCGGGGTCGGCGTAGTCGAGGGGGACGGGGAGCGTGGCGCACTGCTGCCCGGGCAGCGGCTTCACGGCGGGGTCGCAGTCGTGCCACTCGAGCCCGGCGGCTGCGGCGGCGGCCGGGGTGACCGCACCCCCGACGAGTCCGGCACCGGCCACGGCGGCGACGGAGAGAGCGAGCATCAGGGCCTTGCGTCCACGGTTCGTTGTCATGCGCACAGCCTCGCGGACACGCCTTCCGGCCCCCATCCGGCAGGCGGGCGGATCGGGGGTGGGGCCAACCCCCGCACACCCGGGCGGAATTGCGACCCACCCCGTCGTGGGCCCGGGAGGGCAATCCGCTGGCGCCGCCCCCTCCCCCGGGAGATCATCCCCGCCATGACCACAACCACGAATGCCCCCCACGCCTCCGCCTCCGGCACCTGGGCCCTCGGCGGTGACCTCGCCGTCAACCGCGTCGGGTTCGGTGCCATGCGGCTGCCCCAGCGCGGCGAGGCGCTCGTCGCGAACGCCGTGCCGAGGGACCGCGACCGCGCGATAGCCGTACTCCGCAAGGCGGTCGACCTCGGCGTCAACCACATCGACACGGCCGCCTTCTACTTCTCGCCGCTGCGCTCCGCGAACGAGCTGATCAACAGCGCCCTCGGCGGTCCCTACCCCGACGACCTCGTCATCACCACCAAGGTCGGCCCGGCCCGGGACGCCTCCGGTGCCTGGAGCGAGCACGCCCACACCCCCGCCGCGCTGCGCGCCCAGGTCGAGGAGAACCTGCGGCAGCTCGGCCGCGACCACCTCGACGTCGTCAACCTCCGTGTCGTCGGCACCGATTCGGTCGCCGAGCGCTTCGGCGCGCTCGCCGAGCTCCGCGAGGCGGGCCTCATCCGCCACCTCGGCCTCTCCAACATCACCCCGGCGCACCTCGCCGAGGCACGGGAGATCGCGCCGGTGGTCTGCGTGCAGAACATGTACGGGATCGGAGTCCGCCCCGAGTACGACGGGTTCGTCCGCCACTGCGGCGAACAGGGCATCGCGTTCGTGCCCTTCTACGCGATCGCCGCCGCCGGACGCGAGACGGGGGCGACCGCCCCGGAGAGCGAGGAGGTCCTCGCCGTCGCCGCGGCCCACGACGCCACCCCCGCCCAGGTCCGCATCGCCTGGACCCTCCACCAGGGCCCCCACCTCCTCGCCATCCCCGGCACCGGCGACCCCGCCCACCTGACCGCCAACGTCGCCGCCGGAGCCCTCCGTCTCACCCCCGAGGAGCTGGAGCTCCTCGACCGCGTCCACCGGAAGGCCGAGGCCTAGACTCCGCCCCATGACGACCGCTCCGAAGTCCCTCGCCTCCGACCTCGCCCCCACCGGCACCCTCCGCGCCTCGATCAACCTCGGGAACCCCGTGCTCGCCCAGGGCACTCCCGAGGCGCCGGCCGGGATCACCGTGGACCTGGCGCGGGAGATCGCGGCCCGGCTCGGCGTCGGCGTCGAGCTGCTCTGCTTCGACGCTGCGCGGAAGTCCTTCGACGCGATGGCGGACGGCCGGGCGGACCTCTGCTTCCTCGCCGTGGACCCGGCCCGGGAGACGGAGGTCGCGTTCACCGCCCCGTACGTCGTCATCGAGGGCGTGTACGCCGTGCCGCGCGACTCGGCGCTCCGTACCGTCGAGGAGGTGGACGCGCCGGGCGTGCGCATCGGGGTCAAGAAGGGCTCCGCCTACGACCTGTTCCTGTCGCGGAACCTCGCCCACGCGACCGTGGTGCGCGGCGAGGAGGGCGTCGACACGTTCCGGGCCGAGGGCCTGGAGGTGGGTGCGGGCATCCGTCAGCCGCTCACCGCGTACGCCGCCGCGCACCCGGACGTGCGGCTGATCGAGGGCCGGTTCATGGAGATCCGGCAGGCCGTCGGGACGACGGTCGGCCGCCGTCCCGAGACCGTCGCGTTCCTCCGCGACACGATCGAGGAGTTGAAGGCGAACGGCTTCGTCGCGGAGTCGCTGCGGCGCTCGGGGCAGGACGAGGAGCTGGTGGCCCCGCGGGCCTGAACGCCCGAGGCACCGGCCGCACCGAATGCCCGAGGGCCCGGCCGCGCGGTGCGGCCGGGCCCTCGGGGGTGCGTGCGGGGTGCGGGGTGCGGGTCAGTACAGCCCCTTGAAGGTGCTCCACCCACTGCCGATGGCCACCCGGGTCCCGTACGCCCCGGTCCCGGTGCCGCTGTAGCGCCACAGCTTCCCGGCGGTGTCGCGGGCCAGGAGGTCGGCGCGGCCGTCCCCGGACAGGTCGCCGACGCCGACGAGCGAGGAGTACCCGCCCCAGCCGGAGCCGACCTTCGCGCGCGTGGTGACGCCGCCGGTCGCGGTGCCGTAGTACCGCCAGAGCACGCCCGAGGCGTCCACGCCGAGGAGGTCGCCGCGGCCGTCGCCGTTGAGGTCGCCGGCGCCGACGAGCTTCTTGTACAGCTTCCAATTGGCGCCGATCTTCACCCGGGCCTTGACCCGGTGGTCGGCGGTGCCGCCGTAGAAGTACACGTCACCGGTGGACGCCTGGCGGACCACCAGGTCGGCGTATCCGTCGCCGTTCACGTCGCCGGAGGACGTGATCACGTCGTACTGTCCCCAGCCGGAGCCGACGAGCGTGTACGGCGAGGAGGCCGAGACGACCTTCCCGCAGCCGGGCCGGTAGGCGCGCAGCTGGTCGCCCACGCGCGCGTAGACGTCGGCGCACCGGTCGCCGTTCAGGTCGCCCGTCGGGACGAGGACGGACGAGGTCGCGAACTTCGTCCCCGTACCGGCGATCCGGGCCGACAGCGCGCCCGTGCCCGTGCCCCGGTACATCGACACGAGCCCGGTCGTGTCCATCACCAGCAGATCCCCGTACGCGTCGTCCCCGGCGAGGTCCCGCCAGACGGCGGCGCCGCCGGTCACGGACAGGGTCCCGGACTGGACGAGGTCGGCGCCCTGGCCGTCGGCCGGCTTCAGCGTCAGGGTCCAGGTGTGGGCGCCGTTCCCTACGAGCTTCCCGGTCGCGTCCTTCCCGTCCCAGACGGGCGCGGCGACGCCACGGCCCTCACCGGTGAGGGTGCGGACGGTCGCGCCGGTCGCCTTGCGCTTGAGTACGAGCGACCACTTCACGGGCTTGGACAGGGTCCACCGCGGCTTCCAGGTGGTGGACTTCAGGTTCACGGACGCCGGTACGGCCGAGTCGAGGACGGTCACACGGCTGGTCGGGCCGCCGAGGCCGACCACGTGGATCTTCTGCTGGGGGTCGATGAACGCGAGGCCGCCGCCGAAGCGGTCGATCGTCCAGTTCTGGCCGTTGTTGCTGATGTCGCCGCCGAGGGTTCCGACGGCACGGGTGACGGGCGCGCCGGAGCGGACGTCGACCACGCTCAGCCGGTCGTCCTCGGCGCCGTTGGACTCGGTGTAGGCGATGAAGCCGTCACCCAGCGACGGCCGGGCGTACGGGGACACCTGGAAGCGGACCGAGGTCTTCTTCTCGCTGTCGTACACGACGGTGGACGTGCTGTCCTGGCACCGGGCGTAGATCCACTTGCCGACGACCTCGAAGTCGAAGGTGCCGCAGTCCGTTCCGAGGTCCACCGTCGCGACGGTGGATCCGGTGCGCAGGTCGACGGCCGAGACGGTGTCGTTCGCCGTCGAAGCGGTCCAGAGCCAGGTGCCCCACAGGGACTGGTTCGTGTTCGCGGAGACCGAGAGGACCTTGCCGGTCTCGATGTCCGCGACGACCGACTTGGCTTCGTAGTTCTCGGTGGCCATGAAGTGCACGTAGCGGCCGGAGGCGTTGTAGAACCGGGCGGGCTTGAGCCTGCGCGTGGTGTCCAGCGTGATCTTGCGGGTGGTCGCGCCCGGCCCGGCCGGCGCCACGTACACCGTCGGGACGCACCAGCTGCAGGGCGCCTCCCCGCGGAACGGCGGAAGGTCGTCCGCGCCGAGCGTGACCAGGCGGCCGTCCCCGGTGTCGGCCCAACGGGCGCCGACGATCCCCGGACCGGCGGGCTCGGCACACGGCGAGGTGCCCGGGGTCACAGCGCAGCTCCAGACCGAGGCGGCCGTGCGCGGCTCGGTGAGGGCCACGTCGTATCCCTGGAGGCCGCGGTAGACGTCCGTCTGCTCGGTCGTGACCCGGCCGTTCGCGACGGTCAGACCCCACCGCGAGACCGGCTTCGGCGGAGTGTTCAGGACCTGCGCGGTGACGGGCGCGCCGGCCGCGTCGAGGGTGACCTTCCGGACGCCCCAGTGGGTGGAGTCGGTGCCGCCCACGAAGTAGGGGGTGCCGTCCGTGCCGACCCGGAGCTCGGAGTCCCCGGCGACGAGGACGCCCAGGTCACGGGTCGCGCCCGTGGCGAGCGCGGTGGCCTTGAGCGGACCCGATTCGTAGGTGCTGTAGGCGCCCACGAGCCAGCCGCCGGCAAAGGCGAGACGGTCCTGCCTTGCGTCGGTGCTCGGCAGCTTGACCGTGGTGGCCGGACCCGCGGGCGTGGCACGGGGCACGACAAGCGCCTCCGTCATGCCGTACGCGCCGTAGAGGGCGATGCGGTCGGCGCTGAGCGCCGCCTTCAGGCCGAAGGGGACACCGGCCGCGGGCTCGGCGAGCGGGACGAGCGTGGCGGCGGCGAAGTCGACGAGCCCGACGCCGTAACCACCGGATGCCCGGGTGTACATGACGACGGCACCGTTGGTGTCGAAGGCCAGGACCTCGGGGTCCTGGGTGATCTTCTCGGTCGTCGTGACGTCGACGTCCGCCGGGGCGCCCTCGCCGTACCCCGGAAGGTGCAGGGTCACGGCGCCGTCGGCGTCCTTGCTGTAGCTGAGCAGACGGTCCGTGCCGAAGGCCCGCAGCCAGATCTGGCCCGCGGGACGCGGGCGGGTCACGGTGACGCCGGTGGTCCAGTCGTGGATCGTGGCGTCCTGGGTGCCCTGGTGGTATTCGAGGCACGCGAACCGGTCGCCGTGGAACGCCATCCTGTCGGTGGAGTCGCAGGCCTGGTGGTACGCGACCGGGCCACCCGCGAAGCTCTGCCAGCGCATACCCTTGGCGGGGTCGGGGTCGGAGGCCTGGAGACCGGTGCCCGCGCCGAAGACGGCCTGGGGCGGCGGAGTGACGCTCGGCGGCGCGGCGATCGTCACTTCGTACGGCGCGTCGGACGCCGCCACGGCGGACGGCGCGACGGCCGTCAGGCCGGTGATGCCAAGGGCCGTGCTCAGTGCGAGCGCGACGACTCTTCGGACGGACAAGTCCCTGTGTCCCCTCGTACGGGTGTGAAGACGGGTACGACGGGGGGAGGGCAGGCGTGACGGGCAGGACGGCAGGGCGGAACGGGCCGCGCGGCCGGAGGCCGGCGGGACCCCCCCTGTCGGCAGACGGATCGTACATTCACGCGAGCCGTGAGTTCCGAAAGTTTCCCGGCCTGCGCCCGAGAAGGCCCCTCCCCGCCCCTGGGGGCGCCCGCCGTGCCCCTCGCGCGCCGATTCCGCCCCAGGGCCCCGCCCTTCACCGACGAGCCCCGCAGACACCCGCACAGGAGATCGCCACACCGCCCCTGACCTGGGCTTTTACCCCAACTCCCCGTATTCTTGGGGGACTCGGAGGGGAGATCCACATGCACGAGACCGCCCGCACCATCCGCAGCATCGACGACGTACTCACCCTGCTCGACGGCCTGTTCTCGCCCGGCGCCGACCGGTGGACCGAGGGCGGGGCCGACTGGTGGGACGGGTTCTACGCGGACCGGGACAAGCCGGTGCCGTTCTTCGTCGCGAAGCCCGACGAGAACCTCGTGTCGTACGTCGAGCAGGGCCTGCTCCCGGCCGGCGGCAAGGTCCTCGACCTCGGCTGCGGGCCCGGCCGGAACTCCCTGCACCTCGCGTCCCTCGGCTTCGAGGTGACCGGCGTCGACCTCTCGCCCACCGCCATCGCCTGGGCGGAGGAACGGGCCGCCGCGTCAGACGCGAACGTCCGGTTCGTGTGCGGGGACGCCTTCACCGCCGCGCTCGACGGGCCGTACGACCTGATCTACGACTCCGGCTGCTTCCACCACCTGCCCCCGCACCGCCGCGTCAGCTACCTCGCCCTCCTCGACCGCGCCCTCGCCCCCGGCGGCCACTTCGCGCTCACCACGTTCGCGGCCGGCGAGGGCGGCATGGGCTCCGAACTCCCGGACGCCGACTTCTACCGCGACGGCAAGCTGCACGGCGGGCTCGCGTACACCGACGCCTCGCTCCGCGCGATCTTCTCCGACCTGACAGAGATCGAGCTCCGCCGCATGCGCGCTCGATCCGCCGAATCCCCGACCTTCGGCGAGTCCTTCCTCTGGACGGCCCTCTTCCGCCGCTGACCCCGCCGCTGACCCTGTCGCTGACCCTGTCGGTGACCCGCCGGGGGCTCAGCGCACCCCCGCACTCGCACTCACCGCATCCCCGCCAGGTGCTCCGCCAGCCGGTCGTACTGCTCCCTCACCCCCGTCTCCATGCCCGCCGCCAGCGCCTGGTCCCTGATCTCGTTCGAGGGCCAGAAGGAGGTGCTGGTCAGGGCCGTACCGCCGTCGGGGGTCGCGTCGAAGGTGAGGGTCACGCGGACCGGCTCGGCGTCCGGCATCTGCTCGAAGACCTCCGTGTAGTCGAGCCGTTCCACCGGGACGACGTCCTCGTACCTGCCGGAGAAGACGATCTCCTGGCCGTCGGGCCCGGTCTGGCCCCAGCGCCAGGCGCCGCCCGCCCGCAGGTCGATGTCGACGACGGAGGTGGTCAGTCCGGCCGCCCCGTACCACTCCCGTACGTGCTCGGGCCGCGTCCAGGCCTCCCAGACGCGGTCCGGCGGGGCGTCGAAGGTGCGGGTGATGACCAGTTCGCGGTCGGCCGGCGTCGTCAGGAGGGTGACCATCGCTCCGATTCCCTTCACGAAGGGCCCATTCCAGGATCACCCCGGCGCCCCGCCCCGGCATCCCCGTAAAGGGAATGAACATGTTCAACAGGTGAGCGCTAAAGTTCTGCCACGCGGCCGCCCGGCTGAGGGCGTGACCGCGATCTCAGACCTGTGGGGGGTCCCTTTGCCGCGCTCAACGCGCAGGCTTCCGCACGCCTTCGTCCGTGCGGCCGCCGTCTTCGCCCTCTCGGCGGGTGTCATCACGCCCGCCGTCATCCACGCCCCGGCCGCGCACGCGGACTGGCCGGCCACGACCGGCAGCACGCTGGACGACGGGCGCTACCGCCTGGCGCTGCCCGCGAGCGCGCTCTGGATCAAGGTCAGCGTGCTGGCCTCCACCGCCCCGGACGCCGCCGTCCTGGCCTCCACCGAGGCGCTCACCTCGGACAACTACGCCTGGAAAACGGACGCGCCGATCGTCCTCCCCGAGGGCACCGCGCTCGGGAACTACCCGGTCCGGGTCGACTACCGGCTGCCCGGGGAGACCACCAAGCAGTGGTCCGGCACCTACTCCTACCAGCCGCACGTCGGTGTCTCCTCCGTCTCCTGGGACCGCGACACCACCAGCTACGACCGGCGACAGGCCGTGCTCTCCGGCACGACCACCCTCTGGAACCCGGCCACCGGCGCCCGCACCACCGCCCCCGAGGGCACCAAGGTGCAGGTGATGCTGAACATCGACGGCGGAACCCGCACCATGACCGCCACCGCCACCACGCTCGCGGACGGCACCTTCTCCCTGCCGCTGACCCCGAACTCCGAGGTCAACGACGGCACCGCGACCGTCCTCACCACCGGCACGGACAACGACCCGGACGACCCGGCCCGGATCCAGCACCTGGGCATCGAGCCGCTCGTCTACCGGATCGCCTCCGACCTGAACAAGTACCGCGTGCTCGCCGGTACGAACGTGCAGGTCACCGGCCACGTGGAGCGATACGTCGACGGCACCTGGAAGCCCTTCGCCGGAGCCCCCGTCGTCGCAACCGGCACCGAACCGGGGTACTACGACCGGACGGCGGTGAACGTACTGGGCGGCGCCGCCTCCTCCGCGACCGGCACCTTCAGCTTCCCCGCGAAGGCCCAGTACAGCACCGACTTCGTCTACACGACCCTGCGGCCCTCGGTGTACTTCCAGGGCAGCAACCACGTGTACGACAAGACCGACATCGCCGTCCCGCAGCAGTTCTCGTACTCCTCGTACGCGATCACCCTCGACGAGTACCGGACCGTCACCGCCAAGGGCCGGATCGGCACCGGATCCGGATACTGCGAGCCCGCCCAGCCGGTGCAGCTCCAGGCCTCCCTGGACGGCGGACACACCTGGCGCACCCTCCGCTCCGGCGGGACCGACGCCTACTGCAACTACACCCTCGCCACCACGGGCTACGAGAGCGCGCTGTACCGCGTCCACCACCCGGAGACGAACGAGTTCGTCGCCAAGACCGGCACGGCCCTGAAGCGGGCCCGCACGTTCACCCGCTTCTCCGCCTTCACCATCAGCCCCACCCAGCCCGTGGTCAACGGCAAGATGACCGTCTCCGGCACCGTCCAGCGCAAGGTCGGCGGCGTCTGGAAGCCGCTCGGCGGAGTCACGCTGACCCTGCTCTACAAGCCCAAGGGCGAGACCCAGTGGTACTGGGTGACCAAGACCCTCACCACCAACAGCTACGGCAACTTCAGCTACCGCGCCACCGCCTACGGCGACGGCTCCTGGGCGCTCTACCTCAACACCACGGGCAGCTACTTCTACAGCCAGACGAATGCGAAGTACATCGATGCGCGCTGACCTCCGCCTCTCCCTGACGGCGGCCGTCGCGGCCGTGGCACTGGCCGCGTCGACCGCCCCCGCCCTCGCCGAGGGCACCCCGACCGTCGGCATCGGCCGGGCGGTCACCGACGACGCCCAGCGCGGCATCTTCCAGGTGACCGCCTGGACCGACGCGCCGCAGGCCAAGGTCACCGCCGTCTCGGCCCGGATCCGGCAGGGCGACACCGTCCTCGCCGACATCCCGTCGCTCACCCCGGGACCCGTCTGGGACCCGAGGCTCGCCAACACCTTCCGGCTGCCCGACGAGGCCACGCTGAAGCTCGTCGAGGACGGCGGCACCATCCCGGCCCTCGGCACGTACTCCATCGACGTCACCGCCACCGACTCGCTCGGCAACAAGCTCACCCGCACCGACGCCGGACAGCTCGACTTCCGGCTGCGCCCGGCGATGCCCGCCTTCAGCCTCAGCAAGCCCACCTACACCGACCGCAACACCTACCCCTCCGGCACCCTCGTCGGGATCCAGCCCGGATCCGGGGACGCGGTGCCGCTGGAGGGCCGCTCGGTCTCCTACCGGCTGGTCCCCAGGGAGACCGCCCCCACGGCCCAGGCCGTCACCGACGCGACCGGCCGGTTCAAGGGCGAGGCGTACCCGATCACCAGCGAGGACCTCGGCAGCTACAGCAACGTCTGGGCGTCCTTCTCGGAGGACACCGCCGAGGTCCACGGCTCCGTCGAGACGCCCCACAGCGTCTACGAATGGGTGCCGCGCAAGGTGACCGTCACGGCCACCGCCGACAAGAAGCGGGCGCTCAACGGCACGACCGTCACCATCAGCGGCCGGATGACCGACCCGGCGGCCGGGAACGCGCCGGTCGCGAACGAACCCGTCCGGGTGCGCATCGGCGCCCCCCAGTACGGGATCGGCACGCCCGTGACCGTCTCCACGGGGGCGGACGGCCGCTTCAGCGCGAAGCTCGTCGCCGCCTCGGGCGGGGAGGCGGGCGGCTGGACGGTCGAATCCCCGGACCGGTACCTGAACTTCGAATCGGTCTACGGGCCGCTCGCCATCCCCAAGGAGTCCCGCACCGACCTCACGTCCATCGGCCTCTCCGCCGACGGCCGGGTCACGGTCACCGGCACCTTCCGCGCCATGTACGGAGGGGAGACGTCCATCATGGGGGCGCAGTACATCCAGCTGGAACAGTCCGTCGACGGCGGCTGGAAGAAGATCGCCACGACGAGCGTGAGCGACTCGTACTACAACGCGTTCACGCTCAAGGCCGCGAGCCGCGGCGGCTGGTTCCGGGTCCGGCACCTGACCAGCGACCAGTTCGCGGAGTCCGGCTCCGGGTCCTTCCGGCTCGCCCGCAACGACACCCGGATCGTCTCCCTGAACGCCGGCCCCGAGCCGGTCGCCAAGGGCGGGTACGTGACCGCGACCGGCGGGCTCCAGCACTACTGGGACGGGGCCTGGCGGGCGTACGGGAACGCTCCGGTCGTCCTGCAGTTCCAGGCGAAGGGCTCGACGACCTGGAAGACCGTGGCCTCCGGTCGCTCCAGCTCCGCCGGAAAGGTCTCCCTGAAGGCGAGGGCGAGCGCCGACGGCAGCTGGCGGATCTACTGCTTCGGCGACTACCGGCACTTCAACTCCCCGGCCTCGGCCGGCGGGGACTACGTCGACGTGCGCTGATCGGCGCCCCTGATCAGCGTCACTGATCGGCGCCCCTGATCAGCGTCACTGAGAAACGCCCGAGGGCGGCACCCCCTGGTGGGGGTGCCGCCCTCGTTCGCGTTCGCGGGTTGCGCGTTCAGCGATGAACTGCCGATCCGTCAGGATCAGAAGTCCATGTCACCGCCCGGCATGCCGCCGCCGGCCGGCGCGGCGGCCTTCTCCGGCTTGTCGGCGATGACGGCCTCGGTGGTGAGGAACAGCGCGGCGATCGACGCGGCGTTCTGCAGCGCGGAGCGCGTGACCTTCGCCGGGTCGATGATGCCCTCGGCGATGAGGTCGACGTACTCGTTGGTCGCGGCGTTCAGGCCGTGGCCGACGGGCAGGTTGCGGACCTTCTCCGCCACGACGCCGCCCTCGAGGCCGGCGTTGACGGCGATCTGCTTCAGCGGGGCCTCGAGGGCCAGCTTGACGATGTTGGCACCGGTGGCCTCGTCGCCCGTCAGGTCGCCCTCGAGCTTCTCGAAGACGTTGGAGGCCTGGAGCAGGGCCACGCCACCGCCGGCGACGATGCCCTCCTCGACGGCCGCCTTCGCGTTGCGAACGGCGTCCTCGATGCGGTGCTTGCGCTCCTTGAGCTCGACCTCGGTCGCGGCACCGGCCTTGATGACCGCAACACCGCCGGCGAGCTTCGCCAGGCGCTCCTGCAGCTTCTCGCGGTCGTAGTCCGAGTCGGAGTTCTCGATCTCGGCGCGGATCTGGTTCACGCGACCGGCGACCTGCTCGCTGTCACCGGCACCGTCGACGATGGTGGTCTCGTCCTTGGTGATGACGACCTTGCGGGCGCGGCCGAGCAGGTCCAGGCCCGCGTTCTCGAGCTTGAGGCCGACCTCCTCGGAGATGACCGTGCCGCCCGTGAGGATGGCGATGTCGTTCAGCATGGCCTTGCGGCGGTCGCCGAAGCCCGGGGCCTTGACGGCGACGGACTTGAAGGTGCCGCGGATCTTGTTGACGACCAGGGTCGACAGGGCCTCGCCCTCGACGTCCTCGGCGATGATCAGCAGCGGCTTGCCCGACTGCATGACCTTCTCCAGGAGCGGAAGGAGGTCCTTCACGGAGGAGATCTTGGAGTTGACGATCAGGAGGTACGGGTCGTCGAGCGACGCCTCCATGCGCTCCATGTCGGTGGCGAAGTACGCCGAGATGTAGCCCTTGTCGAAGCGCATGCCCTCGGTGAGCTCGAGCTCCAGACCGAAGGTCTGCGACTCCTCGACGGTGATGACGCCTTCCTTGCCGACCTTGTCCATCGCCTCGGCGATGAGCTCGCCGATCTGGGTGTCGGCGGCGGAGATGGAGGCCGTGGAAGCGATCTGCTCCTTGGTCTCGACATCCTTCGCCTGCTCGAGGAGGGCGCCGGAGACGGCCTCGACGGCCTTCTCGATGCCGCGCTTGAGGGCCATCGGGTTGGCACCGGCGGCGACGTTGCGGAGACCCTCGCGGACGAGCGCCTGGGCGAGGACGGTGGCGGTGGTCGTACCGTCGCCGGCGACGTCGTCCGTCTTCTTGGCGACTTCCTTGACCAGCTCGGCGCCGATCTTCTCGTACGGGTCCTCGAGCTCGATCTCCTTGGCGATGGAGACACCATCGTTGGTGATCGTGGGGGCGCCCCACTTCTTCTCGAGGACGACGTTGCGACCCTTGGGGCCGAGGGTGACCTTGACGGCGTCAGCGAGCTGGTTCATGCCGCGCTCGAGACCGCGCCGGGCCTCCTCGTCGAACGCGATGATCTTGGCCATGTGAAGTGGTCCTCCCGGACATGGGGTGGATAACGCTCCAGGACCGCGCCGACGCCCGCGACGGACGGCCTCCGCGACTCCGTGTGGTTCCTTGCCCCACCCGGCCGGCGGCCTCGTCTGCCCGATCCTCGTAGCACTCTCACCTTCCGAGTGCTAACGCCAATGATTAGCACTCGCCCTAGGAGAGTGCAAGCGACTCTCGCGTTTCGGGAGGTGACCAGGGGGTGGCCGGGGCGGAACGCACGAGGGGGCCGGGAACGCGCGAAGGGCCCGGGAGCACACCAGGGACCCGAGAACGCGCAAGGAGCCCGGGAACGCACGAGGGGTCCGGGAACGCACGAGGGGTCCGGGAACGCACGAGGGGTCCGGGAACGCACGAGGGGTCCGGGAACGCACGAGGGGTCCGCATCCCCTCAGGGATGCGGACCCCTCGACGGCGTTGCGTCGGTGGCCGATCGCGCCGCGCTCAGACGGCGAGCTTGACCATGTCCGCCTGCGGACCCTTCTGGCCCTGCGAGATCTCGAACTCGACCCGCTGGCCCTCTTCGAGGCTGCGGTAGCCATCCATCTGGATCGCGCTGTAG
The DNA here is from genome assembly GCF_000830005.1 of Streptomyces vietnamensis. NCBI lineage: Bacteria > Bacillati > Actinomycetota > Actinomycetes > Kitasatosporales > Streptomycetaceae > Streptomyces > Streptomyces vietnamensis. The sequence goes on along the minus strand of NZ_CP010407.1, from coordinate 4,673,681 downwards.
TGGACGAAAACATCCGCACCACCGTCTACCGCGATGAAGCCGTAGCCCTTCTCCGCGTTGAACCACTTGACGGTGCCCTGAGCCATGCCTAACTCCCCTATTACTGGCCCTTGCGCGGGACCGCACCTCGCGGACCCGGGTCAGACCCTGCGCCGGAACGCGTCGACCGCCGCTGAATGTATCTGCCCAACTGCCCTCTGCAACAGGTCATTCGACCGAGAATTCTGGGCGCGCCGGAAAGGGGAATTGGGGATAATCCCCTGGATCACGGGGCAAGTCGGGCCCGGCAAAGCACGCAGAACGTACACAACGTGCAGGCACTTTGGCTGCTTCTTGTCGTGCGGAGACGCATTCTCATATGCGTTCGGCATGCGCAGCGGAGGGGACTTCCCCAACTCTACCGCGCTCAACCATGCAGAATTGCCCCTTCCGCTTATCGCGCGGAAGGGGCAATTCGTACTGACCGGTAGGCCTCGGCGAAGGCTCAGCCGAGGATCAGCAGCCTCCGGCGACGGCCGGGATGATCGAGACGCCCGCGCCGGCCGGGGTGGCCGTCTCCAGGCCCTGCTCGAAGCGCACGTCGTCGTCGTTGACGTAGACGTTGACGAAGCGGCGCAGCTTTCCCTGGTCGTCCAGGACGCGGGCGGCGATGCCGGTGTGGTTCTTCTCCAGGTCCGCGATGACCTCGGCGAGGGTCGCGCCCTCGGCCTGGACCTCGGACTGCCCGCCCGTGTAGGTGCGGAGGATGGTGGGGATGCGGACGTTCACGGCCATGTCTTCGTTACCTTTCAGAGCGCCAGGCCGGCGTCGCGGAACGCGTCCAGGCTCGGGCGGATGGTGGCGGTCGCCTGAGAGGTTTCGGCCACCGCGTCCAGGGTCTTGAGTCCGTCGCCGGTGTTGAGGACGACGGTGGTGAGGCTCGGGTCGATGAGACCGGCCTCGACGAGCTTCTTGGTGACGCCGACGGTCACGCCGCCCGCGGTCTCGGCGAAGACGCCCTCGGTCTGCGCGAGCAGCTTGATGGCGTCGACGACCTGCTCGTCGTCGACGTCCTCCACGGCGCCGCCGGTCCGGCGGGCGATGTCGAGGACGTACGGGCCGTCGGCCGGGTTGCCGATGGCGAGGGACTTGGCGATGGTGTTCGGCTTCTGGGGCCGTACGACGTCGTGCCCGGCCTTGAAGGCCGCCGACACCGGGGAGCAGCCCTCGGCCTGGGCGCCGAAGATCTTGTACGGCTTGTCCTCGACGAGGCCGAGCTTGATGAGCTCCTGCAGACCCTTGTCGATCTTCGTCAGCTGCGAGCCCGAGGCGATCGGGATGACGAGCTGGTCGGGGATGACCCAGCCGAGCTGCTCGCAGATCTCGTACGCGAGCGTCTTGGAGCCCTCGCCGTAGTACGGGCGGAGGTTGACGTTCACGAAGCCCCAGCCCTCGCCGAGCGGGTCGCCGATGAGCTCCGAGCAGAAGCGGTTGACGTCGTCGTAGTTGCCCTCGATGGCGACGAGGTCACCGCCGTAGACACCGGCCATGACGACCTTGCCCTGCTCCAGGTCGTGCGGGATGAACACGCAGGAGCGGAAGCCGGCGCGGGCGGCGGCGGCGCCGACGGCGCCGGCCAGGTTGCCGGTGGAGGAGCAGGAGAGGGTGGTGAAGCCGAAGGCGCGGGCGGCTTCGAGCGCCTGGGCGACGACCCGGTCCTTGAAGGAGTGGGTCGGGTTGCCGGAGTCGTCCTTGACGAAGAGCTTGCCGGGCTCGACGCCGATCGCGGCGGCGAGGTTGTCGGCCTGGATGAGCTTGGTCCAGCCGGGGTTCAGGTTGGGCTTCTCGGCGACGTCGGCGGGGACGGGCAGGAGGGGGGCGTAGCGCCAGATGTTGGCGGGGCCGGCCTCGATCTGCTTGCGCAGCGCCTCGGGGTCACCGGTGGGAAGGTCGTACGCGACTTCGAGCGGTCCGAAACAGAGTTCGCAGGCGAAGATCGGGCCGAGCGGGAAGACCTCACCGCATTCGCGACAGGAAAGCCCGGAAGCGGGACCGAGGTCGACGGTGCTGGTGGGTACGGCGGTCTGTGCAGCCATGGAGGCGAGGCCCTTTCTCCTCATCTTTCCCATGACGAATTTTTCGCCATGAGACGGATTTGGCACCTTCCCTAGCCGGGGACCTCGCTGGAGGACGAGTAACCGACTGGAGGGTTGCCGGGGCTTCAACGGGCCGTTTCCCTCTGCCCCTCTGGATGAGCGGTATTCGATTGTGAGACGCGGGCGGCACCCCGACATGCATCGGGCATCCGCGTTGTTCAAGACTGTAACCGAAGGCTTCGAAGGTGGAGACCGACGTCCGATCCGCGAGATGGAGATCACGTTGCTGGAGGAAGTGGAGCGCTGGCTGGCCCGGCGGTCCTGGTCCGTGTCCGACCGCCCGCTGGACCGGGTGCTCGCCGCCAAGCGGGGGACGAAGGTCAGCGTCGTGCTGCCCGCGCTGAACGAGGAGGCGACGGTCGGGGACATCGTCTCCGTGATCCGCCGCGAGCTGATGACCGAGTCCGTCCCCCTCGTCGACGAGCTGGTGGTGATCGACTCGGGCTCCACGGACCGTACGGCGGAGGTGGCGGCGGCGGCCGGCGCGCGGGTGGTCGCGCGGGACGCGATACTCCCCCGGATACCGGCGGTCCCCGGCAAGGGCGAGGTGCTCTGGCGGTCACTGATGGTGACGAGCGGGGACGTGGTCTGCTTCGTGGACGCGGACCTGCGGGACTTCTCGGCGGATTTCGTGACGGGGATCGTGGGCCCGCTGCTCACGGACCCGGACGTGGACTTCGTGAAGGCGATGTACGACCGCCCGTTCGGAGACACCCCTGGTCAGGGCGGCCGGGTCACGGAACTGGTGGCCCGCCCGCTCCTGAACCTCCACTGGCCGCAGCTGGCCGGCTTCGTGCAGCCGCTGGGCGGCGAGTACGCGGCGAGGCGCTCGCTCCTCGAACGGCTCCCGTTCCCCGTCGGTTACGGAGTGGAGCTGGGGCTGCTCGTGGACGCCCTGCACACGGTGGGCCTGGACGCGCTCGCACAGGTGGACGTGGGGGTGCGCAAGCACCGGCACCAGGACGGGCAGGCGCTCGGCCGGATGGCGGCGGCGATCTACCGGACGGCGCAGCTGCGGCTGTCCCGGGGGCATCTCGTACGGCCGAGGCTGACGCAGTTCGAGCGGGGCGAACAGGGCTTCGAGCCGCGGACGTACGCGGTGGACACGGAGGAGCGGCCGCCGATGGCCGAGATCGCGGAGTACGCGCGCCGCCGGGTGGCGTGAGGCCGCACGGTGAGGTGACGGGCGGGTGCGCGCGGTGAGGTGACGGGCGGGTGCGCGGCGAGGTGACGGGCGAGCGCTCGCGGTGGACACGCCCGACCCGCGACAGCCCCGTCCGGCAACTCCGTGTGGCCGAATCGACCCGTCTCGTATACGTACGTTTGAGCGTTTACGGGACGGGCTAGGTTCGCCACATGGCAACTGTGCTGGTGGCATCCAACCGGGGCCCGGTCTCGTACGCGCTCGGCGAGGGCGGATCGCTGGACGCCCGCAAGGGCGGCGGCGGCCTGGCATCGGCCCTGAGCACCATCGACGCCCGGGAGAGCCTCTGGGTGTGCGCGGCCCTGGGCGAGGGCGACCGGGAGGCGGTGAGACGCGGAACGGCCGAGCCGGGCGTGCGCATGCTGGACATCGACCCGGCGACCTACACCGACGCGTACAACGGCATCGCGAACTCGGTGCTGTGGTTCCTCCACCACCACCTCTACGACATTCCGCGCGAACCGGTGTTCGACGCGGAGTTCCACCGCCGCTGGGAGTCGTACCGGAGCTACAACCGCGCCTTCGCGGAGACCCTGGCGGCGGAGGCGGCGGAGGGCGCGGCGGTCCTGGTGCAGGACTACCACCTGGCGCTGGTCCCGGGGCAGCTCAGGGACCTCCGCCCGGACCTGCGGATCGCCCACTTCACGCACACGCCCTGGGCCTCACCCGCGTACCTGCGGATGCTCCCCACCGACATCCGCGAGGAACTCCTCCGGGGGATGCTCGGCGCGGACGTCCTGGGCTTCCACACACGCGCGTGGGCGGAGGCCTTCGAGGCGGGCGCGGGCGACCTGGGACGGACGCAGGTGGCCACGTACCCCCTGGGCGTGGACGGCGAGGAGCTGCGGGCACTGGCGTACCGCCCGGAGGTGGACGACCGCCTGGCGCGCCTGCGTCAGGAGATCGGCGACAGGAAGACGATCGTCCGGGTGGACCGCACGGAACTCTCGAAGAACATCCTGAGAGGCCTGCAGGCCTACCGGGAACTCCTGACCGCGCACCCGGAATGGCGCGACCGGGTGGTCCACCTGGCCTCGGCATACCCCTCGCGCCAGGACCTGGAGGCCTACCGCGCGTACACGGCGGCGGTGAGGTCCCTGGCGGCGGAGATCAACGCGGAGTTCGGCACGGCGGACTGGCAGCCGGTCCTGGTCTCGGTGGAGGACGACTTCACCCGCTCCCTGGCCGCCTACCGCCTGGCGGACGTGGCCCTGGTGAACCCGGTGCGCGACGGCATGAACCTGGTGGCGAAGGAGATACCGGTCGTCTCGGAGACGGGCTGCGCGCTGGTCCTCTCCCGGGAGGCGGGGGCGTACGAGGAACTCCACGAGGACGCCCTCGCGGTGAACCCCTTCGACGTGACGGAGACGGCCGAGGCCCTGCGCACGGCCCTGACGATGCCCCCGTCCGAACGCGCGGACCGCACGAAACGCCTGGCGGCCACGGCCGTGTCCCTCCCACCCCAGCGCTGGTTCCTGGCCCAACTGGAAGCGCTCAGGAGCTAGGGCCTGTCCGACCCTGATCCGCCGGACAGGCCCTAGGGACCGCCTCAGCCGGTGACGCGGCCTGGCCGTCACGCACCAGGCCGCGCTTCACCGCTACGGCTACAGCTACCGCTGCCGACCTACGGCCCCGATCACGGGGTGACGAGGGTCGGGTTCTTGACGACCTTCGCGCAGATCGCGTAGGCCTTCAGCTTGCCCGGGTTGTTGGGGTCGGTGTTCGTCGCGAACGCCCACCAGCCCTCGCCCTTGACGGGGACGCTCGCGCCGACCGCGTACCGGTCGGCGTACGAGTTCCCTGCGGTCACCAGGGCGCCGCCGCCGGTCCGCGTCTCCCCGGCCGGACACTCGGCCTGCGCCACCGCGCGGCCCGGGTACCCGCCGCTCGCGACCGGGATGGTCACTTCGGCGCTCTCCACGACACGCACCACATCGTCGGCAACCGCAACGCCGGCAGCCGCGAACGCCATCGTCGCGGCCGCGGCCACGACGAGAGACTTCTTCAGCACAGGGATTCGCTTTCACTCGGTCGGAAGGAGAGACCCGCGAACCGTCGCGGGCCGCCCCAAGATCTATCCGCGCACGCCACCCCATCCGCCCCGGCCGCGCCCGTAGGTTCTTCGGGTTCACCGAAGAAACGATCATGCTTAGCGCATACGGCCCCGGAGCGGCGTTCAAACGAGTGAAGGCAGGCCCCCGCGACGCCAACGCCCGAGCCAGAAGGCCATGGCGGACCCCTCGTCGTCATCGATCTCGCGCACGCGCACGCGTTCAGCCGCCCGGCGCGGAACCCGGCAGCGTGTCACTCGCAGCAGGCCGGGCGCGACCCGATCCGGCGTCATACGCCGGTGGTGCCGCCGATGGTAGACGCGGCGGCAGGGTCAGGCCCGCTTCACCCCTTCACCCAACTGCGGTGCGGGCTTTGACCGTTCGTTGTCCGCCGTCGCCTGGAACGCGGCGCGCCATGCCGCGGCGAGGTCGTTCTCGGCGGCGTCGAGGGCGGCGGCGGTGTTGCCGCCGGGGACCGCGACGCGGTCCACGATGTCGTCCAGGCGGGCGCCTCGGTCGATCAGTCGGCTCAGGGCGTGCAGGCTCTGCGCGACGAGCTGTTCCGCCAGCTCCCGCGACAGCGGGGCGCCGCGTTCCTGCTGTGCGTCGACCATCGCCCTGACGGCGCCGGCCACCAGGGCCGGGCCGCAGGAGGCGAGGTCGGTCGCCGCCCGCCCCTGGCCCTCCTCGATCACGAACGGGGTCGAGAAGGGCCGGAGCAGCACGAGAAGGCCCTCGGTGTCCTGCGCCGTCAGGCGCGGACCGGGTACCAGGAGCGTCGCACCGGCGCCGATGTCGTTGCCGACGCTCGGGATCAGCTTGGCCACCGGCCCGGGAACGGCCTCCGCCAGCGCCCGGAGCGGCAGGCCGTTGTTGACGGTGATGACGATGTGCCGGGCCGTGAGCCGGGGCCGCAGTTCGTCGAGTACTGCCGGCAGATCCGCGTTCCGCACGCACAGGACGATCAGGCCGGCCTGACGGGGCAGCTCCGCCGGCGGCAGGACCACCGCGCCGGGCACGGCTTCCCGGAGCCGCGCGACACTGGCCGGGGACCGCCCCGCCGCGAACAGCCGGCCGGGTCCGACCGCCGTACTGAAACCGGCCGCCAGGGTCAGACCCATACGGCCGAGACCCACCACACCAACCGCCTGATGCCCACTCATGGCGATCAGCATCGCAGGCCCCCGGGCCCGCCCCTCAGGCCCCGTCGTCGGCCGTAAGTCTCCATACTTCTTCAGCCGTCCTGGTCCCTCGAAGTAGAAGCCTTTCGGTCCCTGTCGTTCGTCGGTCCTCCCGGGCAGGGGCAGGGGAGGGACGCCCTCGACCAACGCACTGCCATCGAGGACACGCTTGCCGTCGAACCGGTGGCCTGCAAAGCCGAACAGATGGGTTCCCCGCCCCAGTCGAAGCAGCCCCAAGGTGACCTGCGCCGCCGAGACGGGCAGCCCGCCGGACACGAGAGGGATGGACAGGAAGAGGTTCTTCTTCTCTCGCGCCTCGGGACCGGCCCACAGCGCAACGGTCACCCTCGCCTCGTTCGGGTCCGGGATGCATCCGCGCACGTAGTACGGCTTCACCACCGGTGTGGTCGTGTAGCGCCACAGCCCAGCTACGACGGCGCGCTGGAGATGAGCCAGGCAGTCCGGCGAGAGGCCCATGAGGACCGCCCCTCAGGCCCCGTCGTTGTCGCCGCCGTTGCCGCCGTCGATGACCGTCAGCCCCGTGCCCTTCCCGGCGTACGGATCGGGGGCATCGGCGGGGATGTTCGGGATGGCCCGGCCCTGGGCGGCGCCGTTGCCGTTGAACACGAAGTCGGCGCGGAGCCGCCAGTTCCGGCCGTCGGCGTAGATGAATCCCTGGTCGGCGAGCTGACGGAGAGCCCGGGACACCGAGGACTGGGACATGCCGACCTGCTCGGCGAACTTGGTCTGGTTCTCGACGATGACCAAGCCATGGTCCTTGCGGTTCTGGATGGCGCACATCTTGTGGAAGAGCTTGAAGGACGCCGCGCTGAGATCGGCGTCGGCGAGTGCCAGGTGTGCCGCGTATCCCATCGTGGTGAACCCTCCTCCTCTGAACCAGAGACCGGCCACGACTGAGACCGCCGAATGGACGGTGAAGTCGTTCACCTCGCCCGTCGTTCGGTTGACGGTCTCGATCCGGGTCACCTTCCGGCCCGCACGCACAGGCTACCCCCACGGGTGAAGAGAGGACGAGCAGGAATGCATCAGCTCATGCATTCCTGCATAGATCTCATCCAGAACTGGGTAGCAGCATACTTGCGCTATTCAATTCTGGGTAAGAATACCCAAGATTGGGTGATCTCTGGGCCGTACGCCCAGGTCAGTGGCCTGTTGTGGCTGCTCCGTCTTAAGGGGGTAAGGGCACCCCGCCGTACGGGGAGCCCCCGGCGCTCGGAGGCGCCGCCTCGCCCCGGGCGTCTGCGGGCCGTCGTCGGCGGAGGTCGTGGCAACGAGGAAGCGTGGCCGGGGCCGGTGGGTGGTTGCCGGAGACACACGTGGCGGACGACCGTCCGGCTTTCCCGCCGCCGTGGCGTGCTTTCGTGGGCCGAGGTCACAGCGGGGCCCCGGAGGCTCTGCCGGTCGGTCGACTGCGGGCCCGGCCCTCGGTTGCGTCGAACCCGCCGGGCCGGTGGGGCACGGGGTTCACGCCCCGCCCGGCCGTGGCCCGGGGTGGGCACTCAAGAGCCGGACCGTCGCTCCCTACGCGTCCGGGAACCAGTCACGCCCTTGGGCCCAGTGGGCGACCCAGCCCGCGAAGCCGGGGGCGCCGGGCATCGGCGCGTCGGGCGACGCGGGGCCGAAGGGCATCGCGCCCTCGCCGGCGATCTGCCAGACGTGACCGCGCTGCGGGCCGGTGACGACCAGATGCCAGTACATGCCACAGCCGTCGGTGCCGAGGAGCAGCGAGCCGTGGTCGAACACGGCATCTGTCCGGGCCTCGAACGCGGTCTCGTCCCCGCCCTCGTCCTCGTCCTCGTCCCACAGCCATGCCGCCGTGAGCGGGAAAGGCTCGGCGAGCAGGCGCTCGGGACGGCCCTCGCCCCAGTCCGAGGGCGTCTCCGCGAGCGGCAGCAGTCCGTAGTACGGCGGTCCGTCGGGCAGTCCGTCACAGACCTCCGCCACGAACGTCCGGTACGGCTCCGGAAGCACGATCCCGTGCTGCGCCTCGAACGCCCGCACCGCCTCCCAGCCGGCGGCCGGCGCCGCGTCGGGGCGGGATGCGAAGATCTCGTGCAGGGCGGCCAGCTCGGCCGGGTCACAGGCTTCCGTGTTCATGCCGATCATCATGCGACATCTGGAGGAGAAACCCGTCGCCGCTGGTCAAGGGGCATGAAACGCTGACGGACATGCATCTCGACCCGATCGACCTGGCCCGACGTCTCGTGCAGGCCCGTTTTCCCGACGCGCTCGCCGTGGTCCTGGCGGGATCCACCGCCACGGGGCGGGCGACCACCAGTAGTGACCTGGACATCGCGGTGCTCATCGCGGACGGCGGCGAGACCTGCCGGGAGACGCTCCGGTTCGAGGGGCGCCTCGTGGAACTCTTCGTCCACACCCGTGCCGGTCTGGTGGAGCTCTTCGCCGCAGACGTCGCCGCGCGTCGTGGAGTGCTGCAGAGCATGTACGCCACCGGCATCGTCCTGGTCGACACCGCCGGGGAGGCCGGACGCGCCCGGGCCCTGGCCGATTCCGACCTCCGCGCGGGTCCGCCGGCGCTGGAGCCGGAGACGGTCGAGACCAAGAGGTACGGGCTGACCGACGCTCTGGACGATCTGGCGGATGCGTCTGATCCCTTCGAACGCCTGGCGGTGGCAGGGGTCGTCCTCAACACCGCCGCCGACCTGCTCCTCGACCACCACCGCGCGTGGTCGGGCGGCGGGAAGTGGCTGCCCAGGCGGCTCCTCGATGCTGACGGGGAGCGCGGCGGAGCCCTTCTCCAGGGGCACCGGAACCTGTGTGAGACGGGTGACCCGGCACTGCTGACCGACGCGGCCCTCCGCATCCTCGACCTCGTCGGCGGACCGCTTCGCGAGGGCTACCGCAGGACGTGGCGGGGCGTCATCGATTCCGTCGCCGCAGGCGTCGGACGCTGACCGACGGCCTGCTGCCGCTCCCTCCCCCACGCCGCCAGCGGTTCGAGGGCCTCGTTGAGGCGGATGCCGTCCTTCGTGAGGGCGTACTCGACGCGGGGCGGGACTTCCTCGTACGAGACGCGGTCGACGATGCCGTCCGTCTCCATCTCGCGCAGGTGGGAGGCGAGGACCTTCTCCGTGATGCCCGGGATCAGGCGGCGCAGTTCGCCGAAGCGGCGGTGTGGCTGTTCGTGGAGGGCCCAGAGGATCAGGACCTTCCACTTGCCGCCGATGACCTCCATCGCGGTGTCGATGCCGCAGACGTGGCCGTCGGGTGCACCCGGTCGCTTCAGTGTCGCCATGCGTTCCACCCCTCTGAGCTGTTCGCTCACCTCAGGGTAACCACCCACTTGAAAGTGGGTACTTGAGCAGGTCAGAGGGCCGGAGCAGCCTTGTGGGCATGACAGCGAACACGCCTCCGAAGACCCCCGTCTCCCTGCTCGGGCTCGGTGCCATGGGCACCGCCCTCGCCCGCACCTGGCTCGCCGCCGGGTATCCGCTCACCGTCTGGAACCGCACCCCGGCCCGCGCCGAGGCGCTCGTCGCCGAGGGGGCGAAGGCCGCGGACAGTGCGGCCGGCGCCGTCGCGGCGAGCGACCTCGTCGTGGTCTGTCTGCTCGACGACGACTCCGTCGGCGCCGCCCTCGACGGCGTCGACCTCGCCGGCAAGGACCTGGTCAACCTCACCACCACGACCCCCGCCCAGGCCCGCGCCCGGGCCGCGTGGGCCGAGGAGCGGGGTGCTCGTTGTCTGGACGGCGGGATCATGGCCGTACCGCCGATGGTGGGGGTCCCCGAGGCCGGTGGGTTCGTCTTCTACAGCGGGGCGCGGGAGGTGTTCGAGGCGCGTCGCGAGGTCCTGGCCGTTCCCGTCGGGACCCGGTACGTCGGCGAGGATCCCGGGTTCGCCGCCCTGCACGACGTGGCCCTGCTCAGCGCCATGTACGGGATGTTCGCGGGTGTCGCGCACGCCTTCGCGCTGGTACGGCGGGAGGACATCGATCCCGTGGCCTTCGCCCCGCTGCTCGGGGAGTGGGTCCCCGCCATGGCCGGGCCGTTCGTCCGGCAGACCGCCGAGCGGCTCAAGAGCGGCGACCTCACCACCGGCGTCGTCTCCAACCTCGCCATGCAGGTCGCCGGGACCCCCACCTTCCTGGCCACGGCCGAAGGGCAGGGCGTCAGCACGGAGTTGCTCCGGCCGTACTTCGATCTCATGCGCCGCCGCCTCGACATCGGCAGCGGCGAGGAGGATCTGACCGGTGTCGTGGACCTGCTGCTCGGTGACCGGTGATTCGCTCACCGGTGATTCGCTGACCGGTGATTCGCTGACCGGTATTCGATGACGCCCCCTCCTCCTGAGGGGTCTTCCCGTGGCACACTCGCGGCGATCGTTCCCCCAGGCGATCCGTTTTTCCCCATGAAGCGCATGAAACGCATGAAGCGCATCAGACGCATGAGGCAAGCGGAAGGATCGCAGAACACGTGAAGAAGATTGTCGTGAGCATGACCCTCGGGTCTGCGCTCACCGCACTCCTCGCCGCGGGGCTCACCCCCGCCGCCGCGCAGGAAGCCCAGGACGTCGCCGCACCGGCGGGCTCCAACGCCCACCGGTCCGACGACCGCCCCGGACCGCTCACGAAGCAGCGCACCAAGTTGCGCGAGCAGGCGATCGACCTGGTCGCCAAGGGCAAGGCCACGGCGAACGCCAAGGGCGTCGTCGAGGTCGCGCCCGGCAAGTTCGCCGAGACCAAGACCAGCACCGCCACCCGTCAGGAGAAGATCTTCACGATCCTCTCCGAGTTCGGCGACCAGGGCTCCGGCAAGCTCGGCACCGTCCCCGGCCCGCTGCACAACCGGATACCGCAGCCGGACCGGAGCACGGACAACTCCAACGCCTGGACCGCGGACTTCTCCAAGGCCCACTACGAGAACCTCTTCAACGGCTCCGGCGAGTCCATGAAGACCTTCTACGAGAAGCTGTCCAGCGGCGCCTACTCCGTCTCCAACACCGTCGAGGACTGGGTCAAGGTCCCCGGCAACGCCTCCACCTACGGCGACAACGCCGTCGAGGACAACGGCGGCTCCTGGGCCTTCATCCAGGACACCGGCGACGCCTGGTGGAACGCCCAGCTCGCCGCCGGCAAGACGCCCGCCCAGATCGACGCGTACCTCGCCCAGTTCGACGTCTGGGACCGCAACGACTGGGACCACGACGGCAACTTCGACGAGCCCGACGGCTACATCGACCACTTCCAGGCCGTGCACGCCGGCATGGGCGAGGACGCGGGCGGCGGCGCGCAGGGTGAGGACGCCATCTGGTCCCACCGCTGGTACGTGAACGGCGACGACTTCGGCCTGACCGGCCCGAGCGTCTCCGGCACCCAGAACAAGGCCGGCGGCGCCCGCATCGGACAGTCCAAGTACTGGCTCGGCGACTACACCACCGAGGGCGAGAACGGCGGACTCGGCGTCTTCTGCCACGAGTTCGGCCACGACCTCGGCCTGCCGGACTTCTACGACACCGACGGCGGCGAAAACTCCACCGCCTTCTGGACCCTGATGAGCTCCGGCTCCTGGCTCGGCCACGGCGCCGCCGCCAACGAGGGCATCGGCACCCACCCCGGTCTCATGGGCGCCGAAGAGAAGCTCTTCCTCGGCTGGCTGAACTACGCCGACGCGCCGCTCGGCGCCAACGGCACGTACACCCTCAGCCCCGCCGCACTCCAGGTCCGCGGCAAGGCCCAGGCCGTCCGCGTCGCGCTCCCGGACAAGACGAGCAGCACCACCTACGCCACGCCCACCTCGGGCACCCACGCCTGGTGGACCGGCTCCGCCGACGGCCTCAACCAGTCCCTCACCCGCTCCGTCCCGGCCGCCCCGAAGGTCACCGTCAAGGCGAGCGCCTGGTACGAGATCGAGGCCGGCTTCGACTACCTCTTCGCCGAGTACTCCCTCGACGGCGGCGCCACCTGGGCCCGCGCGGGCGACCCCGTCTCCGGCTCCTCCGGCGGCAAGTGGACGACCCTGCGCTTCACGTACGACTCCGCCGGCAAGCCGTCCCTCTTCCGCTTCCGCCACCAGAGCGACGGCGGCGTGCACTTCGCCGGCGCGTTCCTCGACGACATCGCGCTGACCTCCGGCGGCACGACCCTCGCGACGGACGACGTCGAGCAGGGCGTCGGCGGCTGGACCGCGCAGGGCCGCTGGAAGATCTCCACCGGCACCGAGACGGCCACCGCCCCGCGGTACTACCTCGTCGAGAACCGCGAGTACGTCGGCGCCGACGCGCTCCTCGCCGAGGGCCCGTACCAGTTCAGCAAGGGCATCACCGCCCCGGACTGGGTCGAGTTCTTCAAGTTCCAGAACGGCATGCTCGTCTGGTACGTCGACCGGTCCTTCGACGACAACAACGTCAGCAACCACCCCGGTGGCGGCTCGGCGATGGCCGTCGACGCCCGCCCGGCGCCCTTCCGGTACGCCGACGGGACCGCGCCCAGCAACCGGCGCCAGCCCTTCGACGCGACCTTCGGCCTGGAGGCCACGGACGCGACCTGCCTCCACAAGGAGGTCCTGGCGGGCAAGGGCGGCAACCAGACCGTCCAGACGCTGGCGGCCTGCGCCCCCTCCGTCCCGGGCATCCCGGTCTTCGACGACACCGACCCGAACGCGTACTACGACACGACGGCCCCGCAGGCCAGCGTGAAGGTCGCCGGCCACGGCGTGCGCGTCACGGTCACCGGTGACGCCGGCGACGACCTGACGATCGGCGTCGCCAACCCGGCCGCGCACTGATCGCACACGGTGCAAGGGGCGGTACGGGGACTCCCGTACCGCCCTCGTCGCGTCTCCGGGGCCGTCTCAGGCCTCCCGTACCGCCCTCGCCAGTTCCGTCAGGAACTCCACCACGCCCGACGGGCCCGCCACGGACAGGTCCGCGCGGTCGGCCAGCTCCGTGACCTCCGTGGAGCCGCTGCACACCAGGACGCCCGGGGTGCCGTCGGAGCGGAGCTTCTCGACCGCCGCGAAGGCCGGCAGGTCGCCCAGGTCGTCGCCCGCGTACAGCACGGACCCGGCGCCCACCTCCCGTACGTACTTGGCGAGGGCCACGCCCTTGTCCATGCCCGGGGGCCGCAGCTCCAGGACCATGCGGCCGGGCTCCAGGACCAGGCCGTGGGCGACCGCCAGCTCGCCCAGCGGACCGCGCAGGGCCTCGAAGGCGCCCTCCGGGTCCTGGGCGCGGCGGGTGTGGACCGCGACCGCGCGGCCCTTCTCCTCGATCCAGACGCCCGGCCAGGCCCCGGACCGGTCCAGGAAGCCCGGGAGCTCGGCGCGGACGGAGGCGACGCCGGGGTGCGGGGCGGCGGCCTTCACGGTGCCGGTGACGGCGTCCCAGCGCTCGGCGCCGTAGTGGCCGAGGACGACGAGGTGCTCGAGGCCGGGGACACCGGCGAAGCCGCCGTAGCGGACGGCTACCCCGGCGGGGCGGCCGGTCACGACGGCGATCGAGGCGACCTGGGGGGCGAGGGCGGCGAGGGCGGCCACGGCGCCGGGGTGGGCGCGGGCCTGCTCGGGATCGGGGACGATCTCGGCGAGCGTGCCGTCGAAGTCGAGGGCGACGACGGCCTTCGTGGGCCGCGCGAGGAGCGCGGCCAAGCCGTCGCGGCCGGCGGGTGTGGTCGGGTGCGGGAGGCTGCTGACCATGTTCCGACCCTACCGACGTACGGGGGTCACGTCAGCGTGGCCGGGGTCACCCCGTAAGGGGTCACCCCTCCCGTCGTCGCTGCTTCTCCTCCCTGACCCGGCGCAGCCGGTTGACCGTCACCGGGTCGTGGGCCAGGGCGCGCGGGTCGTCGAGGAGGGCGTTGAGGAGCTGGTAGTAGCGGGTCGGGGAGAGGCCGAGCCGCTCGCGGACGGCCCGCTCCTTGGCACCGGGTCCGGGCCAGGAGCGGCGCTCGACGGCGAGGAGGGCCCGCTCGCGCTCCCCGAGCCCGCTGTTGTCGCCCACCGTCTCTTCGTCGGTCATAAGACCAACCTATTACTCGGCCTTCTCCGCCTCCGTCGCCGCCCGGCCTATCCGGCCGAGGACCTCGGAGGGGCTGCCGCCGGGGGTGACCGCCTTGCCGATGTTCTGCTTGACGTTCTCGCTGACCTGGGCCCAGGAGGTCTTGCCGACCGGCGGGAGCTGTGCGTCGGGGAGGACCTTGAGGAAGACGCGCAGGTTCTCGTGCTCGGGGTCGGTCTCCATGCGGGTGGAGGCGGTGACGGTGACCGGCAGCAGGTCGTTGTCCCCGGCGAACTTCAGGACGTTCTCGTCGCTGAAGACGAAGTCGAGGAAGTCGCCGATCTCCTTGCGGTGGCCGTTCTGCTTGAAGCCCATGATCCAGTCGGCGACGCCCATGGAGGTCTTGGGCGTGCCGTCGGCGCCGGGGAGGGGGACCTGGCCGACCCGGACGCCCTTCTTCGCGGCTTCCTTGAGGAGCGAGGGGTGGCCGTTGAGCATGCCGACCTCGCCGTTCGCGAAGGCGGCGAAGGCGGCCTTGCGGTTGAGCTTGCCGGGGGCGATCGGTCCGGTGAGGTCCTTGCCGACCAGGTGGGTGCGGAGCCATTCGAAGGTGCGGATGTTGGCGTCGGAGTCGACGGCGTAGCGGTCGGAGCCGTCGGTCCAGCCGCCGCCGCCGCTGAGCAGCCACATGAGGGCCTCGGCCTGGGCCTCCTCGGGGCCGAGCGGCAGCGCGAAGGGGGTGGGGACGCCCTTGGCCTTGAGCTTCTCGGCGGCCTCGGCGAGCTCGTCCCAGGTGGTGGGGGCCTCGGCGCCGGCCTTCTGGAAGAGGTCCTTGTTGTAGAAGAGCGGCCGGGTGGAGGCGACGAACGGCATGCCGTACTGGGTGCGCTTGTACTCGCCGGCGGCGGCGAGCGGGCCGAGGAAGTTGGCCTGCACGGGGATGGAGAGGAGGTCGTCGGCGGCGTACAGCTGGTCGGCGGCGGCGTAGTCGGCGTAGGCGCCGATCTGTGCGACGTCGGGGGCCTGGCCGGCCTTGACCATCTCGGCGACCTTGCGGTCGACGTCGTCCCAGGAGAGGACCTGGACCTCGACCTTGACCCCGGGGTGCTTCGCCTCGAAGGCGGCGACGAGGTCGGCCCAGTACTTCTTGGTGGTGTCGCCACCGGTCAGGTCGTAGTCGGCGGCGACCAGCTTGAGGGTCACGTCGCCGGAGTCACCGCCGAGGGAGCCGCAGCCGGCGACCGTCGCGGTCAGTCCGAGGGCGGCGGCGGCCGCGGTCAGTCCAAGGAATCGTCGCCGCTCCACGGCTTCATCCACCTTTTGCTCTTCGTTGAGCTGTCGTCTATCTGCACTGAGCTGCGTGTTTGCTCTTCTCAGGGCCGTAAGTCTGCCCCGCGCCCGGGCATGAGGTCTACACCACTCGGGTATCACTTCCGCAACTCCGACGGGAGCATGGGCGCATGATCGGGCCCGAATTTGTATCCGAGCGCAACAATCCTGGCCAGTGGACTAGACCTGTCAGGTCCCCGCGCGCCAGAATGACCCCCGTGAGACACGTCATCGCCCTGGATGTGGGCGGCACCGGCATGAAGGCCGCCCTCGTCGGGGCGGACGGCACCCTGCTGCACGAGGCCCGCCGCGCCACCGGGCGCGAGCGCGGCCCCGAGGCCGTGGTCGAGACGATCCTCGGCTTCGCCGAAGAGCTCCGCGCCCTCGGCCAGGAGCGGTACGGAGAGCCCGCCGCGGCCGCCGGAGTCGCCGTCCCCGGCATCGTCGACGCGGAGAACGGCATCGCCGTCTACGCCGCCAATCTCGGCTGGCGCGACGTTCCCATGCGCGAACTCCTCAGCCGCCGGCTCGACGGCGTCCCCGTCGCCCTCGGCCACGACGTCCGCACCGGCGGCCTCGCCGAAGGCCGTATCGGCGCGGGCAACGGCGCCGACCGCTTCCTCTTCGTGCCCCTCGGCACGGGCATCGCCGGAGCCATCGGCATCGGCGACCGCATCGAGGCCGGCGCCCACGGCTACGCCGGAGAGATCGGCCACATCGTCGTCCGCCCCGGCGGTACGGAGTGCGGCTGCGGCCAGCGCGGCTGCCTGGAGCGGTACGCCTCCGCCTCCGCCGTCTCCCTCGCCTGGGCCGAGGCCGGCGGCGACCCCGAGGCGGACGCCGCCGACTGCGCGAAGGCCGTCGAGTCCGGCGACCCCACGGCCGTACGGGTCTGGCAGGACGCCGTCGACGCCCTCGCCGACGGCCTCGTCACCGCGCTCACCCTCCTGGACCCGCGCACCCTCATCATCGGTGGCGGGCTCGCCGAGGCCGGGGAAACCTTGTTCACACCACTCCGGGCCGCCGTGGAGGAACGCGTCACGTTCCAGAAGCTGCCCGCCATCGTCCCGGCGGCCCTCGGGGACACCGCCGGATGCCTGGGCGCGGGCCTCCTCGCCTGGGACCTGCTCGCCGACAAGCACCCCACCCACTCGGAGGTTTCCGCCTGATGGCCGATCACCAGGTTCTCGCCGGCGCACACGTCGTGCTGCCCACCGGAACGGTCGAGAACGGACGCGTGATCGTCGACGGCGACCGCATCGCGGGCTCGGCCCCCGAGAACGCCCCCACCCTCGACCTGACCGGCCACTGGCTCGTCCCCGGCTTCGTCGACATGCACAACCACGGCGGCGGCGGCGCGTCCTTCACCTCCGGCACCGTCGACGAGGTCCTCAAGGGCGTCCACACCCACCGCCTGCACGGCACCACCACCGTCGTCGCCTCCTTCGTCACCGGCGAGATGGACTTCCTCACCCAGCGGGCCGGACTCCTCTCCGAGCTCGCCGAACAGGGCGAGATCGCCGGCCTCCACTTCGAGGGCCCGTTCATCTCCCCCTGCCGCAAGGGCGCCCACGACGAGACGCTGCTCCGCGACCCCGACCCGGCCGAGGTCCGCAAGCTGATCGACGCCGCCCGCGGCCGGGCCAAGATGGTCACCCTCGCCACCGAGCTGCCCGGCGGCCTCGACTCCGTACGCCTGCTCGCCGAGCACGGCGTGATCGCCGCCATCGGCCACACCGACGCCACGTACGAGCAGACGCGGGCGGCCATCGACGCGGGCGCCACCGTCGCCACGCACCTCTACAACGCGATGCCCGCCCTCGGCCACCGCTCCCCCGGCCCGATCGCCGCGCTCCTGGAGGACGAGCGGATCACCGTCGAGCTCATCAACGACGGCACCCACCTCCACCCCGCCGCCCTGGAGCTCGCCTTCCACCACGCGGGACCGGAGCGCGTCGCGTTCATCACCGACGCCATGGACGCCGCCGGCTTCGGCGACGGCCGCTACATGCTCGGCCCCCTGGCCGTCGACGTGAAGGACAGCGTCGCCCGCCTCGTCGAGGGCGGCTCCATCGCCGGCTCCACCCTGACCCTGGACCGCGCCTTCAAGCGCGCGGCGACCGTCGACGGCCTGCCGGTCGAATCGATCGTCCAGGCGATCTCCGCCAACCCGGCGCGGCTCTTGGGCGTTTACGACCGGGTGGGCTCCCTGGAGCCCGGCAAGGACGCCGACATCGTCGTCCTCGACGCCGAGTTCGAGCTGAAGGGCGTCATGCGCAAGGGCGAGTGGATCCTGAACCCCGTGGCGGCCTGATCAGGAGTCATACGGAAGGGCGGTCGGCCGGGGGTCTGGGCCAACCGCCTTTCCTTTGGCATGATCGGTGCCCGTCAGAACGTCGGAACGGGCGTTCCACAGAACTTCACGAGAAGTACGGGGGGTGGACGGGTCTTGATCCTCACGGTCACCCTCAACACGGCACTGGACCTGACCTACCGGGTCCCCGCCCTCACCCCGCACGCCTCCCACCGCATCACCCAGGTCATCGAACGGCCCGGCGGCAAGGGACTCAACGTCGCCCGCGTGCTCGCCGCCCTCGGACACGAGACGGTCGCCACCGGCTTCGCGGGCGGCGCGACGGGCGCGACGCTACGGGACCAGCTGGCGGCCACGCCGGTCCGCGACGAACTCGTCGAGACCGCCGGAACGACCCGCCGCACGGTCGCCGTCGTCGACACGGCGAGCGGGGACACCACCCAGCTCAACGAACCGGGCCCGACCGTCACCGCCGCGGAATGGGCCGCCTTCCGCACCCGCTTCACCGAACTCCTCGACGGGGCGCGGGCGGTCGCCCTCTGCGGCAGCCTCCCGCCGGGCATCCACGTCGGCGCGTACGCGGAACTGATCCGCCTGGCCCGGACGGCCGGGGTCCCGGTCCTCCTGGACACCAGCGGCGAACCCCTCCGCCGGGGCATCGCCGCCCGCCCCGACCTGGTCAAGCCGAACGCCGAGGAACTCGCCCAACTGACCGGCTCCCGCGAACCCCACCGCGCCACCCGCGACGCACGCCGCCGCGGCGCCCACGCGGTGATCTCCTCACTCGGCCCCGAGGGCATGCTCGCCGCCACCCCGGAGGGCCTGTGGCGCGCGACCCCGCCGGCCACGGTGAAGGGCAACCCCACGGGCGCCGGCGACTCAGCCGTCGCCGGCCTCCTCTCGGGCCTGGTGGACGAGGCCCCCTGGCCCGACCGCCTCACCCGAGCGGTCGCCCTCTCGGCGGCGACGGTCCTCTCCCCGGTGGCCGGGGAGTACGACGCGACGGCTTACGAGGAGCTGCTGGCGCGGGTGACGGTGACGGCGCAGCCGGCCCTTGCCTGACTACGCCGTCCTACCGGGTCCTCAGGCGATGCGCCCGAGCGTCACGCACCTGTCGGCGACCCAGCCCTTCCGCCCGTTGTAGTTGAGGGGGGTCCAGGTGTTGTAGGTTCCGCCCCCGCTACCGCACTTGTAGAAGCCACCCGTAACCTGACCGCCGCACGTAGAGGTGTAGCAGGGGATTTTGTCAGGGCTTCCGGTGCCCAGGGCATGAACTCGAACGAGGACAGTAGAGGTCGTCGAAGTGGACGCTCGAACATTCCAGGCGACGCCCGAGTAGGCGCCGGACACGGCGGCAGATGCCGGGGGCGTCATCGCAACAATCAAACCGGCAGCCAGCACACCGACCGACGCCATTTTTCCCAGGGCACGCATCTTCAGGACCTCCCGTGTTGTCCAACCCGCCCTCATGGTCAGTGAGGGAAGGATCATCAGATGATGATCTTACTTTTATGGGCGAACGCAAGAGATCGGACGTCAGGCCGTGCCGCAGGCAGTGCGTCGGCGCCTACGGCCCCGGGGTCACCTCGAGCCAGTCGAGCAGCACGTTGCACTGGTTGCCGGCCTCGCACGAGATCTTGATCTCGTTGTCGCCCTTCTGGAGGTCGACCGGCGCCCAGGTGGTCTGCCAGTTCTTCTCAGGGTTCGGGTCCGAGGAGTGGATGAAGTTCTTCAGCCCGATCGGCAGGGAGTTCGCCTTGCCGTTGACCGTCAGGGTGGCGTTCGCGTCGACCGCCGGGATGCTGTAGCGGACGGTCAGGCGGTACTTGCCGCCCGACGGCATGTTCGCCTTCCAGGTGACCGAGGCGCCCGGCGTGTTGAAGCCCGACACGTACACGCCGCCGACGCCCTCGGCGCCCTGGACGGTCTTCTCCGTCGTCGCCGAGCCGCCCAGCGTCAGCGTCGCCGCGTCCTGCTTCGGGAGCTCCTCCGGGGTCTTCTCGGCGCTCGGCTCCGTGGTGGGCTGCTCGGAGACCGTGGCGGGCGGCGCGCTCGACGGCGTACCGCCGGCCTGGTCTCCCTTGTCCTTCTCGCCGCCCGCGTTGGAGATCACCGCGGCCGCGATGCCGATCACGACGACCGCGACGACCGAGACCGCGCCGATCAGCAGGCCCTTGGTGTTGGGGCCGCGGCCCGAGCCGCCGCCGCCGCGCTGGGGCGGGATGGTGCGGGTCTGCGGCTGGGCGCCGTACGTCTCGGGCGCCGCGTACTGCGCCTGCGGCTGGCCGTAGGGGGCCTGCTGCTGCGGCGGCACGTACGCCTGCTGCTGGTGGCCGTACTGGCGCTCGCCGACCGCCCTGACCTGGTTGTACGAGGTGCGGGGCACGCCCGGCTGCGCGGGGGCGGGGCCGGGGTAGCCGTAGCCGCCGCCCTGCGGGGCCTGGGCACCCGCTGCCTGGCCGTCCGCGTACAGGTAGCCGAACGGATCGTCGTCCTCGGGCTTGCTCGCGCCGTCGTTACCGGCAGCCATCCGGGTCATCCTCTCCATGCTCGCCAGCCGTCGCCGACCGGCCGAGCCTACCCCGAACGGACCAGCGCGCGGCTCAGCCCGCCCGCCGGTGGACCTTGGCGCGGGAACGCTTCTCCACGTACATCCGCTGGTCGGCGGAGTTCAGGACCTCTTCCACGGTCATCCCGCATTCGGCCCAGCCGATGCCGAAACTCGCCCCGACGCGGACCGCCCGCCCGTCCACCCGGATCGGCGGGATGATCGCGTTGCGCAGGCGTACGGCCAGGTCGGCGGCGTCGGCGGCGCCGAGGCCGTCGGCGAGGACGACGAACTCGTCACCGCCGAGCCGGGCGACGGTGTCGCCGTCCCGCACGCCGGTGGTGAGCCGGCGCGCGACCTCGATGAGGACGGCGTCTCCGGTGTGGTGCCCGAAGCGGTCGTTGATCGACTTGAAGCCGTCGAGGTCGCAGAAGAGGACCGCGAGCCCCTTGGTGCCGTCGTCGACCTCGCCGCCCGTGGGCGCGACGGTGTGGACGTGGTGGTCGTACGCCCCGGCGCCGCCCGCCGGCTCGAAACCGAAGCCGTGCTCGTGCTCGTGCTCGTACGGCTGGGGCTGCGGCTCGTAGCCGGAGTCGTACGCGGGGTCGTAGCCGCCGTCCCGCCCGGAGTCGTAGCCGCCGCCGTACGCGGGCTCGTTCCCCGGCGCGCCCGGGCGCTCGCAGAGCCGGGCGGAGAGCCGGGAGCGCAGCTCGGCGCTGTTGGGGAGGCCGGTGAGGGCGTCGTGCGAGGCGCGGTGGGCGAGCTGGAGCTCGTGCCGCTTGCGCTCCTCGATGTCCTCGACGTGGGTGAGGAGGAAGCGGGGCCCGTCGGCGGTGTCGGCGACGACGGAGTTGCGCAGCGACACCCAGACGTACGTGCCGTCGCGGCGTCCGAGCCGCAGCTCGGCCCGGCCGCCCTCGGCGGAGGTGCGGAGCAGCGTCCCGATGTCCTCGGGGTGGACGAGGTCGGCGAAGGAGTAGCGCCGCATGACGGAGGCGGGGCGGCCGAGGAGCCGGCACAGGGCGTCGTTGGTGCGGAGCAGGCGGCCGTGCTGGTCGCCGCCCATCTCGGCGATGGCCATGCCGGAGGGGGCGTACTCGAAGGCCTGTCGGAAGGACTCCTCGGAGGCGCGCAGGGCCTGCTGCTCGCGTTCGAGCCGGACGAGGGCGCGCTGCATGTTGGAGCGGAGCCGGGCGTTGCTGATGGCGATCGCGGACTGCGAGGCGTACATCTGGAGCGCTTCCTGGCCCCAGGGGCCGGGGTGCCGGCCGTTGCGCGGGCGGTCGACGGATATGACGCCGAGGAGCTCACGGCCGGAGCCGGAGGCGTACATCGGGGCGTAGAGCCGGTCGTGCGGGTGCCACTCGTCCTCGAAGCGGGGCGCGGGCCCGTCGGTGTGCCACTGGGGGACGTCGTCCTCCATGAGGACCCAGCCCTCGGTGTGCGGGATGAACCGCAGGTCGCCCCAGGGGACGCCCATGGAGAGGCGCCGCTCCCAGGAGGAGCGGGAGCCGACGCGGCCGGTGATCAGGGCCTCCGCGGCGGAGCTTCCGGCGAAGGCGGCGACGACGAGGTCACCGTCGGGGCGGACGAGGTTGACGCAGGCCAGCTCGTAGTTGAGACCGGCGACCACACCGTCGGCGACGGTCTGCAGGGTGTCCGCCAGACTGCGGGCAGTGTTGAGGTCCGTCACGACCTGATGCAGCTGCCGCAGGGTCGAGAGACGGACGTACGGCTCCGACTCGGTCTCCATCGCTCGCTCTCCCCGAGACCTCGACAGCAACTCCAGGGTTCTCATCGGCTTCGTGTTGCACTGTCACCGCCACTGAATCACAGCGAGCTTCGCCGCCGGTACACAGGGTCAGCAAATACTGCCCTCTGTGACTCAAGTCACAGCAGATGATGGCGGGTCGCGGCGCTCCTCCCGAGGCCGGGGGTCCTAGGTCCGGCGGCCGTCACCGGCTGGTCCCCGGGCCCGATGCGGGGCACGCAGGGCCGGGACTAGCGTTCCTGACGTGCTCCAGAAGACGCCCCCCTCACCCCCCGTCTCCGATCTCGCCATCCCTCATGCTGAGGGGGTGAGCAACGACGAGTTCCGGGCGGCGATGTCCCGCCTCGCGGCGGGCGTGGTCCTGGTGACCGCGCACGACCCCGACGACGGCCCGCGCGGCGAGGACGTCGGCATGACGGCCACCGCCTTCATGTCGGTCTCCCTCGACCCGCCCCTCGTCCTCGTCAGCCTCCGCAACGGCTCCCGCATGGACGACCTGCTCGCCGACGTCCCGGTCTGGGCGGTGTCGATCCTCGCCGAGGACCAGCGGCACGTCGCCGGGCGCTTCGCCATGAAGAACCGGGTCAGCGACCGCCTCCTCTTCGCCGACCTGCCGTACGCCCGCGGCGAGGAGAGCGGCGCCCCGCTCATCGACGGCGCGCTCGCGGTCCTGGAGTGCCGCACGGAGAACCGGGTCGTGGCCGGCGACCACACGCTCGTGGTGGGCCGGGTCCTGACGGTCGGTCTGCGCTCGGGGGGCGGCGAGCCGCTGACGTACTTCCAGGGGAAGTACCGGCACCTGTCCTAAATGGTGGTGCGCCCGGGCACCACACCGGCCAGACTCGCGTGATGACCGAGACGACCGAGACGACCGAGAAGATCACCCGCATCAACCCCGAGCAGCTGCACGCGACCCCCGGCTACCACCACATCACGGTGGTGGAGGCAGGCCGTACGGCCCATCTGGCGGGGCAGTGCCCCCTGGACCGGAACGGCGAGCTGGTCGGTCCCCGTTCCTTCGAGGCACAGGTCGACCAGGTGGTCGCGAACGCACTCACCGCCCTGGCAGCGGTGGGCGCCCAGCCGCACCACGTGGTGCGGTCGGTGATCTACGTGCGGAGCGATGACAGGGACGCCCTGGGAGCCGTATGGAGCCGGCTCACCGACTCCGCCCTGGGCCCGGCGTTCACCACCGCCAGCACGCTCCTGGGCGTCGCCCAACTGGGCTTCACCGGACAGCTCGTCGAGGTGGACCTCACCGTGGCGCTCCCCGACTGAGCCTCCCCACCGACTGCCGAACGGCGTCCCGACCCCGGTGGCCCACCCGGGCGTTCGGGACGAGCTCGGCGCCCCACCCCGGCGTTCGGGACGAGCTCGGCGGCCCCTCCACGTACGGCGGGAAGCGCCCGGGCGATCCCTCTCGACCAGGGGCGGGCCTAGCTCCAGGCGGGTCTAGCTCCAGTCGCGGGACTGCCGGGTGCGCTTCGTCTCGGAGCGCTGCTTCTTCTCGCGCAGGCGGCGCTCGTTGATGCCGCGCGGGATCTTCGTCGGGCGGCGGGGCTTCGGGGGCGGGGCCGTCGCCTCGGCGAGGAGGGCGGCCAGGCGGACCGCCGCCGTCTCGCGGTTGCGCCACTGGGAGCGGTGCTCCGAGGCGCGGACCGTGACGACGCCGTTGACGAGGCGGGAGGCGAGGCGCTCCAGGGCGCGGGCCTTCCACACCTCGGGGAGGGCGTCGGTGGCCGCGAGGTCGAAGCGGAGCTCGACCTGGGAGTCGCTGGTGTTCACGTGCTGACCGCCCGGCCCCGACGACCGCGAGAAACGCCACTGGAGCTCGGCCTCGGGCAGCGAGACGGAGCCGCGGATGGGATACGGACCGGACATGCCTTCCATGTTCCCTGGAGGGGGCCGGACGAGTCATCCTGTTTTCGTTCAGACAGCACAGCGCGTGCGGGGCGGGCGGGAACCGCCGGCGGCCTCAGCGCGTTTCTCCAGGCGAGCGACGACAGAACGACGAAAGGGACTTTCCATGGCTGTGAGCCTGTCCAAGGGCGGCAACATCTCCCTGACCAAGGAGGCCCCGGGCCTCGCCGCCGTCACCGTGGGCCTCGGCTGGGACGTCCGTACCACCACCGGCACCGACTTCGACCTCGACGCCTCGGCGATCGGTGTGGACGCCGCCGGGCGGGTCGCCTCGGACGCCCACTTCGTCTTCTTCAACAACAAGTCGACGCCGGACCAGACCATCGTGCACACCGGTGACAACCGCACCGGCGAGGGCGGCGGCGACGACGAGCAGATCAACGTCAACCTCGCGGCCCTCCCGGCGAACGTCGACAAGATCGTCTTCCCGGTCTCCATCTACGACGCGGTGTCCCGCTCGCAGAACTTCGGCCAGGTGCGCAACGCGTACATCCGCATCGTGAACCAGGCCGGCGGCGCCGAGATCGCCCGCTACGACCTCTCCGAGGACGCCGCCGTCGAGACGGCCATGATCTTCGGCGAGCTGTACCGCAACGGCGCCGAGTGGAAGTTCCGCGCCGTGGGCCAGGGCTACGCCTCGGGCCTCGAGGGCATCGCCCGCGACTTCGGCGTCAACCTCTGACGGACCCGCACCGAGTGGGCCCCGGCGGTACGTCCCGCCGGGGCCCTACTCTTCCTCCCGTGATCGTCGAAGCCCTCCCGCGTACGGAAGCACACGCCCTCCCCGGCCCGCTGCTCACCGAGCTCACCGCCCTGTACGCGTCGAACCAGGAGTTCCAGCAGCTCAGCGGCGACTTCCCGGACCCCGACGACATCCGGCCCGAGCAGGTCGCCGCCGCCCTCGCCGACGAGCTCGCCCAGCCGACGGCCGAGGTGCTCATCGCCCGCTCCGAGGGCCGGCTCGTCGCCGTCGCGATCACGCTCGGCCGCCACCCCGACCCGGCCCAGACCGACCCGTGGCTCGGCCTGCTGATGGTCCACGCCGAGGCGCAGCGCGCCGGGTACGGCCGTCGGCTCGCCGCGTACGTCGAGACCGGCTTCCGCGCCGAGGGCCGCACCGGGCTGCGGCTCGCCGTCCTGGAGAACAACCCGAAGGCGCTGGCCTTCTGGACCTCGCTCGGTTACGAGGAGATCGACCGCCGCCCGGACCTCGCCCACGGCCGCCCGTGCGTCGTGATGCGGAAGAACCTGGGCTGAGCTACGGCTTGGACGGCTTCTCGTCGCCGTACAGCCAGACGTCCCACAGCCCGTCGAGGTCGCGGCCCGCCACGCTCTCCGCGTAGGCGGTGAAGTCGTCCGTGGTGGCGTTGGCGTGCCGGTACTTCGCGGGCCAGCCGCGCAGGATCTCGTCGAAGACGCGGTCGCCGACCGTCTCGCGCAGCTTGTACAGGACCATCGCGCCCCGCTGGTACACGGGCGGGTCGAAGAGGTTCGCGGCGGTGGGCGGTGCGGCGGGCGGGAAGGCCCAGTTGGCGTCCTGGGCGAAGGCGCGCTCGAAGTGGGTGCGCGCCGGGACGTGCTCATACTCCTCCGAGTACAGCCACTCCGCGTACGTGGCGAAGCCCTCGTTGAGCCAGATGTCCCTCCAGGTCCCGGGCGTGACCGAGTCGCCGAACCACTGGTGGGCCTGCTCGTGGAGGAGGGTCGTGCGCTCGAAGGACCCGGCCGGGAAGATGGGCCGGGTCTGGGTCTCCAGGGCGTAGTCGAGGACCCCGTCCTCGGTGACGAGGGCCCCGGCGGCAGAGAAGGGGTACGGGCCGAAACGCTTCACCTGGCGGGCGAGGAGCTCGGGGACCTCGGCCCTCAGCGCGGCGCTGCCCGCCGCGACCGGGGCCTCGGCGGCGGTCAGGACGGGTACGGAGCCGAGGGCGGTCGCCGTGCCCGTCTCGTACCGGCCGATCGCGACCGTCGCGAGGTAGCTCGCCATCGGTTCGGGCACGTGCCAGACGGTGGTGACGCGTCCGTCCTTCTCCGTCCGCCGCGCGGTCCTGACGCCGTTGGAGAGGGCGTCGAGCCCGGCCGGGACGGTGAGCGCGAGGTCGTAGGAGGCCTTGTCGGAGGGGTGGTGGTTGCCGGGGAACCAGGTCATGGAGCCGGCCGGTTCGCCGACCGCGACCGCCCCGCCGGCCGTGCGCAGCCAGCCCTCCTTGGAGCCGTCGGCGTCGGTGAGCGGCTCGGGCACGCCCGTGTAGGTGACGGTGGCCTTGAACTCCTTGCCCTCGGGGAGCTCGTCGCGCGGGCGGATGGTGAGTTCGTTCCCGGCCCTGTTGTACGCGGCGGGGGCGCCGTCGACGGTCGCGCCGCGGACGGTGAGGCCGGCGAGGTCGAGGTTGAAGGCGCTGAGGTCCTGGGTGGCGCGGGCGGTGATCTCGGCGGTGCCGTCGAGGCGTCCTGAGGCCGGGTCGTAGGCGAGGGTCAGGCCGTAGTGGCCGACGTCGTACCCGCCGTTGCCGAGCTTCGGGAAGAGGGGGTCGCGCAGCCCGGCCGCGCCGGGGGTGCCTCTGACGCCGCCGCCGGCCTCGGTGCAGCCGCCCACAAGGAGGACGAGGGCGGCGAGGGCGAGGGCTCCGGTCCGGCGGCGTTGTGACACGTACCGATCTTAAGAGGCTTAAGCGGTCAAAAACGAAAAAGGCGGTGGCGCCCGGCGGGGGATCCGGGCGCCACCACCAGCTGGGGGTGTTACTCCGCGAGGGCGGCGACGCCGGCCTGGGCGAACTTCTCGTCGAGGTCGCCCGAGGGGGCGCCGGCGACGCCGATGCCCGCGATCGGGGCGCCCTTGGCGGTGACGGGGGCGCCACCGGCGAGGAACAGGGTGCCGGGGATGTCCTTCAGGGTCGGCGCGTTGGCCAGGCGGCCGGCGAGGACGGAGGTCGGGGCGTTCCAGGAGACGGCCGTGAAGGCCTTGCGCTCGGCGGACTCGTAGGACTGCGGGCCCGCGCCGTCGCCGCGCAGGGTGACGATGGTGTTGCCGTTGCGGTCGACGACCGCGACGGACACGCGCTGGTTCTCCTTCTCGGCGGCGTCGAGGGTCGCCTGGGCGGCCTTGGTGGCGGCCTCGATCGTCAGGTGCGTCGACGTCATGGTGTTGCCGTTGTCCGCGTCGGCCATGACGGCGGCGGGAGCGGCGGCCGGGGCGGCGGCGTTCGCGGAGACCACGCCGAAGGTACCGGCGGCGACGACAGCGGCGGCGGTGGCACCGAGGAGGATCTTCTTCATGACTGACTCCGTAAGAGGTGAGGAGGAGAGGGAGGGGGAAGCCTTCGAGCGGTTCGTTCGTCCTTCGCTCTGCCTCAATCCTCCGGGCGGAACCGGCGCCCACCGGTCCACGGTCCGGCTCTCCTCGGCGCGCACACCGGACGACGGGTCTGTCAGCCGATCGGTTGATGCCCTGCTGGTCCCTCCGGGTCACCATGGACAGATACACGCAGGTCAGCTACACGCAGGTCGGCTACACGCAGGTCAGCAAGGCAGGGAGGCGGCACGGTGACCCGGCCCACGGAACACGACCCGGACGCCCGCCGGCTGATCCGGCCCGCAGGACACGACCCGGACGCCCGCTGGCTGGCGCGGGTCATGCACATCGCGTTCTTCCTGCTGCTCGGCGCCTCCCTCGCCCGCTTCCTGCTGCGGCACGAGTGGGAGGCCCGCAGCCCCTGGATCATCGCCCTCACCGGCGCGCTCGCCTCCCTCTACCTCCTCGGACCGGTCCTCGGCACCCGCGCCACCCCGCGCCGCATCGCCTGGCTGGGCACGGTCGTCGCCGTCTGGGTCGTCCTCGTCGTCCTCGCGCCCAGCTTCGCCTGGTGCGCGGTGCCCCTCTTCTACACGGGCCTGCGCACCCTCCCGCCGCGCGCCGCGCTCGGCCTGGTCGCCCTGCTCACCGCGTTCGTGGTGTTCGCGCAGGTCCAGCTGTCGCACGGCGGCTGGGACCCGAACCTGATCGTCGCCCCGCCGGCCGTCGCCGCCCTCGCCACCGGCGTCTTCGTGTACTCCGACCGGCAGGCCGCCCGGCAGCGGGCGCTCATCGACGACCTGATCCGCACCCGCCGCGAACTCGCCGCGATCGAGCGCCGCGAGGGCACCCTCGCCGAGCGCCAGCGGCTCTCCATGGAGATCCACGACACCCTCGCGCAGGGCCTGTCCAGCCAGCAGATGCTGCTCCAGGCCGCCGACCGCACCTGGGACGGCGACCCGGACACCGCCCGCCGCCACGTCCGTACCGCCGAGTCCATCGCCGAACGGAACCTCGCCGAGGCCCGCCGCTTCGTGCAGGACCTCGCGCCCGCCGACCTCGCCGGGGGCGGCGGCCTCGAGGAGGCCCTGCGCGGCCTGGCCGCCCGCGAGTCGGCGGCCTTCCGCGTCGACGGGATCGCGGTGCCGCTGCCGGACCGCGTGCAGGCGGCGCTGCTGCGGATCGGTCAGGGCGCCCTCGCGAACATCCGCGAGCACGCCGGCGCCGACTCCGCCGCCCTGACCCTCACCTACCTCGACGACCAGGTCGTCCTCGACATCGCCGACGACGGCCGCGGCTTCGACCCGGCGCTCGCCCGCGAGCAGGCCGAACGCGGCCACGGGCTGCCCGCGATGCGCGTGCGCGCGCAGCAGCTGGGTGGCACCCTGACGGTCGAGTCCACCCCGGGCGAGGGCACGGTGCTCTCCGCCGCGATCCCGCTCTCCCTGGAGTCCTGATGTCCGTACGGATCCTCCTCTGCGACGACCACGTCGTCGTCCGGGCCGGTCTGCTCGCGCTGCTCGGCAGCACCCCCGACATCGAGGTGGTCGGAGAGGCCGGCAGCGGCGAGGAGGCCGTCGCGATGGCGGCGAAGCTCAAGCCGGACGTGGTCCTGATGGACCTCCAGCTCGGCGCGGGCATCGACGGCGTGGAGGCGACCCGGCGGATCGCGCCCACCGGTGTCCACGTCCTGGTCCTCACCACGTACGACACGGACGCGGACATCACGCGGGCGATCGAGGCGGGCGCGACGGGCTACCTGTTGAAGGCCGAGCGGCCCGAGGAGCTGTTCGCCGCGATCCACTCGGCCGCGCAGGGCCGCACGGCCCTCTCCCCGCCGGTCGCCAGCCGGGTCATGGACCGCATGCGGGGCGCGGCGGGCCCTTCGCTCACCGACCGGGAGCGGGACATCCTCGGGCAGCTGGGACGCGGCCTGGGCAACCGGGAGATCGCGCGGGCGCTGTTCATCAGCGAGGCGACGGTGAAGACGCACCTGGGCCGCATCTACGCCAAGCTCGGCGTCGACACCCGCGCGGGCGCGGTGGCGGTGGCGAAGGAGCGGCGGCTGCTGCCGTAACCGTTGGCGGCGGCTGCTGCCGTAACCCGTCGGCGGGGCCTGCTGCTGTAACCGTCGGCGGGGCCTGCTGCCGTAGCCCGTAGGGCTGGTCCGTGGTGCCATTCCCCGGCACCGACCCACCCCCACTGCTACCGTGCGTCGTCGTCCAACCGCACGGTGTCATGTCTCAGTGGGAGCGCACGTGAAGCTCGCGATCGTCGGCGGTGGACCCGCCGGCCTCTACCTCTCGATCCTGCTGAAGCGACAGGATCCGTCCCACGACATCGCCGTGTACGAGCGGAACCCCGAGGGATCCACGTACGGCTGGGGCGTGACGTACTGGGCGGGGCTGCTCGACAAGCTGCGCGCGGGCGACCCCGAGTCCGCGGCCGCCGTCGCCGAGGCCTCCGTGACCTGGACCGACGGGGTCGCCATCGTCCGTGACGAGCGGACCGTCCACCGCGGCGACGCGGGCTTCGGCATCGGACGGCGGCGGATGCTGGCACTGCTCGCCGACCGGGCCGAGGAGCTGGGCGTACGGGTCGAGTTCGAGCACGACATCCCCGGCCCCGACGCGCCCGAACTGGCCGGCGCGGACCTGGTCGTCGCCGCCGACGGCGTCAACAGCGCCCTCCGCGAGGCCCACGCGGACCACTTCGGCAGCGAGGTCACCAGCGGCCGCAACCACTACATCTGGCTCGGCACCACCAAGGTCTTCGACTCGTTCAGCTTCGCCTTCAAGGAGACCGAGCACGGCTGGATCTGGTGCTACGCCTACGGGTTCAGCGGCGAACGGTCCACCTGCGTCGTCGAGTGCTCCCCGGAGACCTTCACCGGCCTCGGCCTCGACACGCTCGGCGAGGCCGACAGCCTCAACCTCCTCGAGAAGCTCTTCCACGACCTCCTCGACGGGCACGAGCTGATCGGCCGCGAGCGCGCCGACGGCGCCGCCCAGTGGCTGACCTTCCGCACCCTCACCAACCGGGTCTGGCACCGCGGGAACCTCGTCCTCCTCGGCGACGCCGCCCACACCACGCACTACTCGATCGGCGCGGGCACCACCCTGGCCCTGGAGGACGCGCTCGCCCTCGCGGACGCCCTGCGCGCCCCCGGCGACCTGGACGCCGCCCTCACCGCGTACGGGAAGCGGCGGCGCGCCGAGCTGGTCTCGGCGCAGAGCGCGGCCCGCTACAGCGCCCAGTGGTACGAGAACCTGCCGCGCTACATGAACCTGGAGCCGGCCAAGATGTTCGCGCTCCTCGGCCAGCGCCACTCGCCGCTGCTCCCGCACGTCCCGCCGCAGCTGTACTACCGGATCGACCGGGCCGCCGAGCAGCTGGAGGCGCTGCGGCGGCTGAAGCGCTGGCTCGGGCCGCGGGTGGCACGGGCGGTGCACGGCCGGCGCTGAACGACTGTCCCGGCGGTGCACGGCCTGCGCTGAGCGTCGTACTCGCCCGGTCAGACGTCCCGGCGGTGGACCGCCACGAAAGCCACCGCCACCGCGCCCGCCGCCCAGGCCGCGTACACCGTCCACGCCCCGCCCGCCGTCCACGGGTACTCCACCGGCACCGGCGACACCCCCACCTCCGTGAGCCGCTTCCACGCGCCCTGCGGAAGCGCGTGCAGAAACGTCGCACCCCAGCGGTTCCGCTCGTCCATCAGGGCCGGCAGCAGGAGCAGTACGCCCGTCAGGGAGACGATCGTCGTCGCCGTGTGCCGGAGCAGCGCCCCGAGCCCGAAGCCGGCGAGCGCGCACACCGGCGCGAGGAGCGCCGACGCGGCGACGGCCCGCGCCACGCCCTCGTCGCCGAGCCCCATGCCGACGCCCCGCCCGTCGAGCACGGCCTGCGTGGCGGCGAACGACACCCCGGCGACCAACGCGCCGTACACGAGCATCACGGCGGCGAGGACGAGCGTCTTCGCGGCGACGACGGCGCGGCGGGCCGGGACGGCCGCGAAGGTCGTACGGATCTGGCCCGTGCCGTACTCGCCGACGATCATCAGCGCGCCGATGGAACCGGTCGCGAGGATGAACACCATGGCCCCGCCGAGCGTGAACGCGTCGCGCATCGCCCAGATCGGCACGAAGAGTTCCTTGATGCCGTCCGGGTAGTTCGGATAGTTGCGGTAGTCGGCGAGGGTCGCGTTGAGGTTGACGCCGAGGGCGGCGACCGCGCCGACGGCGAAGGCCCACGGGGTGGAGCGGAGGGACCACAGCTTGATCCACTCGGCGGCGAGGAGGTCACGGAAACGGGCGGCGGCGGCAGGCATCAGCGGTACTCCACACTGTCGGCGGTGAGCTCCATGAACGCCTCTTCGAGGGAGGAGGCGTGCGCGGTCAGTCCGGCGAGCGGGACGCCGTGCCGGAAGGCGAGGAGGCCGATGCGGTCCGCGTCGATGCCGGTGACGACGAGCTCCTCCCCCTCCGTCCGTACGGTGGCGCCCTCGGCCCTCAGTACGTCGGCGAGGCCCGGGTCGGCCGGCCGTACCGTCACGCTGCGGCGGGTGCCGCGCGCGGCGAAGTCCGTCACGCTCTCGGCCGCGATGAGCCGGCCGCGCCCGATGACGACGAGGTCGTCGGCGGTGTGCTCCATCTCGCTCATCAGATGGCTGGAGACGAACACCGTGCGGCCCTCGGCGGCGAGCCGCCGGAACAGTCCCCGCGCCCACAACACGCCCTCCGGGTCGAGGCCGTTGACCGGCTCGTCGAAGAGCAGCACGGGAGGGTCGCCGAGCAGCGCGGCGGCGATCCCGAGGCGTTGTTTCATGCCGAGCGAGTAGCCGCCGATCCGGCGTTCGGAGGCTCCCGCGAGGCCGACCTCCTCCAGGACCTCGGCGACGCGGCGGCGGGGGATGCCGTTGGTGCGGGCGAGCGCCGCGAGATGGGCCTCGGCGGTCCGGCCGCCGTGCACGTCGTGCGCGTCGAGCAGCGCCCCGACGTCCCGCAGCCCGCGCGGCAACTCCCGGAACCGCCGCCCGCCGACGGTGGCGGTCCCGGACGTCGGCTCGTTGAGCCCCAGGATCAGGCGCAGGGTCGTCGACTTCCCGGCGCCGTTGGGCCCGAGGAAACCGGTGACGCGGCCGGGTTTCACGTCGAAGGTGAGGCGGTCGACGGCGGGGCGGGCGGCGGCGGGGCGAGAGGCGGCAGGGCGGCCCCTGAGGCGGGACCGGATCGCCGGACGGGATCCAGCCCGGCGGCCGTAGTGCTTGGTCAGTTCGTGGACTTCGATCATGCGGCCCACGGTCGTCGGCCCCCACCCCCCGGCACATCGGCTCGGCGGCCACAACCGGGGCGGCGGGGTGGCCCGGGGGCGTACGCCCGCGGGCCGATGTCCCGACCGGCGGACGCACCTACGATCACGCCCATGCCCGCCGCCACCGCCACCGCCACGACGACCGACCGCCCGTCCAGCGGGCGGGTGCCGACGGCCCTCGCCTGGGGCGCGGCCGTCGCCCACCCCTTCCTGCTCCTCGCCGCGGTACGGACCGGCCCGTACCGCTCCACCGAACTGCGGCTCTTCCTCGCCGCCGTCGCCGTGGGCCTCACCCTGCCCCTGGCGCGCCGCAACCCGCTCGCGGCCCTCGGGCTGCTGCTCGCGGGACTGTTCGCGGCGGCCACGACCCGCCCCGACGCCGCACTCCTCTACCTCCCGGTGCTCGCCGCCGACGCCGTCGTGGGCCGGATCGCCGCCGCGCGCCCGCTCCGGGTCCTGCTGCCCACCGCCCTCGGCGCGCTCGCCGTACAGATCGCGGCCGCGACCTACACGACCTCGGGCCAGGACGTCTTCGTCAGCACGATCACGGCCCTCGCGCTCGCCCTGCTCACCGCCGGGCTCCTCGGCCGGTCCGTACGCGAACGGCGCGGCCACGCGGCGGAGTTGCGTGCCGCGACCGCCGCCGAGGCCGTCGCCGCCGAACGGCTCAGGATCGCCCGAGAGCTGCACGACGTCGTCGCGCACAGCATCGGCGTCATCGCCATCCAGGCGGGCGTCGGCCGCCGGGTCATCGACACCCAGCCCGCCGAGGCCCGCAACGCGCTCGCCACCATCGAGACCACCAGCCGCGAGACCCTCGCCGGGCTGCGCCGCACCCTGGGCGCGCTGCGGGGCGCCGCCGCCGACGGCCACCCGGCACCGCGCGACCCGGCGCCGGGCCTCGCGGAGCTGGAACGGCTCGCCGCGTCGACGGCGGACGCGGGGGTGAGGGTCGAACTGCGGCGCCTCGGCAACCCCGACGTCTCACTCCCGCCGGAGGTCGACCTCGCCGCGTACCGGATCGTGCAGGAGTCCCTCACCAACGTCGTCCGGCACGCGGCGGCCCCCACCTGCCGGGTGACGGTGGAGCGGCGCACGGACACGCTGCTCGTCGAGATCGCCGACGAGGGCCGGGGCGCGCCGGGCGCGGACCTGGCGGGCGGGTACGGCCTGGTCGGGATGCGCGAGCGCGCCGAACTCCTCGGCGGCAGCCTCACGGCGGGGCCGCGCCCCGGAGGCGGCTTCCACGTGACGGCACTTCTGCCGCTGCCGGCCGACACCGCTAGCACCGCCGCCGCTGCTGCCGCTGCTGCCGCTGCCGTTGCCCAGGAAGGAACCCCCGCATGATCCGCGTCCTCCTCGTGGACGACCAACCCCTCGTCCGGGCCGGGCTGCGCGTCCTGATGGCCGACACCCCCGACCTGGAGGTCGCGGGCGAGGCGGGCGCCGGCACGGAGGCGGTCGCCCTGGCCCGCGACCTCCGGCCGGACGTGGTGGTGATGGACGTCCGGATGCCCGGCATGGACGGCATCGAGGCCACCCGGCTCGTCACGGCGGGCCCCGACGCGCCCCGGGTCCTCGTCCTCACCACCTTCGACGACGACGAGTACGTGTACGGGGCGCTGCGCTCCGGCGCGAGCGGCTTCCTCGTCAAGGACATGGCCCTCGACGACATCCTCGCCGCGATCCGGGTGGTGGCCTCCGGCGACGCCCTGATCGCACCGGGGGTGACGCGCCGCCTGATCGAGGAGTTCGCGGCACGCCCGGAGCCGGCACTCCGCCCGGCGCGCGGCCTCGACGGGGTCACCGAACGCGAACGGGAGGTCCTCACCCTCGTCGGCCGGGGCCTGTCGAACGGCGAGATCGCGGAACGGCTCCACATCAGCACGGCGACGGCGAAGGCGCACGTGGCACGCCTCTTCACGAAGCTGGACGCGCGGGACAGGGTGCAGCTGGTGATCTTCGCGTACGAGGCGGGGTTGGTGCCGTGAGAGGGTACGAGGCGGGGCGTGTGCGCGACGGCGCACGGGCGCCTCGGGTACGAGGCCGGCTGGTGCCGTGACACCATCGACCGCGCCTCGGGTACGAGGCCGGCCCGGTGCCGTGACACCATCGATCCGTGCTCGACATCGGCTACTCCCTCTCCCGTCGCTTCCCCGACCCGCCGCAGACCGACTACCGCCGCGCGGACGTCCACGCCCTGCGCCACGACCTGTTCTGCGGGGACGTGTACCTCGCCGACACGGAGGCGGACCGCGAAGTGTCCACAGCCTGGGGATGGGTGCCGGTGCTCGACTTCGCGTGGGCGCTGTGCGACATCGTCGAGCAGCTCGACCAGGACCCGCGCGGCAGCCGCGCCGCGCAGCCGCAGTACGCGGAGCTCGACTTCACCGAGTCCACGGACCGGATGCTCTTCGAGCGCCGCTTCGGGTGGGTGGACGTCGAGGCGGACTGGATGCCGGGGGACGAGCCGCCGGTCACGTTCAACCACGCGGAACTGCGGCGGGAGGCGCGGGACTTCTTGCACGATCTGATCGCGGACCTCACGGACATGCACGAGGGTCTGGCCGACAACCCGACGATCTGGACCCTCCAGTCCCGCTTCCCCCGCGTGCCGTAACCCCCCACCCCCGCAGGGCGA
Source organism: Streptomyces vietnamensis (assembly GCF_000830005.1). Classification (NCBI taxonomy): domain Bacteria; kingdom Bacillati; phylum Actinomycetota; class Actinomycetes; order Kitasatosporales; family Streptomycetaceae; genus Streptomyces; species Streptomyces vietnamensis. The sequence continues at coordinate 4,638,008 of NZ_CP010407.1, read as the reverse complement.
TGCCCCCACCTGGGCCTTCGCCCCGTGCCCCGTGTGGGGCCCGCACCCGCTGCCGTGTGGGCAATCGTCCCGCAGGGCGGGACGGGTGGGCACACGGGACGGCGCCCTCAGCGGCGCCTCCGCGTCCCGCGCCTGGACCCGCACCGACCGCGCGGCGCACCCCGTGGTGCGGGTCAGGGCGCGGAAGCCTCGGGCGCCGGCAGGGCGCGGGTCCGTTGTGCCCACCCGTTCCGCCCCAGCGGAACGACTGCCCACAACGGGGGCGGGCGCAGGCCCACAACGGCGGGCACAGGCCCACAACGGGGCGGGCGCCGCCCACAACGGGCGGCGGGCCCGCACGGGGCGGCGGGGCGCAGGCCCGCAACGAGCTGCGGGGCCCGCGCGGCGGAGGTCACTCCTCCACCCGCACCCCCAGCCGCGCCGCCAGCACCGGCGCCAAGTCCAGGAGCTGCATCGGGGAGATCACCGCGCCCGACAGCGACTCCACCCCGCCCCCGATCTCCAGCCGCTGCACCCCCCGCAGGTCCACGTCCACGAGCCGCGCCCCCGTGAAGTCCACCCCCGTGAGCACGCAGTCCGTGAACTCGACCCGTTCCAGGACCGCGCTCCCGAAGTCCGGCTCGCTCAGGACGCAGCTCTCGAAGACGACGTCCTTCAGCTTCGCCGCCCGCAGGTTCAGGTAGTCGATCTTGCCGCCCCGCACGACGACTCTCTCCAGCACCGCCCCGTGCAGCTGCGTCCCGCCGAGCCGCGCCTCCACGACCTCCACATCCCGCAGCTGTGCCCCGGCCAGCTCCGTGCCCACGCCCCGTACCCCCGTCAGCACCGAGTCGAGGAACCGCGCCCCCGTGAGCCGCACCCCGTCGAGCCCGCACTCGCGCAGCGCGCAGTCCAGGAACCGGGCCCCTTCGCCGGACTGGCCCGCCAGGTCGAGCCCGGCCAGTTCGAGGCCGTCGTAGTCCCCGTCGGGGTCGAGCCCGCCCCCGTACGCCTCCAGCGGGGGCAACCGCACCTCCGGCCGCCGCGCCCCCGCCACCTTCTTCTTCCGACTCGTCGCCATGCACCCCATCGTGACGTACGCCACTGACAACGCCCCCGATGTCACATCCCCGGCCCCGCCCTTCGTCCCCCGTACAAGGACCCCGAAGGCCCCTGAAGGACCCCACACGAGGGAGACGGACATGCGGAAGCTCACGATCATCGGCGGCGGCTTCGCCGGACTGACCGCCGCCATCACGGCCGCCGAGGCCGGCACGGAGGTGACCCTCCACGAGGCGCACCGGACGCTCGGCGGCCGGGGCCGTACCGCCGACGGCCCGTACCGCACCAACGAGGGCCCGCACGCGCTCTACAACGGCGGTCCCCACTGGACCTGGCTGGAGCAGCGGGGTCTCATCCCCCCGCTCGCCGTGCTGCCGACCGCCGAGGCACTCCGGTTCCGCGTCCACCGCGACGGCGCCGTGCGCCGCACCCCGCCGCTGAGCCTGTTCCGTCAGGCCCGCCGCAGCCCCGAACAGGCCCCCGTCGACCTCGACTTCCGCACCTGGGTCACCGGTCTCGCGGGCGAGAGCACCGCGCGCGTGGCGGCCTCGTACAGCGGGGTCGCGCTCTTCCACCACGACCCCGGCTCCCTCTCCGCCCGCTTCGTGCAGGAGCGCCTGCACCGGGCCGCCGCCCTGCCGCCGGAGGCGCACTACATCCGGGGTGGTTGGGGCGAGCTGATCGAGCGGATGGCCACGCGCGCGCGTGAGCTCGGCGTACGGATCGAGACCTCCTCCCGGGTCGACGTCCTGCCGCTCGGCGGCGGCCCGGTGATCGTCGCGACCGCGCTGCCCGCCGCCGCCCGGCTCCTCGACGACCCGTCGCTGACCTGGGAGAGCGGCCGTACGGTCCTGTTCGACCTGGCGTTGCGGACCCGGAAGGGCGATCCGTTCGTGGTGTCCGACCTGGACGCGCCCGGCTGGGTCGAGCGGTTCACGGCCCAGGACCCCTCGCTGGCCCCGGCCGGGCAGCAGCTGGTCCAGGCGCAGCTGCCCATCGGCCCCGACGCGTCGAAGGCGGACGGCGTCGCGCACGCCGAGCGGCTGCTCGACCTCGGCTTCCCCGGCTGGCGCGAGCGGGAGGTGTGGCGGCGGGAGTCCGTCTCCCAGGGCCGTACGGGTGCGGTGGACCGGCCGGGCACGACCTGGCGCGACCGGCCGGCCGTCGACCGGGGCGACGGGGTGTACCTGGTGGGCGACCAGGTGGCGGCGCCGGGCGTGCTGTCGGAGGTGTCGTTCACGAGCGCGGTCGAGGCGGTGTCACTGGCCCTGCGCGCGGACCTCGTGGACCGCCACCACAAGCACGGCCTTGACCTCAAGCGCGCTTGAGGTCACAGGGTGGACCCACAGGCCCGCCCGTACGACGACAGGGGAACCTCATGCACGCCATCCGCCTCCACGCCTTCGGCCCCGCCGAGAACCTCACCTACGAGGAGACGCCCGACCCCGTGCCGGGCCCCGGCCAGGTCCGCGTCCGGGTCGCGGCGGCCGGTGTGCACCTCCTCGACACCGCCCTCCGCGAGGGCGCCACGGGCCCGTTCCCCGCGCCCACCGCACTCCCCACGATCCCCGGCCGCGAGGTCGCCGGCACCGTCGACGCCCTCGGCGAGGGCACCGACCCGGCCTGGCTCGGCCGGCGGGTCGTCGCCCACCTCGGCATGAACCCCGGCGGCTACGCCGAACTCGCCGTCACCGACGCCGCCCGCCTCCACGCCCTGCCCGACCACCTCGGCGAGGCGGAGGCCGTCGCCATGATCGGCACCGGCCGCACGACGCTCGGCATCCTGGGGTTCACCGAGCTCGGCCCCGACTCGGTCGCGATCGTCCCGGCCGCCGCCGGCGGCATCGGCACCCTGCTCGTCCAGTACGCCAAGAACGCCGGCGCCACCGTCATCGGCCTCGCCGGCGGCCCCGCGAAGACCGCCCTCGTCGAGGCGAACGGCGCCGACCTGGCCGTCGACTACAAGCAGCCGGACTGGCCGGAGAAGGTCCGCGCGTACCTGGGGAACCGCACCGCCACCGTCGTCTTCGACTCGGTCGGCGGCGACACCGGGCGCGCCGCCGTCGACCTGCTCGGCAAGGGCGGACAGCACCTGGTCTTCGGCTGGTCCGGCGCCGGGCTCCACGACGGCAAACCGCTCGCCTTCACCGAGGAGGAGCTCAGCGCCCGCGGGATCACCTCGGAGTCCGTCCTCGGCCCCGTCATGATCCAGAAGGCCGGCGGCGACATCCGTACGCTCGAACTCGCCGCCCTCGACGCGGCGTCCACCGGCACCCTCCGCCCGGCGGTCCACCGCTTCCCGCTCGCGGAGGCGGCGGAGGCCCACCGCGCCCTGGAGAACCGGGGCACGACGGGCAAGGTGGTGCTGATCCCGTAAGGGATCAGAAGGGATCAGGCGGTCACACCCCGAGGACGTCCCAGGAGTGCGCCTTGAACTCCTTCACGAACTCGGGGTGGTCCTCCCACATCCGGGCGATGGAGCGCAGCACGTCCCAGTTGTGCTCCAACGCCTGGTCGACGACCTGCCGCAGCTCCGGCGCCGTCTCCCGCTTCTCCACCAGACCGTTCACCTGCGACGCGGCCTGCACGGTGTAGCGCAGGGCGCGCAGCGACCGCGAGGTGTCGTCCATGCCGAAGCCGTGGTCGCTGCCGTTGGCGGGGTCGAAGAGGGGCGTGAGGCGTGCCTCGATGAAGTCGGTGATGCGCTGGAACCGCTGCTCAATGTCCATGTCCCCTTCCTACACCGTCACTCCACCCAGCTCGGCCAGGGCCCCGTCCGTCAGCCGGTACACGGACCACTCGTCCTGCGGGCGGGCGCCCAGGGACTCGTAGAAGTCGATCGAGGGCTTGTTCCAGTTCAGTACGGACCACTCCAGGCGCTCGTAGCCGCGCTCGACGCAGATCCGGGCCAGTTCGCGCAGCAGCGCCTTGCCGTGACCGCCGCCGCGGGCCTCCGGGCGGACGTACAGGTCCTCCAGGTAGATGCCGTGGACGCCGCGCCAGGTCGAGAAGTTGAGGAACCAGAGCGCGAAGCCGACCGCCTCGCCCGTCTCCGACTCGGCGATGTGCGCGAAGGCGGCGGGACGCTCGCCGAACAGGGCCTCGTGGAGCTGCTCGGGGGTCGCGCGGACCTCGTCGAGGGCCTTCTCGTACGCGGCGAGGTCGCGGATCAGGGCGTGGATGACGGGGACGTCGGCGGGCGTGGCAGTACGGATCATGGGACAAGCCTGCCTCGGCTCAGGCCCTCCTGGCCAGCAGGATCCGGGCGAAGGCGACCTGCTCGGGGTCGAGGCCGGGCTCGCCGTCGGCCACGTCCCAGAGCCCGTTCTGCAGGACCCGGCCCAACGTCCAGGCCACGGCACGGCGCCGGTCCCCGACGACCTCGGCCAGCAGATCGAACCCCCACAGCGCGTCGTCCGGATCGAAGCGGTCCATGAGGGCCGGAAGCAGCTCGAAGCCCGGGTCCCCGGCCAGCGGCTTCGGATCGATCGCCAGCCAGGGTTCCCGCTCGCCCGCCAGGACGTTCCCGAAGTGCAGGTCCCAGTGGAGCAGCCGGTCCCCCGGCTCGCCGGCCACCTCCCGTACGGCCGCCGCGCAGTCCCGCAGCACCGCCGCGTCGTCCGCGCCGAGCCGCGCCACGGCCTCGGGCACCTGGGCGAGCATCCCGGCCGCGATGTCCCCGAGCGTCCGGATGCCCTCCGGAGCGGGCACGGCGACCAGGCGGGCGAGGAGGCCCGCGACGATCCGGAGGGCCTCGCGGGTGTCGGCGACGGTGGACAGCGGCCGGGCCTCGTCGAGGCGTTCCAGGAGCATGGTCCCGGTCGGGGCGTCGTGGTCGAGGAGCCGTACGACGCCGGCCCCGTCCCAGAGGCGCAGTCCGACGGGCTCCCCCTCCGTCTCGTCGTCGAGCAACTGCATCTTCAGCGCTGCCCGCGTACCGTCGGCGACCCGCTCGACGGGCAGCACCAGCGAGGCGACGCCGTACATCGAGGGGCCGGTGACCCGCAGCCCCCACCGCCCGAGGAACTCCTCGGCCCGTGCGGGCAGTCCGGCGACGAACGCGCGCCCGGCATCACCGTTGTACTTCGCCTGCGACTGGGCCAGTTCCTCCGGTACGTGAATCACCCGCCGACCCTAGCCATGGTCGCCCCGAAGCGCCTCCAAAAACCCCCCGCGCGGCCCCGCGCCACGCTGGGCGTCGCCCCGCCACCGCGCGGACGCGCCCGGCTGGGCGGCGCCCCAGCCCGCCCGTGGGCCCGCGCCCGGCTTGGGCGTCGCCCCGCTGCCGTGTGGGCAATCGTCCCGCTGGGGCGGGACGGGTGGGCACACGGGACGGCGCGCCTGGCCGCGCCCCCGCCCCCTGGGCCTGGACCCGCACCGACCGGGCGCCGTGCACGGGGTGCGGGTTCGGGCGCGGAAGCCTCTGGCGCCGGCAGGGCGCGGGTCCGTTGTGCCCACCCTCCCCCAAGCTCTCGGCTTCGCTCGAGCAGGGGGGACCCCCTTGCCCCAGCGGAACGATTGCCCACAACGGGGGGGCCGCGCCGCCCAGTCGGGCGCGGGCCCGCAACGGAGGGGCGCCGCCCACACAACGGCGAGGCCCAGGCCCGTATCCACGCCCCCGCCCCCACCGGTAACCTCCCGCCCACGCACCCGGAAGAGGGATACACATGAGCACGGTCAACGGCGGCATATCGTTCTGGTACGCGCAGGAGGGCGCCCCCGCGCCCCGCGAACCGCTCCCCGGCGACGCCACCGCCGACGTCTGCATCGTCGGCGGCGGCTACACCGGACTGTGGACCGCCTACTACCTCAAGAAGGCCGTCCCCTTCCTCAACATCACCGTCCTCGAAGCCAAGTTCTGCGGCTACGGCGCCTCCGGGCGCAACGGCGGCTGGCTCTACAACGGCATCGCCGGCCGCGACCGCTACGCCGAGCTCCACGGCCACGAGGCCGCCGTCCGCCTCCAGCAGGCCATGAACGCCACCGTCACCGAGGTCCTCGACGTCTGCGAGACCGAGAAGATCGACGCCGACCAGCACCGCGGCGGCGTCCTGGAGGTGGCCCTCTCCCCCGCCCAGCTCGCCCGCCTCAAGGCCTTCCACGCCGCCGAGCTCGCCTTCGGCGAGACCGACCGCGAGTTCCACGGCGCCCGCGAGACCGCGGACCGCATCCGCGTCGCCGGGGCCGTCGGCTCCTCCTGGACCCCGCACGGCGCCCGCCTGCACCCGGTCAAGCTGGTCAAGGGCCTCGCCGACGCCGTCGAGGCCCTCGGCGTCACGATCCACGAGTCGACGCCCGTCACCGAGATCAAGCCGAAGCACGCGATCACCCCGTACGGCACCGTCCGCGCCCCGTACGTCCTGCGCTGCACGGAGGGCTTCACCGCCTCCCTCGCCGGCCAGCGCCGCACCTGGCTCCCCATGAACTCCTCGATGATCGCCACCGAGCCGCTCACCGACGCCCAGTGGGAGTCCATCGGCTGGGACGGCCGCGAGACCCTGGGCGACATGGCCCACGCCTACATGTACGCCCAGCGCACCGCCGACGGCCGCATCGCCCTGGGCGGCCGGGGCGTCCCGTACCGCTTCGGTTCGAAGACCGACAACGACGGCCGCACCCAGCCGCAGACGATCGACGCCCTCCGCGAGATCCTGGTCCGCTTCTTCCCGCAGCTCGCGGGCGTACGGATCGACCACGCCTGGTCCGGCGTCCTCGGCGTCCCCCGCGACTGGTGCGCCACCGTCACCCTCGACCGCTCCACCGGCCTCGGCTGGGCCGGCGGCTACGTCGGCTCCGGCGTCGCCACCGCCAACCTCGCCGCCCGCACCCTCCGCGATCTGATCCAGCAGGATTCGGGCCAGTCGGGTCCCACCGACCTCACGGCCCTCCCCTGGGTCAACCACAAGGTCCGCAAGTGGGAGCCGGAACCCCTGCGCTGGCTCGGCGTCCAGACCATGTACGCCGCCTTCCGGGGCGCCGACCGCCGCGAGGCCACGGCCCACTCGGCGGAGACGGACCGCGTGGCGGTCCTGGCGAACCGCCTGAGCGGCCGCTGAGAGGCGTCGGTGAGGGCGCACACCGCGCCCGACCGCCGAGCAGCACCGGTGAGGGCACGGCACGTGCCCTCACCGGGCCACCGGAACTACTCCACCTCGATCCCGAAGTCCCCCACCAGCTCCTCCAGACCGCCCCGGTACCCCTTCCCGCCGAGGACGAAGTCCCAGTCGCCGCCCGCCCGTCGCCGGAACGACCCGAGCACGAGCGCCGTCTCCCCCGGTCGCCCGTCGGACACCTCCAGGCGGTCGAGCTCGGTGCCCGCGTCGTCCCGCAGCCGGATCCCGGCCTCCGTGAAGCCGCCCAGGTCCGCGTCGGGGTTCACCTCCGGGTCCACGGCCGCCACCAGGACCAGCCGGTCCGCCCGCGCGGGCAGCGCGTCGAAGCCGACCCGTACGGCCGCGCGGTCACCGGGCGCGGCCGCCACCATGGCCACCGAACCGTCGGGCGTCGCGGGGTTGTTGAAGAAGACGAACCATTCGTCGCCGAGGACCCGGTTCCCGGCGCAGACCAGCGCGCAGACGTCGAGCGCGGCGGACCCCGACCACACCATCCCGAGCAGGTTGAAGTCCTCGGCGGCCTCGGCGGGAGCGGAGGCGGGAGCGGACGCCGGAACCGCCTCCCTCACGGGTCCTCCCAGCCGGCCCCGCAGGCCGTGCTGGTGGAGCAGGTCCACCAGCTCCGTCCCCGAGATCAGCGTCAGGGGCTTGCCGTTGGCGAAGGTGTACGAGCCCGGCCCGAACTTCGACGTGGTGACCAGGACCCCCTTGTTGGCCCCGACGTCCTGCACGGTTCCGTACAGATCCCGTACGGCACTCGGCGGCACGGTGTTCCGGTACCGCTTCACCTGCACCGCGATCGACCCGCCGCTGATCGGATCGGGGTCGAGCGCCTTGACGTCGACCCCGCCGTCGCCCGACCGCTGCGTCGTCACCGCCTGGAGCCCCCGCGCCCGGAACAGTTCGGCGACGAGCCCCTCGAATTCGATCGGGTCCATGGTGAGCAGGTCGGGCTCCTCGCCGTCCCCCTGCACCACCACGGCCGAGCCCACCTGGTCGGGTTCCCGCAGCGGCACGACCGCCACCCGCTCGTCGGGCTTGGCGGAGAGCCGCCCGCCGAGGGCCCCGGTGAGGCACTCCACGGCACCGACGAGCTCCAGGTTCAGCCGGTCGAACGCCGGCCGCTCCACGACGACCGAGGCCACGCACACCCGCCCGGCGAGCCCGGTGGCGGGATCGACCCCGCCGACGTAGCCGTTCAGGGCCACCCCTTCGAGCGCCCCGAACCGGTCCGCCACGAACAGCTCCCGCACCGCGAGCAGCACGCTCTGCGCCAGCACGTCCCGGTACAGGGCCCGCCGCTGCGTCACCGGCCGCGCGACCTCCTTCTCCTGGTCGGTGCTCGCCTGGTACCTGACGCCCTTGGCCTCGGGGACGACCTCGTACCCGGGCAGGTCCCAGTCGAGGACCAGCCCGCGCCCCGCCCGGTCGTAGGCGGCCGACACCTCCCGGGGGAAGCCCTCGGGCCAGGCGGTCGAGGCGAAGAGGACCGCCGAGAAGAACTCGACGACCGTGTCGGGCTCCCCGGCCCGCAGGGCCGCGACGGTCCCGTCGACCCCGCTGTTGTGGGCGCGTATCTCGGCGATGCGGGCGGCCGCCCAGGTGTCGTACTCCCGCCGGTACGCGGCCAGTTGCTCGACCCGCCGCGCCTCGGCGGCCTGCGCCGCGTACCAGCCGTGCTCGAACCTGGCCCGCGCGTCCCGCTCGGCCTGGGCCCGCCCGGACGCGGTCCAGGCCCCCTGCGGCTGGTAGAAGCGCTGGTCGGGCATGGCGACGGGCTCGCCGAGCGGCCCGGGGGCGAACGGCTCGACGGTCTCCTCCCGCCGCAGGGACTCCACGCCGAAGGCGGGCGCCCGGCAGCCCGCCACGAGCAGCGACTCGAGGACGGCGACCCGCTGGTCGAGCTCCTGCGTCCGCCGCAGGGCGTCGGCCTCCCGCTGCTGCTTGTACGCGGCCCGCTGCTCCCGCTGCATCCGGGCGACGTCCCGCTCGTACGCCCGCTGCGTCCGCTCGGCGTCCCGCTGCTGCCGCAGCACCGCCTGGTGCTGCCCCTCCCGCTGCCTCTGCGCCACCCGCTGCTGCTCGGCCCACACCCCGATCAGCCCACCGGAACGCCGACTCATCCGCGCACCCCTCCCCGACAACCCCGACCATCTGTACGCCCCCGTGACGAACAAGTGTCCCGGACGATCACGCCCCCGCGCACGGAGAGGCCGGAACAAGCCGAAGGGGCCCGGCCCGGCGACGTGCGCCGGGCCGGGCCCCGAGGGGTTCCCGAAGGGACCGGTCAGAACAGGTAGTTGTACGAGGTGCCCGGGGTGTCGCCCCAGCCCGTGCCGATCTTGACGCGGGCGGCGAACGGGGCCGTCGCGACGCCCGTGCCCTTGTACAGCCAGAACGTGCCGGTGGCGTCGCGGGCGACCAGGTCGGCCTTGCCGTCGTCGGTGAGGTCACCGGGGCCGGTCAGCTGCGGGTAGGCGCCCCAGCCCGTGCCGACCTTGACGCGGGCGGCGAACGGCGCGGTGGCGACGCCCGTGCCCTTGTACAGCCACAGCGCGCCGGTCGTGTCACGGGCGAGCAGGTCCGCCTTGCCGTCGCCGTTGAGGTCGCCGGGGCCGGTCAGCTGGTTGTACGCGCCCCAGCCCGAGCCGACGCGGACACGGGTGGCGAACGGCGCGGTCGTGGTGCCGGTGCCCTTGTACAGCCACAGCACGCCCGAGGCGTCACGGGCGAGCAGGTCGGCCTTGCGGTCGCCGGTCACGTCGCCGACGCCCGTGAGGTTGTTGTAGATGCCCCAGCCGGTACCGACCTTGGTCCGCGCGGTGAGCGGCTCCCAGTCGACCCCGGTCGTCCGGTAGTACCAGAGGACGCCGGAGGTGTCCCGGCCGACGATGCCGCCGCCCTTGGCCTGGACGGTGATCGGGGAGAGCTTGGCGAGGGAGTTGTAGACGCCCCAGCCGCGGCCGACGTTCTCGGTCCAGTCGCGGAAGGGGGCCGTCGCCTTGCCCGTGCCGTAGTGCCACAGCAGGTTGCCGCTCTTGTCCCGGGCGAGCATCGCGTAGTGCGTCGGCACGGGGCGGGAGCTGACGATCGGGAAGGTCGCGGACTTCTCGGGGTTGCCGGTCCCGAAGTCGTACACCCCGTAGATCGCGGAGGCCTCGATGTTCCACGCGGCCGCGGTGGCTCCGGTCTTCAGGTCGTACGAGACGGTGACGTCGGTCGGGCTCGACTGGCCCAGGTCGATCCGGCAGGTGATGCCGCCGTAGTCGAGGTTGACGCTCGCGTCGCAGTCGGCGATCGGCGAGCTCGCCCTGACGTTGGTGAGGGTGACCTGGGTCTCGCCCTCCTCCCAGTCCCGCATGCCCTGGGCCGGCATGAACGACACGTCGAGCGTGCCCTCGTCCACCGCGTGCAGGGTGACGGAGTGGGTGACCGTGGCGCCCGGCCGCAGGGACGGGGCGTTCAGGGCCAGCGTGTTCCGGGCGACGTGCGCGAGCGTCTTCGCCGTGACCGTACGGGCGGCGTGCGTGCCGTCCTGCGGCAGGCTGCCGACGATCTGCGCGTCCTTGACGGCCTTGGCGAGGTCCGTGCCCCGCGGGGCGTAGACGGCGCCGTAGTGGAGCGTGGTGTTGTCGGCGGTCGACGCGGCGGCCTCGATCTCGATCGACGGGAACGGGTTGTCCTCGCTGATCGAGCACAGGTACACGCCGACCACGCCCGGCTGGGCCTTGCAGGAGGTGTCCGGGTCCAGGCTCAGCCCGGTGGGCAGACCCGCCTTCGTCCAGGCCGGGTCGGTCAGCGGTGCCTTGCTCAGGGTGTAGATCAGGGTGCCGTCGGGGGTGCCCTCGAGGCCGGTCGGGGACAGCTCGGTCCAGCCCTCACCGGGCTGCAGCACCCGGTTGTCGAACTCGAAGTCGACCACGTCCTGACCGGCGGCGGACGCCGCACCGGCCCCGGAGACCAGACCGGCCACGAGCAGCGCGGCCGTCCCCCCGAGAGCGACGATTCTTCGCACGAATGAAGTTCCTCTGTGCATTCCCGTGCCGCGTGGCACGAGAGACCACGGGAGCGCACGCGGGCGGCCGTCGACCCCCCGCGGCTACGCCAGGCAAAGACCCCTCCCCCCTGGGCGTGATCGCAACGTATCCCACACCCCCGGATCCCCCGCATCCGGGTTTTCCCGGAGACGACGGAGGGCCCCGGGCGCGTCACGCGCCCGGGGCCCTCCGTCTTCACCTTCTGCAGAGCCGCCTGTCGGAATCGAACCGACGACCTCAAGATTACAAGTCAAGCGCTCTAGCCAACTGAGCTAAGGCGGCAGCGAGTGAAGTGTAACCAACCCGGCCCCGGCGACGGTCGGAAATCTCACGGGCCCGTGAGTGCTGACAGATCGGGCACCGCCCGGTAGCGTCACTTGCGGTTCACCCAGGTGGACTAGACCTCAATCCTTCCTTTACTCGGATCGTCCGGCACGTTCCTGCCGGTGAAGGGACACATCACCATGGCTTCGGTCACGTTCGACAAGGCCACCCGTATCTACCCGGGTGCCACCAAGCCCTCCGTCGACCAGCTCGACATCGAGATCGCGGACGGCGAGTTCCTCGTCCTCGTCGGCCCCTCCGGCTGCGGCAAGTCGACCTCCCTGCGCATGCTCGCGGGTCTCGAGGACGTCAACGCCGGCTCCATCCGGATCGGTGACCGCGACGTCACTCACCTGCCGCCGAAGGACCGGGACATCGCGATGGTGTTCCAGAACTACGCGCTGTACCCGCACATGACCGTCGCCGACAACATGGGCTTCGCGCTCAAGATCGCCGGCGTGAACAAGTCGGAGATCCGCGCCAAGGTCGAGGAGGCCGCGAAGATCCTCGACCTCACCGAGTACCTCGACCGCAAGCCGAAGGCGCTCTCCGGCGGTCAGCGCCAGCGCGTCGCGATGGGCCGCGCCATCGTCCGCGAGCCGCAGGTCTTCCTCATGGACGAGCCGCTGTCGAACCTCGACGCCAAGCTCCGCGTCTCGACCCGTACGCAGATCGCCGGCCTCCAGCGCCGTCTGGGCATCACCACGGTCTACGTCACGCACGACCAGACCGAGGCCCTCACCATGGGCGACCGCGTCGCCGTCCTGAAGGACGGTCTGCTCCAGCAGGTCGACTCGCCGCGCAACATGTACGACAAGCCCGCCAACCTCTTCGTCGCCGGCTTCATCGGCTCCCCGGCGATGAACCTGGTCGAGGTCCCGATCACCGACGGCGGCGTGAAGTTCGGCAACAGCGTCGTCCCGGTCACCCGTGACGCCATCGCCGCCGCCTCCGCCGCCGGCGACACCACCGTCACGGTCGGCGTCCGCCCCGAGCACTTCGACGTGCAGGGCGCGACCTCGAAGGACGGCCTGGCCGTCACCGTCAACGTCGTCGAGGAGCTCGGCTCGGACGGCTTCGTGTACGGCACCACCCGCGTCGGCGGCGAGGACAAGGACCTGGTGGTCCGCGTCGGCGGCCGTGACGTGCCCGCCAAGGGCTCCACGCTGCACGTCGTGCCGCGCGCCGACGAGCTGCACGTCTTCTCGACGTCGACGGGCGCGCGCCTCAGCGACTGAGACCGCTCCTGACCGCTGCCGTACGGCCCCGCATCTGTTGCAGATGCGGGGCCGTACGTTTAAACGGCGTACGACGGGCCCACGACGGGAGTACCGCAGGCATACAACGGGCTTACCCCGGAAAACCCAGGCATTCAGGGCCTCGCCCGAGCCCCCGCGTCAACACGGGATTCGAAAAGCCGCCTCGAACCATCCCTCGCGAGAGTGACTAAATGTCGCCATATCACTACCGGCCGCTACGCTCGCCTGCGTGACGCACACTGCCCGCCGAATCGGCCGCTCTCTCGCCCTCGTCCTGCCCGTCGTCCTGGTGCTCTCGGGAACGCTCGCGGTGTCCGCCGTTCCGTGGGCCGGCCAGGACTCCGGGACCCAGCTGACCGCGTCCTCCACGGACGTGTCCACCCGGGCCAAGTCCCGTGCCCCGCAGGATATTCTCCGCGACCAGCTCCTCGCAGAGCTTCAGGAGAAGGACCCCGGCACGGCCCTCACGCACCTCCAGCGCGAGGTGGAGAACCGTCCCTCCCTCGCCAAGCACTGCTTCTCCATCGCCCGGGCCCTCGGCCGCGCCGCCGTCGAGCACTACGGCCCCTCGCGCGCCCAGTCCTTCTCCCGCCCGGTCTGCGACACCTCGTACGCGACCGGCGTGATGCGCGCGAGCTGAGCGTCGTCACGCACATCGGACATACGGGACGCCTATCGTTCCCCGTATGCACACCACTCCGACGCAGGCCGTGGTCCTGGCGGGCGGCCAGGGCACACGGCTCCGCCCTTACACCGACGACCGCCCCAAGCCGATGGTCGAGATCCCGGGCACCGGGACCCCGATCATCGGCCATCAGCTTTCCTGGCTGGCCGCCGAGGGCGTGACCGACGCCGTCGTCTCCTGCGGACACCTCGCCGAGGTGCTCCAGGAGTGGCTGGCCTCCGCCGACCTGCCGCTCAAGGTGACGACGGTCGTCGAGACCGAACCCCTCGGGCGCGGTGGCGGCCTCAAGTACGCCGCCACGCACCTGCCGGCCCCGGACCAGCCCTGGTACGCCACGAACGGCGACATCTGGACCCGCTTCTCGCTGCGCGAGATGGCCGCCTTCCACACCGAGCGGGACGCCCTCGCGACGCTCGCCCTGGCCCGCCCCCGGATCCCGTGGGGCGCCGTCGAGACCGACAAGTTCGGGAACGTCACCGACTTCATCGAGGCGCCGCCGTCGCCGTTCCTGATCAACGCCGGCGTGTACGTCTTCGCCGCGGCCTTCACGGAGCTCCTCCCCGACCTCGGCGACCACGAGCGGACCACCTTCCCCCGCCTCGCCCGCGAACGGCGCCTGGCGGGCTTCCCGCTGCCCCACGGCGCGTACTGGAGGGCCATCGACACCGCGAAGGACCTGACGGAGGCGGCCAGGGAACTGGCCGCCCAGAAGGCCTGAGGACGGGCGCACGCAACGGAAAGGGCGGCACCGCGCATCCGCGGGTGCCGCCCTCCTCGTACCCCTGAGTGTCAGCCCAGCAGGCCGCCGATCGGGTTGTGTGCGCCGCCGCCCGTCGTCGAGCCGCTCTCCGACGGGGTGCTGGTGGAGCCGGTCGAGCCGCCGCTCGACGTGCCGCCGCCGCTGGTGCTCGGGGTGTCGCTGGTGGACGGCGGGGGCGCCGGCTTCGACTGCGCGGGCGTACGGCTGCTGGTGGCGCCGGTGCTCGTGCCCTGGGTGGCGGTCGGCCGCTGCTCCTGGGTCCGGGGGGCCTCGTGGGTCGTCTCGGTCGGCCGGGTGGCCTCCTCGGTCGCCTCGCTCCGTACGGGGGCCTCGCTGGTCGCGGCGGCGGGCTCGGGCGCGGTGGAGGCGGCCTTCGACGGGGCGCGGCGCGTCGGCTCCTGGGGGAGCGGCTGGCCGGGGAGGTGGTTGATCGGGTCGTCGTTGGGGCCGGGGACGGTGACCATCTCGGTGGAGCGGACGGCGCCGCCGAGGACCGAGCCGACGAGGAGGGTGAGGCCGACGACGACGGCGGCGAGGAGGGTGCTGCGCCGGGTGACGCGGCGGCGGAGGTCCCAGAGCTCGGCGCGGGGGCCGAGGGTGCGCCAGGCCTCGCTCGCGAGGCGGCCGTCGAGGGAGTAGACGGGGGCGCCGGCGATGATCAGCGGGGACCAGGCGGCCAGGTAGATGATGTCGGCGGAGTCGTAGACCGGGACGGTCTTCCAGCTGACGGTCAGCAGGAGGGCCGCGGAGAGCAGGCCGCCGACGACGGCGGCGACGCGCTGCCAGAGTCCGAGGACGGTGAGGACGCCGACGACGACCTGGAGGAAGGCGACGGTGAGTCCGGCGCCGACGGGGTGCTGGAGGGCGAAGTCGCGCAGCGGTTCGGCGAGGGCCCAGGGGTGCAGGGAGTTGAGCCACTTCACCATGGAGCCGCGCTCGCCGCCGTCGAAGTAGACGGGGTCGCAGAGCTTGCCCATGCCCGCGTAGATGGAGATGAAGCCGAGGAAGACGCGGAGCGGGAGGAGGACGACGCCGAGGTTCATCCGGCGGCCCGGGTAGTAGGCGTGCCGGACGTTGTCCTGCCCGTGGCGCTGCGCGGTCCGGGTTTCCGGCGCGTCGTGCTCGTACGGCTCGGCGGGCTCGGGCCGGAGGTCGTACAGCTCGTCGTAGGCGCCCTCGGCCCGGCGCATCGGCGGCAGCAGGGGCGTGACCGCCTCGGCGGGCACCGCGGGGCTGGGCATGGTGGTGTCGATGCGCGGGATGGCCTGGGTGTCGCCGACACCGTGGCCGCCGTGACCGACGGGCTCGAGCGTGGAGACGGAGGACTCGCGCACGGCCTGGAGGAGGCCGGTGGCGCCCGGCGCGGACTTCCCGGTCCACACGACGGGCCGCCGGCGCGCCCCGCCCGCCCCCACTCCGGACAGGGCGGCGGCACGCGCCGCGAACTTCGGCTGCGGAGCCGGCGCGAGCCGCACACGGAAGCTGGCGTGGTTCACGATCACCTGGGCGGGATCGGAATCCACCTTGACCATGCTCAGCGCGGGCTGATCGTCGAACCCCGGCCGGGGCGTTCTGGTGTCCACACTCATCTAACCGAGTGACGCGGGGTTAGGACACTGCTTTGACGGTTGCCAAATGTCCGAGACCCGTCAAGATCACCGGCGGGTGCGCGGCGTCAGGACGTGTGGGGAGCGCCGATGCCGACACGCTCCGGCATGCGCGTCGTGCCCGCCACCTCACGCACGCCGTAGCCGCGCACGGGCGAGACAACTCTCCTACGAGGGCAGCACATTGCCGGAGGCGAGCCGGGCCGGGCTCGGGGCTTCCCTGACGTTCCCTCGCACGAAGGTGAAGCGGGGATCGCTGCTCAGCCCGGCAAGGTTCTCCGGGTTTCCGGCGTAGGTGAGCTTGTCCAGGACGGTGATCTCGATGCCGTCGGGGCCTTCGGCGCCGAGCAGCGTCCGGGTGTGGGCCGACCCGGTGAAGCCGGCACCGCCGGTGATCAGTGTTCGTGTGCTCAAGCCGCCGCCCGGTTGTCAGCACGTACGGTACGCGCTGTGTCAGTCCGCCGCGCTGTCGCGGCGGACTGACGTCGGCCGGGTGTCAGCCCATGCGGCGGCGGGCCGCCTCGTAGAGGACGACGCCCGCGGCGACACCGGCGTTGAGGGACTCGGCGCCGCCCGGCATCGGGATGCGGACGAGGAGGTCGCAGGTCTCGCCGACGAGCCGGCCGAGGCCCTTGCCCTCGGAGCCGACCACGATGACGACCGGGCCGGCCAGCGCCTCCAGGTCCTGCACCTCGTGCGTGCCCTCGGCGGCGAGGCCGACGACGGTGATGCCGGCCTTCTTGTACTCCTGCAGGGCGCGGGTCAGGTTGGTGACGCGGGCGACCGGGGTGCGCGCGGCGGTGCCGGCGGAGGTCTTCCAGGCACCGGCGGTCATGCCGGCGGCGCGGCGCTCGGGGATGACCACGCCGTGGCCGCCGAAGGCGGAGACGGAGCGGACGATCGCGCCGAGGTTGCGCGGGTCGGTGACGCCGTCGAGGGCGACGATCAGCGGGTCCTCGTGCTCGTCGTAGGCGGCGGCGGTGAGGTCCTCGGGGTGCGCGTACTCGTACGGCGGGACCTGGAGGACGAGACCCTGGTGGTTCAGCCCGTTGGTCATGCGGTCGAGCTCGGGGCGCGGGGCTTCCATCAGGTTGATGTTGCCGCGCGCGCCGGCGAGCTGGAGGGCCTCGCGCACGCGCTCGTCGTTGTCGATGAACTGCTGCACGTACAGCGTGGTGGCGGGTACGCCGTCGCGCAGCGCCTCGAAGACCGGGTTGCGGCCGACGACCATCTCGCTGGCGCCCTTGGGGCCGCCGCGGCGGGGCGCGGGGCGGCGCTTGGCCGCGTTCCGGGCCATCGCGTTGGAGACGCGGAACGCCTTGTGGCCCTTGCGGTCCTCGGCCTTGGGGGTCGGGCCCTTGCCTTCGAGGCCCTTGCGCCGCTGGCCACCGCTGCCGATCGTCGCACCCTTCTTGTTGGACGTGCGACGGTTCCTGCGCTGGCTGTTCCCGGCCATGACTACCTAATCCTCGGTGTTGCGTACGTAGGTCTGTAACTGAAGTGTGCCGCCCGGAGGCCCGAGCGGCACGTCTTCTAACGGTTGCCCAGCGTCCAGCGGGGTCCGTCGGGGCTGTCCTCGATGGCGAGGCCGGACTGGTTGAGCTGGTCGCGGATCGCGTCCGCGGTCGCCCAGTCCTTGCGCTCGCGCGCCGATTCGCGCTGCTGGAGCACGAGGCGCACGAGGGTGTCGACGGCGCCGTGGAGCTCCTCGCCGCCACCGCTCTCCTCGGCCCAGTGCGGGTCGAGGGGGTCAAGGCCGAGGACGCCGAGCATGGCGCGGACCTCGGCGAGGCGGGCGATGGCCTCTTCCTTGTCGTCCGCGGCGAGGGCGCTGTTGCCCTGGCGGACGGTGGTGTGGATGATCGCCAGCGCGTGCGGCACGCCCAGGTCGTCGTCCATGGCCTCGGCGAAGGCCGGCGGCACCTCGGCGGCGGGGGCGACATCGCGCCCGGCCTTCTCGGTGGCGCGCTGGACGAAGCCCTCGATGCGGGCGAACGCCGACTCGGCCTCGCGCAGGGACTCCTCGCTGTACTCGATCATCGAGCGGTAGTGCGGGGTGCCCAGGTAGTAGCGCAGGACGATGGGGCGCCAGTTCTTCACCATCTCGGACACCAGCACGCTGTTGCCGAGCGACTTCGACATCTTCTCGCCGCTCATGGTGACCCAGGCGTTGTGCACCCAGTACCGGGCGAACTCGTCGCCGAAGGCCTTGGCCTGGGCGATCTCGTTCTCGTGGTGCGGGAAGATCAGGTCGAGGCCGCCGCCGTGGATGTCGAAGGCGGAGCCCAGGTACTTGTGGGCCATGGCCGAGCACTCCAGGTGCCAGCCGGGACGGCCGCGGCCCCACGGGGTCTCCCAGTCGGGCTCGCCCGGCTTGGTCGCCTTCCACATGGCGAAGTCGCGGGGGTCGCGCTTGCCGGAGACGCCCTCGTCGGGCTGGCGGAGGTCGTCGATGTCCTGGTTCGACAGCTCCAGGTAGCCCGGGAAGGAGCGCACGTCGAAGTAGACGCTGCCGTCCGCCTCGTAGGCGTGGCCGCGCTCGATCAGCCCCCGCATCATCTCGATCATCTCGGGGACGTGACCGGTGGCGCGGGGCTCGTAGGTCGGCGGGAGGCAGCCGAGGGCCTCGTAACCGGCGTTGAACGCGCGCTCGTTCTCGTAGCCGATGGACCACCAGGGGCGCCCCTGCTCGACGCCCTTCCTGATGATCTTGTCGTCGATGTCGGTGACGTTGCGGATGAACGTGACGTCGTAGCCGCGGTACGCGAACCAGCGGCGCATGATGTCGAAGTTCAGCCCCGACCGGATGTGGCCGATGTGCGGGGCCGCCTGCACGGTGGCACCACAGAGGTAGATCGAGACGCAGCCCGGCGTGAGCGGGGTGAAGTCACGGATCTGCCGGGCGCTGGTGTCGTACAGGCGAATAGTCACCACTCCAGGGTAGTGGGCGTGTGGTAGTGCCCCGATACCCGATCGGGGTCACCGATGACGTTTTTCACCGCTCCTGAGGCGATACGGGGTACACGAGCGCGGTCGCGAGGGCGGCGAGGCCCTCGGCGCGGCCGGTGAGGCCGAGTCCGTCCGTGGTGGTGCCGGAGACGGAGACGGGGGCGCCCGCCGCCTCGCTCAGCGCCTTCTGCGCCTCGTCGCGCCGCTTGCCGACCTTGGGGCGGACCCCGACGACCTGCACGGCGATGTTGCCGATCTCGTACCCCTCGGCGCGGACGATCCGGGCGGCCTCGGCGAGCAGGGTGACGCCGGAGGCGCCGGACCACTCGGGGCGCGAGGTGCCGAAGTGGGCGCCGAGGTCGCCGATCCCGGCGGCGGAGAAGAGCGCGTCGCAGGCGGCGTGGGCGGCGACGTCACCGTCGGAGTGCCCGGCGAGGCCGTACTCCTCCCCTTCCCAGAGCAGGCCGGCGCACCACAGCTCGCGGCCCTTCTCGAAGGCGTGGACGTCCGTGCCGATGCCGGTACGGGGGAGCACGGGGAGATCAGAAGCCATCGTTGGCCCTCCTGCGGGCGAGTACGGCCTCGGCGAGGACGAGGTCGAGGGGACGGGTCACCTTGAAGGCCTCTTCGTGGCCGGGCACGACGACGACGGGCGCGCCGAGCCGCTCGACCATGCCGGCGTCGTCGGTGGCGCCCTCACCGGTGAGGGCGATGGTGGCGTGGGCGTTGACCAGGGTGTCGTGATCGAAGCCCTGCGGGGTCTGGACGGCGCGGAGGCGGGCGCGGACCGGGGTGGCGACGACCTGCTCGGGGTCGCCGGGCTTCTCGGCCGGCTCGACCTCCTTGACGGTGTCGGCGACGGGCAGCGCGGGGACGACGGCGACGGCCCCGTCCCGTACGGCCTCGATGACGGCGTCCACGGTGTCGACGGGGACCAGGGGGCGGGCCGCGTCGTGGACGAGGACGGTGGTGATGCCCTCGGGGAGCGCCTTGAGGCCGAGGTGGACGGACTCCTGGCGGGTGTCGCCGCCGGGGACGACGAGGTAGTCGGTCCGCTCGGGCAGGGCGTGGGCGTCGAGGAGGTTCTTGACCTCGGCGGCCCCGTCGCCGGGCGCGACCACGACCACGAGCGAGACCGCGCGGGAGGCGGCCATCGCTCGGACGGCGTGGATCAGCATGGGGGTGCCGTTCAGCGCGCGGAGCGCCTTGGGGGCGCCCGGGCCGAGGCGTACGCCCCGCCCTGCGGCCGGGATCACCACGGCGGTACGGCTAGGACGCACTTCGTCTGACATCGGTTGCACTCCGGCAGGTTTGTTTCCGCGGCCGACATGGGTATGGCCTCACCGTGCCGGACGCACCGCCTTGACCGGGCCCTTTCCGTGACGACGGTCGAGGCGTGGCCGCGTGGGCACAGGGGTTCGGGTGGAGAGAAGTTCAGGGGGTGCGGGTTACTTCAGCGGTGCGGTCGGGCGTACGGCTCCGCAAAGGTACGCGAACAGGCCGACGCTACGCGCCCGTGCGGACTTGCCGCCTACGCGAACATGCCGCAGCGCCCGGCGACAGCGCTGTGTGGATCACAGCACGCCAACGGGCACCACGGCATTGCTTCACTGCTTCACTTGGAAACGCGGCTCAGGACGCGAGGACCTCGTCGAGGAGAGCCTCGGCCTTGTCCTCGTTCGTGTTCTCCGCGAGGGCCAGCTCACTCACCAGGATCTGCCGAGCCTTGGCGAGCATGCGCTTCTCACCTGCGGAAAGTCCGCGCTCGCGCTCACGACGCCACAGGTCGCGCACCACTTCGGCGACCTTGATGACATCGCCGGAGGCGAGCTTCTCGAGATTTGCCTTGTAGCGACGGGACCAGTTCGTCGGCTCTTCGGCGTACGGCGCGCGCAGCACCTCGAAGACCCGGTCCAGCCCGTCCTGACCGACCACGTCGCGAACACCGACGAACTCCGCATTGTCCGCCGGCACACGAACCGTCAGGTCGCCCTGCGCGACCTTGAGCACCAAGTAGGTCTTGTCCACGCCTTTGATCTGGCGAGTTTCGATGGCCTCGATCAGCGCGGCCCCGTGATGGGGATAGACCACGGTGTCGCCAACCTTGAACGTCATGTGACAGGTACCCCTTCCGTGGCTATCCAGGGTAACACGGATTCGGCTTCTTCTGAATGGCGTTTTCGCAGGTCAGGGCATATCTCGGGGCTTGACAACGGTGACACGAACGTGCTGCGGAGGGCTTCCGGAAGGCGGTATTCGCAGGTCGGAGCGGCTGCATGGACGGAGAGAAACGCGCACGTTACACATACCCGGAGGCCCTCCAGGGAGGGACGATGCCCCGGTTTGTCCGGTTCGGAGTGGCCTTCTTCACCTACTCCGTTCGAGGATCGCCCACCCGTACGGATGCATGCGGGGGTGATTCCCGAAATTGATCAGTGGACATCAAGCGACAGCGATGCGGGCTTTTCCGCGGGGGCGGCCACGGGGAATGCGGGACCGCCTCCGAATTGATCAAGGCGGTTATGTGAACAACAGGTCAATGGGTCGTGATCCGGCCACATGGGCGGGCGCGCGACGAGTGCCGGAAGGGCGTACGGGAGACCCGACGGAGGGTGTGCGGAAGGTGCGCGGAAGGGCCGCGAAGGGACTGCGGCAGGCACCCCGGGGGCGCTCCCGGGGTGCGGTCCCGGGGCGGCTCTGATCGGTTAGGGGCGGGTCGGGTGCGGGACGCGGAGTGAGGCTCGGTAACCTAAGCGCGCTGACACACCTTTAGCTGTCCCTTAGTTCCCACGCCTGTCCGTACGTCCTAGGAGATGCCGCCGCCGTGAGCCGCAGCCTTCGACGCGGCGCCCTCGCCGCCACCGCCATCGTGTTCTCCGTCGCCGCGCTGTCCGCCTGTGGTGCGGGCAACGACGCGCAGACGCTGGAAGTGCGGCCGGACAACGCCGCCGTCACCGTGGACGACGTCAAGATCCAGAACGCGCTGGTCATCACCCAGCCCGAGCCCGGCGTCAAGGGCCCGGCCGCCATCTCGGCCACCGTCTTCAACAACGGCCGCCTGCCGCAGACCCTCGACTCGATCAGCCTGCCGGGCCTGCCCGCCGCGGTGGTGCTGAAGGCCGCCGGGGGCACGGGCCCGATCGTCGTCCCGGCCCACGGCTCCGTCGTCATCGGCGGCGAGGGCAACGCCTCCGCCCTCGTCCTGAACGGCTCCGAGGCCGCCCGTGACGGCGACGCGCAGAAGGTCGTCTTCAAGCTCAGCAAGACCGGCGACGTCGGCCTGAACGCCTTCGTCGTCCCGGCGAAGAGCTACTTCGAGGCGTACGGCCCGAGCGCCGTCCCGGCCGTCCCGGCGCAGGCCCCGACCGCCACGCCGACCGCCTCGGCGACCACCTCGCCGACCGCCTCCGCGACGCCCTCGGGCGAGGCCTCGCACGGCGCCGAGACCCCTGCCTCGGGCGAGCCGACGACCGCCGGCCACTGACGGCGAACAGACACGCGTGAAGGGGCGCCCCCGGACGGGGGCGCCCCTTCACGCGTGCGTACGAGCCGCTGACGGCTCTTTACGGCTCGAACTTGTACCCGAGGCCGCGGACCGTCACCAGGTACCGCGGCGCACCCGGGTCCGGCTCGATCTTGGCGCGGAGGCGCTTCACGTGGACGTCGAGGGTCTTGGTGTCGCCGACGTAGTCCGCGCCCCAGACCCGGTCGATGAGCTGCATACGGGTCAGCACGCGGCCCGCGTTGCGCAGCAGCATCTCCAGGAGGTCGAACTCCTTCAGCGGCAGGTCGACCTTGCCGCCGGAGACCGTCACCACGTGCCGGTCGACGTCCATGCGGACCGGGCCGGCCTCCAGGGCCGCCGGGGTGACCTCCTCCGGCTCCCCGCGGCGGCGGAGCACCGCGCGGATGCGGGCGACCAGCTCCCGCGAGGAGAAGGGCTTGGTCACGTAGTCGTCGGCTCCTATCTCCAGGCCGACGACCTTGTCGATCTCGCTGTCCTTGGCGGTCACCATGATCACCGGGACGTTCGAGCGGCCGCGCAGCTGGCGGCACACCTCGGTACCGGGCAGACCCGGAAGCATCAGGTCGAGGAGGACGAGGTCGGCTCCGTTGCGCTCGAACTCGTCGAGGCCGTCGGGCCCGGTCGCCGCGACGGCGACCTCGAAGCCCTCCTTGCGGAGCATGTACGACAGGGCGTCGCTGAAGGATTCCTCATCCTCGACGACAAGCACTCGGGTCACGGAAGGACCTCCGGGGCGGGAAGCGGTTCGGTCATGAGATCTGGGGTGGAGGACGAGGCGGGCCGGCGGTCCCGTACGGCGCCCGCCTCGGGCAGCCGCAGGGTGAAGGTGGAGCCCTGACCCTCGGTGCTCCAGACGGTGACCTCCCCGCCGTGCGAGGCGGCCACGTGCTTGACGATGGCCAGGCCGAGTCCCGTACCGCCGGTGGCACGGGAGCGGGCCGGGTCGACGCGGTAGAAGCGCTCGAAGATGCGCTCCTTGTCCTTGTCCGGGATGCCGATGCCCTGGTCGGTCACGGCTATCTCGATCACGTCGCCGGCGGGCGCAGCGACGTGGCGGGCGGCGATGCCCACCCGCGTACGGGCCGGGGAGTAGTTCACGGCGTTCTCGACGAGGTTGCCGAGGGCCGCGGCGAGCTGGCCCCGGCTGCCCCACACGTACAGGTCGGCGGCGCCGCCGGAGACCATGGTGATCTGCTTCTTGGAGGCGGGCTGCCGGGAGCGGTCGATCGCCTCGGCGACGAGCTCGTCCACGGACACCGGCTCGGAGTCCTCCAGCGGGTCGTCGTTCTGCACGCGGGAGAGGTCGATGAGCTCCTGTACGAGGTTGGTGAGGCGGGTCGCCTCGATCTGCATCCGGCCCGCGAAGCGGGTGACCGCCTCGGGGTCGTCCGAGGCGTCCATGACCGCCTCGGAGAGCAGGGAGAGCGCGCCGACGGGAGTCTTGAGCTCATGGCTCACGTTGGCGACGAAGTCGCGCCGTACCGCTTCGATACGACGGGCCTCGGTCAGGTCCTCGACCAGGAGCAGCACGAGCCGCGAGCCCAGCGGGGCGACCCGGGCGGAGACGGCGAGGGCCTCGCCGCGTCCGGTGCCGCGCCGGGCCAGGTCCAGCTCCACCTGCCGTATCTCTCCGTCCCGGCGGGTGTCGCGGGCCATGTTGAGCATGGGTTCGACGGCCAGCTTGCCGCCGCGGACCAGGCCGAGCGCGTACGCAGCCGAGCTGGCCTTCACCACGGAGTCGCTCTCGTCGAGAACGACCGCGGAGGAGCGCAGCACGGACAGCACGGTGTCGACGCCGGGCGGGAGCACGGCGTCGGTGTGCAGAGAGGTACGGGTCGGTCGCGCCTGGTCGCGCTCGCTCCAGCGGAACGCCAG
Source organism: Streptomyces vietnamensis (assembly GCF_000830005.1). NCBI lineage: Bacteria > Bacillati > Actinomycetota > Actinomycetes > Kitasatosporales > Streptomycetaceae > Streptomyces > Streptomyces vietnamensis. The sequence continues at coordinate 4,613,832 of NZ_CP010407.1, read as the reverse complement.
CATGGCGATCACGCCGGTGCACACGCCGGCGATCGCTGCCAATGCGGCGACCGCCGCGTTCACGTCCATGCCCTCCAGGTTATGCGGGTGGACGGACACTCTCCCAGCCGTCCGAGTGGCTGCTCGAACAGTCGTCGCCCAGAGTTCACCATGGAGATGCGGGTGGTTCATTTGCCCTGGCGACCGGGGTGGCGCGTGTCGCCCAGAGTTCACCTGGGGGAAAGTACTGATTCACATCAGGGGGTGGAACCGGACGCACAGGGGGCCGAACGTGGGAGCGTGGGGGTCCGAGCCCCACCCGGACCCCGGAGTTTTGCGTAGAGAGGGACACCATGCGGGACGCGTACCACGAGGAACTGGACTCGATCGGCGAGGGCCTGGTCGAGATGGCCCGGCTCGTCGGGTCGGCGATCGGGCGCGCCACGACGGCGATGCTCGACGCGGACCTCAAGCTCGCGGAGAGCGTGATCGCCGCGGACCAGAAGGTCGACGACCTCCAGCACGACCTGGAGGCGCGGGCGATAGCGCTGCTCGCCCGGCAGCAGCCGGTGGCGACGGACCTGCGGATCGTGGTGACCTCGCTGCGGATGAGCGCCGACCTGGAGCGCTCGGGCGACCTGGCGCAGCACGTGGCGAAGCTGGCGCGGCTGCGGTTCCCCGACACGGCGGTGCCCCGGGACCTGCACGCGACCATCCTGGAGATGGGGCAGCTGGCGCAGCGCCTGATGGCGAAGGCGGCGGAGGTCATCATCACGAAGGACGTCGACCTGGCGCTCCAGCTGGAGCAGGACGACGACGAGATGGACCTGCTGCACCGGACGCTCTTCCAGCACCTGATGGACGACCGCTGGAAGCACGGCATCGAGACGGCCGTGGACGTGACGCTGCTCGGCCGGTACTACGAGCGGTTCGCTGACCACGCGGTGTCGGTGGCGAAGCGCGTCGTGTACCTGGTGACGGGCGAGCACGCGGACGAGCTGCAGGCGGCGGACGCGCCGGTGGAAGGCGCGTAGGGCGTACGGGCGCCGTGGGACGGCGCATGGGCGCGCGGGCTTCGATGCGCCGTTGATGCGCCGGTCCGAGTGGGCATGCAATGGGGGGAGGCGAAGCACGCCTCGAAAGGGAGGGACCCCCATGGCCGAATCCCCCACCACGACCGAATCCGGACCGGAGGCACCGCGCGAGGCGGTGTTCCTGCCCCTGCTCGGCGCCTGCGGCTGCGGCTCGGGCTGCGGCTGCGGCTGCCAGTCGGGCTCCCCGTGCCAGTGCGGGGGCTGCAGCGGCTGACCGGAGTGCGAGGGAGGGGGTGCGCAAACCGCACCCCCTCCCTTCTCCTTATACGTCTACACGTCGAGTACGCCGACGGTCTGACCGCCGCTGACCTCGCCGGTCGTACGGAATCCCAGCTTCTCGTAGAAGGCGCCGGGACCGTCCTCGCCGGGCTCCCAGGTCACGTAGAAGTGCTGCTCGCCGCGCCGGCGCAGTTCGTCGCGGACGGCCTCGACGGCGAAGCGCCCGTACCCCTTGCCCTGGGCGTCGGCGGAGATGTTGAGCCGCCAGAGACCACTGCGCCGGTCACCGGGGTCCTTGTCCTCGTTCCAAGGAATGTCGAGGAAGGCCATCAGGAACCCGACGAGCCGGTCGCCGTCGAAGATCAGCCGCGGCCAGGCCTGCTCCCCGAAGGCGTAGGCCTCGGCGAGGGAGCGCACGACGGGGGCGACGTTGTGCTCCTGGTGGGGGTGGACGCGCAGTTCGAGTGCGGCGTCGACGGTGGCGGGGGTGATCTGTTCCAGGCGGAGTGACGTGCTCATGTGCAGGACGGTAACGATTCACCGCGATCTCCGCCGGTGATTAACGGTGGCGGACTTCCGCGCGCACGCGTGCGCGGAGTGTCTGAGGAAGCCCGCCGAACCGGCTACTTCTGGAAGAACACCACCGAACGCAGCTTCAGCCGGTCGGTGGCCGGGCGGCCGTGGGGGCGGAGGACCCAGGTGTCGCCGGAGCAGTCGGCCCCGGTGAAGAGGATCGCGTACTCGTCGGTGTCGTTGTGCGGCGCGAAGGCGGGCTCGGAGGCGCCCGGGTCGGCGGCCTCGGGGATCGTGAGGCACTCCCCGCTCGCCGGGTCGTAGAGCGTGCCCGTCTGCGCTTCGCCGTCGAACCCGATGAACTTGTAGTGGAAGTCGCCGGTGGCGGCGTGGGCGGGGGAGGCCAGGACGGCGGTGAGGGCGAGTGCGCCGCAGACGGCGGCGAGGGAGTGACGGAGACGCACGGAGGTTTCTCGTTTCGACGAAGAGGGAGACGACCAAGGTCACCCCACCTCTAACCCCCTCAGCCCCCTGGTACGCGGCGCACGGCCGCCGGAAGGTTTCGCCCTCACCCGTCCGGCCGAGAGGACGGGTGCTACGGAGTGAAGACCTCTTCCAGCTGGTGGATGGCCCCGTCGTTCCCGACCTGGTACCGGAAGACGAGCCCCGAGTCCGGGTGGGCCTTGACCCAGTCGATCAGCTCCTGCACGCCGATCCGCTGGTTCTCGGCGCTGGTGACGATCGGGTTGGTGGCGGTGACGTACGCGGCCTGGTCGAGCGCCCAGCGGCTCTCCTCGCCGGTGACGACGAACGGCCCACCGTCGGAGTCCTTCGGCGCACAGCCCCAAGCCCCGTGCTGGACGACGAGGTTCACCTTCCCGGTGCTGGGGTCGAGCTCCTCGATCCGGTAGAGCGCGAACTCGTCGGGGTCGACGTCGTCGGGCCCGGGAGGCGAGTCGACACAGTCCTTGACCTTGGGCTTGGGGGTCGCGGGGGCGGGAGCCTTCGGCGCAGGGGTCTTCGGGACGGAGGTCTTCGTGGCGGCCGGCGTCTTCGCGGCCGGAACGACGGTCGGGGTGGCGACCGGAGCGGCGGTCGTCGGGGCGGTCGTCGGGGCGTCCCCGGGAGTCGCGGTGGTGGCGGCGGCGGTCGGCGCAGGCGCGCTGGGCGCGGCGGAACCGGCGGCGGAACCGTCACCCTGACATCCGGTGAGCACGAGGGCCAGCGCGCCGGCGGCGAGCGCGAGAACAGCTGGTCTGAGACGGTCGACGTTCATGGGAAGCCCCCTTTGTCACCGGCGCCCACCCACACGGCCGCGCCCCTGCCGGGAAGGTAGCAACGCCCCGGCCGTCCGCACAGCGCCTGCCTCCGCGATGTCACGGACCTGGTACTCCCCCAGGACACCCGCGGCACAACGACGAGCCCCCCACCCGCCGGGTCCGGCGGGCAGGGGGCTCACTCGCTGCGTCAGGGTTACTTCTTGCCCTGGTTCTTCACGGCCTCGATGGCGGCCGCCGCGGCCTCCGGGTCGAGGTAGGTGCCGCCCGGGTTGAGGGGCTTGAAGTTCTCGTCCAGCTCGTAGGAGAGCGGGATGCCCGTCGGGATGTTGAGGCCCGCGATGTCGGCGTCCGAGATGCCGTCCAGGTGCTTCACCAGGGCGCGGAGGCTGTTGCCGTGGGCGGCGACCAGGACCGTGCGGCCGGCGAGGAGGTCCGGGACGATGTTGTCGTACCAGTACGGGAGCATCCGCTCGACGACGTCCTTGAGGCACTCGGTCTGCGGGCGCAGCTCCGGCGGGATCGTCTGGTAGCGGGCGTCGTGGGCCTGCGAGTACTCGCTGTCGTCCGAGAGCGCCGGCGGCGGGGTGTCGTACGAGCGGCGCCACAGCATGAACTGCTCCTCGCCGAACTCGGCGAGCGTCTGGGCCTTGTCCTTGCCCTGGAGGGCGCCGTAGTGGCGCTCGTTGAGGCGCCACGAGCGGCTGACCGGGATCCAGTGGCGGTCGGCGGCCTCGAGGGCGAGCTGCGCGGTGCGGATGGCGCGCTTCTGGAGGGAGGTGTGCAGCACGTCGGGCAGCAGGCCGGCGTCCTTGAGCAGCTCGCCGCCGCGGGTCGCCTCCTTCTCGCCCTTGGCGGTGAGGTTCACGTCCACCCATCCGGTGAACAGGTTCTTCTCGTTCCACTCGCTCTCGCCGTGGCGGAGGAGGATCAGCTTGTACGGTGCGTCGGCCATGCGTACGAGCCTAATAGACCGCTGACGATTGACGCGCGTCGTCAATTCGCTGGCGTCCGACCCCTGAGATGCGTAAGTTACGAGCGCCGGAAGCAGGGCTTACGTACAGCAGGGGGGCGCCACACATGTCCATCGACTCACTCAGACGATCGGCCCGCGAGACGGTCTCCGGCCTCCCGCCGGGCTTCTGGTGGTTGTGGCTGTCCACCCTGGTCAACCGGACCGGCGCCTTCGTCCTCACCTTCCTGTCCCTCTACCTGACCGTGGAGCTCGGGCACTCCGCCTGGTTCGCCGGACTCGTCGTCGCCCTCCACGGCCTCGGCGGTGTGGCGGGTTCCCCGCTCGGTGGCGCGCTCACCGACCGCTGGGGCCGCCGCCCCACCATGGTCACCATGCACCTCGCGGCCGCCGCCTGCGCCGCCGCCCTCGCCGTCGTCACCAGCGCCTGGGCCATCGCCGCCGTCGTCCTCCTCATGGGCGTCGCCATGCAGGGCGTCCGCCCGTCCATCAACGCGACCATCTCCGACATGGTCCCCGCCCACGACGTGCGCCGGGCGTACGCCCTCAACTACTGGGCCCTCAACCTCGGCTTCGCCATCGCCTCCATCGGCGGCGGCGCCGCGATCTTCCTCGGCTACCGCACCCTCTTCGTCCTCGACGCCGTCGCCACCACCCTGTGCGCCGTCATCGTCTTCCTCCGGCTCCCCGAGACCCGTCCCGAAGCCGCCGTGGACAAGAAGGGCGAGCCGGTCGTCGAGGAGAAGGTCAGCATGCTCACTGTGCTGCGCGACGCGCCCTTCCGCACCCTCGTGCTGCTCAACCTCCTCGTCTGCCTCGTCTTCACCGCCCCCTGGATCGGCCTGCCGCTCACCATGGCGAACCAGGGCCTCTCCCCCTCCTCGTACGGCGTCGTCATCGCCGTCAACGGCATCGTGATCGTCGGCTTCCAGCTGCTCGTCAACAAGCTGACCGACAAGCGCTCCCCGGTCCTCCTGCTGACCCTCTCCGCCCTCCTCTTCGCCTTCGGCACGGGCGCCACCGCCCTCGCCGGCTCCCCCGTCGCCTTCGCCGCGACCGTGGTCGTCTGGACCGTCGGCGAGATGATCCACGTCCCGACGAACGCCGCCGCCACCGCCCGCCTCGCCCCCGAGCACGCCCGGGGCCGCTACCAGGGCGTGATGGGCATGTCCTGGGCCGTCGCCGGTTTCGTCGCCCCGATCGGCGCCGGCGCGATCGTCGGCGGGCCCGGGCCGGATGTGCTGTGGGCCGCGTGCGCCGCGATCGGCGTCGTCGCCGCGGTCGGGTACTTCACTCGGCTGCGGAAGGCGCTCTCCGAGGAGCCCGGTGGGGAGACCTTCGAGGCTTCCGGCGAAGCGGTCGGCGGGGTGTCCGACGAGGACCCCGCCGGGGCCGGGGCCGGGCGCGCTTCCCAGCCCGTGCCGTAGACCGCCCACCGCGCCGCCGTCCGGGAACGTCGGCGCCCCTTCCCGGGCGGACTCGGCGCCCCTTCCCGGGCGGACGAGGAGCAGGGACGGGTCACTCGGGGCGCGGCACCCTGGCTCTGCGCCATTCGCTGCGCGCGAGCAACGAGAAGACGATGGTGGCGCAGAGGGCCACGGCGACGACGGCCCACTCCAGTGAGCCGCTGCCCTGGTCGGGTTCGACGCCGAAGACGCGCTCGATCCAGTCGTGCCAGACCAGGGTCAGTACGAGCACGATGCCGCTGACGGCCGCGGCGGCGGATTCCAGCCAGCCGCGCACGCGTACATGTCGTCGGAGCTGCCCGGGCGTCGTGTTCATCGCGCGATCTCCTCCTCGGTCGGCGCCCGCCCGGCCGACAGCACGGCCGGCGCTCCTCCCCGGGCGTAGGAGCCGGAGGCGGGAGCGGCGGCGGCACGGTCCGGTGGCGCCTCGGTGAAGGCGGGCGGCTCCCACACCGTGCCGTTCCTCGCGGCCAGGCCCACGGGGGCCGGTCCGGCGTCCAACGCGTAACCCGTGTACGCCGGCTTCTCCCGCGTCGCGGCCGCGGCCGCGCCCGTCGCCGTTGTCGTTGTCGTCGTCGATGCGGGTTCGTCGTGAGCGTCGATCTCGATGGTGATGCGCATCGCGGTCATCTCCCTGCGCCGCCGGGCACCGCTCGGGTCAGTTGTTGAGAACCGCGTACCGGCCCTCGAACGTGACCGTCTTCGATGTGAGGTTCTTGACGGTGATCCAGTACGTGGCCTTGTCCTCGGACGCCCGCTCGACGGCGACGTCCCAGTCGACCTGGGGCGCGCCCTGAGCCGGTGAGGTCGGCACCACGTACCAGACGACGTGCCAGCTCGCGGGCCAGTCGACGGTGGACCAGCTCTGGGTCGCGCCGGGCCCCAGCGAGCCGGTGAACTGCGTATTGGTCCACATGGCCGATTCCCCTTCAGTAACGGCTGAGGATCGCGTAGCGGCCTTCCAGGGAGACCGGCTCCGCAGTCAGGTTGACGACGGCGATCCGATAGGTGACGTACTCGTTGGACGCCCGCTCCACCTGGACGGTCCAGCGGAGCTGAGGAGCACCGGGCTTGGGGGTGACCGGCATGACGGTCCACAGGACGTGCCAGGTCGCGGGCCAGTCGACCGTGGACCAGGTCTGCTTCGCGCCTCCGGCCAGCGTGCCGGTCCACTGGGTGCCGCACACCGGTTCGGTCGGCCAGCCGTCGACGGGAATCTCCCACACGCCCCTGTTGCGCGTCCCCGCGCGCAGCACCCGGGCGTGCGGATGCAGCACGATGTCTCCGATGAACGCGTTGGGCAGTCTGTCGGAGAAGGTCTGCCAGGTGCTTCCCCCGTCGGTGCTCTGGTAGACGCCCAGGTCCGCGGCCACCCAGATGCGGTCGCGGTCGGTCGGGTCGACCTCCACCGCGTTGAGCGGCAGCGGGGGCAGTCCGGCGGAGCGGTTCGTCCAGCTGCCGCCACCGTCGGTGGAGTGCCAGATGCGACCGCCACCGGGCCGGCTGTGCGTCACCCAGATCCGCTGGGTGTCGGTGGCGTCGGCGTGGATGTCGGACACCTGGGCCCCGCTCCTGGGCGTCGCCAGTGCGCCGAGCGCGCTCCATGCGCTGCCCGACCAGGTGGTGCGGTACAGCTCGCCCGTCGTGGTGCCCACGAGGACCTGGTCGGCATGGGGGACGTACATGGCGCTGGCCGTGCCCGCGGTGGGAAACTCCAGCCGGGTCCAGTGGGCCGCGTTGTCGCGCGAGACGTAGAGGGCGCCGCCGCCGAGTGCGACGGTACTGCCGTTGGTGGCGCTGGTCTCCATCGGCGGATAGAACTGCGACTTCTCGCCGGCCGGCACCGGCGGCTTCACGGGGAACCAGCTGCCCGGCTCGCCCCGGCTGTCGGAACGCTCCGGGCTCATCTTGTAGAACGTGTGGAAGACGGTGTCCGGGTGGGCGCGGTTGACCGCGCAGTCGCCGCCGTCCCCGTCCTGCACGTGCGTCCACTCGGGGGAGCCGGTCCAGCGGACGGTGCCGTTGTCCTGCGTGCCGCCCAGCAGCCAGCGCGACGAACCGAAGTCCTGTGACAGGTACTCGAATTCACCGATGACCAAGCCGTTGTTGAGGTGCTTCCAGGTGAGGCCGCGGTCGGGACTGCGGAACAGCCCGCCGTCGTTGCCCACGTACAGCACGTCGGGACTGCCGGGCTCGAAGGCGATGGCGTGCTGGTCGGGGTGGATGGAGTCGCCGGTGGGCTTCTTGGTCGAGATGTTGCGCCAGGTCCACGTCGTCCCGGAGAGTTCGCCCCGGTGGGCGTCGATGGCACCGACGTACACCCGGTCCGCGCGGTCGGGGGCCACGGCGAGGAACCAGTCGTAGTCGGCCTGGCCGGTGTCCGCGGCGGGCGGTGTCACCGCGGTCCAGGCCCCGCCGGTCCTGCGCCAGAGCTTCGGCGCCCCGCTGGAGAGGGCGGCCCACGCGTAGGCGACGGTGGCGTCGGACGGAGCCGTCGCCACGGCGCACCGGATGAAGGGCGTGGTCGCGCCGGGGAGGGCCACGGCGTTCCAGACGGCTCCGCCGTCGGTCGAGCGGAAGAGCCCGTCCTCGCAGGCGGCCAGCGCTTCGCCCGTGCCGGAGACCGAGACCGACCAGGTCCGTACGGACCTGCGCCGGGTCCAGCCGGCTCCGCCGTCGGTGGACGTGTACAGCCCGCGGTCCGTGCCCGCGAGCACGGTGTTCTCCCGGGTGGGGTCGAAGGTCAGGTCGAAGAAGCCCTGCCCGACGAACGGCTCGGTGCACAGGGGCGCCCATTTCGTACCGCCGTCGGTCGACCGCAGCACGCCGGCGCCCAGCCACGACCACCAGTTCCCCTCTCCTGTCCCGGCGAGTACGGTCCCCGGGGCCGCGGGGTCGAAGGCGATGGCTCCCACGGTGAGCGTCGCCGCGTCGTCCGTACGGGGTGCCCAGGAGGCGCCGCGGTCGTCGCTCTCCCAGACACCGCCGTTGGCGGCCCCGACGAGCAGGTGCGCGGGGTCGGCGGGATCGGGGGCTATGGAGGAGATCCGGCCCGAGACGTTGACGCGGCTCGCCCCGTACGTCTGCCCGTTCGGGACGGTCCACGGGCCGATCGAGCGCCACCCCGGTCCCGCCACGGCGGCGGGCTCGGCCAGGTGCTCCGCCACGGCCCGGTACTCGGCGGCGACGCTCTGCGTGACCGGAGCGCCGTATTCGCCGGGGTCGCCGTCCTCCTCGCGTGCCGCCGCCGCTTCCCGTGCCGTCCGGGCCCTCTCCGGCCCCGCGGCTCTGGCCACCAGCTCGTGCGGTTCGAGTTCGGGGGCGGCCGCGCGGATCGCGGCGATTGCTTCCTCGTCCAGCCCGACACGGGTGAGCTCTTGCACCAGTCTGACCAGGGCCTTGCCGCCCTGCGGGCGCTGTGGCGCGTGCCGGCCGGAAGCAGTCGGTTTCTGCATCGCTGTACCTCCTGGGCGCCGGCGCAGGCACTTCACGCCATGCGCCGACCAGGCGAGCGCTCTCTGGGTTGCCGATGCCGTCAATCGGCCTGGGAATCCGGGGAGTTCGAGACCCCCGAAGAACCGGCTCCGTCCGAGGACGCCGACTCGTCGTCGATCCGGCGGAGGTCCTCGTCGTCCGTGCCCTCTCCGGGCGCCCGGGAGGCCGCTTCCACCGGCTTTCGAGCAGCGAGGAACTCCTTCAGCCGCTCCGCGGCCCGGCCACCTCGCTTCTTGGCCGCAGAACCGCCGGGGGACTTTCCGGACGGCCCTTCAATCACCCTTTCCACGCTACTCTCGTGGCCGTTCACCAGCATCTCAGGCGGGGGTGGGGGCGGGGACGGGCCCGACCGCGTCACCCGGTGGGCGCGCGCCGCCCAGGGCTACGACTTCCGGGTCAGGTTCTTGAACGCGTCCAGGTTGCGGGTCGACTCGCCGCGCGACACCCGCCACTCGTACTCGCGGCGGATCGCCGACGCGAAGCCCAGTTCCAGGAGCGTGTTGAAGTCGCCGTCCGCCGCCTCCAGGACCGAGCCGAGCAGCCGGTCCAGTTCCTCCGGTGTGACGGCGGCCAGCGGCAGTTTGCCGGCGAGGTAGACGTCGCCGAGGGCGTCGACCGCGTAACTCACCCCGTACAGCTTGAGGTTGCGTTCGAGCAGCCAGCGGTGGACGCCCGCCTCGTTCTCGTCCGGGTGGCGGATGACGAAGGCGTTGAGGGAGAGGGAGTGGCGGCCCACTCGCAGTGACAGGGTGGTGAACAGCTTGCGCGTGCCCGGGAGCTTCACGACGTACGAGCCGGGCTCCGGGGACTCCCAGTCGAGCTCCGACTCGTCGAACGCTTCCTCGATGATCCGCCGAACGTCCTCAGCCATGGTGCGAGCGTACGCGACGGCGGTTCTCGCGCAGCCGGTGGTCGTGCATGGCGGCCGTGTACACGTCCGCCGTGCCCGAGGCCGCCGTGTCCCAGCCGAAGGAACCCGCGTGCAGCGCCGCCGCCTCGCCCATCCGGGCCGAGAGGGACGGGTCCGCCACGAAGCGGCCCAGAGCGCGGGCGTAGTCCGCCGGGTCGTGCCCCTGGACCAGGAAACCGGTCACCTCGTCCCGTACGGCCACGGGCAGGCCGCCGACCGCCGCCGCGACGACCGGGGTGCCGGCCGCCTGCGCCTCGATCGCGACCAGGCCGAAGGACTCGCTGTACGAGGGCATGACCAGCACGCTGGCCGCGCGGAACCAGTCCGCCAGCCGGTCCTGGCCCACCGGCGGGTGGAAGCGCACGACGTCCGAGATCCCGAGCTTGGCGGCCAGCTTCTGCAGCTGCTCCGGCTTGGCCAGGCCGCTGCCGCTCGGGCCGCCCACCACCGGGACGACCATGCGGGTGCGAAGGGAGGGGTCCTCTTCCAGGAGCCGCGCGGCGGCGCTGAGCAGGATGTCCGGGGCCTTCAGCGGCTGTATTCGGCCGGCGAAGACCGGGATGAAGGCGTCCTGGGGGAGGCCGAGCCGGGCGCGGGCCGCCGCACGGCCGTCGGCGGGGCGGAAGTGGTCCAGGTTGACGCCCGGGTGCACGACCGCGATCTTGCCGGGGTCCGCCTCGTAGAAGCGGGCCAGCTCGTCGGCCTCCTCGGACGTGTTGGCGATCAGCCGGTCGGCGGCCGAGACGATCTGCGTCTCGCCGATCACCCGGGCCGCGGGCTCGGGCGTGTCGCCCTCGGCGAGCGCCGCGTTCTTGACCTTCGCCATGGTGTGCATGGCGTGCACGAGCGGGACGCCCCAGCGCTCGGCGGCCAGCCAGCCGACGTGACCGGAGAGCCAGTAGTGGGAGTGGACCAGGTCGTAGTGGCCGGGCCGGTGTCCCGCCCACGCCTGCATCACGCCGTGCGTGAAGGCGCAGAGCTGCGCCGGCAGCTCCTCCTTGGCCAGCCCCTCGTACGGGCCGGCGTCCACGTGCCGCACGAGCACGCCCGGGGTCAGCTCGACCACCGGGGGGAGGCCACCGGTGGTGGCCCGGGTGAAGATCTCCACCTCGATGTCGATGGCGGCGAGTCGTTTCGCCAGCTCGACGATGTAGACGTTCATGCCGCCCGCGTCACCCGTGCCGGGCTGGTGCAGCGGCGAGGTGTGGACGCTGAGCATGGCCACGCGCCGCGGGGCGCGGTGCCGGCCGGGGAGCCGGAGCCTGGCCGGCGCCGGGTGCCGGTGCCGGGTACCGGCGAACCGGGACACGTACTGGCTCACGTCGGCGGTCCTTCCGCTCGGGGGCTGAGCTGGGCGGGCTGAGCCCGTCTCGGGCACGACTCAAGGAGGGCGCGGGACGTCCTCCAGCTGCCACAACACCGGAATCTCCCCTTTCATTTCCGGTGACGGGCCGTTTTGCCAATTCGTTGCCGGGTTCGCCGGCGGGCTCGTGCCGGATTCGCCGCCGGGTTCACTGCCGGAATCGTTGCCGGGCTCGTGCCGGGCTCGTGCCGGGTTCGCCGCCGGGTTCGCCGCCGGGTTCGCCGCCGGGTTCGCCGCCGGAATCGTTGCCGGGTTCGCCGCCGGGGCGGACCGGTCTGTCCCACCCCTTACGCTCGTGGCATGGCCCCGCGCACCACCCGCCCCGTCGGCACCCCGACCCGCGGGACCACCAACCCGAACCGGCTGCGCCGCATGGACCGCTGGATCGCCGCCGTCCACGGCCCCGCCCTGCGCAGCTCCCCCGAGCCGCCGGTCGCCGTCGACCTCGGGTACGGGGCCGCCCCCTGGACCGCCGTGGAGCTCCTGGCCCGGCTGCGCACCGCCGAGCCCCGCACCCTCCTGTACGGAATCGAGATCGAGCCCGCCCGCGTCGAGGCCGCGAAGCCGTACGAAGCCGTCCACGAGGGCCTCTCCTTCGTGCACGGCGGCTTCGAGGTGCCGGTGCCCGGCCGGGTCGCCCTGATCCGGGCCGCGAACGTGCTGCGCCAGTACGACGAGGACCAGGTCGCCGCCGTCTGGGCACGGCTCTGCGAGCGGCTCGCCCCCGGCGGACTGCTCGTGGAGGGGACCTGCGACGAGATCGGGCGCCGGCACGTGTGGGTGGCGCTCGACGCGACCGGGCCGCGCACGGTGACCTTCGCGACCCGGCTCGGCTCGCTCGACCGGCCCTCGGACCTCGCGGAACGCCTGCCGAAGGCGCTGATCCACCGGAACGTGCCGGGCGAGCCGGTGCACGCCTTCCTGCGGGACTTCGACCGGGCGTGGGCGGCGGCCGCCCCGTACGCCTCGCTCGGTGCCCGGCAGCGGTGGATCCGCTCCGTCCGCGACCTGGCGGCGGACTGGCCGCTGACGGACGGCCCGCGCCGCTGGCGGCAGGGCGAGGTCACGGTGCGCTGGGAGGCACTGGCGCCGAGGGCCTGACGACGCGTCGGCGCCGCGGGTCCGACCGTGCGCCGGTAGGGGGCATCGGCGCCGCCGGGCCGGCGGTGCGGTCGGAGACGTCGGCGCCGAAGGGGTGACACTCCGCGTGGCCGGTCCCCCGTCTCTCCCCAACTCCCGTTGAATTTCTCGTGCACGGGGAACGCCCCACGCACCTCACTCGTCCCCCGTGGGGGGAACAGGCCCGACAGGCCCCGGTTTCCCCTGTTGCTTTCCGGTTTCGCATGGCACTATCGCCAGGTCACCATCAAGTTACTGACGGTAAATCAGATTTGGGTCACTCGAGGGGGAGCTCGTGAACCGACGCCGCCACGCCACCGCCGCGATCACCGTGATCTGCGCCCTGACCGTGCTGGCCTCTCCCGCGCTGACCCTCCAGGCCTCCGCCGCGCCGCTGCCCCCTCCCCCGCCGAAGAAGAGCCTGGAGGAGGTGCGCCAGGAGATCGACGAGCTGTACCGGAAGGCCGCCGCCGCCACCGACGCGTACAACCTCGCCGAGGAGAAGACCAAGGAGCAGTCCGCCGAGATCGTGCAGCTCGCCCGCCTGATCGTGGACGGCCGCAAGAAGATCGACGACCTCAAGGCCAGGGCCGGCGCCGCCGCCCGCGCCCAGTACCGCAACGGTGGGCTCCCGGACGGCGCGCAGCTCGTCCTCACGAACGACCCGCAGCTCTTCCTCGACGCCGCCGGACGGCTCAAGGCGGGGGCCAAGGCCACCACCGACCTCCTGGGCGAGATGACCCGCGCCCAGGCCGAGTTGGACACGTACGCCAAGGACGCCGGCGCCAACTGGACCAAGCTGGAGGCCAACCGCGTCAAGCAGGCCAAGGCGAAGAAGGAGATCAACGACAAGATCGCCGCCGCGAAGAAGCTGGAGTCCGAGCTCGCCGCCGAGGAGCGCGAGCGGCTGCGGCGCCTGGAGGAGCAGGCCCAGCTCCGGGCCCAGACGACCTGGCTCGGCACCGGCGTCCTCGACGGCCTGAAGGAAGGCGCGACGGCGGAGGGCAGGAAGGCGGTCGAGTTCGCGACGGCGCAGATCGGCAAGCCGTACGTCTGGGGCGCGGAGGGGCCGAAATCGTACGACTGCTCCGGGCTGACCCAGCGCTCCTGGGGCGCGGCCGGACTGGGGATCCCGCGCACCTCGCAGGAGCAGTGGCGGCTGCTTCCGCACGTGGACATCAAGGACATGCGGCCCGGCGACCTGATCGTCTACTTCAAGGACGCGAGCCACATCGGGATGTACGTCGGGAACGGCATGATCGTGCATGCGCCGCGCCCGGGCCGGAACGTCACGCTCGCGGGCGCGGGCACGATGGAGATCCTGGGAGTGGTCCGCCCTTCGTGATCGCGAGGGGGGTCGCCCGCCTTCGTGATCGCGAGGGGGGCCGCCCACCTTCGCAACGGGAGCGGCGTGACGGGAGCGATGTGGCGATGTGACGGGAGCGACGTGACACGAGCCACCTTCACGGCCCGGCCACGGCTCGACGGGCGTGACGTTTCTCATGGGCACGAAGCCCCCGTGCGGACCGCGCAGGGGCAAGTACCTCCCCTTCCGCGGCATATGCCAAGAACGGCGCGCGCTCTCACAGGCTGATCACCATTCCGCTGCGCACCGCCCTACCGCTATGGTCCGGGACGGGCGGGACGCCACCCGGCGCCCTGCGCACCTCGGGGGGAGGGAAGGAAACCCGGACCGATGCCCGCATCCGTACCGCGCCAGAGAAACGTCTCTGCCGCTGCGGGACCCGGCGACGCCACCCCAATGGACGCCACTCCCATGACAGCCACAGTCACAGGCACCGAGCGCACCGATCTCACCCTCCTGGTCGTCGAGGACGACCCGGCGGGTGCCCTCGCCGTACCCGAACTGCTCGACGCGGCGGACGCCGCCGGCACCCGGGTCCGCATACGCACCGCCCGGAACCTCACCGAGGCCGAGCGGCTCCTCACCGACGACGTCCACTGCGTCCTCGTCGACCTCTCCCTGCCCGGCCCGCGCGCCGGGGCCGCCGGCGACGACCCGCTCGCCCCGCTGCGGCACATCCTGCGCCTCGCCCCGCGCCACGCCGTCCTCGCACTCGCGGGCTCCGCCGACGCGGAGCTGGCGGCCGAGGCAGTACGCGTCGGGGCCCAGGACCACCTCTTCCGCGAGGAGCTCGACGGGCGGCTGCTCAGCCGGGCCATCCGGTACGCCGTCGAACGCAAGCGGGCCGACGCCGTCCAGGTGAAGCTCGCCGAGTCCCGGCTCCGTGCCCAGGAGAACGCCCGCCTGGAACGCGGACTGCTCCCCACCCCGCTCCTGGAGGGCTCCGACCTGCGGTTCGCCGCCCACTACCGGCCCGGCCGCTCCCGCGCCCTGCTCGGCGGCGACTTCTACGACGTCGTCCGCACCCCCGACGGCACCGTCCACGCCATGATCGGCGACGTCTGCGGGCACGGCCCCGACGAGGCCGCGCTCGGCGTCGAGCTCCGGATCGCCTGGCGGGCCCTGACCTTCGCGGGCCTCTGCGGGGACGAACTGCTCTCGACGATGCAGCAGGTCCTGGAGCACGAGCGGGAGAGCGACGAGATCTTCGCGACCCTCTGCACCGTCGACATCGCGCCCGACGGACGCCGGGCCGGCCTCTGCCTGGCCGGACACCCCTCGCCGCTGATCGCCCGGCAGGGCCGGACGGCACGCCTCCTCCCGTACGAGGACGGCGGCCCGGCCCTCGGACTGCTTCCGCGCGCCCGCTGGCCGCGCCGGCAGGTCGAGCTGGGCGGGGCGTGGAGCCTGCTCATGTACACGGACGGACTCATCGAGGGCCGCTCGGCGGGCCCCGGCTCGCCGCGGCTCGGCCAGGACGGGATGGTCGACATGATCAACCGCCAGCTGGCCTCGGGCCTGCGGGGCGAGGAGCTCCTGGAGGCGGCCGTGACGGAGGTCCGGTCGCTGAACGGCGGCGAGCTGACGGACGACGTCGCGGTCCTGGCCCTGGAAAGGGACAGGACCCGGGGGTAAGCACCTCCCGGGCCCTGTCTCGTGTACTCGTGTCTCGTCGTACTGCTTACCGGCTACCGGCCGCCGTTGTAGGGACCGTACGGCCCGTCGCTGCTGGAGCCGCCGCCCCGGCGGCCGCCCCGGCCCCCGCCGGAGACCTGGGCGAGCGCGGGGCGCACGTCCACCATGAAGACGATGGCGGCGATCAGCCCGGCGATCTGCAGGAAGAACATCGACGACGGCAGCAGCAGGGCCAGGGCGAGGTTGACGCCCAGGATGATCAGCCAGAACTTCTTCGTCTGCTTGTCGGCGGCGCGGTAGGCGTCCTCGCGCGCGATGGCGGCGAAGGCGAACGCGGCGACGGCGAAGCCGGTGAAGACCAGGAACATCACCAGGGAGAGAAGGGAGTCGAATCCCGCGCGCAACATGCTGAGCACCGCCTAGTGGGGATGGAGAGAGAGCGCCTCGCGGTCAAGGTACCCGGTACAACGCACCGAGTACCCGGATTGGTGCCCGGCCCTACTCCTTCTCGGCGGCGACGGCCGTCTTCTTGGCGGGGGCCTTGCGGGCGGTGGTCTTGCGAGCGGGCGCCTTCTCGGCCTCGGGCGCGGGGGTCTCCGTCTTCTCGTCGGCCGCCGGCTCGGGCTCGACGACGACGGCGATCTCGGTGATCTCCTCGGCGACCTCGCCGCGCCAGGCCCTGACGGCCTCCTCGCCGTGGGCGGCGACCTCCTCGTACTTCTCGCGCGCCTTCACGGCGTACTCGGCGGCGACGCCGACACCGCGCAGGGCGAGGTCCTGAGCGGTCTCACCGAGCTTCTTGAGGTCGGTGTCGAGACCGCCGACGACCTCGGCGAGCTTCGACTGCACAGTGGCCTGGGCCTCCTTGGCCTGCGCGGCGACCTTCTCCTGCACGGCCTTCGGGTCGGTCTTCCGTACGGCGTCGATGCGCGCGGGCGCCTCGGCGGCGAGCTGCTCGATCAGGCCGGGAACCTTCTTGGCCTGCTGTACGGCGAGGTCGGCGGTGCCGGCGGCGAAGTAGAGAGGGGTACGCAGTTCGTCGATGATGGCCATGCTGGTGTTCCTCCCGGAGGTGACTACTGGCTCGAAGGCGGAGTGGCATCGGGCGCGGCGGGCGCCTGCTCGGCGGCGTTCTCCTTGCGGAAGGAGTCGTAGATCTGGAGCAGCACCTGCTTCTGCCGCTCGTTGATCGAGGGATCGGCCAGGATGACGGCGCGCGTCTCCAGCTCCTCCCGCTCCTTCTCGTCGAGGATCCCGGCCCGTACGTAGAGCGTCTCGGCGGAGATCCGCAGCGCCTTCGCGACCTGCTGCAGGACCTCGGCACTGGGCTTGCGCAGCCCGCGCTCGATCTGGCTGAGATACGGATTCGACACCCCGGCGGCGTCGGCGAGCTGCCGCAGGGAGAGCTGCGCGGTCCGCCGCTGCTCGCGGAGGTACTCACCGAGATTGCCGACGTTGAGCGATGCCATGCCCCGACCATGCCAGCCGCTGCTAACTTTTGCAAGCACCTGCTTGCAAAAGTCGCTCCCAGGGCGTGGCGGGCCGTGCCATGCTGGGGCCGTGGACCTTGAGGACCTGAAACGACTGCGCCGCGCGCGGGACACGATGGACCGCGACTACGCGTCACCGCTCGACGTGCCGGCCCTGGCCAGGGTCGCGCTGATGTCGACGGGGCACTTCGCGCGCAGCTTCCGTACCGCGTTCGGCGAGACGCCGTACAGCTATCTGATGACCCGCCGCGTCGAGCGGGCGAAGGCGCTGCTGCGGCGGGGGGACCTGAGCGTGACGGAGGTCTGCTTCGAGGTGGGCTGTACGTCGCTCGGGTCGTTCAGCTCGCGGTTCACCGAGCTGGTCGGCGAGACGCCGAGCGCGTACCGGGCGCGCAGCCACGAGGAGGGCGCCGCGGTCCCGGCGTGCGTCGCGAAGGTGCTGACGCGGCCGGTGAAGAACGGCGGGCCCGCCGAAGCGATCAGGGACGAAGCGGTCAGGAACGAAGCGATCAGGAACGGAGAAGCGTCGACGAACGCCTCCCCGTAGCGTCGACGGCATGGACAACATCAAGCTCTCGCAGTGCTTCATCACCGTCGACGACGCCGACGAGGCGCTCGGTTTCTACCGCGACGCCCTCGGCCTGGAGGTCCGCAACGACGTCGGCTACGAGGGGATGCGCTGGGTGACCCTGGGCTCGCCCGAGCAGCCCGACGTGGCGGTCGTACTCGAGACCCCGCTCCCCGACCCCAACGCGTCGGAGGCCGACCGCCAGGCCGTCAAGGACCTCCTCGCCAAGGGCCTGCTGCGCGGCGTGATCTTCTCGACTGAGGACGTCGACGCCACCTTCGAACGCGTCCGCGCGGCCGGCGCCGAGGTCCTCCAGGAGCCGGTCGACCAGCACTACGGCGTCCGCGACTGCGCCTTCCGCGACCCGTCCGGCAACATGATCCGCTTCGCCCGGCCCAAGGCCTGAGCATCCCCGAGTACCCGGCTGTGCAGACGCCTCCTCGCCCCCCGTGGGCGGGGAGGCGTCCCGCTTCCCGCTTCCCGCTTCGGCGGAGGGGGGAGCGGACGGGCAACGTGTGGGGTGTCGAGGACCTGGCCCAGGAGGCACTCGCCCGGGCATCCTCGCCGAGGTCGCCGACCGGCTGGGGGTTCCCTGTCGCACCCACGGCCACGGCCTGCAGGCGGCGGACGCCGGGGCGGTACGCCTCCGGGCCTAGGACCTGCGCCCCATGTGCACCGTGAACCCGCTGGCTAGGGTCGACGCCCATGCAAGCTACGGAGAACATCCGCCGCGACACGGCGGGGCGCAGGCGGGACGTCCTCGAACGGCTCGGCTCGGAGCGCGACATGTGGGTGTCCACGTCCCACCCCGACCACGGCCCGCATCAGGTGCCCCTGTGGTTCCTGTGGGACGGGCAGGCCGTGTGGATGTGCACCGGCGCGGACTCCGCGACCGTGCGCAACACACGCGAGGAACCGCGCGTACGGCTGGCGCTGCCGGATGCCCTCGACGTGGTGCTGCTGCAAGGGGAGGCGACGTGCCATTCCGCGCGGGAAGTGCCGCAGGATGCCGCGGATGCGTTCGTAGGCAAGTTCGGCTGGGATCCGCGTACGGAAGAGGCCCCCTTCGTGTACCTGTGCGTGACGCCGCGGACCGTGCGCGCCTGGCGCGGAGTGGCGGAGCTGCGCGGCAGGGTCGTGATGCGCGAGGGGGCCTGGCTGGAGTAGCACGACGGGTTCGAACCGCGGCGAGACCCCGCGCCGTCCAGCGGTGATCATGATGGCCCCGGCGCCAGGTGCCGTCCCCACCTCGGGCCGGGGGCGCCCGTCGTGCCAGCATGGGCGGGAAACCCAACGGGGAGGTACGACATGGCAGTTGACGAGCGGAACAACGCGGTGGGCCCCAGGCGGCGCGCGGACGTCCTCGACGAGACGGGGGTCGCGGGGCCGGGGCGCTTCACCGGCCCCGCGACCGGGGACGAGCGGCCGATGCTCGCCGCGTTCCTGGCGGACCAGCGGGCGACGCTGGTGCTGAAGTGCGCGGGCCTGGAAGAAGAGTTGGCGCTCCGGGCGGTGGAGCCTTCGTCCCTGTCCCTGCTCGGCCTGGTACGGCACCTCGCCGACGTCGAACGCCACTGGTTCCGCGAGATCCTCGCCGGGCAGAAGGACGCGGGTCCTCTCTTCTCCTCACCCGCCTCCCCCGACGGGGACTTCGACGAGGCCGAGCCCGGCCCGGCGGCCGTCGCGGAGGCCTGGGAGGCCTGGCGCGCGGCGGTGGACTTCTCCGACCGCTTCACCGCCGAGGCCCCGGACCTCGACGTCTCGGGGGACGACGCGTGGCGCGGAAAGGTCTCGCTGCGCTGGGTCCTCGTCCACATGATCGAGGAGTACGCCCGCCACAACGGCCACGCGGACCTCCTGCGGGAGCGCATCGACGGCACGCGGGGGGTGTAGTCCCCTCTTTACCGCCTTACTGCACCCAGGCCGCCAGCGCCTCGAAGTCGGCGACGGCGAGCCCGCGCCGGGCGTCCACCCGGCGGAGGAGGGCCGGGCCGGGGTGATGGGCGGCGACCCAGGCGCGGTCCGCCGCGCCGATCTCGTCGTCCACCCAGGCGAACGGCCGCCCGGCGGCCCACGCCACGAGCGCCGGCGTCTTCCAGTGGAGGCCCGGCTCCTCGGGGCCGTCGGACCAGGGGACCAGGGGCAGGTCGGGCAGACCGAGGCGGGGCGCCACCCAGGTGTTCGCGTCCGCCTCCCAGGTGGTCGCCCACACCAGCTCGTACGGCAGCGCCGCGAGCCGCGGACCCTGCGCGGGATCGAGCCGCGCGAGCAGCGGGCTCACCGCCGGGGGCGGGACGGGCGGGTACGTCGGGTACGCCCCGCCCTCCGCGCCGAAGGGGATCAGCGGTCCGTCCACGTCCAGGAAGAGCAGGGCCCGGGGGGCCTCCCCCGCGTACGTCGTCATGCGTCCATGATGCCGAGGCGCGGGCCGCGCTCTCGCCGCACCGGGTTGTGGGCAGTCGTTCCGCCGGGGCGGAACGGGTGGGCACAACGGACCCGCGCCCTGCCGGCGCCCGAGGCTCCCGCACCCGAACCCGCACCACGTCGTGCGGCGCCGCTGGGGTGCGGGTCCAGGCGCGGAAGCCTAGGCCCGGCTGGGGGCGCCGTCCCGTGTGCCCACCCGTCCCGCCCCAGCGGGACGATTGCCCACACGGCGGGCCACGGGGGCACCGCCCAGCACGGGGCGGCGGGCGCAGGCCCACACGGCAGCGGGCACAGGCCCGCACGGCGGGCGGCGGGGGCGCCTGCCTGCCGGGCGCGGGGCCACGCAGCGCGGGGCACCGGCCTAGAGGCGCGCGCCCGCGCGGGTGCGCCGAGGCGGGAGGCCCGGGCCGGTGCCGCCCCGCACTCGTCCGTTTCGCAACAATCCGCTACGGATCGACCCTCGCTACCCTGGCAGACATGACAGCCATGGCACCCACCCGCACCGAGCCCGACCTCTCCTACCTCCTCGATCACACCAGTCACGTCCTGCGGACCCGGATGGCCGCCGCGCTCGCGGAGATCGGGCTCACCGCGCGCATGCACTGTGTCCTCGTCCACGCCCTGGAGGAGGAGCGGACGCAGGCGCAGCTCGCCGAGATCGGGGACATGGACAAGACCACCATGGTCGTGACCGTCGACGCCCTGGAGAAGGCCGGGCTCGCCGAGCGCAGGCCGTCCGCCACCGATCGGCGGGCGCGGATCATCGCCGTCACCGAGGCGGGGGCCGAGGTCGCCCACCAGAGCCAGAAGATCGTCGACGGCGTGCACGAGAGCGCCCTCTCCTCCCTCCCCGCCGACGAGCGCGAGGTCCTGCTGCGCGCCCTGAACCGGCTGGCCACCGGCCATCTGGAGACCCCCGTCGAGAGCCCGACGCCCGCCCGTCGCGCCCGCCAGCGCGCCTGAGGACCCCGAACCCCTCACCCTTCCGCCGGCGCGCCCGAGGACCTCGAACTCCTCCCGTAAAAAATAGTCTGCAACAAAACCTTCTGTTAGTGTCACTCCTGTCGGCTCCGTCGAACAGGAGATGCCCCCATGCCCGCCACCGCGCCCACCAACCCCCGCCTCGCCCTCGCCGTCCTCGCCGCCGGCATGCTGATGACCGTCCTCGACGGCAGCATCGTCACCGTCGCCATGCCCGCCATCCAGGGCGACCTCGGCTTCACCCCCGTCGGCCTCAGCTGGGTCGTCAACGCCTACCTGATCGCCTTCGGCTCGCTCCTCCTCCTCGCCGGACGGCTCGGCGACCTCATCGGCCGCAGGCGGATGTTCCTCGCGGGCACCGGGATCTTCACCGCCGCCTCCCTCCTCGCCGGCGTCGCCGCCTCCCCCGCCGTCCTCATCGCCGCCCGCTTCCTCCAGGGCGTCGGCAGCGCGATGTCCTCCGCCGTCGGCCTCGGCATCCTCGTCACCCTCTTCACCGCACCCCGCGAACGCGCCCGCGCCATCGCCGTGTTCAGCTTCACCGGCGCCGCCGGCGCCTCCCTCGGCCAGGTCCTCGGCGGTGTCCTCACCGACGCCCTCGCCTGGAACTGGATCTTCTTCATCAACCTGCCCATCGGCGTCGCCACCCTCCTCGTCGCCCTCCGCGCCCTCCCCGCCGACCAGCGCCTGGGCCTGGGGGCCGGTGCCGACGTCATCGGCGCGCTGCTCGTGACCTCCGGCCTCATGGCCGGCATCTACGCCGTCGTCAAGATCGAGGAGTACGGGGCCGGTTCGGCGCACACCCTCGGCTTCGGGGCCCTCGCGCTCGCCCTCCTCGCCGGCTTCCTGCTCCGCCAGGCGAAGGCCGCGCACCCCCTCATGCCGCTGCGGATCCTCCGCTCCCGTGCCGTCGCCGGCGCGAACGCCGTCCAGATGCTGATGGTCGCCGCGCTCTTCTCCTTCCAGGTCCTCGTCGCCCTCTACCTCCAGAAGGTCCTCGGGTACGGAGCCGCCGAGACCGGCCTCGCGATGCTGCCGGCCGCGCTGATCATCGGCGCCGTCTCCCTCGGCGTCTCGGCGCCCCTCATCGCCCGCTTCGGCGAGCGGAACGTCCTGCTCGCCGGCCTCGTCCTGCTCGTCGGAGTCCTGGGCCTGCTGACCCGCGTCCCCGTCCACGCCTCGTACGCCACCGACCTGCTCCCCGTGATGCTGCTCGCCGCCGGCTTCGGCCTCGCGCTGCCCTCCCTCACCGCGCTCGCCATGTCCGGCGCGGAGGAGGCGGACGCGGGCCTGGCCTCCGGGCTCTTCAACACCACCCAGCAGATCGGCATGGCCCTCGGCGTCGCGGTCCTCTCCACCCTGGCCGCCGCCCGCACCGAGTCCCTCACGAAGGCGGGCCACCCCAACGCCGAAGCCCTGACCGGCGGTTACCACCTCGCCTTCGGCGTCGGCGCCGGGCTTCTCCTCCTCGCCCTGGCCGTCGCCTTCACCGTCCTGCGTCGCCCCGCCGTCTCCACCGAGCCCCGGAAGATGACGATGGCGGCATGAGAGCCGACCGACTCGTCGCCGCCCGGCATCGCCGTGAAATCCGGCGTCCGCTGTCTCCTCGACCCGCCCGAGGCGCGTACGGCCCTCGCCCGGACGGGCGCCGAGCTCACCGCTCCGTACGGAGACACTCCGGCAGCTCCCCCTCGTGCACGAGCGCGAGGCGCGAAACGGCCCGGGTGAGGACCACGTACAGCCGGTTCGCGCCGCGCTCCTCGGCCGCCACGATCGCGGCCGGTTCGACGACCACGACGTGGTCGAACTCCAGGCCCTTGACGACGCTCGCGGGCAGCACCGTCACCCGCCCGTCCCCGGAGCGGTCACGAACCGCCTCCGTCACCACCTCCACCAGCCCGTCGGCCGTGATCACCCCCACCGAGCCCTCCGTCGCGAGCGCCGCCCGCACCGCCTCCCGTACCCCGGCCGTCAGGTCCGTCGTCCGGTGGACCGTCACCTCGCCGTCCCGGCGCACCGAACGCCCCGCGGGCACGTCGGCGCCGAGCTGCGGCAGGAGCCGGTTGGCGAGGTCGACGATCGCCGCCGGCACCCGGTAGCCGAGGGTCAGCGGCACGACGGGCGTCCCGGTCTTGCCCAGGTGGGCCAGCTGCTCGTCCCAGTCGCGGGCCGCCCACGGGGTGGTGCCCTGGGCGAGGTCCCCGAGGACGGTGAGCGAACCGAACTCGGTACGACGGGCGATGGCCCGGCACTGCATGGGCGAGAGGTCCTGGGCCTCGTCGACGACGACGTGCCCGTAGCTCTCGGGGCGCTCGATCAGGCCCGCGAGCTCGTCGAGGAGGACGAGGTCGGCGGCGGTCCAGCGCGCCGAGCGGTACGAGCGGGGCGGCCGCGCCCAACGGATCGCCGCGAGCTCGTCCCGGGTCAGCGCGGGATCCGTCGGCTCCGTCAGGACCTCCGCGAGCACCTCCTCCGGGCTCGTCCTCGGCCAGCACGCGTCGAGGAACGCCGTCACCGCCCGCGCCCGCTCGATCTTCCGCGCCCAGGCCGCGCCCATGGGCCCCCACCGGCGTTCGGCCCGGAGCTGGAGGGCCCGGACGACCCGGGCGCGGACCCGCTCGCGGCCCGTCGCGTAGGGCGGCGCCTCCTCCCGTACCGCCGCGACGATCGCCGCGAGGTCGGAGGCCGGGAGCCGCCAGTGGTACGAGCCGTCGGGGACGGCCAGGTCCTCGGCGGGGGCCGGGTCGACCCTGCCGTACAGCGCGCGGTGCAGCACCCCCGCCATCCGGGCGTCGTGCTTGACCCGGGCCGCCGCCTCGCCGTCCTCGGCCCGGACGGGGTGGCGGGCGATCTCCTCGTCGAGGGTGGCCTGCCGGATGCCGGTCTCGCCGAGCGAGGGCAGCACTTCGGAGATGTACGAGAGGAAGGCGCGGTGGGGGCCGAGGACGAGGAGTCCCGAACGGCGGATCCGCTGCGGATGCGTGTAGAGGAGGTACGCGGCCCGGTGCAGGCCCACCGCGGTCTTGCCGGTGCCGGGGGCGCCCTGCACGCACAGGGAGGCGGCGGGTTCGGAGCGTACGAGGTCGTCCTGTTCGGGCTGGATGGTGGCGGCGATGTCCCGCATGGGGCCGACCCGGGGGCGCTCGATCTCCCCGGTGACGAGGGCGCTGACCGTCCCCGTGGCGCCGCCGTCCGTGAGGCGTTCGTCCTCCAGGGCGGTGAGGTCCTCGGTGGCGCCCTCGCTGTGCGGGGCCCAGCCGAAGCGGCGGCGCCGCAGGACGCCCTGCGGGTCGTGGGCGCCGGCCTGGTAGTAGGCGCGGGAGACGGGCGCGCGCCAGTCGACGACGAGCGGCGGCGCGGCCGGGTGCTCGGCGATCCGGCGGCGGCCGATGTGGTGGATCTGGCCGTCCTCGCGGTCGAGGCGTCCGAAGAACAGCGGGCCGGGCGGCATCTCGCCCATCTCCTTGGCGCGGCTGCGCAGGTGGTAGCCGAGCGCCTCGGCATCGGCGCCGGAGGCGGCGACGTCCTCGCCGATGACGACCTGCTCGACGACGTCCTCGGTCATGCGGATCAGGGCGGCGCGGCAGGCGTCGTGGTGGGAGCGTTCGCGGGCGAGCTCAAGGTCCAGTGACGTCATTCCGACAAGCGTAGCGGAAAACGTTACTGGGTTACATTTTTTACTTGATCTCAATAACTGGAGCTCAGTACGGCAGCCCCTGCCGCAGCGACCGGAACGCCTCCCCCGCCGCCGTCACCGCGTCCCGCCCCACTTCCTCGATCGGATCGCCGGCCGTCAGCCGCGCCACGTTCTCGTTCGCCAGGACCCGCAGCACGGCCACGATCTGCGCGGCCGCGAGCCGCGCCACCAGCGGATCGCCGCCCAGCGCCTTCGCGAGGACCTCCTCCGAGCGCTGCTGGTAGCCGTGGATCGCGGCGAGCAGGGCCGGCGTCCCGTACAGGAGCCGGTGGTACGCGAGGACCGCGGGCACCTCGCAGAGCCCGGTGACCGGATCGCGCCGCTCAAGCCCTTCGAGCAGGTGCTCGTACAGCGCGTCGAGCGGCGCCGTGCCGTACACCCGCCCGGCCTCCACCACGCGCGCGGACTCGCCCTCGTGGTCGGCGAACCGGTGCAGGACCAGGTCCTCCTTGGCCGGGAAGTACCGGAACAGGGTCGGCTTCGAGACCTCGGCGGCGGCGGCCACCTCCGCGACGGACACCCCGTCGAAACCCTTCTCCATGAAGAGCGCGATGGCGGCGTCCGACAGGGCCTGCCGGGTGCGCGCCTTCTTCTTCTCGCGCAGCCCGGTCGGGTACTCGGCCTTCACGTACTCCGCCTCCACGGCGTCCCGATCCCCGTCGTCCGCCATGAGCTCCCGCCTCCGCACCTCGCACACCCCACGTTCATCCTAGTAACGCGCGGCGGGCTCAGAAGATGTCGGGCGAGAACGGCCGGAGCGGGGTACGGAACAGCAGGTCGGCGCGGGCCGCGGCGCCGGGCGTCAGCTCCTCGACGCGCCCGAGCCGGGACAGCCGTACCGCCGACTCGTCACCGAACGCGAGCGTGCCCGACTCGGCGACGTCGAAGGCGAGATCGGCCGACTCGGAGGTACGGACACAGGCCGCGCCCGCCGGGGAGGCGTCGAGCCGGAAGCGCCCGCCGGCCAGCCCGTCGGCGTCCCGCACCTCCAGGACGAGGCCGTCCTCCACCGGATACGTCCGCCCCTCCAGGACCCGGGCCACGTCCAGGACCCGCACCCACAGCATGTCCGCGTACGTCACCATCCTCGCCGCGCGGGGGTCGGGCAGGAGCAGCGGCAGCAGGTCGTCGGGCGCCCGGAAGCCGGAGCGGACCGTGGAGATCCAGTCCAGCGAGCAGAGGTAGTGCCACAGGGCGCGCTCGGCGGCCGGGGTGACGGCGATGAGGTCGCGCACGGTCGCCGTGTGCTGCGGCTGGTTCGCGTCGTTCCACTTGTCGTCGGCGGTGTACGCCGCGTACCCCTCGACCTCGCCGGACGCCGACCGGTAGAGCGCGTAGTACGGCTCCCGCCACGGCGCGCGCTGGTGGCCGAGCCCGGTGCCGCGGTCCCAGTCGCGCTTGTCGCGGTTCGTGAGCCCGGCGCGTACGGCCGCGAGCCGGCGGTACAGCTCGGGGCCGGTCTTCCGGATCTCGTCGCCGTCCGTCAGATCGATCCGGCCGCCGTCCTCCGGGCGGCCCGAGCGGCGCGGGTCGAGACCCGCCCGGCGCACGTCCACGCTCCACTCGGCGATCCAGCTCACCGGACCGAAGCCGTACCGCCCGTAGATCGGGTACTCGGCGGCGATCAGCGTCGCGATCGCGTCGCCCCGCTCCTTCGCGGCGGCGAGGTCGGCGGACATCATCCGGCTCAGCAGACCCTGCCTGCGGTGCGTCGGCGCGACCGTGACCTGGGTGATCGCGTCGGCGGTGAGACTGCCCCCGCCGACCGTGCTGACCTCCTGCCGGAAGGACCGGAAGGTGCCGACGATCCGGTCCCGGTCGAAGACGCCGAGCGTCCGCGCGAGGTCCGCGTGCGCCAGCCGGTCGGCGAACTCCTCGTCGGAGACGACCGGCGCTTTGAGGAACCCGGTGCGCAGCGCCCGCTGCCACTCACGGAACTCTGATTCGGTGACGGCGCGCACATCGAAGGTCATCCTCCGACCCTACGCACGGCCGGACCGGCCCCGCACGCGAGTTTCGGTACGTCGGACCGACAGGTCGCCGACCTCTTCCCGTACGCCGGACCAACAGGTCGCCGACCTCTTCCCTACGTCCGTCAGGCCAGCAGGTCGTCGACCTGCGCCTCGCCCTCCCGGTAGCGGCGGGCGATCTCCGCGCTGCAGTCGTCGGCGGTCCGCTGGAGGTCCTGCCGGCGCCGCGAGATCTGCTGCTCGTACCCCGCGAGCCGACCCATCGCCGCGTGCAGTTCGTCATCGGTCCGGGCCGTCAGGTCCGACAGCTCGACCTCCGACAGCATCTCGCTCGCGAGCCGCCGGTACTCCTCGCCGCGCGGCGTCGACAGCGTCACGTGCCGCGCCGAACTGCGGTGCCGCGAGGGCACGTCGGCGAGGATCTCGGAGAGCCGGTCGAGGACCGGGGCCTCCGGGTCGGTCCGGCGCGCCAGCTCGGCCCGCAGGATGTCGATCCGGCCCTGGAGCATCCGGCGTACGTAGCTCAGGTCGGCCTCGTCGCTCTGCGCGTCCCGGCGCAGAGCGCGCAGCTCGGGCAACCGCAGGGCGCCGAGGTCGGGCCGCGTCCGGTTCGTCGGCTCGGGCCCGGGCTCGGCGGTCCGCTGTACGGGTGGGCGCGTCATGGAAGAACCACCGACTCGGATCAGCGGTACGGGGCCGGACGGCGTCGGCCCGGTGCCAGGTGCACTCATGAGATTCGTCCCCTCGACCGGTGCGGTCGGCCGCACCGCCTCACACGCATGGTGCCACTCCTCCCCGTGCACGTGCAGGCGCTCTGCACCCGTTCGGCCCCTCGTCCTTCGGCCCGCCACCCGCTCGGTAGGTTGGTGCGCATGCGAGCAGTGGTGCAGAGGGTCGACGGCGCGAGTGTCGTCGTCGCAGGGGAGACCGTCGGTGAGATCACCGGCGAGGGGCTGTGCGTCCTGGTCGGGGTGACCCATGACGACACCCCGGAGAAGGCCGCCCAATTGGCCAGAAAGCTCTGGTCCGTCCGGGTACTGGACGACGAGAAGTCGTGCTCCGACGTGAACGCGCCGCTGCTCGTCATCTCCCAGTTCACCCTCTACGGAGACGCCCGCAAGGGCCGCCGCCCCACCTGGAACGCCGCCGCCCCGGGCCCGGTCGCCGAACCCCTCGTCGACGAGGTCGTCGCCCAGCTGCGCGCCCTCGGCGCGCACGTGGAGACGGGCCGCTTCGGAGCGAAGATGAGCGTCTCCCTCACGAACAACGGCCCGTTCACGGTACTGATCGAGGTCTGAGGGCTACGGCTCGACGACGGTCTCCTGCGCGGCGGCCGTCGTCCCGGCGATCAGCGGGGCGTCGACCGGCACGTTCCGCTTGACCAGGGCGAGGGCGATCGGCCCGAGCTCGTGGTGGCGGACGGCGGTCGTCACGAAACCGAGCTGCCGGCCCTCCTCGCCGTCCGCGGCGAGCCGGATCGGGGTGCCGTGGCCGGGCAGCAGGACCTCGCTGCCGTCCAGGTGCAGGAAGACCAGGCGGCGCGGCGGCTTCCCCAGGTTCTGCACCCGGGCGACGGTCTCCTGCCCCCGGTAGCAGCCCTTCTGGAGGTGGACGGCGCTGCCGATGAGGCCGACCTCGTGCGGGATGGTCCGGTGGTCGGTCTCGAAGCCGAGCCGCGGCCGGTGCGCCTCGACCCGCAGCGCCTCGTACGCGAGGATCCCGGCGGCCGGCCCGTGCGAGGCCGCGAAGGACTCCAGGTCGGCGCGGGGCAGGAACAGATCGCGGCCGTGCGGGGTCTCCCGTACGACGACGCCCGCGGGCACCTCGGCGATGGAACCGGCCGGAAGGTGGACGACGGCGAAGTCCTCGGTGCGGTCGGCGACCTCGACCCGGTAGAAGAACTTCATCGCCTCCAGATACGCGATGAGCTCGGCCTGCGTCCCCGGCTCGACGTGCGCCCACACCGTCTCGCCGTCGTCGACGAGGTACAGGGCGTGCTCGATGTGCCCGTTCGCGGAGAGGATCAGCGCCTCGGTGGCCTGCCCGGGCGGCAGCTCGGTCATGTGCTGGGTGACGAGCAGGTGCAGCCAGCTCAGCCGGTCGTCACCGGAGACGGCGACGACGCCCCGGTGCGAGAGGTCGACGAAACCGCTGCCCTCGGAGAGGGCACGCTGCTCGCGGAAGAGATCGCCGTAGTGCGCGGCGACGCCTTCGTCGCGGCCTTCGGCGGGGACGGCGCCGGGCAGGGACAACAGAGGGCTCTTCATACAGAAGAGCCTACGACTCGACGGCAGCGTCCTTGTTCGAACAGTCCCGGCACCGGCCGAAGATCGCGAAGTGCTTCATGTCCGTCTCGAACCCGAAGGTCTCACGGAGCTTCCCGGTGAACTCGGCCGCCACCTCCACGTCCGCCTCGATCACCTCGGAGCAGTCCCGGCAGACCAGGTGCAGGTGGTGGTGCCGGTCGGCGAGGTGATAGGTCGGCGCCCCGTGCCCCAGATGCGCGTGGGAGACGAGCCCGAGCTCCTCGAGGAGCTCCAGGGTCCGGTACACGGTGGAGATGTTCACGCCGGAGGCCGTCCTGCGGACCTCGACGAGGATGTCGTCCGGGGTCGCGTGCTCCAGCCTGTCCACGGCCTCCAGGACAAGCTGACGCTGCGGCGTCAGCCGATAGCCGCGCTGCCGCAGGTCGCTCTTCCAGTCGGTGCTCACCACGCCCCCAGTGTAGGAGGACGCGGTGAACACCCCCAGGCGTCTAACGGAAGAAGGCGATGCCGTCGTCCGGCATGTCGGGCAGGTTGCGGGCCATCTCCGCGACCTCCTCCGGCGTCACGACCTTCTTCAGGTGCGCCGACATGTACGGGCGGAGCGGGATCTCGGGGGTGGCCTTCTCGCCGACCCACATCAGGTCGCTCTTGACGTAGCCGTAGAGCCGCTTGCCACCGCTGTACGGGCCGGAGGCCACGGTGCGGGCGACGGCGTCCGTCGCCAGGTCGATCTGCGGCTTCTGGTCGGCGAGCTCGCCGTACCAGATCTCGACGACGCCCTGGTCGCGGACCATGACGACCTCGACCTTGCGGTCCCGGTCGATCCGCCAGTAGCCGCTCTCGCTCTCCAGCGGACGGACCTTGTTGCCGTCGTTGTCCAGGACCCAGGTGTGCGAGTGGTACTCGATGAAGTCCCGGCCGTCGTGGCTGAACGTCACGGCCTGGCCGAAGTTGCACTTCTCGGCGCCGGGGAAGTCGGAGACGCCCGCGCCCTCCCACGTACCGAGCAGGAACGCGAGGGGGACGAGGTCCGGGTTGAGGTCGGACGGGATCTCGATCATGAGCAGCTCTGGCGTTCTCTAGAAGTGGTTACCGCTGGCCCTGGTACAGCTTCTTCACGGTCAGACCGGCGAAGGCGATCACGCCGACGGCGACCAGGACCAGGAGGGTTTCGAAGAAAGCGATCATTGGGGTGCTCCTCGACTGAGCGGTGAAGGCGGAACGGGCCGGACCCCAGCTTAGTGGGCGGGGGTCCGGCCCACTCGGTGAGGTGGGTCTCGCGGACGATCAGCCGAGCAGCTGGTTCTGCAGGGTGACGGTCTGCTGGAACGGCACGGCGAGCGCCTCGCCCTTCCGGGTCTGGGTGATCAGCGCGAGGGTGTCACCGGCCTGCACATAGGCCCAGCGGACCTGCTCGGGGCCGTACGGCTTCTTCTCCCGGAAGGCGTACACGCTCGTGCCGGACACGCCGATGTCGTCCGCGAAGCTCTCCAGGACGAGGGCCTCCACCCCGTCCGGCCGCGCGTCCGGGCCGTCCGCGGCCTCCGCGTCCACCACCTCGTCCTTGAACGCCTCGGCGAACGCCACCGAGCTGAACCGCAGCAGATGGATGCTGGTGCGGGTGCCGTCCGGAGTCGTCCACCCGCGGGCGGCGACGTGCCGCAGGGTGGAGTCCGTCAGGGCCCGCTTCACCTCGTCGCGGGACTCCTTCCCGTACAGGGAGAGGTACGAGTCGGTGGGCACGAACCCGCCGTTCAGCTTCGGGTCGGCCGTCGCGCCGGCCGGGGCGGGCAGCAGCAGCTCGCGCACGTCGGCGTAGTGGATCTCGCCGTCGTTGCCCTCGGTGAAGGGGCGGGGCCGGTCCGCCGGCAGCGCCGGGAGACGGAGCTGCGGGTACTCCCAGCGGCCGTCGCTCTCGGTCGCCAGGCCGGGCACGTCGTTCCGGTCGAGGGCGGTGATCCCCATGGCGGTGCCGGCGCCCACGCCGCCACACACGACGAGGGCGGCGGTCCAGCGGGCGACGGCCCAGAGGACGCGACGGGACCGCGGGGGCGCGGCCGGTTCCAGGACCTCCGCTTCCGGGGCCTCTGGTTCCGGGGCCGCCGCTTCCGGGGCCTCCGCTTCCGGAAGGTCCGTCTCTGTCATCTGCTCGGTCATATGTACTCCCCCGGGGACTGGATGTGGCGGAGCTGCTTCTCGACGAGGTCCGCCACGGCCTTCTGGTCGAAGGGCTCGCCACCGAACGCGGTGACGGTGACCATGACCTCCCCGTCGTACGCGGAGCAGGTCATCTTCTGGAGGTCGGGAGTCCGCTCGTCCTCGTCCTGCTCGGGCTTCGCGGGCTTGGGCCCCAGGTAGCAGGCGGAGTTCTTCGCGTACTCCTTGATCTTCGGGCCCTTGCGCAGCTCGAAGAACTCGGACATCTCCTTGCGGACCTCGAAGAACTCGCGGACCGACTTCTTGTCCTTCATCCGCAGGACGATCACCTCGGCCTGGAGGGTGCTGTCCTGCGCGGCGTACGAGCGCATCGCCATGCCCTGGATGCCGAGCCGGTCGACCTCCTTCTCGTACGCGCGGCGCTTCTTGCCGTAGAAGGACTTGCCCGTCTGCTTGAGAAGGGCCGCGGCCTGCTTCGCCGGGATCTCGTCGTCGTTTCCGTGTCCCTCGATGTCCGCCCCGAGCACGTAGCCGTCCGGCACGGGCAGGAGGAGCCTGCTCATCGGCGTGGACGCCCTGCCCCGGTCGGCGTCGGCGGCCGGGTCCTTCGGGGTCGCGGTCGTACTGGGCTCGGCCCACGCCACCGTGGGGGCGGTCCGGTCGGCGCGGTCGACGGTGACGGCGGTGTAGGCGACACCGCCGCCGACGGCGCCGAGCACGACCACGGAGGCCAGCACGTTCTTCAGGATCCGGCGCGTGCGGCGCCCGGACTTCTCGCTCACAGGCGCCCCAGCTGCCGCTCGGCCAGAGAACGGATCTCGCTCTCGGCGATCTTTTCGGTGTCGAAGATCAGGATGGTGATCGCGATGTCACCGCGCTGGATGAAGGCACGGGCCTGGTAGAGGTCCATGTAGCCCGCCTTGCGCTCCACGGGATAGAGGAAGTAGCGGCCGTTCTCGGAGCCCTTCACGGGTTCTCCGAGGGAATCGGACTGCTCCTCGCCGATGGCGAGGCCCTGCTGGTCCTTCACGTACTCCAGGGCTCCGTTCCCGGAGGTGGAGCGGTACTGCACGAGGTCGATCTGGACGCGCTTGTACTCGCCGACACGCCACGACCGCGTGGCGATTCGCCGGACCCCCTGGTCGAGCTGGAACTCCAGCGCGTTCTCGGGCCGGGTGAAGTCGTCGACGTACGCGGACAGCGACTCCCAGCCGTCCGGACCGTCGGCCCGCGCCCCCGCCGGCTTCGGCAGCAGCAGCTTCCGCAGGTCGCCCTGCGCCTTCGCCTGGTGGTCCTCCTTCGCCGACAGCGGCTCCGGCTCCTGGCCCTTCGGCAGCGGCTTCGCCGGGTGCGCGAGGCCCGGCTGGTTGAGCGGCGGGAGCGCGGTCGGTTCGCGGTCGGCCTGGATGCCGTAGCCGACGGCGGTGCCGCCGACGAGGCCGATGACGGCGGCGACGGTGATCAGCCCGACGGTACGGAGGACCCGGCGGCGCGGTCGCTGGACCGGAGGTGCGGGTTCCGTCACCGTCTCCGGCTCGGGTGGTGATGTTGTATCCGTATTTTGGATACTTTCTTCGATGCTCAAGAGTCCCCCCACGAGACCTGAAGCGCGGATTCCGTCACCCGCGCACACAGCTGACACGTGAGGGACGCATGAGGTTGCAGTGCCGCGCATTACAGTTCGGCATATGGCGAAGAAGCTCGTGATCAAGGTGACCGCAGGGGCCGACGCCCCCGAACGCTGCTCCCAGGCCTTCACGGTGGCCGCCGTCGCCGTCGCCAGCGGCGTCGAGGTCTCGCTCTGGCTGACCGGCGAGTCCTCCTGGTTCGCCCTCCCCGGCCGCGCGGCGGAGTTCGAGCTCCCGCACGCCGCGCCGCTGCCGGACCTGATCGACTCGATCCTGGCGGCCGGCCGCATCACGCTCTGCACGCAGTGCGCGGCACGCCGCGAGATCACGGAGAAGGACGTCCTGGACGGCGTCCGCATCGCCGGCGCGCAGGTCTTCGTCCAGGAGGCGATGTCCGACGAGACCCAGGCCCTCGTGTATTGAGCGAGCTACGGCTCGCGGCGCTTCTTGCCGTCGAGCTCGTCCCACCACTCGTCCGACTTCGGGTCGCCCGAGGGGTCGTCCCACCAGCGGTCCTCCGGGCCCCGGCGGTTCGCGATCATCGCGGCGACCGGGGGGATGACCATGGCGACGACGCACATGCCGATGGCAACCGGCATCGAGAAGAGCCGCACGACGGCCCAGGCGCCCACGAACAGGGCCAGGCAGGCGCCCATCATCCAGAAGTAGACGTGCCGACGTCGCGCGTACACACCTTCAGCGTACGACCGGGCGCCACGCCCGGAAAGAAAGAAGCCGGAGGGCCGTGCCTCAGGTCCTGGAATGGCGTCCAACCCCCCAGGAGGCACGGCCCTCCGGCCGTTCATCGGTGTGGCGTCACACCGCGATGGCGACGTCCGTCAGGCTGCCGGCCTCGGTGACGACGACCTTGCGGTCGGCCTGGGCGCCCGGAACCAGGGCGCGCAGGGTCCACTCGCCGGTCGCCGCGTAGAAGCGGAACTGGCCGGTGGCCGAGGTCGGGACCTCGGCGGTGAACTCGCCGGAGCCGTCGAGGAGGCGCACGTAACCGGTGACGGGCTCGCCGTCCTTGGTCACCTGGCCCTGGATGGCCGTCTCACCGGGCTTGAGCGTGCTGACGTCGGGACCGCCGACCTGAGCTCCACACATGTTCGCTGTCCTGTCCTGAAGAAGAAGTGGGGGTTACTTGTTGGCGCCGAGCTCGATCGGCACGCCGACGAGGGAGCCGTACTCGGTCCAGGAGCCGTCGTAGTTCTTGACGTTCGGGACCTCGAGCAGCTCGTGCAGGACGAACCAGGTCAGCGCGGAGCGCTCGCCGATGCGGCAGTAGGCGATGGTGTCCTTCGCCAGGTCGACCTGCTCGGCCTCGTAGAGGGCCTTGAGCTCGTCGTCCGACTTGAAGGTGCCGTCGTCGTTGGCGTTCTTCGACCACGGGATGTTGCGGGCGCTCGGCACGTGGCCGGGGCGCTGCGACTGCTCCTGCGGGAGGTGCGCCGGGGCGAGCAGCTTGCCGGAGAACTCGTCGGGCGAGCGGACGTCGACCAGGTTCTGGGCGCCGATCGCGGCCACGACGTCGTCGCGGAAGGCGCGGATCGAGGCGTCCTGGGCCTTGGCCTTGTACTCGGTGGCCGGGCGGGCCGGCACCTCGGCGACGAGGTCGCGGGAGTCGAGCTCCCACTTCTTGCGGCCGCCGTCGAGGAGCTTGACGTCCTGGTGGCCGTAGAGCTTGAAGTACCAGTAGGCGTAGGAGGCGAACCAGTTGTTGTTGCCGCCGTAGAGGACGACCGTGGTGTCGTTCGCGATGCCCTTGGCCGAGAGGAGCTTCTCGAAGCCCTCCTGGTCGATGAAGTCGCGGCGGACCGGGTCCTGCAGGTCCTTGGTCCAGTCGATGCGGATGGCGTTGCGGATGTGGTTCTTCTCGTAGGCCGAGGTGTCCTCGTCGACCTCGACGATGGCGACCTGCGGGTTGTCGAGGTTGGCCTCGACCCAGTCCGCGTCGACCAGGACGTCGCTGCGAGCCATGCTGTTCTCCTCCGGGGCAGTGTGCGGGGGTGTGCTGCGGTGGTGCGGGGGTGTGCTGCGCTACGCGTCGTCGCGTGACGTACGGACATACGGGCATATGGACATACGGACGGGCGTACGGCTCTGCACGGGGCGGCCCCGACGTCGGTCGACGGGCCTGGGGGATACGGGAGTTGGCGTCCCGCTCAGACTGAGCGACAGAGCATGGCGGCGACGCGGCACAGGTCTACTGCCCGCCGCTTCGTGAGATCCGCCTGTCGCTTCATGCCCTCGATCGTAGGGACGGACAGGCGGCCGTGTCACCGGTGTGTCGTATTTTGAGACGCGATCGTCCGAGATGCGAGACGTGATCAGGGTGCGCGTCGGCTCCGGACGCCTCCGCACCACGGTGTCCGCTTCTCTTTCTGCGGATCGGACGGCCGCGTCTCACCATGTGATCAAAGGGCCCGATCAGCCCGCCAGGACGACGTCCTTGCCGGTCACGGTGACCGCCAGGCCGTCCGGGCGCGGCTCGACCTTCTCCACCTTCATCCCGGCGATCATGCCGAGCGGGCGCTCGAAGTCGGTGCGCGCGCGGACCAGCTCCTCCACGCCCGGGATGCCGGCGCCCGGCACCTCGTCGGCGCGGACCTTGATGGTGTCGCCGTTCACGACGGTGACCGTGGAGATGACCGAGCGGGTCAGGCTGCGGCCCAGGATCTTCACGCTGCCGGTGACCTTCACCTTGCCGTTCCCCCCGTAGGCGACGGTGGCCTCGCGGTCGGAGGCGGCGGTGAGGTCCGCGTACGAGATGAGGGCCGTGCCGCTCGCCGAGCCCGCCTTCGCGCCCGCCCAGTCGCCGGTCACGGTCACGTCCCGCAGGACCGCGGTCAGCTCGCCGACCCGGACGTCCTTGTCGCCCGCCGTCGCCCGCACGCCGGTCGCCTTCACGTCGACCTCGTCGAACCGCTTGTCCGCGACCTGGGTGAGGAACGGGAAGCCCTTGATGTCGACCTCGATCGAGTCGCTCGTCGAGGCGGAGAGCTTCACCCGGCTCGACGCCTCCGACTCCGCGTACGACACGGCCAGCCGGTCGATCCCGACGAGGGCCCCGCCCAGCACGACGGCCACGATCAACAGAATCCGCAGTGCTCGCATGGGCTGAGCGTCCCCCCGTAGTGGTTCCTGTAACGGTTTCCGTGAAAAGTTCCGGCCCCCCGACACGAAGATCGACGTGTCGGGGGGCCGGTTGGTTCCCGTGCCCGAACGGACGGCGAGGAGGACCGCAGGTCAGACCGGGTCAGACCAGGGCGCGGCCGAGCAGGTAGACGGCGGGCGCGGCGGCGGTGAGCGGCAGCGCGACGCCCGCGGTCATGTGGACGAACCGCGACGGGTAGTCGTAGCTGGCGACCCGCAGGCCGATCAGCGCGCAGACCCCGACGCCGAGGCCGAGCAGCGCCCCGGAGGTGCCCAGGTCGGTGAGGCCGCCGGCCGCGATCCCGGCGCCCGCCGCGGCGAGCAGGGCGACGACCAGGGAGACCGGTCCCGGCAGCGGCAGCGCCCGGGCGAGGACGGCCGCGGCGACCGCGATCCCGCCGACGACCACCGCGTCCGGGGCGGCGCCGAGGTGCCCGGTGGCGACGACGGTCAGGGCGGCGGAGGCGATGGTGGCCATCAGGCCGTACATGCGCTCGTCGGGGTCGGCGTGGCTGCGCAGCTGGAGGACCAGGCAGAGCAGCACCCAGACGCCGAGCGTGCCGAGGATCGCCGCGGCCGCGTGCTCCCGGCCGGTGGCGAGCAGGGCGGCGTCGGAGACGAGGCCGCCGAGGAAGGCGAGGGCGATGCCCTGCCGGGCGGGCCACATGCCGTTGAGCCGGAACCAGCCGGCGGCGGTGAGGCCCTGCAGCAGGACGAGCGGGACGAGCAGCCCGTACGAGCCGAGGGCAGCACCGCCCGCGAGCAGCAGGCCGAGGACGGCGGTGAGGGCCGCGGGCTGCATGCCGGGCTCGATGATCGGCGACCGGCCCTCGGCGCGGGCGCGCTGGGCGTCGGTGACGCGGGCGTTCCCGGAGGTGATGGGCGAGGAGTAGGCGGGCCCCTCGTCGACCACGGGAGCGGCCACGGGAGCGGCCGCGGAAGCAGGGGCCGGCGCGGGCTCGGCGAAGGCCGCCGGCGCGGGCTCGGCCGCGGGCTCCGCGTAGTACGCGGCGGGGGCCCCGTGCGACGGGTACTGCTGCTCGTACGGCTGCTCGTACGACTGCTGGTACGCCTCCTGCGGCACGGGCATCTGCGCGGCCTGGGCCGCCTGCTCGGCCCGGGCCGCCTGGATCTGGTCGTACGAGACGGCCGGCTGGTACGAGGTGTCCCAGGTCTGGCCCTCCCACGTCTGGGTGACCTCGGCGGGGTTCTGCTGCCCGTTCGCGTCGGCGTACGGGTCGTACTGCTGCCCGCCGTAGTACTGGTCGTTGCTCATGCTCTGGGGTTCACCCTCCTGCGAACGGGGGGAGCACCTCGACCGTGCCGCCCTCGGCAAGCCGTACCGTCTCATGGCTCCGGGTCCCGACGGGGTCGCCGTCGACCAGGAACGAGCACCGCTTGAGGACCTGGGCGAGCTCGCCCGGGTGCTTCGCGCGGACCGCGTCGAGGGCCTCGGCCAGGGTCCCGGCGGTGTACGGCTCCTCGGCGACTCCGGCGGCGGCCTTGGCCGCGGCCCAGTAGCGGATGGTTCCCGCTGCCATAGCGGCGCTCCTCTCGTTCGTGTGCGCGCCGCCCCCCATCATGGGCTATGCGCGCGTGAGCCAGTCCCCGAGCCGGGCGAGCAGCTCCCGGTCGGCCGCGTTCTCGGCGTGGCCCATCCCCCGCTCCACCCAGAGTTCCGCGTCGCCCGCGGCGGCCAGCATGCGCGGGTGGTCGAGCGGGAAGTACGCGTCCCGGTCGCCGTGCACGATGAGCAGCGGGGTCGGCGCGATCAGCGGGACGGCCTCCACGGGGGACAGGGGCACGGGGTCCCAGGCGCGGCTGTCGATCCGGGTGCCGAGCCCGTACCGCCCGACGAGGCGGCCCGCCGGCCGGGTGACCACCCAGTGGACGCGGCGCATCGGGGCCGTACCCCGGTAGTACCAGCGGGCGGGCGCGGACACGGCGGCCACCGCGTCGGCGCGGCCCTCCGTCCCGCGCTCCAGGGCCGCGTGGCGCAGGACCACGGAGCCGCCCATGGAGAAGCCGACCGTCGCCACGCGCGCGTGGCCGAGCTCACGGGCCCAGCGGACGGCGGCGGACAGGTCGAGGACCTCCCGGTCGCCGACGGTGGAGCGGCCGCCCGAGCGGCCGTGCCCGCGGAAGGAGAAGGTGACGACGGCCGCGCCGCGCTCCGCGAGGACGCGGGCGGCGCGCCGGACGGCGGGCCGGTCGGCCGACCCGGTGAAGCCGTGCGCGAGGACGACCGCCGTATCGGTGACACTTGCCCCTGAGGGTTCGTAAACCGCCTCGATCCGGACACCGTCCTCGGTACACAGCGTGGACCGCAAAGGGCGGGAAGTGAGCGAGGAAACATCCAGGATGTGAAATCGGCCCTCTGCCTCGGAACTCATGTGGGCTATTCTGCTTGCCAGAGGATCCGGGCAACGCAGCCCCCGGGTCCTTTTGTGTTTTCCGACCGTTGTTACGGACGGATGAACAAAAGCTCTCAGGGCGCGAGAGCCAACGTGAGCACACATAGACGTCCTCGCAGGGACCGAGGAGGAACCGACGTCATGGACGAGCGAACGACGACGCACGACGGATCGACCGGCGGACCGACGACCGAAGAAGGTGCGGCGCGATGAGTTCTCTGCTGCTCCTGACCAACGCCCTCCAGCCGTCGACCGAGGTGCTCCCCGCACTCGGCCTGCTGCTGCACAACGTCCGGGTCGCCCCGGCCGAGGGCCCCGCCCTCGTGGACACCCCCGGCGCGGATGTGATCCTCGTCGACGGCCGGCGCGACCTGCCACAGGTGCGCTCGCTCTGCCAGCTGCTGCGCTCCACCGGGCCCGGCTGTCCGCTGATCCTCGTCGTCACGGAAGGCGGCCTCGCGGCCGTCACCGCCGACTGGGGCATCGACGACGTCCTCCTCGACACGGCGGGCCCCGCCGAGGTCGAGGCGCGGCTCCGGCTCGCGATGGGCCGCCAGCAGATCGTCTCGGACGACTCCCCGATGGAGATCCGCAACGGCGACCTGTCGGTCGACGAGGCGACGTACAGCGCGAAGCTGAAGGGCCGGGTCCTGGACCTGACCTTCAAGGAGTTCGAGCTGCTCAAGTACCTGGCCCAGCACCCGGGCCGGGTCTTCACGCGCGCGCAGCTCCTCCAGGAGGTGTGGGGGTACGACTACTTCGGCGGCACCCGTACGGTCGACGTCCACGTACGGCGGCTGCGGGCCAAGCTCGGCCCCGAGCACGAGTCCCTCATCGGCACCGTCCGGAACGTCGGCTACCGCTTCGTCACCCCCGAGAAGGTCGAGCGGGCGGCGGAGGAGGCCCGTGCCAAGGCCGAGGGCGCGCGTGCCAAGGAGGAGGCCCGCGTGAGCGCCCGCGTCAAGGGAGACACGGAGGCCGTCACCCCCACGTAGGACAGGAACGTGGCGGATGCCACAGTGCGACCTGCCGGTAGGTAGGTCCCCCCGCGTAGACTTCCGCGCGTGGCCAAGGTGACGCGGGATGACGTAGCGCGACTTGCGGGTACTTCTACCGCCGTCGTGAGCTACGTCATCAACAACGGACCCCGGCCGGTCGCCCCGGCCACGCGCGAGCGTGTCCTCGCCGCCATCAAGGAGCTGGGCTACCGCCCGGACCGGGTGGCCCAGGCGATGGCCTCGCGGCGCACCGACCTCATAGGCATGATCGTCCCCGACGCGCGGCAGCCGTTCTTCGGGGAGATGGCGCACGCGGTCGAGCAGGCCGCCGCCGAGCGCGGGAAGATGGTCCTCGTCGGCAACTCCGACTACCGGACCGAGCGCGAGGTCCACTACCTGCGCGCCTTCCTCGGCATGCGGGTCTCCGGACTGATCCTGGTCAGCCAGGGCATGAGCGAGCAGGCCGCGAGCGAGATCGAGGCCTGGGACGCGCGCGTGGTGCTGCTGCACGAGCGGCCCGAGGCGATCGACGACGTGGCCGTCGTGACCGACGACATCGGCGGCGCCCAGCTCGCCACCCGGCACCTCCTGGAGCACGGCCACCCGTACGTGGCCTGCCTCGGCGGCGTCCCGAACACCCCGGCCGTCGGCGACCCGGTCGCCGACCACGTCGAGGGCTGGCGGCGCGCCATGCAGGAGGCCGGTCTCTCGACCGAGGGCCGGCTCTTCGAAGCCCCGTACAACCGGTACGACGCCTACCAGGTCGCCCTCAAGCTGCTCGCGGGCCCGGACAGGCCGCCGGCCATCTTCTGCTCCACCGACGACCAGGCCTTCGGTGTCCTGCGGGCCGCCCGCGAGCTGCGCATCGAGGTGCCGACGGAGCTGGCGGTCGCGGGCTTCGACGACGTGAAGGAGGCGGCGCTCACCGATCCGCCGCTGACCACCGTCGCCTCGGACCGCCCCGCGATGGCCCGGGCGGCCGTGGACCTGGTCCTCGACGACTCGATCCGGGTGGGGGCCCCCCGCCGCGAGCGGGTGAAGCTCTTCCCGTCGGCGCTGATCGTCCGCCGCTCCTGCGGCTGCCACGGCGGCTGAGCCGGTACGGGGCGGACGCGCCGCCCGTGCCCCGGTAGCCGAGGAGCCGGCCGGGCGAGCCGCTCGGACGGGCCCCACCCCAGGGGGTTCTTTACATCGGGCATACAGGGTTCTGTCGGGCTTCTCAGCCGGTCCTCAGACAGTTCTCATGTACGGATCCGAAAGTCATAGCCATGACGGACTTCCAGGAGCAGCAGCCGCAGCAGCCGTACTACCCGCCGCAGCCGCCGAGGCCGCCGTACGAGCCGACGCAGCCGATGCAGGGGCCGTACGAGCCGACGCAGCCGATCACCACCGAGCCGGGCACGACCATCTGGCCCTCGGGCGGTCACGTGCCGCCGCCGGTGGACCCGCCCCTCGTCGCCGCCGGGCCCGCCCCGGCCCCCTCGCCCCGCCGCCGCGCCAAGCGGGGCGTCGGGCTCATGGCGGCCGTCGCCATCGCGGCCGCGGCGGTCGGCGGCGGCACGGCGACGCTGGTCCAGAACCTCACCTCCGACAAGGCCTCCGTGAGCGCCTCCTCCCCCGTCGTCAGCGGCACCAACGTCTCCACCGGCACCAAGGGCACCGTCGCCGGGGTCGCCGAGGCGGTCTCCCCCTCCATCGTGGAGATCTCCGCGACCTCGAACTCCGGCAAGTCCACCGGCTCGGGCGTGATCATCACCTCCGACGGCGAGATCGTCACCAACAACCACGTGGTCTCCGGCGCCTCCTCGGTCACCGTGCAGCTCAGCAACGGCAAGACGTACCGGGCCGAGGTCGTCGGCACGGACCCCGACAAGGACCTCGCCCTGATCAAGCTCCAGGGCGCCTCCGGGCTCAAGGCCGCCGCGCTCGGCGACTCCTCGAACCTCAGGGTCGGCGACGAGGTCGTCGCGATCGGCTCCCCCGAGGGCCTGACCGGCACCGTCACCAGCGGCATCGTCTCCGCGCTCGACCGGGACGTGACCGTCGCCAAGGACGAGGGCGGCCAGGACCAGCAGCAGGAACAGCAGCAGTGGGACCCGCGGCAGGGCTGGCCGTTCGAGTTCGGCGGTCAGCAGTTCAACGGCGACACCGGTTCGTCGAAGACCACGTACAAGGCGATCCAGACCGATGCCTCGCTCAATCCGGGGAATTCCGGCGGCGCGTTGATCAATATGAACGGCGAGATCATCGGAATCAATTCGGCCATGTATTCGCCCAGTTCTTCGAACGGCTCCACCGCCGGAAGCGTCGGCCTCGGATTCGCGATCCCGATCGACACCGTGAAGGCCGACCTGGACAGCCTCCGCTCGGGCGGCGCCAACTGAGCACGTGCGAGGCTGATCCCATGACGGGACAGCCCATGACCGGACAGCACAGCGAAGCCGAGCGCATCCTCATCGTCGACGACGAGCCCGCCGTCCGCGAGGCCCTGCGCCGCAGCCTCGCCTTCGAGGGGTACGAGACGCGGGACGCCGTCGACGGCCTCGACGCGCTCGCCGCGATGGAGTCGTACGCCCCCGATCTCGTCGTCCTCGACGTCCAGATGCCCCGCATGGACGGGCTCACGGCGGCCCGCCGGATCCGGGCCGCCGGCTCCACCGTGCCCATCCTCATGCTCACCGCCCGCGACACCGTCGGCGACCGGGTCACCGGCCTCGACGCCGGCGCGGACGACTACCTGGTGAAGCCCTTCGAGCTCGACGAGCTGTTCGCCCGCATCCGGGCCCTGCTCCGCCGCAGCTCCTACGCCTCCGCGTCCGCCGCCGCGCCCGCCGAGGACGACGTCCTGTCCTTCGAGGACCTGCGGATGAACCTCGCCACGCGCGAGGTGACCCGGGGCGGGCGGACCGTGGAGCTGACCCGGACCGAGTTCACGCTCCTGGAGATGTTCCTCGCGCACCCGCGCCAGGTCCTGACCCGGGAGCAGATCCTGAAGGCCGTGTGGGGCTTCGACTTCGAGCCCAGTTCCAACTCGCTGGACGTGTACGTGATGTATCTGCGGCGCAAGACCGAGGCCGGCGGCGAGCCGCGCCTCGTCCACACCGTCCGGGGCGTGGGCTACGCGCTGCGCGGAGGAGGCGGGGAGTGACGGGCCGCCTGAGGAACTGGTTCCGTTCGCGGCCGCTGCGCTCACGGCTCGCGCTGCTCAGCGCGGCCGCCGTGGCCTTCGCGGTGGCGGCCGTGTCGCTGGCCTGCTGGTTCGTGACGCGGGCGCAGCTGGAGGCGGAGCTGGACTCCTCGCTGAGCAGCACGCGCCTGAACGAGAACAGCGTGCAGCAGATGCTCACGATGTGCCGCCAGGGCACGCCGCTGCCGCCGGTGGGGGGCTCGTACACGGTGCAGGTGGTCCTCGGCGACGGCAGCGTGTGCACCTCGGGAGCGGCGGCGATCCCGGTCGCCGCCGCCGACCTCGCGGTGGCGCGGAAGCAGGTGGACGACGCCCTGCACACGGTGAAGGACGACGCCGGGCGCGAGATGCGGGTCTACACGTACCAGCAGGACACTCCGCTCCAGATCGCGGTCTCCCTCGCCCGCCCCCTCTCCGAGATCGACAACTCGATGTCCACGCTCCGCTGGGTGCTGCTCCTGGTCTCCGGGATCGGCGTCGTCGGCGCGGGCGCGGCCGGCCTGTGGGTCGCGCGGACCGGTCTGGAGCCGGTGAACCGGCTGACCGACGCGGTCGAGCACGTCGCCGCGACCGAGGACCTGACCGTCCGCATCCCGGTGGAGGGCGAGGACGAGATCGCCCGCCTGTCCCGCTCCTTCAACGCGATGACGGCGGCGCTCGCCAGCTCCCGGGACCGGCAGGCGCAGCTCATCGCGGACGCGGGCCACGAACTCCGCACGCCCCTCACCTCCCTGCGGACCAACGTCGAACTGCTCGCGCGCAGCGAGGAGACCGGCCGGGCGATCCCGCCGGACGACCGGCGGGCCCTGATGGCCTCGGTGAAGGCGCAGATGACGGAGCTGGCCGCGCTGATCGGCGACCTCCAGGAGCTGTCCCGCCCGGACGCGGTGCAGCCGGGGCCCCTCCTCGAAGTGGTGCCGCTGCACACGATCCTGCGGAACGCCCTGGACCGGGCGCGGCTGCGCGGCCCGGAGCTGACGTTCGTCACGGACCTGGCGCCCTGGTACGTACGGGCGGAGACGCCGGCGCTCGAACGGGCCCTGGTGAACGTCCTGGACAACGCGGTGAAGTTCTCGCCGCCCCGGGGCACGGTCGAGGTGACCCTGATGCGGGGCGAGCTGACCGTCCGCGACCAGGGCCCCGGCATCGCCCCGGAGGAGCTCCCGCACGTCTTCGACCGCTTCTGGCGCTCCCCGTCGGCCCGCAGCCTGCCGGGCTCGGGCCTGGGCCTGTCGATCGTGGCGCGCACGGTGCAGCAGGCGGGCGGCACGGTGTCCCTCGCCCCGGCGGAGGGCGGCGGCACGGTGGCGACGCTCCGACTGCCGGGGGCACCGACGCCACCGCCGGAGCTGTGAAAACCGGTTCGACGACGGGCGGCCCAGGGTCCAGGGTGACTCCATGAACGACGACCGCGGCCTGAACCCCGACGGAACGATCGCGCGCGAGGGCGCCCTGGACCGCGTCGCCGCGGAGTTCGCGCCGGTCGTCGAGGCGGCGCGCGGACGCATCTCCCGGGCGTTCGGCCCGGACCGGCTGCACAGCGCGTACCTGTACGGCAGCGTGCCCCGGGGCACGGCGGTCGCCGGCGTCTCCGACCTGGACGTGCAGCTGGCCCTGCACGGGGAGCCCACGGAGGCGG
This sequence comes from Streptomyces vietnamensis, assembly GCF_000830005.1. Lineage (NCBI taxonomy): Bacteria > Bacillati > Actinomycetota > Actinomycetes > Kitasatosporales > Streptomycetaceae > Streptomyces > Streptomyces vietnamensis. The sequence goes on along the minus strand of NZ_CP010407.1, from coordinate 4,569,847 downwards.
ACCGCGCCGCCGCCCGGGAGCTGGAGGCGGCGCTCGACCGGGAGCTGCCGCAGATCGACGGCGCCGGAATCCTGCTGAGCAGCACGCGCGTGCTCCTCAGCGAGCTGGAACGCCACGACCTGGGCTTCTTCGTCGCCTGCCTCTGCACCCCGCTCCTGGGCCCGGACCTGGCCGACGACCTGCCCCCGTACCGCCCGACGTCACTCCTCGCGCGCGAGACGAACGGCGACCTGGCCCTGCTGCTGCCCGGCTGGCGGACGCAGCCCGCCGGACGCGCCCTGGGCCGCAGGGTCGGCCGCCGTCTCGTCCGTACGGGCTTCACCCTGGTCATGCCCCGGTGGGGCGGCTGGACCAGCGATCTGGACCGGTCGGCGGAGGTCTTCGGCACGTACTACCCGGAGCGGGCGGAGCAGATGCGCCTGGCGGCGGAGGCGGGCAGGTCGCCGTCCCCGGATCCGGCGGTCCTGCGGCTGCTGATCGAGGACCTGGCCCCGTGGCTGGCCGCCGAGTACACGTCGGTGCACGGGACGAAGGCCCCGCGCTAGTTGTGCCGGAGGAGCGCCTCCACCAGCCCCGCCCGGGTGTTGGGGAAGTCCATGGGCACGATCCCGAGCCCGGCCTTCCCGGCGAGTTCGGCGCTGTCCAGGAAGCCGTGCACCCATGGGTTGAGCCGGTCGGAGTTCCAGCGGGGCGGGAGATACGCGGAGGTGCTGACGAAGTTCACGTAGAGCCGGCCGGGCTGGGTGACGGCGGCGCGGAAGTGAGCCTGGATCTTCGGGTACTTGGCGTCGGGGAGGGCGTTCCAGTCGTCCTGGACGGAGAAGACGGCGGGGTCGGCCCATCGGAGTCCTGGCAGCCCGCCGTTGTCGGCGAGGAGCACGACCCGTCCGCGCGCCTCGCCGAGCAGCGGCAGCGCGTCCCCGATCCGGAACAGCGAACGCCAGCCCCGCCGGTCGAGGTAGTCGTCGAAGACGGCGCGGAAGGTGGCGTCGGACTCCTCGGAGTACTCCTGCTTGACCCGCATGAGGACGGTCTCGGAGGGGTGCGCGGCGAGGAAGTCCCGGCAGGCGACGAGGACGTCCCCGAACATCATGTTCTGGTACGAGGCCCCGTGGTGGATGGCGAAGGACCCCCCGGTCACCCGGCAGCGCACGTCCAGGAACCGGACACCGCTGTCCAGCTGCTGGGCGATGGTGGTGTTCTGGCACTCCGACCAGGCCCCGCCGAACCGGGCCCCGGAGTCGTGCGTCCCGGGAATGGTGAGCCGCCGCAGGTCGGTGCCGTCCCCGTGCGCCGCCATCCACGCGCGCACGTCCACGGCCGATGCGGCGGGGGCGCCCACGAGCAGGGCTGCTCCGGCGGCCGCGGCCCCCACGAGGAATCGTCGTCGGTCCATGGATCCGGACTATGGCAGGAGCACGTCAAGTTCACCAGATGGCGTACGGAAAAGGGGCGGCGCACCGTCGAAACGGTCCGCCGCCCCCCTCTGAGCCCTACGGGGTCACTTGGTGACGGTGAATCCGCACCAGGGCGTCCAGTCCGAGGCCTGGTTGCCGCCGATCGTGCGCAGCCGGAACTGGTAGCCACCCGGCTTCAGTTCGCCCGCGCCGAGGGCGAGGTTGAAGACCATGCCGTTCGGCCAGATCTTCTCGGTCTTGGTGAGGAGCGCGGACTCGCCCGGCCTGGCGACCTCGAAGGTGGCCTTCAGGGCGTGGTAGCTCCTGTTCTTGCCCGCGTCCTTGCCGAACGCGACCGGCGAGGCGGCGAGCGCGCCGCCGTTCGCGCCGGAGATCACCGGGGTCGGGCCGCCCTCGCAGAACTGCGCCTGCTCGTACGGTCCGGCGAAGACCCGGAGGGTTCCCGGCACGGTGGGCTCGACCTGTGATCCCGTCGCGTTCGTCGCGCTGACGACCGCGACGGTGGCGAGCGCGGCGGCCACACCGGCGGTCGCACCGATGCGTCGGAGATGTTTTCTGTTCACGGGAGGACCATCCTTTCCGGGACTAGCGCGGGACGTAGTAGAGGTGCGTGCGGCCGTCGTAGCCGTTCGCGCATCCGTAGGAGTTCCAGATGAGCTGGTTGTAGACGTTGTCCGCCCCGTAGTCGTCGCAGTAGTACCAGGAGGCGTGGGCGCCGTCGTACAGGTTCCCGACGGTCGTGGCACCCATGGGCTTGATCAGCCACGCCTTGCCCACCGTGGTGACGCGGGGGCTGCTGTACACGGGCGTCTTGTCGCTGTAGCTCGTCGGGTTGTACAGGTTGTTGACGACCTGGCCGGCGACCTTCCGGCCGGTCGCGACGCCGAGGTCGCCGTCCCACTGGTAGTGCACACCGAGGTAGACCCGGCTCCGGGCGTTCTCGGTGGCCGCCGCGCTGAAGTTGGGGAAGGTGCGGGTGACCCCGACCGCGTGCGGATCCTCGGTGGTGCCGGTGAAGGAGATGTCGTCCGTGCCGAAGAACAGCTTCATCGACTCGGCCCAGGCCCCGGCGAAGGTCGCGTGCCCGGAGACGTACGCGGGGAAGGGCGGGCTGAAGTGGTTCCCGGCCGCGTCGGCCGAGAGCGGCTGCCAGGAACTGTTCTGCACGGTGTCCGGGTTGCCGTCCGTGTCGGCCAGCTTGACGGCGCTCTCGGGCCGCCACAGATCGATGGGGGTCTGGTACTTCTGGTCCCAGGCGGAGATCCCCGCGTCCGCCATCGCGCCCGCGACCAGCGCGAAGAGCTGGACGTTGGCGATCTCGTCGAGTCCGCGCTGCGTGGAGACGGTCCGGGTGTGGGTGAAGAGCTGGCCCGGCGGCTTGTAGGTGCCGTTCAGGTCGTTGGCCCAGAACCAGGCGATCTGGGTCTGCTCGGGGGTCCGCGTCGTGCTGTTGGCCGCGCCGAGCTCGGCGACCTCCTTGAACTGGGCCGTGTAGGCCGGGCTCTTCAGCAGCTCGGGCATCGTCGCGATCCCGGCGGGCGGCTGCGGACGCAGGTCGGCCGCGGTGGTCTTGATGTGCGTCCACGGGTAGTCGCCGTAGTCGACGAACTTCTTGACCTTGCCCCAGTTCGGGTCCGCCGCAGGACCGGAGCCCGTCGGCCGCCACTGGCCGGGTTCGGTGCCCGGGGTGTACGGCGTGGTGTCCTGGGATCCGTCGTTGGTACGGCGGGCGATCATCGCCGCGGCGGCCTTCTCGCCGACGCTCTTGCCCTCCGTGGTGGTGGCGTCGACCGGCTCGCCCGTGCGCGCCGCCGTCAGGTAGGGCGCGAAGTCGAGGGCGGGGAAGGTGGACTTGAGGACGTTGTAGGCGGCGTGGTCCAGGGCCGCGTCGACGTTGGGAGCGACGCCGGCCTTCACGCTGATGCCGGGGGTGTAGAGCGCCCCGATGCAGTTCTCCGGCTTGAATCCGCCGCTGCTGTAGCAGCGGCTCGCGTTCGCGGCGTCGTACATGGCCAGGTGCATCATGGCCCCGGCCCGCGCGAGGGGGCCCGGGGAGCCGCCCGTGGCGACGTAGGCGTCGAGCAGCGCGTTGTTCCAGTAAAGGGCCCGGTCGCCCACGGTCGAGCTCGCGTGTGCGGGCGTCGATACGCCCGCGGATGCCAGTAACAGCGCCAGGACGACGGTGAGGGAGCGTCTGACGGGATGTTTCACGGTCTTGCCCTCCGAAGATCAGAGAAATTGATCGTGCACAGACAAGATCACCACAGTGAAGGGGCCCGGGGACAGAGTGCCCCGGGCCCCTTCGCGCGGTCGGTTACTTGGTGATGACGGTGATGCGGTTCGCCGCCGGGACCTGCAGCGGGTTGGCCGCCGAGGAGTGGGACGACAGGTAGGCGTTGAAGACGTCGAGGTCCGAGGCGCCGACCAGCTTGTTGGTGCCGGTGGCCAGGGCCGCGAAGCCGTCGCCGCCGCCCGCGAGGAACTCGTTCATCGCGACGCGGTAGGTCTTCGCCGGGTCGATCGCCTCGCCGTTCAGCTTGATCGTGCCGTCGACGACGCGGTCCGCGCCCGTCTTGGTCATGTCGAGCGTGTAGGTCAGGCCCTTCGAGACCTGGAGGATCTTCACCGAGTTCAGGTTCGAGCCGCTGACCTGCTGCTTCAGCGCGGTGATGAGGTTCGCGCCGGTCAGGTCGACCACGTTCATCATGTTGGTGAAGGGCTGCACGTTGAAGGTCTCGCCGTACGTCACCACGCCGTCGCCCTCGGCGCCGGACGCCTTGTAGACGAGGTCGGTGCGGATGCCGCCCGGGTTCATCAGGGCCAGCTGCGCGCCGCCCTTGTCCGCCGGGGCCAGGCCCTCCTGCTGCGCGTCGGCGATGACGTCGCCGAGCGGCTTCTCGTACGCCGTGGAGCCGCGACCGTTGATGTCGGCGGCGATGTAGCCCTGCGGCCGGTTGGAGATCGGGGCGGCGAGCGGGCGCCAGGCCTCGATCAGCTTCGTCATGTCCGCGTCCTTCGGCACGTCACGGGTGACGACGTGGTTGGCGGAGGCGACGGCCGTGCGCACGATGTCCTTGGTGGCGCGGTCGTACGTCAGCGTCGTGTCCGTGTACACCTTGCCGAACGAGGACGCCGAGGTGACCAGGCGCGGCTTGCCCGTCGGGTCCGGGATGGAGCACACGTACGCCTGGTGCGTGTGGCCGGTGACCAGCGCGTCGACCTGCGGCGAGACGTTCTTCGCGATGTCGACGATCGCGCCGGAGACGCCCTCGCCGTCACCGTCGCCGTCACCGTCGCAGTTGTAGTTGACCGACGTCGAGGCCGGCATGCCGCCCTCGTGGACCAGGGCGACGATGGACTTGACGCCCTTGCGCTCCAGGATCTTCGTGTACTTGTTGATCGTCTCGACCTCGTCGCCGAACTTGAGGCCCTTGACGCCCGCGGCGGTGACGACGTTCGGAGTGCCCTCCAGGGTCACGCCGATGAAGCCGATCTTGACGCCGTCCTTCTCCCAGACGTAGTACGGGTCGAGGATCGGCCTGCCGGTCTTCTCGTCCGTCACGTTCGCCGCGAGGTACGGGAACTCGGCGCCGCCGAAGGGCTCGAAGCCCTGGTCCGCGCCGTAGCAGCCGTCGACCGGGTGACAGCCGCCGTTCTGCATCCGGGCCAGCTCGCGCGCGCCCTCGTCGAACTCGTGGTTGCCGACGGCGGTGACGTCCAGGTCCAGCTCGTTCATCGCCTCGACGGTCGGCTCGTCGTGGAAGAGCGCGGACAGCAGCGGCGAGGCGCCGATCAGGTCGCCGGCCGCGGCCGTGATGGAGTAACGGTTCCCCTCACGCGCCTGGCGCAGGTGCGTGGCCAGGTACTCGACGCCACCGGCGTCGATCTTCTCGGTGGTGCCGTCCGCCTTGTTCCGGATGACCTGCCCGGACGTACCGGCCGGCGGCTCCAGGTTGCCGTGGAGGTCGTTGAAGGAGAGCAGCTGGACGTCGACCATCCGGCCCCAGCCCTTGCCGTTCGTCCCCTGCCCGACGGCGTACTCGTCCCCGGCCGCACCGGCCGACGGCATCGCGGCGAAGAGCGCCCCCACCGTCGCAAGTCCGGCCCCGGCGGCGAGAAATCGCCGCCCCGTCTTGTTCTTCCTTGGCGTCGCTGCCATCTCTCCCCTAGTCCCCTTGCCCCGATTCGCGGCCTTGATCTACTCCCCCGTTGCGCGTGCAGCCTAGAGTCAACGCGCGTAGCGCAACAGGGGGGAGTGGGTTACAAGACAGTTGCCGATGGCTGACGGGGTGTCGCCGTAGGCTCGTAGCCATGACTTCCGACGCGGCACCGGCCCTCGAACCGGGACGGCAGATCCACACGTATGACGAGCTCACGCCCGAGCAGATCCAGGACGTACTGGACCTCCTCGAGGCCGCCGACCACGCCGACGGCATGCACGCCGTGTCCGAGCAGGGGCGGCTCTACCTGCGCCACGGCCGGCGCGAGGGCGTGCGCCACTTCCTCCTCACCGTCGGCTCCCGCCTGTACGGCTACGCCCAGCTGGAGGAGACCGACCCGATCGAGGCCCCGGCCGCCGAGCTGGTCGTCCACCCCTCCCACCGGGGCCGCGGCCACGGCCGGGCGCTCGGCACCGCCCTGCTCGCCGCCTCCGGCAAGCGGCTGCGCGTCTGGGCGCACGGCGGCAAGTCGGCGGCCCGGCACCTCGCCCAGGTCCTCGGCCTGACGCTCTTCCGCGAGCTGCGCCAGCTGCGCCGCCCCCTGGTGCCGCTGGACATCCCGGAGCCGGTGCTGCCCGAGGGCGTCACCGTCCGCACCTTCACGCCCGGGCAGGACGACGCGGCCTGGCTCGCCGTCAACGCCGCCGCCTTCGCACACCACCCGGAGCAGGGCTCGCTCACGCAGCGGGACCTGGACGACCGGATGGCCGAGCCGTGGTTCGACCCGAAGGGCTTCTTCCTCGCGGAGAAGGACGGGCGGGTGATCGGCTTCCACTGGACGAAGACGCACGCCGAGGAGCAGCTCGGCGAGGTGTACGTGGTCGGCATCCTGCCGGAGGCCCAGGGCGGCGGCCTCGGCAAGGCGCTGACCGCGATCGGCCTGCGGCACCTGGCGGCGCAGGGGCTGCCGACGGCGATGCTGTACGTGGACGCGGACAACACGGCGGCGGTGCGGGTCTACGAGGGGATGGGCTTCACGACGCACGAGGTGGACCTGATGTACCGCACGGAGTCGTAACACCCGTTGCCCAGGGGGCGGTTGACACCGCCCCCTTCTTTCCACCACCCTTTCACTACTTGATTAGTGAAAGGGTGGTGGAAGGGATCGTGGTCGAGTACCGCATCGACCGGCGCAGCGGCGTCGCCACCTACCTCCAGATCGTCCAGCAGACGAAACAGGCCCTCCGGATGGGCCTCCTGGAACCCGGCGACCGACTGCCCACCGCACGCGAGGTCGTCGAAGCGACGGCCATCAATCCCAACACGGTCCTCAAGGCCTACCGCGAGCTCGAACGCGAAGGCCTCGTCGAGGCCCGCCGCGGCCTCGGCACCTTCGTCCGCGCCACCCTCGGCACCGGCCCCGCCGACTCGCCGCTGCGCGGCGAACTCACCGACTGGGCCCGCCGGGCACGCGCCGCAGGGCTTGAGCGGGAGGACGTGGCCGCGCTCTTCGCATCCGTACTGAAGGAACACTTCGAGGGGGACGACGACCGATGACGAAGGACACCGCCCTGGAGGCAGACCTCCTGGGCAAGCGATACGGGGGAAGGGGGCGCGACTGGGCCCTGCGGGAGTGCCACTTCTCCCTCCCCACCGGCCGGATCTGCGCCCTCGTCGGCCCCAACGGCGCCGGCAAGTCCACCCTCCTGGCCCTCGCCGCCGGCCTGCTCCGCCCCACCGAGGGCACGATCACGGCCCCGGCCCGCGAGCGCCTCGCCTACGTCGCCCAGGACAAGCCGCTCCACCCCCGGCTCAGCGTCGCCGACACCCTGCGCATGGGCCGCGAGCTCAACCCGGGCCGCTGGGACGACACCGTCGCCCGGCGGATCGTCGACGGCGGCGGCTTCTCCTCCGACACCCTCGTACGCCACCTCTCCGGCGGCCAGCGCACCCGCGTCGCCCTCGCGCTCGCCCTCGGCAAGCGGCCCGAACTGCTGCTCCTGGACGAGCCGATGGCGGACCTCGACCCGCTCGCCCGCCACCAGCTGATGGGCCTGCTCATGGCCGACGCCGCCGAACACGGCACCACCGTCGTCATGTCCTCGCACATCCTCACCGAGCTGGAGGGCGCCTGCGACCACCTGCTCCTGCTCCACGGCGGCAAGGTCCGCCTCGCCGGCCCCGTCGACGAACTCCTGGCCGCCCACACCCTGCTCACCGGCCCGATCGCCGACCTCGCCCCGCACACGGTCGTCGAGTCCCGCACGACGGGCCGTCAGCTCACCGCCCTGGTACGCCACGAGGGCCGCGTCGAAGGCCCCTGGGAGACCACGGAACCCTCCCTGGAGGACCTCCTCCTCGCCCACCTCCGCACCACCGAAACCACCACCGAAGCAGCCATCGAAACCGCCACCGAAGGAGCCCCGGCATGAGCACCCTCGCCCTGAAGGGCCCCTACTGGGTGACGGTCCGCCAGTACCGGCGGACGCTGTGGCTGGCGGGCACGGCGGTGGTCGTGTCCCTGGCGGTGATCGGCGGCCTGCGGATCTGGGACGCGCAGGCCCCCGACCGGTACTACGTGGACGGCGGGCGGTACGCCGCCGACGACAACCGCGGCTACGAGATGCTGCGGCTGGCCGTCGAGTACGGCGGCGCGTACCTGCTGTTCCTGCCGCTGCTCGTCGGCGTCTTCGTCGCCGGCCCGCTCGTCGCCCGCGAATTCGAGTCGGGGACGTACAAGCTCTCCCTCACCCAGTCGGTGAGCCCGGCGGCCTGGCTCCGCACCAAGCTCCTCTCGACGACCGCCGCCGCCTTCCTCACCCTGATCGCCCTCATGGGCGTCTACCGGATCGGCTGGGGCCGCGTCGCCGGCAGCTGGAACCTCGACTGGGCCGAGCGCGGCCCGTACGAGGCGACCGGCGTCGTCCTCTTCGCGTACGTCCTCGCCGCCGTCGCCGTCGGCGCCCTCGCCGGCCTGCTGATCCGCCGCACCCTGGTGGCCATGGCGGCCACGGGCCTGGTCATGGGCGTGGTCTTCCTCGTCCTGGGCGCGTACCGCTGGTCCTTCCTGCCGGTGAAGACGCTCACCGGCCCGGCCGGCCCCACGCTCTGGACGCCGGACCACGGCCTGATGATGGACACGGGGCTGCTCACGTCCTCCGGGGCGCGCTTCGACCAGCAGGTCTGCTGGGACGAGGTGAACAGGACCCCCGGCCTGGACGGCATGGACGACGGGGGAATGAAGCTGTTCGACCGCTGCCTCACCCGGCACGGCGCCACCAGCCAGTACGTCGACTACCACCCCCAGTCCCACTTCTGGCCCACCCAGCTCATCGAGTCCGGCATCCTCCTCGCCCTCGCCGCCCTCGCGGCCCTCGCCGCCTTCCGCGTCCTGCGCGCCCGGCACCCGTAACCCTCGGTAAAAAGAGAGGGGGCGGGGCCCCGACAAGGGCCCCGCCCCCGATTCCCATACGACATGTCGTCGTTACCGGCCATTCAGAAGCGCTTGCGACGCTCACGCAATGAAGCGCTCCGTGTCCGCTCTCCCCAAAGGGAGACTTCCCTCCCCCACGGCCCGCTCCGACGCGCCTGACCACCCCTTCGCGCGGAAGAATGGGGCCATGAAGCAGCAGCCCGCCGAGGTCCCGGTCCAGTCCTCCGCCACGCCGTCCGCCCCGTCGAACGGAAAGTCGTCCGGAAAGCCCTCCGGCACGCCGTCCACCGCGTCGCCCGTCGGTCCCATAGCCGCGCACCGCGCGCACGTGGTCAACGGAGCCGTCGTGACCGACATCGACGCCGACCTGGACACGGATCCCGATACCTACGAGGACGACGGCGCGCTCGGCGACGAGCTGCCGCAGGGTCGTTTCCTCGACCGGGAGCGCAGCTGGCTCGCTTTCAACGAGCGCGTCCTCGAACTCGCCGAGGACCCGACGACCCCCCTCCTCGAACGGGCGAACTTCCTCGCGATCTTCGCCTCGAACCTCGACGAGTTCTTCATGGTCCGCGTGGCCGGCCTCAAGCGCCGCATCGCCACCGGCGTCGCCACCCGCTCCGCCTCCGGCCTCCAGCCCCGCGAGGTCCTCGACCTGATCTGGACGCGTTCGCGCGAGCTCATGGCCCGGCACGCCGCCTGCTACCAGCAGGACGTGGCCCCGGCCCTCGCCGACGAGGGCATCCACCTGATCCGCTGGCCCGAGCTCACCGAGAAGGAGCAGGCCCGGCTCTTCACCCTGTTCCGGCAGCAGATCTTCCCGGTGCTCACGCCGCTGGCCGTGGACCCGGCGCACCCCTTCCCGTACATCTCGGGTCTCTCCCTCAACCTCGCCGTGGTCGTGCGCAACCCGGTCAGCGGCCACCGCCACTTCGCGCGCGTCAAGGTGCCGCCGCTGCTCTCCCGCTTCCTGGAGGCCTCCCCGCAGCGGTACGTCCCCCTGGAGGACGTCATCGCGGCGCACCTGGAGGAGCTGTTCCCCGGCATGGAGGTGCTCGCGCACCACATGTTCCGGGTGACCAGGAACGAGGACCTGGAGGTCGAGGAGGACGACGCCGAGAACCTGCTCCAGGCCCTGGAGAAGGAGCTCATGCGCCGCCGCTTCGGGCCGCCGGTGCGCCTGGAGGTCGAGGAGTCCATCGACCCGTACGTCCTCGACCTGCTGGTCCGCGAGCTGAAGATCTCCGACGCCGAGGTGTACCCGCTGCCCGGCCCGCTCGACCTCACCGGGCTCTTCGGGATCGCCGGGCAGGACCGGCCCGAGCTGAAGTACCCGAAGTTCGTCGCCGGCACCCACCGGGACCTCGCCGAGGTCGAGTCCGCGTCGGCACCGGACATCTTCGCCGCGCTGCGCGAGCGCGACGTCCTCCTGCACCACCCGTACGACTCCTTCTCCACCTCCGTCCAGGCCTTCCTGGAGCAGGCGGCGGCCGACCCGGACGTCCTCGCGATCAAGCAGACGCTGTACCGGACCTCCGGCGACTCCCCGATAGTGGACGCCCTCATCGACGCCGCCGAGTCCGGCAAGCAGGTCCTCGTCCTCGTCGAGATCAAGGCCCGCTTCGACGAGCAGGCCAACATCAAGTGGGCGCGGAAGCTGGAGGAGGCCGGCTGCCACGTCGTGTACGGCCTGGTGGGCCTCAAGACCCACTGCAAGCTCTCCCTGGTGGTACGCCAGGAGGGCGAGGTCCTGCGCCGCTACTCGCACGTCGGCACCGGCAACTACCACCCGAAGACCGCCCGGCTCTACGAGGACCTGGGCCTGCTCACCGCCGACCCGCAGGTCGGCGCGGACCTGTCCGACCTGTTCAACCGGCTCTCCGGCTACTCCCGCCGCGAGACGTACCGCCGCCTCCTCACCGCCCCGAAGTCGCTGCGCGACGGCCTGGTCTCCCGGATCACCAAGGAGATCGCGCACCACAAGGCGGGCCGGCCCGCGTACGTCCGCATCAAGGTCAACTCGATGGTCGACGAGGCCGTCATCGACGCCTGCTACCAGGCCTCGCGGGCCGGCGTCCCGGTCGACATCTGGGTCCGCGGCATCTGCGCCGTACGCCCCGGGGTCACCGGCCTCTCGGAGAACATCCGGGTCCGCTCGATCCTCGGCCGCTTCCTGGAGCACTCCCGGGTCTTCGCCTTCGGCAACGGCGGCGAACCCGAGGTCTGGCTCGGCAGCGCCGACATGATGCACCGCAACCTGGACCGCCGGATCGAGGCCCTCGTACGGGTCTCCGACCCGGCACACCGGGCGGCACTCACCCGGCTCCTGGAGACCGGGATGTCCGACACCACCTCCTCCTGGCACCTCGGCCCCGACGGGAACTGGACGCGGCACGCGACCGACCCCGAGGGCCGGCCCCTGCGGCACGTCCAGGAGATGCTCATCGACGCGCGGAGGCGCCGGCGTGCACAACCCTGACCACTCGCAGGACGTCACGGCGGGCGAGGTCCTGGCCCCCTACCTGCACGCCCGGGCCGCGGACTTCCTCCGCGGCCTGCGCCTGCACGGCGAGAGCGGCTCCGACACGGCCGGAGCGGAGGAGGCCGCCCGTACGCTGCGGGGCGCGGCCCGCAGGATCGGCGGCACCCTCCACACCTTCCGGCCGCTGCTCGACACGGCCTGGGCGGACCAACTGCGCACGGAGCTGGCCTGGCTCTCCGGGACCCTGGCCCTGGAGCAGGCCTGCACGTCGCGACTCGTCCGCCTGGTGGACGCGCTGTCCCGCCTGTCGAACGGCGGGGGCCCGGTCCCGGCGGCCCGGAACGCGGAGGGCGGCCCCGGGATCACGGTCGGCGCCGCCCGCGCCGGCGCCCTCCTCGAACGCCAACTGACCCTGGCCCGTACGCGCGCCCACTCGGCCTCCCTCCAAGCGCTCGGCTCCGCCCGCTTCCACGCGGTCGCCGACGCCGTCGCCCTCCTGGCCTCGGAAGTCCCGCTCGGCCCTGCGGGCGCGGCCCCGGCCATCGAGGTCATCGACGCCCCCGCCGAGCTCGCCGAGCGGCGCCTCCTCGACGCGGTGGCCGCGCTCCCCCTCACCCGGGCGGCCCACCCGTACAACGCGGACGCCCTCGCGCTCGCGGCCGGCGAGGCCCAGGACGCGCCCTGGCACCAGACGCGGCTCCTGCTGCGCCTGCACCGGTACGCGACGGAGGCCCTGCACACGGGCGGCGAGCCGGATCCGGTCCTGTACGAGGCGGCACGGGCCCTCGACGCGCACCGCGACGCGGCGGAGGCCGCGGCGGCGGCGGCCGCGGCGGCCCGCACCCCCCGCATCGCCCCGGCGACGGCCTACGCCCTCGGCGTCCTCCACGCCGACCAGCGCCACGAGGTGGAGGCGGCACGCTTCGCCTTCCAGAGGGCCTGGCACAGGACAACGGCCCCGGTCGTCTCATGACCACCCCGATCCTGGCGGCAGGCTGCGTCCTGTGGCGCCCGGCGGTTTCCGGCCAAGGCATCGAGATCGCCCTGGTCCACCGGCCCAAGTGGGACGACTGGTCGCACCCCAAGGGCAAGCGGAAGCGCGGCGAGACGGCGGAGGAGTGCGCCGTGCGGGAAGTCCTGGAGGAGACGGGCCGCCGCTGCGAACTCGGCCCCCGCCTGCCCACGGCGCACTACTGGGTGGACGGGCGCCCCAAGCAGGTCGAGTACTGGTCGGCCCGGGCCCTGGACGGCGGCTTCGTCCCGACGAAGGAGATCGACGCCCTGATCTGGCTGCCCCCGTCGGCGGCCCGCCACCGCCTCACCCAACCCAGAGACCGCACCCTCCTGGACGCAGCAATAACAACACCCCACCACTGACGCCCCCCCCCGCACGGGCCCGCACCCGGCTGGGCGTCGCCCACCGCCGTGCGGGGCCCGCCCCCGGGCCTTCGCCCCGCCCCGTGCGGGCCCACGCCGTGCCGGGCGGTGCCCTCCGCCGCCCCCCGTGTGGCCCCGCGCCCGGGCGGGCGGTGCCCCGCTGCCGTGTGGGCAATCGTCCCGCAGGGCGGGACGGGTGGGCACACGGGACGGTGCCCTCAGCCGGGCCTAGGCGTTCCGCGCCTGAACCCGCACCGACCGCGCGGCGCACCCCGTGGTGCGGGTTCAGGCGCGGAAGCCTCGGGCGCCGGCAGGGCGCGGGTCCGTTGTGCCCACCCGTTCCGCCCCAGCGGAACGACTGCCCACAACGGGGGCGGCGGGGCACCGCCCACAACGGCGGGCACAGGCCCACAACGGACGGGGCGCCGCCCGCATCGGCAGAGGCCCAAGATCCCGCCGCCCGCCGCCCAAGGCGCCCGCACCCGCCCTTCCGGCACGGTTCACTTCCCGTTCACCCTCCCCCGTCGACCGCTTCACCTGTTCTGCCTAATTTCGGCCTTACACGGTGCACGGAGCACAGCGCAGCACCGACCAACCGACACACGCCGCCGTAGAACGGTCAGGACACACACGGTCCGCGACAAGGCGGCTTCTGGAAGGAAACACCCGAAAGTGAAGCTTTCGCGTAAGAACGGGCTTCGCGCCTCCGCGATCGGTGCCCTCGTCGTCTCCGGTGCGCTCGTCCTCTCGGCGTGTGGCTCGGACAACAACACGGAGACCCCGACGAAGGACGGCGGCACCAAGACCTCCGCCGCCGCGTCGAACATCGCCTGTGACGGTGCCAAGGGCCAGCTCCTCGCCGCCGGCTCCAGCGCGCAGAAGAACGCGATGGACCTCTGGGTCAAGAACTTCCAGGCCGCGTGCTCCGGCGTCGAGGTCAACTACCAGGCCATCGGCTCCGGCGGCGGCATCACCAAGTTCAACCAGGGCCAGGTCACCTTCGCCGGCTCCGACTCCGCCCTGAAGCCCGAAGAGGTCACCGAGTCGCAGAAGGTCTGCAAGGGCGGCAAGGGCATCAACCTCCCCATGGTGGGCGGCCCGATCGCCATCGGCTATAAGCTGGACGGCGTGGACAACCTGGTCCTGGACGCCCCCACCCTGGCCAAGATCTTCGACACGAAGATCACCAAGTGGAACGCTCCGGAGATCGCCAAGCTGAACCCGGGCGCCAAGCTCCCCGACACCACCATCCAGGCCTTCCACCGCTCGGACGAGTCGGGCACCACCCAGAACCTGGGCAAGTACCTCTCCGCCACGGCCCCGACCGACTGGAAGTACGACCCGAAGACGAAGTCGTGGCCCGCCCCGGGTGGCCAGGCCGCCAACGGCTCCTCCGGTGTCGCCACCGCCGTCAAGGACGCCGAGGGCTCCATCGGCTACTTCGAGCTCTCCTACGCGACGGCCAACAAGATCTCCACGGTCAGCATCAACACCGGTGCCTCCGCCCCGGTCGCCGCGACCACGGAGAACGCCTCGAAGGCCATCGCCGCCGCCAAGGTCAAGGGCACCGGCAGCGACCTGGCCCTCTCCCTCGACTACACGACCAAGGCCGAGGGTGCGTACCCGATCACCCTGGTCACGTACGAGATCGCCTGCGACAAGGGCAACAAGGCGGACACCCTGCCGACCCTGAAGGCGTTCCTCACCTACACCGCCAGCGAGGAGGGCCAGAAGGTCCTCTCCGACGCCGGCTACGCCCCGCTCCCGGCCGAGATCGCGGCCAAGGTCCGCCAGATCGTCCCCACCCTGTCCTGACCCCCGGCCGGGTCCGGCCCCCCACCTCGCGTGAAGGGGCCGGCCCCGGCATCCGGTGCACCGCCGCCAGGGACCCCGTACCCCGTGAGGGACGTACGGGACCCGCAGACCGGAGTAGAACAGATGGCTACCACCACACCTGACATACAGAGGAGCCGGCGCGCCAAGAGCGCGACCCGCCCCGGGGACCGCATCTTCAGCGGCCTGTCCCGCGGCTCCGGCATCACCCTCCTCGTGATCATGGCCGCGATCGCGGTCTTCCTGACCTACCGTGCCGCCCTCGCCATCTCGAAGGACAGCACGAACTTCTTCACCACCTTCGAGTGGAACCCGGCGAACACACCGCCGGTCTTCGGCATCGCCGTCCTCGCCTTCGGCACCCTCGTCTCCTCGGTCATCGCGATGCTCATCGCCGTGCCCGTCGCGATCGGGATCGCCCTCTTCATCTCGCACTACGCCCCGCGCAAGCTGGCCAAGCCGCTCGCGTACGTCGTCGACCTGCTCGCCGCCGTGCCCAGCATCATCTACGGCCTCTGGGGCGCGATCTTCCTCGTCCCGTACCTGGACGGCCTCAACAAGTGGCTCGACCAGTACCTGGGCTGGACGTACATCTTCGACAAGTCCAGCGACGGCGTCGCCCGCAACCTCTTCACCGTGGGCATCCTGCTGGCGATCATGATCCTTCCGATCATCACCAACGTGACCCGCGAGGTCTTCCTCCAGGTCCCGAAGATGCACGAGGAAGCCGCCCTCGCCCTCGGCGCCACGCGCTGGGAGGTCATCCGCATGTCGGTGCTGCCCTTCGGCCGCTCCGGCATCATCTCCGCCTCCATGCTGGGCCTCGGCCGCGCACTCGGCGAGACGATGGCCGTCGCCGTCGTCCTCTCCCCCAGCTTCGTCCTCTCGGGCCACCTGCTCGACCCGGGCGGCGGCACCTTCGCGCAGAACATCGCCGCCAAGTTCAACGAGGCCAACGAGTACGGCCGCGACGCCCTGATCGCCTCCGGCCTCGTCCTCTTCCTCATCACCCTGCTGGTCAACGGCGCCGCCCGCTGGATCATCGGCCGCCGCAAGGAGTACTCGGGGGCCGCGGCATGAGCCACGCCATACAGGAACGTCCGGTCGCGGCCGCCCCGCGCCGCGCACCCCTCTCGCACGCCCGTCTCCCGCGCTGGACCCCGGCCGCCATCGCCGCCGGCTCGATCGCCGGAGCCATCGGCATCGGCCTCGGCGCCGGCTGGCACAGCAAGGTCCAGTGGGGCCTGATCGCCGCACTGCTCTTCGTCCTCGTCACCTTCGCCGTGACCACCAAGGTCGAGGGCAGCCGCCAGGCCAAGGACCGCGTCGCCACCAGCCTCGTCTGGGTGTGCTTCGTCCTCGCCGTGATCCCGCTGTTCTCCCTCGCCTGGGTCACGATCAGCAAGGGCCTCGACGCCCTCAGCCCGTACTTCCTGACCCACTCGATGAACGGCGTCCTCGACGCCGAGGAGGGCGGCGGCGTCTACCACGCGCTGCTCGGCACCATCGAGCAGGTCGGCATCGCGACCCTGATCGCCGCGCCGATCGGCCTGCTGACCGCGGTCTACCTCGTCGAGTACGCCAACGGCGGCAAGCTCGCCAAGGTCGTCACCTTCTTCGTCGACGTCATGACGGGCATCCCGTCGATCGTCGCCGGCCTCTTCGTCCTCGCCACCTGGAACCTGATCCTGGGCTTCGGCCCCTCCGGTTTCGCCGGCGCGATGGCCCTCGCCATCCTGATGATGCCGGTCGTGGTCCGCTCCACCGAGGAGATGCTCAAGCTCGTCCCGAACGAGCTCCGCGAGGCCTCCCTCGCCCTCGGCATCCCCAAGTGGCGCACCATCCTGAAGGTGGTCCTGCCCACCGCGATCGGCGGCATCACCACGGGCGTCATGCTCGCGGTCGCCCGCATCACCGGTGAGACGGCCCCGGTCCTGCTCCTCGTGTTCGGTACGAAGCTCATCAACCCGAACCCCTTCGAAGGCGCCCAGTCCTCCCTGCCGCTCTACGTGTACGAGCAGTACGCGGTCGGCACCGACGCCGCCGTGGCCCGCGCCTGGGCCGCCGCGCTCGTCCTGATCGCCTTCGTCATGATCCTCAACCTGGTGGCCCGCGGCATCGCCCGCTGGAAGGCCCCGAAGACCGGCCGCTGACGCGGCACTCTGGAAGTGAATTGATATGGCCAAGCGAATCGACGTCAGCGGCCTCTCCGCCTACTACGGCGCCCACAAGGCGATCGACGACATCTCGATGACCGTCGAGCCCCGCTCCGTGACGGCCTTCATCGGCCCGTCCGGCTGCGGCAAGTCCACCTTCCTGCGCACCCTGAACCGGATGCACGAGGTCACCCCCGGCGGCCGCGTCGAGGGCAAGGTGATGCTGGACGACGAGAACCTGTACGGGACGAACGTCGACCCGGTAGCCGTGCGCCGCACCGTCGGCATGGTCTTCCAGCGGCCGAACCCCTTCCCCACCATGTCGATCTTCGACAACGTGGCGGCGGGCCTGCGCCTCAACGGCAAGTACAAGAAGTCCCAGCTCAGCGACATAGTCGAGCGGTCCCTCAAGGGCGCCAACCTCTGGAACGAGGTCAAGGACCGCCTCAACAAGCCGGGCTCCGGCCTCTCCGGCGGTCAGCAGCAGCGTCTGTGCATCGCCCGCGCGATCGCCGTCGAGCCCGACGTCCTGCTCATGGACGAGCCCTGCTCGGCCCTCGACCCGATCTCCACGCTCGCCATCGAGGACCTCATCGGCGAGCTGAAGGAGCGCTTCACGATCGTCATCGTGACGCACAACATGCAGCAGGCCGCCCGCGTCTCGGACCGTACGGCCTTCTTCAACCTGGCGGCCGTCGGCCAGCCCGGCAAGCTGATCGAGCTGGACGACACCGAGCGCATCTTCTCCAACCCGAGCGTCCAGGCGACCGAGGACTACATCTCCGGCCGCTTCGGATAAAGCCGTCTTACGGTGCTGCATGGCGGTGCCACCGTAACGACGAGGGCCCGGCTCCCCCACAGGGGAGCCGGGCCCAACCACTTTCGCGGGGTCCTAACCGAAGAGCAGCTTGATCACGTAATAGCTCAGCGCGGCAACGATTCCCGCCGCCGGCATCGTGATGAACCAGCCCAGGACGATGTTCTTGGCGACACCCCACCGGACCGCGTTGACGCGCTTCGTCGCACCGACGCCCATGATCGCGGAGGTGATGACGTGCGTCGTCGAGATCGGCGCCTTGAAGACGAACGCCGTCAGGAACATGATCGACGCGCCGGTCGTCTCCGCCGCGAAGCCCTGCGGCGGGTCCAGCTCGATGATCTTGCGGCCGAGGGTCCGCATGATGCGCCAGCCGCCCGCGTACGTACCGAGCGAGAGCATGACGGCACAGGCGAGCTTCACCCACACCGGGATCGGCGCGTCGGCGCTCTGCACGTCACCGATGACCAGGGCCATCACCACGATGCCCATGGTCTTCTGGGCGTCCTGGAGGCCGTGGCCGAGCGCCATGCCGGCCGCCGAGACGGTCTGCGCGATGCGGAAGCCGCGCTTGGCCTTGTGCGGGTTCGCCTTGCGGAACATCCACAGGATCGCGGTCATCACCAGGTAACCGGCGATGAGGCCGACGACCGGCGAGAGGAACATCGGGATGACGACCTTCTCGAGGACGCCCGACCAGATGACCTGCGTGCCGCCCGCGAGCGCCGCGCCCACCATGCCGCCGAAGAGCGCGTGCGAGGAGGACGAGGGAAGTCCGAAGTACCAGGTGACGAGGTTCCAGACGATCGCGCCGAGCAGCGCGGCGAAGAGGATGCCCATCCCCGAGTTGCCCGTCGGCGTCTCGATCAGACCCTTGCTGACGGTGTGCGCGACACCGCTGCCGAGGAAGGCACCGGCGAGGTTCATGACCGCCGCCATCGCGAGCGCCGCCCGGGGGGTCAGCGCCCGGGTCGACACCGAGGTGGCGATGGCGTTGGCGGAATCGTGGAAGCCGTTCGTATACGTGAAGCCGAGCGCGACACCGATGGTCACGATCAGAGCGAAGGTGTCCACGAAGCTCAGGACTCCTTGACCGCGATGGTCTCCACCGTGTTGGCCACGTGCTCGAAGGCGTCGGCCGCCTCTTCCAGCACATCCACGACCTGCTTGAGCTTCAGCACCTCGATGGCGTCGTACTTGCCGTTGAAGAGGTGGGCGAGCAGCTTGCGGTGGATCTGGTCCGCCTGGTTCTCGAGACGGTTGACCTCGATCCAGTACTCGGTGAGGTTCGACATCGTCCGCAGGTTCGGCATGGCCTCGGCGGTCAGTTCCGCCGCCCGGGCCAGGACCTCGATCTGCTGCTCGACACCCTTGGGGAGCTCTTCGATGTTGTAGAGGACGACCAGGTCGACGGCCTCTTCCATGAAGTCCATGATGTCGTCGAGGGACGAAGCGAGGGAGTAGATGTCCTCGCGGTCGAACGGTGTGATGAAGGAGGAGTTCAGCTGGTGGAAGATCGCGTGGGTGGCGTCGTCACCGGCGTGCTCCGCTGCCCGCATCCGCTCCGCGATCTCGGCCCGGGCGGAAGGCTCCGCTCCGAGCAGTTCCATCAGGAGCTTGGAGCCCGTGACGATGTTGTCCGCGGACGCGGCGAACATGTCGTAGAAGCTCGTCTCCCTGGGGGTCAGACGAAATCGCACGTGAGGTCCTCGGGGTGCTGGGTTTCGGTCAGGCTGATGCTAGGCGCATCATCCGGCCACGGCTAACCGGCGTCTCTCAGTGTCGCCCATCAGGCACAGTGAACTGCAGCGGGCCCCCGCCCGGATCGGCGGGGATCGGTACCATATACCCACGAGGGGTATACACCCCCTTAATGGACAACGGGAGGACGCGATGACGACCACCGAGACGGACCAGGTCACCCCCGAGGCCGTCGAGGCCGTCGAGGCGGCCGACCACGCACACGGTGTGCACGGCTACCACAAGCAGAAGGACGAGCACCTCAAGCGGCTCCGCCGGATCGAGGGCCAGATCCGCGGCCTCCAGCGGATGGTCGACGAGGACGTCTACTGCATCGACATACTCACGCAGGTCTCCGCCTCGACGAAGGCGCTCCAGTCCTTCGCCCTCCAGCTCCTGGAGGAGCACCTGCGGCACTGCGTCGCGGACGCGGCGGCCACCGGCTCGGGCATCGACGAGAAGGTCGAGGAGGCCACGAAGGCCATCGCCCGCATGATGCGCACCTGAGGGTACGGGCGGGGCGGCGCCGCCGAAGGGTCCTGCACGGCCCGGCCACCAGGCGCCGCACCCAGCCGGGCCCTGCACGGCCCGGCCACCGGCGCCCCCGGTACGACCCGGCCGCCTGCGCCCCCGGTACGGCCCGGCCGCCGGCGGCCCTGACACGGTCCACCCGCCATCGGCCCTGACACGGCCCGCCCGCGAGAGTCCCTTCCGAGAGTCCCTTCACACCGCCCGGCCGTCAGAAGTCCTTCACGGCCCGCTCCGCCTCCACCCGCAGCACCTCGTCGATCCGGTCGGCGCTGAGCCGTTCCCCGTCCGCGGCCGATGCCGCGATGATCAGCTCGCCGCAGAGCTCGATCTCGGCGAGGGCGACGCAGTCCGGGTCTGCGGGCACGGTTGCTGTACCGGGCGGGGCCACGCGCATCCACCTCTTCCTGCCGGCGTCGGTCTCCCAGCGGTCTCCCAGCGTAGGTACGGGGCGACGCGCCGCGCATGACACGTCCGGACCATTTGCCGATGGTCCGGCCCGCCACCGCACCGGGTCAGGCCTTGATCTTCCCGGCGTAGATGTCGCGGCGGTCCGGCAGCGTCACCTCGACGGGGACCCCGAAGCCGTACAGCAGGGTCGTCGAGGCGACCGCGACCGTCCGGCCCTGGTTGCTGAAGCTGAACTGGTGGCGCACCTTCCGCAGTCGCCCCTCCCCGTCGAGGTACGCGTCGAAGGGCACGGTGTCCTTGGCGAACCCTTTCGCCGCCGCGGCGAGCGCCCCGCGCAGCTGCGGCGAGGCGACCCGGGCGGCGTGCGCGATGTCGGCGACGCCGCGGTAGTGGCCGACTTTCACCCCCGCGAGCTCGACCTCGCCGAGGTACGTGACCTCGCGGGCGCCCCGCAACAGCTCGGCCGCGGCGGCCGGGTCGGTGGCGCCGCCGGTGACGAGGTTCCCGTCGTCGAGGGTGGTGGTGTCGACCCGTACCCACTTGTCGGCGGGGACGCCGGCGCCGCGGTTCTTCATGTAGAGCGCGCCGGGGGTGAGGAGCTCGGTGATCGGCCGGTGTTCGCTCGCCCCGGCCGGGTCCTTCGGCAGCAGCACCTGGAGCCGGCCGGTGCGGCGCCGGAAGTCGTAGCCGCCCTCGCCCCGGATGGTGACCCGGGTCCCGCCGGAGGCCATCTCCATGGAGGTGCTGGCCTTGGAGGTGCCGGCCTTCGCCAGGGCGTCGGCGGCGTTCCGTACGGCGAGGGCGGGGTCGACCGTCGGCTTGGGGTCGTCGGGGGCGGCGCACCCGGAGAGCGCGGTGGGCCCGACGAGGGAGCCGACCAGGACGGCGGTGACGGCGAACGCCCCGCGACCACGACCGTGCGGACGCCCGTACCCCTGGACCGCCATCGTCTGCCAACCCCCAACGCCTCACCGCTGTTTGCCCGGGACCCGGCCTTCCCCGGGGCCCTCGGGCCCGGGGACACCCGATCCGCATAACGACGGTGGGGGCGTGCCGTCACGCGCAGTACGGTGGTGGGGTGCACGCGCAGGGATCCCCCCACACCACGACGATGACGGAGCGCGGCTCGTTCGCGCTGGCACGGTGCAGTTGCGGCTGGACGGGCCCGGCCCGCAGATCCCGCGACAAGGCCCGCTCGGACGCGGCGGAACACCTCCGTACGAGCAGTTCCCAGCTGGGTCCCGTCCGGCCCTGATCCGCCGGACGGGTCCTAGGCGGCGAGGTCGTTCCGGCCGGTGCTCGGGGCGGGGCCGCCGAGCCTGGGCTCGGGGATGCCGACGGCCTCGGGGCGGGGCGCCGCGTCGGCCCGGCGGGAGCGGACGATCCGGGCGCCGCGGCCGGAGCGGGCGACGGCGGAGACGACGGGCGTGAGCAGGGCGAGCGCGACCGGGGCGAGGAGCAGCGCCACAGCCGTGCCGAGGGCGAAGCCGCCGATCACGTCGGTGGGGTAGTGGACGCCCATGTAGACGCGCGCGAAGCCCTCGGCGAGGGCGAGGGCGATGGCGGCGAGGCCGAACCGGCGGTGGGCGACGAAGAGGCCGACGCCGAGGGCCATGGTGAGGGTGGCGTGGTCGCTCACGAACGAGAAGTCGGTCTTCCCGTCGACGAGGACCTCGAGCCCCTGATGGTCCTTGAAGGGTCTGGGACGCTCGACGAAGCCGCGGATGGGGATGTTGACGAGGAGGGCGATCCCGGCGGCCAGCGGGGCCCAGACGAGCCCGGCGACGGCCGAGACGGAGTCGCCGAGGGTGCCGCGCCGGCGGACGCTCCACCAGCACCAGAGCACGACGAGGACCATCGCGAGCACGATCCCGTACTCTCCGACGAACTCCATGACGCGGTCGAACCACGGCGGAGCGGCCTTGGCCAGTCCGTTGATGTCGTAGAGCAGGCCGACATCGGGGTTCAAGGCGTCCGATGCGAGTCCAGCCATCTGCTGCGGCCCCTTGCTCTCGTGTCTGGTTTCCAACCCCCGTGGTCAGAGCGGTCGGATCAGGGAACGAACCGCCTGAGGCGCACGTTCCGCTCTCTCCGGTGGATCATGACGACGTTATCGAAGAGTGACGGTTCACCGCAGCTCAGGGCCTGTGCATGACGGAGAGTTCCAGCCACGCCCGATAAGCCCGAAAGACACCCGCACACCCACAGCCGCCCCGCGGTCGCCCCGCAGGCGGATCCGACGCCCCGTCTGCTCCCCTCAGGCCTGCGGCAGATGGGTGGGCAGAGCGGCCGCGCCCTCCTTGGTGACCCGGGTGGCGCCGAAGTAGTCCGGGGTGTCGATCCGGTCGAAACGGATCACCGCCCCGGTGCGCGGGGCGTCGATCATGTAGCCGCCGCCGACGTAGATGCCGACGTGCCGGATGGCCCGAGAGTTCGTCAGGTCGTCCGAGAAGAAGACGAGGTCGCCCGGCAGCAGCTCGTTCCTGCCGGGGTGCGGGCCGGCGTTGTACTGGTCGTTGGCGACGCGCGGCAGCTGCACGCCGACGCTGTCGTACGCGGCCTGGGTGAGCCCGGAGCAGTCGAACCGCCCGCCCTCCGCGGCCGTACCCGTACCGCCCCAGAGGTACGGGGTGCCCAGCTTCCCCTGCGCGTAGTGGATGGCGGCCGCGGCCTGCTGCGAGGGCGCGACGCGGCCCAACGGCCGGGCGAAGCTCTTCTCCAGGGACCGGATGATGCGCACGTAGTTCTGGGTCTCGCTGATGGGCGGCACCCCGCCGTGCTTGATCACCCGGTACGCGCCCGCGTTGTACGCGGCCAGCATGTTGTCCGCCGGATCCCCGGGCACGTCCTTCACGTACCCGGCGAGCTCGCAGTCGTACGAGGCGGCCGACGGAATGGCGTCCTGCGGGTCCCAGATGTCCCGGTCCCCGTCCCCGTCGCCGTCGATGCCGTGCCCGGCCCAGGTGCCGGGGATGAACTGCGCGATGCCCCGCGCGTCCGCCGGGGAGACGGCCCGCGGGTTCCAGCCGCTCTCCTGGTACAGCTGGGCGGCGAGCAGGGCCGGGTTGATGGCGGGGCACAGGCTCCCCCACCGCTGCACGAGCCCCTGGTAGAGGGTGGGGACGGCACCCTTCGCGAGGCCCACGGCCCCGTTCTTGGCGCCCGCACCGCCGGCGATCCCGGCCGCCGCGGAGTACGTGCCGACGACGAGCAGTGCGACGAAGCCGAGACAGACCCCCAGGGTCCCGCCGGCCCACAGCCACGCCTTGCCAGCCCTACGCACCGTCAACCACCCCTCGGCTCATGGCAGTACGCCAGGGCCGCCAGTCTAGGTCGCGCCCGACGCCGCCCCAAGAGTGCAACAACGACAATCATTGCCCAAAGTCACTCTCCGTGATACACAGAGTGACCATACGCTTCTTCGCATGGAAACCGGCCACACCACCGCAGGTCAAGACGGTCAGATCGGTCAAGTGTGCGGGGATCGGGTAAAGAGAGCCGCCAAGCCGTCACACGTGGGCGGTTTCATCAGCGAAGATAGGGCGATGACCCATGCCGTCCGGCAGGGGCGACCAAGTACCCAACAGGGGCGGTGAGTTATATGTACCTGGCGGCCGAAAAGGGCGACATCACCACCATCATCGGTGGAATCGCCCCGAACTGGGGACCTTTCGGGAGCCTGGGCAACGAGGCCAAGGTGATGATCGAGGTCGTGATGGCCGTGGCGATCCTGCTCTGCCTCGGCATCGCCATCTGGGGAGCGGCCAAGCAGCGCATCGGCGCGACCGCCCTCCGCGACACGTTCAGCGCGGAACAGGGCAAGGGCCTGATCGTCGCCGGTCTGACCGGCGTCTTCATCATCGGATCGCTGGGGACGCTGTTCACCATCGTGTACGGGATGGCCGTCTGATCTCCCTTCGGACCCGACCCTCCTGAGAATGCGTTCCCTGATGCCCAGTCATGTTGAAGCACGGCCGTACCCGCGAACGAGTGAGGGGGCGTACCCGGCATGAGTCCCGGCGACGAGCACGACAGCTTCGGCGGCGTGGGCGGCTCGGGCCAGACCCGGACCCGCCTGCCCGAGGGCAACAGCGGCGACGTCTACGGCGGCGCCCGCCGCCCCGTCCGCAGCTCCCGATCCCTCATCACGGTCGTGGGCGTGGTGGTCCTCCTCGTCGCCGCCATCGCCTTCGCCAACCGCGGCGGCGGCGAACCGGCGGACGCCACCGGCCCCCGCTCCGGCACCCCGGGCAGAACGACCCCCACCTCCGCGACGGGCGTCCGCCCGGTCACCGGCAAGAACGGCACGATCCCCACGGGCTACGCCCACGACAACCAGGGCGCGCAGAGCGCGGCGACGAACTACGCGGTGGCGCTGGGCTCGGTCGATATGTTCAACGCGGACCGGCGCCGTGAGATCGTGCGCGCCGTCCACGCCCCGTCGGTCGTGGACGACCTCCTCAAGAAGTTCGACGCCTCCTACACGGGCGATCTCATGGCCAGCGCCGGGCTCAACGCGGACGGCACCGCGCCCTCCGGCATGACCCACGTGTCACGCACCATCCCGATCGGCACCAAGGTCCGGGACTACACGGAGAACTCCGCGACGGTCGAGGTCTGGTGCACCAGCCTCGGCGGCCTCGCCGGCGCGGGCTCGACCAGGCCCGTGACCTCCACCTGGTTCACCATCACGGAGAAACTCACATGGGTGGGGGGCGACTGGCGCGTGGAGTCCTCCACCCAGACCGAGGGCCCGACACCGGTCAACGGCGACAACCGCGCCTCCACGACCGACGAGATCGCCGCAGCGGTCGAGGGATACGGAGGGTTCACCTATGCCCGCTGAACGAAGCCTGGCAAGGCGCGTGTCGACCACGATCGTCGCCGCCCTCCTCTTCCTGCCCCTCCTGCTCGCAACGGCCGCCCAGGCGGCTCCCACACCGACGCCGTCGACGCCCTCCCCGAGCGCAAGCGCGAGCAGGAACCCGAGCGACAGCGACTGCAGCTTCCTGGTGGGAGAGCCCAGGACACTCTGCGAGCGGAGCCAGTCCGGCGGCGGCTCGGTGCCGCTCCCCGAAACGAACAACGAGCAGGACCCGCTCGCATCCCTCGCCCGCGGCTTCGCCGACGCTGCCATCAAGGTCATCGACGAACTCTCCAAGGCCGTCAAAGAGACCGCCGACGTCGACTTCACCAACATGCAGTTCCTCGGCCGCTACGCCATCGTCTTCGCCGCCGCCACCTTCCTCACCCTCCTCCTCTGGCTCCTCGCCGTCGCCAAGCGGGCCGTCCGCGGCGTCCCCCTCACCACGGCCCTCTCCGAAGCCATCGGCTTCCTCTGGCTGACGGTCCTCGCCTCCGCCTTCACGCCCCTGATCCTCTACACCGTCGTCAACGCCACCGACGCCATCACCGAGGTCATCGCCTCCGGCACCGGCCAGCAGACCGACATCTTCTTCGGCAGCTTCAAACAGGCCCTCCAGAAGGGCGACAGCATCGGTGGCGGCCCCATCATGCTGATCATCGTGTCCCTGGTGACCGTCATCGCCGCCGGCGTCCTCTACCTGGAACTGTTCCTCCGCGCCGTCCTGCTGTACGTCGGCGCGCTCCTCGGCGTCGTCGTCTACTCCGGCCTCGTCGACAAGAACATGTGGGGCCACGTCCGCCGCTGGGCCGGCATCATGATCGCGATCATCCTGGTCAAACCGGTCATCGTGATCGTCCTCGGTCTGGCCGGCGCGCTCTCCTCCGACACCGGCCCCGACTCCGTCTCCGCCGTCGTGTCCGGCCTCTCGATCATCCTGCTCGCCATCTTCGCCTCCGCGATGATCTACCGCTTCGTCCCCGGCTTCGGCGACGAGATCGCCGCCTCCCGCAACAACCGCCTCCACCGCGCCGGCGAGAACGCGGCCGCGGCCGTCATCTCCTCCCCCGCCTCCCTCGTCTCCCAGGGCATCAAGACCCACAGCACCCGCGACAACGGCGGCGGCACCTCCCAGAGCTCCGCCCCCCGCCCCGCCAACCCCGTCTCCGGCGGCATGGCCGCCCACAGCAGCCGCGGCGCAGGCGGAGGCGGCGGCACCGGCGGCGCCACGCCCCCACCCCGTAGCAGCAGCCCCACCGCGGGCACCCCGCACAGCAACCGCAAGAACACAGGAGCAGGAGGTGCAGGGCGTTGACGACCCAGTCCCAGCCGGTCGCGCCCCGCCGCACGTATCTCGTCGGCCGCGCCCGGCCGAACGCGATCGTCGGCAAGAACCGGGAGACCGGCGAGATCGCCCTGATCATCGTCGGCGCCTTCCTCGGCATGATGAGCGGACTCCTCGTCCCCGCCCTCCCCCTGCGGATCGCGCTCCTCGCGGGCCTGCCCATGCTCGCGATCGCCGCCGTGTACCTCCCGTACAAGCACCGCACCTTCTACAAGTGGTTCGAGATCAACCGCAGCTACAAGCGGATGCTCAAGCGCGGCACCGCCTACCGCTCCGTCGCCTCCGAGGCCGGCACCCGCCTCGACGGCCGCGAGGTCGAGGTCGGCCCGCCCCCCGGCATCGGCCGCATCGGCTGGCTCGCCGCCCCCTTCGGCCCCGACGAGATCGCCGTCCTCCTCCACGCCGACCGCCGCACCGTCACCGCCGCCATCGAGATCGAGGGCCCCGGCGTCGGCCTGCGCGACAGCGAGGACCAGGAGGCCCTCGTCGACCGCTTCGGCACCCTCCTCAAGCACGTCGCCAACGGCGACGGCTTCGTGACCCGCCTCCAGATGCTGGCCCGCACCCTCCCCGCCGACCCCGACGCCCACGCCAAGGACGTCGCCCAGCGCGGAGACACCCAGGCCCCCGCCTGGCTCCAGGAGTCCTACGACCAGCTCCAGTCGATGGTCTCCACCTCCAGCGAGCAGCACCGCGCCTACCTCGTCGCCTGCATGCACTACACCCGCGACCTGGCCGCCGAGGCCAACGCCATGGCCCGCGCCGCCCGCCACGCCTCCGGCGCCCGCAAGCTCGACCGCGACGCCGGCCTCGCCGTCGTCATGGCCCGCGAGCTCACCGACATCTGCGCCCGCCTCGCCGAGGCCGACATCCGCGTCCGCCAGCCCCTCGGCCAGTCCCGTCTCGCGTCCCTCGTGCACTCCATGTACGACCCGGACCACCCCATCGACCACATCCAGGCCATGACGAAACGAAACGCTTGGCCCGCCGAACTCGACGCCATGGAACCGACGTACCTCCAGGCCAAGACCCGCGAGTCCTCCACCCGCGCCCCCTGGTGCCACGCCACCGCCTGGGTGAAGGAGTGGCCGATGACCCCGGTCGGCGTCAACTTCCTCGCCCCGCTCCTCGTCCACACCCCCGACGTCATCCGCACGGTCGCCGTCACCATGGACCTGGAGCCCACCGAGGTCGCCATCGAGCGCATGCTC
This sequence comes from Streptomyces vietnamensis, assembly GCF_000830005.1. NCBI lineage: Bacteria > Bacillati > Actinomycetota > Actinomycetes > Kitasatosporales > Streptomycetaceae > Streptomyces > Streptomyces vietnamensis. The sequence continues at coordinate 4,542,072 of NZ_CP010407.1, read as the reverse complement.
ACCGAGAAGACCAACGACGAGGCCGAGGCGTCCCGCCAGGCCAAGATGAACCGTACGGTCGACCCCCGCGACATCGCCGCCCACGGCCGGCTCGACCAGCGGGGTGAAGATCTCGCCAGCGGCGCGGCAGGAGTGAACCTCGTCGGGTACATCACGGTGTCGTCGCGTTCGCCCGAGGCCCTCGCCCGGGACAAGCGCACGATCAGGGCCTCCGCCGGCAAGTCGTACCTGAAGCTGGAGTGGTGCGACCGCGAGCACCACCGGGCCTTTGTGAACACCTTGCCGTTCGCGACCGGCATCCGCCGCTAGGGCCGAAGGGGCACAGACCCATGCGAGATCCGCTGTCCGTCCTCACCGAAGCCTTCACCGCCTTCCTCTTCGGGAAGGTGGAGACGACCCGCCTGCCCGTCCGCACCTCCACCGGGCAGGCCCAGGCCGTCTACCTGCCGACCGCCGCACCCGGCCTCGGCGACTCCGGCGTCATCATCGGCCGCGAGGTCTACAGCGGCAAGGGCTACATCTACGACCCCTTCCAGCTGTACGGGCAGCAGCTCCCCGCCCCCCACTGGCTGGTCCTCGGCGAATCCGGCAACGGAAAGTCGGCCCTGGAGAAGACGTACGTCCTCCGCCAGCTCCGCTTCCGCGACCGTCAGGTCGTCGTCCTCGACGCCCAGGGCGAGGACGGCGTCGGCGAATGGAACCTCATCGCCCAGGAGCTGGGGATAACCCCCATCCGCCTGGACCCGATGGTCGCCAACGACGCGGGCATCCGCCTCAACCCCCTCGACCCCTCCATCACCACCACCGGTCAGCTGGCCCTCCTCCGCACCATCATCGAAGTGGCGATGGGCCACGGCCTCGACGAGCGCTCCGGCTTCGCCCTCAAGGTCGCCCACGCCTACGTCACCGAGCACACCACCGACCGGCAGCCGATCCTCACCGACATCGTCGAGCGCCTCCGCCACCCGGAGGCCGAATCGGCGGAGGCGATGAACGTCGACATAGACGACGTACGGGCCTGGGGCCTGGACGTCGCCCTCGTCCTCGACCGCCTCGTCGACGGCGACCTCCGCGGCATGTTCGACGGCCCGACGACGGTCGGCATCGACCTCGACGCCCCCCTCATCGTCTTCGACCTGTCCCACATCGACCGCAACTCCATCGCCATGCCCATCCTCATGGCGATCGTCGGCGTCTGGCTGGAACACACCTGGATCCGCCCCGACCGGAAGAAGCGCATCTTCCTCGTGGAGGAGGCCTGGCACATCATCAACAGCCCCTTCGTGGCCCAGCTGTTCCAGCGCCTCCTGAAGTTCGGCCGCCGCCTCGGCCTGAGCTTCGTGGCGGTGGTCCACCACCTCTCCGACGTCGTGGACGGAGCAGCGGCGAAAGAAGCGGCAGCCATCCTCAAGATGGCCTCCACCCGCACCATCTACGCCCAGAAGGCCGACGAGGCACGCAACACGGGCCGGGTCCTCGGCCTGCCCCGCTGGGCGGTCGAGATCATCCCGACCCTCACCCCCGGCATCGCGGTCTGGGACGTCAACGGCAACGTGCAGGTGGTCAAACACCTCATCACCGAGAAGGAACGCCCCCTCGTCTACACCGACCGCGCCATGACGGAAGCCTCCGTCGCGGACCCGGAACTGGAGTGGGAGACCGAACAGCGCGCGATCCTCATCGAGCAGCAGATGAACGGCACTTCGCAGTCGACGGTGGCGTGACGTGACCGAGCAGAAGAGGCAGGGCGGCATCTCCGACGGCTTCATCGTCGGTCTGTTCGCCCTGATCCTCGGCCTCGCGGTCCTCGTCTGGACGGCGACCGGCCTGGCCGGCCTCCTCGCACACGGCGCCTGGCCGGCCGGCGTCACCTTCGCCCGGACCCCGATGGCCCTGCGCGCCCTCGCGACGGCCCCGACGGACCTCCCGGCGGCCTGGCCGACCACCCCGCCGGGGGCACTCTCCGGGTACGGCCTCTTCTGGGGCCTGCTGATCGGCGAGGCGATGATCCTGATGGTCCTCGCGGTCTTCGTCCTCGGCACGACGGCCCGCTGGCGCGCGGTCCGCGCCAACCGAAAGGCAGGCGCGTACGCCCCGACTCCGGCACGGAAGAACACGGAGGTACGGGAGGACCCGGAGGCGCGGAAGGACGCAGGGGTACGAAAGGAGCCCACCGCTCCCCCGCCCCCGCGCCGCCCGACGGAAGAGCACGCCTCGGCACCGACCCCAGCCCCGGCACCACTCCCCACACCGACCCCACCGGCGGAGGCACCCCCCGCCACCCCCATAACCACCCCCCGCACGGTCTACGGCCCCCCGGAGACCCGCCGCCCGGCCGCCGTGCAGGCGATCCTGGACGCGGAGGGCCCGGTCCTGGTCGTCACCTCCGACCCCGCCGTCTGGTCCTCGACCAAGGACGCGCGCGGCAAGCTCGGCCCGGTCCTGGTCCACGACCCCGGCCACCTCTGCGACACCCCCGCCCGGCTCCACTGGTCACCGTCCGAGCACTGCGAGGACCCCGCGGTGGCCCAGGAACGCGCGGTCGCCCTGCTCGCCCCCGTACGCCCGCACTCCCGCCTCGACGCGGCCACCGCCGACACTGCGGAGACGCTCCTGCGCTGCTGGCTGCACGCCGCCGCCGTCGACGGCCGCCCCTTCCGACAAGTCCACCGCTGGGCACAGGGCGCGGGCGCCCACGAGCCCGTACGGATCCTCCGCAGCCACCCGAAGGCCGCCTCGGGCCTGGCGGGCCTCCTGGAGTCGGCACTCACCGCGCACCCGGAAAGCCGCCGGCAGGCACAGGAACTGACGGCCCGTGCGCTGAGTTCGCTCTCCTCGATCCACATCAGGGAGGCGTGCGTACCGAATCGAACGGATTCGCTGACGCTGGCATCTTTCCTCGCCGAAGGGGGCACGCTCTACGTGGTGGGCGAGGCGATCGAGGATCCCCGCACCCACCCCGGCGCGATGCCGCTCCTCACGGCCCTCGCCGCAAGCGTGGTCGAGCACGGCCGCCGCATGGCCGCACGGTCATCCGACGGTCGGCTCGACCCACCACTGACCCTCGTCCTCGACGACGTCGCCGCGGTGGCCCCGCTCCCCCAGCTCCCGGACCTCCTGGCCACAGGCCACACCCAGGGCCTCCCGACCCTGGCCCTGATGCGCTCGGAGGAACAGGCCAAGGCCCGCTGGCCCAATGCCGTGTGGGCAATCGTCCCGCAGGGCGGGACGGGTGGGCACACGGGACGGCGCCCCTTGCCGGGCCTAGGCTCCCGCGCCTGAACCAGCACCCACCGAGGGCCGCACCAACTCGTACTCCAGCTCCCTGGCCCCGGCGTCCCCCGGCACCGCCACCGCGTCCCCGGTCGCCACGAACCCGAACCGCCGATAGAACGAGGCAGCCCGCGCGTTCTCCTCGTGGACGTACAGCCGGACCCGCGCCACCGCCGGCGCCGGCACCGTCCAGGACCACTCCACGCCGGCCCGGAACAGCGCGTCGATCACACCGGTCCCGCGCGCCTCGGGGCGTACGTACACGCCGACGATGTGCGTCTGGTCGACCTTCGCCGCCTCGCCGAACTTCACCTCGTCCGACGGCCGCTCCACGAGCAGCGTGATCGTGCCCGCCCAGCTCCCGTCCGGGGCCTCGGCCACGAACTGCAGCACGCTCCCGTCGCCGCTCTCGGACGCGCCCTCCGCACGGTCCTTCCAGAAGGCGTCGGGCCGTTCGACGGCCGCCTCGTACGTGTCGAGGAAGGCGAGGTGCGCGATCGGGTCCTGGAGGGCGGCCAAGCGGATCTCGCGGGCCTGCTCCCACTCGTCGGCGCGGAGGGTACGTATCGAATAGTCCATGCCGCCGATCCTGACGAGCCCCGCACCCCTCTGACAAGGCCTTTTCCTGACCGGTGCCGGAACGCAAAAATGCCTCAACCCCCGGACAAGGTCCGGGGGTTGAGGCTAAAAATTGTTCGGCGGCGTCCTACTCTCCCACAGGGTCCCCCCTGCAGTACCATCGGCGCTGAAAGGCTTAGCTTCCGGGTTCGGAATGTAACCGGGCGTTTCCCTAACGCTATGACCACCGAAACACTATGAAGTTGAACTCAACCGGCAAGGGAGTTCATTGCTTCAGAACTAACACAGTGGACGCGAGCAACTGAGGACAAGCCCTCGGCCTATTAGTACCGGTCAGCTCCACCCCTCACGGGGCTTCCACATCCGGCCTATCAACCCAGTCGTCTACTGGGAGCCTTACCCTCTCAAGGAGGTGGGAACACTCATCTCGAAGCAGGCTTCCCGCTTAGATGCTTTCAGCGGTTATCCCTCCCGAACGTAGCCAACCAGCCATGCCCTTGGCAGGACAACTGGCACACCAGAGGTTCGTCCGTCCCGGTCCTCTCGTACTAGGGACAGCCCTTCTCAATATTCCTACGCGCACAGCGGATAGGGACCGAACTGTCTCACGACGTTCTAAACCCAGCTCGCGTACCGCTTTAATGGGCGAACAGCCCAACCCTTGGGACCGACTCCAGCCCCAGGATGCGACGAGCCGACATCGAGGTGCCAAACCATCCCGTCGATATGGACTCTTGGGGAAGATCAGCCTGTTATCCCCGGGGTACCTTTTATCCGTTGAGCGACGGCGCTTCCACAAGCCACCGCCGGATCACTAGTCCCGACTTTCGTCCCTGCTCGACCCGTCGGTCTCACAGTCAAGCTCCCTTGTGCACTTACACTCAACACCTGATTGCCAACCAGGCTGAGGGAACCTTTGGGCGCCTCCGTTACCCTTTGGGAGGCAACCGCCCCAGTTAAACTACCCATCAGACACTGTCCCTGATCCGGATCACGGACCGAGGTTAGACATCCAGCACGACCAGAGTGGTATTTCAACGGCGACTCCACAACCACTGGCGTGGCTGCTTCACGGTCTCCCACCTATCCTACACAAGCCGAACCGAACACCAATATCAAACTGTAGTAAAGGTCCCGGGGTCTTTCCGTCCTGCTGCGCGAAACGAGCATCTTTACTCGTAGTGCAATTTCACCGGGCCTATGGTTGAGACAGTCGAGAAGTCGTTACGCCATTCGTGCAGGTCGGAACTTACCCGACAAGGAATTTCGCTACCTTAGGATGGTTATAGTTACCACCGCCGTTTACTGGCGCTTAAGTTCTCAGCTTCGCCTGGTCGAAACCAAGCTAACCGGTCCCCTTAACGTTCCAGCACCGGGCAGGCGTCAGTCCGTATACATCGCCTTACGGCTTCGCACGGACCTGTGTTTTTAGTAAACAGTCGCTTCTCGCTGGTCTCTGCGGCCACCCCCAGCTCAGAGTGCAAGACTCATCACCAGGCGTGGCCCCCCTTCTCCCGAAGTTACGGGGGCATTTTGCCGAGTTCCTTAACCATAGTTCACCCGAACGCCTCGGTATTCTCTACCTGACCACCTGAGTCGGTTTAGGGTACGGGCCGCCATGAAACTCGCTAGAGGCTTTTCTCGACAGCATAGGATCATCCACTTCACCACAATCGGCTCGGCATCAGGTCTCAGGCTATGTGTCACGCGGATTTGCCTACGTGACGCCCTACACCCTTACCCCGGGACAACCACCGCCCGGGCTGGACTACCTTCCTGCGTCACCCCATCGCTTACCTACTACAAGTCTGGTTCGTCGGCTCCACCACTCCCCTTTGCCCGAAGGCTCCGGGGCGGCTTCACGGACTTAGCATCGCCTGATTCGATATTGGGCGTTTCAAAGCGGGTACCGGAATATCAACCGGTTGTCCATCGACTACGCCTGTCGGCCTCGCCTTAGGTCCCGACTTACCCTGGGCAGATCAGCTTGACCCAGGAACCCTTAGTCAATCGGCGCACACGTTTCTCACGTGTGTATCGCTACTCATGCCTGCATTCTCACTCGTGAACCGTCCACAACTCGCTTCCGCGGCTGCTTCACCCGGCACACGACGCTCCCCTACCCATCACAGCACCCGTTGGGGCTTTTGCTGCAATGACACGACTTCGGCGGTACGCTTGAGCCCCGCTACATTGTCGGCGCGGAATCACTTGACCAGTGAGCTATTACGCACTCTTTCAAGGGTGGCTGCTTCTAAGCCAACCTCCTGGTTGTCTCTGCGACTCCACATCCTTTCCCACTTAGCGTACGCTTAGGGGCCTTAGTCGATGCTCTGGGCTGTTTCCCTCTCGACCATGGAGCTTATCCCCCACAGTCTCACTGCCGTGCTCTCACTTACCGGCATTCGGAGTTTGGCTAAGGTCAGTAACCCGGTAGGGCCCATCGCCTATCCAGTGCTCTACCTCCGGCAAGAAACACACGACGCTGCACCTAAATGCATTTCGGGGAGAACCAGCTATCACGGAGTTTGATTGGCCTTTCACCCCTAACCACAGGTCATCCCCCAGGTTTTCAACCCTGGTGGGTTCGGTCCTCCACGAAGTCTTACCTCCGCTTCAACCTGCCCATGGCTAGATCACTCCGCTTCGGGTCTTGAGCGTGCTACTGGATCGCCCTGTTCGGACTCGCTTTCGCTACGGCTTCCCCTCACGGGTTAACCTCGCAACACACCGCAAACTCGCAGGCTCATTCTTCAAAAGGCACGCAGTCACGAGGATGTGCAAGCACATCCCGACGCTCCCACGGCTTGTAGGCACACGGTTTCAGGTACTATTTCACTCCGCTCCCGCGGTACTTTTCACCATTCCCTCACGGTACTATCCGCTATCGGTCACCAGGGAATATTTAGGCTTAGCGGGTGGTCCCGCCGGATTCACACGGGATTTCTCGGGCCCCGTGCTACTTGGGTGTCTCTCCAACGAGCCGTACAGATTTCGGCTACGGGGGTCTTACCCTCTACGCCGGACCTTTCGCATGTCCTTCGCCTATCCATACGGTTTCTGACTCGTCCTGTCGCCGGCAGACGACAGAAGAGAGATCCCACAACCCCGCATGCGCAACCCCTGCCGGGTCTCACACGCCTGCGGTTTGGCCTCATCCGGTTTCGCTCGCCACTACTCCCGGAATCACGGTTGTTTTCTCTTCCTGAGGGTACTGAGATGTTTCACTTCCCCTCGTTCCCTCCACATGCCCTATGTGTTCAGGCATGGGTGACAGCCCATGACGACTGCCGGGTTTCCCCATTCGGAAACCCCCGGATCAAAGCCTGGTTGACGGCTCCCCGGGGACTATCGTGGCCTCCCACGTCCTTCATCGGTTCCTGGTGCCAAGGCATCCACCGTGCGCCCTTAAAAACTTGGCCACAGATGCTCGCGTCCACTGTGTAGTTCTCAAACAACGACCAGCCACCCATCACACCCTGCCGGAGCGGGGTTTTACTGGGGCCGGCATCCTCGAAGGCATGACCATACGGCCGTACCCTCAGACACCCAACAACGTGCCAGGCACGATCCCTCGCATCATCCTCACGTTCCACGCCGAAGCAGTACTGGTGAGGTGATCCTCGTGATCGTGCCAACTAATCAACGTTCCACCCATGAGCTGACCGTGCGAGACGTTCGCTCGCATCCGGTGCTGTGCTCCTTAGAAAGGAGGTGATCCAGCCGCACCTTCCGGTACGGCTACCTTGTTACGACTTCGTCCCAATCGCCAGTCCCACCTTCGACAGCTCCCTCCCACAAGGGGTTGGGCCACCGGCTTCGGGTGTTACCGACTTTCGTGACGTGACGGGCGGTGTGTACAAGGCCCGGGAACGTATTCACCGCAGCAATGCTGATCTGCGATTACTAGCAACTCCGACTTCATGGGGTCGAGTTGCAGACCCCAATCCGAACTGAGACCGGCTTTTTGAGATTCGCTCCGCCTCACGGCATCGCAGCTCTTTGTACCGGCCATTGTAGCACGTGTGCAGCCCAAGACATAAGGGGCATGATGACTTGACGTCGTCCCCACCTTCCTCCGAGTTGACCCCGGCGGTCTCCTGTGAGTCCCCATCACCCCGAAGGGCATGCTGGCAACACAGGACAAGGGTTGCGCTCGTTGCGGGACTTAACCCAACATCTCACGACACGAGCTGACGACAGCCATGCACCACCTGTATACCGACCACAAGGGGGGCACTATCTCTAATGCTTTCCGGTATATGTCAAGCCTTGGTAAGGTTCTTCGCGTTGCGTCGAATTAAGCCACATGCTCCGCTGCTTGTGCGGGCCCCCGTCAATTCCTTTGAGTTTTAGCCTTGCGGCCGTACTCCCCAGGCGGGGAACTTAATGCGTTAGCTGCGGCACCGACGACGTGGAATGTCGCCAACACCTAGTTCCCAACGTTTACGGCGTGGACTACCAGGGTATCTAATCCTGTTCGCTCCCCACGCTTTCGCTCCTCAGCGTCAGTAATGGCCCAGAGATCCGCCTTCGCCACCGGTGTTCCTCCTGATATCTGCGCATTTCACCGCTACACCAGGAATTCCGATCTCCCCTACCACACTCTAGCCTGCCCGTATCGGATGCAGACCCGGGGTTAAGCCCCGGGCTTTCACACCCGACGTGACAAGCCGCCTACGAGCTCTTTACGCCCAATAATTCCGGACAACGCTTGCGCCCTACGTATTACCGCGGCTGCTGGCACGTAGTTAGCCGGCGCTTCTTCTGCAGGTACCGTCACTTGCGCTTCTTCCCTGCTGAAAGAGGTTTACAACCCGAAGGCCGTCATCCCTCACGCGGCGTCGCTGCATCAGGCTTGCGCCCATTGTGCAATATTCCCCACTGCTGCCTCCCGTAGGAGTCTGGGCCGTGTCTCAGTCCCAGTGTGGCCGGTCGCCCTCTCAGGCCGGCTACCCGTCGTCGCCTTGGTGGGCCGTTACCCCGCCAACAAGCTGATAGGCCGCGGGCTCATCCTTCACCGCCGGAGCTTTCCACCCGGGAAGATGCCTTCCCGGGTCGTATCCGGTATTAGACCCCGTTTCCAGGGCTTGTCCCAGAGTGAAGGGCAGATTGCCCACGTGTTACTCACCCGTTCGCCACTAATCCACCCCGAGGGGCTTCATCGTTCGACTTGCATGTGTTAAGCACGCCGCCAGCGTTCGTCCTGAGCCAGGATCAAACTCTCCGTGAATGTTCACCGGTGATCCGGTGGCACACTCGCGTTGAGCGGGACGGTCATGCCGGAATGTGGCCGACCGTCCACAGCGTCCTCGCTGTGTATGTCGCCTGCCCGCCACGAGGGCCGACAGGACTTTTCAAAGGAACCTCGACCATCCGGAGATGGACGGGGTATCAACTAATCTGGCGTTGATTTTTGGCACGCTGTTGAGTTCTCAAGGTGCGGACGCTTCCTTCGGTCCCGTTTCCGGGCCCTCCGGGCGCTTCCTTCGTTTCCGACTCTATCAGATCTTTCCGATCCGATTTCCTCGGTGCTTTCCGGTCCCTTTCGCTTTCGCTCCGGGCCCTTCCGGCGTTTCCGACTCTATCAGATCCTCGCGGTTCCGATTTCCTCGGTGCTTTCAGGTTCCTTCGCTTGCGCTCCGGTCCCTTGCTGCGTCTACGACTCTACCAGATGTTTCGGGTCCCGATTCCCACCCCGGCGAGCTGCCGGCGGGCCTCGGCGCCGGCCCTGACAGACCTCGCCGGCCTGCTCGGTGCCGTAAACGCAGAAAAGCCCCGCACCATGAGGTGCGGGGCTTTCCCACAATGATTGTTCGGCGGCGTCCTACTCTCCCACAGGGTCCCCCCTGCAGTACCATCGGCGCTGAAAGGCTTAGCTTCCGGGTTCGGAATGTAACCGGGCGTTTCCCTAACGCTATGACCACCGAAACACTATGAAGTTACGAACCGCCGCACCACCCAAAGGGGGGCGTGTTCGTTGCTTCAGAACTAACACAGTGGACGCGAGCAACTGAGGACAAGCCCTCGGCCTATTAGTACCGGTCAGCTCCACCCCTTACGGGGCTTCCACATCCGGCCTATCAACCCAGTCGTCTACTGGGAGCCTTACCCTCTCAAGGAGGTGGGAACACTCATCTCGAAGCAGGCTTCCCGCTTAGATGCTTTCAGCGGTTATCCCTCCCGAACGTAGCCAACCAGCCATGCCCTTGGCAGGACAACTGGCACACCAGAGGTTCGTCCGTCCCGGTCCTCTCGTACTAGGGACAGCCCTTCTCAATATTCCTACGCGCACAGCGGATAGGGACCGAACTGTCTCACGACGTTCTAAACCCAGCTCGCGTACCGCTTTAATGGGCGAACAGCCCAACCCTTGGGACCGACTCCAGCCCCAGGATGCGACGAGCCGACATCGAGGTGCCAAACCATCCCGTCGATATGGACTCTTGGGGAAGATCAGCCTGTTATCCCCGGGGTACCTTTTATCCGTTGAGCGACGGCGCTTCCACAAGCCACCGCCGGATCACTAGTCCCGACTTTCGTCCCTGCTCGACCCGTCGGTCTCACAGTCAAGCTCCCTTGTGCACTTACACTCAACACCTGATTGCCAACCAGGCTGAGGGAACCTTTGGGCGCCTCCGTTACCCTTTGGGAGGCAACCGCCCCAGTTAAACTACCCATCAGACACTGTCCCTGATCCGGATCACGGACCGAGGTTAGACATCCAGCACGACCAGAGTGGTATTTCAACGGCGACTCCACAACCACTGGCGTGGCTGCTTCACGGTCTCCCACCTATCCTACACAAGCCGAACCGAACACCAATATCAAACTGTAGTAAAGGTCCCGGGGTCTTTCCGTCCTGCTGCGCGAAACGAGCATCTTTACTCGTAGTGCAATTTCACCGGGCCTATGGTTGAGACAGTCGAGAAGTCGTTACGCCATTCGTGCAGGTCGGAACTTACCCGACAAGGAATTTCGCTACCTTAGGATGGTTATAGTTACCACCGCCGTTTACTGGCGCTTAAGTTCTCAGCTTCGCCTGGTCGAAACCAAGCTAACCGGTCCCCTTAACGTTCCAGCACCGGGCAGGCGTCAGTCCGTATACATCGCCTTACGGCTTCGCACGGACCTGTGTTTTTAGTAAACAGTCGCTTCTCGCTGGTCTCTGCGGCCACCCCCAGCTCAGAGTGCAAGACTCATCACCAGGCGTGGCCCCCCTTCTCCCGAAGTTACGGGGGCATTTTGCCGAGTTCCTTAACCATAGTTCACCCGAACGCCTCGGTATTCTCTACCTGACCACCTGAGTCGGTTTAGGGTACGGGCCGCCATGAAACTCGCTAGAGGCTTTTCTCGACAGCATAGGATCATCCACTTCACCACAATCGGCTCGGCATCAGGTCTCAGGCTATGTGTCACGCGGATTTGCCTACGTGACGCCCTACACCCTTACCCCGGGACAACCACCGCCCGGGCTGGACTACCTTCCTGCGTCACCCCATCGCTTACCTACTACAAGTCTGGTTCGTCGGCTCCACCACTCCCCTTTGCCCGAAGGCTCCGGGGCGGCTTCACGGACTTAGCATCGCCTGATTCGATATTGGGCGTTTCAAAGCGGGTACCGGAATATCAACCGGTTGTCCATCGACTACGCCTGTCGGCCTCGCCTTAGGTCCCGACTTACCCTGGGCAGATCAGCTTGACCCAGGAACCCTTAGTCAATCGGCGCACACGTTTCTCACGTGTGTATCGCTACTCATGCCTGCATTCTCACTCGTGAACCGTCCACAACTCGCTTCCGCGGCTGCTTCACCCGGCACACGACGCTCCCCTACCCATCACAGCACCCGTTGGGGCTTTTGCTGCAATGACACGACTTCGGCGGTACGCTTGAGCCCCGCTACATTGTCGGCGCGGAATCACTTGACCAGTGAGCTATTACGCACTCTTTCAAGGGTGGCTGCTTCTAAGCCAACCTCCTGGTTGTCTCTGCGACTCCACATCCTTTCCCACTTAGCGTACGCTTAGGGGCCTTAGTCGATGCTCTGGGCTGTTTCCCTCTCGACCATGGAGCTTATCCCCCACAGTCTCACTGCCGTGCTCTCACTTACCGGCATTCGGAGTTTGGCTAAGGTCAGTAACCCGGTAGGGCCCATCGCCTATCCAGTGCTCTACCTCCGGCAAGAAACACACGACGCTGCACCTAAATGCATTTCGGGG